>JBNKJP010000031.1:0-28624 GCA_050291245.1 Candidatus Thiodiazotropha sp. | reverse complement strand
TGAGCTGATCTTTCAGGGCTATCGCATCCTCTACCGGATCAAGCCGGATCATATACAGATCATCGCCGCCATCCACGGCGCACGGGATCTCACGGCAACACACCTTCAACCCTGGGATGAACCATAAGCGAAGGACAAAAGACGAAGTCCGAACCCGCCTCACTCACTGAGGCGTGACTCAACAAGGAGGTGATTCGTACAAAACCATAAACCCTAAGCGCTGACCCAGGGTGCTCGCAACACCCAAGGCCAGCTGACCAAAACCCAACTTACAAGGAGTTGAGCCATGGCTAAAAACCATTGTAAGGGCAAGGCACGCCCAGTAAAAACCCCCCATAACCGAACCCTTACCGTCGACAGGTTCTATCACTACTACATTCCGGGCAAAGACGCTCCGCCCGGCACGTCCAACTGTTCGGTCGCCGTACCCTGCATCTACTTCAAAGGCCGATGGCTGGAACAGGCCGGATTCCGGATCGGTTCGATGGTCAAGATACGGGCCAGGCCGGGGCGGCTAGTCTTGACCGTGGAGAACAAGCCCGCCACATCGTGAACCAATAAACGAAGGGGCCAATGGCCCCTTCGTTATTATGGATGTCCACGTAGTACCTCTCTGAGCGAGGCTTTTTACTGTGGCTGTCCGGATAGTAGTGGGAAAATGAAAAAGGGTTACGATGAGAAAGTGGTAAAACGGTCGTAAAACTTCAAAATCCTACGACCGATAGTTTGGAAAAAAATACGATGGTAATTTGGCGCTCTACAATACAGGCCAGGCCGGGGCGACTGATCTTGACCACCAAGTAAACCCAAACAAAAAAGCCTCGCTCTACTCTGAGCGAGGCTTTTTACTGTGGCTGTCCGGATAGTCGGATACGGATAGTCGGATAGTCTCTTGCCGGTTTATCTTTTCTTTTTATTGCTATGTTTCAATTTATTTAGGAGCACAATATAAAAAAATGAACCAACCACTAGCGATAAACCAAATGTAAATAGATAACCCGAAATCATAAATTGATTTGATTTAAATATCGTCAAAACAAAGCACACTACCCCCGATAACATTAGGGTCAAACCAATCACAAAAAAGCTATTAAATGGCCTTGTGAAATCATAAACATGATGATTAAGATCTATTTTATGAAAACCATCTCTTTCAATATCCAAAAAATAACAAATAAATATCGTCCAAAAAGCCCCCCCTAGTAATGCTTTAAGCATGAGATGGTTTTCACTATCAAAAAACGAAGGATCTATAAAAGAGAAAGGAATTCCGCATAGTATACCCACGGACATAATTGTAAGATTAAATCTCTTGCCTGGCGCCATATTTAGTCACTCACAGCCGCAACTATCGTCCCCATGCCATGGTACATCGCTATCCCATATCCACGACGCAACAGCACGAACAACATCACCAACGGTCATTGACCCAGTCGCAGTGACAGACGTTTCGTAACCTAACGCAGGCCCAAGATAGACACTAACCCCTTCATTTCCAAAACCACCATCACCCATTCCTGAACCACTAACGCCGACAGGTCCAACACCGACAAATACATCCCCATCAACTCCATCAAAGTTCGAACGACACCCAAGTGTCTGGCCCATCACCATTGCAGCTCTTCCTGACGCATAGCCCCCATAGTGCTTGTTTACCGACCCATAAACACCAACATCGAAATATCCCGCACCTCCGAACGCACCACCGTAGGTTCCATCATAAATAACCACACCCACCTCAGCGCCACCAGGTAAAAACGGGAAAGTAACATTTACTCCAACATTAATTGCATCCAATCCATATCTGTCAATAAACCGAATTGGATTCCCGCTTACATAAGCATATGTGTTTATGCCACCACCCAGCCCAATCGGATCAGATTGTAGATACCTGCCGGTAGTGGGATCGTAGTCCCTAAAGTAGTTGTAGTAGTTTCCAGTCTCTTGATCGAAGTATTGGCCGGCAAACCCTAATGGCATCTCAATCTGAGCTACGGATACACTTCTCTCGCCAAAAGGTTTGCGTACTGCATCCCAGACCAGGGTCTGTGCGTAGTCTGTCGCTTTAACAACGGCGCCCAGATGATCCGTATGCAAATATGCGACTTGAGCCTGCCCTGTTCCAGACAGTTGCGCCACCGGTTGGCCTTCCAGGTAAACATATTCTCTGATCGGCTGGCCCGTCTGGTCATACTCACCCAGGAGTGCCCCACTTGGACCATACCGAAACTGGGTGACTACTCCATCGACCGTCTTGCGGACCCGTTCTCCCTTACCATTATAGCCATAACTGGCCATTGTCCCAGCTTTTGTAAAACCCACCAGTCGATTCTGATCGTCATAAATATAGCTGCCCAGCACGCTTCTGATAGTATTACCGGCTGCGTCATACTGGCGGGCATCAGGCGTTGAACCAAGGATCTCCTCTAAACGGTGTGTATTAAGGACATAACGGTAGGTGTCTGTGACACCGCCTTCAGACTGAGTCAGCCGGTTCCCAATCAGGTCATAGCTGTAACTCAGATTTCCATAGGCCCCGATGGCGCTGGTGAGCCGATCCAGTTCGTCATAGCTGAAGCTCTGATCCCGAACAGTCTGGACAAGATCCTGCCAATTGGTGATGTTGCCCACTGGGTCATGGCCGTAGCTGTAACTGAGCACACTGCCCAGGGTCTGGGCCATGAGTTTGTAATCCTGATCGTAGGTGCGATTAAGTTGCAGGCCGTTGCCAAACGCCATGGCACTGACCGGACCGAAGGGCAGTCGTTCGATCTGACTGACAAGGGTCTGGGTGCTGCCGTCAGGCTTTTCCAGGCTAAGGCTGGTGAGTTGGCCTTGGGAATAGGTGTAGTGGACAAAATGCCCCGAGGGATAACCCAGACGGATGAGCTGCCCCTGGGGATTGTAGCCGTAACTAAACGTCGTAATCACCCCGTCCTGACTGGTACGAGTGACTTGGATCAGATCGCCAAAGGCATTATAGAGGTAATTGGTGACTCCTTCTCCATCACTCATCTGGGTGAGCTGGCCGATACCGTGAGTACCCTGATCATAGGTGTAGCTGACGTTGAGGCTGGCGTCCGGGTAGCGGATACCGATCAGACGGTTCAGCGCATCGTAGCTGTAGCTGGTAGCAACACCTCGGGCGTCGATCTGGCTGAGACGGTTACCGGCTTCATCATAAGTGTAGTGGGTCACCCCGGTATCGGGACTGGTGAGGGTGATCAGGTTCCCTAGCGCATCGTACTCATAGCCGGTAGAGAGTCCTGTTGGGTCAGTCACCTCGATAAGGTTGTCCCGGGCATCGTAGCTGTACTGGGTGACGCCACTATTCGCGTCAGTTGTCTGGCTAATCCGATTTAACGCATCATAGACATGCTCGGTCGGATTGAGGTTGGCATCCAAAGTGCTGCTGAGGTTACCGTTGGGATCGTAGTCGAAATCCGTAGTGTGGTTCTGGCTGTCGATCGACTGATCGAGCTGGTTCAGTTGATCGTAGATCTGCTGTTTGGAACGGGTCAGATGACCCTGAGGATCGCTCATCTGCACACTCAGTCGGTTGCCCATGGCATCCAATGTGTAGTCGATGCGGTTACCCAGTTGATCTTCAAGTCCGATGAGGCGGCGGGCCTCATCGTAGTCATAGCCAAGACTGTTGCCGTCCGGCAGTGTGACCTGAATGAGATTACCCACCCCATCGTATTGATAGTCAATGTTGCGGGTAATGATGCCATCAGTGACGCTCTCCTGAACCATCCACCCCCGTTGATTATAACTTCGAGTGGTAGTTAGCCCGTTCGGACTGACGATGACCAAGGGGCGACCTGAGCCGTCATGAGCGGTGATTTGGGTAGTCTGGTTCAGCGCATTGGTGATGCTGTTTCGATTGCCTTGCGCGTCGTACCCATAAGATGTGACATCGGGCACATCCACGCGAGCCCCGTCAATCGTCTCGACCTGACCCTGGGCGGTATAGGTATAGCTAACGGTACGATCGGCCAGTACCGCGAGAGGCAGGATCAGGCCCAGACTCATACAGACCCAGAGGTACAGTGGTTTTAGCGTAAATGCCTTCGCGAAATTGCTCATGTCCGTGTCCTTGTAATAAATCGGGGGCCTTTGGTTCGGTCGCGGATTACTGATTAGCCCTTTGCTGTCGGCTCATGAGACGCCCTTCTGGATCATAGGTGTATTCAGTTATCTGGTCAGGTTCCGTGATAGTCAACGGTTTGTTATGGGTTGTATCCCAGGTCGTAGCAATGACTCTAGACTGAGGTGTACCAAATGCTTCAGTACGAGTGAGCTCTCTACCTTGAGAATCACGCGTATAGGTAGTGACATTTCCATTCCAGTCTGTTTTCGATTCGATATATCCATCATTGTTATAGGTGTAAGATTGAATCCCACCATTCGGGCAGGTATCACATCGATCACCCGTAACATGTTGAATCTTGACAGCACCATTGACGAGCTCAAAATAATATGTACGCGAGGCATTATTGGAGTTTGTTACCGTTGTTGAGCCATCTGCGTTATAAGTAAAGCCATAATGATTCATGCCATTCGCTTGCTCATTCATGACAACTCGACCTTTATCGTCATAACTCCAGGTTGCAAACAACACATTATTCTCATCAATAAATCCAGTTATACTATGCGGATTTAGTGGATCATCATAAAGATATTCCTTTGATGTACCATTCGGGTACGTAACTGTTTTAAGGTGTCCTGCTTCATAAGTGTAATTGACCGTTTCAGTACCTTTGGTGACCGATTCAATTTGACTGTCCATGTTATAGTTTAGATGCAGTTCATCACCTTTTGGCCCGAGGATTGAAACCAAACGATCTAGAGCATCATACCCGTAACTCGAGCTATTCCCCTCAGAATCAATTGATTCTGTGAGCAAACCATTTTGATTATAATATTCACGACTACCATTTGAGTTGATGAATAAGATTCCACCAGAGGGCTCCAGATCCTGCAATGAGACTGTTGAGCCATTCAGCGCAATCCATTGACCGCTTTTCATGTGGAATAGATATTGCCGACCGTTAGAGTGAGATACCGTGATCACGTTACTATTAACGTAAGGGGTCGATCCATAGGTCCTGTTCGAATTGTTTATGATCGGGAGACTTGCCTTGATTTCATCCTGTAAAACAATATTACAGACGCCGTCGTCATAAACCGGTACCGCATCAACTACTAGGCCACGAAATGCTTCCGATTTAATATCATTCCACCCCATAACACAGGCACTTTCCGGCGTGTCATACAGTTCAGTCTTGACAACAGATCGTTGACTGCGCACTTCACTCACAGGTATATGATTGATTGACTTGCTGAGCACTGGCTGCCAGTTTTCACCCATGAGTCCAGAACTGGCCGTATAGTCTTTTGAAGAATAGTAGCGGGTAAACTTTAAGGCCAAACCTTCCCCATCAATATCTGTTTCAAATCTATAATTTGCACCGGTTGCCGGGTTACAAGGATCCCCTTCTTTAGGACTAGAACAACTTTTTCCCAATGGGGCTTCCATGTCGTACATGTTATCACATTGCTGTGGAATCAGCTCAGTTAGATCAGGATTATCGCCACTGGGACAAATTCTCTTTGTTGCAAACGTATATGAACCATCATATCTAAAGATCAATTTTTCATCACTATTACGCCAACATTGTTCATTGGTATTTACCGTTACGGATGATGTGTTATTGATAATGCCAGTTTTCGTTGCCGTGCAATGCATGTAACTATTTGCGCGCGTCATCTCAGATGGAAATTTTGCCTCGACTAACGCACGTACCGCCTCAATAGTAACGCCCTTCTCACCCATCATATTAGGATCAGGCGCCCACCCCCAATACGTAACGGGATTACTGGTAACATTTAGTACAGAAGTAGCGGCATTTCCTGATTTAAACAATAATAAACTTAAAATAGTTACAAGAGTTATAACTATATTGGTAGCAAATGACCGAGGAAGCAGATGCTGAATGATCATACCCAAATATTCCAAAAGATAATGATTTCTTAACTGTCAGCAGATTATTTTGTTAACAACTCAAATCGCCATAATAACTTCTTATTAAAAGATCGATAGCATCTCAATCACTGCTGCCCCATAAATTTTCATGGGAACTATAGGCTTATTTGAAATTGTGGAACTTGCGCTTCTGGTGGATCAACGACGCACAGGTCAAGCAGACCTCGAGGCTCAAATAAATTCATCTGCGTAAAAAATAGGCGGTCATTATATGATTGCGCACGCGATATTGTCATTGCCTGCTCCTTGGCTTGGGTACATTCCGTATATTTATCAACTTTAACTCAGTGGATTGATCTTTTCAAATGGCAACTCGTATTCGTCCTCATATACCTGTATTACCCCTCACAAACACGCTAGGTATAAAATGAACATTTCATGACATTAAACTGGCTCTTTGTGCTGACGGCAGCATCAGCCAATGGGTCAAGTTCATAAATACCCACATGCATGTAGAGCTGATCCAAGGATTCCAGTGAAAGACGAGAATGCGTAATATTTGTGAAGACAGACACGATCTAACCTTTCATTAAATTTTGATTTAACGAAATCCATCATCACTATCACAAGTACTGTAGAGAATATTCCATCTTCATAACATTGGGAATAACCCTGTCAGAGAAAGCTTACAAATGTACCTTTGGAGATTTCATTCGTGTACGGTAAACTCTTTCAACATACCAGACCATCTAATCAAGCCAGTATGAGGTGATAGGTCATGCTGGAAACCATCTTTCCACAACACCAGGCCTTACCCTGTCACCGGGCAAATGCCTTGATCCTGTTCAGGGCAGCCAACACTGAGAAATAATTATTTTGTAGCGATTAATACTCTTTACCGGCCCGGATAGGCTTGACATCCACATAACTGATACAGATCAGTACCTTCCGCTTCATCATGATCGCATAGGTGCATATTTCCATAGCACGGTAAACCGCATAACCAGGACAGGGTGTGATTGATACTGTTTGCTCCCGACAAAACCGCTGGTGAATTGCCACATGAAATGTTGAAGGACAAACCTCAAACCGAGTTGGACCATTAAGGCATTGTCGTGATCAGCGATATCAGCCGCATGCCCGGACGGGTGATCCGCTTCTTCGCCCTGCCTGGTATGCGTGAATACAGCTATCGAATACTCCTGAGCTACGACGCGATGGAGACCCAGTGGATACCCCGCCAGGAGGACTCGGTAACCTGCTTGACCGTGCAGGAAAACCGGGTCAACGACATCGACTGTACCCAGTCAGGCAAGCAACTGGCGGGGTTGACTACACCTGACAGCGCAGATCGGTGGTGATCTCGGAGAAATCCCGGATTGCGGGAAACCGGCACGCCTCCCGGGCAGGCTGTTGGGAATCGGGCTTGAGCACCGCCAGAATCCAGCGAATGCCATAGGCCTCGGCGGCATTCAACACACCCGGACTGTCATCCACGAACAAGGTGCGTTCGGGATCGAAGGGGTGAAGGTTCTTCAAGCGGCACCAGAACTCGGGGTGCTCCTTGGGAACACCCAACTGGTGTGAGCAGATGACTTGATTGAAAAACCCGGCCAGACGGGTTTTCTCCATCTTCAGGGCCAGGGTTTTCTGATGCGCGTTGGTAACCAGCACCCGCTCCTTGCCGGCACACATCAGCTGATCGAGAAAATCCACCACATGGGGATGCACCGCAATCAGGTGATCCACCTCTTCCTTCAGCAAGGCAATATCCAACCCGAGTTCACGGCTCCAGTGATCGACGCAGTACCAATCCAGAGTACCTTCAACGCTCTTGTAGCGCGCCATCAGCATCTCGGTCGCCTCCTCCAGGGAGAGTTTTTGGGCCTCGGCATACCGTTGCGGCACATATTCCAGCCAGAAATGGTTGTCGAAATGGAGGTCCAGCAGGGTCCCGTCCATATCCAGCATCACGGTATCTATCGCATTCCAGTCAATCATGGCCTTGCATCGATGGTTATTGATCATTCAGAGTATACGCGAATATCGATGCGGCCATGAATCCTGATTGAGCGGGATCCAGGGCGAAAAATGGAATAATGGCATCCAGAAATTTCCTGACAAACCCAGACACGACACAACCCCAATGCGCAAACCCAAAATCCTCTCACAAACCCTCATCGCCGAAACCCGGATCTTCCGCGTGGAACAGATGGAGCTCGAGTTCAGTAACGGCCAGAAACGGGTCTACGAACGCATTGCCGGCGGCCCCCGGGGATCGGTGATGATACTGCCCATGCTGGACAATGAAACGGTTCTGCTGATCCGGGAGTACTCCGCTGGCAGTCAGGACTATCAACTGGCTCTTCCCAAGGGGCGCATGGAGGAAGGGGAAGACCCCCTGGATGCCGCCAATCGGGAGCTGCGCGAAGAGGTCGGTTACGGAGCCCGCAAACTTTCGATGCTGAAGACCTTCACCCTGGCTCCGGCCTACATCCAGCACCACACCTATGCTATCCTCGCGCAGGATCTCTACCCCGACCGGCTGAGCGGTGATGAACCGGAACCGATCGAGGTCGTGCCCTGGAAACTGTCCGATTGGGATCGCCTGATCGAACAACCCGATTTTACCGAAGCCCGCTCCATCGCGGCGCTCTGCATGGCAAGGAAACTGTTGACGTGAGCCTACCTACATCCCGAGATGCGCTGTTGCATCTGATTCGCCAGGCCGGCGAGGCCATTCTCAAGATCTATAACACCGATTTCGAAGTCGAAACCAAACAGGACGACTCGCCGCTGACCGCCGCCGACCTGGCCGCGCACCGGCTGATCGTCAGTACCCTGGAACAACTCACGCCGGATATCCCGGTACTGTCCGAAGAGTCCTCCAAAATCCCCTTTGAAACCCGTAAAACCTGGAACCGTTACTGGTTGATCGACCCACTGGACGGCACTCGGGAATTCGTCAAGCGCAACGGGGAATTCACGGTCAACATCGCCCTGATCGAAGGCCATCGGCCGGTGTTCGGCGCGGTCTACGCCCCGGTACTGGACACCCTCTACTACGGCATTGACGGCGAAGGCGCCTACAAACAGACCGGCACGCAAGCCGCACAGCCGGTCCGGGTAACCGGACCCTGCCAACAACCGGTCCGGGTGGTAGGCAGCCGCTCCCACGCGGGAGACTCTCTGCTGCAGTTTCTCGCCCGCCTGGGTGAGCATGAAATGGTCAGCATGGGCAGCTCTCTGAAGCTCTGCCTGGTCGCGGAAGGTCAGGCGGATATCTACCCCCGACTCGGCCCCACCTCAGAGTGGGATACCGCAGCGGCCCAGGCAGTGGTGGAGTCCGCGGGAGGCCGGGTGACGACCCTGGATCTCAAGCCTCTCGAATACAACACCAAAGACTCGCTGTTGAACCCCTATTTCCTGGTGTTTGGCGATACCGGTGTGGATTGGGCGACTTACCTGGAATAGTTACGCCCGGCGGGCACCTTGTTGACAGAGCAAGGAGCCGGTATCCGAGGTGTGACGAACTTACGCTGTGACAACGACCGGTTCAGACTGGGAAAATATGACCCAAACCGATACGGACAACCCCTATGCTCCACCGCAGAAACCGCTGGAACATCTCGCGGAGGAATACGCACCGGTAAACATCTTCTCATCGAACGGACGAATCGGCCGGTTGCGCTACATCGCCTACACCATCGGCATCACCCTGTTAGCCTACCTGATCTTCGGCGCAGCGATCTTCGCGGCAGCTGCACTGACGAACAAGGAGATGGTGGCCGGGGTATTCCTGCCCATCCTGAGTCTGTCTGCCATGGCTGTTGTGTTCGCGGCAAATGTCCTGCTCACCATACAGCGTTGCCACGACTTCAATACCAATGGATGGTTGAGTTTATTGATCGTGATCCCGGTACTGCCCCTTATCTTCTGGTTTATACCGGGAACCAAGGGTAGCAATCGATTCGGCCCCCCACCTCCACCCAACCGGGGTGTGTTGCTGTATATCGTCCTGCTGTTGATGCTGCTATTCGTGATCGGCATCCTGGCCGCGATTGCCATCCCCGCTTATCAGAACTACTGATCGATAGCGCTGATCGGAAACGCCTTGGCGAAGGCGCTCAATTCATCCAGCGACGCACTGCTGCTGGTGAGATTGATCATCCCCGGGGTCATCTTGAGACTGATCATGATCTCGTTGCGCTCACCCTCTTCCATGACCATCCCGGTATAGCGACCCAGGCGAATCTTCTTACCGCCACCGGCCAATCCCATCTGGCTGAACATGGCACCCATGCCCCCGCCCCCACTGGTATAACTGGCCTCGATCATCTTGTCACCCTTGTTATACTCAGTGCTGATATTGGAAAAACCCATCATCTTGTTCTGCTCGATCTCGCCACGCTTCCATCCTGCAACATCCTGGGGAAAACGGTCGCTCTGACGCGCCTGCTGCAGCTGTTCAAGGGATTCAAGACACCATTTGGCCTCTTCCACGGCACCCGGAATGTCGTCCTCTTCGAAGAGTTTCGCCGCCTGTTTGCAGTAGGCGGCCGGATCCCCTTCCGCCGCCACATTCAAGGACATGGCCAAAAGCGCGATAGCCGTCATGCCAAGGGTATGGATTTTCATTATCTTGCTCCTTCTAAGACACTACACTGGTCGACCCCGGCCCACCCGCAAAACATCAACGAACATACCCGTAGCCAACCCTTACGGAAACACTACGATATTTGGTTCCAACGACTATGCTTGTGTACCATGGCTTTTCGGGACATGACAAACCAAACAAAAACACGTCCCTACAGCACCCACTTATAGCATCCATCGGCTAGTAAGAAAATGACCGAATCATGACCAAGTTACGAGCAAAGCTTTCAGGCGCCCTCTGCGCCCTGATGCTCATCCTGTACCCACCGCTCAAGGCTGCGCCCCCTCCGGACGAGGACGCCTACTCCTTCGATGACCTGCCGATGAAAGACCTGTTGGTCTATCCGGACTGGTTTAAAGACAGTTTTCTCGATCTCCCCAGTGACCTGAAAGAGGCCGTCGACAAGGGTAAAGATGGGCTGATCGTCTACTTCGGTCAGAAACGCTGTCCCTACTGCAAGATGCTCATGGAGGTCAATTTCGGCCTTTCCGATATCACCGGCTACACCCGCCAGCATTTCGACATCGTACCCATCGACATCTGGAGTCCCGAGGAGGTCACGACCCCCGAGGGGGATCTCCTGACCGAGCGGGAGTACGCGCTGCGGGAGGACACCAACTTCACACCGTCCCTGATTTTTTATGACGCCGAGGGAAAACAGGTGTTTCGTCTGCGGGGTTACTACCCACCCTACCAGTTCCGTGCCGCACTGGAGTATGTCGCGGATAAGCACTACCTGAAGGAACCCTTCCCCCGCTACCTGGCCCGAGGGGATTCGGGTACCGCTTTCGAACCGGGGGACCTCAACGAGGAGGAGTTCTTCATTCCACCCCCCCATAACCTGGACCGCAGCCGCTTTCCCGGACAACGCCCCCTGGTGGTCTACTTCGAACAGGGAAACTGCCACGCCTGTGACGTGCTGCACGGCGACCCCCTGCGCGACCCGGCGATCAACCGGCTGATCCGGGAATTCGACAATGTACAGCTCGACATCCATGCCGACACCCCGGTCATCACCCCGGACGGTCGCCGCACCACCGCCCGTCAATGGGCCGATGCCCTGGGCCTGTTCTACACCCCTTCGTTGATTTTCTTCGATGAACAGGGCAAGGAGATCATTCGGGTCGACTCCGTGGTGCGATTCTATCGTCTGCGCAATGTCATCACCTATATCACAGACCGGGGTTACCGCAACTACCCGAACTATCAAAGCTGGCGGGGCGACTCGGGATTGTAATTCCGAACAGCGGAAGATTCCGGGCTTTGGGCCTTGAAAAAAGACTTAACCGAATCGGTTAATTCTTTTTTTTCCAAGGCCCTTAAGTCCCGGCCACACCTGCCGATATGCTGACGGTTAGGGATGTGGAACCGTGGACTTAAGAGAAGAAAACCGAATCCTTCGGCTTCGTCTTGCGGAATTGACCCGCAAGGCTCAACAAAACCAGGAAACCCTGGAGCGTTTCCATGCCCGCGAACTCGAGCTGCTCAGCGCGGAATCCCTGCCCGAACTGCTCAGCGGCATGTCGGAAGGCCTCCTTGCCTCCTTCGAGGTTACCAGCATCCTGTTGCTACTCCACGACCCGGACCACGAATTGCGTCACCTGCTCGGCAACAGCGGTATCAGCGAGGCCTACTTTCCCTATGTCCGCTTTGTCGACGACATGCTCCCGGTCAACCATCGCTACCAGTCCATCAAAAGCCCCTGGCTCGGTCCGTTTCTTTCACCGGAATATCACAACCTGTTCAATCATCCCGACGACCTGCAAAGCATGGCGATTCTACCCCTGTTCTGCGACAACCAGTTGGTAGGCAGCATCAATCTGGGGAGTGATGACCCGAATCGCTTCACACGCCAGCACGCCTGCGACTTTCTGGCGCGCCTGGCGAGCATCTGCGAGGTCTGTCTGGAAAACGTCACAAATCGGGAACGGCTGTTGATCAGCGGCCTCACCGACCCGCTCACCCAGTTACACAACCGCCGTTATCTGGACCGTCGCCTCGAGGAGGAACTCGCCCGGGCGAGCCGCTACCGGCAGCCCCTGAGTTGCCTGTTCATCGATGCCGACCGTTTCAAACGCATCAACGACCAGTATGGCCATCCGGCAGGCGATCAGGTGCTCACCGAACTGGCCAATCGAATCCGCTCCCAACTGCGCGCCAGCGATGTGGCCACCCGCTACGGGGGCGAAGAGTTTGCCCTGTTGCTGCCCCAGACCACGCTGAATGAAGCGTTGCTGCTGGCCGAGCGGATCCGTTTTGAAATCGCCTCCCACCCAGTCTCTCTGGAGGATGGCACCCGCCTGCCGATCAGTGTCTCGATCGGGGTGAGTGAAGCCTTGCCTATGCTGGGTAAATCACATCATGGGGAGCTAGGGGCGAATCTTCTGGCCTGCGCGGACCAGGCGCTCTACCTCGCCAAGGCAAACGGCCGAAACCGGATCGAAAGCGAGGTCGGGGAACAGGGTAAGGAAGCGAGTCGCCTCAACAAACGCATCAGCCACCCAAGCTGACTCGTTTCAATCCCCCAGAGTCTTATGGGTTCCATCACAATAGGGCGGAGTGTTGGTTTGCTTACAGCGGCACAGCCAGTGTTCACCGCTCTTTTGGGGTTTGAACCCCAACGGCTCGATGCCCGTACCCTGATGGGAACCGTCACAGAACGGCTGGTTGGCGGATCGCCCGCAGGCACACCACCAATACTCCTTCCCCCCCATGAGATCGACATTAATCGGTTCTTTCGCTGCAATAACGGGTTTATCCATAGTCACCTCCTTAACAAGGGTGAGTATCCGGCCTGGCGACCCATACTAACCAATTGAAATTGATATAATTATTTCAAACCACCTAGCCGGCGCCCGATTTTTGTTACAATGCCCGGGATTTTGATACTCATGTGCAGAAGTTCAAATAAACCCGGAAAACCCTGCGCCGAGTCATTAGATTACAACAATTCACGCAGTAATATCTGCTACTCTGCCTCCCCCGAATCAACAGCCCAGACCCTCATCCATGACCGAGAACGAAAACTGGATCGATTTCGACCGCCAGCACGTCTGGCACCCCTATAGCGCCATCGACGCCGACCAGCCGGTATTTCCCGTGGTTTCCGCCCAAGGGGTGCGTCTACGCCTGGCGGACGGACGGGAGTTGATCGATGGCATGTCTTCCTGGTGGTGTGCCATCCACGGCTACAATCACCCCCATCTGAACCGAGCCATCGAGTCCCAGCTCAAGGATATGGCCCACGTCATGTTCGGCGGCCTGACCCATCAACCCGCCGCGGAACTGGCCCGCAAGCTGGTAGAGATCACCCCGGCCACACTGCAATCGGTCTTCTTCTGTGATTCGGGTTCGGTCTCTGTGGAAGTAGCCATGAAAATGGCGATCCAGTACTGGCAGGACAAGGGAATGCCGGAGCGGCAGAAATTTCTCACCATCCGTCGGGGTTACCACGGCGACACCTTCGGCGCCATGTCCGTGTGTGACCCGGAAACCGGGATGCACAGCCTGTTTTCCCGGATCCTGCCCAAACAGATTTTCACGGAATCGCCGCAATGTTTTTTCGGCCATCCGTGCCAAGGGGACAACGCCAAGGATCTGTCCGAAAAACTCCGCGCGCACCATGAGGAGATCGCCGCGGTGATCCTGGAGCCTATCGTGCAGGGCGCCGGGGGGATGCGCTTCTACTCGGTGGAGTACCTCCAGGAGGTGCGCCGCCTGTGCGACCAGTTCGGCGTATTGCTGATTCTCGACGAGATCGCCACCGGCTTTGGGCGTACCGGCAAGCTGTTTGCCTGTGAGCATGCGGCGGTGGTGCCCGACATTCTGTGCCTCGGTAAGGCACTGACCGGCGGCTACCTGAGCCTGGCCGCGACCCTGACCACCGAAGAGGTCAGCCAGACCATCAGCCGGGGGGATCCCGGGGTATTCATGCACGGCCCCACCTTTATGGCCAACCCCCTCGCCTGCCGAGTCGCCCTGGCGAGCATCGAGTTGCTGCTCGAGTCCCCCTGGGAAACCCGGATTCAAGCCATTGAAGCCCAGCTCTCGGAGGGCCTGGCCCCCTGTCGCGAGATGCCCCAGGTTGAGGAGGTCCGCGTGTTGGGCGCCATCGGTGTGGTGGAGATGAAAAAACCGGTCAATCTGAAGCATATCCAGAACTGCTTCGTCAGCGCCGGAGTCTGGGTCCGCCCCTTCGGCCGGCTGGTCTATCTCATGCCGCCCTATATCATCGGCGAAGACGACCTGAACACCCTCACCGAGGCTGTGGTGAACGTGGTGGAGTCCTGCCCGATCGATTGATCGTCAGTCCACTTACAATGACACCACCACCTGCTCCACATCCTGCTGGAACTTGATCCGCTTGCGCATCTCCGGTGTCAGGTAAACCCGTCCCTTTTCGTCCACCAGCATCACCTCGGAGAGTCCCATCTTGCGGGCGATGTCCACCCACTTATCGGGGCCGGCCACACTCAAGGCCGTGGCCGCGGCATCCGCCAGTCCGCCGTCATGGCTGATCACCGTGGCCGAGGCCACATGCTCCACCGGGTAGCCGCTGCGCGGATCGATGATGTGGGCATAGCGAATCCCTTCGTATTCCCGGTAGCGTTCGTAATTCCCGGAAGTGAGCACACACTCACCATCCGAGACTCCGACCGAAGCGATCACCCCCTCCCCCAAGGGATGTCGAATGCCGATCATCCAGGGCCGATCCCCGTGCCGGCCGGAGACGCACAGATCGCCTCCCGCGTTGACAATGGCGTTGTCGATACCAAATCCGTGCAACTCGTCGATGGCCAGATTCAGGGCGTAACCCTTGGCAAAGGCACCCAGATCCAGGGACACCGCCGAGTTCGTCGATGAGATCCGGGAGCCTTCGATGCTCAGGTCACTCATCTTCGGATCGAGGCGAATCAGCTCCTCGATCCGCCGGGGCTCCGGGGGCGGTCCTCCGGGCGGCTCGTCCCGGTGAAATCCCCACAGGCCGATCAGCTGACCGATGGCCGGGTTGAACAGGTTATCGCTGTTCGCCGCGTAACCCTGGGCCCGCTTCAGGAGCTCCGCAAGTTGGGGCGCCACCTCCCGGGATTTGCCCTGAGCCAGAGCCCGGTTGAGCTGAACCAGGTCGCCCTCGCCCTTCCAGGCATGCCAGTCCCGGTGCATGCCTTGAAAGGTCTGGTCCAGACTCCGCACCCCGCGATTGAAGGTTTCGGGCTGATCCGTGTAGGCCTGAATATCCAGCAGGGTACCGAACACCAACAGGGTCTGGCGGTGATCGGCGGGCCCTCTGTCGCATCCGCTAATGACCAACAGCAGTAACATCGAAAAGGTGAGCCGGGTGAATAACAACATACGGATTCCTGATTACCTACTATGCTCCGCCATAGGGTGGTGGGGGTGAGAAAAGTTTTGAGTTTTTAGTTTTGAGTTTTTAGTGGATGAGTTCGCTGCGCTCACGGGTTTTGGGCTCCCCCTCACCCTTCGGTGAGCTGTTGTAAAAGCATGCCGAGACTCATCTCAAACGAATTTTAGTTACAGATACAATCGATTTTGTGCTTTTTATCGATCGTTTTACTGAGGCAATTCATTGTTTCCGCCTTTTGCGACCCCCTCTTTCGCGGGAGAGGGGGCATAAAAAAACCTGTGAGCGTAGCGAACTCATCCACTCAAAACTAAAAACTCAACACTCAAAACTACTATCGGCGACTGATCCACTGGCTAAGTAAAGTGGGTAATCAGGTTTTTTATTCACTGAAACACATTGGCCGGCCGACAAGGCCTGCAACAGGACTTTCAATCCGCCAATCCCCTCGAAGGGATGAGAATACTGGCTGCGAGTATGTTTTTTTCGGTACTATATGGGGATACCTGTGTTTTTTCCCGTATTGCCCGGCAGTACCGGACATCACACCCATGCCAGACATTCCGGCCCGGCCGCAACCTCTTGCATGACTGAAATAGATTTAAACATTTGACCGGATAGACAAATAGATGGAAAGCGCATCTCCCACTGAACTCGAAGTTGCTCAAATGATTGTGGAAATCCTCAATCTCGAGGATGTCTCCGCAGAAGAGATCGAACCGGACGCCCCGCTCTTCCGGGACGGACTCGGTCTCGATTCCATTGACGCACTGGAGCTCTCCCTGGGCATCAAGCAAAAGTACGGCATCCAGCTCAAGGCCGATGACGAAAACATCACGGCGATCTTCTCCTCACTGGCCAAGTTGACCCGGTACATCGTGGAAAACCGCTGATTGTGTGGTGCGAGCACGTCAATCCGGTACCCACCGGCCATCCCTGCCTGGCAGGACATTTCCCTGGTAACCCCATCGTACCCGGCACACTGATTCTGGACCGGGTCATCGATCTGCTGAGCCGTCGCTTTCCAGGGCATGAAGTCAAAGAGGTGATCAGCGCCAAGTTCATGCGTCCGCTGTATCCGGGACAGGCTTTCGAGGTCTGGGGCGAAGACAAGCCGGGTCAGGTTCAGTTTGAGTGCCGGGTGGACGGATCACCCTTTGCCTCGGGCAAACTGGCACTGGTCGGGTCGCATCCTTGAGCAGCCGCTGGAAGGGACATGGTGAACGGGGCACCACCGGCGCGCTTCGCCTGATTCTGTGGATCGCGTTGCACCTCGGTCGATTCGCGGCCCGTTCGCTGCTTTATCCCATTACGCTCTATTTTCTGATCTCCGCCGGCCCGGCCCGTCGCGCCTCCCGGGAGTACCTGAGCCTGATTCTGGGTCGCCCCGCGGGATTGGGGGATGTTGCAAAACACATCCACACCTTTTCCTCCACCATCCTGGACCGGGTCTTCCTGATGGCGCGGCGTTTCGATGAGGTCGATGTGGCGACCCATAATCATCGTCTGATCGCAGAATATACCGCGGCGGGAAAAGGCTGCATTCTGCTGGGCTCCCACCTGGGCAGTTTTGAAATCCTCAGGGCAACGGCGATCGTAAAGCGGGAGTTGCCCTTGAAGATCCTCATGGTCCCGAGTCATAACGAGAAGATGATGAAGGTGCTCTCCGAGCTCAATCCCAGACTCAATGACACCATCATCCCCCTGGGCCAACCGGACACTCTGATCCGGGCCAGGGAGGTCGTCGCTCAGGGTGGCATCATCGGCTTGCTGGGTGACCGGGTGGCCGACACCAACCGGATTGTACAATGCCAATTTCTGGGACGGGACACCGCTTTCCCCCAGGGCCCGATGCTCATGGCCTCACTCCTGAAGGCCCCGGTGTTTCTCTTCTTCGGTCTCTACCTGGGCGGCAACCGCTATGTCATACATATCGAGCATTTCGCCGACCAGGTCACCACCGAACGGGGCCGGCGGGACGAAACCCTGCAGGTCTGGACCCAACGGTATGCGGAGCGGCTCGAACACTACGCCCGCCTGGCCCCCTACAACTGGTTCAATTTCTATGATTTCTGGGGGACGGATGAGGCATCCGATCCATGCACCGACTGAATCCGTGAGGAAGATGACCGCAATCGGCCAGCACCTGTTGCTGATCGGCCTGTTGGGCCTCATCGCCCCTCTGACTCAGGCATCGGACTGGCAACTCGCGAATCTCATGCAGGCCATGCATGAGCGGGGGGCCCGCCAGGCCCGTTTCACCGAAACCCGCACCCTGGCGATCCTCGATCAACCCATCGAACAGACCGGGCTGATGATTTTCGAACCTCCGGACCGGTTGGTCCGCCGTCTCGATCCGCCGAGCAATCTGAGCGCCGAGATCGAGGGCAATCGGCTCACCCTCTGGCAGGGCGAGGAGCGCAAGCAGACCCTGCTGCTGGACAATGTTCCCGACCTGCTGGCTTTCAGCGCATCCTTTCGCGCCCTCCTGGCCGGAGACACGGACACCCTCGAACACTATTTCGAGACTCGTCTGGAGGGCGACGAAAAGGCCTGGACTCTCACTCTGATCCCCAGGCAAAGCGGCCTCGCCGCGCGCGTCGTGCGCATCACGATTGAAGGCCAGGGGGCTGAAATCAATCGCTATACCACCCTGGAGACCGGCGGCGACCAAACCCTGACCCGTCTGCAGCCATCCGCCTCAACGCCTGAGACCGATTGAACATGCCCGCGAGAGTTCGTCTCCTGCTGATGTGGCTGGGCGCCCTGCTGTTGGGGGGTGGATGGGCCATCAGCCAGATCAGCGTGCGCACCGACCTGAGTCTGTTTCTGCCCCAGGGCACGGCTCCGGAACAACGACTGTTCCTCGAGGAGATGAGCCAGGGCCCGGCCTCCCGCCTGTTGTTGCTGGCGATCGGTGGCGGCACCCCCGAGTCACGGATCCAACTCAGTCAGCAACTCGCCGCCGCACTGCGCGACTCGGACGCCTTCGAGCAGGTGGAGAACGGGGCCCCGAGACCCTTCGAACCGGACCCGACTCTGTTCGAATACCGCTATCTGCTGCAAACCGGCCCTGAACAACACACCTTTTCCGCAGAGGCGCTACGCGCCGCTCTGCAACAGCGGCTCATGGAATTACACTCCCCCCTCCCCAATCCGTTCCAGTCCCAGCTGACCGCCGACCCGACCGGAGCCTTCACAACCTGGCTCAAAGGCAACCTGCGGCAGGATTCCCTGAACAAAACGCGGGGGGTATGGATGTCCCGGGACGAAACCCAGGCCCTGCTGGTGGTCATGACCCGCGCCGGGGGCCTGGAACTCGATCGCCAGGCAGGGGCACTGCAACAGATACACACCCGCTTCACGCAGTTGGACAACACCGGGCTGCATGGCCTGGTGGTGAGCGGTCCGGGGGTGTTCGCGACCACCTCCCGGAGCGTGATCCACCGGGAGAGCCAGACCCTCAGTCTGATCGCGTCATTCGCCATTGCCCTGATATTGTGGTTGGCCTATCGATATTTCCCCTACCTTTTATATGCCGCCCTGCCCCTGGCGACGGCCTTACTGAGCGCGAGTGTGGTCTGTCATCTCATATTCGGTGAGCTGCACGGTATCACCCTGGCCTTTGGCATCACCCTGCTGGGCGTCACCATCGACTACCCCATTCACCTGTTCAGCCATCTGCGCAATCCGGCCCGGGCAAAGGCCGATATGCAGGCCATCTGGCCCACTCTGAGGCTTGGTGTGATCACCACCTGTGTGGGATATCTGGTGCTGATAACCACCGATTTCATTGGCCTTCAACAACTCGGCGCATTTACTCTGACCGGCTTGCTGATGGCCGCCGCGGTCAGCCGCACGCTGCTTCCCCGCCTGTTTCCGGAGCCCTTCGACTCCCCCGAACCGAAAGGACTCGAGCTGCTGCGGGGTCTGCAGTTAAAACGTCCCTGGCCTGTGGCGACCACCCTGGGAGCCGGTCTGTTGGGTCTGCTCCTGATAGTGAGTCGTAGCGCGGACCTCTGGCAGGATGACATCGCAAGCCTCTCCCCCCTGCCGCAAAACCTGCTGCAACAGGACCGGATCCTCAGAGCCGAACTCGGCCAGGCGGAACCCAATCACTTCCTGGTCCTGAAAGGGCCGGATGTGGAGACTCTGCTACAGACCGGGGAGCGGCTTCGGGAACGGCTGCAAGACACCCCGGAGGCCTCCCTGGCAGAGTTCGACCTGCCCAGCGATCATCTGCCCAGTCAGGCACATCAACAGGCGCTTCAACAGCAACTGCCGGACCCGGAAACCCTGGCACGCCATCTAAAACAGGCGATGCAGGATCTGCCCTTCCGTGACCAGGCATTCACCCCGTTTCTCAAAGCGGTGGAGCACAGCCGGACGCTTCCGCCCCTGAGTTATGACCAGGCAATACGGACCGGACTCAAAACCCGGCTCGAAACCAGCATCCGCATCGGCCCCGACGGCGTCCGGGCGCTGATCCCCTTGAAAAACGTTGCCGACCCGCAACGGCTGGCTGAGTTCGTAGAAGGCTCACTGCCGGAAATCCGCTACCTGAACCTCAGACAGGAGACCAGCCGTCTGGTAGGGGACTTCCGCAACAGGATGCTCACCCGGGTGGCCCTGGGAGGCCTGTTCATGCTGCTGCTGCTTTGGTATGGTCTGCGCTCGTTGCGGCAGGCGATGCTGACCCTGTTGCCCATTGTCGTGGCCATCCTGGTCACCGTGGCAATCCTGTTCGGCAGCGGCGAGTCACTGAATCTGTTCCACCTGATTTCCCTGATGCTGGTCCTGGGAATCGGTTTGGACTACAGCCTGTTCTTCAACCGTCCGGATCAGGCCCCGGGGCAATTGCGAACCCTGCACGCTTTGACAATCTGCGCCATCAGCACCAGCGGGGTGTTTGCAATTCTTGCCAGTTCCTCGATACCCGTGCTGCGCGCCATCGGTTTGACTGTCGCTGTCGGGGTTGCTTTGAGCTACTTTTCCACTTATGCCCTGTCACGGAGTTGGACGGGAACCGCGGATCGCTGAATGAACAGAATCCAACCTGCATGGCTCCGTCCTCTGCGCCGGTGGCTCCCCCTGGGAATGCTCCTGCTCGCACTCAGCTACCCGCTGGTCTTGCACCTCGGGGTGATCTCCGGCAATCTGCTGCCAGCGACTCTGGTGATGCTGCTCATCGTAGGTAGCTGGGGGACACTGGAACTGAGCAAGTCACACTTCAGTGGCTGGCTGTTGATCGGTATCGCGCTGACCGGTGTGCTGTGGTTGTGGCTGGGAAAACCGGACATGGTCAAGCTTCTGCATCTGCCGCCGATACTCATCAATGGTACCCTGTTCCTGATGTTTTCAATGACCCTGCTGCCCGACCGAACCCCCCTGATCACCCGCTTCGCGCAACTCATGCATGAGCAGGAACGGCCGTTGAAAGCACTCGAAACACGCTACACCCTCCGGGTAACCCAGATCTGGTCCGGTATCTTTGCCTTTCTGACCCTGGAGAGCGCCTGGTTGGCCTTCTGGGCGAGCGAAGAGACCTGGTCGCTGTTCACCAACTTCATCAATTACCTGTTGGTCGGCATCGCCATGCTGATCGAATACCGCATCAGGGTACATCGGTTGCCCCACCTGGAACATCCGGGATTTCTGCGTTTCGTGAAACAGTTTCGGAGTATCGAATGGCGCAGACTGCTGTGACCCGCCCGATCCAAGGCGGATTTCTGGTCCATCATCCGCAGCAACCGATCGCCTGGCACCGGGGAAAAGCACTTGCCGCGGAACATTTCCTGCGGGATGTATCAAGGCTCGCGGCCCAATTGCCGGAATCGCATCACGTGTTCAATCTCTGCGAAGACCGGTATCACTTTCTGGTCAGTTTCGCAGCCGCGATGCTGCGTAACCAGATCACCCTGATGCCCTCCAACAGCACCCCGGGCGCGGTCAATACCCTGTTGCAGGATCGTCCGGACAGCTATTGTCTGTGCGATCAGGAAATACCGGGCATCCAGGCGCCCCAATACCTTTTCGAGACACTGATCCAGGAGCGTCAACCGGCCATTCCCCTGCCCCGGGAGATCCCCGGAAAGCAACAGGTGGCCGTCCTTTTCACCTCGGGGAGCACTGGTACACCCAAGCCCAACCCCAAGACCTGGGGCGAACTGCAGAGCGAGGCGGACAGTGCCCTGCGTCACTTTCCATTCCTCGCTCGCGGGATCGCTTCGATCGTGGCCACGGTGCCGGCCCAGCATATGTACGGTCTGGCCACCTCAGTACTTTTCCCCTGGCAGGGAGGACTCGCGGTCCACACCGGACGCCCCCTGTTTCCCGCGGACATCGCCTCGGACCTGGCACTGACCGCGGCACCCCGGGTGCTCATCACCACCCCATTGCACCTGCGCGCCTGCCTCGATTCGGGGGTAATCTGGCCGGACATCGATTTCGTCATCTCGGCCACGGCGCCGCTCTCCCGGGAGCTGGCCGCAGAAGCGGAACACCAGATGCGCACCGAGATCTATGAAATCTACGGGTCCACGGAGACCGGGTCGATCGCCAGCCGTCGAACGGTGCGCGAGCAGACCTGGCACCTCTATGACGGCATCCGTATCGAGTTCGAGGACGGCAACGCGATCGCTCAGGGCGGCCACCTGTTCTCGCCGATCTCTCTGAATGATCGCATCCAATCCCTGGACCAACACAGCTTTCTGCTGCAGGGCCGGGATACGGATATGCTCAAGATCGCGGGTAAACGGGTTTCTCTTGGAGATCTGAACCAGAAACTCACCGCCATTCCGGGGGTGGTCGATGGGGTATTCGTGCCACCCCAGGACCCGACGACGGAATCTCAGCGTCTCACCGCTCTGGTGGTGGCGCCCGCACTCGGAAAACGGGACATACTCTCTGCCCTGGGACAATCCGTGGATGCCGCGTTTCTGCCCAGACCGCTCCATTTCGTGGACAGGCTGCCGCGTAACGATACCGGCAAACTTCCCCGGGACGCCCTGATCCAGCTGCTTGAATCGCTGAAGAAAACCCCCTGAACGGGATACCCGAACCCCTGAGCATTGTGTTACGTCCCCATGACTCGCATAATACCCCGCTCTCATAAAGGACGAACAAGCCGCGCCCAACTTTACTGATGCCTGCATTGCCGCTGAAAATCACTCACTACACGCTGACCAATGCATTGGGTCGGGGTAAATCGGCCTCCCTGGAAGCACTGCAAAGCGGTCGTAGCGGTCTGCGGCCCTGCGACCTGGACGGGGTTGACCTTCCGACCTGGATCGGCCGTGTCTCCGATCTGGAATCCCTGCCCCTACCGGAAATCTGGCAGGCCTATGATTGCCGTAACAACCGATTGGCGCTGCTGGGACTTCAACAGGACGGTTTCATGCCGGCGGTGGATGCGGCCAAAGCCCGGTACGGTGCCGATCGCATTGGTGTTTTCATCGGCACCAGCACGTCCGGCATCGCATCTACCGAGATCGCCTACCGCGAAAGAAACGACGACCGGCTGCCTGCGGACTTCACCCCCGCAACCACCCACAATATCGCATCCCCCAGCCAGTTCGTGCGCCTCGCACTGGGTCTGAACGGGCCGGCGCTGGCGATCTCCACGGCCTGCTCTTCCAGCGCGAAGGTATTTGCCGCGGCCGACCGCTACATCAAAAGCGGTTTGTGCGATGCGGCGATTGTCGGCGGCATCGACTCTTTATGCCTGACCACACTGTATGGATTCAACTCACTCGATTTGGTCTCCGATCGCCCCTGCCGTCCCTGGGATGCCGCGCGAAACGGTATCAACATCGGCGAAGCGGCGGGTTATGCCCTGTTGGAGTCATCAACGCCGGGAGCACCGGTGCTACAACTGCTCGGCTATGGGGAGAGCAGTGACGCCTACCATATGTCTACCCCGCACCCTCAGGGTGACGGGGCGCTTTCGGCAATGACCCAGGCCCTGAAACGGGCCGGACTGACGCCCTCCCATATCGACTATGTCAATCTGCACGGTACCGCGACCCGCAGCAACGATGCCTCCGAGGACCGGGCCATCGGCCGTCTGTTCGAACACTGTCCACCCTGCAGCTCCACCAAGGGTTTCACCGGCCACACCCTCGGAGCGGCGGGTATCACCGAGGCGGCGTTCTCCTTGCTCTGCCTCGAAGCCGGCTGGATGCCGCAAAACCTGCAAACCGAGGTCTGCGATCCCGAATTGGGCGCCAACATCCTGCTGCAGCCCCAAGCCGCCCCTATCCGCCATGTGCTGAGTAACTCCTTTGGATTCGGCGGCAACAACTGCAGTCTGATATTCGGAGTCGCGGAATGATACAGGTTGGACTCTCCGCAATCGGCATCGTCACCGAAGGCATCGCCTCCTGGCCGGAAGCGGCCGCAATTTTACGTAATGAGGCACCCTACCCGGGCGGTGAATTGGTCCCGTTAAAGCCGGCCATGTTGAAACCCAACGAACGGCGGCGCACCACCCGTACCATCAAGCTGGCGCTTCAGGTCACGGAACAGGCCCTGCAGGATTATCCGGACACCCAGCATCTGCTCTCGGTGTTCAGCTCAGCAGAGGGGGATCTGGATATTATCGATCAGATCTGTCTGGCCCTCGCCAAACCCGACCGCCCGGTATCTCCGACTCAATTCCACAACTCGGTGCACAATGCACCGGCGGGCTATTGGTCCATGGGCACAGGCTCCCAGGCGGGCTCTACCAGCCTGGGGGGACAGGACGGTGGATTTGCCACCGGCCTGATCGAAACCGCTACCCAGGTGGTCTGTGAACAACGCCCGGCACTTCTGGTCTGTTATGATCAGATCCCACCCCCTTTGCTGCAGGCTGTGATGCCTATAAAGGCTCCCTTCGCGGTGGCGCTGTTGCTGACCCCGAATACGGACGAGCAGCCCTGCCTGGCACGCTTGGCGTTGCGCCTCGATCCACAGGGTGAGCCCGATACCCTGGCGCAACAGGAGTTGGAAACCCTGCGTCTGGCGGCGCCTGCCGCACGCGCTCTGACCCTGCTGGAAGCGGTTGCGCGGAACACACCCAATCAGCAACGCTGCCTGACCTATCAGCCGGGACTGAATCTGCATGTGACGATCACCCAATGAAGCTATCCGGTCCTGATCTCTACCAACTGTTACCCCATACCGGCGCCATGTGTCTCCTGCAAGAGGTGCTGGATTGGGACTCGCAACATATCGTCTGCCGTACAGCGACTCATCTCAGCCCGACCCATCCGCTGCGCACCCCAGCCGGACTCGCCAGTATCCATGCGGCCGAATACGGCGCTCAGGCCATGGCCCTGCACGGCGGGCTCCAGGCTCGGGCAGAAGGTCAAACCAACCCCGGGGGGTATCTGGTCAGCCTGCGCGGGGTGAAACTGCACCGCGGCCGCATGGACGACCTGAATGAACCACTGACCGTCGAGGCCCGCCAACTACTGGCCGATGCGGGTAACATGCTTTATGATTTTACGGTCAAGACTGACACCGCAGTAATCGCAGAAGGAAGGGCCGCCGTCATCGTAGAGTCTGGAGAAACATCGTGAAACGGGCATTGATCACCGGGGGAAGCGGTGATATCGGTTCGGCGATCTGTCATCGGTTGAGCGCCTCGAACACCCATGTCATCGTTCACGCCAACCGCAACCCCGACCGCGCCGAGCAGGTGGCCCAAACGATCCGGGACCAGGGCGGATCCGCCGAGACCTGCGTTTTCGATGTTTGCGACGGAACGGCCACCCGGGAGTGTCTGGAAAGACTGCTCGAGGCAGGCCCCATTCAGATCCTGGTGCACAACGCGGGCATTCACGATGATGCCCCGCTGGCGGGAATGCAGGCCGAACAATGGCACCGAGTCATCGATATCTCCCTCAACGGTTTTTACAACGTTGCCCAGCCGCTGATGCTTCCTATGCTGCCCTCCCGTTGGGGACGGGTGATCGCCATTTCATCCATCGCGGGCGTAATGGGCAACCGGGGCCAGTGCAACTATGCCGCCGCCAAGGCGGGGCTGCACGGCGCCATCAAGTCCCTCTCCCTGGAGCTCGCTTCCCGGGGCGTCACCGCCAATGCCATCGCGCCCGGAATCATCTCGGGGAGCATGGCGGATGCCGCATTCGACCCGGCCCTGGTGAAACAGTTGGTGCCGATGAAACGCGCCGGTACACCCCAAGAGGTGGCCGCCCTGGTGGGATTTCTCGCCTCCGAGGATGCGGGTTATATCTCGGGACAGGTGATATCCATCAACGGAGGCATGGCCTGACTTATGCGTACCCTGGCCGTGATACCCGTATTCAATGAGGCAACCACCATTCGTGAAGTGGTTCAGTCCACCGCACCCTGGGTCGATCAGGTTATCGTGGTCGATGACGGATCCAGTGACGACAGTCATCTGCAGCTCGAAGGCCTGGATGCGCATCTGATACGCCTGGAACAGAATCGCGGCAAGGCCCATGCCCTGCAGACCGGATTCGACCATGCGCTGCAGCTCAATGCGGATTTCGTGGTCACCCTGGACGGTGACGGGCAGCACAACCCGCAGGAGATTCCCAACCTGATCCGAGCGGCACAGGAAAATCCACGCTGTATCATCATCGCGGCGCGTCTCAAAGCCCGCCACAATGCCCCCAAACTACGGCTGTTCGCCAACCGTTTTGCCGATTTCTGGGTCTCCTGGGCCGCGGGCTATCCGGTTTCGGACTCCCAATCCGGTTTTCGCCTCTACCCCACCGCCCTGCTGGGTGAGGTTCGTCTGGATACCGCCAGGGAACGGGGTTTCGTTTTCGAGAGCGAAATTGTGATTGAAGCGGCAACTCACAGCTTTTATAGTGTGTCCATACCCGTTGAATCGATCTACCAGTCCGGAAGGCGGCAAAGCCACTATAAGCCCTGGACGGACACCTGGCGTATCGTGCGTATGATTGCCTGGCGATTGATCCGCCGGGGACTCTATCTTCAGGGGTTGTTTCGCAGCCTTGGGCTGCTCAATGACCCAAGGAATCGTACGACATGATCACTTCGATTCCCGGATAACCGACAAAGGAAGATCACAAATAAAAGCAGGAATTTCCAGGCGACCCGGCGCGGATCGAGGGGTTACCATAATGAGAACGGGCCGTTAGCCAAGATGCGCATGAAACGATTTCAAGCCACATTCTTAAAGCAACCAAGACCATTAAGGGAGTCTTAATATGAAACTCATGACTGTCAGAAACACACTTTTCATTGCCATCCTGGTATTGACACTGGGACTGATGGGATGTCGAACCGAACCGGTTTACAACGTCCAGGACTCCCCCGTGAACACCATGGAAAAGGCCTCTATGAGCAAGATTAAAAAGGCCATCATGTCTGCCGGCGCAAGCCTTGGCTGGCGCATGAAAGAGATCAAACCGGGACAAATCGTGGGTACGATCATGCTGCGCGGCACCACCGCCACCGTCGACATCCCGTATAACACCAAGACCTACAGCATCGTCTACAAGAATAGCGATGGTCTGAAGTACGACGGCAGCAACATCAACAAGCAATACAATAAATGGATCCAGAACCTGGATAATGCCATCCAGTCCCGTATGATCGCCATGTAATCCCATCAGGCCCCGGCCCTCAAAGGGGTCCGGGGCCTGACGGCGATCCGACTTCCCAAAACATCCAAACCAATGCAATTTGACCCTGAGCGGGGCCGAGTCGACTGGGACGGTCTATTCACCTTTCTCCTGACATTTCTGCTGTTGGCGCTCGGTCTGGGCATCCCCCTGCTGATCAGCACAGCCTACATCTATCGCATCGCCCGCACCTCGGGGACCCGGTGCGACCATAGCAGCCTGCTGGTATTCGGTAAGCGACTGCAAAACACGCGCATTGATTCGGATTATGAACGACGGTTGACTAAGGCTCTGGCGCAGATGCAGGCCGATGAATCCGCCCAGTTGTTGCTGGTGGGTGGTGTTGCCCCCGGCGAGCAGACCAGCGAAGCCCAGGCAGGGCGGGATTTCCTGGTCTCCCATGGTATTTCATCCCAGCGACTCAGGCTGGAACAGGAGTCGCAGAACACCCTGGAAAATCTGCGGCACGCCCGCGGCATGCTGCAACAGGAGGAGGCATTCCCGGTCACCCTGATCAGTAACCGGTACCACCTGGCGCGCATCAGCACCATTGCCAACAGCCTGAGCATGGAACATCAACTGTGTGCCTGCGAGGAGACCTTCCAGCCCGGACTGGGCCTGCTGCCGAGAATGTTGATGGAGGGCTGGTATGTATTGTGGTTTCAGACCGGCAAAACCTGGTCCCGTCTGATCCGCAGTGAGCGGATGTTAAGCCGCGTGACCTGACCCGCCCAGCATCACAATGACCGCAAATGCTTGCCTGTTTGCGCGTTCCCAGCGCTCTGCGTGGGAACGCATACTCAAAGTTCGCAAGACAACTACTGTTTGATCAATCCAATCTAACATGGATATGCGTTCCCACGCGGAGCGTGGGAACGTATATGGACTCCTCCTTGTATAGCAACCTTTTTCTGCTGGCTGGTAGAAATAAAGCAAGTTCACGTATATCCGGTCTTTACAATGGGGAGCTACCCCTGACCTCAATGGCGTCA
>JBNKJP010000030.1:0-3535 GCA_050291245.1 Candidatus Thiodiazotropha sp. | reverse complement strand
CGAGGCGATCGGCAATCAGGAGTTGCCGGTGGTCTATCTGCTGGGTGAGAAATATGTCAAATCCCTGGAGAATGTGGCCAAGTCCGATAACGGTAAGACGATCGTCTTCCCTGCCGATATCCCGGCGGCGATCAAAGGCATGATGGGCAAGTAGCCCTGAGTGGATAAATATCTATGGCCTGGCGAGTATTATTACAAGCGTCATTTAGGATTGTGCCCGCCAACGTCTGAACGACGTAGGCCGGCAGTCCGATATCCGATTCAAACAATGAAGAGCGGCGAGCGCTGAATGCGCAGTGCCGGTTCTCGGATCAGAACCGGACACGCCGCAGAGAATAGCCAAACCAGATGTCACTGATTGAGCACTATCAATCTCTTATCCAGCAGAGCGGATTCCAGCAGGACTCCGATCAGGAACAGGTATTGGCGGCATTCGACCAACTGGCGGAATCCCTCGGTAAAAGGCCGCAGACCAAGGGCTGGTTGTGGAAGCGTCAGCCGGTGACGGTTGCCGGGATCTATCTCTGGGGCGGGGTCGGTCGCGGTAAGACCTGGCTGATGGATCTCTTTTGCGCCCACCATCGGTCACTGGGCATCGAACGCCATCACTTCCACAGCTTCATGCGTCAGCTGCACGCCGCTTTACGTGAGCGAGAGGGCCAGTCCGCCCCGATGGACCTGATCGTGGGAGAGATGGCGAAGCGCTTTCGCGTACTCTGCCTGGACGAGTTCCATGTCATCGATATCGGGGATGCCATGCTGTTACGAGGTCTGCTGGAGGCATTCGAGCGGGCCGGGATTGCGCTGGTCACCACGTCCAACCAGCCTCCTGACAATCTCTATCGGGACGGTATTCAACGCGACAGCTTTCTACCGGCTATCGCAATCCTGAAACGCTGCAACCGGGTCATCGAACTGGCTGGCGAGCGGGACTACCGGTTGCAGTTGTTTGAAGCCTCGTCGGTCTATCACACGCCCCTCAGCGATGAAGTGATGGTCAGACTGGATCGCGAATTTGATCGCTTGGCGGGCGAGCAGGTGGAGGAGCTGGGTCGCTTCAAGGTGCCGGGTCGTCCGATTCGTTTCTTTAAACGCGGCGGGGGCGTGATCTGGTGCGATTTCAATGCCCTCTGTGGCCCTCCCCGTTGGCAGAACGACTATCTGGAGCTGGCTCGCTGCCACCATACGGTGTTTATCTCGGAGATCCCCCATCTCGATGGCACCTGGGACGACCGCACACGACGTTTCATCAATCTGATAGACGTCTTCTACGACCGCAAGGTCAAGCTGGTGGTCAGTGCCGAGAAGCCCCCGCACGAGATCTACAGTGGTACTCGCCTGAGGTTCGAGTTTCAGCGTACCGTGAGCCGGCTCAAGGAGATGCAGTCGGCGGCCTATCTGGAGACGCCCCATCTCGGCTAGCCCGAATGTTTCACCCGGGAACGCGATGATCGGTAACGCTTTGTAGTTTGCCGGTATCCCATTAATTGTAACCTGAACCCACGGTTTCAGGTGTAAGTAAAAACAGTGTGTGTTACTCGCATTTCTAAGTGACCGGGTGAAATATTCAGGCTAGAGGTTGTCGGTATTCTCGCAGGTGTCAGGGCTTGAAGAGTGATTTCACCCCCATCGGTTTCGACCGCCAGAACTGTGGTGGGGCCGTCACCTGGGCGCCCAATGCGGCCGCCGCGTGCCAGGGCCAGCGTGGGTTGTAGAGCATGCCGCGGGCCAGCGCCACCAGGTCCGCCTCGCCATTGGCGACGATCTGCTCCGCCTGTTCCGGCTCGGTGATGAGGCCGACTGCGATGGTCAGCAGGCCGGTTGCCTGACGGATACGTTTGGCAAAGGGGACTTGAAAGCCGGGTCCGGCCGGGATCTGTTGCAGAGGGGAAAGTCCGCCGCTGGAGACGTGGATGAAGTCGCACGTCCGTTGCTTCAAGGCCTGGGCAAAGGCCAGGCTCTGTTCGATATCCCATCCCCCCTCCACCCAATCGGTGGCTGAGATGCGAATGCCTACAGCGACTTCGGCGGGAACTGCACCGCGTACCGCCTCGAAGACCTCCAACGGGAAACGCAGTCGGTTCTCCAGCGAACCGCCGTAACTGTCATCGCGAACATTCGCCAGCGGTGAGAGATACTGGTGCAGCAGATAGCCATGGGCGGCGTGGATCTCGATCACCTTGACCCCCAGCCGATGGGCGCGGATGGCGGCATCGACGAAGGCCTGTCTGATCTCTGCCATGCCCTGTACGTCTAGTGCGGTTGGCGCCGCCTCACCCTCGGCCCAAGGCACTGCGGAAGGGGCTTCGGTCTGCCAACCTCCGGCTTCGCTGGTCAATCGTCCGCCGCCCTCCCAGGGTACGGCTGAGGAGCCCTTGCGTCCGGCATGAGCAAGCTGGATGGCAATCGGCATGTTGGAGTAGGTTCTGACTTTGCTGAGTACCGCTGCCAGTGCCGATTCGGTCTGCTCCGACCAAAGGCCAAGATCGTTGGGCGAGATCCGCCCTCGAGGTGTTACCGCTGTTGCTTCGATGATCAGCAGGCCAGCGCCTGAGTGGGCCAACTGTCCAAGATGAATGAGATGCCAATCACTGGCGAGTCCGTCCACGGCTGAATATTGGCACATGGGGGCGATGACGATGCGGTTTTCCAGCTTTGTCCTGCCGAGCAGGAATGGGGAGAAGAGCTGGCTCATGTGCGGGACTCCGAAGTTGCTGTCAGTCGCTGCTGATATAGATGTCGGTAGAGCATGGTTGAATCAATCGATAGATAAAGAACCCGATGGTATTGGAGAGTACCGCTAAAGCGAGCACGGCGCCAAACCGCCATGAAGTGAAAGCGGCAGTGATTAAAGCGGCGCCCAATCTCTGCCTTGGCGCCAAAAAAGCAGCTCAGGGTTAATAGCAGGCGTGAGCCCTTCCTTGTCTCAACAAGATAATATCCATGTTTTTTACAGTTGCCGGATAACTGAACTCCAGTGTTGGCAGATGTTCGAAGCAGACCATGTGTAAACCGAGGCGCTTGCTCCTCAGGGTTAGGTAGTTGGTGGAGACTTCGATTGATTTGATTTTGTCACGGGGAAGTCTGACGACGCCTTTCTCATCGCGGTAGAGTCGCTGGAACTTTTCCTGGTTTCACTCGGGATGGGTGCGACAACGGCTTCTTCGGATGATGGAACTATCGAAAGCGATGGTCGCTTAATCTGAGTGGCGGTGGCCTCGTCAAAAGGGTTGTCTGCCAGCTTTTCCAGCACATCCATTACTTGCACGTCAATACTCCATTAGTGTCGCGATGACAAATATTCCATGCCGGTCAGTGTGTGCCTGGGAGTTCAGATTCCGCTCACTCGTCAAGATTTTTTAACGAACTCTGATTTTAGCTTCATGGCGCCGATGCCGTCGATCTTGCAGTCGATGTTGTGGTCGCCCTCCACCAGTCGGATATTCTTTACCTTGGTGCCGACCTTGACCACCGAGGAGCTGCCTTTGACCTTCAAATCCTTGATCACCGTAACGCTGTCGCCATCGCTAAGGCG
>JBNKJP010000029.1:0-28622 GCA_050291245.1 Candidatus Thiodiazotropha sp. | reverse complement strand
CGCGTTACTCACCCGTCCGCCACTCGCCACCAAGAGAGCAAGCTCTCTCGTGCTGCCGTTCGACTTGCATGTGTTAAGCATACCGCCAGCGTTCAATCTGAGCCAGGATCAAACTCTTCAGTTTAAGTTTGATAGCTGCTTATGGCAGCCAATCTTTTTGACTCGAGATTCTCGGATAGAATTACTATCTTTCGAATGCTCTCTGTCGATCTTTTGGTTACCCAAAAATCAACGGAGCACCCACACAAATTACCTAACCTGATTGTTAAAGAGCTCCCAGGAATTTCACCAGGGAAAGACCGCCCATTCTACAGGGCTTGCCGCTTTCGTCAAGAACTTTTTCGTCCTTCCTCAAGCCGGCTCGCCGGGCCATCTGTCGAGAGCGCGTATTCTACAGTCCGTTAATCCGTTGTCAACAACTAATTTTCGAACCGTTTTCGCCTCTCATCATCCTCCACTTACACCCTAAAGCGCCGGTGAAAGACGATAGCGCATTGTACGTCGAACTTTCTGGTCGTCAACAAATAAACGTCGCTGATTTCCGCTTGAGAAAGTTCGCTTTTAGCGGCGAGTTTTACGCGCCGGGACCTCAATCCAGGCGCGCATTTTAATGACGGAAAACGACAGGTCAAGCACTAATTCGTCAATCTTTCATGAAACAGAAACACGGGCGAATTTTCGCTTACCGACCTGATAGACAGAAGCCGCTCCCGGGGTAATAACTAAAGAAGGACCAGCCACTTTCTCTCCATCCACTCGGACTGCCCCCTGTTTTATCATCCGATTGGCCTCGGAGGTACTTGAAACCAAGCCCGCATCTTTCAACAGATTGGCAATGGGGTAACCACCTTCAGGGGATTTCAGATGATGCTCCGGCATCTCATCGGGTATCTGCCCCTTCTGAAATCGGGCTACAAAGGCTTCATGGGCTTTTAGCGCCGCCTCCTGATTGTGGAACCGCGCCACAAGCTCCTCGGCCAGACGCACTTTCATATCCCTGGGGTTTGCCCCGTTCGCCACCTGCCCCCTCCAATCCTCGATCTCACTCATGGGCCTGAAGCTCAGAAGCTCGAAGTAACGCCACATGAGCGTATCGGAGATGGACATGATTTTGCCAAACATCTCTTCTGGAGGGTCGTTGATGGCAATATAGTTGTTCAGTGATTTTGACATCTTTTGAACACCATCCAGTCCCTCAAGAATCGGGAGCGTGATCACCACCTGGGGCTCCTGACCATACGCTTCCTGCAACTGCCTGCCGACCAGCAGATTGAATTTTTGATCCGTGCCGCCCAGTTCAACATCCGCCTTGAGCGCAACCGAGTCATAACCCTGCACCAGGGGATAGAGGAACTCGTGGATCGCAATGGGCTGCCCCCCCGTGTAGCGTTTGTTGAAGTCATCACGCTCCAGCATGCGGGCCACGGTGTGCTTGGCGGCGAGTTGGATCAGGTCAACCGCTGACATCTCGCCCATCCAGGAGGAGTTGAACAATACCGTGGTTCGGGTGGGATCCAGGATCTTGAATATTTGATGTTCGTAGGTCTTCGCATTCTCCAACACTTCTTCCCGGGTCAGAGGGGGGCGAGTCACGCTTTTACCCGTTGGATCGCCGATCATTCCGGTGAAATCACCGATCAGGAAGATGACTTCATGGCCCAACTCCTGGAACTGCCGCAGCTTATTGATCAGAACCGTGTGACCGATATGCAGATCAGGTGCCGTGGGATCAAACCCCGCCTTTATCTTAAGTGGCTGACCACGCTCGAGTTTTTTTATCAGCAGGTCTTCTGGCAGGACTTCTTCCGTACCGCGTTTAATCAGATCCAGGGATCCCGTGACATCGATCATTTATCAAATCTCTAAAATTAAGACAATGGTTGCACACTCTACTAGAAGCATCTGATAAAATTAACCATTGAGTGTTACCTTTCCCAGATTTTCAAAGTGGTATCCGGGAGGCAGGGTTTTAAACAGGCCTTTGTTTAAACAGCGTTTATTGCGGTTTCATGTGATGCAAGATTTTAAATCCTACACATTGGATAGACGACCCGCCAGGGGGCAACTGGCCAGACGATTGGGTCTGGCGGCGGTCTTCCTGATCTTGCTGGCCGCCGGCTTTCTCTATCTGGTTTCATCCCCCAAGAATACTCAACTAAATGACGCGCTCCCAGTCCCTGAGGCCCCCCAACGGCAGGATGACAAGATCATTCTCCCCTTGAATCTACCCGGCCACGGGGATCAGTCGAATGCGATCTTACCGGTACCCAACAGGGGTTCGACGGGCTTTCTCCCGGAAGCACAGGCCGCAGAACCCGTAGCGCCGGAAATGCCGATTGCGGCCGAACCCGCTCAGGAACCGTATAGCGACTCCGCCAAACCCACTCAGGAAATCGCCTATAAGATCAAAAGCGGCGACTCTCTGGCCAGCATCTTCAAACAACAGGGGTTGAGCGCCAATCTTCTGCACCGCATTGTCCATTCCAGTGACACGGCCAAGACACTGACAGACATTCGGCCGGGTGAAATGCTCTACCTCGCACTCGATGACGCATCAAATCTCATGAGCCTGAGGCTAGTCCATAATAAAATCAGCAGCCTGGAGATCACGCCGGACGGTGATAGCTTCAATGCTTCGCTGAATAACCGGGAGGTGGAAGTCCGCAGCAACCATCTCAGCGGAACGATCGAAAATTCCCTGTATGTCGCCGCGAAGAAAGCCGGACTGTCTGAAAAGCTGATCATGCAACTTGCCGACATCTTCGGTTGGGATGTGGATTTCGCACTAGAGATCCGCTCAGGCGACCGATTTACCGTGATTTTTCAGGAAGACTACCTGGACGGCGAAAAACTCAAGGACGGCCCCATACTGGCCGCGGAATTCGTCAATCAGGGCAAAACATACCGAGCAATACGCTATATCGACGAAACCGGTCATGCCGACTACTACACACCGGAAGGCCGCAGCATGCGCAAGGCGTTTCTGAGGGCACCCGTGGACTTCAGAAGGATTTCATCCAAGTTCACACAAGAGCGCTGGCACCCGGTGCTTGGTAAAAAACGTCCCCATCGAGGCGTGGACTATGCCGCCAAAACCGGCACGCCGATCAAAGCGGCTGGCGATGGGAAAGTTATTTTCCGGGGTAAGAAGGGCGGTTATGGAAACGCGGTCATCATCCAGCATGGCCAGACTTACACCACGTTGTATGGACATTTGTCCAAATTCAACAAATCGGCAAAACGGGGCAGTAAGGTCAAACAGGGACAGGTCATCGGTTATGTTGGACAGACAGGATTAGCAACCGGTCCTCACCTGCATTATGAATTTCGTGTCAACGGTGTTCACCGGAATCCGTTGACCGTAAAGTTGCCTGCCGCCGAACCCATTGCAGAGAAATACCGGGACGATTTTATCTTCAAATCTCAACCTTTGATCTCCAAGCTCGAACTGATTAACCGTACCATCGTTGCCGATGCCCAGTAGGCAGATCTATATCGGGTTGATATCCGGCACATCCCTGGACGGGGTCGACGCGGTTATTGTCCGGTTCGAGGGTGACCGACCCGACCTTCTCGCATCCCACCATGAGCCCTACCCGGCAGGTCTCAAACAAGACATCCGTGACCTCTGTCTACCCGGTTACGACGAAATCGATCGTTTGGGACGACTGGACCGCTCAGTCGCCGAGGTTTTTGCTACTGCGGCCCGGTGCGTTTTGGACTCGAGTGGATTGACCCGGGAGGCTGTCGTAGCCATCGGTTGTCATGGCCAGACCATTCGTCACCGTCCAGAACAGGTGCCCTCATTCACTCTCCAGATCTGCGATCCGAACACCTTGGCTGAGCTGACCGGAATCACCACGGTTGCAGATTTCCGTCGGCGTGACATGGCGGCCGGCGGACAAGGCGCGCCCCTGGTGCCCGCCTACCATAAAGCACTTTTTCAGCAGGACGGGAAATCCACGATTGTCCTGAATCTCGGCGGTATCGCCAATATCACATGTCTTCCCGCTGACGGCTCCCTGCCAGTGAAGGGTTATGACACGGGACCGGCGAACACCCTGCTGGATGTTTGGGCCGAGGCACATATCGGAACCTGTTTCGATGATCGCGGGACTTGGGCCCGCAGCGGGACAACTCATCCACCATTGCTGAAAAGTTTACTCGATGAGGCCTATTTCCGACTCCCCGGTCCCAAAAGCACGGGCACCGAAACCTTCAATCTCAACTGGCTAACGGCAAAACTGGGAGATCTCAAAATATCAGCCGCTGATGTTCAGGCGACGCTTGTGGAACTGACAGTACAGACAGTCGCGGATGCGATCGTACGGGAAGGGTACGGATCTGCGCAGTTGTTGATATGCGGCGGGGGCGTGCACAACGACTATCTGCTGGAGCGTCTCGCCCTGCGACTGGAGGGATGCCACCTATCCTCGACTCAGGCATACGGCGTGGAACCTGATTGGGTCGAGGCGATTACATTCGCATGGCTGGCCAAACGAACATTATCGGGTCTGAGTGGTAATTTGCCTTCGGTGACAGGCGCTTCAAAAAACCTGATTCTGGGAGGCATCTATCCCGCAGCCTGAAGCCTCAGCTCAATTGTCCACGACCCGTGCGGAAGTCCACTCATCATCCAGCATCGACGGCTCAAAGACTATGGACCGATTGCGCCCCAATTTTTTTGCGCGATAAAGTGCCCGGTCAGCAGACTCCAACAGGCACTCTGGCGTGTTTTCCACGCACTGTTCCACGGACGCCAAACCAATGCTCACGGTAACCAGAACATCCTCGATCATAAGATTCGTCACGGCTTGACGGAGATTCTCCGCAATTTTTTTACCATCCTCGAGCCCCGTATCTTTGAGCAACACGGTGAACTCTTCACCCCCATACCGGAATGCATGATCGGTTTTGCGCAGTCTCTTTTTCAGCAAGCTACCGAAGGATCGTAACAATCTGTCACCCGTAACATGGCCATGCGTATCATTTAATTGCTTGAAATAGTCAAAATCGAGCATCAGCAATGTCAGTGATGTGCCATGTTGCAATACATCAGATACGGATTGCGCCAAAATATCGCCCAGGGATCTGCGATTCAGCAGTCCGGTCAACTCGTCCATGCGTGACATGGCTTCCAAATAGGATTCCCTGCGCTTTTGTGTGGTTACATCCCGCAACAATGCCACCATACCCAGAACACCGCCGCTCTTGGTATGTATCCTTGACGCCATGAGCCCGATAAAGCGATCTCCATATTGTACGGTTTCGTGATAATGCGGGTCATCATGCTCAACCAACTGCCTGATCACCCCAGAATCGTTGACGAGCCCCTCGAAACCGATCTTTGCAATTTCATCGGATGAACGTCCTAGCAGGGTCTCTGCGGCATGATTCACCAGAACGATATCACCCTCCTGATTGGTCACGACCATCCCTTCTCCGGCATTCAGAATGATGGTTGTCAGTTTATCCTGCTCCATTTCCAAGCCGGCATAGGTTTCACGAAGCTTTCCGGCCATCGTATTGAATGATCGTGCCATCCTGCCCAGTTCATCCTCACCCAGTTCCGGCACACGCTGTTCCAGGTCGCCTTGCTCGACCCGGAACATCGCTTGAGTCATCCTGCGAATGGGTTCGATCACAACCTTATGCAAAAACACGTAGGTAAAGATGAGATACAACAACAGCACGACAGCCAACACAATGATCGCCCCATTTCGGTTTTGCGCAAGCGCCTGTTCCGCTCTTTGCATGGAAGTGACGATACGGGCAAAGCCCAGTACGTGTTTTTCGTTACCGTGGCATCGCCAGCACACTCGGGAGCTTTCGATGGGCATGAGGACGGTATATAGGTTCCGGTCCTCATCGAGAAATGCGTCAGGTTGGGCGGTATCGATGATTTGTTTGAGTAGCGGGTCGTTTGTGTCGTAGAGACGATTTTCCTTAACCACATTTCTCGAAGTAAAGACATCCCTGCCCAGCCTTTGGTTTACCTCACCGATGGTTCGATTGTCCAGGAAGGCTTCCAGGCCATCGTTGCGGACAAAACGAAATTCCTCCAACCCCAGGATCGCCTTAACATCAGTCGCATAACGCTTCGCGGCGATGGCCGTTCCGGTTTCCATAATCGCCTCAAGGCCGGCAATGATTGTGGAAACCATTCGTTGTGTTACCTGTTGATGCTCTTTGAAAACGATCCTCTGCTGACTCTGTGTATAGAAGATCACCAGTCCAGCAAGAAAAGCCGCAGCCGCAATACCAACGACCATCAGAATTTTTATGCCAATGCTTTTCTTAAACATAGGATTCCTTATCCAGACGTGATCCCATCGAGGATGGGGCAGATCACGCTTAGGTTCCATTCAGTTGTAGAATGACATAAGTACCGTTCCAGCTACCTTAATTTTCTAGTGTAGTGTATCTTTCCGTGCTCAGTGACCCGGTGACCTTCTCCTAACAGGCATCAATGATTCCACCTAAAATTGAGCATAGTTGTCGAATCAACGCACAGATGTGTTGTCTACTAGAAAAACATGTACTTAGTGGACTTGATCGGCCAGACCCGAGGAACATAGTCGGAAATAGAGTCCCACGCTTATCCATTACTCTACGTTGTCCAAGACAATAACTTATCCCAGGAGCTTTTCATGAATCACAAACCGTTCATTTGCTGTCTCGTTGCCGGACTGGTTACGCTTCAGGCATGTACCACAGTTAATCCCTATACCCAGGAGGAAGAGACCTCCAAGGCCACTACGGGTGCGGTGATTGGCGCGGTCGCCGGAGCCGTGTTGGGCATCGCCACATCAAAAGACAAGAAACAGCGCAAGGAACGGGCACTCAAGGGGGCTGGAATCGGCGCCATTGCCGGCGGAGGTGTCGGGTACTACATGGATGTTCAGGAAGCAAAACTCCGCCAGCGCCTGCAAAATACCGGTGTCAGCGTGACCCGTAGTGGTGACAATATCATCCTGAACCTTCCCGGTAACATTACCTTCGCAGTGAACAAGACTGAGGTGAAACCCGATTTTGTCGAGATCCTGGGTTCTGTGGCGCTGGTTTTGAAGGAATATAAATCCACTATGATCGAGGTGGCAGGCCATACGGACAGCACCGGTTCAGACGCCTACAATCAGCTACTGTCGCAACAGCGCGCTCAGGCGGTTAGCAATGTTCTGATACGCGATGGTGTTGCCGCGGTGCGAATCGACACCGTCGGCTATGGAGAGACCCGTCCGATTGCAAGTAACAGCACACCGGAGGGTCGACAACGCAACCGGCGGGTCGAACTGACGCTGCTGCCGTATGTGGAAGGTTAAAACAACTAAGGTTCTGGTGCTCGGACGGGGTCTCACACCCCGTCTGTCAGCATCTGTCGCCCTTTGTCAGACCGAAAATGAAGAGCCACATCCACAGGTGGTGGTGGCATTGGGATTGCGGATAATGAACTGGGCGCCCTGTAACCCTTCTGTGTAATCGACCTCAGCCCCCATCAGATACTGCATGCTCATGGGATCCACCAGCAAAGTCACACCATTGGTGGTGACCTTGGTGTCCCCCTCCGATTCGTTCTCATCAAAGGAAAAGCCATACTGGAATCCGGAGCAGCCTCCGCCCTGGATATAGACCCGCAACATCAGTTCCGGATTACCCTCTTCTTCAATTAGCGAGGCTACCTTATTGGCGGCCGCCTCGGTAAACACGATGCTATCGTTGTATTCTTCTACACTGCTCATGATCTGGAATCCTAGTGAGTTCAGCCCTATGGTCTCAGATTACTGGATGGTTATTTGGTGGGAGTATGCAATTTCCTATTAAAACAGTCAAGTATTATCCGGAATCTCAGGCTCCGGTGGCGCACTGGGCTCAGCCTGCTTTGCCTTGTCATGAGACAGTTTGAGGGGTTCCGGGTCACTCGCATGAACCAGTTTGCCATTGACCTCCGCCCCCATGGCCATCTCGAGCATGGCATAGGTGAGGGTCCCCTTTATCCGGGCCTTCGGCGCCAGTTCAACCCGGTTGGTGGCGATGACATCCCCGATGACTGTACCATTGAGCATCACATTGCCTACCCGGACATTCCCATCGATGGTCCCCAGCTCACTGAGGGTCAGGGTGGCGGAGGGATCTTCAGGATCGGAGATCACATCCCCTTTGATCACACCATCTACATGCAGACCGTTGCTGAAAGTGATGTCGCCACGAATTTCCGAGCCGCAACCGATGACCGTCGTAATCCGGGGGGTACGGAATTTTTTCTTGCTGTTACCAAACATGCTGTTATTCCTGTGTTACATCATGAAACCGGCGACCAATCGTAGGTTTCACTCACAGGGGCCAGCTTGCCCCCCGAGGGTTTCACATCGATCGAGATCGTCGCGGGTTCGAAATCTTGGGGTATACGGATCTTACCTTCGACACTTTGAAAGTAGCGAAACCGCATTTTGTGGCTCGACTCCTTCTCGGCGGTCAGTTGATCCAGAGAGAGTTGCGTCGTTTTACCACCCCGGAGTCCTGTCACAGTCATTTCAATTTTGCCACTTACCATAGAGCCTCTGTTGATCACCTGGCTGACCGTGTATTTGTAGACGTACTGCTGCTCTTCGAGTCCGGGTTCAAGCTTGAAATTCTGGATTTTGAGTACCTGTTTTTTGCTCGATGTGGAGACGATGCCCTTGAGAAAGGCCAGCTCCTCCTCCAGCTTAAGGCGTTCACTCTGCATCGTTTTTATTTTGTCACGGACCGCCAGCAAGGCCTCCCGGTCGACCTCGGCCGCCTGTTTCACCATGGTCAACTCGCGCTTGAGTTCGTTTCGCTCCTGCTCCAGCAGCTGAACCTGGCTCTGCCCCCCGGACTGCAGGCGGGCCAGTCCTTGCCGAATACCATTGCCACCCTGCTGATAGGCCAACCAGGCCACTCCTCCCAAGAGCAGGATCCAGAAACCGATACGCAACCAGACAGGCGAGCGCTCATGCCCGGCGACTATTTTGGGGACCCGATATCGCTTGTCTATTGGCATGGAATCAAGGCAGCAGAGCCACCTGCTCCAAGCCGCTGGTTTCAGGCAAACCAAACATCAGGTTCATGTTCTGTACCGCCTGTCCTGCGGCGCCTTTTACCAGGTTGTCAATCACCGAACTGACTACGACGACCGGTTCGTCATGGGGGCGGTGAACGGCAACCCGGCACTGGTTCGCGCCCCGCACACTGCGGGTTTCCGGATGGGATCCCTTGGGCATCACATCCACAAAGGGTTCCTCACGATAATGATCCTCGAACACCGATTGAAGATCCGCCACTTCCCGGGTCAACCGGGCGTACAGGGTCGCTTCGATACCGCGTATCATCGGCACCAGATGAGGTACGAAGGTGAGCCCCACATCCGTTTCGGCGATTCGGCTCAGGGTTTGACGGATCTCAGGCTGATGGCGGTGTCCGGGGATGGCGTAGGCCTTGAAACTCTCCCCCGCTTCGCCCATCAGCATCCCCACATTGGCCGAACGGCCTGCACCGCTGACCCCCGATTTCGCATCCGCGATCAGGAAATCGGCATCTATCAAACCCTGTTTCAGCAAAGGCAGAAACCCCAGACTCACCGCAGTGGGATAGCATCCGGGATTCGCAACCAGCCGGGCCTCTCGGATCGCTGTCCGATTCAATTCCGGTAATCCATATACCGCTTCATCCAGCAGGTCGGGACAAGCATGGGTCATCCCATACCACTGCTCCCACAGACTGGCATTGCGAATCCTGAAGTCCGCCGCCAGATCGATGATCCGGGTTCCCGATTTGAGCAATTCCGGCACCTGGGTCATGGCCACCCCGTTGGGCGTAGCGAAAAAGACCAGTTCACACTCGCTGAGCGGCGCTCTGTCCGGTTCGACATAGGCGAGTTGCGTCACTCCCCGGAGGTTGGGAAACAGACTGGCAACCGGTTTTCCGGCTTCCGAGCGGGAGGTGATGGCACGCAGTTCACAATGGGGATGCTGACTCAGCAACCTCAGGAGTTCCACGCCCGTATAACCGGTACCACCGACAATTCCCACACTGATCATATGATTATTAAACCCGCTACCTATAATAATGAATACACAGAAGAGTACCCGACCACCCCCGAGTGGCCTCCGCCCCGCTAAACCTGGATCATTTTCGTAAAAAAACGTCAGTCTCGATAGAGACAATCAGTGCACGATCCCTCCGCCACTGTGGCTCAAACCGACCTGATCATGCAACAGAATGAGGCAATACAAAGTAGATCCGTTTCGAGCATGCGCCATCTGAGAACGGATCGGAACACTCGCTTTCTATCATAAGCCCTCATGACGTTGAGAAAAAGCAAACCGGATAAAAAGGTAAAATAGTGTTAATTTGAACATGAAATCCGAGTCTTGAACCCGTACCGGGTGGTATTTCCAAGTTGCAGATACCACATTAGCAGAATACCCAGTAACAGAGAGCAGCCAAATGGAAACCATCAATACACTGGCCCTGACCTTGGGAGCAGGCTGGGCCGCCGGCATCAACCTGTATGCGACGATCCTCGTACTGGGCTATCTGAGTATGACCGGACACGTGGTTCTGCCGCCAGGCCTGGAGGTACTGAGTGACCCCTTGGTGATGGGCATTGCCGGATTGATGTATTTCATCGAGTTTTTCGCGGACAAGACACCGGGGGTCGATACCGGATGGGATAGTATTCACACCTTCATTCGCATTCCTGCAGGTGCGCTTTTGGCCGCAGGCGCGGCCAGCGGGTTTGAAGTCAGCCAGGCCGCGGAACTGGCCGCGGCATTGGTGGGCGGAACCCTGGCGGCAGGTACTCATCTGACCAAGGCCGGTTCACGAGTCATGATCAACACCTCGCCAGAACCGGTTTCCAACTGGACCGCCTCCCTGACGGAGGATCTGGCGGTCATTGGCGGCTTGTGGACAGCCTTGCATTATCCCGTGCTTTTCCTGGTGTTGCTGGCTCTTTTCATCGCCCTGATGATATGGCTTCTGCCAAAAATCTGGCGTGCCATCAAGGCCCTGTTCCGACGGATCATGGCCTTTTTTGGCGGGGAAAATCCGACCTCCGTGGACCGGTCGGGGTATGACAGGCACCCACCCGACACCCTGAGATCCCTGTTTCACAATGCGAGCAAACCGGACTCACCTCCCCGTTCCGAGAAATAGGCCAGACCCGCAAAGGACTATCGAACCGACCCTCAACCGGCCAGCAGACGCTGGCACTCCTGATATGAGCGGATCAGGCTGTCTTCAATGGAAACTCCGGAGAACCAGTTACCGGTCAAGCCCAGTGACATACCTTTCAGAGCCCCATCGATCCAGGCAATACGTTGATCCTGCCCCAGACGCAGGGCCGGCAGCCGGTTAGATTGATATCGGCTCTCCAGTATTCGATCCTCGGGGATTCCCAACACTTCGGCAATGCACGCCAACCGTCCTGCGTCATCGAGTCGCCCCGGGCGAAAGTGGAATGTGAATCCGCGATACTCCGAGTCCGGTACCGTATCCCGTGACACCACGGAATAAAAAGCGTTTTCCCGAGCGATGATTCCAGCCAGGGGCGGTTGTGACAGGGCATCGGCATTTACCCTGACCGCCTGACTTTCGATATCAACCATCTCGATTTCCGCAAGCACGGCCGCCAGCTCCGGAAGCGACTGCGTCAGCAAACGTGACACCACATCCGGAGCAATGGCCAGAACCAGCTTATCCGCATGAATCGTCTGGTCATCACCGGTATAGACATCGAAACCCGCTTCCCGGCGTTCAATCCGTGTGACCGGGCTATTCAGCCGGATATCCAGGTCGCCCATCATTCCCTCGATAAAGGATTGCAGCCCCAGGGGCCCGGTATAACTGCGAAGAACCTCCTTTCGACGGGGCTTTTTGCGGAACAGCGATTCCGCAGGAAACGCCCCCGCCGGCTGACAGACCACCGCATCCAATGCCGGTCCTAACACATTTTGGTAGTTTCGGCGACCCAGTACCGCAGCGAAATAGTCCTCCGCCGTACGCCCCCCCTTACGGTTCATCCAGAGCCTGGGCAGCACCCCCAGCAGTTCGAAAAAGTTCAATCGGGATGGAATGGAACACAGACGACCGTCGATCAGTATCTGATAGCGAAGCTTCTGCTTGGCCACCAGGGTATCTAACTGATCAGACTCCTCCAGCAATTGCAGGAAGTTACCGTAGCTGTTGTAGCAGGTATGGGCACCCAGTTCCGCCCAGTACGCTCCCTGATCCGTCTTGAAGCGGGCCGTATGAATGGCGCCTCCGATGTGTTCCGAGGCCTCTAGGATCAGGGGATTAAAGCCACGTCTTTTGGCCATCTTGGCGAATCCCAGACCGCTGATTCCCGCCCCTACTACCAGGAGATTGACTGATTCCAATCTTGCCACCATGTCATGAAAGTGAGTAATACGAGGTTTGATAGAGCCATGCTGTGGCTGAATGCCAGTCCTGAGTGTATCAATATCTCTCCCGGGGATGCGCAACGCCAACAAAAAACCGCGCCAGAGTATCCTGACGCGGTTGTTGATGGTTGCCTGGGTGTCCTTCCGCTAAACCCCTCCAGCGGATTGTGATCACCTCATCCGCAGCCGCCGCCAGAACCACAGGAGCTGCAGCCACCTCCCCCGCCGATGGGCTGGAGGTTGTTGAACACGAAGCTTGCATTGCCGTCGCCCTGATCGACAAAATCGATCTCCACGCCTCTCAGGTATTGCAGGGTGCCGTCGTCCACGATCACCTTGAAACCCTCACACTGCAACACACCGTCGTTATCGTTGATGACGTCGCTGAAGGTCATGCCGAAGCTGATCCCGCTGCAGCCGCCAGGGGTGGCGAATACCCGCACGCCCTCAATGCTGCTGTCAACCTGCTGAAACAACTCGTTCATTTTGGTTTGTGCCGTTCCGGTCAGGGTCAGGTCACTTTCACTCAGGGCACTTGGATTCATGCCATATCTCCTGGAAATTCATTGAATGACACAATGGTAGCAAGAAAACGGACGGGTTTGCCAATTAACATAGAACTTAAGTTGGTTTTTTCCCGGAAGGGTCACGGGAAGGGGATTTCAGGGTACGGCAGGAAGCCCAGGAACCTCAGAACGCCAGTTGATTGCGGGCATTGAGGTGGAAAAGATGTCGTTCGGCATCCAGCAGATGCTGCCCCCAGTGAAGGTGAAAACCCTTATGCCATCCCAGTACTGCCTGTTGCGGCTCACCATCCAGGATATCCAGTCCTGTTTTGAGTTCACAGTAAATATCGGTCAGGTCATCGGCCAGGCTTCCGCTCATGCTCTGTCCGTCCCCGGCCACATCGAATTCCATCCAGTAACTGTCCCGCTCACCCAGCAGGGTCCGTAAAAATGTATAGAGTTCAAACCGGGCATCGAGATCCGCTGCCATGTGGTCTACGTTGTGGGGGGTCGGCAGGTTGAGCGTGCTGACGGCCTCATGCAGGCGGGGCAGCAGACCCGCGATCTCCTGCAGCCACTGGGTATTGCCGCTATTCAGCGACTCGACCAGTTCGCAGTAATTTCTTGCCAACGCCTCGAGCTTTTGTTCTTGCGGACTCATAGTCTCATCTCTCACAGCCACTTTTCGCCTCCAGCTACTTAGTGCTTCTCTGATCTATCGTTGATCCTCACGGCTGTACGCTACATTAAATGATCGTTGTACATACCAGAGTCTAGCAGCGATAACAGCCAATCCTAGGAAAAACCCTTAATACGATTCGTACTTCCGATAAACAAAATATATCCCCCGGACCCACCCCAATTCTGATAGGGAGGTATCAAAAATCCCTATCAGATGACGAATTCTCCCCTCATCACCCTCCAAGACGGCTCTCAGGCATGCCCCAGATCAGCGGAATCGGGATACAATCGACTGATGGGGAACGAAACTCACAAACGGCCGGTCGTACTGGCCATTGGCGGACATGATCCGATCGGCGGGGCGGGAATACAGGCGGACATCGAGTCGATCGGCTCAAACGGCTGCCACGCCGCAACCGCCATCACTTGCCTCACCGTGCAGGACACCTGCAATGTGCGGAACATACTTCCTGTCCCGACCGAAACCCTGCGGGATCAGGCACTCGCGGTGCTCAGGGATTGCCAGGTGAGGGCCATAAAAATCGGCCTTCTGGGCCACTCAGACAGCGCGCGGGTCGTGGCCGAACTCGTGAGAGACCATCCACGGATCCCGGTAGTATTCGACCCGGTGCTGGCGGCGGGGGGCGGCACTGATCTGGCCAATGACTCGCTCCTGGATGTGATCCGCGATGAACTGCTGCCCCGCTGTAATCTCTTAACCCCCAATACCCATGAAGCCCTGCGACTGAGTCGTCGGGATGAGGGGGCTGGCGCGCAGGACGGTGCACAGGCCCTGCTCGATTCCGGCGTTCGGGCGATCCTCCTCACCGGCACCCACGACATGAGCGATTCCCAGCAGGTGACGCACCGACTCTACCGCCCCTCGCAACCGGTTTGGGTTTCGCATTGGCCGCGGCATGGGGGTGAGTACCACGGTTCGGGTTGCACCCTGGCCTCCGCCATCGCGGCGGGGCTTGGTCGCGGACTGCCACTCGAGGAGGCCGTGCAGACCGGATTATCCTACACATGGTCGAGCCTCAAGGCCGGTTTTCCGGCAGGGCGCTGTCAGTGGATTCCCTACCGCTATCTGAATCTGTCCCAGCTGGGAGAACCGTCATCATGACCGATACAATTCGATTGCGCGGTCTGTATGTCATCACCGACAGCCGACTCTGCCCCAGCGGACGTCTGACCGATAGGGTAAGACAAGCCTTGACGGGTGGTGCGCGAATCGTTCAGTACCGGGATAAGAGTCAGGATCAGGGACGTCGGATTTACGAGGCATCCACCCTCAAAGCACTGTGCGAGGAACATCAGGCCCTGTTTCTCATCAACGATGATGTGGCACTCGCCCGAAAGGTATTGGCCCACGGCGTCCATCTTGGAGAGGATGACGCGTCCCTGTCGTCTGCCCGGGAGATCCTGGGGCCGGAGTCGGTAATCGGCATCTCCTGCTATAACAGCCTGGAACGCGCCCGGGCGGCGGCCCAGGCGGGCGCGGATTACCTGGCTTTCGGGCGTTTTTTCCCATCCACCACCAAACCGAACGCAGTGAATGCGGATCCCGCCCTGCTGACCCGCGCGAAACAGGAACTGAACCGACCGCTGGTTGCCATAGGCGGCATAACGCCGGAGAATGGCGCCCCATTGATTGCAGCGGGCGCGGATATGCTGGCCGTAGTCCATGGAGTCTTTGGCCAGCCCGACATCCCGGCAGCCTGCCGTCATTTGACCGCCCTATTCTCTGCGCAGGAGTCCAACTAAATGAGCCGTTCCCAGGAACTTTTTCAACAAGCCCAGCAACACATTCCAGGTGGGGTCAATTCACCGGTCAGAGCCTTTCGAGGCGTGGGCGGCGACCCGGTGTTCATCGATTGCGCCGCGGGCCCCTACATCTATGATCCCGAGGGAAAACGCTATATCGACTATGTCGGATCCTGGGGACCGATGATTCTGGGACACGCCCACCATGAAGTGATCGAGGCGGTGGCCTCCGTGATCAACAAGGGATTGAGTTTCGGCGCGCCCACTGAGCTTGAAACCCTAATGGCGGACAAGGTCTGCGAACTGGTGCCGAGCATGGACCTGGTGCGCATGGTCAGTTCCGGCACCGAAGCCACCATGTCGGCGATCCGCCTGGCGCGGGGCTTTACCGGGCGGGACAAGATCGTCAAGTTCGAGGGCTGCTACCACGGCCATTCGGACTCGCTGCTGGTGAAAGCGGGGTCGGGCATGCTGACCCTGGGCGAACCCTCCTCCCCCGGGGTACCGGCCAGCCTGGCGGAACATACCCTGACCCTGAATTATAACGATGCGGAGCAGGTACGGGAGCTGTTCGGACAGATCGGCGATCAGATCGCGGCCATCATTGTCGAACCGGTGGCCGGCAATATGAACTGCATCCCCCCGCAACCGGGATTTCTCGAAACCTTGCGCGAGGTCTGCGACAAGCACGCTTCGGTGTTGATCTTCGACGAGGTGATGACCGGTTTCCGTGTCGCCCTGGGGGGCGCCCAGGCCCTCTACGGAGTCACCCCGGACCTGACCACTCTGGGCAAGGTGATCGGCGGTGGCATGCCGGTAGGTGCTTTCGGCGGCCGGCGTGACATCATGGAGAAGATTGCCCCGTTGGGACCGGTCTACCAGGCGGGAACCCTTTCCGGCAACCCGGTGGCCATGTCCGCCGGATTGAAAACCCTGGAATTGATCTCCGAGCCCGGATTCTACGAGCGGCTGTCGAACCGGGTCGAAACCCTGGCCAACGGCCTCGTCGAAACAGCCCGAACAGCCGGTATCGGACTGACCGAAAACCATGTCGGCGGCATGTTCGGCCTGTTTTTCACCGACCAGGACCGGGTCACGGATTATGCGGGGGCTACGGCTTGTGATCAGGAACGCTTCAAGGTCTTCTACCATGGGATGCTGGAACGGGGAGTCTATCTGGCGCCGTCCGCCTTCGAGGCCGGGTTTGTCTCGAATGCCCACAGTGACGAGGACATTCAGAATACCCTCAAGGCCGCCGGGGAGGTCTTCAGCAGCCTTACCTGAATCCGCTCACCGGTCGTGGATCCCGATCCGGACGTCAGGTTACTGAGCGGTGAATGATCTCATCACCCTAATGCTCCGCTGGGTGGCTGAGCACACCCTCTGGGCAGGTGTATTGGTATTCTTCGTAGCCTTCTCGGAATCAGTCGCCCTGTTCGGCCTGCTGGTTCCCGGGGTAGTGGCCATGTTCGGTTTCGGTGCCCTCATCGCCTCCGGCGCCCTGGATTTCTGGCCGGTGTTTTTCTGGGCGGTGGCCGGGGCGGTGACCGGCGACGGCCTGAGCTACTGGCTGGGCCACCACTATCAGGACCAGTTGCGCGGGGTCTGGCCCTTTGCCCGCTATCCCGCCACCCTGGAACGAGGGGTGGCGTTTTTTGAAAAATACGGGGGAAAAAGTGTCGCCATCGGACGCTTTTTCGGCCCGGTGCGCGCCATCATACCCCTGGTGGCCGGAATGATGGGTATGTCCCCCGGGCGTTTTCTGATCGCTAACCTGAGTTCGGCGCTGCTCTGGGCACCGGCCTACCTGCTTCCCGGGATCGTGTTCGGCGCTTCACTGAAGCTGGCCTCCGAGGTTGCTTTCCGTCTGGTGGCGTTGATGGTTCTGGTGCTGGTGTTGACCTGGGGGGTGTTCATGCTCGCCCATCTGACATTCCGCTTGATCCAGCCCCATGCCACCTATCTGGTACAACGGATATTCGATTGGGGCCAGTTGCACCGGGGATTTCGCGGCATCTCCACCGCCCTGGCCGACCCTGACCACCCGGAAGCCAAGGGTTTGACCAAACTGGCGACCCTGTTGATTCTGGCCGCGGCCTTTTTCGCTTTGCTCACTGGCCTGATGATCGATGGGGAGACCCGCCTTGACCGGTGGGTCTTTTCAGCCCTGCAAAGCCTGCGCACACCCTGGGGTGACCGGGTGATGGTGCTGGTCACCAGCCTGGGAGATCTCTCCACCACCCTGGTCTTCAGCGGCTTGGTCGCCGGATTGCTGTTCTGGCAGCGCCATACCCGAGCCGCCTACTACCTGCTGGCCGCCGCCGGATTCGGTCTGATCGCTCCCGCGCTGCTCAAGGCCGGCCTGCAGATACCCCGTCCACCGACCAGCCCGGAAACCCTGAGCGGCGGATCCTACCCCAGCGCGCATGTGCTGCGGAGTATGACGATTTACGGTTTCTACACGGTGATGCTGGCACGTACCCTCGTACGGGAATGGCGCTGGCTTCCCTACAGCCTGAGTGCCTTGATCGTGATGGCGGTGGCCCTGTCCCGGCTCTACCTGGGGGTACACTGGATCACCGATGTACTGGGCAGTATGACCCTGGGACTGTTCTGGGTGGCGCTGCTGGGTATCGCCTACTACCGACACGTCACGCCTGAATCTCATCCTTATATCCTGATCGCCACCACAACGCTCATACTTAGCCTGAGTCTGGCCATCCACGGAATGGTCGCTGAACAGCGCCAAATGGGTTACCAGAATACCCGGCCGATACAATCCGTATCCCAAAGCGACTGGTTGTCCGGCGTCGCCAACCTCCCGGAGTATCGTCAGGATCTCGGCGGCGGCGATAACCAGCCCCTTGATCTGCAGTGGGCAGGCTCACCAGAGCGGTTGGCCGGACAACTTGCCAAGCAGGGATGGAAACCCGCGCGAATGCTCTCCTGGCACAACCTGTTGCGGTTGCTCTCCCCCAGTACCCCCCTGAGCGCTTTACCGGTGCTGCCTCAGGTGCACGATGCCCGCCACGAAACCCTGGTGTTGGTGAAACCCCTTTCCCAGGAGAGTCGCCTGGTATTGAGGCTCTGGGAAACCTCACGGATTCTGGACACCGGCCGCCCCCTGTTTGTGGGCAATGTCACCCGACAAACGCTTGAAGTGACGTTCAACCTGTTCGTGCTGCCCGAAACCGTGCGCGGTGACAGCGCACCGCTCTCGGATCTACGCCAGGATCTCCAGACACTACCCGGACTGAGCGTGCATGAACGAGCGGGGGGATTGCTGCTACAACCGGCCAGCCCCCCCTGAGCAAACGGCAATTCAGGAATCTTTGCCAATTCATGAGGTTCCGATGAGCCTCTGACTGTTGCGACTAAAGCTCTTCCCCATATGGCCGATTCATCATAAAAACCTGGATTGTTGGCTGGGATTTCACAAACCAGCCTGTAAGGATAGCTTAGTGGCTAGTGAGTCTTCGGTATCATGAGATTTAATAAAAACACCCTCCGATCACTGGCCATCCTGATCTGCCTGTGGCCAGGCCTTGCCTGGGCGGATCCTGTCGAGGTGAATTTCGGCGTGCTGGCCAAGCGGGGTTACGCGAAAAGCCAGGAAAGATGGCAGGCCACGGCAGATTACCTGAATGCCAATATCCCCGGATACCGCTTCAAGATTGTCCCGATGACCTTTGGAGACATTCCGGTCATCGTAAAAAACCGCCTGGTCGACTTTGTGATCGTCAATCCGGGAATCTATGTCAATCTGGCGGAAACTTACGGCGTTCGCAGGATACTCACACTGGTCAATGAACTGAGTCCGGGATATCCGGTCTCCCGGTTTGGCAGCGTCATCTTCACACTCAAGAGCAACACCCACATCACCGATCTCAAGGGTCTGAAGAATCAACGGATTGCAGCGGTTCACCGCACCTCACTGGGCGGCTGGATCATGGCACTCAAGGAGTTCAAGGCCGAAGGACTCGATCGCTGGGACTTCGCTTCCCTGCTGTTTATGAACACCCATGATGCAGTCGTTGAAGCCGTGACCCAGCGCAAGGCGGAAGCGGGCATCGTACGTACTGACACCCTGGAACGCATGGCCAGGGAGGGCCTGATCCGAATCGAGGATTACCATATCCTTTCCCAGGACCATTTCGATCGATTCCCCTACCTGACCAGTACTCCGCTGTATCCCGAGTGGCCCCTATCCATCCTGCCGCATACCTCCGCTGAATTGGCTCGACAGGTGTCCATCGCCCTGCTGAAGTTGCCCCCAGATCACCCGGCAGCCCGACAGGCCCACATCTACGGCTGGACGATCCCGGAAAGCTATCAATCGGTTAACAATTTGTTGAGGTCACTGGAACTCGATCCCTACGACCTCTCTCTGACCCGGAAATTCAGTCAATCCCTGAGTGACTCCTGGCCCTGGTATCTGGCTTCCCTGGCACTATTCGGCATCCTGTTGTCCCTGGGCCTCCTTGTAATCCGGCTGAAGCGGGCGCTACTCGAACAGCAATCGTCCCTGGAGAGCAATCGTCAGACACAACTTGCCACCTTTGAATGCGCGGCCGTTGGACTGGCCCATATCACCCCCTCCGGTGAGTTCCTTCAGACCAACCGTAAGCTTTGCGAGCTGCTTGCCCTGAAACCCGAGGAGATACAAACGCTCACCCTCAAAGACCTCATTCATGACGAAGACCTACCCGCATGTATTCAGGCATTCGATCAACTACGCCGTAATCATCAATCCAGCGTCTCTGTCCAGTTTCGCATGCTCTGTGCCGATGGTCACAGCAAATGGATACAGTTGTCACTCTCGGCGAAAAGCGCCGGTGCGATAAATCAGGACGACTACTACATCGCGGTCATCGACGACATCGACCATTACAAGCGGCTCGAAGAACAAAACCGTCTGAACCAACATCAGAAAGAGCTGATACTGAATATCGCCGGGGATGGCATCATCGGTCTGGACGCCTCGGGAAAACACACCTTCGTCAATCCCGCCGCGGCTGAAATGCTCGGTTACACCGTTGATGAGATGCTGGGCCAAGACAGCCATGAACTCTGGCATTCCGCCCGTAACAACAGGGAGAAACCTGGGGAAATAACCTGCCCGATTACAGAAGTCCTCAAGGATGGCCAGATTCGTCGTGGCGAACATGAAATCATATGGCATAAAAACGGCTCTCCCATTGAGGTCGAATTTATCAGCACCCCCATCATGCATGACGATCAGGTCTCAGGCGCTGTAGTGGTTCTGCATCTTCTGCCGATTTCCAGCCAAGTCAACATAGTGCATACCCCCCAGCCAACATGAGTACCGCCCGGAAAGTACGTAATTACCTGACGGCATCCGTGGTACTCGTCATTCTTGCGGGGGGGCTATTCTGGATTTTCTATTCTCAAACCCTGAATAGTATCGATGGAAAACTCAAGCTTGAATCCAATAGACTCATCAATCAGTTAAGCAACCAACTAAATCTCAGCATTCGGGAAATTCATTCGGACCTCCGCCTGATCGCCGAACAGTACACCCGGGAATACCGACACAACCGGGACAACTCCGCCGTAAATGACACCCTGGCACAATTGTGGATTTCGTTTGCGAAACAACGCAAACGTTATGACCAGATCCGTTTCCTCGACCTGCAGGGCGAGGAGGTGATTCGCATCAACTACAATAACGGCAACCCCACCTCGGTCGACAAGGACTCGCTGCAGTCCAAGCGTCATCGATACTACTTTTTTAATGCATTGCAGGCCGATGCCGGTACCATTACCGCTTCACAACTCGATCTGAACATCGAGCACAACAGGATCGAACTCCCGTTGAAACCCACACTGCGCTTTTCGACCCAGGTAGTATCCCCGCAAGGCAAGGTGCTTGGCGTAGTCATCCTCAACTACCTAGCGAAAAACCTGCTCGATGATTTCATGAACGTGTCCGCCGGTTATACGGGAGAGGCCATGCTGCTGAACTGGAAGGGGTACAGTCTCAGCACTCCGGACAGTTCACAGAACTGGAGTTTCATGTTCCCGGACAGTCCGCAAAGTACCGTGGATGTGACCCACCGGAACGCCTGGCGGATCATAGAACATCAGCTGAGAGGTCAATTTCAGAATCCACAGGGGATCTATACCTTCGAGAACATAGACCCTTCAAGCCACAATCATTTTGACAGGCCCTGTAAGAGCTGCCTGAGAATCCTCCTGTTCATACCCCGGCAAGTCATACAAACCCAGCTGTGGCGCGATCTCTCACAGATCATACCCCTGCTGGGGCTGGGCTTAATCATCCCGATCATCCTAATCGTGATCGCCCTCTGGCATCGGGAGAAACGCCATGCCAATGAACGCCAGATTCAGAATCTGAACAGAAAAATCACCCATGAACACGAATTGTTCATCAGCGGTCCCGGGGTCATTGCAAGACTGCATAACAAACTGGGTTGGCCGATCGAATTCATTTCTGACAATGTGGAGGATCTACTGGGCTATGCTCCCGAACATTTCAAACAGAAAAAGCTTTCGTATTCGAGTCTGATCGATCCCGAATACCTCGATCAGTACACCCGTGAGACCCTGGAGATGGACCACCGACGCCTGACATCCTACAAGCGCAAACCCTACCAGGTCGTTGATCGCTTCAAGCAGCGAAAATGGTTGCAGGACACTACCCATGTGATACGCGACAACCAGGGCAAGTTAACCCACTTTTTCGTCCATCTAACGGATATCTCTCCGCTCAAGGAGACCGAGGAGCTGCTCACTCAATCCCACGACTATATCCAAAAGGTGGTCGATACCATCCCGGATCCCACCCTGGTAATCGACATCAACACCTACCGGCTGCAGCTACTCAACCGTTCCGCCTTGAAACTCTATTCAGGCGGGGACCAGATCAAACCGGACACGACCTGTTTTCAACTCTCGCACAAACGCAACACCCCCTGTAACGGAAGCCTGGATCCCTGCCCGATCCGGGAGATCAACCGCACCCGGGCTCCGGTATCGGTGATCCACAAACACCTCGATGCCCATGGCAGGGTGATGCACATCGATGTGCGTGCCACACCGATCTTTGATGAATCCGGCGAGAAGATCGTGCAAATCATCGAATCCCACCGGGATATCACCCAAACGGTGGAGATGGAGCGGGAACTCCAGCATATCGCGGAGACCGACCGGCTCACTCAAGTCTACAATCGCCTGAAATTCGACGAAGAGCTGAAGAACATGATTGCCTGGGCCAGTCTGACCCACAACCGCTTCGGCCTGATCATGCTGGATCTCGATCACTTCAAGGATATCAATGACACCTATGGCCATGACATGGGGGATCAGGTACTGAAAAGCACTGTTGAATTGCTCCATAACCGGATTCGCAAATCCGACATTCTGGCCCGCTGGGGCGGTGAGGAGTTCATGATCATCACACCGCTCGTCAGCCACGAGGAGCTGGTTATTCTGGTCGAGTCCCTGCGCTGCGCCATCGAGCAGTATCCCCACAAGGGCATCGGTAAGGTCACGGCAAGCTTCGGCGCCACCGTGATCACGCCGAGTGACAATATCGAATCCCTGATCAAGCGGGTGGATGGCGCACTCTATGAATCCAAGCAGAACGGGCGTAACCGCTGCACGGTGATTTGACCGGGCCGGGCTTCCCGCGCATCGATGACTTGGCCTGATCTTGATATCAGACCGAACCGGTCACTACCCAAAGTCGTAAAACTCCCGTACCATCCCAAGCGATACCGGACACAGAGCCGATCAAAATGTCATACGCCGTGTGCGGGACAAAAGAATACGATAACGAAATCAGAGGTTTCACATGATCAAAACGACACATTTTTTCGCCATCGGCCTGCTGGCCCTGACCCTCACGGGTTGTAGTGATGTCAATGACTACAAACCGGAGTCCGGCTTGGACGGTAAAACCCTGTTCAGTCAGGCCTGCGCCGACTGTCACGGGGATTCGGGAGGCGGGAAATTCGGTTTTCTGCTGAAAATTGCGGGAACCGATGAGTCGACAGAAGAGGTTGTCGAGAAAATCAACCAGGGCGGCACCTTCATGCCCTCATTCCCCAACATCAGTCAGGAAGAGGCGCAGAGCATCGCCCATTACCTGAAAGGGGAATGATCACTCGATCATGGGTCGGTCAGCCTTGCGGCTGACCCGAACCCCAACGTGGTAGCAGTTGATGCTCAACATCCAGTTGATCGAGGATCCGTGAGACCATGAAATCCACGATATCCTCGACCCTTCGGGGCTGATGATAAAAACCGGGGTTGGCCGGCATGATCACCGCACCCATCCGGCTCAGGCTCAACATGTGCCGCAAATGAATCTCGGAAAACGGGGTTTCCCGGACCACCAGGATCAGCTTGCGACGCTCTTTCAGCACCACGTCCGCGGCCCTTTCCATCAGGTCGTTACTGGCACCAGAGGCGATGGCCGACAGGGTGCCGGTCGTGCAGGGACAAACCACCATAGCCCTGGGTGGATTGGAACCACTGGCCACAGGGGCCATCCACTGCTGACGGCCGAACACCTGGATCTGTTGCGGGGCCGCCGAGAAATAGTCCGTCAGGATGCGCTCCGCATCCCCCGGCTGGGAGGGGATTTCCAGACCGGACTCCATGCGCAGCACCACCTGGGCGGCCTGGCTGATCATGACATAAACCTGTTCCCCGGCTTTAACCAGGCACTCCAGCAGCCGTAACGCGTAGGCGCTGCCGGATGCGCCGGTTATGGCAACCGCAATCGGATTCTGTTCGATACTCACAGGGATACCCGTTGGGTTGGAGGATGGTCCCGCAAGGCATCCAGCAGACGCTGGTGTATCGACTCAAACCCTCCGTTGCTCATGACCAGCAGATGATCTCCTGGCTGAGTCAAGGCCAGGACCCGGTCGACTATCGCCTGGGTCTGATCAAAGATCTCCACCCGTTCACCCAGGGGTGCGAGAGTCTGTTGCGCGTCCCAGGCCAACCCCGGGGGGGCGAACAATAACACCTGATCCGCCAGCTGCAGGGACGACGCCAGACGCGCGGCATGAACCCCCAGCTTCATAGTATTGGAGCGAGGCTCCAGGAGCACCAGGATACGCGCATCACCCACCTGCTTGCGCAATCCCTCCAGGGTGGTCTCTATCGCGGTCGGGTGGTGGGCGAAATCATCATAGACCCGCACTCCCGCGACTTCACCACGTAGCTCCATACGCCGCTTGACGTTGCGAAAGCGGCTCAATGCGGGAACAGCTACCTGAGGCGGCACCCCGGCATGTCGGGCCGCGGCGATGGCCGCCAGGGCATTTGCCACATTGTGCCGACCGATCAGATCCCATTGCACCCGCCCCTGAACCTCTCCGTTGAGCACCACATCGAAGCCGCTCCCGTCCGCTGTGGCATCTTCCACGTGCCAACCCGCTTCAATGACCGGATCAAAATACTCCACCGGAGTCCATACCCCCATGTCCAGCACCTCTCCGAGAGGACCGTCATTCAAGGGGGCAATGATCAGTCCCTGGGAGGGCACGGTGCGAACCAGATGGTGGAACTGACGCTGGATCATCGCCAGGTCGTCGAAGATGTCGGCATGATCGAATTCCAGGTTGTTCAGTACCAGGGTACGCGGCCGGTAGTGGACAAATTTGGAACGCTTGTCGAAGAAGGCGGTATCGTACTCATCGGCCTCCACGACGAAAAAGGGACTATCGCCCAGGCGCGCCGAGACGCCGAAATTCTCCGGTACACCGCCGATCAGGAACCCCGGAGCAAGACCCGCCTCCTCCAGGATCCAGGCCAACAGACTGGCGGTGCTGGTCTTGCCGTGGGTGCCCGCCACCGCCAGCACCCAGCGCCCCTGCAGGACGTGTTCCGCCAGCCATTGAGGACCAGAGGTATAGGCCAACCCCTGATCGAGCATCGCCTCCACCGCGGGATTGCCCCGGGACAAGGCATTACCCACCACCACCTGGTCCGGAGCGGGTTGCAGGTGCTCCGCATGGAAACCCTCCATCAACTGGATACCCGCCCGCTCCAGTTGCGTGCTCATGGGGGGATAGACATTCGCATCCGAACCACTGACCTGATGCCCCCTGGCCCGGGCCAACAGCGCAATGCCGCCCATGAAAGTACCGCAAATACCAAGGATATGAATGTGCATCAGACCACCATCGAGGGGAAAAACATTTCCAGCACAGACCAGCTGAACAGGGTGTAAAACACGGCCAGACCGATCCCAATACCCAAGGGTATCTCCAGGGAATGCCGCAGTATGTGACCGAAGACCACCAGAATCCAGAGCGAGAACACAAGCAACAGCAGTTGGGCCTCATTCGACGGGGGTGCACTACCCCAACCGAGTAATGGCAGCATCAGCACACCTACCAGTAGGTTACTGAGCATCAGAGCGGTCAACGTCTGAGTGAACCGCGCGAGGTGCTTCTTAAGACGCAAAACACCATACAGCGCTCCCATCATCAGACCGGTTTCAAATAGGGTTGCGAGCAACGAGACGCCGAATTCCTTGTGCAATCCCAGATAGATCAGCACATCGATCAACACTTTCAGAGCCAGTGCCAGGCCCAGCAGATAGGCCGATCCCGGAAGATCCTGCGGCCCCCGGCGCAACAAACAGAGCTCGACTGCCGCGTTAAGCAGCGCCTTCAAGAAAGCTGACCCAGAGTGCGGTCCACTGCGAAGGGCGCCCAGGCCTGACAGACCGGCATCACCTCGAGGGTATTGATGTTCACATGGGCAGGCAGTGTGGTGACCCAGTAGACGATCTCGGCGATATCCTCGGCACTCAACGGCTGGGTATTCTCATACACCGCGCCAGCCTTACCGGCATCGCCTTTTAAACGCACCAGAGAGAACTCGGTTTCCGCCAGACCGGGTTCGATATTGCTGACCCGGATCGGGGTGCCCAGCAGATCGGAACGCAGATTGCGGGAGAACTGCTGGACAAAGGCCTTGGTGGCACCGTAGGTATTACCGCCGGGATAGGGCCAGTTGCCCGCCACCGAGCCGATATTGACGATATGTCCCCGGCGCCGGGCCACCATCCCGGGGAGGATCCGGCGGGTCATGCGGATCAGCCCCTTGATGTTGGTATCCACCATGGTTTCCCAATCCTCCAGGTCCGCCTCCTGGGCGGGCTCCATGCCCAGTGCCAGACCGGCATTGTTGACCAGGACGTCGATCTCCCGATGCGACTCCGGCAGGCTTTCAAGAAAACCGTCGACTTGATCCGATTGCGTGACATCCAGGGTCCGGGTAATCACCGATCCCGCTCCCTGCAGGGAAGCCGCCAGGGACTCTAGCCGCTCGCTGCGCCGGGCGCACAGCACCAGATCTTGTCCGTTTGCCCCATAGCGTCGGGCACAGGCCTCACCAAAGCCGGAGGATGCGCCGGTAATCAATACACACTTTTTCATGACTCATCTGCCAGGATCAATAACTACCGAAAAGAATAATCAATCGTGGCACAGAATAAAATACTGCCTGTAGATAACATTTAACTATCTCATAACTTTTGAAAGATTCCATTCTACAGCATCTACAACCCTATTGAAGTGATTTGGCAGCAAACAGTAGCCATGACATTTCCAGCTGAACCGGATACATACCTTTCCAAATACCTCTATCCGCTTAAGGCAATCTATATCATTAAACAAAAGCTTCTCGCAGATTTTCTCAGAAAGTACTGTATTACAACCTATGCATGGGCTTGTTCGCTTTCTTATAAGTTTCAGCTCTTTTCGCGACAAATAACGTAAAGCATAGCATTGGAAGAAGTTATGAAACAACAAATGAGAATTTTGAATGCCTCCCGAGTTTGAGCAGCTGATCAAATAACAAGGCAACCGTGTCCGTGCGGTAGCAAAGCAGTATGCAGATGATTGTCAATAATTCTATATGATGACTATCACCCCGCAAGATAGAGCGAGCATGCTCGGTGCGGTAACAACAAGCTCAGGGAAAACTAATCGCTGAATTGTAAATAATGCATGAAATAACACTTACAACAAAGCTCTCAGTTAACTCCCTTGGAGCTACATGTTAGCTTTTCTGATTTTAGATTAGCTATTCTCACATCTAATTAGGTGCAATATTGATGCAATAAGATCAATGACGGCAAAAACAAGAATGACTGGATATTGTGTTAAAAAGTATGCCCAAAACAAAGTTACAGAGAATAATGCCCTTAAATAACCTTCATAGCGACCTATTTCGACTGATACATATTTCCACCTCCAAATAGCCCACCCAACACCTAGTATCCCCAACATTTGAACAAACAATAAATTAATAGCTGAAAAATCATTCCAATCTAATCCTCCAAGTAAAACATTAATTTTTGATAATGCAGATATATGCTCAGAGTTAATGACTGGAATTGCCATCGGCAATAATGCCAGAACATCATAAACACAAAATGTCTTTATGATAATGATATATTTTTTATAACTTAACAAAGTTTATACTCATTAAACATTTGAACAGCTAATACTGTGACCGTTGGAAGAGAGACATAATAACCGAACCAATCAAGACGCCCACTAAAATCTTGCATCAAAACTAACTATCTGGCAACCCACACAGTAATCTCTGCCCTCCCCAGATATCAAGGAGTGATATCATGCCAAAACCAGGGAAAGCACTTATCTTACGCGAAGCAACACCCTATTCGCATTGTGTTTAACGGTGCGTCAGACAAGCCTTTCTCTGTGGAAAAGACTCCCATTCCGGAAGAAGCTTCGAACATCGGCTCGAATGGATTCAAAAACGATTGATTGAGCTTACAGACATCTTAGTGATTGACCTTTGCGGCTACGCCATCATATCAAATCACGTTCACACCCTACTGTTTATCGATCAGGAAACCGCTCAGAGCTGGGAGCCGCATGAAGTCATTGTGCTGATAAATTTTGGTCTAGACGAGAAAATATTCCAGGGTGATCTGAGTATAACCGTTGTGTTGTATACTCATACTCGACGTCTGGATTTTCATCCGCATCTACACGCCGTTGTCCCGGGTGGTTGTATCAACAAGAAACGTAGACAGTGGAAAAAGTTAAAAGGACAGTCTCTCTGTAAGCGTCCGGCCAACAACAGGATTTCCCCACACCGTTCTAAACGCTAAATTTAAAATTCCAGGGCAGTAGTTCACTGCGCTGTTCGTCATTGAGCGCCAGTGGGTAGCGCTCGAACAATTCTATGAGATAGCGCTTGG
>JBNKJP010000028.1:0-29130 GCA_050291245.1 Candidatus Thiodiazotropha sp. | reverse complement strand
GGAGATCTTCTACGATCACGGCGAAGAGATCTGGGGCGGCCCTCCCGGCACCCCGGAGGAGGATGGCGATCGCTATATCGAGATCTGGAACCTGGTCTTCATGCAGTACAACCGGGATGCCGATGGCAGCATGACCGAACTACCCAAGCCATCAGTGGATACCGGCATGGGGCTGGAGCGTCTGGTCGCCGTACTGCAGGGCGTCCACAGTAACTACGAGATCGACCTCTTCGCCCACCTGATCGAGGCTGCCGCCAAGTTGACCGGCTGCAAAGACCGGGAGGAGAAATCCCTGCGGGTCATCGCCGACCACATTCGCTCCTGCGCCTTCCTCATCGTCGATGGCGTGCTGCCCTCCAACGAGGGGCGTGGCTACGTACTGCGGCGGATCATCCGCCGCGCCATCCGTCACGGCTATATGCTCGGCGTGAAAGACCCCTTCTTTTATAAGCTGGTGCAACAGCTCTGCACCGAGATGGGCGATGCCTATCCCGAACTGGTGGCTCAGCGTGACCAGGTGGAGCGTGTACTGCGCCTGGAAGAGGAGCGCTTCGCTGAAACCCTGGAGCAGGGTATGAAGATCCTCGATGAGGCGATCGCCGGCCTGCAGGGTAAGGAGATTCCCGGCGAGACAGTGTTCAAGCTCTATGACACCTACGGTTTTCCCATCGACCTGACCGCAGACATCGCCCGCGAGCGGGAGTTGACCATCGATCAGGCCGGTTTCGACCAGGCCATGGCCGCCCAGCGTGAGCGTGCCCGAGCTGCCAACCAGTTTGGTGCCGGCGATGTGGCCGCACTTGAGCTGGAGGGAGAGACCGAGTTCACCGGCTACGATCATTTGGAGCATGAAGCCAGCGTGGCCGCCCTGGTGCGTGACGGCCAACAGATCGACAGCTTGCAGGCGGGGGAGAGCGGTATGGTCTTTCTCGATAGCACGCCTTTTTATGCCGAGTCGGGCGGCCAGGTCGGCGACATGGGTGTGTTGATGGGCAACGGCGTGCTGTTCGAAGTGGAAGATACCCGCAAGCAGACGGGCGACCTTTTTGCACACATCGGCAAGCTGGAGGAGGGGAGCCTGAAAGTGGGCGACAGCGTCACCGCTCAAGTCAACGCCTATACCCGTCAGGCGACCATGCTCAACCACTCAGCGACCCATTTGATGCATGCCGCTCTACGGAGTGTGCTGGGCACGCATGTGGCCCAGAAGGGCTCGTTGGTCGATTCGGAGCGCCTGCGTTTCGACTTCTCCCATTTTGAACCCATCACGCGTGAACAACTGCAGACCATTGAGCAGATGGTCAATGAACAGATCCGTCACAATCACGATGTAGAGACCCGGATCATGTCGCTGGACCAGGCGAAACAGACCGGTGCCATGGCCCTGTTCGGCGAGAAATACGCCGATGACGTCCGGGTGTTGAGCATGGGGGATTTCTCCACTGAACTTTGCGGTGGCACCCACGTCAACGCGGTGGGTGATATCGGTCTGTTCAAGATTACCGGAGAAACCGGTATCGCCGCCGGGGTGCGGCGTGTCGAAGCCGTCACCGGTCAGCGGGCCATCGAATGGATCGAAGCCGATGAGGAGCGCCTGCAACGGGTGGCGGAACTGATCAAGACCGGTCGGGAGGATGTGGAGTCCAAACTGGAACAGCTGCTGGAGCGCAACCGCCGTCTGGAAAAGGAGCTGGAACAACTCAAGTCCAAACTGGCGAGCGCAGCGGGCAGCGACCTGGCGTCGCAGGCGGTCAGCCTGGGTGAAGTCAAGGTGCTGGCGGCCAACCTGGAGGGTGCGGATCCCAAATCCCTGCGCGATACCCTGGACCAGTTGAAGAACAAACTCGGTTCGGCGGTGCTGCTGTTGACCACCGTGAAGGATGGCAAGGTCTCCCTGGTGGCCGGGGTGACCAAAGACCTGACCGGAAAGGTTAAGGCCGGCGATCTGGTGAAGATGGCGGCGGAGAAGGTCGGCGGCAAAGGGGGCGGGCGTCCCGACATGGCCCAGGCCGGCGGCAGCAACCCGGACGCCTTGCCCGAGGCGCTGGCGCAGGTCGAACCCTGGGTGAAGGCACAGTTGGGTGTGTAAATCCCGAGCCTGCGGGAATCGCTGAGCAGTCGAAAGCGGCCATTTCTTTTTGAACATCGTTGTTGTTTAATAGGCCGCTTTTTCCAATGGTCATTATGGGACTCTGAAGTATCATGGCACTGATCGTGCAAAAATACGGCGGCACCTCCGTCGGTTCAATTGAACGCATCCTCGCTGTGGCCGAGAAGGTCAAGAGTTGGCGGGACAAAGGCAACCAGGTGGTCGTGGTGGTCTCGGCGATGTCCGGCGAAACCAACCGTCTGATCGGCCTGGCCCGGCAGATCGAGGAGACGCCCAATCCCCGGGAGATGGACGTACTGGTCTCCACCGGTGAGCAGGTTACCATTGCCTTGTTGTCCATGGCCCTGCAAAAGCTGGATTGTCCCGCCCGTTCCTACACCGGCGGTCAGGTGCATATTCTTACCGACAGTGCCTACAGCAAGGCGCGTATCCGGGATATCGATGCCGCACGTGTGCAGGCGGATCTGGACGCCGGGCGGGTCGTGGTGGTCGCCGGATTTCAGGGGGTCGATGAGCATGGCAGCATCACCACCCTGGGCCGGGGCGGTTCCGATACCACCGCGGTGGCCATGGCGGCCGCCCTCAAGGCCGACGAATGCCAGATCTATACCGATGTGGACGGTGTCTATACCACCGATCCCAGGGTCGTATCGAATGCCCGGCGATTATCCCGCATCACCTTCGAAGAGATGCTCGAGATGGCCAGTCTGGGCTCCAAGGTTCTGCAGATCCGCTCGGTCGAATTCGCCGGAAAATACAATGTTCCCCTGCGTGTCCTTTCCAGCTTCGAAGAGAGCGAAGGCACATTGATCACCTTTGAGGAAGAGAACATGGAACAGGCAAAGATTTCAGGCATCGCGTTCAACCGCGATGAGGCAAAACTGACGATTCTGGGGGTTCCTGATCAACCCGGCGTGGCGCACAAGATCATCGGCCCCATCTCCGACCAGAACATCGAAGTCGACATGATCGTGCAGAACATCTCCCACGACACCGGTCGTACTGATTTCACCTTCACGGTCAATCGGGGTGATTTCAAGAGAGCCCATGAGATCCTGAAACAGACCGCCGAAGAGATGGGGGCCCGCGAGGTTCTTGGGGACGACAAGATCGTCAAGATCTCCCTGGTGGGCGTGGGAATGCGCTCCCATGCGGGTATTGCCAGTAAAATGTTCGAGGCTCTGGCCGCCGAAGGGATCAATATCCGGATGATTTCTACATCAGAAATTAAAATTTCCGTGGTAGTGGACGAAAAATACCTTGAACTGGGTGTGCGTTCTCTACATGACGCATTTGAGCTGGAAAAAGAAATTTGATCCTGAAATGGGTTAAATTGGCTCGAAATGCCCTCAAATGGGGACGAAATCAGCTTGCAGGCGCTTTTTAACCGGTCATCCAGTTGCTAAAATACCTGCACCAGTCCCGTTAACGCGGCGGCTTGGTTGGCAATGGTATTGGTCTGTGGAGATCCTGCAGAAAAATACCAAATAACAGAAGGAACATTATGGAGACTGGACAATGTTGATACTGACTCGCCGAGTTGGCGAAACCCTAATGATCGGAGATGAAGTGACAGTTACCGTACTTGGAGTAAAAGGTAACCAGGTGCGTATTGGCGTAAATGCGCCACGTGATGTCACGGTACATCGGGAAGAGATCTATGAACGAATCAAAAGAGAGCAGTCTGAGGAAACCAACTGACGGAATCGAAACCCGTCGATAACGGGTGATGCTCTCCAAGAAAAAACTTTGCTAGGGAAGGCGAAGTTTTTTTTGTTAAGAACTCAATTAATCTGTACAATCTCGACTCCTCGCGGATGCCGGCAGTGGAATGGTGAATTCCCGAATGCCAGGTATATCCAAGACAACGAATTCGGAGAGATGGCCGAGCGGCTGAAGGCGCTCCCCTGCTAAGGGAGTATGGGGTTAATAGCTCCATCGAGGGTTCGAATCCCTCTCTCTCCGCCATACAAAAAAATGGGCCCTTGTAGGGCCTTTTTTTTTGTATGGCGGAGAGAGCGGCCATGGTTCGAACCCTTCGTTAGACAAGAAGCGACGCAGGACGCCGCAGCGCAGCGAATCAATACCGTCCAGCAGCACGCACCCAAGTCAGGGAGTCCCTCATGGGCCGAATGGCACTTACTTAAGGCATTATTCCAGATTTTCGTCATTCCGGCGTATGCCCGAATCCAGGAATATCTCGCACCATCAGGCATTCTGGATCCCGGCATGCGCCGGGATGACGGTTTAAGTTACGTGCCATTCCCTTAGGGGCCCTTTACTTGTTCCCATGCTCTGCGTGGGAACACAGACATAGGTTCGATGACAACTCAAATCTTATCAATACCACCTATCATTAGGTATGCATTCCCACGCAGAGCGTGGGAACGAGGCTCAACCGCCATCATCCCGGCGTATGCCAGGATCCAGAATACTTGGCGGTGCGACATCTCCTCAAGTGCCCCTCCGTTTGACAAGGACGAAACAAAAGGTGTTCTTCGGCAAACCTGTTCCCACACTGATGGAATCACCCGGGTTCAGTGATTTCTTCCATATGCCATTGACAAAACGGTCATAAATCTTCAGAATTCGCGCTTCACATTGAGCGCCCGTAGCTCAGCTGGATAGAGTACCTGGCTACGAACCAGGTGGTCGGAGGTTCGAATCCTTCCGGGCGCGCCATAAAAACAAAGGGTTAGCAGTCAAACGGCGGCTAGCCTTTTTTTGTGTCCGACAATTTTCTTTTGCCCCCTGACCACGGTCACAGTCAGTGTCAGGATGAAGCCCCGATCAAGGATCTTTTCGGCAGAATTCAGCCATTCGCTTTGTTCCGCCCCGACGTGGTGTTTCAGGTCAAGACCAAGCCGCAAACGCGTAGCAATTGATGGCTTTATTGATCATCCTCGCATCCGTCAACCCCCACCTCGTTGCATGGCCAGATCCAACCGAGCCAATAAGCGGCGGCGTTGCTCAAGGGTGCCGCCGCGAAACATGTATTCAACCCCTACGCAAGGAAGCGACAGGATACCAATACGTCGCTCGTCACGGGGTTTGAGTGTGATTTCAAGTTCAAGATCCTCATCCTGGAGAAGGTATCGACCCGTGGCGAGTGACTTGATCTCGAATGGCGCACCGAGTCTGAGAAGACGTTCGAATTCGGCGACGGTTGTGGTCATCTCCCGTTCGATGCGGGTCAGCTCCGGGCTACTTTTTTCCGCACCGTACATCACCCTCCGGCGACCGGTGGCCAGATCGCCAGTTCATCGCCTTCACTCAGGGTTTGACTGGGTCGTTCGCTGGGTGGGATGAACACACCATTGACCATGACCAGGTGTGCACTGTTTTCCGGTACACGTTGCTGTTCGATGATCTGCGTGATTGTGGTCCGAGGCGAGATCTCAAGCGCCATGGCGTTTCCTCGGCGCGCCTCGGGGGGCAACAGTTCCGACAGTCCGGCAAACAGCTTGAATACGATCTTCATGCAACCGCCTGAGTCGACCCCAGGTATGCCGCCATGAATCCGGTCGGGTCGCGCAACAGTTGCAGATGCTGCCCACCCAGCTTGATTCGCCCTTGAATCAGGCCGCGTAAAACCCCGACATGATCGGTCCAGCCGATGGTTGTGGCACCGATCAACACGTCGTCCTGGAATTTGAGAGACAGATAGCGATAGTTCGCTTCATCCACTAACTCGGCGCCGCTGCCGCCTTGTGCTTCATCAACTCCCCACCATTGTCCGAACGAGGTGGAGATCAGTCCGAGCGTATCGAGGACGTTGATCGCCAATACACCGGGCAGACGTGCGTTGCCCCCCGCCATGTTGAGCGCCGCGACACGTGCCTGATCCGCGGCGTTCGGCTGGATCGCGGACACCAGATGGGCGCCGCTGAAAAGGTCCGGGGCCTCCGCTACGTCGCCTGCCGCGTAGATACCCGGAACAGAGCTCTGCATCTGATCGTTGACCAGTATTCCCTTGGCTATGTGCACCGGTGTGCCATCGAGAAAGCCAAGGTTAGGGGCTACACCGGCAGAGACGATGAGTGCATCGCAATCCAAGATCTCGCGGGTAGAGAGGGTGACCCGCAAAGGGGCGTCTTGGTCCCCGGCATCGATGCGTTCCACTCCCGCGGAAGTGCGTACACGGATACCCTTGTTTTCCACCCACTGTTTGATCATGCCTCCCGCTTGGGGTGTCATCATGCGGGGCACCATTCGGTCTCCCATCTCCACGACCGTCAGTTCAACGCCTCGGGAAGCCAGCGCCTCCATGATGATGCAACCGATGAACCCGGCGCCCAGTTGCAGTACCCGTGTGCCTGGTCGAGTCAAGGCGGCGATGGATCGGGCATCATCGAGGGTCCAACAGGTATGTACCTGGGGCAGATCGATACCGGGAATCGGCGGGCGCAAGGGATGCGACCCCGTTGCGATCAACAGGCGGTCGTAGGTTTCGCTGTGACCGTCATGAAACAGAACCTTGTTTTGCCCGGTATCCAGGGAGACCGCCCGGCTTTGCAACTGACCGATTCCCAGATCTGAGAAATGACGGTCGGATTTGCGCAGATAGGTGCCGCGCTCATCGATGTGCTCTTCCAACAGATAGGGAATCGCCATGCGGGAGTAGGGCGGTGCGTCTTCGCAGCCGGTCATGAGGATTTCGCACTGGGGGTCGGCGCTGCGCAGGGTCTCCGCGGCGACCACCCCCGCCGGTCCGTTACCTAGGATCAGATGTTTCATGTAAATGCCTTGGAGTAGGTATTGCGGCGTTGAGCCGGAAACCCGGTCTGTCCCCTTGGGTGGGGACAGACCTTAGGGTTCAGAGTCCCAGTCGCTTCAGGGTTTCCTGTGTGGGTACCCCGTTTTCGTTCCATCCTCGGACCTGATAGTACTCGGGTTTCATCTTCTCGATGCCACTGGTCAGTCCCTTGGCCGGACCGGATTTCGCGGCTTCGGTCTTCAAGCGCTTGGGCAGATCGTCATCTGCGGCCGTAAAGCCGGCCGCCAGGTTGAATTGACGTTCCATGGTCCAGATCCGTTCACCGGTTTGCAGGAGTTTCTCCAGCGTCCAGTCTCCCTCGCAGGCGGCGTCGATCTGCGGTTGAATGTCCTCGATACTCCATGCGAAGGAGGTGAACAGGCAGAGTCCGGATGAGTCGAACACGGCGGTTGCGTCCTGGAATGCCTTAACCAGATCGGCCTTGCCCTCGGTCTCGAGGGGGTCGGTCTTGACCGGAATGCCCAGTACCTCGGAGGCTACGGTATAGGAGCGCAGGTGACAGGCGCCCCGATTGGAGGTGGCGTAGGTCAGTCCCATGCCCTGGATACCGCGTGGGTCGTAGGCCGGAAACTCCTGTTTCTTTACGGTCATGGAGAGTTCCGGGTGGCCGTATTTTTCGCACAGACGGGCGGAACCCTGACCGATTTCGACACCGAACCCCCGGCTTTCCGCGGTCATGTGGGCAAGCTCGACGAGTGCCTGGGCGGAGCCAAAAGGCGCGTCCATACCCAGTTGCTCTTCACTGAGCACGCCCAGGGTGTAGAGTTCCATCACTGCGCCCACGGTTGCACCGAAGGAGATGGGATCCATGCCGTCCTCGTTGCAGATAATGTTGGCGGTGGTCAGTGCTTCCAGGTCGTCCACACCGTTGGCGGCACCCAGGGACCAGGCGCTCTCATACTCCAGGCCTCCGGTGGCGCCCCAGTATTTGGGGTTGTTCTCTACGCTCCAGTGGTTCTTGTCGACCTGAGAGATGCGTCCGCAGGCGATGGTGCACCCGAAGCAGGCGGCGTTGGTGACCAGATTGGCCTTGCCATCGCTCACGCGCTTTTCGTGCATGGCCTCACCTGAAATCTTGTTGGCGCCTTCGAACTGGACATCCCGGGAGTTGCGCGTGGGCAGGGCGCCGATCTCGTTGATCACATTCATCAGAACCTGAGTACCGTAGGTGGGAAGTCCCTGACCGGTAACGGCGTTGTCCGCGAGGATCTGTTTCTTCTCCTGGGTGACCTGCATGAAGGTTTTGAAGTCCTTGATGTTGCCCACGCCTTGGGTACCGCGTACCGCGAGCGCCTTGAGGTTCTTCGAGCCCATGACGGCGCCGACACCCGAGCGGCCGGCGGCGCGGTGCAGATCGTTAACGACACAGGCGTAGAGTACTCCGTTTTCCCCGGCGCGGCCGATGGAGGAGACCCGGATCTGGGGATCCTGGTGGGTTTTCTTGATGATCTCTTCGGTATCCCAGGTGGTCTTTCCCCACAGGCCAGAGGCGTCGCGTAGTTCGGCTTTGTCGTCCTGGATCCAAAGATAGACGGGTTTTTCCGAACGGCCTTCGCAGATGATCATGTCCCAGCCGGCCATCTTGAGTTCCGCGCCGATGTAGCCGCCGGAGTTGGAGCAGGCGATGGCACCGGTGAGCGGTCCCTTGGTGATGACCGAATAGCGGCCTCCGGTGGATGCCATGGTGCCGGTCAGGGGGCCGGTCGTAAAGATCAGTTTATTTTCCGCGGAAAGCGGGTCGACCTTGGGGTCGACCTCTTCAACGAAGTACTTGGTGGCCAGCCCGCGCTGTCCCAGATACTGTTGCGCCCAATCCATGTTCAGGGGTTCTTGTTGACAGGTTCCGGTGCTGAGATTGACCCGAAGGACTTTTTTTGCCCAAGACATATTCTTCTCCTCCCGCTATCAGGCGCCAGCGCGTGGTTGGGTGTCGGTGCGGCCTGCCCAGGCGCGCATTTTTTCCAGTCCTGTCCAGTCCGCATCCACAAAAGTGATCGCTCCGGTGGGACAGGCCGTGGCACAGGCGGGTTCGCCGCCGCAAAGGTCGCATTTTTGTACTTTGCCCAGGTCGTGAACATAGTTGACGGTACCGAAAGGGCAGGCGATGGTGCACACCTTGCAACCGACGCAGACGTCCGCCAACACGATTTTGGCGCCGGTGTTGATATCCACCACGATCGCTTCAACCGGACAGGCCTGTTTACACCAGGCCTCGGCACACTGGGTGCAGGTGTAGGGAACCTTCCGTCCGGCTTCCTCGAAGCTGAAGACCTTGATGCGGGATTTCGAGGGGTTGAATACCCCATAGTTCTCATAGGAACAGGCCATTTCGCACTGCAGGCATCCGGTACACTTTTCCGGATCGATATTAAGGGCTTGTTGCATGGATCAACTCCTCCAGATGGTGCGTGTTGTGGTTATAGTGGTATCAAACTTAGTACAATTTGATCCATACGACCAAGTCCCAGGCAATGTATAAGAACACAAATTAAAGGGTTATCTTGAACACAGCCACCGATTCGGAGCGGCGAATGCTTGCCAAGCGTCAACTTCATCGGATTGTCATAGGGGGTGAGTAAACTCTGTTTTTTGTCATTTGTTTTGCAGTGACATATGCTTTGAACTTGATCTCATCATTCGGATTTGAGGCATCAGTGGGTTGTCTATCACATAATGGAAGCAACTATCACTCCGGCATCCAGTCATGAGCGGTTGATCGGTGACTTCGATCGGGTTCGAAGTCGATCGGAGCAACTGTGTGCCCCGCTGAGCATCGATGATTACCAGATTCAATCGATCGTTCAGACCAGCCCGCCCAAGTGGCACCTGGCCCATACGACCTGGTTCTTCGAGTCCTTCGTGCTACCCAGATTCGAGGCGCATTTCCAACCCTACGACAGCCGCTACGATTACCTCTTCAACAGCTACTACTACACCCACGGAAACATGCATCCCCGGGCCAATCGGGGGTTGCTGTCCAGACCCACGGTTGACGAGATCTACCGATATCGGGAGCAGATCAACGGACGGATGCGGCGGGTATTGGAGCAGGCCGGTGAAAAAGACCGGGAGACCTTGGCTGAGCTGACGATTCTTGGGCTGAATCATGAAGAGCAGCATCAGGAACTGCTGTTGATGGATATCAAGCACAACTTCTGGAGCAACCCGCTCAAGCCGGCGTATCGTGACGACCTGGCGAGATCAACCGGTACGACTCCGGCAACAGGCTGGCATCGCCAGGCCGGGGGCATCCACCAGGTGGGCCACTCGGGCACAGGCTTTGCCTATGACAACGAAACCCCCCGGCATGGGGTACTGCATGGCGATTTCGCCCTGGCCGACCGTTTCGTGACCAATGCGGAGTATCTGGCATTCATCGGAGATGGGGGCTATCGCAGACCCGAACTCTGGCTCTCCGATGGCTGGTCACTGCTGCAGTCCCAGGGTTGGCGGCATCCACTCTACTGGGCCGAGATGCAACAGGCGTGGCAGCAGTTTACCCTGAGCGGACTGCAAACCTTGAACCCCCATGAACCGGTGTGCCATGTCAGCTATTACGAGGCGGATGCCTATGCACGCTGGACGGGTCGGCGGTTGCCTTTGGAAAGTGAACTCGAGTACGTACTGTCACAGCAGCCCCTGGAGGGGCATTTCGCGGACCGGGAGGCCTTGCATCCCGCTCCTGCAAATGGGGCGGGTCAGTGGTACGGGGATCTCTGGGCATGGACGGCTTCGCCCTACAGCGCCTATCCCGGATTCAAACCGTTGGCCGGTACGATGGGTGAATATAACGGCAAATTCATGGCCAACCAGATGGTGCTGAAGGGCGGTTGTTGCGTAACTCCCGCTGGGCATGTTCGCGCCAGCTACCGTAATTTCTTCTATCCGGATGAACGCTGGGCCTTTACCGGGATTCGTTTGGCGGAGGACATCTGATGCATCAAATTACCTACCATGATCATAAACCGACCGCGCTGAGTCTCTATGATGCGGTGATCGATGGTCTGTCCCGGGATGCCAAGGCCATTCCGCCGAAGTTCTTCTATGACCGGCGCGGTTCCGAGTTGTTCGATCAGATCTGCGAGCAACCGGAATACTACCTGCCCACCGTAGAGTGCCGGATGCTCTCGGAACTTGCCGATGAGATCGCCTCACTGACCGGACCCGGACGTCTGTTGATCGAGCCGGGTGCGGGCAGTGCCTGTAAGGTCAGACTGCTGCTCGATGCCCTGAAACCCAGCGCGTTTGTACCGATGGACATCTCCTTTGACCACCTCAAGGCGAGCGCTCGCTCCCTGTCCGCTGAATTTCCCTGGCTGCCGATCCACGCAACCTGCATCGATTTCACTCATTCCATGCCGATTCCGGATGCGGCTCCGGCCGATCCCAGGTTGGTGTTCTTTCCGGGTTCCAGCCTGGGTAATTTCAATCGTCAAGAGGTCGGACGATTTTTGGATCTGGTGGCGGAAACCCTGGGGCAGGATGGTATGTTGCTGATCGGAGTCGATACAAAAAAGAGCCAGGGTGTTTTGAATGCAGCCTACAATGATGCCGCGGGGGTGACCGCCGACTTCAATCTCAATCTTCTGCATCGAGTGCGTCACGAACTCGATGTGGAACTGGATCCCGATGTGTTCAAACACCGTGCCTTCTACAATTCGGATGAGGGTCGGGTGGAGATGCATCTGGTGAGCACCTGTCACCAGACACTACATATTAACGGCCACTGCTTTGAATTCCGTGAAGGGGAGTCTTTGCATACGGAAAACTCCTACAAGTATGCTCCCGATGAATTCATCGCCCTGGCGGAGCAAAACGGGTTTCGAGCGGTACGCCACTGGGTCGATCCGGAGGGGTTGTTTGCCATCTATCTGCTGGCGATATAAGTCGGTTATCCCGATGGCGCAGCGAAAATCCGCACCCCACCGGGATTAATAACAAACCATGAGTCAACCTCAAGCAACCGATCCGGGTTTCCTGCTCATGCGGTCACGCTTAGGCGATGCTGATTCGGTCATCCAGATAGACGTCCTGAATGGCATTCAATAATGCGACGCCCTCATCCATTGGGCGCTGAAAGGCCTTACGTCCCGAGATCATGCCCATACCGCCGGCCCGCTTGTTGATTACCGCGGTACGCACCGCCTGCGCCAGGTCACCTTCTCCCGAGGAGGCGCCACCGGAATTGATCAGCCCGGCGCGGCCCATGTAGCAGTTGGCTACCTGATAACGGACCAGGTCTATGGGGTGGTCGGTGGTGAGTTCGGAATAGACCTTGTCGTGGGTCTTGCCGAATTTGATGGCATGGTAGCCTTCGTTGCCGATGGCCTGCTTCTGTTTGACGATATCCGCCTCCAGGGTCGCCGCCAGATGGTTGGCCTGACCGGTCAGATCAGCGGCGGTGTGGTAGTCCACGCCGTCCACCTTGAAAGAGCTGTTGCGCAGGTAGGCCCAGAGCACGGTGACCATGCCCAATTCATGGGCCTGTTGGAAGGCCTCGGAAATCTCCATGATCTGCCGGCGGGATTCGGTCGAGCCGTAGTAGATGGTGGCGCCCACCGCTACCGCGCCCATGTCGAAGGCCTGCTCGACGCTGGCAAACAGGGTCTGATCGTAGATCGCCGGATAGGTGAGCAGTTCGTTATGGTTCAGCTTGACCAGGAAGGGGATCTTGTGAGCGTACTGGCGTGCCACCGAACCCAGTACCCCCAGGGTCGAGGCCACTGCGTTACAGCCGCCCTCGATGGCCAGTTCGACAATTTTTGCCGGGTCGAAATAGATCGGGTTGGGGGCAAACGAGGCGCCGGCGGAATGTTCGATGCCCTGATCAACCGGCAGGATCGAGAGATAACCGGAACCTGCCAGACGTCCGGTGTTGAACAGAGTCTGCAGGCCGCGCAGGACACCGGGTTTGAGGTCTTTACCGGCGACCACCCGGTCCACATAGTCCGGTCCCGGGAGGTGCAAATGGCTGCGATCGATGGTCTGGCATTGGTGACTCAGGAGACTTTCCGCCTCCGATCCTAACAGTGCGTTGATGTCGGTCATGAGTAATTCCTGCAGTGGCTGGGGGATAGCAAAGGCACTACCAGTATAGTGTCAATCTCTCAGGTTGAAAGATGCCGCCGGTGCAGGCGATTAAAATCTCAGGATGACGGGTGTTCTGCGGTATTCTCCTCGTCCCGGTAACGCTCTGCGATATCGTGAAACGTCTGACTGCAGGTCACAAAGGCATCCACGAGTTCCGGGTCGAAGTGAGTGCCGCGTTCCGCGACGATCATCGCCTGGGCATCGGCATGTGCCATGGGAGGTTTGTAGTGGCGACGGGAGACCAGGGCGTCGTATACATCGGCCAGGGCCATCATGCGGGCGGAGAGGGGAATCTCCTGACCCTTGAGCCCCTGGGGATAGCCACTGCCATCCCATTTTTCATGGTGACAGTAGGCGATCTCCTTGGCTACCGTAGTAAAACTGGTGGCGCCAATATGGCGTTCGGCACTGATGATCGTATCACGTCCCAGGGTGACGTGCTGGTTCATCAGTTGGCGCTCCTCATCGTTCAGTTTGCCCTGTTTCTGCAGCACCTTGTCGGGCACTCCAACCTTACCGATATCGTGTAACGGAGCGGCCCGGGAGATCAGGTGGATGGTCCGTTCACCGAGCAGCTTTCGGTAGCTGTCCCGTTGTGCCAGTGCATAACCGAGCACTTTGACATATTCCCGGGTGCGCAGGATGTGATTTCCAGTCTCCTTATCCCGTGCCTCGGCGAGGGCGCCCATGCTATAGACTACGGCATCCTTGGTGCGCTCGATCTGCTCGGTTCGCTCGCGAACCAGTTGTTCCAGCGCAATTCGCTGTTCCGACAGCGCCAGTTGGGTTCGCACCCGACTGTGCAGGATCGGCAGGCTGATCGGCTTGGTGATGTAGTCCACGGCACCCAGATCAAAGCCTTTGACCTCATTGGTTTCCTCGTTCATGGCGGTGAGGAAGATCACCGGTATCTCTTCGGTCAGGGGATTGGTTTTAAGCTGTCTGCAGGCCTCGTAACCGTCCATCTCGGGCATCATGACATCGAGCAGGATCAGATCCGGGGGTGTCCCCCCCTGGGCCCGACGCAGCGCCTGGGCGCCATTTTTCGCCACCGATATCGTGTAGTGCGCGGACAGGGCGTCGGTCAGCAGTTCCAGGTAGAAGGGTTCATCGTCGACGACCAGGATTCTGGGTTTCAGGGGTTTGGTGTTTGAGTCCATTGTGTTCACGGGGGCGGATTTCAGCGAATGGGTTCAGGTGGCTGGACCACAGACTGCTGTCGGTAACATGCGGAACGACAGTGGTTGTGGGAGGTATCTCTGTACCCAAAGCGTTTGTGTATCAGAAGGTTTATAGAACACTCTTCCGGAATTGTCTTGCTGATCGTTCACACACTTGTCAGTCTTCTGAATCCCAACATTTTGAGAAGCACCGGTACTCCGTCAATCGCGGCCAGCGGCCGCTCCCACACAATAGGAAAGGACTTTCTGACTCGCGAAATGACAAGGAATCTGTGACGGGGCTGACTAGCCGGTCTTGCCCAGCATCCGGGTGCGATAACCGACCAGGTCTTCGATGCTCATCACGGGCAGTGCGTGGACTCGGCTGAATGCAAGGATTTCCGGCAGACGGGCCATGCTGCCGTCAGGGTTGGTCAATTCGCACAGTACACCGGCCGGTTTGAAGCCGGCCAGCTGCATCAGGTCCAGGGTGCCTTCGGTATGGCCTCTGCGGGTCAACACGCCTCCCGGCTGTCCCCGCAGGGGAAAGATATGACCCGGGCGCGCCAGATCATCCGGTTGGCAGTCATCCGCGATTGCCTGCTGGACGGTGACAACCCGGTCCGCGGCGGAAACCCCGGTGGTCACCCCTTCCCGGGCCTCTATGGATACAGTGAACGCGGTACCGTTGCGACTGGTGTTATCCGTGACCATCATCGGAATCTCCAGGTGCCTCAGGCGGGCGTCGTCGAGACACAGGCAGACGATGCCGCTGCATTCGCGGATCATCAGGGCCATCTGCTCGACCCGGAGGGTTTCCGCGGCAAAGATGAGGTCGCCCTCGTTTTCACGGTCTTCGTCATCGACCAGCAGGATACCCCGACCCTGGCGCAGTGCATCCAGAGCCCGTTCGACCCTTTGATCGGGATCGCCGAATTCGGCCAGCGGGGAAGGTTGGTTTGTCTGATTCATGGTGTGCTCCCTCTACGAGTTCCAGAATCAGGGCGTCAGGAAACAACACGCGATGGCCGGCATCGCGTACAGGCGCTAAGATCGGGCGTGCGTCTACATCCGGATACCGTGCTCTGCTCATGGCCGGTCCAACGGATGGACCGCATGAGTCAGTTACGGGCGACCCGGACGCGACACAACCCTAAGAGTCCCGCCCAAGAACGGAACTCATCCTGGCCTCATTCTCTCCCATCCGGACTGTCACCGTCGGCTCCGGTTTCTCACCGGATCTGCTGACCCTGCCGAAGCAGGCGCTCGCGGGCTCTTTCGTGATTGCGAAATTACCGCCGGTAGGGAATTTCACCCTGCCCTGAGAATAAGTTGATTGTGAATGCTCAGTCTGCTGAGCCGGGACAGGTTAACCCGAACCGGGTGAGCAATCAATGAACGTACTTCAGGGCTTGCTGAAAATCAGCGAGGCGTTGACGCCGCCGAAGCCGAAGCCGTTGCACAAGGCATGATCAAGGGTCTGGGTGCGTGCCTGTTTGGGTACGAAATCCAGGTCTTCCATGCCCTCATCGGCCTGTTCCATGTTTAGGGTAGGGGGCAGTAGATTATGGATCACTGCCTGGGCGGTGAAGATGCTCTCGATACCGCCGGCGGCTCCGAGCAGGTGGCCGGTGGCGGATTTGGTCGAGGAGATCGGGATCTGGGACAGTCTTTCGCCAAACACCGTGCGCAGGGCGGCGATCTCGGCCGCGTCACCCACCGGGGTGGAGGTGGCGTGGGCATTGACGTAGCCAATCGCTTCGGGTTCCAGACCGGCCATACGTAACGCGGTATGAACCGCCGCGGCGGCGCCCGAGCCGTCGGGGCTGCCTGAGGTGATGTGATAGGCATCCGCCGAGGTGCCGTAGCCACTGATGACGGCCAGGGGCGTGGCGCCCCGTTGTTGCGCGTGTTCCAGGGTCTCGATCACGAGCAGTCCGGCGCCTTCGCCCATGACAAAGCCGTTTCGTTCACGATCGAAGGGGCGCGAGGCCTTCTGCGGGTGTTCGGACTCACCGCTGAGCGCCTTCAGGGCATTAAAGCTTGCCAGGGACAGGGGGTCGACACAGGCTTCGGCGCCGCCCACCAGGGCGACCTCGGCTTCGCCGCTGCGGATGATGCGCATACCGTCTCCGATGGCCTGCAGACTGGCGGCGCAGGCGGTCACCGGACAACCCAGAGGGCCCTTGAAACCGTACTTGATCGACAGGTTGCCCGAGGCCATATTGGCCAGGAACGCCGGTGCGGTGAAGGGCGAGATGCGTTTATAGCCTCGGCTCGCCAGGGTGGTCTGGGCCTGGGTGATGGTTGGGAAGCCGCCGATACCGGTAGCCACGATGGTGGCGGTGGCCCGCTGTTCGGCTTCCGTCTGGGGAAACCAGTTGGCCTGGGTCAACGCCTCCTGGGCAGCAGCCAGGGCATAGAGCGTGAACAGATCGAGTTTTTTCCGCTCCTTGGGCTCCACGACCTGGTCTAGATCGAGGCCGGCTTCCGGGTCATTATCGATATTAGGCACCAGTCCCGCGATTTTGATCGGGTCATTCGATGTATCGAATCGCTCGATCAGGCGGATTCCGGAGCGACCCTCGGTCAAGCGTTGCCAGACCGGCTTGACACCCCTGCCCAGCGGGCTAATGATACCCATACCCGTGATTACGATTGGTGAATTCATTTAAATTTTATTGTTCCGAATACCAGCTTTGAAGATACCATTCACCGCGATATGATCAAGATAATATCGAACACCGTACTGTCATGACCCGTGAAGGATAAAGATAGACCATGCCTTGTCCTGCTGCCCGAAAAGAAAAATCCAAAAACTTGATCCTGAACGCCGCGATCGACCTGTTCTCTCGATACGGGTTTGAAAAGGTGTCAATTGGCCAGATCATGAAAGAGGCGAAGATGACCCACGGGGCGTTCTATGCCCATTTCGAATCCAAGGAGGCGCTTTATCGGGCCTCGTTCCTGGAGACGCTGAAACGAAGCCGGGCCGCCCGTCTGGTCAAGGGACCCCTGTCGATCAAACACCTGACCTCCCTGGTGACCAACTACTGGAATCTCAGCGAGTTGGACAGCAAGAGCAAACCGGGTCCGGAAACCATCCTGTTCAATGAGATCGGCAACAGCAATTCCAGTATCAAACACCTGTTCGAGGAGTCATACGACCGGCTCCGCAAGATGATCGAGATCCGCATCGCGGCGCTGATCAAACTCAAACAACTGCCGTTCAAGCCCGATCGGGAACTGATCTCAGATAAGTCACGGGCCATCCTGGCTTCTCTGGTAGGAGCGGTGGCGGTCGCCAAGAACCTGTCAGGGGAGGAAGAGCGACGTCACATCCTCGAGTCGACCCAGAAGCAGATCCTCAGCATGCTGGGGGTCACCGAGGGTAGCTGGAGTTCCGAGGGTATGGACTCGATCCATACCCATAATCCCTGATTCAGAAAATCCGGTTCAGGCCGTTCAGCGCCGCTACCCGGTAGGCCTCCGCCATGGTCGGATAGTTGAAGGTGGTCTCCGCAAAGTAGAGCAGGGTATTGGCTTCGCCTTTCTGGGCCATGATGGCCTGGCCGATATGCACGATCTCCGAGGCCTGTTCGCCGAAACAGTGGATGCCCAGGATCTCCAGGGTGTCCCTGTGGAACAGCAGCTTCAGCATGCCCACTTCATGGTTGGTGATCTGTGCCCGGGCAATGGTACGGAAACTGGCCTGTCCCACCTCATAGGGTATCTTGCTGGCGGTCAGTTCCCGTTCGGTACGACCCAGTGAGCTGATCTCGGGGAGGGTGTAGATGCCGGTGGGGAAGTCGTCGATCAGCTGCCAGTCGGCGCTGCCGGTGGCGATCTGAGCTCCGACGAAACGTCCCTGATCATAACTCGCGCTGGCCAGGCCCGGCGGGCCGACCACGTCGCCTACCGCAAAGATGTGTGGTTGAGCGGTGCAGTAACGCTCGTCGATTTCGATCTGACCCCGATGATTGACCTTCAGATCCACCGAATCAAATCCCATCTCTTCGGTGTTGCCGCTACGGCCGTTGGCCCAAAGCAGGATGTCGGTCTTGAATTTCTTTCCCGACTTGCAGTGCAGCACCACCCCGTCGTCCTGTCCCTCGACCTGTTCGTACTCCTCGTTGTGTCGAATCACCGTGCCCTGATTGCGCAGGTGGTAGCTCAGGGCATCGGTGATCTCGTCATCGAGAAAGGAGAGCAGACGGTCCCGGGTGTTCACCAGGTTGACCTTGACGTCCAGATTGCTGAAGATCGATGCGTATTCGCACCCGATCACCCCCGCGCCGTAGATGGTGATCGATTCGGGGGTGTGATCCAGATTCAGGATCGAGTCGCTGTCATGGATTCTAGAGTGGTTGAAGTCCACGTCCTGGGGATGGTAAGGGCGTGATCCGGTTGCAATCACGAAGTAATCCGCGCTGTAGGTTTCGCTCACCCCGGAGGCGAGGTCGACCTTGATGTGGTGGGGGTCGACGAATCGGCCCCGTCCATGGATGACATCCACCCGGTTGCGTGCGTAGTGACGCAGTCGGCTGCGTACCTGTTCACTGATGACCTTGCCTGCGGCCTGAAGCAGATCCGAGTACTCCACCTTGACCTGGTCCTGGGTGTGCTGGAACAGGGGATTGCGCCGGTAGTCCCGCAGCAGCTGGATATTGTGGCGCAGGGCCTTGGACGGGATGGTGCCCCAATGGGTACAGCCGCCTCCGATCTTGTCATAGGCCTCGACAACCGCGACCCGCTTGCCACTCTTGACCAGTTTCATGGCCGCGCCTTCGCCACCGGGACCACTGCCGATCACGATGGCATCGTAATGTTTCACACTCATATTCAGATCCGTACCAAAGCTGCGCTGACCCGTGTCAGTCTAACAGCATTTGATGCGGTGCAGTATGTAAAATCCGGGCGAGTCATATGGTTCATGGGGGCTGAGAGGGGAATGGACTTACTTCAGCGAGTTGAATCGCAAATAAACCGCCAATCACCGCAAATAGACTCAGAAAACCCGGCAAATTGTGCGTTCATTCGCAGTGATTTGCGCACAGAGGATGGAATCCAGGAATATGGCATTACCCCGCACTCTGGATCCCGGCATGCGCCGGGATGACGGTGCTTCTCTGGTTTGAGTAAGCGCGATCAGGTTCGCGAGGGGCGGTTAGGGTATGGTGCCCGGGCAATCTCCATCCGCAAGGGCTCAGACCGGGGTGGAATCCTTTAGGTAATCCGTAAAGACTTCGATATCCATGGGTTTCGCGATCAGGTCTCCCTGGATGACATCGCATTTAAATTCCGTCAGCTTTTCCAGGGTGGGCTGCTCATCGACACCCTCCGCGACCACACTGATTCCAAGCTTCTTGGCAATCCGGATGGCGCCTTCCACGATCACCGCATCGGTTGCTTCCCGGGTGATGTCCTTGACCAGGATTCGATCGATCTTGATGGTGTCGATGGGCAATTGTTTCAGGTAGGCCAGAGAGGAGTGCCCGGTGCCGAAATCGTCGATGGCGAGGGTGAACCCGGCGTGGCGCAGTTGATTGAGCTTGTTGACGGTTTTACGGATGTCCTGGACAAGGATGTTCTCGGTGACTTCGAAGATCAATCGTCGGGGTTCGATGGCATACTTTGTCACCGTGGCCAGGGTGTCAGAGACGAAATCCCTGGAAGCAAACTGCAAAGGACTGACGTTGATCGAAATTCGGAATTCATCACGGGTCAACCCGGTGGCGAAGAGCGTATTGATGTGTTGGCACACCTGTTCGAGGACCTGCTGCCCCAGCTGGATGATCAAACCGCTCTGTTCCGCGAGTTGTATGAACTCGTCGGGCGCGATCAAGCCCTTTTCCGGGTGGCGCCAGCGAACCAGCGCCTCGGCGCCGATGAGACGCCTCTCGGTTGTGACCAGAGGCTGGTACTGTATTACCAGGCTGCAGTTTTTCAGGGCGTTGCGCAGACCCTGCTCCTGGCTCATCAGCAGGTTGGCCTGCTCCTGCATGTCATTGCGGTAGAGACTGAGGGTGTTTCGTCCAACGGCTTTTGCCTGGTACATGGCATAGTCCGCCCGTTTCAGCAGGTCATCCGCATTGTCACCATGTGTCGGGAACAGGGCGACACCGATGCTGGCGGCCATATGTATCTCATCATCATTGAGTTGGAAGGGCTGGCTCAGTTGCTTTTGCACCTCTCGCGCCATCCTCATCGCCACTTCCACCGCGATTTCCTGACTATCGGCCAACTCCGGCATCAACAGCACGAATTCGTCCCCACCCAGGCGTGAGGCGGTGTCTTCATCCCTTAAGCATCGATCCAGTCGATAGGCAAGCTGCTTGAGCAGTTCATCCCCTTGTTGGTGTCCCAGGGAGTCGTTGATATTCTTGAAATTGTCCAGGTCCAGAAACAGCAGAGCCCCGTGGTGTTTATGGTGTTTCGAGCGGGCGATGTCTTTGGTGAGCCGCTCGACCAACAGACGCCGATTGGGCAGATTGGTCAAGGCATCGTGATAAGCAAGATATTCGATGATTTTGCGGCTGTGCTGCTGGCGTAAACCCAACTCCAATGATTGATTGAGGTTACGATGGATGCGCATGGATCCGGTGGTCATGATGAAAATGAACATGATTGTCATGATTCCGAGGCCGTTATAGGCTGGGCCTCCGAATGTAAACAACTGGACTGTCAAAGGCACCAGAACCAGTAGCAGAAAACCGATGGATGCCGGCAGTAACGAGGCTTGGGTGATGACTCCTCCTGCGGACATGCCGATCAGGGTCGCAATAACGATCGTCTGATGTACCGGATTGTCCATGGGGACCAGTAGAAATGCGGCGGAACCCCATATGACACCGGAAACCAGACTGTTGGCAATGGCACGACGGCCCCATGCAGTGAGTTGCAGCAGATCCGGTTGCTGATGTTGGAAACTGCGATAGCTGATCAGGCGATGCAGGGTCAGCACCAACATGCACAGGTACCAGGCGATCAGTCGATCGGTGGAAACTACATGCCATTGCGCAGTGACGATGATCGTGGCGTTGATCATGATGGCGCCAAGAGCGGCGGGCAGGCCGGCATAGGCTTGCTCGATCTGCCGACGTTTCAGATTGGCTTCGAAATCGGGAGGATCGGACGCTGTGGTTTTGCGGTTATGCATGCCTTTGACACTGAAAATGGATAACATCCAGGGCTTTATCCGATCAGACATTTTTCTCTTTTTGTTAAGTACGGATCAGGCTCTGCCTGTTCTGTCCTGACAATATCCTTGAGTTTTAAACAGAAATCCCTCTACTAAGCCAACGATCTGATATCCCGAGGATCAGTGCTGGCTAAGAGATAGGATAATCTCTGTGGGGATCTGAGGAAAGCCTTATGAAGCGGGTGTTCTGATAATAATTTTAAATCGCTGCGCAAACTGGATGGATAACCGGACTCAGCTTGGGTAGATAAGCTGAGCCGGTTGATCGTTTGCCAGGCAACTTAACCAGGAGGGTTCAGAGTTGATATTAACCTGGTACCTTAATATGCCCTGTTCAGGTGTCGTATTACTGCATCAACCGATGGGTTTTCTCCAGTGCGGCAGTGATCTCGGAATGCCTGCCTGCGTCGGCTATGGGCCGATTGCGCTGTGGCGCATTCAGGGCATGTTCAAATGCCGATGCGGCCTGGGCGTAGTCCTTCTCCTGTAGCAGAAAATCCCCGTAAAAGTAGTTCGGGTCCATACCGTCCGGGTTTACCGCCAGGGCCTTCTGCAGATACGCCCTTGCCTTGTTGTCATCGCCGAATCCGATGGGCCAGCCGGGGACCTGGTAGTAGAGGCTTCCGAGGGATGTGTAGACCGAGCCATCGAGCGCGTCCGGTTCGATCGCTTCCGCCTGTTCCAGCACCTCTTTGGCCCGGTTCACCAGGGACAGCGCTCCCAGACCGCCTTTTTCACCCGCCAGGGTGGAGAGGATAATACCCTCCCAGATCAGGGGGGCGGCTTCACCGGGATGGGCCTTGGCCAGGGATTCCGCATCCTGACTCAGTTTTTCCAGTGCGGCGACCCGTTGATCTTCCGGGGTCTGATATTTTATTTTGGCCCAATGTTCACTCAGGGACAGTAACTCAGGTGACATGTCCGCCAGGGCCGGTAGTGAGAACAGGCTGGTCAGCGACCAGAGCAGTAAGGGGGGCAGTTTTTTCATGAAGTACTCTCTTTGGCGAAGGCCATCATTTTGAGATTCTGTTTTTTCATCGCGCCATCGACGAGTCTCGGCCACAATCCATTGATACGGACAAACAGGGATTCCGGAAAACCCAGATATACATCGTCACGCTCCTTCTCGATCGATACGACGATGCGTTTGGCAACCCATTCGGGTTCATCCATGTTCATCTTGACCGTCTCGGCCATGCGATAGATGGCGGAGCTGTTCAGTTTCGTCTTTACCGCCCGGGGCGCGACATAGGTCACCCCGACACCGGTATGGGCCAGTTCCCGCCGCAACGCCTCGGAAAAGCCGCGCAAACCGAACTTGCTGGTGGAGTAGGTGGCAAACCAGGCGAAGGCGATGGAACCAAAGGTCGAGCCCACATTGACAATCCGTCCGGACCCCCGCTCCAGCATGTGGGGTAGCACTTTATGGGTCAGTTGCATGGGCACCAGGGTGTTGAGTTGCACGATTCGCTGGATGATCTCCGGATCCTCTTCGTGAAAAGGGCGAAAACTCATCATCCCGGCGTTGTTGATCAGCAGGTCGATCCCCCCAAGATGTTTCATGGCTTGATCCATCGCCGCATTGCGCGCCTTGGCATCGAGCAGGTCGACCGACAGGATCAGCGGTCGCTCGTCGGAGTTGAGACGGTCGGCGTTTTTCTCGAGCGCCTGGTAATCGCGATCCACCAAAGCGAGGCGGGCGCCTTTTTCAGCCAAGATGTTTGCGATGAGGGAACCGATGCCGCCACCGGCGCCCGTGAGCAGGATTCGCTTGCCTTCAAGTTTCATGATCTGAGGCCTCGGTATGGGATGGATTCGGGGTCTGGGACTCACCTGCGAATGGCTTATTGAGGCTGGTTCCCCCAATGCCGCCGGTGTTCTGTAGCGGGGCTTGAGTGGTGTCCGCATGGGACAGCAGCCGATACAGGATGCGGTAGAGTAAGGTGACAACGGTGATCGCGCACAGAGCATCGATCAACAGCATCGTCAGAGTCATGAAGAAACCAGGCTCTACCAACCAGGGCAGCGTGTTGGCATGACTGATGAGGGTCATGAGAATGTCTCCTAGGCCACCAGGGCCTTGTCGTTGAGTGAAAGCGGAAGAGCGCGGAAGATGTCACCATAGAGTTTGTAGAACCGTTTCGCGCAGTGGATGATAAAGCTCTGGTCATCCTCGTCTTCCAGGCGGTTGACCAGGCCGGCATAGAAATCCATGTGGGAAATGTCCAGAGAGCCGTGACTGGTGAGATAACTGAAGGCGTTTTCCGGCAAGCCCAGACTTGTCCGGGTGTTTTTTGCCGCCTCAGTGGCCAGTTTGATACTGGTGCCTTCCAGGACCAGCACCATACCCAAAAAGCCCACCGGGTTGCGCCGTTGGATCAGGTCATAGGCATAGGCGCACATGACCTCTGCGGGGATATCCGGTTCAGCATGGCGCACCACTTCCGGATCGCCGCCGCAGACCTTGATATCATTGAGAATCCACTCCTGATGTCCCAACTCCTCTTCAATGTAGTGGGCCATCGCGTCACGCAGCCACTCCTTCGAACCGGGGATGCGTGATCCGCAGGCCATCAACAGGGGCGTCGTGTGTTTCACATGATGGTATGCCTGGGTGAGGAAGGCGATGTAGCTCTGAAGCGAGAGTTCACCGCGCCAACCGTGTTCAATGAAGGGTATGGCAAGCAGGGATTCCCGCTCCTGTTCGGTTTCAGCTAAAAGACGATTGAAAAAATTGCTCATGAGGCCAACTCCTGATCGAAGAGCGCCTCCATGCGGCTCTGGTAGTGTTGATGAATCGTGTCTCGGCGCAACCGACCGGTACCGGAGAGTTGACCGTTGGATGGCGTGAATGGGGTATCGGCAAAAAACCACCGACTGATCCGGGCGTAGTCCGGCAAGGTCTCGTTGACCCGGCTTATGGCGGCTTCGATCTCGCCGGGATCAATCAGGCCCGAGGGTACGATCACGGCCAGATTCCAGGGGCGTGCCTCGCCGAACACCGCGGCCTGGGCGATCACCGGTTCCACTACCAGTTCCCGCTCGACCCATTCCGGTGAGACATTGCGCCCGTAGGCTGTGATGAACACATGACGGCGTCGACCGCGTAGATAGAGGTACCCCTCATTGTCCAGGTAGCCCAGGTCCCCGGTGTGCCACCAATCGTCTCCGGCGGGGACTGTCGGTTCACCGAGATAGCCTGCAAACCGGGTTCCGCGGATCAATACCTCCCCATCCTCCGCGATGCGGACTTCGAGATGCGAAAGGGGCCGGCCAACGGATCCTGGCCGATGCGCTTGCGGGGCGTTGAGGGTGACCACGGAAGCGGATTCGGAGAGGCCATAGCCTTCATAGACCGGAATTCCCAAAGTGGCGGCCTGATCCAGCAGGCGCTTGGAGACCGCGGCGCCCCCGAGAGCGATAAAACGCAGATCTCGTGGTACCTGCGCGCCGGTCTGCTGGAGGTAGCGCACGGCACCCTGCAGCATTTGTGGACTGAAAATGGCACTGCTGGCGCGATAGCTCTCCAGAGCGGCCAGCATCATACGGCTGTCGAGACCCGAGGCGCCCAGGAGACCGGTTTCGATCAGCGAGGGCAGGGCGACCGAGGCGCCGCACCAAAGTGGCAGATACAGCCCGGCGATGTTCTCCAACAGAACCGACAGGGGCGTCAATACCAGATGCTGATCATCGTCCTGTACCGGAACCCGTTCCGCAAGGGCGAGGATCACCGCCTCCATCTGTCGTCTGTCCAGCAACACCCCTTTGGGTTCCGCGGTAGTTCCCGAGGTGAACGTTACCTTGAGAATACCCTCGGGAATGCGTGATTCACGCTTGACCGGTTGGAGGATCGAAAGGGTTTTACCATACAGCTCCCAGGTTGCGATTTCGCTAAATGTTTCACCCGCGACCCGTTGCCGAAAAACCTCAGGGTTATCCGTGATCACATAGCCCACGCCCGACTCGACAAGGGCGTGGCGGACCTGCCGGTTGGAAAAAAAGGGGGGGATCGGAACCAGTCCGATACCCCTTCCCATTGCGGCAAGATCGAGAACCGCCCAAACCGGCCCATTGTCCAGATCGAGGGCCAGGGATTCGATGCCGATGGCCGAAAAACGTGCCATGGTCTCAAGCACCTGGGTGTGGAGATCCGCATAGTTCAGAGACAATCCGGAGCCCTGGATGGCCAACCGCTGCGGCTGGCGCTTGGCGTGTTCGGCCAGTCGTGACAGCAGCATCATGCGGCCTCCCTGCCTATTGCGGCAGCGCGTTGCCAGAGATTCATGATGGCGACCTGCTGCTCGCACAGGGTGCCCAGGGTTCGCAGTCCCTGATCCAGACGACCCGCCAAAACCCGGGGTTTCTGATCATAATATCGACCCCAGGCCGCACGATCCGCTTCGGGTAACCGCTCGCATCGGGCCTCGCCCAGGTCGATCATGCTGAAGCCCATGCGTTGGAAGGCATTTTGCAGAACCGGACCGATGGTAAACAGGACCCATTCGCACTGGGTCGTGGACAGGTACCCCGTGAGCGCGATAAAAAGCCAGCGGGTAATGTTCGGATTCGCCACGGAGAGGTTGCCCACCTCGACCAGCCGGGAGCGGTCCACAGGCAGCAGGGCGCGTGCTGCGATCATCTGTTCGACCGGATGGTCCAGATAGGTTTCGAGAAACAGCGGGGATTCTTCCGCGTGGCGAAATCCGAGCACGGCCTGAAGCCTGTCCTGATCGTCACTCAGACTCATCAGGTTGGGCATGAAATGTTGGATGTCCGCCTGGTAATGCTCACGGAAACAATGGTGTACGAAATCCTCTGCGATCCTGCGCCGAGGGCTGTCCGGCTGAGTGTTGCATACCCTGGACGGCATATTGTCTTTGAACCGGAATGCTGTTCGCCTGCTCCTCATTGTGCCTGCTCCTGATGTGTGACGATGAGGCGTACTCTAGGGAGGCTTTCTTAAACGAATCTTAACCGGTATGAAAAATGTGGGAATTAATCGCAGTAGATGGAAAACGGTCACAATAGTAGTGGCTTGGAGGAGCGTTCACGGAGAAACGCTGTCTAATTTTGATTCTGCTTGAACCGGTTCCAAATCCAATGGGGGTTTTATATGCGTTTGTTACATACCATGTTACGCGTGGGCGATCTGCAGCGGTCAATCGATTTCTATACACGGATTCTCGGCATGAAACTGTTGCGCCAGCAGGACTATCCCGAAGGGAAATTTACCCTGGCATTTGTCGGTTATGGTGATGAAGCTGATCAATCGGTGATTGAACTGACCCACAATTGGGAAACCGGTCGATATGATCTCGGCGAAGGGTTCGGCCATCTGGCCATTGAAGTCGACGACGTCTATCAGGCGACCGGGCAAATTCGTGACGCGGGTGCCAGGATCCTGCGTGAAGCCGGCCCCATGAATGCAGGTTCGACCATTATTGCCTTCGTCGAGGATCCGGACGGTTATCCCATTGAACTCATCGGAAAACGCGCGTAGCGCTGTGGCATCAGTTTTCCGGAGCCTGCCAGAGATCGGTTTGAATCGTTACCTCATGTTGCCCATCACTCAACCAAAGTTGACCTTCCTGAATCGTGGCGGTCAAAGACATGTTTCTCTGGACCAGGCAGGATAGTGTCGCGGAGTCATATTGCGAAAAAAAACGGACTTCAAGGTGCTTGAAACGAACAAAGGCATCCCTGTTCTGTTGCCACCACGGCTGGGCACTGCGTTCCGTGTAGGGGTAGATGATTACTTTTCTCGCCCGTCCACAGGCACGGCGGATACGTTTCTCGTCCGGTTGACCCAGTTCTATCCAGAGTTCGATCTCGTCTGAGAGGGATTTCTGCCACAGATCGGGCTCATCCTCCGTGCTGATGCCCCGGGTGAACTCCAGACGGGGATCGGCGTGATAGGCAAACGCGGCCAAGCGCAGCAGCATCCGTTCATCGGTTTCAGAGGGGTGCCGAGCAAGGGTGAGAGCGTAGTTCTCGTAATGATGACGGTCCATGTCGGCGAGTTGCAGATCCGCTTTGAATATTGTTGCTTTGAGTGCCAATGGTGTTGCTGCCTATTGTAATGGTTTGCGCCTGAGGGCTTTTTGCCGGCTAAGCCGTTTTTTACTTTCCAGTCGACGTTGTTTCGAGGCCCGGGTCGGTTTGGTGGCGATGCGGGGTTTGCGTGTAATCATTACGCTTTGAACGATCTGTCGGAGTCGCCGCAAGGCCTCTTGACGGTTTTTTTCCTGCTCCCGAAAACGTTGTGCCTTGATAACGAGTATACCGTTTGCATTGATGCGGCTGTCTTTGAGTTTCAACAGTCGCTGCTTGTAGACCGCCGGAAGCGAGGAGGCGGGTATGTCGAAGCGCAGCTGAATCGCCGATGCAACCTTGTTGACGTTCTGTCCACCCGGCCCGGATGCGTGTATGGCGATCATCTCGATTTCACGGGGTGGAATTGTGGCAGGATCGTACATCAGCTTTACGTTCTAGCCGGAATGGAAGTTGCGACTCGGGTAGGGGTTGTGGTTGATGATGAATTGTTTGGTGGAGACGAGGAGGATCGAACTCCCGACCTTCGCATTGCGAACGCGACGCTCTCCCAGCTGAGCTACGTCCCCGCACCGCCATAGTATGGACAAATGAGTGATAAAGCGCCAGAGGCATAGCATTATCCCCTGGGAGCGTGTGGCTGAGGCTGGACAATAAAAATTATCGTATTACAATAATAAATTATCGGAAAACGATATTATACTTCGAATGATTCCTTAGAAATTGCTAAGAGGAACGTGCTCATGAATCAGTTTGGTCCAGAGAAACTACCCCAGTTCACACGTCGTTTAAGTCAAGTGATGGCGGGTTTTTGTTTGATTGTGATTGCCATTTCACCGATAGGTGCTTTGCTTTATTGGAGCGTGACCGACACGGGTGATATCGCCCGATACGCCAATCTGTCACCTTCCGAAATTCAGGTGACACTCGCGATCTGGCAACGTGTCGCGGCGGGTGCGATCAGCGGAATCCCGCTGGTGTTACTGTTGGTTGGCCTGTGGCAGGCTTACAGATTCTTTACCCTTTTCTCAACCGGACAGGTCTTCTCAACCAGGGCGGCACACTACCTCAGTCGGTTTGCCTGGTGGTCGTTGGCTTCCGTTTTAGGTTCTGTGTTGTGCGGCGTTGCCGTGACCCTCGTGCTCACTTTCCAGAACTCGGTAGGCTCGCGCCTGCTGGCGGTGGGTATCTCATCGGATCAGTTGTTTCTCATGTTTTTTGCCGGCATGGTCTATTTGATGGCGAGTGTCATCCGACAGGGCCAGAAGCTGGCGGAAGAGAATGCTACTTTTGTGTGACTGAATACGCCATGCCTATTGTTGTTCAACTCGATATGATGCTGGTCGCGCGAAAGGCGAAGTCCAAGGAACTTGCCGAGTATGTGGGAATTACCGAAGCGAATATGTCTCTGCTCAAGCAGGGGAAGGTCAAGGGGGTGCGTTTTGAAACTCTGGAAAAGATCTGTGAGTTCCTGGCGTGCCAGCCCGGAGATATTTTGGTCTACCGGCCCTGACACGGGAGTCGCTTCGGGTTGCACCGTTGTATCATGGGAAAATACCCCTTCAATCTCCGTTGGGAGACATGGCCAATTTCCGGTAGGCTAGTGTACCTCGTCATAGATTCTGTACCATTCAGCGAGTCTGCAAGGGGCTAGCCGCAAGGCATGCCTCGCAGGGAATGGCCCAGCCCTTTCCAAGAGGCATAACGCCGCGGATAGCCCCTTGCAGGCTCGCCCGAAGGG
>JBNKJP010000027.1:0-33611 GCA_050291245.1 Candidatus Thiodiazotropha sp. | reverse complement strand
ATCTATGTGCTGACGCCAGTGATCAGACAAGGATTGTGCATTTGTATTACCGGGCATTGGGGATCTCCTGTGGGTTAGGTCAGGAGACAGTGTGGCTCAGGATCTCGGAGCGAAAATAGATGCCGTTTCTTGGGCGCTTACGAGCCTTTAACGTGAGGGTCCTATCGCCGCACCGCTCAGGGTGGGTGTCCAGGTAGTCTCCGGGACCAAACGGGTAACCGATTGTTTTTCCGAAACCTTACGATGGGTGTCCGGTTAGTCCTGGGATTCCCATAGCGCCAGCACTTAATATCGGACTCTCTAAATTTGATAATCTTTTTTTGATGAATTTAATCGGGGCATTGCTCTCTGCACAGCTAACGGCCCATAAAACGGGATAGTCGTAATTAAATCATAATTTATTGATAATTGGGAATATTTAAAAGAATCAAATGATGGGTGGCCCCGGGACCCCGGGACCAAACGGGTAACCGATTGTTTTTCCGAAACCTTACGATGGGTGTCCGGTTAGTCCGATAACCTGCCGGTCTGTCCAGTCCTTGGTCTTGTCCGCGTTTACATGCAATACAACATGATAGTGATTTGAAAGAATGGCGTAAGCACACACGTCTATGGCGAAAATATCCACTAATTCCCGCAGGCGGTCCAGCACCCACTGGCGACGATGCTCGAAGCTCTGTCCGGTATAGGGGTCATCACCACACAGCCAGGCACGGCGGACGCAGCGGGAGATGCAGTGGTAGTAGGGGGTGGCTTCCAGGCTGACTAGGGTTTCGCGGGCGCGCGTCATTACAACCTCCTTGTTGTATCCGATGAGTTTGAAAAGACTAGCTCACCGTGTGAAAAATGGCAATGTTTTCACGGGTGTCCCCAATATTTGGTCAGAGGCATGACCAGACCAGCGTTCTGGTTCCAGATCCTTCTCTTCGCGCCAGTCGTCACGGGCGTAGCTGCCGAAGAGAATTACCATCTCAACTTCGCCCTGGGCACGGATGATATCCGTGATCTGCTCGAGTTCTCGCTGCTTTTTGCCTGGTAATCGACTGATATTGGTTTGCATCCGCAAATTCTCGTCCTTATCAAAATCCCTGTCCCAGTACATACGGTGTCTCCCTTACCGTTACTAACCTATTGATTGTATTGTAAAGAGGGTTTGAATGTAAGACGGAGTGTGGTGGTTGCCTGGATTTATGGAACCTTGAATCTGGGTGCCGTTTTTCCGACACCTTACGATGGGTGTCCGGTTAGTTGCGGTATCCGATGGGTTTCGAGAAGACTAGCTCACCGTGTGAAAAATGGCAATTTTTTTACGGGTGTCCCCAATATTCCAATATTCCTCCTGTTTGCCATGGATACCTCCTGCCAAAAAGGCCGTAGGGTATCCGGATTTTCAGAAAGTCCGAACCGGAAATCAGGCTTGCGAAACCACTGGGGTGGCTCCATTAGGGTGAAAACAAAGTGGCTCCATTAGCGCGAAATTTCACTGGCTCCATTAGGGTGAAATCGTGGTGGCTCTATATGGGTGAAAACTGACAGTAGTAGGGGGTGGCTTCCAGGCTGACTAGGGTTTCGCGGGCGCGTGTCATTACAACCTCCTTGTTGTATCCGATGGGTTTTGAGAAGACTAGCTCACCGTGTGAAAAATGGCAATGTTTTCACGGGTGTCCCCATTATTGCTCTGGTCAAATGGTGAGTGTCCTCGTATTTGCGGTTAGTCTCTTGGTGTCCGGTTAGTTCAAAGAGTGTAGGCTGAACTTGACCTGACAGACACGCCATGGAAGCCGGTAACTGTCAGATCAAGTCGCGACTACTACATATGAACACTACCTTAATTCAAACTCGCCACCTTTTACTCCACCAATAAACGCCTCCCATTCTTCGTGAGTAAAGCTAAGGGTAGTCTTAGTTGGATCCTTAGAATCTCTAACCCCAACACCTTGACTATTAATCGCAACCTCAACGCAAACTTTCTTTCCTCCATGGGAAAGACTAGATTTCTTGAACTCAGAATCACTAAACTTGATTTTCTTTTCCATTGTTCTCTCCATGAATATTTAGAACTGCGTTAATGAACTATTACTTTCAAAGTGCGCTACTAAATTAATTCCAATATTACTCACCTCCTATTTGATAATAATAAACCAAGTTATTTCAGCGTCATATAATTACAATAACTAAATATTTTTTGCTGTCTTACGAATTCAATTGATCATAATATATCGAGCTATTTTCTATAATGTTCTGTTTGCAACTCATGGCTGTATTGCACTAAGAGTTGCTTGCCGAAATTACCAAATAGAATTTTTTACCTGATGAAATCAAAAGCCAAAGTCCCAGAGCCATAACACCTGTATCAAGTATTGTTAAGTATGTTAAGGTTTTGCCAGTTACGAAAAGTAGTGTTAAAGAACAAGACAAAACGAATAGATAAGCACATGCGGTAAAAGTAAGCTCATTTACTAATTGCCCTAGATGTCCCGTCTTATGCATGTTTCGTATAAGCTGACGATCCGATAATGCTGTAATGATTGAAAGAGCGGCAATTATAAAACCGAGCAATGTGCCTGATACACCAGCAAAGGTAATTGCAATATTAGATATTGCATTTGCTTGCATGCCAGGAATAGTGAAATAGGCAGATCCAGTTCCAATTAGAAAAAAACATAGTTTAATTAAGTGAGGCATTATCTTCACCGAATACATCTCTTAGATCGTTTTGGCACTCATCTTTTGCATGTTTAAGAGCTGAAAACATGCTCTCTTTGCTTGGATATCGACCAATCATCTGTACGTCTTGCCGAGAGTAAAGGCGATCCGCGATAAGATCAATTGGATGTGTGGCACCAAATTCATCTTCAACTACTACTTTAGCTGCCTTCACATCACCAGACTTTATCATTTCTTTGATAGCGCTCTTTACTCGCTTAGCTAGATATCGTTTTTCTGGTTTCTTGCTATGCCCATCCCCACGCATAGTGATATCAACGTGCATTCCACCACTATTATTCATCAAAGATAAGATATCTTTTGACCACTGCTGTTTAGGATTATACAAATCTGGATTTGTAGGTCGTGCCACACGAACGCGTACTTGTTTTATTTCAAACTCCTTGTTCATTAAACGACGCATAGCCTCTACCTGCAAAACGGGATTAAAAAGTACTGTTTCTCCAAAAATCTCAGTGAGATATTCAGCTAATCGACCAACTCGACTGCCGTTCCCATTGGTTTGCCATACCAGTAACTCCCATTTTTTATAAAATAAAAAGAAGTTTTTTTCTATTAATCCCTCATTTTCGTCAAGATCAAGTTCCCGATCAACTATGCCTGGCGCTGCAGCATGCGGTAGATTGTTTTGTCTAAATTTAGCTATTGCTCCTTTGATTACGTTACCTTGATTAATACGCTCTAAATCCCTAAGTTCATATCCATTTTTTTTAATTTGAATTATTGGTATCTCTCTATCTGTAATGAGATTATTTAGAATCTGACTAACTGAGCCTGAACTCCCGTCAGCACCTACTTGACCTTGAAAAAATACCACTTTGTAAGATTTGCTCTCTTGTAAATCCATATTATTCATCCTAGATGATTACAAGTCTCGTTTTATAAAAGGTTCTGACTATTTTTTAAAATTGCCATCGCCAGAACTGGAAAAGCAACACGATGATCTAAGACAAGGAGTTTAACATCGATTTGGACTCGCCTCATGTCAATCCCTCAACGCTGGTGAAAATTCCATCTATACGTCTGGCGGCTCGGATGATCGGTTTATCGGCCAAAAAAATGAAAACCTTTAGGTTATCCTAGGCTGTTAGTTCCTAGGTTAAATCGTAGGCGAGTTAACGTTAATGTGGACATCCAGTCCAACTCAAAATAAACGGCGAATATTTGGTAGATGGCTGGTGGTGGTTTACGATGGATGTCCGGATAGTTGCCTATGATATTCCCTACCGATATCTCTTCATAGTATGGGTGGCAGATGAGAGGCATAAACTTGGATCAGTGGCTCTAACGTTGGTGTGTATTCCGGCATGGCGTGAACCCTCGTTCAGGAATAGGTTGCCTTATGATGGGTGTCCACATAGAGCAGCTAGCTCACCGTGTGAAAAATGGCAATGTTTTTACGGAGGGTGTCCCCAATATTTCTGTGACTGTCCCCGTACTCCTCCAGGTAACCGATTGTTTTTCCGATACCTTACGATTGGTGTCTGGTTAGTTTCCCCTTTAGTTCTCCTTATTCTTCTGGAAATTCAGGGGCTGGCAGCATCTGGTCATTGTCAAACCTGTTTCGAACACAATCAGAGCAAATTGGATAGTTTGGATCTCCAGTAAAAAGCTAACCACAATCTATGCATCTCAAATACTCATTCAAATTTGAATTGCAGAAGAGACATATTGTCGAATTAATTTCTTCAGCGAACACGGCACTGCTTTCTCCGCAATTTGGGCATGCAGAAAAATCTATTCCTATATCATCGTGGGAAAGGAATGCATCTCCATATTGCTCTATAAAAATTTCGAGTTCAAATTCCGTTCTACAAAATAGGCAACTTCTTTTTTCTTCAGAAAATACAACAGAGTTTTGCCAGCATTCAGGGCATCTAATGACATTCTCATGTCTTTTTAGTTCATTGCTTATATGTCTCAATCGGTTGGCCACAAAATTTTGGAGTGTATTGATTTTTTCTTTAATTTCACCAAATCTATGTTTATGTTCTGATTCTGGTTCAAATAGCGCAGCCTCTTTTGTGAAATCATATATAAAACTATAACTGTCCACTATGTTTGCAGTTGCTTGATATTGATTTACACTGCTTCCTATATGAATAATTTTATTTCTCTCATTTTTGATTCTATCAATTATCTTTTTATCGATATTGCATCTACAAATGTTTCTAACTCGTAAGGCTGCTTCATCAATACCAATAGATTTAAAATTACCGGATTCAAACTTAGACAGATTCATGTCTTTTAGGTCGTTAATTACCAAAGACCAATGCTCTTTAATAAGACACGCTTTAAGCATCAATTCAATTGATGCCGCCAAATGTATGGTTGAAAATTGAAGCTCTACTCCGCTGCTTTTATCTTCTTTTATGTAATCTACAGAGGATTCAAGAAAATTTAGTGCCATTTCCAATATTTTGGCTTTCATACGAAGACCTTCTCGGTATGGTAATCGATGACTGTTTCGATTTATCCTGGAATATTGACTCAAGGGTGAATGTCCAAGTGGCTATCGTGTAGTGAGAATCTCGATTAGACAAGTCCTTCATCATTAAAACTGAAATAACAATTTTCACCGATGATGACAAAGTCCTGCAGTGGTATTTCGTGAATTTCACCCAACTCTTTGAGCTTCTTTGCTGAGGCGTGGTCGTTCTGGGAGGGTTTCGGATCGCCTGAAGGGTGGTTGTGGACAACAATCAATTTACTTGCTCGGGCAAGCATAGCATTGCGGTAGATTTCGACCGCATCGATTAATGCGCGATGGGCTGTGCCTATTGCGGCGACTTCATAAGAGAGGATTTCAAGTTGAGGATTCAGGTGCATGACGACTACCTTCTCCTTGGTTTCGTCCTGAAGATGGCCGAACAGCTCGTATACACGTATTGAATTTTCAATAGGTGTTTTCAAGAGGTCGTCTTCGATACGTTTGCGTTCGAAGGTTACTTTGAGTTCTTTAATATAGGCCATGATTCCCTTTACGGGGTCTTCCGCTTGTTCAAATCTAAGTTGCAGTGGTCCGTAGGCCAAGAAAAAATGTTGGGACAGTCACCATTTTAAAATGGTCTAAAGCCACTTAAAATCATATGGTTATTTTAAATGATAGTGCTTTTAAAGCAACGATCAAACGGTGATTGTCCCCGTATATTTGTTCTTTACAAAAATTCTGTGACATGCCGCATTGTTTCCGTGTGCTTCCCTGTGTTGAAAAACTTCAGCTCTTCATTTAACTGCCGATAATGTTGTTCCATCTTGGATGTCCAATTAGAGAATTCCATCAAAATGAAGTCTTCCTCGTTTTCCTCGGCATATTTTGGCGCATCCATGCCAATGCCCACAATCTGCTTCATTTTCGGAAATTTCAGTTTTGCAGCCCCACAAGCCACCTCCAATAGAAATGAACGCTTCTCTCTGTAATCAGCATGTGAGCGAAGTTGTGGCGCATGAAACTGTAAGAACACATAGCCCTTATCGGGATAAAAGGACGGCATAAAGGATACGTGCCTCATAATTCCTGACCCGGTAGGTTCAGGAAACTTGTGAATCACCATAGTCATATATTCGATTAAAGCGCGTCGAGAAAAACGCGGCTCCTTCGCCATTTCGTGAATTGCACTTTTGCCTTGCAGGATAGTTGCATTGCCTATCAAGGTGCCAGCCAAAGCATTTCCACTGGTTATTTGTAGGAGTTCGTCCCAGAGATATGAAGGTTTGTTTGCTTCTCGTGTTTTCTGATAGATCTCAGACTTGCAAAAATCGGCCCATTCACCTTCCCCGATGTAAACATTATTGAAATCTTCGTCGATAGGGCCGATTACATGTGCCTTTGTAGAATCATCGAAGTTTAGAAGGTAATGAGCCAATAAATCCTCTTCGCCGCAGTACATCAGGTTTTGATAACGAGCTATCGCCCGCTCTTTTTCTTCAATGAAGCGCAGGAAATCAGTGATGGTGTCTAATTCAGTGAAAATTATATGTAAATTTTCACTATCGAGTATGTGTATCGGTTCAGTACGTTCTAAGTGAATTAGGTAAGGAAAATCACTTGGCGGAGAATCATCGCAATACGAGATTGCAAGGCTTCCACTTACGTTTGAATCGGCTGACTCTTCGCAGGCGTCCTTTGCTCCATGTGCAACGATAAATCTATGTACAACAATAGCTGTTCTATCAAACTCCAAAGGGAAAGGATGTTGTTGTTTACTATCTAAATAGATTGGCCGACTGCCCTTCAAATATCGCTCTGCCCCTCGAACAGTCCTAATTTGTGCATCAATAGCTGTTCTAACCCATCTCTTCCATATGACTTCAGGAGATTTGTCTTTTGGGTACTTCAGCACTTTTTCACGATCAAAAAAAATCAAAGTATGATTTTCAAAAATCACCAGCAAATCACATAGTTCATCACCGTCATCCTTGTAGGGATTAGGATAGCTCCATGCTTTGAGAAAAGCTGCCTCGCAATAAAGGGCAAGCAATTTCTCAGTAGGTGTTGTACCCTCAGACTTGATAACAAGAGTTGACATTGCTGGGTGGATCCTAGTGCCTGACTATACTACGAAGACCTAAAAGTCGTGTTAAAAAACACCAGTGAGTTCACTATCCCCGTGACGTTGAGCGTAAGCCAATGATAAGTCTTCACTGTCTAATATTCCGGTATTACACGATCTAATTAGAAGCGTCAAAACGGACCATGGCTGTAAATTGAAATTCACTCCTGTAGTGAACTAGGGCTACTTATTTCTCCGATAACTCCAACCAGTATAGCAGCCGTACAAAAAGGTTCTCAGTCTGAATGGTAACTTTCATAAGCCAAAATTCGCACCATCCCAAAGCAGGCCAGGATCCAGAATCCTTGATAGCGCCGTGTTTCTGGATTCCGGCATGCGCCGGAATGACGAAAATATGGATCAGTGCTTTTCTGAATGTAGCACTCGTTCTCACACAAGCAAAACCCCCACCCACAAAAAAGCCCGCAAAAGCGGGCTTTTCTGCAAACCGGAAAGAAACCCCCACTATTTACTAGCGATATCTTCCAGTTTCTTGGCCTTAATAATATGCCCATCAAGCGCAGCATCCTTAGCATTCCGCCCAAACGCCACACTCATCAACGTAGAGTAATAAACCACCGGCATATTAAACTTAGTACCATAGGTCTCGTTGATATTATCCTGGTAGATCTCCACGTTAGCCTGGCACAAGGGGCAGGGGGTAACAATCATATCCGCCCCATTGTCATAAGCCGCTTCGATAATCCCCTTGATCATCTCCTGGGACTTCTCCGGCTCGGAGAAGGCCAGGGCGCCGCCGCAGCACTGCACCTTTTTCTCGTAGGTCGGAATCGATTCGGCGCCCACGGCCTCGACGATGTTGTCGAGGTATTTGGGGTTTTCGAACGATTCGCCCGCGATGCCGAAGGGGCGGTTGGTCTGACAGCCCACGTAGCCGGCGATCTTGATGCCTTCCAGGGGTTTCTTCACCTTCGCTTTGATGGCGTCAAAACCGATATCCTCGATCAGCACTTCCACCATGTGACGCACGCCGGCTTCGCCTTTGTACTTCAGCCCGCCTTCGGACAGGGCGGTGTTGGCGTCTTTGAACATCTGCTCGTCTTCGTGCAGGCGCTCTTTGGCTTCACGGGTGGAGAGCCAGCAGGCGGCGCAGGTGGCGACGATCTGCTGGCCGGGGTTGTGCTGTTCGGACAGGGCGATGTTGCGGGCCGAGAGGGTCAGGCGGGGCAGTTCGCCGCCGCCGCCGTAGCCGATGGAGGCGCCGCAGCAGTTCCAGTCCGGGATGTCGTTGAGCTGGATGTCCAGCTCTTCGCACATGGTCTGGGCGGAGACCAGGTAGTTCGATGAGGTGGCTCCTTTCTGTGAGGAGCAACCCGGGTAGAATGAGAGTTCTATCTTTGCCATTTCGGTTTGTCCTCTACTTGACGTCCTTCAGGTTGCCTTCTTCGATCTCCTGGGCCTTTTTCACGATTTTGTGAAAGCCGCCGAGATCCTTGATGCTGTGGCCGCCGAAGAATTCCATGGCGTTCATGCGCTTGGCTTTCATCATGTTCTGGCCCAGCTTCTGGTTGGCCATGGCGTTTTTGACGCCTTGGCCGAAGCCGTCCTTGAAGTACATGGACAGGCCCAGTTTCAGCTCGTTGACCCGGCCCTTCTTCATCAGGTTGTCCCAGAAGATCTGCGAGAATTCCGAGGTGGGCTGCTTCTGCTGGGTCAGGCCGAGGCGTTTGGAGTAGACGGCCAGGCCATGCATGATGTGGGTGATCGGCAGGCCACGGGGGCAGCGTGCGATGCAGTTGTAGCAGGAGGTGCACATCCACATGGAGTCGGATTTCAGGACGGCTTCGCGCTTGTTGGCGCGAATCATCATGAAGATCTCCTGGGGGGGGTGTTCCCAGTGTTTACCCAAGGGGCAAGAACCGGAGCACACGCCGCATTGCATGCACATCTTGACCCATTCGCCTTCCTCTACGTTCGCCTCGACTTCCTTGAGGAAGTTGCTGCGATACTTTTCGATCATTGCGGTGTTCAAATCACTCATTATTCAATCCCCTCAGAACTTGAACGGGCTCAGGCCGATCTTTTCCACGGTCTCGGCCATGTCGTTGATCAGCTTGGGAGCGCGCTCCACGTCGGTGATGGCAACTTCGTAGAGCTGGACCCGTTCCGGTTCCAGGTTCAACGAGTCGAGGGTGTCGCCCACTTTGCTCATACGCTCGGCGGCCATGGCCGATCCGCGTACGAAGTGGCACTGGTAGTCGTCGTCGCGGCGGCAGCCCATCATGACGATGCCGTCATAACCGCTGTTGAGGGCGTCGGTGACCCAGGAGAGGCTCACGGAGCCGAGGCAGCGCACCGGGATGACACGGGCCCAGGGGTTGATCTCGACACCGGCCTGGGCGGCCTGGTCGAGGGCCGGGTAGGCGTCGTTTTCGCAGGCCAGTACCAGGATGCGGGGCTTTTCGTCGAACTCCTCGGGCATGTCGCAGTTTTTGATCTGCTGGTTGACGGTCTCCACCGAGTAGTTTTCGAAGGAGATGACCCGCACCGGGCAGGCGCCCATGCAGGTTCCGCAGCGACGACAACGGGATTCGTTGTACATCGGGTAGCCCTGCTCGTCTTCGTTGATCGCGCCGAAGGGGCATTCCACGGTGCAGCGTTTGCACTGGGTGCAGCCTTCCTTGCGGAAGCTCGGGAAGGAGAGGTCGCCGGAGCGGGGATGGGCGGCACGGCCCAGGGCGGCGTTCTCGGCGGCCTGGATGGCCTTCAGAGCGGCGCCGGTGGCGTCGTCGCGGGCCTGTTGCACGTCCATGGGACGGCGCAGGGGGCCGGTGGCGTAGATGCCGGTACGACGGGTCTCGTAGGGGAAGCAGATGAAGTGGGAGTCGGTGAACCCGTTCTTCAGGTGCGGCAGGTCGGTGCCCTGGCGATACTCCAGGTTGAGGATCGACGGGGGCGCGTTCTCCAGCGCGGCCTGGGCCTTGGCCTTGGCTGCTTCGTCTTCGGCTTCGTCCACCATCAGCTGAGCATAGGGATCGGGGCCGGAGTTGGGCTCCATGCCGGTGGCCAGGACCACCAGATCGCAGGCCATTTCGGTCTGTTCGTTGAGGATCTTGTCCTCGAACTTGACGCTCAGGCCGCTGCCGGTGACCACTTCGGAGGCGATGCCTTTGGAGAAGGTGACCATGGCCTGCTGGCCGGCGCGGTAGAAGTCTTCACCGCCGGCGCCCGGGGTGCGCAGGTTGTTGAACAGGATGGTGGTGTCGCAGTCAATGCCGTTGAGCTCTTTGAAGTACATGGCCTGCTTGATGGAGACCAGGTCGGTGACACCGGAGAAGTAGCTCAGGTGACCTTCGTCGCTGGAGCACTGGCCGGCGTTCTGGATGAAACAGACTGCTTTGACCTCTTTGCCGTCGGAGGGACGCTTGATCGGTCCGCCGTTGGCGGCCTTGGCCAGGGCCTCGAGCTCGTGGTTGGTGACCACGTCCGGGGATTTGCCGTAACCGAATTCGGGCAGGTTGTTGGCGTCGTAGGGCTTCCAGCCGGAGGCCTGGATGATGGCGCCGATGGAGAGGGTCTCGCTGCTGCCGGACTCGGTGGCGACTTCCACTTCGAAACGGCCCGGCGCGCCGGCGGTCTTGGCGACGGTGCTGTTGAGGTGGACGGTGATGTTGTCCGCCGCCTCGATCTTTTCGATCATGCCCGGGACCGGGTTCTCAGCCGGTGCGGCGTAGGGGGCCCGGGTCGGGATCACTTTGTAGTATCCGGCCACGGCACCGCCCAGGGCGCCGCTCTTTTCCACCAGGTGAACCGGGTATCCGGCCGCGGCGGCTTCCAGGGCGGCGGTCATGCCGCTGACGCCGCCACCGACCACCAGGATGTTTTTGTTGAGGGCTTGCTCACCGGACGAGGAGGGCTTTTTCATCGCCTTGAGTTCGGCGCAGGCCATGCGGATGTAGTCGTCCGCCATCTCCTGGGTGGTCTCCTGGTTTTCGTCAGTGTTCGGACGAACCCAGATGACGCCTTCGCGCAGGTTGGCGCGGGTGACCGCCGCGTCGGTGAAGTTGAAGGCCTCGACCTTGGCGCGCCGGGAGCAGGCGGCGATCATGACATGGGTGACCGCGTCGTTGGCGATGTCGTCTTTGATCATCTGCACGCCTTCGACGGAGCAGAGCATTTCGTGCTGTTTGCAGCTCTGCATCTTGCCGTCGCGGGTCGCGGTGGTTTCCAGCTGACCGGCGTCCAGGCGTTCGCCCAGGCCGCATCCGGTGCAGATGTATCCAGCAAATTTCTTTTCGTCAGCCACTGTATTAACCCTCCGTCGCTGCTACGCGGTTGACCACCTGGATGGCGCGCATGGCGGCACCCGTGGCGTGTTGAACGGCGCGATTGACATCCAGCGCATCGGAGGAGCAACCGGCGGCGAAGACTCCGCCGTTTTCCGGCGCGGGCTCGATGAAGCCCTCTTCGTTGATGACGATGTCCACCGGGAAGCTGGCCTTGTCGACGCTGGGCTCCATGCCCACTGCCAGTACGACCAGATCGTGCTCGTTGGCGTAGCGGTGATAGCCTTCGGTGTCCACCCCGTGCAGGGTCGGGTTGCCGTTTTCTTTGTTCTCCACGATGGAGGCCACCTTGGATTTGATGAAGCTGACGTTGTCTTTCGCCTTGACCTTCTGGTAGAAGTCTTCGAAGCGGTCGATGGCGCGAATATCGATGTAGTAGATGCTGATCGCTACGTCGTCCGCCGGGTAGGTGGCCTGTTTCAGGGAGGCCATGCAGCAGATGCGCGAGCAGTGCAGCAGGTGGTTCTTGTCACGGGAACCGGCGCACTGGATGAAGGCGACGGATTTGACCTCTTTGCCGTCGGAGGGGCGCACCAGCTTGCCGCCGGTGGGGCCGTTGGGATCGGCCATGCGCTCGAACTCGACGCTGGTGACGACGTTGGCGATGCGATCGTAGCCGTAGGGCTGGATCTTGTTGGCGTCGTAGGGTTTCCAGCCGGTGGCCCAGATGACCGCGCCGGCCTTGAATTCAATAGTCTCTTCCTGCATGTCCAGGTCGATGGCGCTGACCTTGCAGGCCTCTTTGGCCTTCTGTGCGTCATCGGTGCCGATGATCGAGGGGTCCAGGACGTAGCGCTGGGGATGGGCCATGCGGTGGGGCAGGTAGGCGCCTTTGCGTTTGCCGATGCCGTAGTTGAATTCGTTGTCGAATTCCGCTTCCACGACGCGCTCGCAGTCGCCGCAACCGGTGCACTTGTCGTTGACGTAACGGGGGCTGATCTTGACGGTGGCGGTGTAGTTGCCGGCTTCGCCCTTCAGGTCGGTGACCTCGGCCATCGTGATGATGTTGAGGTTCGGGTTCATCTTTGCCCGGCGCTGATTGATTTCCAACCCGCAGGTGGGGAAGCAGAGCTTGGGAAAGTATTTATAGAGTTGAGTCACGCGACCGCCGACATAGGGGCGCTTTTCAACCAGAACGACCTGCTTTCCCGTTTCGGCGGCTTCCAGGGCAGCGGTCATGCCGCTGATGCCGCCACCGACCACGAGAATAGTCTCATTGGTTGCGATTACTTCCGTCATGGATGGTCCTCCGTTGCGGAATGGCTATTTAACAAGTTGGCTAACCGATGACCCGCATTTGTTGACTTGCCGGCTTGGTTATTCGTTCCCTGGATAAACCCGTAGGCAGCCTGGGATTATGGACCCGATACCATACCTGTCTTCCGCAACGGCGGCTATATCCCAGCCAGGGATATTCCATCGAATTTTTGAATGAGTTGATAGAAATGGGTGATGGAGTATTAGCTTATTCTAATAATGGATTAAGTTTTGAGTTATGAGTTTTTAGTTTTTAGTGGAGGTGTTCGCTTCGCTCAGGTTTTTTGTTTCATTGCGGATCTTTTTGCCTGTTGGCCGATCAGCCTTGCTGGGCGATCCGTACCCCCGGTCTGCATTCCCACGCGGAGCGTGGGAACGAGAAGCTTCGGTCTTGATGTCCTCTCACGCTGATTTAACACGGTCGCTTCCTCTTGATGAAATGTATCCCGTTACTTTCAGGCGGGTGCTCGCGCAGTGGGTTGGGGCGCTAAGGATGGCATTCTGGATCCCGGCATCCGCCGGGATGACGGTGGTATTTTGGCCTAAAGAAGTGCCATTGTTCAGATACAACAAATGAGTGAATTAGCAAGAGAGATGATGAAAGGTTAGCGATGAATTCAGAATAACTGAGCGAAGCGAACTCAATAACTCAAAACTAAAAACTCACAACTCAAAAACTTATTCTTATCTGCCATAGTTGGAAAAATGGTGATGAAAGGTCCGGCTGCCCTCCAGCAGCATCTGTTCGAACACATCCGCGGGGACCGGCGGGCTATAGAGGTAACCTTGCCCCTCCTGGCACCCCATCTTCTGCAACAGGGACTGTTGCGCCATGGTCTCGATGCCTTCGGCGGTGATCCGCAGGCCCAGGTTTTTACCTAGGGAAACAATAGCCTGGGTGATCGCTACCGCGTCACTGTCGTGGGGCATGTCGCGGATGAATGAGCGGTCGATCTTCAGTTTGTCGATGGGCAGCTGCTTGAGATAGGACAGGGATGAGTATCCGGTGCCGAAATCGTCGATGGCGATGGAGACTCCGAGTTTCTTGAATACGTCGAGCACCGGTACGGAGTGCTTCATCTGACCCATGAAGATGCCTTCGGTGACCTCCAGCTGGAGCATGTGTGGGGGGCAGCCGGACTCCGCGATGATCTGCTCGAAGCGCAGGATCAGGTCGGTCTGCATGATCTGGCGGACCGAAAGATTGATGGCCATGCGGCCCTGGAACAGGCCCTGTTTGAACAGGTAACGGGCCTGATCGCAGGCCTCTTTGAGCACCCAGGTGCCGATCTCGTGGATCAGGCCGGACTCCTCGGCCAGGGGCACGAAACGGGCCGGAGGGATGATGCCCAGGCGCGGGTGGTGCCAGCGCAACAGGGCTTCGGCTCCGGTCATCTCGCCGTTTTTCAGGGAGATCTGGGGTTGGTAGTAGAGCAGCAGCTGGTCGTTTTTCAGTGCGCTGCGCAATTCGGTTTCCAGCAGCAGGCGTTCGAACGCGGATCGGGTCAGCTCCGAGGTGTAGTAGCGGTAGTTGTTGCGCCCCTGTTCCTTGGCCTGGTACATGGCCGCATCCGCATTCTTGGTCAGGTCGGCCACGTCCTTGCCGTCCTCCGGGTAGATGCTGATGCCGATACTCGCGGTGACGTGCAGTTCCCGTCCGGCGATCTTGAACGGGGATTTGAATTTTTCCTGGATCTTCGAGGCGACCACGGCAGCCTGGCTCGGGTCCTCGAGATTTTCCACCAGGATGGTGAATTCGTCCCCCCCGAGGCGGGCAGCCGTATCGTCGTCGCGCAGTATGTTCTGCAGACGCTTGGCCACCTCCTTGAGGAGTTCGTCCCCCATGGCGTGTCCCAGGCTGTCGTTGATGTTCTTGAAACGGTCGATATCCAGAAACAGCACCGCCAGCTGACGGTTCTGCCGCTTCGCCTGGGCAATGGCGTGGGCCAGGCGGTCCTCGAACAATAACCGGTTCGGCAGGTTGGTCAGGGAGTCGTGGTGCGCCAGGTGTTCGAGCTGGGACTGGGTCTGTTTGATACTGGTGATATCGGAGAACACCGCGACAAAGTGCGGGGCTTCGTTCTGTTCGTCACGCACACAGCTGATGGTCATCCAGGCAGGGTAGATATCACCGTTTTTTCGTTGGTTCCAGACTTCTCCGCGCCAGGAACCGGTCTGCCTGACCTGATTGCGCAGATCATCGAAAAACTCCGCTGGATGCCGGTCTGAGATCAGAATGCCCGGATGCTGCTGGATGATCTCGGCCTCAGCATATCCGGTGATTTCCGAAAAGGCCGGGTTGACGGATGTGATGATGCCGTTTGCATCGGTGATCAACACGCCTTCCATGGTGTGTTCGATGATCTGTACGGCCTGTTGTAATTTGGCGTCGTACTCCTTGCGATGCGTGATGTCGGTAAACACCAGCTGAACCGCCGGCTCACCTTCGTGATCCACCTCGCTGACGAATACCTCGACCTGGATGATGCCCCCGTCCGCGCGTATGAAACGGGTGAGGCAGGGCTGACAGATCTGTTGATGCAGTGTGTCCGAAAGGCCGTCGCCAAACCGGGTTACGTTTTCCGCCATCAGCAGTTTGGCTTGTTGATGCAGGAGTGGGGTCTCCTCAGTGGCGGCCAGCGCCTTGTTTGCCGCCTCGTTCAGGTAGACGATCTGCTCGTGCTGGATCAGTACGATGGGCGTGGGGGAGTGATCCACCAGTTGTCGATAACGATGCTCGCTGCGGTGCAGTGCCTCTTTGGTCAGTTCCGCTTCCCGGCGTATCTCGGCCTCTTTGAGCTCCCGGCGGATTGCCGGTGCCAGGCGACTGAGGTTGTCGAGATTGACGTAGTCATTGGCGCCCGCCTTGAGCAGGGATGCCACCTTCTCCTCGCCGATGTGATTCGAGACCAGAATGAAGGGAATGTCGAGATGGTGCTCCTGCAGGGTATCAAGGCTTTCCTCCAGGTCGAGTTCGGGGATGTCGGAAGCCGCCAGAATCAGGTCCCAGCGATCGCCCTCCAGAACCTGTTGCAGTTCGTCCCGTTTTTTAATGTGACGCAGGGATGCGCGTGGAAATTCTTGCAGCAGCGTCTGCTTAAGAAGGTCAAAAGTGGTGTCTGAGCCCTCGATGATAAGGACCCTGAGTTGTCCGGGTGTCGACGGTCCCTGGTACATGTCTTGGAATCTTGCGCTACCGAGCTCCATGGCAGATGGTTCTCGCGGTCGCTCTATTCTAATCCCGGTACCGGGGGAAGGTCAGTGGAACGTATTTCATTTTCTTGCGTGGCATCCATTTCTCTCGTTCTAACACAAAGTATAATAAGAATACCTTGTGCTGGCAGTGATTTCCTAATCGTTCGGGCCCTATTGTAGGGGCATTTCCCGGATATTTGCCGACTATTTAACACTCTATCTCGAGCTATAAGGAATTAAAGGCCTAGGTGGTCGGGTAGGGTGGCTGCGATTTATGATCCCTGTGCCGGCTGATGCGTTCCACCCTTTCTCTTCCGGGCAATCCTGAAACTACTCTGATGCATGTTTGGCTGCAAGTGATGGAACGCCCAGAGGTTGTCAGGTTATTCATGGGGTTGCGTCTCCGGTTGAGGCTGGTTAACTTCATCGGGTCGATCCAAAATCCCGATGCAGAGAGGATAACTTGAACGCGAGAACAATGAAGCCGGAAGCGCATCGCTTCGAGTGTGAACCCTATTACGAACCCATTCATGATGAAATCGAGGTATTCGAAGCGGCTTACAAAAACCAGTTGCCGGTGTTACTCAAGGGGCCCACGGGTTGTGGCAAGACCCGTTTCATGGAGCACATGGCCTGGCGCCTGAAGCAGCCGTTGATCACCGTGTCCTGCCATGATGATCTCACCGCTTCGGATCTGGTGGGCCGATTTCTGGTCAAGGCGGGTGAGACGGTCTGGGTGGACGGTCCCCTGGCGGTGGCGGTCAGGGCCGGTGGTATCTGTTATCTGGATGAGGTGGTGGAGGCGCGCAAGGATACCACGGTGGTGATTCATCCCCTGGCGGATGATCGGCGGGTGCTGCCCATGGAGAAGGTGGGCGAACTTCTGGAGGCGCCGGACAGCTTCTGCCTGGCCATTTCGTTCAATCCCGGGTATCAAAGCGTACTGAAGGATCTGAAGCAGAGTACCCGGCAGCGTTTCGTGGCTCTGGAATTCGATTACCCGAGTGCCGCGTTGGAGCAGAAAATCATCGTCAAGGAGTCCGGGATCGATGCGGAATGGTCCGCCAAGCTGGTGAAATTCGCCCATATGACCCGTAATCTGAAGGGCAGCGGTCTTGATGAAGGGGCCTCGACCCGGCTGCTGGTTCATGCTGCCAAGCTGATGGCCAGCGGTGTAGCGCCGGTGGTGGCCTGTCGTACCTGTGTTGCCCAGGCGTTGACCGACGATCCCGATATGTTGACGGCGGTTAACGAGTTGAGCGCCTCCCTGTTCTGATGTCTTTTCCTGATTTGCGCGGCGATACACCCAATGGGTTCAACCTGTCGGGAGCGAACCATGAGTGACCAGACACTCCTGGATGAGATCGAACGCCAGCTCGATGAATACTTCGAGGTGGAGTTCTCCTTTCGGGTGACCCGGGGTATTGCGGAAAATCTGGTCCGGCTGGCCCCCGTGCAACGCAACTTTATCATCGACTGGACACGCCGCATCGCCAGTACCCATATCGAACTGGGCTACCGGTTCGCCGAGCAGGCCGCTCATGCCCTGCAACGGATGGACGAAACGATGATCGAGGCATGGATTCTTCGGGCCATGGATATCTACGATCGCTCCGGTCTGCATGCCGCGCTCAAGGTGATCACCCAGATGGACCTGTTTGTACAACAGGGGCGTGAACGGGCCTCCGCCAGTCTTTTCGAAGAGGAGGCCGGGGTGTTGCTGCCCTTCGTGCAGGGCCTTTCGGGGAGAAAGCTGAAATTGGAGCAGAGCGATCAGCTCTATACCGATGGCGAGGTGATCTACCTGCCCGCGGTGATGGCACATCTGCCGCACAAGCGGGATAACTTTCTGCTCTACAAGGTGGCGGTTGCCTACCACTGGGCGCAGACCCGGTTCGGCACCATTCAGGGGCCGTTGCTCGAGGAGCTGCTCGATCACCAAAATGCGGAACAGCTGCTGGGTTGTTTTCACCGGCTCGAAATTGAACGTCTCGGCGCGCGTCTTGAGCGGGAACTTCCGGGACTCTATCGGGATATGTTGCGTTTACAGTCGGTACTTAGTCCGCAGGATTCCGGTGCGGAGCGTTTGGCCTGGCGCGCGGCCGTGCAACAGGTAAGGCGTCTGGATGTCGGAGCCCAGGACACTTTGCGTCTGGCGAAAGAACTGGTGGGTGAATCGCTTCCCGGATCCTGTATCTTCCACGGAATGCTCAAGCCCGACATCCTGTTGTCGAAACTGAATGCGCGGATCAAGCGGGACAAGGCAAAATTGCGTGTCGCGCTGAAACTCATCCGTGATGAGATGAAACAGGATCGGGAATCCGCGGAGGAGACCCGGGAGCGTTTCAATCGGGTTCGGGAGGAGCAGGATGGGTTTACCGATGAGTTGCATTTTGAATTGCAGCTCGATGGAAAGTCGGTACCGGTGCCCGAGGATATTAAAGGCATCATGACTTCGATCCTCCTCGATCTGGGTGATATACCCAATGATTATCTGGTGCCTGCCGGATCGGGGGAGTACGATTATCGCGACCTTGAGGAAAATACCCTCAACGCAGAGGATGTCTGGAGTGGCACCTACCACGAGGATGGTGCGTTTCTCTACCCGGAATGGGACTATCGCCGCAAACACTATCGTAAGTCCTGGTGTGTGGTGCGTGAGATGACCATCAAGACAGGGGATGACGGCTTTGTCGATCATACCCGGCGTAAGTATCAACGACTGCTGTCCAGTCTGCGTAAGACTTTCGAGGCGATGCGGGACGAGGATCGGTTGTTGAAACGCCAGGTGTTCGGCGATGGCGTGGATATCGACGCCTTCGTGGAAACCTGGGCGGATCGGCATGTCGGACTCGAGATGAGCGATCGCCTGTTCACCCGGATGCACCGTCAGGAACGCAATATCGCGGTGATGTTCATGGTGGATATGTCCGGTTCCACTCAGGGATGGGTCAATCAAGCCGAGCGGGAGTCCCTGGTGCTTTTGGCCGAGGCGCTGGAGACTTTGGGTGACCGTTACGCCATCTACGGGTTTACCGGCATGACCCGCAAGCGTTGTGAGATCTTTCCGGTAAAGACCTTCGATCAGGCCTACGATCGGGATGTGAAGGCGCGCATCAGTGGCATCCAGGCAGGGGATTACACCCGCATGGGCGCCGCCATCCGGCATCTGAGTTTTCGTCTTGGCGAAGTCGAGGCGCGAACCAAATTGCTGATTACACTGTCGGATGGCAAACCGGACGATTATCATGACGAGTACCGTAGCCAATACGGTATCGAAGATACCCGTCAGGCGTTGTTCGAAGCCCGGCGGCTGGGCATCCACGCCTTCTGTATCACGATTGATGAAAAAGGGCAGGATTACCTGCCGCACATGGTCGGACCGGCCAATTACACGGTCATCGATGATGTCGAGCGCCTGCCCCTGAAAGTCGCGGATATCTACAAAAAGATCACCACGGGTTAGGATTTACCTTGCAGTACCTCGAACCACAAATGGACGTCGAAACATAACAACGTGGCGGAGCCACAACGAAACCCATACACCACCGGAGGAGCATATGAAGAAAACATTAATAGCAGCGGCGGCCCTGGGGCTGACTCTTTCAAGCGGAGTCAACGCAGCACCGATGTACGGCTATCCCATGCAGCAACCGCCGATGTCGATGGTTCCGGCACAACAGGCCGGGCCCGATAGGGTGCTTCGCGAAGGCATGACAAAACTGCTCAAGTTTCTACGCCAATCGGACAAGCCGGATACCCAGGCCATTGGCAACTTTCTGGAAACCGAGATCGCCCCTTATTTCGATTTCGACTACATGGCTACCTGGGTGGCCGGTCCCATGAATCGGGTCATGACCGAACAGCAGCACCAGGAGATGGCTGAGCAGGTGAAGACGATGCTGCTGGGTACCCTCACCACACGGTTGGGCAGTTATCAGAATCAGGATGTGCGTTTCTACCGGCCTCGTCGGGCTGGGGAGAACGAGGTCAAGGTACGTGTCGGCATACTCCAGGCAGGCGGTTATCCGGCTAATCTCGATTTTCGTTTCTACCGTGGCAAGGATGGCTGGAAGGTGTTTGACGTTACCGCCAATGGCAACAGCGCCCTCGCTTACTACCGTCAATATTTTCTCAATCAGGCACGTGCCAACCAGCCTCGTGGCGGTTACGGCTACGGCTACCCGCGCTGATCAACGCTTATGAGTGAAACACAGCAACTGGGTCGCTGGATGGTCGTGCTGGCCTGGTTGCTGTTGTTGGGATTGTTGACCCTGTTGTTCAATCAGTGGCTGGAGCAGCGAAACAATCCCAACCGGGATCTGCGGGTCAGCCTCGACGGGAGCGGAACCTCAACGGTGGTCTTGAAGCGCAATCCGGCGGGACACTACCTGGCGCCGGGACGGATCAATGGGGTGGATGTGACCTTTCTGGTGGATACCGGAGCGACCTTTGTTGCCTTGTCTTCGGATCTGGCGGAACAGGCCGGTCTGAAACGGGGGCCGCGCAGCCAGGCGCAAACCGCCAGCGGTGTGGTGACCAGTTGGCTCACGGTGATCGATGACCTGCAATTGGGCGCTCTGAGCATGCATGATGTCCGAGCGGCGATCATTCCGGATATGCCCGATCGGGAAGTCCTGCTCGGTATGAGTTTTCTCAAGCACCTGCGTCTGGAACAGTATCAGGACGAGCTGGTGATCTCTTTGCCTTGAATGGTGCTTACATAAGCCGAGGCCGGTAAGGTAATTTTGAATTTTTAATTATGAATTGTGGTGTTCGCTGCGCTCACGCTTCAGTTTGATATCTGTTTAGTTGAATCTCCGCCTGCTTCACCAGGTGTAATCATCGTCATCCCGGCGCATGCCGGGATCCAGAAGGTTGGATGGTGCGCTACTTCTGGATGTCATCCTGAGTGCCTCAATCCGCTGCGCGGGCACACCTCTGAAAGTAACTGGGCGCATCCATCAAACGGAAGCGATCGGGCTAAGTCAGCGTGTGAGGGCAGCAAGACGAGCTTTCTCGTTCCCTGGAAGGTTCGTAAACGGTGTATCCAAGCACCTCTTTCCCGGTTATCGCGGAATGATGAAAATCCACAGCATCGTCTCAAGACAGTGCCATTAGGGACAAAAGGATGTGTGTAAGAGGGGGATGCTGTCGCTACGGATAGGTAGCGACAGCAGGGCGTGTAATCAGCCGATCTTGTCTTTGAGCGCTTTCAGAGCGGTGACTTTGACAACCGTTTTTGCCGGCTTAGCGGCAATCTTGATTGCTTCGCCGGTGGCGGGATTGCGGCCCATGCGGGCCTTGGTGCGTGGCTTGACGATGCGACGGACCTTGACGCCGACATCCGGGATCGAGAATTCTCCGGACCCCTTGCGTTGCAGATGGCTTGAGATCAATCCGTTGAGCGCGCCGAAAACAGCAACGACATCCTTCTTCGGCAGACCGGTCTCCTCAGCGATTGCGCCGATGATCTGGGTCTTGGTTTGCTTGGTGGGGATGGCTTTCGGACGGGGAGCCGCGACGGCTTTCTTCGCGACTACTTTTTTCTTGGCTGCTTTTTTGGCAGTCTTTTTTGCTGCTTTTTTGACGACCATAAGGGTTGCTCCTTCTTGAGAAGTTAGGGTTGCGTGCTAAAAATAACACAGTTTTTCTATAGGTAAACAAGTATTATCTTTTTTACCTGTTTTTTTACACATTAACCGACATATCATAGATTAAATTGTGATGGTTGTATTCGTTTAACGAGCAGGCTATCGGCCAATCCCCTGAACAGTTGAGTTTTTTCGGAGATAAATAATGCGCAGACTATTGGTTGTAATGTTGTTGTGGCTTCCCCTGGTACAGGGTATGGCGAAAGAGATCGCAGGCGTCGAGCTGCCTGATCGTATTGTCCGGGAGACCGACCAGGCAGCCCTGCAGCTCAATGGCGCGGGCATTCGGGAGAAGTTCTTTTTTGATATCTACCTGATCGCACTCTATCTCCCGCAACCGCAACAACAAGCTGAATCGTTACTCAACACGGAAGCGCCAATCCACATCGATATGAGGATTCTTTATTCGGAGATCGGGGAGGAAAAATTCGCCAACGGTTGGGAGGAGGGTTTTACCGCCAACCTTTCAGAGCAGGATCTGGGAGCCGTGCGTGAACGCCTGGATCGGTTCAAGGGACTGTTTGGAACCCTGCACGAAGGCGATCATATCGAGTTGGACTATGTTCCGGGAACCGGCACCCGGGTGCGTATCAAGGGGCAGGATCAGGGTGTGATACCGGGATGGGATTTTTTTCAGTCCCTGTTGAAGGTCTGGATCGGCGATGCACCGGTCGGTCGTTCACTGAAATCCGAACTGCTGGGACAATCCTAGCCGGTCTTGTATGAGACGCCACACGAGTGTCGCGTCTCACAACATCAGACAGACGCCGCCGCGCCGTTCATCGGCGGCGCCCTGCAATCCACCGTGCCGGTCAGCCAGCACCGTATGGGCGCCGCCGAAAAACAGGCTCTTTTGTCGCCATAACTGTTGCTTGGGGAATTCATCCTCAAGACGTTGGCAGACCTCGGGATCAATGCCCGGTTCGACACTCAGTAAGCCGTCCTCAAAATGAATTCTGGCCTGCGACACCGCATCTTGCAGTGGCAGGCCATGGTCCAGGTGGTTGATGATCACCTGCAGGATGGCGCTACGAATCCGGTTGGACCCCCCGGAGCCGGTGACCAGCGCATCGCCATCATGGGTCATGACCAGAGTCGGCGCCATCATCGAAAGCAGTCGGCGGTTTTCGGTCCAGTTGTAAAAACCTCCCGGATTAAGGTCCTCCTCGCCCAGCATGTTGTTCATCATGATCCCGGTGTGAGGAATCACGTAACCGCAACCCTCTCCATTGGAGAGGGTCAGGCTCGCCAGGTTGCCATGGGCGTCGGCAATACTGACTTGTGTGGTGCCGCGGGTCGCGTGTCCACCCGATTGCATGATTCGCCGATAGCTTTTCGCAACCTCCGGGTCAAGCAGTTGAGCGAGTCGGTCATGCCGTTCGATCCGGGCGGTCTGAGTGGTACGCATGGCACGGGCGAGGTGACGTAATTCGGTTTCCGAGGTGGGTGCGCCCGGTGTGTCCGTACGGGTGGAGAGCAGTCCCAAGGCAAAGGCGATCAAAGTGCCGCCCAGGGATGGTAGCGGGTTGGTGATCAATTCGGCGCGGCGGTAACGGTAGCTGAGCGGGGTGCGAATTTCCACTCGGTAGTGATCCAGGTCGTCGTGTCTCAACAGGCCACCACCCTGAAGACAATCCTTGAGCAGATCCCGGGCCGGTTCCCCTTTATAGAAGAATGACTCGCCCTCCCGCTGCAGGGTGTCGAGGAAATCCGCCAATTCGGGTTGGCGATGACAGGCTCCTTCCCCCAGCAGCCGGTCAGGGTTGTCCGGGGGGGTGTTGAGCGCGCGGGATGCCGGGGTGGCGAGCAGTATGGGTTCAACGATCCGGCTGATCAGGTGCTGGAAGGGGTTGATGATCACCCCCTCTCGGGCCCGTCTGATGGCCGGTTGAAAAAGCTCACTCAGGGGCAGGCGGCACAGGTCCCGGTGAATGGCGCACAAACCACGCACGAATCCCGGAGTGGCCATGGACCCCAGACCGACGTGAAAGGTTTGCCGGGTAGTGCCGAAATTGGCCTCGATGGGGTAGAAGTCCCGCTCTTCCGGGGCCAGCTTGCATCCCGGCGTGTGGGCAAAGAAATCGTATACCCGGGGGGATTGATCCTGGGGGCGTGCGGTGAGAAACCCGCCGCCGCCGGGTGAGGCGAGTACCGGTTCGGCGACACAGGCGGTGAGCATCGCGGCTATCGTCGCGTCGAAGGCATTGCCGCCCTGGGTGAGGGCCTCCAGCGCCGCCTCCGCGGTTTCTCTGTGACCGGCGGCGACGATCCCCCGTTGGGTTGGCTTGTTCGGGTTCATGTTGTTCCAGTTTGACACATACTCACCAGGCCACAGGTATTCATTCACTCCGCCGATAGGTGTTTGCTCACGGCTAGGCATCAAAACGCCGCTGTAGCCCTGAGTGTAGGAATATATCGCCTGGTTAGTATATCCCTGTTACGAACCTGGAATTCGGGCCTCAAGTGAGCCGCGAATCGGCCGTTAAGTGTGTCTCCCCGACGGGAGTCGCAGTATTGCCGGGAGGGCGCTGGCAGGTGCTGTTGCAGGGCCTGTCCCGGTATGCCGGAGCGGGCTGGGGGCGGTTACCGGGGGGTGACATCGGCAGATTTTTAGTCCTAACGGACCGGGGTTCAATTTTTGATCTGCGTCGTTGCATTAAAACATCAACACCGCTATGGTTTATAGGCTCTGAAGGAAATGCAGACCGAATCACATTCACACAAGGGACAAGGATTTCTCTTTCAGCTTTTTATGAGAGCGCCGATACATGAAGGAGCAGCGTGACCCTCTTGTTTTAGGATTGAGATTCCCGGGCGTTTAGAATGGCCGTGCCAAACAGTAAAAGCGACGATGTCCTACTCAAAAACCTGGTGCCTCTGAATACCCTTTCAGATGAGCAGCTGGGCCATCTGCTCAGCCAGATCGTGATCGAGAAGGCGAAGAAAGGCGATTACCTGTTTCGCGAAGGTGATACGGATCACCAGAACATCTACCTGTTATCCGGTACCGTTGCCCTGCTTTCCGGTCAGAAGGAGATGGACCTGATCAGCAGCGGAACCCCCACCGCGCGCTTCGCCCTGGCGCATCAATTACCCCGCAAGCACTCCGCGCAGGCCCGTACCGCGGTCAACTTCGTGCGCATCGACAGCCGCATGCTCAGTGACATGCTGGCTCGCAGCCACAGCGCGAGCTACGAGGTCAACGAGATCGAACAACCCAGCAGCGATGACTGGATGAGCCTGCTGCTGCAATCCCCGGTGTTCCAGCAGATCCCCCCCGCCAATCTTCAACGCGTGATGATGCGCATGGAAGAGATCCAGGTGAGTGAAGGGGACATCATCATCAATCAGGGGGATGAAGGGGACTATTTCTATCTCATCAGCCGGGGGGAATGCGTGGTTTCCCGGGTTCCCGAACAGGGGCATGCCCCGGTGGAACTCGCCCGCCTGAAGGCCGGCCGGGGGTTTGGCGAAGAGGCTCTGATCTCCGATAAACCCCGAAGCAGTTCCGTGGTGATGGGCTCCGACGGGATCCTGGTGCGGCTCAACAAACAGGATTTTATCGAGCTGGTCAAACAGCCCCTCTCACATCCCCTGACCTTCGATGAGGCACAGGACCGCGTCACCGGCGGGGCGTTGTGGCTGGATGTGCGTTCCCCCGAGGACTATGAAGCCGGGCATCTCCCCGGCGCCATCAACCTGCCGTTTTTCTCCCTGCGCTTTCAGGCTTCGAGTCTCTCGCTGGATCGTGCATACGTCGTCTACGGTGAGGAGGTGGGCCAATCCGCTACCGCGGCCTATCTGCTGACCGAACGGGGTGCCGAGGTCTTCGTCGTCGATTCCAACTGGGCGGAGATCGCCTCGAAGGCGGGTCTGGACCAGACCGATGATGGTGCGCCGGCCTGCAATGTGATCGATTTCAACCAGAAGGACGCCGCCCACGCGGAGGGGGGTGAAGGGCCGCGCCAGAAGGTCGACAGTCTTGAGGATGAGCTTGCCGAGGTGCGCCAAACCTTTGAGGCGGAACTGAGTCAGCGACGTACCGAAATCCGCCTGTTGCGTCAGGCCCTGGCCGTAGCCAAGAGCCGCCTGGAATCGGAAGGACGGGAGGTTCAGGTCTCCCAGGAATTGCAACATGAGCTCGATGCCCTGAAGGAACAGCTCGCCCAGGCGGAGTCCCATCAGGCTGAACATGAGACCCATGCCGGGTTGAGCGATGAGCTTCAGGCTCGGGTGAATGAGCTGGAACAGCGACTCGCGGAAAGTCAGGAAGCGCTGAATACCGCCCAACAGGCGACCGATGAGGCGCGCCAGCGGGGTGATGAACTGCTCCAACAGCTCTCCGATCAGCAGAGCCGCTTTGAAGCCAGCGAGGGTCAACTCAAGGAGCAGATCACCGAACTGCAGTTTGAATTGGAACATCTGCGTGAGGCCGGTAAAAGCGAATCTCACAGGAATGAACAGTACGACGCCGAGATCGAGGCGCTGAAGACGCAAGTCGCGAGCCTGGAAGAGGAGGCCCGCCAGTTCCGTCAAGATTCCGAACAGGCGCTGGGCGAGATGACCCGGGAGCGGGATGCCCTGCTCGATGCGCAGGCTGAGACCGAGTCCCGCCAACAGCAGTTGACGGAACAGTTAACCGAGCTCAACCAATCCCTTGAGACGCTACAGACCCGCAACCAGGAGCTGAGCGACGAACTCGAACAGGCCAATGCATCGCATGCGCAGTTCGACGGGGCACAGCAACAACTTGAGGGTCGTTTACAGGAAACCTCCGAAGCCCTGGAGCAGGCGCGGCAGGAACAGGAGACCCTGAATCGTTCCCTGCAGGAGCAGCAGGAAGCCCTGAACCAGGCTGAAAACCGCCATCAGGAGTCGTTGCAACAGCAACAAAACGAGCACCAACAGGTTGTTGAGGGGCTGAACGCCCAGATCGAAACCCTGACCCAGAATGTGCAACAGGCGGCCGGGGAGGCCGCCGACCAGCTTGCCAACCTGAAACAGACCGAGCAGTACCTTCAGCAACAGCTGGAAGCCGCGACCGCGGCCCAGGCCGCGCTCAGTGAGGAACGGGACCAGTGGCAAGGGCAGTTCCAGCAGGAGGAGGCCCGGACCCAGTCACTGCAGGCCCAACTCGACACTCTGGAAGAGCAGCGCAGCGGCCTGGATTTTGAACTCGAACAATTGCGCCAGATGAGTCAGGAGACGGAGAATGCTCATCAGGAACGGCTGGCCGCCTTGCAACTGGAACTGCAGCAGGTTCAGGCGGAACACGAACGTCTGCAGCGGGAGCTGGAGCAACAGGCCGGGTTACTGGCTGAACGTGAAACGGCGCTGCAGAACGCCAAAGACGAAAATATCCGGACTCAGGAAACCCTCGAGGCCCGGCAGCGGGAGAGCGGCGAGGCAATCGGGCGTCTAGAGCAACAGCTGGCGAACATCGAATTGGAGCGGGATCATGCCCTGGAGCGTGAGACCCAGCTGAATCAGTTACTTGAAGAGCACAAACTGGGCAATGACGAAGAGCTGGTTACGCTGCAGGAGCAGCTGCAGGAAGCCCAGGCGGAGACCCGTCGGCAGAGCGAACAGCGGGTGACTTTCGAAGCGCGTCTGGAGCAGGAACACCAGACCGCGGAATATCTCAGACGCTCCCTGGAGACCGCCGAACAGGCGGTGCACACCACTTCCGACCAGTTGACCGAGGCGCAACAGCACCAGCAGGCACTGGACGCTCAGCTCCAGGAACGTGAGCAGACCCTGGAACAACTGCGGATACAGCGCTCCGAGATGGAGACACAGCTCAACGAGCAACAGTCATCCTGGGAGGCGCAACGGGCGCAACTTGATGAGCGGGTGCAGGAAAAGCAGCAGGCCGCGGACACACTCTCCGCTGAGTTGTCAGCCGCGCAACAGGCGCTGGAACAGGCGCGTGTCGATTGGCAGGCGCAACAGCAATCCCTGGCAGTAGCTGCTGAGGAGCTCGAACAGCAGCGTGACAACACCTTGGCTGAACTCGAACAGCTTCGGCAGGATCATGAATCCCGGCTGCAGGAACAGGTCGCCCGGGTGAGCGAACTGGAGGAGCAGTTGAACCAGGAACGGGCGTCCTCCGAAACAGCCCGTGAGTCCCTGGCGGAACTGCAAGCCTCCCTGGGGACGCTGGAGTCCACCAAGGCGGCCCTGGAGCAGCAGCTGAATGAGACTCGGGCTGAGTTGCAACAACGGGAGAGTCGCTTTGACGAAGCACAGGCGGCTCAGCAGCAGACCCTGGAGGCCTTGCAGCAACAACTGGATGCCGCCCAGGGTGATCAGGCCCGCATGCGTGAACTGGAGGTTGAACTCGCGGAGGCGCGCCACCAGCAGGATGCCGATCAGGCAACGGCGCAGGATGCCCTCAAGGTGCAACAGGATCGTGAAAGGGATCTCCTGCAGCAGCTTGAACAGCTCCAGCAGCAACACGATCAATTGAAGGCACAGTGGGATAAAACCCAGGCCGATCTGGCCAATGCCGCGGCGCCGGAAGAGCTGGAAACGGCGCGTCGGGCACAGCGCGAGGCTGAGGCGCGAATCGAGGAACTGACCCGGGAAGTCGACGGTTTACGGGAAGTTCAGATGGAGATGGAAAGTCAGTTGACTGATGATGTGGATACCGAAATCCACGCTTTGAAAACCGCCTTGGAAACGGAACAGAGAAAACGCGAAAAGGTCGAGCAGCAGGCGAAACAGGCGGATGTGCTGCGGCGTGAGCGTCAGGTCCAGGAAGCGGCGATCGAGATGCTTGGAGAGGATCTCGAAAAGCTCACCCAGGAAAAATCCGACCTGGCGACCGAGCGGGATCAACTCGTCAAGCAGCTCGCGGAAATGCGCACTCAATACACGGATCTGGTCAGTGAAAACGATCAGCTCCACTCTGAAATGAGCGGTTTTCGTGAGCAGACCAGCGATTCCAACATGGCCGATGATCTGCTGGTGCAGATGGAGGAGCTGCGGATTCGCGCGGAAAACCTCGAAACCGAACGGGACAATGCCCAATCCGAGGCGAACCGTACTCGCCGCGAGGTCTCTGAACTGCGCAGCGTGATCGAAACCTATGTCGAGCAAATACAGGATGTACAGGCCTTTGGGGTTGACGATCAGGTCGCGGCCCTGCGTACCGAGCTGGATATGGTGCGGCGTCAGGCGGCGGATGATCTGGAGCATATGCGGTCCGAACTGACCAAGACGAAGGGCCAGCTGAAGTCGGCCAGCAGTCGTGATGTGGATGAAGTGGCGGCCCTGCAGGCCAGCCGTCAGGAAATGGTTTCCATGCAACAGTCCCTGTCGGAAAAAGACCACCTGTTGCGGCTGTCCCAGAATCAGTGCCGCACCCTGGAGGATGCCATCGAGGACCGGGACAAGGAAGTGGATCAGCTCAAACGCAAGCTGGAGCTGCTGATTCGAAAGACCGGTGGCCTGGAGGTGGGCGCGGTGCATACCGGCAGAGGGCTTGAAGCCGACTCCCATGCCTCCGGCATGCCCGCTTCGGAACTGGGCGGGGACGATAACGAGTCAAAACGTCCTTCCCTGGGACGTCTGTTCCGTCGCAAGTAGGGTGTCCGACCCGTGCGGGTTCTGGCGGTTGGCACCGCAACCCTAGATATCATCAATCGTGTGCCCGCCTATCCACGGGAAGATCAGGAGCTGCGTGCTATCGGCCAGCAGATCCGGCGCGGAGGCAATGCCGCCAACACCCTGGAGATGCTCAGTCATCTCGGTCATCAGGCCTTTTGGGCGGGGTGCCTCGCCCGGGACGCTTCCAGCGAACGGATCCGGGCCGAAATGCATCGCGCGGGTATCGATGATCGCTGGGCTCGGGTACATTCGGGGGGAGTGACGCCTACCTCGTATATCCTCTCCAGCGAGGCCAGCGGATCACGCACCATCGTCCACTATCGGGATCTCCCGGAATTCGAATATGAGGACTTTCGCAACATCGATCTGCGCGGTTTCGATTGGTTTCATTTCGAAGGTCGCAATCCCGCGGCCACCGAACGTATGCTGGCCCATGTCCGACAGGTCCGGCCGGAAGTACCCCGCTCCCTGGAGCTGGAAAAACCCCGGTCCGGTTTGGAAGGATGCCTGGCCGATTCCAACGTTGTGATGATCTCCCGGGCCTATGCCCTGTCTCTGGGCTGTCCTTCGCCCCAGTCCCTGTTCGAACGTTTGCGCCCCCTCGCTAAACGAGCCCTGCTGTTTCTAGCCTGGGGGGATGCCGGGGGCTGGTGCCAGACAACCGAGGGTCGCCTGGCCCATCGGTCGGCCTATCACCCATCCCGGGTGGTGGACACCCTGGGGGCCGGTGACGTGTTCAATGCCGGGCTGATCCAGCGTCTGCGCCTGGACTGGAAACCCTTTGCGGCGTTGGAGTTCGCGGTTCGCCTGGCGGGTGAAAAGTGCGGACATTCGGGATTGGTTCGGGACTAGTGTACTGCGTTGCAGGTTCTGAACCATTCAGTGAGTTAGAATGATATCAACCGTCTGTCAGGATCGGATATGCCACCGGGTGACGCTTCATCGATAGTAATCTGCGCATTCGCCGACCTGCCCGATCCGGGCAGTCGCGGGTTTCGGGTCGAGGGAGGGGAACCCCTGGATCTGCTGATCGTGCGCCGGGGGAATGCGGTTTTCGCCTATCAAAACCGCTGCCCGCATACCGGGATCAACCTGGAGTGGCAGCCGGACCGTTTCCTGGATGGGTCGCAAACCTATATCCAATGCACCACCCATGGCGCCCTGTTCCGGATTGAGGACGGTCTGTGTCTGCGAGGTCCCTGTGTCGGGCAGCGCTTGACAGGGCTTGAAGCCGAGGTGGTCGAAGGTCAGGTGGTGCTGACACTCTGAGCAACAGAGGTGTTCCGCTGACCCGCCGGGTAGTAAAAAGCCGGGCCCGAAGGCCCGGCTAGGGTGGAACACGAAGAGGTTTCTGCCGCCTTTAGCTCATAACGTCGAGAAAGGCATTCAGGTCTGCCAAAACCAGCTCGGGTGGCATCTGCCTCTGCGTGCGTGAATCACTCGTTACCGGTTGCAACCGCAATTCGAGCTCGTAGGTGCTATTGAACGCTGCAGCTACGGGAGTCGAGGCGGATGCGCCGATTTCAACCATCTGGCCGGTACTCATGTCGTAGACTGTTTTCATTTAGCACCTCCTGCATCGCATTTGAAACGGGGCCGCTTTCATTAGTTATAGCGGCGCCCGGGCAGCAACCTTTAGCCGGAGGAGGTCTCGCAATCAGGGGGTGGGTTGTCGGATGTGAATCCGCTTCTCAATCCTTGTCGTCGAGCAGGTCGAGCGGGTTGGCGTGGTTGTCACCGGCCGGCTTGTCCAGATCCACCCCGTAGTCATCCCGGCTGAGATCATAGGAGCCGGACCAGTCCTCGGGGGGCGCGACGGGCACCACTTCAAGCTCCGCCCAATCGTCCAGGTCGTACTCGGCAACCGTTCCATCGTAGAACTGAACTTCGATGACTCCCTCATCCCGGTCATAAGCGACCACTTCCAGTTTCTCGCCATCCACGGTTTTGAACCAGCCACCGACTCGTATTATTGGTGTATTCATAGACTTGGCTTCTCCGCTGTTAGACAGTTTCGTCTTAGGGTGTCTCAACTCGGGTTTTCGCCCATACCGGCGCTGACCGGGGGTGCGTTTTTCGCTATCTGGAATTATGCCCCCGTTTATAGTGTCTGACCAAGAATAGCGTTGATGTCAGCAGACATATTCCCGATTTCCCAGGGGGGAGACATAGGGGCGATCTGTGACGAATGCGTGGACCATCTGAGCCGGGATCCGGCCATGTTCCCGAGCCAGCGCGGCTGATAGATATCAATGTAATCTGTCTGCAGACGTTGCAGACTCTCATTCAATGATAGAGACCGGATGATTCCGGCCTGTTCCCAGTGAGACCGTACAAGCTCCGTCAGTCAACCGCCGTCCAGCTGAAGCACACGGCCGAGAGGTAAGGAAACAATGGAACTGGATGGTGACCTTTTCTCAGGATCCCTGCTCCTGTGGTTGGCCGGACTGTTTGTCGTAACCTTCGGTCTGGCCTTGCGTTATGCGCCCTGGCGGCGTCTTACCGAGCAGAGGCTGTTGCATGTGGTCTTCGGTACCGTCGTTGCATTGATCGTGCTTTGGCACATGCGCGGCCAGATCCAACCCGGCCTTTCATTCCATCTGCTCGGGGTGACCGTCATCACTCTGATGTTCGGCTGGTCATTCGCGATCCTCATTGCCGGCCTGGCGCTGATCGCGGTGAGTCTTAACGCGGGATACGGCTGGCAGGGCTATGTGGTAAGTTATCTCACCGTGGTGCTGGTGCCGATCAGTCTCTCCCACCTGGCCCTGATTCTGGTGCGTTCCTATCTGCCGAAGCATTTTTTCGTCTATGTCCTGGGCAACGGATTTTTCACCGCATGGTTTGTCGGCTATGTGAGCGGCTACCTGGCGATGCAGATGCTGGTGATGAGCGGGGCTTACACCATGGCGGAACTGCAGGTTACGGTCATGCCCTTTTTTCCCCTGATGTTTTTCCCCGAGGCGCTGGTCAATGGCTGGGTCATTACCATGCTGGTGGTGTTCTTCCCGGCCTGGGTCTACTCCTTCAACGACGAGCAGTATCTGCACGGAAAGTAGTCCTCCCGGCTTTTCGTCATCCGCTCAAATTGTGTAATCGGTCTTCACCCTAGTGTGTATCCCATTCTTCCGGCGTGCGCCGGGATGACTGTGGTTTTGGTTAAGTCAGTGCTGCTCGACGATGTGTTCACTTTTTTCCTGTCTGGGGTATAGTCGATGGGGTCCGGCGTTTGTCGGAACAAATCCTTTCAACCTGAGTCCATGGATTCAGATTGAAATCAGCACATCGGAGGCAGGCAATTGAGTTGGTGGGGCAAACTGGTCGGCGGCGCATTCGGCTTTATGCTGGGAGGGCCCCTTGGAGCCATACTGGGCGCGGCCCTCGGACACAAGTTCGACAAGGGGCTGAAAGGGCTGCCGGATGAGGAGGGCTGGGGACCCGGAGATCAGGAACGGGTTCAGACCGCCTTTTTCACCGCCACCTTCTCGGTCCTGGGGCATCTCGCCAAGGCGGATGGCCGGGTCTCCCCGGATGAGATTCGACTGGCCGAGGCGGTCATGGCGCAGATGTCCCTGTCCGAGGAGATGCGCAAAACCGCAATCCGTCTGTTCAACGAGGGCAAGTCCCGGGACTTCCCTCTGGATCAGGTGATCACCCAGTTCCGTCAGGAGTGCCATCGCCGTCAGACCCTGATCCGGATGTTTCTCGAAATCCTCATCCAGGGGGCCTACGCGGATGGCCGCATGGACCGGGACGAAGAGCGTCTGCTGCTGCATATCTGCCAACTGCTTAATATCTCCGAGTTCACCTTTCGCCAACTCGAACGCATGATCCGGGCGCAGACCCATCAGTATCGGGGTGGCTCCCAATACGGCGGAGGTGCGCAACGCCCCCCGCCCCGTTCCCCGGGGCTCTCCCTGGAGGATGCCTACGCGATTCTCAATGTTACGCAAAGTGCCTCTGATCCGGAGGTGAAACGGGCCTATCGGCGGCTCATCAGCCAGCATCATCCCGACAAACTGGTTTCAAAGGGCCTGCCGGAAGAGATGATGAAGCTTGCGGCGCAAAAGACCGATGAGATCAAAAAGGCCTACGAGCGGGTGAAAGAGGCCCGTGGGATGAGTTAGTCTGTCTGGCCCTTGATTTGCTCGTTCCCACGCTCTGCGTGGGAACGTATATGGACTCCTCCTTGTATAGCAACCTTTTTCTGCTGGCTGGTAGAAATAAAGCAAGTTCACGTATATCCGGTCTTTACAATGGGGAGCTACCCCTGACCTCAATGGCGTCATTCACCATGACCAGGCTCC
>JBNKJP010000026.1:0-82641 GCA_050291245.1 Candidatus Thiodiazotropha sp. | reverse complement strand
CTGGTGATGCGCCGCTGAGATGGGGATCGGGTATGCTTGCGGGAAGTTTGGGGCATGGGGATCGCTCCTGAGCAAAGGAGTGATTAGATTGAATGGCCCATCATTGTTTGAAAAGAGTGTCGTTGGCCGGATACTTACGTTCAGCACCGTGCAAGTCTTTTACATTATTGCTAATAGTGACATCAGCATTACCAGCCAAGGCAAGCTCTATCAAGAAGTTGCCATCCTCATCCTTTTTAGCAGACTGGAAAATATGAGTTACTTTAATATGCTGCTGGTATATCTCGCAGAGGAAGACGCCAAGAATTTCAAACAAGATTTGGAGAGCGTCAGGCAATATCGGAGTAAAAATGCTTAACAAGCTGCTGCACTCGGAAAAATTACTCGCTGCGCTCCTGATTTTCCTGTGAGCAAAGCGTTATATACCTGAAATTACAAAATCGAACGCAGCAATAATATCGGGGCGATAAGATGAAAGGTCGTAGGCTTCCTTTCCAAGGGCTGACCGGTCTATACCTGCGATTTGTTGAGTCATGGCCACAAATGATTTCCCGTCGATGCGTATCTTTGGGCAAAGTTTTGAAATAGCGGTGTTTCCAGAGATCGATTCAGGGCTAAGCGGGATAACGATAGTAGTGCGTAGATCATCAAGTAGGGTTGATTGTATATCCAAGAGATAGGGGTACAGTTTTTTGGTTCTACCGTTGGGGTTCTTATAGGCAATAAATTGAGCCATTAAAAAGCCCTCACATCATCACCGAACGTACCATTCTCTTCTACAAACTGGTTGTATGCGGCGATCGCATCTTGATTCTCTTGCTTCCACATTTCCCTCTGTCTTGCATTAACTAATTCGATTAGCGCAGATTCCAGGGTGGCGGAAAGATTGATTTTAAGAGTTTTAGCCTTTAAGAGTAAGTCACTGTTTATGCTGACATTTGTAGGCTTTTTTGGGGCGCGCGTGTCAAATGCATGCGGCATGGTCTGTCTCCAATTACTATACAGGCATTGTATGTGCATATTGGATGCGCATCAAGCATATAAAAAACGCGTAAACACGGATAGGACAAAGAAAAACAAATAGGTTAAGTTCACGTATATCCGGTCTTTACTATGGGGAGCGACCCCTGACCTGAACGGCGTAATTCACCGTTAACCAGATTCCTTATCGAGACGGTGGCGTCAAGTGTCTTCGTTATACTCAGGTTTTATCTGGCCTGACTATTTCGTCATTCTTCGTTCACATAGTTACTCTTACCTGGTCTACAGCGGCCGGTTAAAAATAAGTACCGGGTTACTGGGCGACAGGCGCCCGATACTCATCTCCAGTTCTCAAGATCGACCAAGCCATTCTTACGATCTAGTTGGCCAATGCGACGGCTGTATTATTGGCATATTTAGTGAGTTGCTGGTGACGAACCCAAGCATTCAAGCCATCCCTCTTATTACCTACACGGTGCAGAGTGGAGCGCGCACCATGAACCACAAGGCAGCGTAAATAGCGATCTCCTCGCTTTGCAATCCTGCCGATTCGGTTTTTCCCGCCACGGCCTGAGTGCGCCGGTACTACGCCAAGGCTGGCACTGGCATCACGACCACGTCGGAATGCACTACCATCGCCCAGTCGCGCATACAACATGCTGGCCACAAGCCACCCGACATCGGGTATTATTTCAAGTCGGGCACAGGCATCGATCTGCTTGGCCTGATTCACTAAGGTCACGGTAGCCTTGTTGATAACCTCATCCAGAAGGAAGAGTTGATCCAGCAACTGCCTCAAGCACGCTCGCGCTACCACAGTTAACTCATTATCTGCGTCCTCCAGTGCGGAAGGTACCCGCTTACGTAGGTGCTGTATCCCTTTGGGGAACTTGACGCCATACTCCAGCGCAAACCCCCGGATACGGTTTCCAAGTTGTGTACGCTGTTTGATATAGCCAGCACGTAGTTTGTGCTGTGTGGCCAGGTCCTGCTGCTCAAGCGTTCTGATGGTGACAAAATAGATGTTGGGTTTCTTTGCGGCTTCATAGATCGCAAAAGCATCATTCTTGTCATTTTTATTACCATTGCGGTAGCGAGCAACAACGTGAGGAGGTATCAGCTTCACCAGGTGCCTGAATTGACGCCCCCAGTAGTGCGCCGAACCACAGGCTTCCATATAGATCACTGCCTCAGGGTGGTTGTTGATGAATTGTCTTATCTGTTTCGGGCTTATGGCCTTATTTATCAGTGCCTTACCATATTTACTAAAGACAGCGACCTGAAAGATGTCTTTGGCCAGATCAATCGTAATGGTGGTAGTATTATTCATGGTATGGGCTCCTTGGGTTGTGGTGACCTTCCACTTTACCGAGCTTTCGATTTAAAGGGGAGGAGTCCATACCATTGAGACGCGGGGTCTCGTTAATTAAAGCTGTCAGCAGAGTTAATAATGAAACATAATGATAAGGCTAGAATGCTTCAATGCCTATTTGTTTTGGGTGCTGGTGTATTCTTTGGAATACAATTATCACGGTCTGGATTAGAAAATGTAGTTACTACCATAGCTGCGATTATTATGCTCGTCAGTGCCTTTGGTATAGCATTAGCTTTAATAACGAAAAGTAACAAGAAAACCACAAGATAGAGTAACATTTATTATATTTTCGTTTCACATTGGAAAGTTGTGAGAAATACTGCTAACAATAAAATCATATCGTTCGCTGTGCTCAGCGCCTCATATTAGATCTTAAATGTAAAAGAGGAACAGCTAAAATCATGTCTTTGAAACTAATAAACCAATATGGAGAAAATGGCACGGTAATACGTGAAGGTGAATCACAGCCTTATGCCTTGGTGTCTCTCGATACAATGAGGTCAATAATTGAGTCTTTACAAAATGTAGAAGTTTATGTGTCTAAAATATCTAATAGAGAAGCTTCTGTAGCGTTTGCCATAATTAGAGACAGGCTGAATCCTTTACTGGAAGGGCTAGAAGAGGCCTCAAAGCAACATGGAGTAGAGATTCAAATTGCAAACCCAGAATTTGAATATGATCGAGCCAGACGGGAGTTGAATGAAGCTATGGAAATGCTTAAAAACTTTGATGGTCCTAATGGGTCTGGCGCGGCTTAGCATTTAAAAATGTATACAAAGACGCGGGTTCTCGGAAATAAATCTGTTAGCAGCAAAAACTTTCTACACGTAAAATAAGTGAAATGGATTATTTGATATCAACAGATAAGACAAAGATAGATGTAGCAGCGGTTCACGGGTATTTGTGCCACAGATCATATTGGGCTAAAGGGCGGAGTATAGAAAGGGTTAAAGAGTCAATTGACAATTCTATATGTTTCGGCTTGTATGATTCTGAAGAAAGTATGTTGGGTTTTGCCAGAGTAGTTACTGACAAGGTTGTATTTGCCTATTTATTGGATCTTTTCATTTTTGAAGAGCACCAGGGAAAAGGCTTTGGAAAAATGTTAGTGAAACACATCGTTGAACATCCAGAGCTACAGGTTCGTTTATGGTTTTTAGCAACTGCCACAGCTCATAGTCTGTATGAAAAATTCGGTTTTTCAGCTTTGGATGACCCGGATAGATATATGTTCAAAAGAGATGAGAACTACAGTTAATAAAGCAAATGCACCCGAACAGCCATTAGCATCTTATGATTGAATCGCGGAAAAAAATATTAACTATAAGCACCTTACTAATGGCCATAGTAGGCATTACATTAACTTTAATGCCATTTGTACTATCACTTTTCCCTAGCAATAGGGCGTATGCCGCTTTGCCAAGATATGATATTTCAGATCTGTATCCTGGCTCGTATAAATTGGTTACCCCCGATAGCGCATTTGAAACGTTTAATGGCTTTAAGCAATCAGTCTTTTTTATTAAAACTAAAGCCGGTGAAATACGCGCATGGAGTGTGTATACAAAAAACGATGAAATAGGAATGCCTGATTACCACTGGTGGAGAGTTTACTATACTTGTCGGGAGTTTGGGCCCGGTGTAATTAATGGCGTTATTGACGAAGACTCATATATTCAATGTCACGACAAAAAGCTAGCGCAATGGCAATCGAATAACTGGAGATGGAATCTTAAGGGTAAAGCCTTAACACAAAATGTTACAGACATGAACGAAGTAAAAGGTTTTATTGAAGGAGACTTCTATGTTATCGGAAAGAAACGCTAAAAATGTATAACGAGACGCGGGGTCTCGTTAATAAAGCTTTTATGCTTCATAGAGGAATAAGTGGATATCTCAATAGCAAAGAAATACATTGAAGCACTGGCATGGCTAGAGGCTCCATGCGGCGCACTTGACATACTCCTTATGGATTTGGAAGGAAATGAAAAAGAAAAGTATAAAAAGGCTCTCGGTAATATATTGAAAAGTCATTTTGAAATGCTTATGCCAATCATCAATAAGTACCCTGAGCTTGATCCTGATGGTGAAGGAGCAGCATATTACAATGAAATGCGAAATAAATATTTATCGAGTAACACTTAACTAAATGCTGCCCCAGCGCTACAGTCGCTAGTGCTCCTTCTGCTCGGATGAGCGTAACGTTAGAGATTAAAATGGGATCCGACAGAAACATATTGATAGCAATGATATTTCTTTCTCTCGTTGGCTGTTCAAATGGCCCCATCGAAGTAGTGAGTTATAATTGGGATTGTGAGAAACATACTATCACCAGAGAGTGTCTTGTAAGTTATATAATCAGAAACAATGATGATTTTGTGCAAGAGGCCACTGTGAAAATTCGGGCCCACAGGCGACAAAGAATCGATGATGCAATATCAAACGAGGTTGTCGGTGAAAATACTTTAATTGTTAAGCTCGCCCCTAAGGAGCAAAAAAGTCTAACTCATAATATAACTATAAATCGCAAGCTTACGCAAATTGTAGTCAGTGCGTATGTTGCAAAATGAAACTCTCTTGAATGGTCATCAAGGCTCAACATCTATGCATACGATGCTTATCTTATTCAATGTTTACTGCAAACCAGCACGGCATTGTTAACTCTTGATCGTGGTTTAGTACACGCCGCATCAAAAGCTGGGGTTGAGTGTATGGAGATAACCCAATGAGAGAATACAGTTTTACTGAAGCAAGGCAATACTTTGCATCAATTCTTGATGAAGCAAAAAAGGAAGGTATTGTATGTATAAAGAGAAAAATGGAGAGGCATTCTATATTAGGCCAGCCATATCAACTGGGTCACCGCTTGAAATTGAGGGTGTTGATTTGAATATAACAACAGATGAGATTGTTGACATTATTCGTTCTGGCCGAGATAGAAGTTACAGTTGATCAGTCATTTCACCGGAAGGGCACAAAGCGTACGAAGGTTTTTGGAACGCTTATTCGGCCCGGTAGCCGCAATCTCGTCTCATACTATAAGCAAATCTACCCGACGTCTCGTTCCCATGCTCTGCGGGGGATCGAGGAGAAATTTCTCTCGAATGGTCCAGATGGACCCGATTCGATAACGCGAAATCCCCTTAAGACAAGGGTCATTCAGCGGTAATAAGAATTTCCCACTAGACTTGCAGGATGGGTGCATTCGCCGGTTTCCCAGACGAATCATAGGTCAGAATGGGTTGACGTTGACGTATACGTCAACTAAATTACCTAAACGTTTAGCCGGATTCTCAATCCGGCGCCCAGGGCCCTTCTATAATGAGTCTCGATCGGGCCGGCGCTGGATAATCATTTCCCAACGAATCGCCAGGAGCGGTTATATGCCCATCTATCATGCGCCCGTGCGCGACATGCTGTTTGCCTACTACGAGCTGAATCCGGGGGACAGCCTGAGAACGCTGCCGGGCTTCGAGGAGCTGGACCGGGAGACCCTGGGAGCGATTCTGGAAGAGGCGGGCCGGTTCTTCAGTGAACGTCTGTTGCCCCTCAATCGCGAGGGTGATGAGCAGGGTTGCGAGTGGTCGGAGGGCCGGGTCACCACCCCAGAGGGGTTCAAGGAGGCGTACCGGGATTTTATCGAGGCGGGCTGGAACAGTATTGCCTTCGATCCCGAGTATGGCGGTCAGGGGCTGCCCAAATCCCTGAATGTGCTGGTCGATGAGATGATCTGCGCCTGCAACCTGTCGTTCAGTCTCTATCCGGGCCTCACCCATGGCGCCTGGACCGCCCTGGAGCAGGATGCCGATCCGGTCTTAAAGGCGCGGTATTTTCCCAAAATGGCCGAGGGGATCTGGAGCGGCTCCATGTGCCTCACCGAACCCCATTGCGGCAGCGATCTCGGTCTGCTGCGCACCCGGGCGGAACCGCAGCCAGACGGGAGCTACCGCATCAGCGGCACCAAAATCTTCATTACCGCGGGTGAGCACGATATGACCGAGAACATCGTCCATCTGGTACTGGCCCGCCTGCCGGATGCCCCGGCGGGTATCAAAGGTATCAGCCTGTTCGTGGTGCCGAAGATCCTGCCCGACCCGGCCGGTGAGTTGGGTGAGCCCAACCAGCTCGGTTGCGGGAGCATCGAACACAAGATGGGGATCAAGGCCTCGGCCACCTGTGTCATCAACTTCGACGGCGCTACCGGCTGGCTGGTCGGGGAACCCCACAAGGGGATGCGCACCATGTTCAAGATGATGAACACCGAGCGTCTCGCCACCGGAATCCAGGGGCTGGGAATTGCCGAGGCCGCCTATCAGAACGCGGTGGCCTATGCCCAGGAGCGTCTGCAGGGACGCTCTCCCGGAGCAGGAGACAAGCCAGCCGAGCCCCTGATCGTACACCCGGACGTGCGCCGCATGCTGTTGACCATGCGCGCCCTGACCCAGGGTTGCCGGGCGCTGGCGGTATGGGTGGCGCAACAGCTCGATCTGGCTACCTACGCCACCGATCCGCTCCAGCGTCAGCAGGCAGGAGAGCTGGTGGCCCTGTTGACACCGGTGGTGAAGGCCTTCTTTACCGACAGCGGTTTTGAGGTGGCGAATCTGGGGGTTCAGGTGTTTGGCGGTCACGGCTATATCCGGGAACACGGAATGGAGCAGTTGGTGCGGGATGCCCGCATCGGACAGATCTACGAGGGGACCAACGGGATCCAGGCGATGGACCTGGTCGGACGCAAGCTGCCGATGGCCCAGGGGCGGCTGATTGAGCGGTTTTTGCTGCCGTTGCGTGAGTTTCTAAAGGCCCATCAGGACGATCGCGCCATGGATGAGTTTACCGGTCCCTTGTCCGCCGCCGCGACGATGCTGGAACAGGCGGCGGAGACGCTGCTCACACGGGGGGCCGCAAGTCCCCTGGAGATCGGCGCGGGTGCGGTGGATTTCCTGCAGCTGTTCGGACTCACCGCGCTGGGGTTCCAGTGGGCGCGCATGGCGCAGATCGGCCTGAACCAACGGGAGGGGGAAGAGGCCCTGTTCTATGGCGCCAAGGTCAACACGGCGCGTTTTTTCATGCGCCGCATCCTGCCCCGCAGCGAGACCCACTTTCGGGCCATCGATGCCGGGGGCGACTGCATGATCAATTTCGACGACAGGGCTTGGTGAATACCGGGGCCTGAACAACGAGGAGCGATGAATGAAAGTGCTTGTATGCGTTAAACGGGTGGTCGACGCGAATGTGAAGATCAGCGTCAAGCCCGACGGCAGCGGTGTCGAACGGGCCAATCTCAAGATGGCCATGAACCCCTTCGATGAGATTGCCGTGGAAGAGGCGGTTCGGCTGCAGGAGTCGGGCAAGGCCGATGAGACCCTGGTGGTTTCATTGGGCGAAAAGGGGTGTCAGGAGACCCTGCGCACGGCACTGGCCATGGGGATCGAACGGGCTATCCTGGTGCAAACCAATGTGGAATTGCAACCCCTGGCGGTGGCCAAGCTGCTGGCTGAAGTGGTGCGCCGGGAGCAGCCCGATCTGGTGATCCTGGGCAAGCAGGCGATCGACGACGACAACAACCAGACCGGTCAGATGCTGGCCGCCCTGTTGGGTTGGGGCCAGGGAACCTTCGCCTCCCAGGTGACGCTCTCGGAAAACCAGCTCGAGGTGATCCGGGAGATCGATGGGGGGCTGGAGACCCTGGCATTGCCATTGCCCGCGGTGGTCACCGCGGATCTGCGCCTCAACGAGCCCCGCTATGTCAAGCTCCCCAATATCATGAAGGCGAAAAAGAAGCTGCTGGAAGTGACGACTCCGGACTCTCTCGGGGTCGACATCCAGCCGCGGCTGGAGATCCTCAAGGTTGAAGAACCCCCCCTTCGCAGCGGGGGCGTCAAGGTGGCCGACGTGGCTGAACTGGTGGACAAACTGCGTAACGAAGCGAGGGTGATCTGATGGGCGTCTTGATCATTGCGGAACATCACAACGGGCAATTGGCGGGGGCCACACGCAATACCGTGAGCGCCGGCCTGCAGCTGGGTGAGGTATCGGTGCTGGTGGCCGGTGAGGGGTGCCGCGGGGTAGCCGATGAGGTGGCCGCCCTGGAAGGGGTCGCCCGAGTCCTGCTGTGTGACGCCGGGGCCTATGCCGAGGGGTTGGCGGAACCCCTGGCCGATCTGATCGTCGGGATCGCCGGGGACCACTCCCATCTGTTGGCTCCCGCCACGACCTTCGGCAAAAACCTGATGCCCCGGGTGGCAGCGCTGCTCGATGTGGCCCAGCTCTCCGAGATCATCGAAGTGGTCGACGGGGATACCTTCAAGCGTCCCATCTACGCGGGTAACGCCATCGCCACGGTACGCAGCCGGGATGCGCGCAAGGTGATCACGGTTCGCACCACCGCCTTCGAGGCCGCTGCCGCAGGTTCGGAAACGGCGCCGGTGGACGCGGTTGAGGCAACCACCGACCCGGGGCTGTCCCGATTTGTCTCCCGCGCACTGACCGAATCGGACCGGCCCGAACTGACCGCCGCGCGAGTGGTGATCTCCGGTGGGCGTGGGGTGGGGAGCATGGAGAACTTTGCCCTGGTCGAGCAGTTGGCCGACAAGCTGAACGGCGCGGTAGGCGCCTCCCGGGCGGCGGTGGACGCCGGCTACGTACCCAACGACTACCAGGTGGGGCAGACCGGCAAGATCGTGGCCCCGGAGCTCTATGTGGCGGTCGGGATCTCCGGCGCCATCCAACACCTGGCGGGAATGAAGGACAGCAAGGTGATCGTGGCCATCAACAAGGATGAGGACGCACCGATTTTCGAGGTGGCCGATTACGGCCTGGTGGCGGATCTGTTCGAAGCGATGCCGGCGCTGATCGCCAGCCTGGAATAGACCCCGGAGGACTACAGATGGAACGGGAAAGCATGGAATTCGATGTGGTGATCGTCGGTGGCGGTCCCGCGGGTCTGGCGGCGGCGATCCGCCTGCGCCAGTTGGCCGAGGAGCAGCAGCGGGAACTCTCCGTGTGTCTCCTCGAGAAGGGCTCGGAGATCGGTGCTCATATCCTCTCCGGCGCGGTATTCGAGACCCGGGCGCTGGACGAGCTCCTGCCCGACTGGCGGACCCAGGGCGCGCCCCTGGATACACCAGTGAGCGAGGACCGGGTGCTGCTGTTCACCGGCCCTGAAAGCGCGTTGCCGATGCCGGGCCTGGTGACACCCCGCACCATGCACAATCGGGGTAACTATGTGGTCAGTCTGGCCAGCCTCTGCCGCTGGCTGGGAGAGCGGGCAGAGGAGGCCGGGGTCGATCTCTTCGCCGGTTATGCGGCGGCGGAACTGCTCATCGGCGCCGATGGCCAGGTCGAAGGGGTGGTCACCGGCGACATGGGACGTGGCCGGGACGGGGAGGAGAAGGCGGCCTTCGAGCCTGGTATCGAACTGAGGGGCCGCTATACCCTGTTTGCCGAGGGCTGCCGGGGCCACCTGGGCAAACAGTTGATCGCGCGTTTCGACCTGGATCAGGGGTGTGATCCCCAGCACTATGGGCTGGGCCTCAAGGAGCTTTGGCAGATCGATCCGGACAAGCACCGGCCCGGTGCGGTGCTGCACGGGGCGGGCTGGCCCCTCAGCGAGGGGGGCGCCAGCGGCGGCTCTTTCCTCTACCATGCCGCGGACGGCCAGGTGGTGCTGGGCCTGATTGTCGATCTCAACTACGCCAACCCCCACCTGGCGCCTTTCGAGGAGTTTCAGCGCTTCAAGCAGCATCCGCAGATCCGCCGGGTGCTGGAGGGCGGCAAGCGTCTCAGCTATGGCGCCCGGGCGATTACCAAGGGTGGCTTGAACGCCCTGCCCCGGCAGCACTTTCCCGGTGGTCTGCTATTGGGCTGCGACGCGGGCACCCTGAACTTCGCCAAGATCAAGGGGGCCCATACGGCCATGAAGTCGGGCATGCTCGGGGCGGAAACCGTGTTCGACGCCCTGGTGAATGAAGCGCCGCAGAATCGGGACCTGACCGGCTATGCCGATGCCTTTCGCGACTCCTGGCTCTATGATGAGCTCTACCGGAGCCGAAACTTCGGCCCGGCCCTGCACCGTTTTGGTCTGCTGGCGGGGGGGACCTTCAACTTCATCGAACAAAACCTGTTACGCGGTCGCCTGCCTTTGACCCTGCACGACCGAAAAGCGGATCACGAGGGTCTGAAGCCCGCCGATCAGTGTCCGAAAATCTCCTATCCCAAACCTGACGGTATCCTCAGTTTCGATCGTCTGAGTTCGGTCTTCATCTCCAACACCAGCCACGAGGAAGACCAACCCTGTCACCTGATCCTGCGCGATCCCCAGCGGGCGATCGCGGTGAATCTGGCGCGTTACGACGCCCCTGAGCAGCGCTACTGTCCGGCGGGGGTCTATGAAATCGTCCGAGAGGGCGAGACCGGTGAACCAAGGCTTCAGATCAACGCCACAAACTGCCTGCACTGTAAAACCTGTGACATCAAGGATCCTTCCCAGAACATCGTCTGGCACACCCCGGAGGGGGGTGGCGGGCCCAACTACCCGAATATGTGAGTCCCCATGAGCGAATCCCAACCACGCAAGGCCCTGCACCGCCGCTCCATTGAGCACCAGACCTGGCGCCACGAAGACGGTGCCCTGGAGATCGAGAGCCGGCTGGTCGACAGCAAGGCCTACGACACCCGGATCGGCTTTCATCAGGCACTCCCGGCGGGTACCCCGGTTCACGACATGACCATCCGTCTGCTGCTCGAACCGAACGGGGTCATCCGGGATATCTCGGTACACATGGCGCGTACCCCTTTCGATATCTGTCCCGAGATTATTCAGCGTTTCGAAGGGATTCGGGGCACTAGCGTAGGCCGGGGATGGAACGCCCTGCTGAGCGAACGCTTTTCCGGGATTCTGGGCTGCCGCCATCTGATCGATCTGCTGCGGGGCATGGGAACCGTGGTCTTTCAAAGTCTCTCCCGTGAAGTGTGGACCCAGGAGGCGTTGGATTGGATGGTCGATAGCTGCCATGCCTTCCGTCAGGAGGGGCCGGTCATGGTGCGCTTGAGTGGCGAGGTTGCCCGGGACGACGAGTCGGAATAATCCCCGTTCCAAGGGCTACGGATCGGGCTATGTCGATCACCATATATACGTATAGGGTTTTATATTGACGTTTACGTCACCTAAAACTATAGTGAGTTTTCATGACAGCTTCTACAACAGATCTCTATAGCGTGACGGAAATGGCGGCCGAATTGGGCGTGACCCCCCGCGCCATCCGTTTCTACGAAACCAAGGGATTGATCAAACCCCAACGGGTCGGTACCACCCGGGTCTACAACCATCGGGACCGGGGCCGGATGCAGCTGATCCTGCGGGGCAAGCGCCTGGGATTCACCCTGGCGGACATCAAAGAGTATCTCGATATGTACGACTTCGACCCCTCGAAGGCCAAGCAGGTGAAGCTGCTGCTGGAGAAGGTCGAGCGGCGCATCGGCGAGCTGGTGCAGCAGCGCGAGGACCTTGAGACGACCCTGATAGAGCTGGATGAAATGCGCCAGGAGTGTATCTCCACCATCGAGGCGGCGGATGAGACAGGAGTAAACCAGGACTGACCCGAATGGCACTTACTTAAAGCCAACAAGAACCGTCATCCCGGCATACGCCGGAATGACATAAACCCCAACCTTCGCTTTGAAGTAAAACCGTTCGGGACTGACCCCGGTCCCGTACAAGTATCAACGAAAATTTTTTGGAGAGAGGCAATGAAGCGTGTCGTGATTGCGGAGTATGTGCGTTCCCCCTTTACCTTCGCCAACAAGGGCGAGATGGTGAAGGTTCGTCCCGATGACCTGGCCGCCCAGGTGGTGAAGGCCCTGGTGGAACGCAGCGGGGTACGCGTGGAGGATATCGAGGATTTGATCCTCGGCTGCGCCTTCCCGGAGGGCGAGCAGGGATTCAACGCGGCGCGTCTGATCGGACTTCTCGCCGGACTGCCCCAGTCGGTGGCCGGTACCACGGTGAATCGTTTCTGCGGCTCCTCCATGCAGTCGATTCATATGGCCGCCGGGGCGATTCAAATGGGCGCCGGCGAGGTCTTTATCTGCGCCGGAGTCGAGTCGATGACCCGGGTGCCGATGACCGGTTTCAATCCGATGCCCAACCCCACACTCTTTCAAACCTTGCCCGGCGCCTATATGGGCATGGGCGAAACCGCCGAGAATGTGGCTAAAAAGTACGCACTCTCCCGGACCGATCAGGAGGCCTTCGCGGTGCTCAGCCACCAAAAGTCATCCGAGGCCCGGGCCGCGGGCAGACTGAGCGACGAGATCGTACCCATTGAAACCGGCAAGGGACAGGTAACCCAGGATGGCTGTATCCGCCCGGAAACCACGGCGGAGGGGCTGGCAGGACTCAAACCCGCCTTTTCCATGGACGGTTCGGTGACCGCGGGAACCTCTTCCCCCCTGACCGATGGGGCCAGCGCCACTCTGGTCTGCAGCGAAACCTACGCCCAGGCCAACGGCCTCAAGCCCCTGGCCGCAATCAAGAGCATCTCAGTAGCCGGCTGTGCTCCGGAAATCATGGGTATAGGTCCGGTGGCGGCCACCCGTAAGGCGCTCCAAAGGGCCGGCCTCGCCGCGGCCGACCTCGACATCATCGAACTCAACGAGGCCTTCGCCAGCCAGTCCCTGGCCTGTATCCGCGATCTGGAACTGGATCCGGAAAAGATCAATCTGGACGGCGGCGCCATCGCCCTGGGCCATCCCCTGGGGGCCACCGGCGCACGCATTACCGGCAAGGCGGCCCAACTGCTGCAGCGAGAGGGCAAACAGTTCGCCCTGGCAACGCAATGTATCGGCGGCGGTCAGGGCATCGCCACCATCCTGGAGGCGCTGTGATGGAGATCAACAGGGTTGCCGTTATAGGCGCGGGTGTCATGGGGGCGGGAATCGCCGCCCACCTGGCGAATGCCGGGATACCGGTGGTGTTGCTCGATATCGTACCGCAAGGGGCGACCAACCGGAGCGTGATTGCCGAGACCGCCTTACAAAAGCTGCTCAAGGCCGAGCCCGCCCCGTTCATGCACAAGCGCAATGCCAAGTGGATCACCACCGGCAACATCGAAGATCACATGCAGGCGCTGGCTGACTGCGACTGGATCATCGAGGCGGTGATTGAACGGCTCGATATCAAACAGTCCCTCTACCGACGGATCGATGAGGTCCGCAAACCCGGTTCCCTGGTCTCATCCAACACCTCCACCATCCCCCTGGATCAGTTGGTGGCGGAGATGCCGGCGGGTTTCGCCGAGGACTTTCTCATCACCCACTTCTTCAATCCGCCCCGCTACATGCGGCTGCTGGAGATCGTCAAGGGGGAGAAGACCCGAAACGACGCCCTGGCCGATCTGCGGGATTTCTGCGACCGCCGTCTGGGCAAGGGTCTGGTCGACTGCAAGGACACCCCCGGATTCATCGCCAACCGGATCGGTATCTACTGGATCCAGACCGCCGTACTGGAGGCCTTTCGCATGGGGGTCCCGGTGGAGACCGCCGATGCGGTGATCGGTAAGCCGGTGGGCATCCCCAAGACCGGGGTATTCGGACTCTCCGATCTGGTGGGGCTCGATCTCATGCCCCATCTGATGCAGAGCATGAAGGCCACGCTGCCCCCGGAAGATCCCTTTTTCGAGGTGGCGGAGATTCCGCCCCTGCTCGAACGCATGATCGCCGACGGCTATACCGGACGCAAAGGCAAGGGTGGCTTCTATCGCATCAATCGCGAGGGGGGCGGCAAGGTCAAGGAGAGCATCGACCTGCAGACCGGCGAGTACCGGGTTTCCCGGAAACCGAGCCTGGAGAGCGTCGCCGCCGCCAAACTGGGGTTGCGTGCATTGCTGGAACACCCCGACGAAGGGGGCCACTACGCCTGGCGGGTACTCTCCAAGGTGTTGAGCTATGCCGCCAGTCTGGTGCCCCAGATCAATGATCATCTGTACGCGGTGGACGAGGCGATGCGCCTCGGCTACGCCTGGAAATACGGTCCTTTCGAACTGATCGACCGGATCGGCGGCGCCTGGTTCAGCGAGCGCCTGCAAAGTGACGGACTGCCGGTGCCGGCGTTGCTGGAGATGGCGGCCGGGAGACCCTTCTATCAGGTCGACGACGGAGTACTGCAATACCTCTCCACCGAGGGAGACTACCGTCCGGTGCCCCGCCCCGAGGGCGTCACACTGCTGGCCGATATCAAGCGCCGCACCACCCCACTGGCGAAGAACGCCTCCGCCGCCCTGTGGGATATCGGCGACGGGGTGGTGTGTCTCGAATTCACCTCCAAGATGAACTCCATGGATCCCCAGATCATGGGCATGATCCGCAAGGCCACCGAACTGCTTCCCGCGCAGGACTACAAGGCCCTGGTGATCTACAACGAAGGGACCAACTTCTCCGCCGGGGCCAATCTCGGTCTGCTGCTGTTCGCCGCCAATCTGGCCATGTGGCCCGAGGCCGAGGCAATGGTGAAGGAGGGACAGGAGACCTATCTGGCCCTTAAATACGCCCCCTTCCCGGTGGTGGGCGCCCCCTCCGGGCTGGCCCTGGGCGGCGGCTGCGAGATCCTCCTCCATTGCGATGCCCTGCAGGCCCATGCGGAGACCTATGTCGGTCTGGTAGAGGTGGGGGTTGGGGTGATTCCCGGCTGGGGCGGCTGCAAAGAGCTGCTCACCCGCTGGAGTGTCAACAAACGCCGCCCCGGGGGCCCCATGCCGCCGGTGATCAAGGCCTTCGAAACCATCAGCGTGGCCACGGTGGCGAAAAGCGCCCCGGAGGCTTACGACTATCTGTTCCTGCGCGAAGGGGACGGGGTCACCATGAACCGGGATCGCCTGTTGGCCGATGCCAAGGCGAAGGCCCTGTCGATGGTGGAGGGCTACGCTCCGCCGGAGCCGGTGGAGGTCCGTCTGCCCGGTCCCACCGCCCGGGTCGCGATGCAGATGGCGGTGGACGGCTTTGCCAAACTGGGCAAGGTAACCCCCCATGACAAGGTGGTGGCCGGCGCCCTGATGGAAGTGCTCAGCGGCGGTGACACCGATGTCACCGAACCCCTCACCGAGCGGGATCTGCTGGCCCTGGAACTCAAACACTTCATGCGCCTGGCCCGTCATCCGGACACCCTGGCGCGGATGGAACACATGCTGGAAACCGGCAAACCCCTGAGGAACTGAATCATGGCCCAGTATCACCCCCCCCTGAGGGATTACCAGTTCATCTATCACGAACTGCTCGATCCGGAGCGGATTCGCGCCCTGCCGGGATGTGAAGAACTCGACGAAGATTTGGTCAACGCGGTGCTGGAAGAGTCGGGCAAGTTCTTCACGGAAGTGCTCTTCCCCCTCAACCGCAGCGGCGACGAAGAGGGCTGTCACTTAGAGAATGGCGAAGTGCGCACACCGGCGGGCTTTAAAGAGGCCTATCAAGCCTACGCCGAGGCAGGTTGGACCGCCCTCGCCTGCGAACCCGAGGACGGGGGCCAGGGACTGCCCAATCTGGTGAATCTGATGGTCGAGGAGATGGCCACGGCCTGCAACCTCTCCTTCGTGATGTACCCCGGTCTCTCCCATGGCGCCTATAACGCCATCAAGGTGCACGGCGATGAAGCGCTGAAACAGCGCTATCTGCCCCACCTGGCCGATGGCAGTTGGGCGGGCACCATGTGTCTGACCGAGCCCCAGTGCGGCACCGATCTGGGCCTGGTGCGAACCAAGGCGACGCCCCAGGAGGACGGCAGCTACCGGTTGAGCGGCACCAAGATCTTTATCAGCGCCGGCGATCACGACCTGACCGACAATATTATCCATCTGGTCCTGGCGAGACTCCCCGACGCGCCTCCGGGTATCAAGGGGATCAGCCTGTTTGTGGTGCCCAAACGGCTACCGGACGCCAACGGGGAGTCGGGGGATCTCAATGGAGTGGTCTGCGGCGCCATCGAGCACAAGATGGGAATCAAGGCCTCCTCCACCTGCGTGCTGAATTTCGACGACGCCACCGGCTGGCTGCTCGGTCAGCCCCACAAGGGGATGCGCGCCATGTTCACTATGATGAACACCGCCCGTCTCGGGGTGGGGGTGCAGGGGGTCGGACTGGGTGAGGTCGCCTACCAGGGAGCGGTGGAATACGCCCGGGAGCGTCTCCAGGGACGCGCCCTGAAAGGGGCCAAGTCGCCGGACAAACCGGCTGATCCCCTGCTGGTCCACCCGGATGTGCGGCGCATGTTGCTGACCCAGCGGGCCTATGTGGAAGGCACCCGGGCCCTGGGGGCCTGGCTGGCCAGCGAGATCGATATCTACCAGCGCAGCGGCGACCGGGCACAGGTCCAGGCGTCTGAGGATCTGGTGGCCCTGCTGATCCCGGTGTTCAAGGCCTTCGCCACCGACATGGGCTTCGACTGCGCCAACCTGGGTGTCCAGGTTCTGGGGGGTCATGGCTACATCCGTGAACAGGGAATGGAGCAGTATGTGCGGGACGCCCGCATCACCCAGATCTACGAAGGCACCAACGGCATCCAGGCCCTGGATCTGGTGGGACGCAAGCTGCCCGCCCACATGGGTCGCTATCTGCGTCGATTTTTTCACCCGGTGGCCGACTATCTCGAAGCCCATCAGCAGGATGCCCAGCTCGCGGAATTCCTCATGCCTCTGGCGAAGGTATTCGGCCGGCTGCAACGGGCCAGCGCCTGGATCGCCCAGTCCGGGTTGGGCAACCCGGAAGAGGCGGGGGCCGCGGCGACGGACTATCTGCGCTTGTTCGGCCTGACCGCGCTGGCCTACCTGTGGACGCGCATGGCCGAGATATCCCTGACCAAACTGGATGGGGAGGAGCGGCGCTTCTACCAGGCGAAGATCGATACCGGGCGGTTTTTCATGCAGCGGATACTGCCTCAGAGCAGCGGCCTGTTCAGTGCGATTCTCGCGGGAAGCGGTTCGATCATGGCGTTCGACGACGACGCCTTTTAACGCTCATGGGACGGGATGGCATCGGTGTGACAGCAACGCGGAGTGAACGGAATTGAATCTGATTCTGCGCCTGCTGCGGGTCATTCTCTCGGCCCTGTTCAAGCCCCGGGTCGGGCTGTTGGACGGGGCCGAGCTGAGTTTCCGGGTCTTGCCCACCGATCTGGACATCAATCGCCACATGACCAATGCACGCTCCCTGTCGGCTTGGAACGAGAGCGAGAAACCGCTGAGCGCGGCCAATTGATCCGAAGTCCTGGCCCGCTTGCTTGAAAACAACGCGGATAAAAATCCGCGGAACGGGTGTGGCAAACGCCATGCTCAACAATAACAGAAACGCTTGAGCGGAAACGCGGGTGGATATCTGCGCTTCGTACTCAGTGACACGATTACCGATACCACGCTGGAGGAGTCTATAGATGTCCACTCTGCAGGGGAAAACCCTCTTCATTACCGGAGCGACCCGGGGCATCGGCCTGGCCATAGCCCTGCGCGCGGCACGAGACGGGGCCCATATCGTCATCGCGGCAAAAACCGATCAGCCCCATCCCAGCCTGCCGGGAACACTCTCCAGCGCGGCCCGGGAGATCGAAGCGGCGGGGGGCAGAGCCTTGGGGATAAAGACCGATATCCGTGACGAACAACAGATCGCCGATGCGGTGAGCCAGGCGGTCGAGCATTTCGGCAGCATCGATATCCTGGTCAACAACGCCAGCGCCATCAGTCTGACCGGAACCCTGCAAACGCCCATGAAACGCTTCGATCTGATGCATCAGGTCAATGCCCGGGGTACCTTCGCCGTCTCCCAGGCCTGCCTGCCCCATCTGCTGCGAGCCGATAATCCCCATATCCTGAACCTCTCGCCTCCCCTCTCGATGCAGCCCAAATGGTTCAAGGATCATTGCGCCTACACCATGGCCAAATATGGCATGAGTCTGTGCGTGCTGGGCATGGCCGAAGAGTTTCGCGAGCAGGGTGTGGCGGTCAATGCGCTGTGGCCCCGTACCGCCATCTATACCGCGGCTATCGCCATGCTCGGCGGGGGGGTGAAACCGGAACACTGCCGCACCGGTGAGATCGTCGCCGATGCGGCCCATGTCATATTGACTCGGGACAGCCGCACCTGCAGCGGTAACTTTTATACCGATGAAGCGGTTCTGCGGGAAACGGGGGTTAAGGATTTCAGTGGTTATGCGGTCGACCCCGAGGGGGATCTCCTGCCTGACTTTTTTCTGGATTGATGAGTGATGGTACGCCGATGCAAAGTCCTGAATCGATACGGGCGCAGGAGTGTCGCCCCGAACTAACAGGCAGGATGCCTCGTTTCATTACCTCACAAGATGCGGTTACTCTGGGGGGATTGTTTCGCGAACGGGTGGCCCGGTCCGCCAATGGGGTGGGCTTTCGTGGTTACGATCCCCAGGCGGAGGACTGGCGGGATTTCACCTGGTCGCAGATGGCCGAACAGGCAGCACGCTGGCAGGACGCCATGCTGGCCGAGGGTCTGGCTCCGGGTGACCGGGTTGCGGTCATGATGTGCAACCGTTGCGAATGGGTCATGTTCGATCAGGCCGCCCTCGCATTAGGCTTGGTCACCGTGCCGGTCTACGCCAACGACCGGGGTGGCAATGTCTCCTATATTCTGCAGGACTCCGGAAGCCGGTTGCTGGTGATCGGAGGCCAGGAGGAGTGGCAGAGCCTCGAACCCATACTCCACGAGATACCGAATGTGCTGCGTATCATCAGTGTGAATCCGCTCAGCGCGGATATCACCGATGCCCGGGTCACCACGCTTGCGGATTGGCTCCCCGAACAGGGTGGTCCGCTACGCGCCTCCACGGCCCGCGGCGACGACCTCGCCTCGATCGTATATACCTCCGGCACCACCGGATATCCCAAAGGGGTGATGCTCAGCCACAGGAATATGTTGACCAATGCGGAAGCGGCGGTGCGCACGATCGATCTGCATGAATCCCAGGTCATCCTCTCGTTCCTGCCCCTCTCCCACACCCTGGAGCGGACAGTCGGCTATTACCTCTCGGTGATGTTGGGGTTGACCACGGTGTATACCCGTTCCATCGCCCAGCTCGGGGAAGACTTGATGATCGTCCGTCCCCACGCCCTGGTCAGTGTCCCGCGCATCTATGAGCGGATCTATTCAAAAGTGATGAGCGGGCTGGAGCAGAAGGGCGAAAGCGCCAAACGGTTGTTCAATCTGGCTGTCAAGGTGGGTTGGCGGCGTTTCCTCTACGCTCAGGGTCGCGCCGGCTGGAGCCCCCTGCTACTGCTCTGGCCGCTGCTGGAACGGTTGGTGGCGCGCAAACTCACCGCCCGACTGGGTGGGCGTCTGCGTCTGGCGGTGAGCGGCGGTGCGGCCCTGGTGCCGGAGGTGTCGCGAACCTTCATCGGACTCGGTGTGCCGATTATGCAGGGGTACGGATTGACCGAAAGCTCACCGATCATCTCCTGCAACCGGGCGAATGACAATGTACCCGAAAGTGTGGGACGCGCGGTGGACGATGTTGAGGTCAGGATCGGTGACCACGACGAGCTGCTGGCAAAGGGCCCGAACATCATGCTGGGATATTGGAACAACCAGGAGAGCAGCGGGCGAGTGGTCGATGATGCGGGATGGCTGCATACCGGAGACAAGGCGCGTATCGATCCGCAGGGACATATCTACATCACCGGGCGCATCAAAGAGATCATCGTACTCAGTAACGGCGAGAAGGTATCACCGGTGGATCTGGAGCTGGCGATCAGTATGGATCCGATGATTGAACAGGTGATGGTGGTGGGCGAGCAAAAGCCGTTCCTCTCCGCCCTGTGCATTCTGGATCCCGAACAATGGCAGCGTTTTGCCCCGACCATCGGCGTCGATCCCAATCAACCCAGGGTGCTGGAACAACCCGAGGTAGAACGTGCGGTACTGGATCGGATCGCGGAACTGATGCAGCAGTTTCCAGGTTATGCACGCATATTGCGGGTCTATCTCAGCCTGGAACCCTGGTCCGTGGAGAACGGCTTGATGACCCCGACCTTGAAGTTAAGGCGCACCAAGGTTCTGGAACGGTTGGAGGAGCCGGTCGCCAAGCTTTATCAAGGACACTGACTTTGCAGAGTTTTGAGTTATTAGTGGATGAGTTCGCGATGCTCACGGTTGTTTTATTCCCTTCTCTTCGAAGGAAGAACAAACAATAAAAAATCGTGAGCGCAGCGAACTCATCAACTAAAAACTAATAACTCAAAACTAAAAACTAACAATCTATTGCCGGCCAGGGGGAGACAGGCCGGATCCTGCCATGGTTTGTCGAATCCGGAGGGGATTAAACACAACGGCACGCCTGGCAAACAGTGGCCGCCCGAAGACGGAGCGGTGCGCTTTATAACGTAAAGAGAGGATCCTATGAAGCAGTGTTTGTTTTCGCGAAAAATGCTTTCACTGGTTGTTTCCGGCCTGGCGCTGGGAACCACTGGAAACGCCTGGGCATCGGGTTTCGCCCTGGTCGAACAGAGCGTCAAGCAGGTGGGTAATGCAATCTCCGGTGGTGCGGCGTCAGCGGAAGACGCCTCCACGGTTTTCTTCAATCCGGCGGGAATGACCCGCCTGAAAGGGAGTCAGGCGGTGGTAGGCGGTCACTTCATAACGCCCTCGGCCAAGTTCTCCGGTAGCGCCACGACCAATCCCCTTTTCGGCGGGGCTACCATCAGCGGTGGCGAGGGGGGTGATGCGGGAACCACCGGGTTTGCACCCAGCCTCTACTATACCCACGAACTCAACAAGCGACTCTTCGTAGGACTGGGTATCGGTGCGCCTTTCGGCCTCTCCACGGAGTACGACAGCAACTGGGTAGGGCGCTATCATGCGATCAAATCAGAGGTCATGACGATCAACATCAACCCCTCCGTTGCCTATCAGGTGAACGATCAACTCTCCCTCGGAGCGGGGCTCGATTTCATGCGCGCGAGCGCGGAACTCTCCAATGCAGTGGATTACAGCGCAGTCTGTCTGGGTTCCCTTCCACCGGCCAGCTGTGCGGGTCTGGGACTGGCGACGCCGGGTAGTACCGGGACGGATGGGAAGGTTGTTGTCGAGGGTGATGATTGGGGCTACGGGTACAATCTGGGTCTGCTCTACGAGTTCACAGAGCAGACCCGAGTCGGAATGGCCTACCGTTCCAAGGTCAAGCAGGATCTGGAAGGCACAGCCGATTTCACAGGTCCCGACGGGATCGCCCTGCCCGCGGCGTTCACCGCGGTGTTGGCGGATAGCGATGCCACGGCCTCGGTGGAACTGCCGGCCAGTCTTTCGTTAAGCGTCACCAGCCAGATCGCCCCCAAGTGGGAGCTGATGGCGGACGTTACCTGGACCCAGTGGAGTAGTTTTGATGAGTTGCGCATCGAATACGACAATGCGTTGAAAGATGACAGTGTGCAACCCGAGAACTGGGACGATACCTATAAGTTTTCACTCGGCGTCAATTATCGTTTCAGCGATCAGCTGACCTTACGCAGTGGCATCGCCTATGACCAGACACCGATTCCCGATGCGGAAAGCCGGACGCCGAGAATACCCGGCAACGACAGAAAGTGGCTGGCGCTCGGTCTCTCCTATACCGCAACACCCGCTGTAAGTCTGGATTTTGCTTACGCCCATCTTTTCGTCAGCGACACCGACATCAACGCCACGGACACCGCATTTGGCTATAACCTTTCCGGCAGCTACGAGTCGGATGTGAACATCATTTCCGCCCAGGCGAACTGGCAATTTTAACCTCCGGAGCGGCCTGCCTGATGCCACTTCCATAGTTCCGTTTGCCCATCCTGCCCGCAGCAGGATGGGCGGAGAACCACTCATCAATCATGGGACCGGCGTTACGCTGCAGAAACCCGGTCCGCGATTGTAAAACGTTTCTTTTTCTCGTTCCCACGCTCCGCGTGGGAACGTTGAGGGTTGAGTTACTTGGAAGGTTCGTCAACGGTGCATCCATGCGCCACTTCTCCATCATGCTCCAATCCAAACCCTAGCCTTAAATAAGTGCCACTAGCCTTACGGGTAACTTTAATTTTACTGGATTAGAAGTGATTATTTGATATCTTGTGTCATAACGGCACATCACTAAAGAAACACCGTTATTTAACAATGGCGTTTATGTTCTGAACAGTATTTTGTGATGAATCGGTACTGGAAGGAAGCTGACAATAGGGAGATAACAAGCAATGTTTAATACTAAGGGGAATCGTTCTGATTCTTGGGTTATGAAAGTGTCAATCGGCGCTTTCTTTGGTTTCGCTTTTATCGCTGAGACCTTTGCCGGAATACAATGGAAACCCTGCGAAGGAGTGACGGATACGCAATTTGAATGCGCGAGTGTTTATGTCCCACTCAACCATCAACGACATGTCGATTCATATTCCACATTTGGACACGGGGAGCGCCAGGTTCGTATCGCACTTGCAAGACTGCCGGCTTCAAGCGGCACAAATAAAAAAGGCTCACTATTTCTCAATCCCGGCGGACCCGGAGGAAGTGGCGTCGACATGTTGCTTGATGCCGGGCCCTATCTATTTACAGAAGAAGTGCGTCGTAATTACGATCTTATTGGCTTTGACCCCCGCGGCATTGGCCGTAGCGATGAGCTGACATGCTTCGAAGATCTCAACGAACTCACCCCATTCCATGAAGCCCCTGTTTTCCCGACTACGCCTGAAGAAGTAAGTCAAAGACAAAGGCTTGATCAGTACCTGTCCGGCATGTGCGCCATGCGGGCCAGCGAATTGATCGACCATATGTCCACGGCTGATGTGGCTCGCGATTTGGATCTGCTGCGCCAGGCTGTCGGCGACGAAAAGCTGTATTTCGCCGGTTACTCCTATGGATCGTACCTCGGAGTGACCTACGCCAATCTTTTCCCTGAAAATGTCGGCGCAATGGTTCTGGATGGTGTTATCGACCCGATTGCATGGGCGACAGGGCGTGGATGGGAGTCCTATTTTCTGCCCTATAGTACACGCTTGCGCGCCGCCGAAGGTTCCCAGGATACCTTACAGGAATTCTTTCGCACATGTAACGAAGGTGGTATCGAAATCTGTGCATTGGCGAACGATGCCGAAAGTCGCTTTAGCAGTTTTGTCGAGCGTATCAAAGAAGAACCCATCGTGATTATCGATGATAACGGCGCAGAAATATTCATCGATTATTCTAGTGTTGTTTTTTATACGGTTAATGCTTTGTATGAACCGGCATCCTGGGCCGAACTTGCATCGGTGGTAGCGGCGATTGAAGAAGAGTTGGGGGATGAGGAAATTGCAAACAGATACTATGCTTTGCGACATTCGTTGGGGTTTGAGGATGACCGCAGTGACGAGTACATACCCCAACCGCGTGTTGGGGTGTCGGGAGTATCCTGTTCTGACACTGATAATCCCTACTTATACGAATATTGGACATGGGCCGCCGAGATATCAGATATGGCATACAAATATGTTGGCAGTCTCTGGACCTGGAACTCAAGCGTTTGTCAATCGTGGCCAGGCCGTAAAGAGAGCCGGTACGCGGGCGGATTCAAGGTGAAGACTGAACATCCGGTGTTGGTGGTCAATACCCTTTTCGATCCGGCGACACCCTATCATGGCGCAAAAACAGTACAAAGACTGTTGCGAAACTCACGCCTGCTAACCGTGAATGGATGGGGGCATACCAGCTTATTTATCTCAGAGTGTGCCGATCATGTTGTGGCTGAGTATCTGCTACGCGGTGTCCTGCCGGAAAGAGGCGCGAGCTGTGATCCGGATGCCTCCCCATTTGGCGCGAGCTTACCTGTGGGCGATACGGGATATCGACACAAGCCGTTCGCAACCACACAATATGTCGATAGAGAGCAGGAGAAGACGCTTCGCCGAAAAATACTCAAAGATATGATGCCCCATTACCTCTATTAGCTGGAAAGTTTTTCTCTGAGCGAGGATGTGGTCGAGCGGTGGAAGCATCAGCCAGTGATGCTTCCTTCCGGCAGCTATGAGTCGGGACCCGGCGAAAGGGCGATTCCGAGCGTGCTGATCAGGACAAATTCAAAGATTAACCCTCCAAGAATCATCCCAAAATGATTTTAACTGCAAAGGTCGTCATATTCCCGACTATTGTACTGGGGCTAATCGTTCTCTCCGGTGTTATTGTGTGCTCTCGATCAGAGATGAGCGGCCTGATCGGCTGGATAGCGGATCCAGTACCTTCAACTATTCATGATCGTGACGCTAATAGTGTTGGTGAGTCGTATTTAGTGATATCGATATGCGGACGTGTCGAGCTCGGAGGCAAAAGGAGCTGTGGCGACTCGTAGAGCTTAGCCCAGTTAAAAATGCCGGGCTTCCAGCAAAACCAGCAGCCCTCCAAAGGCTGAAGGTGCCAGTGATATGAGCAAACAAACACTCCACGAACAAATTCTGGAAAACATACCGGACGGAATCACCATCCAGGATACGGATTTCAATGTCATCTATCAGAATGCGGCCATGAAACAGGCATTTGGCGACCAAATCGGAGTGAAATGCTACGCCGCTTACGAAAAACGAACGCAGATTTGTGAAAAGTGTGGCGTTCAAAAGGCATTTGAAACGGGAAAATTCACCGTGGTTCATCGTACCGCAGTGACCCAGGACAATGAAGTATCTCATTGGGAAAACTCCTGTTTTCCATTGTTTGATGATGCGGGAACTATCATTGCTGGCGGCGAGGTGTGCCGTAACGTTACCGATCGTAACGTGCTGGCGCAGGAGGTCAGAGAGCGAAACAGTGAGTTGGGCGCGCTCAATGATCAATTGCGGGTAAAACAAACCGAACTTGAGGCCCAAACCCGCAAATTGGAGGATGCCTATCAGGAACTGCAGCGGACCCATACCCAATTGTTGCAAAAGGAAAAACTGGCTTCCATCGGGCAACTGGCATCCGGCATCGCCCATGAGATCAATACACCCATTCAATTTGTTGGAAACAACATTGATTTTCTGCGCGAATCCTTCGAAGAGCTGATTGTCAACATGCATCAATGCCAGGAGCAGATGGATCCCGCAAATCCCGATGTGACCGAGTTTTCAAAACTGCGCGATCACATCACCTCCATGTTTGAAGCACTGGATTTTGAGTACCTGAAAACAGAGATCCCACTTGCCCTGGATCAAGCCGCCGATGGGACGCGTCGGGTAGCGCAAATCGTCCTGGCGATGAAAAACTTTGCCTCCGTCGGTGAAAAAGCGCTAGGACCCGTGGAGTTGGAACCGCTCGTAAGATCAACGGTTGAAATCACTCGTAATGTCTGGGAGGAAGTTGCGGACATCTCAGTGGAGTTTTCCCATCCTGGACTGATCGTTAAGGGTTTGCAGGGTGATATAGGACAGGTTCTGCTCAACCTTATCATCAACGCCGCCGATGCCATTTCCGATAAATCGCCAGCGGAGCAGGGAAAGATACGCATCTTGACACGAATAAATGAAAATTGGGGAGAATTACTCGTCGAAGATTCGGGCTGTGGGATTGATTCGTCCCTGATCATGCGGATATTCGAACCGTTTTTTACCACCAAGGATGTGGGTAAAGGCTCAGGTCAAGGTCTCGCCATCGCCTACAACATCATTACCGACACACACAAGGGAGAGCTGCTGGTGGAATCCGAGCCGGGCAAAGGCGCGACCTTTATTGTGAGGCTGCCTTTGTATGAGTCATGGGTTGACCCGGAGAGGTAGCTAACCCCTCAATAAGGCGCTTTTTCCGCGAATTCAGCATAAAAAGAGTCTCGCGCAAGCGAGTGGATTGGAAGGGAAATAGGCATGCATATACGACGCGGTCAGGCGTGCCTTTCTGTAGACCGGTTCGGAGCCTTCGCCATACCGCTTCCTCGCCTGGGTGATTGGAACAAGGGGCGAGGATGTGGTGGAGTAGTGGAAGCAGTGGCCAGTAATGCTTCCTTCCGGCAAATCGGCACTGAGCAGCCCGAGACCCGCCAGGCGTGCCTGCATTCGTGACTCACCGGGCAGAAGGCCGAAACCGGTGTGGGATGTTCCGTCAATCGCAATCAAGTGTTCGCAGCAGGCCATCATACCGCCACACTCCGCGAGTAGTGGTTTTCCTGACGTCACATGGCTTTGCAAGGATGCCTTCATGGTTCGATTGCCTGAAATGGTTTCGGCATGAAGTTCCGGGTAGCCGCCGGGAAGCCAAACCGCATCGCAGGCGGGTAGTTCTGAATCGTGCAGGGGTGAGAAAAACACCAATTCAGCCCCGGCATCACACAACAACTCCTCATTGGCCGGGTATCGAAAACAGAAGGCCGTATCATCAGCGACCGCGATTCTTTTACCGGTGAGCAGCGCCGGCCACCCCGGCGTTGGTTGCGCATCGAATACAACCGCAGGCGGCAAGGCGCTAACACCACTGCGTTCCAAGGTGTCGGCAGCATGGTCGAGTCGCTGTACTAAATCGGCAATCTCCGTGGCCGGCAGCAGGCCAAGCTGGCGTTCCGGCAGTGAGATCTCCTCATCTCTCATGAGAGCCCCAGTCCAGGTGATTCCGTCAGGCAGGCTGTTGCGACACAACTCGGCGTGATAATCACTGCCGACACGGTTGGCCAAGGCCGCGGTTACAGGCGCGCCATCCCCATAGTGCTTGAGACCATAGCAGACAGCGCCGAAACTGCCGGCCATGGCTTGAGCATCGACAACCAGAAGAATCGGCACCCCGAGTACGCGAGCCAGTGCGGCACCGGACTGCTCAGCGTCGTAGAGGCCCATCACGTCTTCGATCAGAATCAGATCGGAATCCCGTGCCGCCCGGGCAAGCCGCCAACGGGCATCCGCCTCACCGCACATGCCGAGGTCGATATTTTCGCAAGGCGCCGACGAAGCGATCGCGTGGATTTTGGGATCGAGAAAATCGGGACCGCACTTGAACACGCGCACCTTGCGCCCCTGGCGGCTATGCAACCGGGCCAATGCAGCCACTACGGTGGTTTTTCCGCTCCCTGACGCGGGGGCGCAAACCATCAGTGCCGGACAACTAAGTTGTGTCAACCTACTGGGCCCATATTGGCGTTTATGGATGACCGGTTGAAAATATTCGTTTCTATCGTGGCAAAGCTTCGCGACATACCTTGTCCTTTTGCGCGCGCTTGTTTCTTTGTGACTGTCGTAATGACAGAGAACGCATAGGCTCAAAAAAAGTGCAAACGTCAGGATGAGGTAACCGTTTCCAGCCGCTCCAGCTCTTCCTCCCTGATCTTGTCCGCATTATGATCCTTGGCCATCAATACATAGATCGAAGGCAGCACGAACAGGGTGAACAGGGTGCCAATGGCCATGCCACCCACCAGTACCAGGCCGATGGAGTTACGTGCGGCGGCTCCGGCGCCGGTCACCATGGTCAATGGCAGATGGCCCGCCACGGTGGCGAAGGTGGTCATCAGGACCGGGCGCAGGCGGGTCATGGCCGCCTCTGTGACCGCGTCCATCTTCGACAGTCCCTGCTCCTGAAGCTTGTTGGCGAACTCCACGATGAGGATACCATTCTTCGAGATCAGGCCTACCAGGGTCACCAGACCGACCTGGGCGTAGATATTCAGCGTGGTGGTCCAACCGTTGGTCCAGAAGGGCATGTTGGGGTTGGGCATCTTCAGGAAGGTGAACAGCAGCGCGCCGAACATAGCCAGGGGGACCGAACCGAAGAGGATGATCCCGGGGTCGCGGAAGGAGTTGAACTGCACCGCCAGGGCCAGAAAAATCATCACGATAGCCAGGGCGAAAGCGGGCAGGAACTTGTTGCCCTCCTGACGCAGCTGGCGGGACTCGCCGGTGTAGTCCACCGAGTAGCCGGGGGGCAGTATCTCCTGGGCGGCCTCTTCCAGTACATTCAGTGCCTGGTCCAGGGTGCGGTTGGTCATCCCCGAGAGCTTCACCGAATTGAGCTGCTGAAAGCGGTTGAGGGAGCGGGGCACTGTCTTGCTTTCGATATGGGCCACCGAGCTCAGAGGGATGAGTTCACCCTTGGGTCCACTAACATAGATATCGGTCAACTGTTCCGGGTTAAGCCGCTGTGAGCGTTCGATCTGTGGAATCACTTTATAGCTACGTCCGGAGATATTGAAACGGTTGACGAAATCTCCGCCCAGGGCCGCCGCCATATCCCGACCGACCTGGTTCAGGTCCAGGCCGAGGGCGCCGATTTTGTCACGGTCCAGCACCACCCGGGCCTCGGGCTGGTCATACTTGAGATCGATCTGGGGCGGGAACAGGAACATCCCGCTGGCCGCCGCCTTGCCCTGTAGCTGTTGGGCAAACTCCAGAAGCTGCTTGGCGTCCGCGGTCGAGGTGATCAGGAATTCGATCGGAAAATTGCTGCCGCCGGGCAGGGCGGGTGGGGTGGTGGCGAAGATCTGAAAACCGGGAATCGCGGAGAGTTTGCCTTGCAGTTCCTGCTGGATTTCGAATACGGTGCGTTCCCGGGGGTTATGCCAGGGTTTAACCACCACACCGGAGAAGCCGTCCACGTCGAAGCGGGCCCCTACCGACGGGGCGAACAGGATCTGAAAGGTAAGATCCGCCTCGGGCGTGCTCAGAAAGGTCTGCTCCACCGCCTTGCCGAAGAAACGCTTCTGGTCCGCGGTGGCATTCGCCGCGGCGTTAATAATGCCGAACACCACGCTCTGATCTTCACTCGGCGCCAGTTCCTTGGGCGACATGTCGTACATCGGAATCGCGGCCACAGCGACTGCGAACCAGATGGCATAGACAAAGGGCCGGGCTTGCAGGGTCCTGCCGATGAGCCGCCCGTAGGATTGGCGCATACGGTCGAAATAGTGGTTGATCCATCCGGTGAAACCCTTCTCCTCGTCGGCGGCGTCGTGCAGCATGTGGGAGGACATCATCGGCGACAGGGTCAAGGCCACGATGCCCGAGATGGTCACCGTACCCGCCAGAGTCAGGGCAAACTCCCGGAACAGGGCGCCGGTCAGCCCTCCCTGCAGAGCGATCGGCATGTAGACCGCCGCCAGGGTGATGGTCATGGCGATCACCGGTCCGAGCAACTCACGGGCACCGAGCAGGGCGGCCTCCCGTTTGCTGCGGCCTTCCCGCAGATGGCGTTCGATGTTCTCCACCACCACGATGGCGTCGTCCACCACCAGTCCCACCGAAAGCACGATGGCCAGCAGGGTGAGCAGGTTGAGGGTGAACCCGAAGGCCTGCATGAGAAAGATGCTGCCGATCAGAGAGACCGGGATGGCGATGGTCGGCACCAGGGCGGAACGCAGGGAGCCGAGAAACAGATAGATCACCAGAATCACGATCAGGAGCGTATCACCCAGGGTCTTGGTGACCTCGGTGATTGCGGTCGAGATGTACTCCGAGGCGTCGTAGCCGATGTTCACCGCGAGACCGCTGGGCAGGTCCCGCTCAATCGAGACGATCTCCTCGCGCACCAGCTTGACCACGTCGATGGTATTGGCGTTGGGCAGGGGAAAGATGCCCATGAACACCGCGGTCTGGCCGGAGTAACTTACCGAGGTATCATAATCCTCCGCCCCCAGGGTTACGTCGGCCACGTCTCGCAGGCGTACGATGCTGTCACCCTCCTGAAAGATCACCAGCTGCTCGAACTCCTCCACCGTATGCAGGTCGGTATTGGCGGTCATGTTCACCTGCACCAGGTTGCCCTTGGTAGAGCCGATGGCGGCGAGGAAATTATTCGACGCCAGCGCCTGGCGTACCTGGGCGGGGCTGATGTGCAGCGCGGCCATCTTGTCCGGTTGCAGCCAGATGCGCATGGCGAAGATGCGCGCGCCGAGCACGTCCGCACGCTGCACCCCTGCCACCGCCGCGAGGCGGGGCTGCACTACCCGAATCAGGTAGTCGGTGATCTCCGCCTGGGAGAGGATCTCCGAGGAGAAGCTGATATAGGCGGAGGCGAACTGGGAGTCCGCCGACTGAATCGAGATGGCCGGTACCTGGGCCTCGACCGGAAGGTCGTTGCGTACCTGGTTCACCTTGGCGGTGATCTCCGCCAGGGCCTTGGTGGGGGAATAGTTGAGCTTCAGCCGGGCGTTGATCATGGAAAAGCCCTGCAGGCTTTTCGACTCGATATAGTCGATGCCGTCCGCCGCGGCGATGGCCTGCTCCAACGGTGTGGTGATGAACCCCTTGACCAGCTCCGCGTTGGCGCCCACGTAGACCGTGGAGATGTTCACCGTGGCATTTTCGCTACGCGGGTACTGGCGGATGTTGAGGGTGTTCCAGGCGGCGACGCCGGCAATCACGATCAACAGGTTGATCACAATCGCAAGCACGGGGCGTTGGATGAAGATGTCGGTGAAGGCTTTCATGCTGGCCATGGTGGTAGCATCCGTGAAATGTGGTTATCCGGCTGAACGATGAATCCAGTAAGTGACTATTCGTTGGCGGGATTGGGATCGAGTTTCGCGTCCAGGGCCAGACTGTTGTCGATGACCACGGCGGACTTGGGGCGCAATTTAAACACCCCGCTGGTCACCACCATCTCGCCCGCCTTGAGGCCCTCGGTCACAGCGACGAAATCGCCCCGGGTACGGCCCAGGCGCACGATCTGCTGGCGCAGGATCTGTTGCTCTTCTCCGCTGGTCTCATCCTTCTGGGTATCGATGACGAACACCGTGTCCCCATAGGGCGCGTAGAGTACGGCGGTGGCGGGAATGATCAGATAGTCCTCCTCGCGGGGCAGCACGACTTCAACATTGGCGAACATGCCGGCGCGCAGATGTTCGCCCCGGTTGGCCATCACGGCACGAATCCGCACGCTGCGGGTGAGGGTATCGATCTCCGGGTTGATGGCGAGAATCCGTCCCTCGAATACCTCCCCGGGGGCGGCGTCGGTAGTGATCTGTACCGTACTTCCGACACTCAGGCTGGCGTAGCGTTGCTGAGGCAGGGAGAAGTCGACATAGATGGGGTCCAGGGTCTGCAGGGCCACCACCGGCGTACCCTGTTCGACGATCTGACCGAGATTGACCTGACGCAGCCCCAGCAGACCGGCAAAGGGCGCGGTAATGGTTTTTTTGTCAATGGTGGCGCGGACGTTATCCACCTGGGCCGTGGCCTGTTTGAAATTGGCTTCGGCGGTGTCCAGATCGGCCTGGGAGATGGTGCGGTTTTTTCTCAGATCCCGGTTCCGGTCCAGGTTGATACGCGCCAGTTTGGCCGCCGCCTCGGCGGAGCGCAGTTGCGCCTCCTCGGCGGTGGTGTCGAGACGCACCAACAGGTCGCCTGCTTTGACCCGATCACCGGATTCGAAGGCGATCCGGCTCACTTTGCCTCCCAGTTCCGCACTCACGGTCACCCCTTGTACCGCAACCAGCGTTCCTGTGGCGGTGACCGTGTCGGCCCAGCGTTCACTGCGTACCTGGGTCGCGGTGACCGTCTCGGGAGGCATCTGCATCTGCATTCCGGCCATCGCCTGAAATTGCTGCATCTTGATCAAGGCTGGTACCCCGATCAACAGTGCAAGTCCCAAGAGGGTTAAGATCAGTCGTTTCAACATGTGGGTCTCCGTCCCAGGACGATTTCGGAAAGATTCGGATGCCGCGGTCCACTTTCTTATATTCCAGAGTAGAGTGGCTCCGCTGAATTAGCTTTTGCTTATCAGAGTGGAATTTTTGATCTACGTCAAGGCTATCTCAGATCCGTGCCGGCCTATCCCACGGCTGACAACACATCCAGAATTGTCAGGGGGAAATGCTAGTGTGTTGTTTTTCCTGCTGTAAAACCCAGAGAGTGGTGAGGCCGTGTGAGTTTTCGAGGGAGTTTGGATTACACACTGTTACAAAACAGGCTCTGAATGGTACGCCAGGGAAACCGGCCCCTTGCAATATCGGCCTATGCCCATCGAAAGGAGGATCAGAGATTAACAGGCTGTTGGGATGACTGCTTCATTCGGGTACATCCGGTCAAGACTCAGAGCTGGACAGTCGGATTTGGAATAGATACCCTCTCAGCGCTGCGGTTTTAAACTCGTCTTCGCATCCACCGCACTGACCAGGCGCGAATCAATCAACCAGAAGGCCGTATTGTTTTGGGGATTGCCATGAAATCTAGTTTTTTCACGTTTGTACACCGACTCATATTACTCCTTCCCTTACTCGGTCTATTGGGGGGATGTGCCACGACGCACAACATGTCACCGAAGAAGGATACTCAGACTCTGGAGCTCAAGGACAAAGCGCTCATCCTGATGTCGCTGCAACTCGAGCACGACTACAAGCCGAAATATCAGCCTGACATACTGCGGTTAAGAGTGGAGTCGGCAGAAGAGGCGTCAATGGGGGATGTCCATCAATTCATCTTTGACGAGGACAGCCAGCTAAAGCAGGGCGATGACCACACATATATGTTAAGGATGGAACTGGATCCGGGACGTTATGTCATCCGGGGTGTCCACGGTGAAATCTTCTCATTTCCGATTCACGCATTCTGTTTTATGCCGATCCACGAGGACATCGAAGCAAAGCCGAACACCGTGACCTATGTGGGGCGGGTCCGCGGGGTCACCCGCAAGCGGAAGGAGGGTGAGTTCCGCTCAGGCGCTTTAATTCCACTGCTCGACCAAGGGGTTTCCGGTTTCGCGCACAGTACCTTCGATGTGGAAGTCTCGGATCAGAGGAATGAGGATCTCGATCTATTTCAAACCAATTTTCCCGCGCTCACAAATGTCGATATCCAGGTTGACGTACTTCCTCCCTTCAATCGTCAAAGAGCACAAACCTGGTGGGATACTGATCGGAGGGATGATGGAACTACCGGTACAAAGGGTGTTTCCGCCAAGTCCGCTGACCAGTAGGGCTTTTATCCGGTAGCTTTGTGGTTGCTCTGGAGTTGCCTGTCAGGGTATCGGGTTAACGATCGTCGGTATTTTCCGTCCGATCCCGCCGCTTAGCGAGGATCGGATGGTAGGTGATCGTCGACATAGCAACAGACACGATTGCGCCCACCGCGTTTTGCCCGATACATCGCTTCATCGGCATGGGATATCAGGCTATCGAGATCTCCCCCATCCGCGGGAAAGAGCGCGATACCTATGCTGACGCCCAACCGGTGCGGTGTCGAGGATGAGCGGATGGGAAGGTTCAGGGTCTTACGGATATGCTCAGCCACCTGACATGCCATCGGGTAGTTGTCGATATTTCGGATCACTACGACAAATTCATCCCCACCGACCCGTGCGGCCATGTCCGTCTCCCGAATCGCGTGACGTAATCGATCGGCCACCTCTTTCAGTACCTGATCGCCGGCATCGTGGCCGCAGCAGTCATTGATCGCCTTGAATCCATCGAGGTCCAGATAGAGGAGTGCAAAGCCCTTGGCGATATGCGTTATGGTCTGATGAACATGTTCCGTCAGCAGAATCCGGTTGGGAAGACCCGTGACCTGATCATGTAGCGCCAGCTCGGTCAGACGCTGCTCGGCCAACTTCTGTTCGGTGATATCCATACAGACCACCAGACTCGCGATATGACCATCCCACATGTCAGGTTGAGTATGTACTCGCCAGGAGTTGATGCTTCCCCCCTTACGAACCACACGCAGATCGTAGCTCAGCCTGGATTCGTCTCCCCGCATGCGGCGGTTATGAAATTCCATCGCATATTCGCGATCTTCCTCATGGACCATATGTGAAAATGGGCGCCCAATAATCTCGTCGAGTCTGTAATCGATCATTTCCAGGCTACTGGGATTGGCATAACGGATGATCCCGTCCTGGGCGATCAGGACGCCGATCGGGAGGTTCTCGATGAGACCGCGAAACCGGGCCTCCGAGGCGCGAAGCGCCGCTTCGGATTTGCGCAGGGCGGTGATGTTACGCCCGGTAATCAGCAACAGGGGGCCATCATCCCCTTCAATGCGCGTGGCGCCCAGGTTGAACCGAATCGTCTCTCCCGACTTGGTCAGGAATCCCACCTCGACATCCGAGACATGGCCGTGCTCACGGATCTGCTCGATGAGCAGGGGCCGGTCCTGCTCGGGATTCTCCCAGATTCCCAGTTCCAGGGCGGTACGGCCGATGACTTCGTCACGGGTGTAGCCAAAGGTTTTGATAAAACTCTCATTGACGGCGACGTATTGCCCCGTGTCTATCCGGGTGAGCGTCATCGGCTCAGGATTGATGTGGAAGATCTCATCGAGCAGGTCGTGAGAAAGTTGATTGGAATTGTTAGTAGTCTTCATTCCGTTTGGTGAATCGACACCCGATGGCCGCTGAAATTGTCATTCAACGGGTTGCTCACCATTACTCATCAAGAACCTATGAAACGTCTATTGAGCTTAGCCTAGTATAGTATTGAAACTTCTCCCGGTGAGTGTTCAAGCGGTCAATTGAGCACTTTTTTAGGAATCTGCCGAATAATCCGCGGCTTTGCTGCTTGTTATTGAGAAGTAAAGGTCACAGGTCGAAGCCTGGAATACAGGATTGACGGATTGGACCTATCCCACAACAGTGAATTGACACCGGCGGGAGCGGCGTTCAAGACGATCGGAACACCCAGCACCGATGGGCCGGGTGTCGTTTGAAATCCTCCGCCAGGGTGATGTGGGTGATCTCCTCGGCACCGGGCAGGGATTCCAGACCCGGGTCGATCTTGAAACGACGCCGGTTGGTGGAAAAGATCAGGATGCCGCTCGGTGTGAGTAGTTTCAGACAGGCCTCGATTAACCGGGTATGGTCGCGCTGCACATCCAGAATCTCCAGCATCTTCTTGGAATTCGAGAAACTCGGAGGATCGAGCACGATTACCCCGAACTGGCGACGTTCGCGAACCGCCCGCTCCAGGTACTCAAACACGTCGGCGCGCACCAGAGTGTGATCGGCTGTGTCGAAGCCGTTTAAGCTGAGGTTGCGGCGGGTCCAGTTCTGATAGGTATTGGACAGGTCGACGCTGGTGGTAGAGAGCGCCCCGCCCGCCGCCGCGTAGACCGAAAAACTCCCGGTGTAGGCGAACAGATTGAGCATGCGGCGACCGGCGGCCCGTTCGCGGACCCAGTTGCGGGTCTCCCGATGATCCAGAAAAAGTCCGGTGTCGAGATAGCTATGCAGGTCTACCTCGAATGCCAATCCCCCCTCGTGTACTACCCGAGGTCGCCCGGTTTCTCCGGTCTTTTCATACTGCGCCAGCCCCCGCTGGCGTTGCCGGGTTTTGAATGCAAGGGCCGTGTCGGGCAGCTCCAGCACCCGTTTGATCGCCTCGCCTATGGCGGCCTCAGCGGCCTCATCGAGGGGTTCCTGTCCCTTGCGGGCATAGATCTGCGCATGCACCTCGGTCTCATACCAGTCGATGGCCAGGGGGAACTCGGGGATGTCCCGGTCATAGCAGCGGTAACAGTCGATACCCCGCCGGCGCGCCCATTTGCTCCAGTGGCGCTGGTTCTTGCGCAGACGGTTTTCGAAGGCGTGCAGGTCCATCAGCGCGGCAGCCGCCAGGCCGCCAGCAGCAATGCCAGCCAGCCACCGATGAAGGCGCTGCCGCCCAGAGGGGTGAGCATGCCGAGTATGCGCAGGTCGCTCAACGCCATTGTGTACAGACTGCCGGAAAACAGTACGATTCCCACCAGGAACAGCCAACCCGCGGTCTGTAACGCCCGTCCTGGATGGTGCAGCGCCAACAGTCCGACCCCCAGTAGCGCCAGGGTGTGCAGTCCCTGGTAGTGGACCGCTTTGTGCCACCAGATCAGGTGATCCGGGGGCAGGCGGGGTTCCAGAACGTGGGCGCCGAAGGCGCCGAGCAGGACCAGCAGCATACCGCTCAGTGCGGCCAGGGCGATACAACGGCGGGCCATCAGGCATCGCCCCCATCCAAACGCGTCAGTTCTTCCAGAATCCCTATCACCATCGCTTCGGATTGACTGTCCAGGCGTTTGCACAACACCTCGGGATTGCGTTCACCGTTGATCAGGGGGCGAATCACGGAGGCCAGATGTCCCATGGGGCCGCCGACACGGCTCATCTGCTCGGCCATCTGGGCAATCAGCTGCAACGCCTGTGGGTGACCCTGACCCGCCGCGTGAATCATCGACGCCAAACCGGGTGCCGCGAGGGCCGGGTCCGGCTGTGCCTGGGGATCCGGCAGGCTGGATGGATCCTGCAAACCCTTGAGGATAGCCTCCGCGATAACCCGGTCCTCCTCGTCGAGGGGGTTGAGGATCTCCAGGTCACGCCGGCCCTGCTGAAAGATCAGCCGTACACACCGAACCAGTTCGCTCCAGCCCTGAGCTTCAGCCATATTAAGGAGTGCTTGAAACTCCTGCTGACGGTCCGCATGGGGACCGGTCATGACGACCTGATTGATGAACTGGGCGTGTACCGTCAGGATCTGTTCCTTTCTATTCATGGAGGCGTGTGTCAGTTGGAGGTGGGTGTCGAAGTGAGTTGTTCCAAGGATTCCGCGGCGATTTCACGAACATCGGGATGATCGTCCCGGAGCAGGGCGGTCAAACAGGATTCGGCCTCCTTGGCATGGGTGAGTCCCAGGTAGTGGGCCGCATCCGCACGGATGTTCGCCCGGGGATGGGCACACAGTGCGATCAGATCCGGCAGCAACCTGTGTAGCCGGGCATCCCCTTCCAGGTGCTCCATCACCACGCCGATTCCGATACGCACGGCCATCGGGGTATCCTCCGAACTCATCAAACCGACCAGCGCCTTCAGTTGATTCGGATCATGGGTCAACCAGGCCATCACCTTGTCCGGTTTCTGGGCCTCCAGGCAGGCGCTGAAATAGTCGCCCACCCCGGTCTGCCGGGTGGCGTGCTCGGTCCAGGTGGCTACCTCGCCGGGGGTCAGAGCGCCCTCCAGTTCAAAAGGACCGATCCGGGTCCAGGGTACGCTGCGGGTTCCCACCGCCTGGGCAACTTCCGGATGGACCGCGATATTGACGGTCTCGAGTCGGCCGATACGCCCCTGTTTGACCATCTGGTTCAGGGATTCCAGGACCGCCGGACAGTGGGCGCAGCCTGTCGCCAGCAGGAACAGGGCGTCGGGGATCACGGGGCTATCGTCCAAGGTGTTGTTCATGAGGCGGGAATGCACGGGATTATCCACGGGGGGGTAACTGTAACCCATGGCTGGCGCCCTGTAACCCCGCGGGAAGCGAGTTTGCCCCGGCAAGCTTGGGCAAACAGGGTGCGAAACCGCTTAAATAGGCGTAGGATGGCGCGGTTTCAATGACTTTTGTCGCCTCCCGCCTATCTCCCATGGGATAGCCCAAGAGGAATAGGCCCCTGCCGAGGCGTTTGTTCCGAACAAAAGCCCTTATGGGTGCGCTGATAATAAATATATAAATAACAATTGGTTATTTCGAATGGGCATGAGATTCCCAGGATGATAAACCACAGTTGATAAGCGTATTTTATGTGCCCTCCAGAAAAAATTGTTTGGCGAAAGGGAGGGGGAGGCTTTAATGTCTGTCACCCCGAATCCGGGTAGTGCGATGCTTGAGCAGGAAGTGTCGGGCATCGCGTCGAAAGGATCGGGTTCGAATATTGGTTCCGGGCACCGATGGCCACGGGCCAGGAAACAGTTCAAACGAATAACACCGGGCATATCCGGTTGTGCTTCAAAGCCGTGGCGGTTAAGCGGCGGCTGAATCACTGCAGTGAAACCCTTAGGAGAAAAACACCATGCCTACATTTGTGCGTACTGAGAAGTGCGATGGCTGTAGAGGCCAGGACAGGACAGCTTGCATGTACATCTGTCCTCATGACCTGATGAAGCTGGATAAAGACGGCTCTGAAACCGGTCATGCGATGAAGTCTTTCAACCAGGAACCTGATCAGTGCTGGGAGTGCTACTCCTGCATCAAGATCTGTCCTCAACAGGCCATCGAAGCGCGTCCTTACGCCGATATCGTGCCCCTGGGCGCTTCCGTTCAGCCCCTGCGCGGTACCGATTCCATCATGTGGACCATCAAGTTCCGCAACGGCACCATGAAGCGTTTCAAATTCCCGATCCGCACCACTCCCGAGGGTTCCATTGATCCCTACGGCAACAAGCCTGCTGCTGACATGGCGAAGATCGGCGAGCCCGGTTTCTTCAACCACAACGAGCAGAACGGCTACCGTGCCGGCAATCCCAGCGAGCTGATCCGCAAGTAAGCGGGATTCAGTCAGATTATTCAGGAATACAAATAATTCGAGGTATATGAAATGGCTGAATTCGGAAATCCGGAAGTCGTCCAGGAAGAGGTAGACATCCTGCTGATCGGCGGTGGTATGGCCTGTAGTGGCGCCGCCTATGAGATCGGCCCCTGGGTGCAAGCCGCCGGTGGCGACATCAAAGTTAAGCTGGTCGACAAGGCCGCCATGGACCGTTCCGGCGCCGTGGCTCAGGGTCTGTCCGCTATCAACACCTACATCGGTCCCGAGCAGGATCCCGCGGACTACGCCCGCATGGTCTCCAACGACCTGATGGGTATCACCCGCGACGACCTGGCCTATGATCTGGGCCGTCACGTTGACGAATCCGTACACCTGTTCGAAGAGTGGGGTCTGCCGATCTGGAAGACCGACGAGAACGGTGAGCGTCACGACGGCTCCAAGGGTCTGGCCCCTCTGAAAGACGGCGGCAAACCCGTACGTTCCGGTAAGTGGCAGATCATGATCAACGGCGAATCCTACAAGTGGATCGTCGCTGAAGCCGCCAAGAAGGCCCTGGGCATGGACAACATCCAGGAGCGTATCTTCATCGTCAAGCTGGTCAACGACAAGAACGACAAGAACCGCATCGCCGGTGCTGTCGGTTTCTCCGTTCGTGAGCACAAGCTCTACGTGTTCAAGGCGAAAGCCATCCTGCTGGCCGCCGGCGGCTGCGTGAACATCTTCCGTCCCCGCTCCGTGGGTGAGGGTCAGGGCCGTGCCTGGTACCCCGTATGGAACGCCGGTTCCACCTACGCCATGGCTGCTGAGGCCGGTGCAGAGCTGACCATGATGGAAAACCGCTTCGTGCCCACCCGTTTCAAAGACGGTTACGGCCCGGTCGGCGCCTGGTTCCTGCTGTTCAAGTCCAAGGCCACCAACGCCTTCGGCGAAGCCTACATGACCAAGAACGCGGACATGCTGAACGACTATCCTCCTTATGGTCAGGCTGCCGTTCCTGCTTCCTGTCTGCGTAACCACCTGATGCTCAAAGAGATGAAGGAAGGTCGCGGTCCTATCTGGATGGACACCGTCACCGCTCTGGCCAACCTGCGCGAGACCCTGTCTCCCCGTGAGGTCAAGCATCTGGAAGCCGAGGCCTGGGAAGACTTCCTGGATATGTGTATCGGCCAGTGTGGTATCTGGGCCGGTGAGAACATCGAGCCTGAGAAGAAGAACTCCGAGCTGATGCCCACCGAACCCTACCTGCTGGGCTCCCACTCCGGTTGCTGCGGCATCTGGACTTCCGGTCCTGACGATGTGGGCGCTCCGACTGACGAGACCGAAGCCGGTGTGCCCGATCACCTGCCGAAGGGCTGGAACTGGGGCTACCGTGGTATGACCACCGTGTCCGGTCTGTTCACCGCCGGTGACGGCGTGGGCGCTTCCGGTCACAAGTTCTCTTCCGGTTCCCACGCTGAAGGCCGCATGGCTGCCAAGGCGATGGTGAAATACGTCATGGACAACAAGGACTACACCCCTGAGTTGGACACCGACGTGGACGCCCTGATCGAAGAGATCTACCGTCCGGTCCGCAACTACCTGGAGCACAAGGACTACACCACCGCGATCGATGTGAACCCCAACTACATCACTCCGCGTATGTTGCAGTTCCGTCTGCAGAAGGTCATGGACGAGTACGTTGCCGGTGTGGCCACCTACTACACCACCAACAATCATATGCTGGATCTGGCTGAACAGAAGTTGGAAATGCTCAAGGAAGACGCCCTGAAGATGCGTGCGAAAGACCTCCACGAGCTGCTGCGTGCTTGGGAGAACTATCACCGCATCCTGACGGCTGAAGCTCACATGAAACACATCCAGTTCCGTGAGGAGTCCCGTTATCCTGGTTTCTACTACCGCATGGATAAGAACTTCGTCGATGAAGAGAACTGGAAGTGCTTTGTGAACTCCATCTACGACAAAGAGACCAAGACCTACACATGCTTCAAGCGTGCGCACATGGATCTGGTCGATAAGTCCAAGCTGTTCAAATAATTTTTGACAGTCGAGTGACTTGAAAAGTCCGGGTGCCGCAAGGTGCCCGGACTTTTTCCGTCTTTATCGGAGACAAAATCATGACTGAAAAATTCGACATTCCTTTCAAAAGCAACTTCGTCCCGACCATTCTGGAACCCGGAGCGACGATCACCTTCAACTGCCACAAAGGAATCTCCTGTTTCAACGCCTGCTGTCAGCATGCGGACATCCAGCTGACCCCATACGATATCCTGCGCCTGAAGGACAATCTGGGCCTCAGCGCCACCGAATTTCTGAAACAGCACACGGTTCCCTTCGAAATGGACAAGGATGGGGTACCGGGTGTCAAGCTGCGCACCAACGATGAGGGCGCCTGCCTGTTCGTCGGCGAGGAGGGTTGCGGCGTCTATCCCGACCGCCCCACCGCCTGCCGCTACTACCCCATCGGCCATATGGCGATGCACGAGGCCGGCTCAGCCGATGACGAAGCACGCTACTTTCTGATCAAGGAGGATCACTGCAAGGGGCATGTAGAGTCCCGCGAGATCAGCGTGGACGCCTACCGCAAGGAGCAGGCCGTCGAGATCTACGATCAAATCAACCGCGAATGGCTGCAACTGATCCTGAAGAAGAAATCCGCCGGTCCGTCGATCGGGCGGCCCAGTGACACCAGTCTGCAGCTGTTTTTCATGTGTTCCTACGATGTGGACCGGCTGCGCAAGTTCGTGCTCAGCGACTCTTTCCGGGCATCCTATGAGATGGATGAGGCGTTTTACCAAACCGTCGAGACAGAGGACCTGGCGTTGATGCAGTTCGGCACCCGGTTTCTCAAGCAAGTGCTGTTCGGCGATGTCACCATTCCGGTCAAGGACCAGGCGGCGGAGAAACGCCTGGAAGAGCGCAAGGAGATTCTGGAGATGCGCCGCAAGGCGGAGGTTGAACTCTACAAACAGAAGCAGGAGCAGGATATGAAGGACGCCCTGTCCTGATCCTGGACCCACGGCTCGACTCCGGTGAGTGGCACTGAGCCACCGCAGACCGGTTTCCGAACCCATCTCCGGCTGAAAGGCATCCCATGAAACTCGTTGATCTGGTATTGACTCAACTGTTTGACAATGTCTGCGAGGATGCCCGCCTCAGTCGGTTATGGGGTTTTTCCCTATTAATTGAGACGCCCCGGCAGCGCCTGCTTTTCGACACCGGCAGCAACGGCAGGATACTGCTTGGAAACGCCCGAATGCTGGGAAAGGATTTGGGGCATCTCGACACCTTGTTCCTATCTCACAGTCACTGGGACCACCTGGGTGGATTGGATTCGATCCTTGAACTCAACCCGGAGATCCGTCTGGTGGTACCCGACAGTCTTTCGCCGCGTTTAATCGCGGATTTGCAGTGCCTGTGCGGAGAGCTGGTGGTGGTCGGAGCCGAGCCCTGTGAGTTTGCCCCGGGGTTTTTCTCCAGCGGAACCATGCCGGGCGACATGCCGGAACAGGCGTTGATAATGCCCTCTCCGGACGGGGCGCTGGTGGTTACCGGATGCGCCCATCCCGGGATTGACCGGATCGCGGAGCGGGCCATCGAACAAACCGGCCAGTCCATCGCCTTGCTGCTGGGCGGATTTCACCTGTTCGAAGCGGATGAAGCCACACTCGAGAAACGGGTGATGCGATTACAGGCGTTGCCTATCAAGCATGTCTTGCCGACCCATTGCACCGGTCAGGCCGCCTCTTTACGCCTCAAGGAGTTGCTCGGTGATCGTTGTCTTCCAGGGGGCTGCGGTCGCACGCTCAGATTTGACGATCAGGCAAAACCGTGGCTTGAGTCGACGCTCTGATTCAAGTCTGGTAGAGCGCCAGGGAGCTTCAGGGGTGATACAACGGGTCGGTCTTCGCCGACATGATGAAGTCGTTGCGGTGTAGCCCCCGAATTTTATGTGACCACCAGGTCACGGTGGTTTTTCCCCACTCGGTCAGCAGACTTGGGTGATGACCCTCCTCCTCGGCCAGCGCGCCGACCCGATTGGTGAAGGCCAGGGCCTCCGTGAAATTGCCGAAGCGAAAAGACTTTTCCAACTGCATGATCCCGTCCCGCACCTCAATATTCCAATCCGGGATGAGCCTGATCAGTTCGGCCAACTCTTCGTCACTGACTTGAGGCGCGTCAGCGCGACAGGCTTCACACTTTTCTTGCGTCAGGGGTGTCATGAAGAAAATTCCTCTGCTCAGTTAGTACAGATATAGTAGATTAAGGCTAGTCGCTGTGAATCCGTCAGACACGCTATGACTCGCAGCAATAGAACTGTAGATTATCCTGTAAGATAGGCCGGTAGCATACCGGGGAAAAAACATGGGAAAGTGGTAGCCGCCGTGACTGGAAACGCGATCAAAACAGCGCTCATCGTCGATGACTCCAAAACCGCACGTCAGGTGTTGTCCACGAAACTCAAAAACTACGGGATTTCAGTTGAAACCCGTGAATCCGCCGCGGCAGCCATCGACTATCTGTATGATCATGCCCCGGATGCCATCTTCATGGACTACGAAATGCCGGGGATGGATGGCTTTCAGGCCCTTAAGGTAATCAAGTCCAATCCCAAAACCGCGGTCATTCCGGTGATGATGTACACCTCCAAAGCCGGTGGACTTGCGGTCAGCCAGGCACGGGCGCTCGGCGCTGTGGGGGTACTGCCCAAGCAACTCGAGCCACAGGACCTCGAACAGATTCTCAACAACCTGCACCTGATGCCGGAACAGGAATCCCTCGTCAGTGATTTCAAGCACAGTGAGCTGGAAGGTATGATGGGGGCGTCCCGCCCCGACAATGTGCATCTGCTTTCCAATCATGAACGTCATCAACCCCTCAGCTCGGATCGGGTGAGCCTACCCCTGGACGACTTCCAGGACAATTTCAAAGGGGTGGAATCCCTCAAGCGGTTCATTCGCCGGGAACAGGGGCAGGTCGAGGAGCGGTTGCAGGAACATCTCGACCGACACTTTGATGAAGTGCGGGGCGAACTTTATGAACTCGAGTCGTGGCATGAGAACCAGGGCGGTTTCCGTCTCAAATCCTTCCTCTTCGGGGTGCTGGGCGCCGCGGCCCTGCTGGCGATTGCCATACCGCTCTATCTCAACTGGACGAATGGGGAAGCTTTCGGCGGTGCGGCAAGTGCAAGCCGGGTCAGCAATGCGGAACTCATGGATCTGCTGGCGGATCAAAACGCCCAGATCGAACAACTGGGTCAGCAGTTACAATCAACCCTTAAGCCGGAGTCGGACGGTGACGCCAGCGGGCTGCCGATGAAGCTGATCGAATGGGCGGCGAACCAGGGTTCCCGGTTCGATTATGGCCATAAACCGTTTAACGATGAGCGGGCGCTGTGGCTCGACGAACTGGTGAAACGGCTCAAGGAAGCGGGCTTTCGCGGCACCCTGGAACTGCGTGCCAATCTTGGCAATTTCTGCCTGCAAAAGAGCGAGGCGGGGGAACTCTCTGTGGCCCCCCCGGGGCTCGAGATCGGCCAGTGCCTGTTTGCCAGTGATTTTCGGGGTACCAATGACTGGCTCAATGACCAGTCCGTTGCCTTCGCTAACTATATGAGCGTGGAAACCGAACGCAGCGGCGGCGAGATCGAGATCATTCTTTTCAGCAACGGCTTCAACGAACCGATGATGCCCTATCCCGAGCGCTACGACGTGAAAACCGCTGGCGAGTGGAACAACATCGCCGAGCAGAATCAGCGTTTGCAGGTAAATCTCTATACCAATTGACCCTTCCGTGGCGGCAGTTTGAAAAGCGCCTTCACCGGGACTGTTAATCGAATCATCAGCGCTTCAAAATCAGGTTTTCAGCAGACGAAAGTATTGAAAGGCCTGAATCGCCCGGCTGGGCGTCCGGTGCTCTTCCCGTTGATCTTCCAATAGTTTAAATCCCGATCCGAGCACCTCCAAGAGCCTTTCAGCATCGTACTGGACGATATCGAGTCCGCTGCATTTCATCGCCCCGCCGATGGCGAAGGTGGCGAGGATCAGCTGTCCGCCGGATGGCAGTGCCTGTCTCAGGGTGGCGACATACCGCGCCCTGTCCAAGGCTTGGGTGAGAAAATGAAACACGGCCCGATCATGCCAGAGGGCAAACCTGCGAGGGGGGTCGAACGTCGTGATATCCGATTCGATCCAGTGAACCTGCCGGGCATTTTCAGCCAGGCGCTGTCGAGCATGCTGCAGAGCAGTCGCCGATATGTCCAATACTGAAAGGTCCCGATACCCGGCCTGTATGAGATGATCGATCAAACGTGACGCTCCGCCCCCGATGTCGATGATCGGATCGTTTGGATCGAGGGAGCAGGATCGAATGAGCGCCAGTGAGCGTTGCGGTCTTGCCTGATACCAGCTCACCTCCTCGGGGGATCGGTTGCGATAGATGTTTTCCCAATGCTGTTTGCAGTCGAACATAATGCGCCTGCCTCGGGTAAGAAAATGGACCACAGAAGGATAACTCATTATTAACCCGGCACCTTAATATGTCTGTTTGCGGTTCTATTCTAAACTCAGTCTATCCGGTATAAGGCTGACCCGAAGGCATTCATAACCCTGAAACCCGGCACCTATATTGATGAAAAACAAAATCTGGTTGTTGTTACCTGTCATTCTGCTGATTGCCGGCGCTATTGGCGGGAAGTTCTTCGAGGGTTTTAAAGAGACCAATGGCCATACAAAAAACAAAGTACCGCCCCTCCCGATTCCGGTCGAGGTGGCCGATATCCGGATCGGTAGCATGGAATTACGTCGAACCTTCTCCGGCACCCTGCAGGCCTTCTCGGAATTCGTGGTCGCCCCCAAGGTGAGTGGCCGCATCGAGCAGATTGGAGTGGACCTGGCTGATATCGTTTCTCGGGGCCAGGTGGTGGCCCGCCTCGATAATGACGAATATATTCAGGTGGAGCGCCAGGCGGAATCCGATCTGGCGGTAGCCAAGGCCAACCTGGTCGAGGCCGAGAGTCTGTTGAAGATTGCCGAGCGGGAGCTGAAGCGGATCGATCAACTGCGCAAAAAGGGGGTCAGTTCCGAGTCCCAGCGCGATATAGCCATGGCGGATCAGCTCGCCAAAGCGGCCCACGTGTCGGTAACCAGGGCCCAGGTGGACCGTGCCCAGGCAGCGCTGGAGACGGCGCGTATCCGGCTCGGCTATACCCAAGTCAAGGCCGACTGGAACAGTGGCAGCGAACGGCGGGTCGTGGCGGAGCGATTCGTCGACGAGGGGGAGACCGTCAGCGCCAATGCCCAGTTGCTACGTATCGTGGAGCTCGAGCCCATGAAGGCGGCCATTTTTGTCACCGAACGGGACTATACGAGCCTGTACCCAGGGCAACAGGCCAGTCTGACCACGGATGCCTATCCCGGTGAGCACTTTGCAGCCGAGATTGTACGTATCTCCCCAGTGTTTCGCGAGAACACACGTCAGGCTCGGGTCGAACTGCGGGTTGAGAATCCGGATCGGCGGCTCAGACCCGGTCTTTTCGTACGCGCCGATCTGGTACTTAAGCGTGCCGAATCGGTGGTTATTGTGCCTGAGCAGGCACTGGCCAAGCGCGAAGGCCAGGATGGCGTTTTCATGGTCGATGCACAAGGTCTTCAGGTCAGCTGGCGGCCCGTTACCCCTGGAATCCGCCATGGGCAAAGGGTGGCGATCGCCGGAAAGGGTCTCGAAGGTCGTGTTGTGGTGCTGGGTCAGCAGTTACTGGATGACGGTTCTACCATCGTCATTAGCCATCCAGGCAAGGGTGACACACCCTAACCTTGTTTGGGTGTCGTGCCCCAAGGGATACCCAAGGAAGGGTTCGCTCGGTTCCTTCCATACGGGGATTGGTATCTCTATTCCTGTCATCCCTGTATTCGGTGGTGAAATGCTCCCAAACATCCGACTTAAGGTATTATTAATAATTGTTGGTTAACCGTGTGACAGGGGGGTAGTTGGAAGGGAATACACGGTTTTACCGTTGATTGGCAACGAAAAACTCAATGACCGTGCTTCGAATTCGGTTCAGGTTGACGTGAGCGACATGCAAGGTATTCAGAGTACCATTCCCAATAAGTTCGCGGATCTGGAGTATGAAAACCCTTTACTCCTCTGTGAAACCGGACATTTTTCCTTTTTCCATGTCCGTTCGAAGGAGGGTCGGACCCGGCTTATCAAGGCCCCAGTACAGCTACATCCTCCGGTATCAATTCTTCGTCAGCTCGAACATGAATTCGAGGTTGCCCGGGAGTTGGATCCAACCCGTGTCATACGGCCGATCTCCATCGAGCGGAGCAACAGTCGGATGGTACTGGTGCTGGAAGACTGCCCCTATTCACCACTCACATCCCTGATACAGACGCCACTAGCGGTTGAGACCTTCCTGCGGATTGCGATTGGGGCGGTTGAGGCCCTGACGGCGGTTCACGATAAGGGCTTGGTGCATGGCAATCTCATGCCGGAATACCTCTTTGCTACCCCCCATGGTCAGGTAAAACTCACCGGTTTCGGTCTCGCCTACAGTAGCGGCAGGCAAGGGCAGGTCAACCAGCCATCGGTGCTCTTATTAAGCTCAGCCCCCTATTTGGCACCGGAACAGACAGGGAGGATGAATCGTCTGGTTGATTTCCGCAGCGATCTCTATGCCCTGGGGGTGATCTTCTATCGTATGCTCACCGGGTTGTTACCGTTTGACGCATCAGATCCCTTGGCATGGGTGCACTGCCACATCGCGCTTGCGCCGCTACCACCTCGGGAACGTCTGGACTCCGTTCCTCAGGTACTCTCTGAGATTATCTTGAAACTCCTGGAAAAGTCCGCCAATGACCGCTACCAGACCGCACGCGGGCTGAAAAGTGATCTGCAGCGCTGTGCGCAGGACTGGCGGATCCATCAAACCATCACCCCGTTTACCCTCGGCGAGAATGATGTTCCAGACCATCTTTTAATTCCTCAGACGCTCTATGGTCGGGAACAGGAGGTAGCGAGCCTGGTCGACGCCTTTCATCGGGTCGCCGCCAGGGGAAAGCCGGAACTGGTCCTTGTTTCGGGCTACTCGGGGGTGGGGAAGTCAACGCTCGTAAATGAACTTCACAAGGTTTTGATCGACTCGCAGGCCCTCTATGCGGTCGGAAAATATGACCAGTATTGGCATGACAGGCCCTATTCAACCCTGGCCCAAGCGATACGCTCACTGGTCAACCAGATACTGAGTTTGAGCGAAGCCGAAGTGGCTGAATGGCGGGAAACCCTTCAAGATGCAATATCACCCAACGGTCGCTTGCTCACGGATCTTGTGCCCGAACTCGGATCGCTTATCGGTGAACAGCCGCAACTGCAGGATGTTCCACCACAGGACGCGCAGAACCGCTTCAACCGAACATTCCGCAGCCTGATCAACGTCTTTGCCCGTCCAAAACAACCCCTGGTTCTGTTCCTCGATGACTTGCAATGGCTCGACGACGCGACTCTGAATCTGCTCGAGCATCTGATCGTTCATCCCGATATCAAAAACCTTCTTCTGCTCGGGGCTTATCGCGACAACGAGGTCGGTCCCAAGCATCCCCTGAGGCGCACGATCGAGTCCCTGCTCCAGGCCGACGCGGCAGTACACATCATTCAACTCAAGCCGCTGGCGATATCGGAACTGCAACACTTGGTGGATGACACCTTCCATTGTGGTGAAGTCAATGCGCAACCGCTGGCACGCATGATCTTCGAAAAGACCGGCGGCAATCCGTTCTTTGTCATTCAATTTCTAACCGAGCTCGAGGAGGGCGGGCTGGTCGCCTTCGATGCAAGGGCGACACGTTGGCACTGGAATCTCGATCGCATTCACGCCAAAGGGTTTAGTGACAGCGTAACGGATTTGATGATTACCAAGCTGAAACGATTCAGTCCGCAAACACTGGCATACCTGAAGCAACTCTCGTGTCTCGGCAACAAGGCAACGATTGCGAATCTGGCCTTAATTCAGGGTGTACCTGAGCGTGAGACGATCGCCGCGCTGCAAGCAGCCGTTTTCGCTGGAATGTTGGTGCACCAGGATGAAACGGTCGCCTTCCTGCATGACCGCATTCAGGAGGCCGCTTACGCGTTAATACCGAAACAGGATCGAAAGGCCGCGCATCTACAGATCGGCAGGCGACTTTGGCGGCAAGCCTCAGCCGAAGCGTTGAACATTCATCTGTTCGATGTGGTCAACCAGCTCAATCGGGGTGTGGCGTTGATCTCCGATACCGAGGAAAGGGCAGCATTAGCCAGACTCAATGCGCGAGCCGCGGCAAAGGCCCGGAGTTCGATTGCCTATGCCTCGGCATGCGACTATTTCGCCGCTGCCGCCTCACTGCTTCCTGATAGTGCTTGGACGAGCGATTACGATTTTCAGTTTGCACTCCATCTCGACTGGGCTGAGACAGAATACCTGATCGGCGCCTTTGAACAAGCAGACCGGCTTGTGAGTAAAGTGTTGGCGAAGGCGAAAACCGATTTGCACCGAGCCAGCGTGTATAACTTGCGGGTAGCGGTCTATCCCATTGCCGGTCGTTATGATGAAGCAGTCTCGATAGGGATCGAGGGGCTGAGACTCTTGGGTGTGATCATTCCAGAGGATGAGGCGAGTCTAAAACAGGCGATCGAAGCGGAATTTGCAGAAGTAAAATCGAATCTGAGAGGTCGCGATATTGGCGAACTCGTGGATGAGGCGGAAACGACAGACCCAAAGGTCAGAGCGATCACGCAACTCCTCAGTAATATGAACGGTCCGGCCTATAGCGGCAGTACACCTCAGATTTTTCCGCTACTCGTGCTCAAGGGGGTAAACTCCGCACTCAAATACGGATTGACGAAAATAACCACGAATGCTTTCAGCGGTTTCGCCATCCTTCAGGCATCGGTTTATGGCGATCATAATGCCGCATACGCATTTTCAGAAGCGGCCATTCGTCTGAGTGAGCGTTTCAATGATATCGGCCAGCGAGGCAACGCCCTCTATCTGCATGGCAACCATATCAACTTCTGGCTCAAACCATTTTCCACCGATTTCCCGATATTGCAGCGTGGATTCGACATTTGTTTAGACAGCGGTAGTCTGGCGCATGCCAACTATATTGCCTACTCCATCGTTTGGCAGGCGGTTGAGCGCGGAGACACTCTCGACAAGGTGCTTGAATTCTCCCGTCAATATGCCGAATTCGCTTTGAGCAGCAAGAATACGGCGATTCTTCAGTCCATCGTGCTGGAACAGCAGTTTATCAAATGCCTGATGGGTAAGACCGACGGGGCAGTCTCTTTCAGTGATGACAATATCAGTGAGCTTGCCTGTGTCGAGAAGATTGAAGATGCCTCTTTCACCTGTGGTGTAACCTATTACCATTTGATGAAGGCCCTGGTTGCTATCTTGATGGACGACACCGCTACCGCTCGACACCATACGGAACAAGCCGGAAAAATACTGCCAGCCGTCCTGTCTCAGCCCATGGAGGCGATGTTTTACTTTTTATCGGCACTTACACTAACCCACGGATATCAGAAGAACAGCACGACAGCTCGAACCAAGACAGCAACCACTTTACTTGACTATAAACACAAACTCGCTTATTGGGCCGAGCATTGCCCTGCCAATTTTTCCGCGAAACATCTGCTGGTAGCCGCGGAAATATCTGAAATCGAAGGTGACGAACACACGGCGGAGAGACAATACGATCAAGCCATCGAGGCGGCCCGGCAGGAAGGTTTTCTGCATTGGGAGGCGATGTCCAATGAGGCCGCCGCCCGCTTTCATGCCAGCCGGGGATTCATTAACGCATCAAAGGACTATTTGAGGGAAGCACGTTATGTCTACGCCCGGTGGGGTGCCGAGGCGAAAGTCAAACAACTTGAAACGCGGCACCCCTGGCTGGCGGATGAAGCGAGTGTGGAACTGCGATTGCTTGCCGCTAAAGCCGCGCATCTTGATGTCATGGCGATCATCAAGGCCCAGCATGCAATCTCCAGTGAGATCGAGCAAGAGCGGCTTTCGGAGACGCTGCTGCGTATCGTCATGGAGAATGCCGGTGCGCAGAAAGGTTACCTCTATGTCGCGCCCGATTCCGAGCTGTTTGCGGTTGCCGGTGATGATGGCCGGATCCATTACCAACGCGCATTAACCTCACAGGCATACGGCATGGCACAGTCGATCATCAACTATGTCAGGCACGCCGGCACTTCGGTCCTGTTGGCTGATGCGCGCAAGGATGCCGGTGATTTCGCCAAAGACGAATACCTGCGTCAGGCACGCCCACGATCCCTGCTTTGCCTGCCGATCAAGCGACAGCACAGACTTTCCGGTATTGTCTACCTGGAAAACAACCTGACTGCCGGCGCCTTCACGGCTGACAATCTTGCGGTGCTCGAAACCCTTGTCGCTCAGGCCGCGATTTCTCTGCAGAATGCCCGGACCTACAGGGCGTTGCAACAAAGTGAAGCACGTTATCGGCAATTGTTCGAAACCGCCAATGAAGGCATCTGGATCATGGATGAAAATGCCGATACGGTCTTTGCCAACGAGCGTATGACCGAGATGATGGGTTGTGAACATAATGAATTGTCAGGTCGCAACTTCACGGAATTTCTTTTTCAAGAAAACATCCCGGATCACAACCTGAGGTCGACAAACAGAAAGAGAGGCCTCTCAGAAACCTATGAGCGTCGCATGCGTCGCAAGGACGGTTCGGAACTCTGGACTCTGATATCCGGCGCCCCCATCTATCATGAGGATGGCCGTTTCCATGGTTCGCTGGCCATGTTCACGGATATCACAGAACGCAAACAGGCCGAGCAGCGGCTTGCAACGAGCGAACGTCTGTTTCGCACATTAGCCGAGAATGCGCCGATCAATATCGCCCGATATGACCGGAAGGGTCGTCTGATCTACTTCAATCCTAGGTTGAAATCCAATTTTCCCTTGCGATTCGAAGCAGTCAGGGGGTTACGCCCCGGGGAGATGTCCAGCGAGATGGCAAGGTTTCAGCAAGCCGTGACTCATACCCTGGAAACGGGGAAAGAGGGTTCCTACGAACTTGAAGTACCCGCTGTCGATGGCAAGGTTGAAACTCATTTCATTACCATGGTGGCGGAACGCAATGAAGCGGGGGAGATTGTCGGGGTACTCTCAACGGGGCTGGATATCACGGAACGCAAGCAGGCAGAGGATCGTCTGCGTCTGGCGGCCAGTGTGTTCGCCAGCAGTCAGGAGGGGATACTGATCAGCGATGCGCAGAATCGCATCATCGATGTCAATCCGGCGTTTGTCCGTCTGACCGGTTATCGCCGTGATGAGGTGATTGGCCGTAATCCAAAGCTGCTTAGCGCGGATCGCCAGAGTCCGGGGTTCTATGCGGAGATGTGGCGTTCGATCAATACCCGGGGAGAGTGGCAGGGCGAATTGTGGAATCGTCGCAAATCCGGGGAGATCTTCGCCGAGCAGCTTTCAATTGTCGCGGTCAAGGATGATCAGGGGCAACTACAGCACTATGTGGGCGCGTTTACCGATATCAGCCCGATCAAGCGTCATGAGGCCGATCTCGACCGAATCGCTCACTACGATACCCTGACTTCGGTGCCCAACCGGCGGTTACTCGGTGATCGCTTGGAGCAGGCCATCGCACGTGCTCAACGCCATGGAATGAGTCTGGCTGTCTGCTACCTCGACCTCGATGGTTTCAAGCCGATTAATGATCAGTTTGGCCATGAAAGCGGGGATCTGATGCTGGTCGAAATCGCGCGTCGGCTCGAGTCGCTTTCTCGAGCCGATGACACCGTGGCCCGGTTGGGTGGGGACGAGTTTGTGTTGTTATGGAACGATGTCAAATCTGAATCCGAGTGTCACGGTGCACTGGAGCGTGTACTGGCAAAAGTGACCGAACCGATGCTACTCGAGGGGCAACCGGTGTCGGTATCCGCCAGTATCGGTGTCACCCTCTATCCGGAGGACGATGTGGACGCGGACAGCCTGTTGCGCCATGCCGATCATGCCATGTATTCGGCGAAACAGCAGGGTAAAAACTGTTATCAGATCTTTGACGCGCAAATGGAGCGGCAGATTTCCGCTCGGGTCGAGATGTTGGGTATCATCCGCCAGGGTTTGGACAGAGGTCAGTTCGAGCTCTACTACCAACCCAAGGTGAATTACGTGGATGGTTCGGTGATCGGTGTCGAAGCGCTCCTGCGCTGGAACGATCCCACCCGCGGACTGCTGGGCCCGGTGGAGTTTCTCCCCTGTATCGAGAACGACCGTCTGGCATTTCTCATGGGGCGTTGGGTGATCGAGCAGGCAGTGCATCAGGCAAAGGTCTGGTGTGACAAAGACCTCGATCTGCCAATCAGCATCAATATCTTTCCGCGCCATCTCAAGTATCGGAATTTTATCGAGGATCTGCGCCGTATTCTGGCGTCGCATTGGCCGGATATGCCCAAGCACCGCTTGTTGATGGAGATTGTCGAAACCACCGATCTCGAGGAACTGGAACCCATTGAGCAGGTGATCAAAGAGTGCGTGGAAATGGGGATCGATTTCTCACTGGATGATTTCGGTACCGGCTACTCCTCCCTGGTCTACCTGCGGCGATTGAGCATTCAGGAGTTAAAAATCGACCAATCCTTCGTCCGCGATATGCTGGAGGATCCGGATGACGAAGCGATCGTGATCGGGGTAATCAGCATGGGTCAGGCTTTTGGTCTGCGGGTGGTGGCGGAAGGCGTGGAAACCGCCCGCCAGGCCGAACATCTGGTACGTCTGGGTTGTCCCGTGGTACAGGGATACGGGCTGGGTCATCCCATGCCGGCGCAGTCATTGGAAAAATGGTATGCGGATTATCACGCTAACCGGTCGAAAGGCGTTCTGCCCAAACCCAATTCGGACAACATCAACACACCATGAATCTGTGGCAGGCTACACTCGCCCGCGCCAGTGTGCGCCGTCCCATCTTCACGACTATGCTGACGCTGATGGTGGTGGTGCTCGGGCTGGTCAGCCTGAGCCGTTTGCAGATCGATCTGCTGCCGAAAGTGGCATTACCGACGCTGACCGTGCGGACCCAGTACGAGGGCGCCGACCCGATCGTCATGGAACGCTTGGTTACCCAGATCGTGGAGGAGATCGTTGGCACCGTCCCCGGTGTTGAGGAGCTGACCTCAAACTCCTACGAAGGCAACAGCAGTGTCAAGGTGAAGTTCGGCTGGGGCACACCCATAGATGCCGCGGCGGTGGACGTGCGCGCCACTCTGGAGGACGAGATCAGCGAACTGCCCGACGATATCGTCGGCCCCCGGGTGAGTAAGTTCGACGTGGACACCTACCCAGTGGTAATTCTCGGTATCTCAAGCCCCCTGGATCCGGTGGAGCTGACCCAGATTGTCGAGGATCAGGTTCGCTACCGCTTCTCCCGTGTTCCCGGTGTGGCCCAGGTCGATCCCTGGGGAGGCTTTAACCGGGAGGTTCGCGTGGAGCTCGACCCGATCAAGCTCAACGCCCTGGGACTTCCTTTGAGCGATATCCTCAACGCCATCCAGGATGCCAACCTGGACCTGCCAGCCGGCAAGATCGAACGCGGCCCCTATGAGGTCACCCTGCGCGCTCCGGCGGAGTTCGACAGCCTGGAACAGATTCGACACACGGTAATCGCGCGTCAGGGGGGCGCGGTGGTGACCCTGGGGCAAATCGCCCGGGTTCGGGATACGTATGAGAAACTGACCCGAATCATCCGGGTCAACGGCGAGCAGGGATTGCGGGTGGCGATCCGCAAGCAGCCCGAGGCCAACACGGTGGAGGTGGCACGGGCGGTGCTGGAAGAGGTGGAGAAGGTCAACCGGGCCTTTCCGCAGATTCACATCACCCCGGTGATCAACCAGGGCAACTTCATCGAGCGGGCCATCAGCAACCTGGCCCGCTCGGTACTCTACGGCGGTGCCCTGGCGGTTTTGGTATTGCTGTTCTTCCTACGTGACCTGCGCAGTACCCTGGTGATTACGCTAGCGATTCCCATCTCGGTGGTGGCCACCTTCGGTCTGCTTTACTTCAACGGATTTACCCTCAACCTGATGACCCTGGGCGGCCTGGCCCTGGGGGTGGGCATGATGGTTGACAGCTCGGTGGTGGTGCTGGAGAACATCTTTCGCCGTCAACAGGAGGCGAAAGAGGGGCCGACTGAGGCCTCGGTTCGGGGTACCGGGGAAGTCGCTTCGGCGGTGGTCGCCGGCACCCTGACGACTCTGGTGATCTTCCTGCCCCTGGTCTTTGTCCAGGGGGTCTCCGGGGTGCTGTTCAAGGAATTGGCCTACGTGATCATGTTTTCCCTGTTCTGCGCACTGCTGGTATCCCTGAGCCTGGTGCCGATGCTTGGTTCCCAGTTGCTCAAGGCCGGCGGAAAATCCGGGGGAACGCCCCCCCGCAAGTCTGTATTCGCGGGCTTGGGACGCTTCGCAACAAGGCTCTTCCAGGGGCTTGAGGCTGCCTATCGGCACCTGCTGCAAGGGGTGCTGCGCCACAAGACCACAACCATCGTCTCGGCCCTGAGCCTGTTCGTCACCAGTCTCCTGCTTACCCCATACATCGGTACCGAATTCATCCCACCGAGTGATGAAGGGGAGGTCAGAGTGACCGGTGAAATGGAGGTGGGCACCCGCCTGGAGCTGATCGACCGGCAGACCCGTCTGCTGGAAGCGCAGGTGTACGCAGCGGTGCCGGAGACCCGCTCCTCGGTGGTTAGCATCACCACCTCGGGCACCCGGGGCAGCGCCAAGGCGAAGGGTGAGATCCGGCTCAATCTCGGCCCGGCCAGGGAACGTGCCCGCTCCAATCAGGCGATTGCCGATGCACTGCGAAATCAGCTCAGCGACGGCATTCCCGGGATGAAGATCCGGGTGCGCGCGCCCCAGGGCCAGTTCCTGCTCGAGCGGATACTCGATACGCCGGAAGGGGTGACCGTGGAGGTGCGGGGTTATGACCTCGAGACCCTGGATCTATTGGCCAGGCAGTTCTCGATCGAGATCAAGGATGTACCCGGGGTTACCGACGTGGAACTGAGCCGCGAGGCCGGTATCCCTCAGCAGGAGATCCACGTGGACCGGCAGAAGGTCAGCGACCTGGGTCTCAGCGTGCGGGATGTGACCGAAGTGATCGAAACCGCGGTGGCCGGTTCCAAAGCGGGTGAATACCGGGTGGCGGGTAACGCCTACCGCATCCTGGTGCAGCTCGAGTCGGCGCAGAAGCGTTCCATCGACGAGATCCTGGATCTGACCCTAAGTACCCCGGATGGCGAGCAGGTGGCCCTGCGCAATCTGGTCGAAACCACATCCGGCGAGGGTCCGGTCACCATCGAACGCAAGGACCAGCAACGCCTGGTCAGGGTGACCGCCAACGTGGCTGAACGGGACCTGGGGTCGGTGGCGGCGGATATCCAAGGGCGCATCGCCGCCATTGTCCGTCCCATCGGCTACGACCTGATCATTTCCGGTAACTACGAAGAGCAGCAGAAATCCTTCGACGAACTGATGGTATCCCTGATGCTTGCCCTGCTGCTGGTCTACATGGTGCTCGCTTCACAATATGAATCCCTAGGTGACCCGCTGGTGGTCATGCTGTCGGTACCGCTGGCCGCCATCGGTGTGGTGCTGACCCTGTTTCTCACCGATACCACCCTGAACCTGCAGTCGGCAATCGGCTGCATCATGCTCGGGGGGATCGTCGTCAATAACGCTATCCTGCTGGTCGACCAGGCCGGACGCCTGCGCCGGGAGGGCATGCCCACCGAGCAGGCCCTGACGGAGGCGGGCCGCCGCCGTCTGCGTCCGGTATTGATGACCACCCTGACCACCATCCTGGCATTGCTGCCCCTGGCCCTGGGTATCGGCGAAGGCGCGGATGCCCAGGCACCCCTGGCCCGGGCGGTGGTAGGCGGATTGACGGTTTCGACCTTGATCACCCTGGTGTTGATTCCGGCGGTCTATGCGCTTTTCCACGGGGATGCTGGAAGGGGGGAGCGGCTGCAGCCGGGGATATAAACCGGATTCCGAGAAGGCAAGCGTTTGATAGGAAGGGGATTTGCGCCTGTCGAACAGGAGAATTGGTCGCATTTCCCCACTAAATCAGTCTGTTTTTGCGGGGGAGCGGCTGCTAGAAGTATTCACGAGTAACCAGGAAAGTTAAACAGGAGAGACTCATGAAAGAGGCAGTCCTGAAAATACGACGCATGCCGGGTGGTACCCTGCTGTTGCTGGGCTTCCTATTACTGATCATCAATCATCTTTCAGTGATTGCGGGGAACCCTTGGCTGATCCCTGAATGCCTGCAATTGCCGTAATAATAAACTCCGCAACATAGCGCTCGAGACTGACCGGGTCAGCAAAGAACAAAGCGATCCTTCCCCTGGTTCTTTGCCTCGGTTCGACGGGCATCGATCAGCTTCAGCAGGGCGGGTATCTCGTCGATTGCATCCGCCGAGCGCTCGCACAAGCCGATGCTTGCCGTCACCGGCCGGCCATCGGGCAGATTGCCCAGCCCCTCATCGTGGATTCTTTGGGCTATCACGCCCCCGCCCTGACAGTCGGCGCCCGGCAGGATCAGCATAAACACCTTTTCACTCCAGTGAACCAGAATATCGTTGTGGCGTAAGGTGTTGTGAAGAATTTCACCGGCTTCCTGGATGACATGACTGTAGGTTTCATCGTCGTACTGCGCAATGATCTCCTGGGTATTATCCAGATCGATCAGAGCTACGCTGAGCATTTCATTGTGCAGTTTCGCCTGCTGGAAGGCCCGGGTCAGTGTGTGGATTCCGGATTTACGGGTCTGCGCGCCGGTCACGGGGTCGTAATCCGGACGCGTTACCAGGGAGATCATATGCTGTAGTTGTATCGACGAAGCGAACAGTACGATGCTGAAAATAATAATCAGCAACCAGAAGGTCGGAAAGCGCTCAACAAATGGCAGGGTCCCGATGAAACCCATACTCGTAATGGGTATCAGGATCAGCGGAAGGGCTAGCGCAGTACCTTCCATGATCGTCAGGGGAAACAGGCCGAGCAACCCCAGGGCGATATAGGGCAGCAAGTTATACAGCTGGATCACGGATGAGAGACTGTCGGGTCCTGTGTTGGCGAGAAACTGGGTTGCCACGAAAAAGGTCAGTGGCAGGTTGAGCAACATCCCGGCCAATAGAAACAGACTGCTGTTCAGGCGGGGCTCTTTTGCCCGATAGGTTGCCAGGTAGACGAAATGCAGTGTCGACACCAGACGTAGGATGAGAATCGGCCAGAACTGACTGGCGGGTAATAACCAGTAATCGACCACCAGCCATAAGGGAACCAATACAGCGAACAATGATGCGAGGAAGCGGATACGCTTAAGCAGGAGTTCGGCGCGATGCCTGCGCATGTAAGCCGGGTGCTCGTCCACGGACAGGAGATCATCCAGCTCCTGGATCGATGAGATACCGGAATTCCTTCCGAGGTGCGCAAGGTAGGTGTTGAATAATGACATGCGGTTTTTCCAAGGGAGCGGTCAGAGCCCCATTCAGTTAGTCTGCTAACATTCCAATGCCTTAACGGTAAATGCCGATAATCCAGGCATATCAACTAATGTATAACAGACAATTCTTAAGAATGAGAAAACCGGTACGTTTTGGGACAAGATTGGCAGTCGTCATCAAGTCCTCTATATTTGGGTAAGTCTGATAGTATCTATAGGGAAAACCGGAGTGCCGATACACGCATGATTGGAGAGCAATTCGTAGACCGGCTGGATGTCTGGCTGATTTTTCTACTGTTGGTGATACTGTTGTTCGTAACCGCGGAGATCGGTTATTACCTCGGTCGCCGGCGTCAGCAACACACAAGGAAGAATGCCTTTGACAAGGAAGAAAAGCAGGCGGGCACTCTGATGGGCGCCACCCTGGGTTTGCTGGCATTCATGCTGGCCTTTACCTATGGGGCCGCAAACACCATTCATGCCGAACGAAAAGCGCTGGTGCTGGAGGAATCCAATGCCATCGGCACCACCTGGTTGCGCGCCCGTTTTCTCCCGGATACTCCGGCCAAGGCCGTGGATGCACTGCTCAAGGACTATGTCGATACCCGCATCAAGGGCGCAAAGTCCCGGGATTTAAATGAGCTGTCCATGGCGATCAAGCACTCGGAGCATATCCTCGATGAACTTTGGGAAATCACGGTGAACCAGATCCGTACACGGCAGGATACGCCATCCAGTGCGCTGTTCGCGGCATCCGTCAATGAGGTCATCGATCTGCATACGAAAAGAATCAATGCGGCGCACCAACGTATCCCATTGATCATCATGACAACCCTGTTGTTCATCTCACTCGTGACCCTGACCATGATGGGGTATCAATCCGGTTTGAATGGTGTCAGGACACTACTCCCCCGAATCGGACTTATCCTGGCTTTTTCAGCCGTAATGCTGTTGATCACGGACCTGGATCGCCCGGGTCAGGGATTGATTTCCATCAGTCAGCGAACCATGATCGATTTGCAGAACAGCATGGCAGGAGATCCGGGGAAACCACAAAGCAGTAACAATATCCCCTGACAGAGCGTAGATCGGCGGTCTGTACCAATTGGCCCCGGCGTATTCCTGCAGCCCGGTTTATCTGAAATCGTCGCATTTACTGCCTCGGGTCAAATCATATTTGGTTGAATTATCGTATCATGCAACTAGGCGTGTGTAGGGTACGATGATCTGCCTATCACTCGATATCGGTCGGAATACCCTGGGGAAGAGGATTCGACCGGAGTGGATACTCATACCTTTTTTCTGCATCTGCTGTTGATACTCGTGTTCTCCCGATTGTTGGCGGAATGCGCGGTCTATCTCAAGGCACCCTCTGTGATCGGCGAATTGATGGCGGGCGTGCTGCTGGGTTCCTCCGTTCTGGGCTGGATCGAACCCACCAAGACCATCCAGTTGCTGGCGGAAGTGGGTATTATCCTGTTGCTCTTCAAGGTCGGTATCGATACCGATATCCGGCGCCTGATCAAGGCGGGTGGTCAATCGCTCCTGGTTGCGGTCGGTGGATTCCTGGTGCCATTGATCAGTGGCTTCGCACTGGCCTACTGGGTGTTCGGATTGTCTGCGCTGGTGTCGCTGTTCGTGGGCGGGACCTTGACCGCCACCAGTATCGGAATAACCATACGTGTATTGACGGATCTGGGAAGACAGCATGAACGGGAGGGTGAAATCGTACTCGGCGCCGCTGTCCTGGACGATGTCCTGGGCGTCATACTACTGGCGATACTGTATGATTTTTCAATCAGCGGCGGTGTCAGTCTTACCAATCTGAGCAAGGTCCTGGTCTTTATTCTGCTGTTTTTCGTTCTTGCGCCGATCGCCGCCAAACTGATCTCTCTTTTGATTCGCCGCATCGATAATTATTCCGATATGCCGGGCTTGATTCCCATCATGATCATCTCCCTGGTGCTGTTTTTCGCATGGCTGGCCCATGCGGTGGGCGCGCCTGAGTTGCTGGGGGGCTTTGCGGCCGGATTGGCCCTGTCGCGGCGTTTCTTTCTGCCCTTCGGTGTGTCTTTGCACACGGATAGAAAGTTTGCGGGACGCATCGAAGTACAGATGGATCCTATCGTCTATATCTTCAGTCCGATCTTCTTCGTTACCGTGGGATTGTCATTGAATCTGCGTGACATCGATTGGAGCTCTGCGTTTATCTGGAGCTTTGCCGGTGTATTTTTTGTCTCGTCCGTGTTGGCGAAATTCGCGGGCGCCCTGCTGATCCAAGCGCCACCCCTTCAGAAACTGGCGGTGGGTATGGCCATGGTGCCACGGGGCGAAGTCGGATTGATCTTCGCCGAGTTAGGTCGTTCCACCGGGATCTTCAACATGGAGGTCTATGCCGGTATGGTGATCGTGATCACTCTGACAACCCTGTTGACGCCTTTCGCATTGAAGATGTTCTATGCCCGTTATGCCGATAAGATGAACGCCCCGCTTGCATCCGAAATTACGCATAAACCGCTTCACCACTGATGGGGTTTGTATCCTTTGGATAAGTGAAGGACGCTCAGCTGGCTGGAATGCTTGCGGATTTGTTCAATCCCCGCATCTTCCAGATATAGTAGATCACCGGGATCACGAACAGCGACAACAGGGGTGCCGTGATCATACCGCCGATCATGGGTGCGGCGATCCGGCTCATCACCTCGGAGCCGGTACCCTCACTAAGAAAGATCGGCACCAGCCCGGCGACGATCACCGCCACGGTCATGGCCTTGGGGCGCACCCGCAGCACCGCTCCCTCCATGATCGCCTCGCGCAGCACTTGGGGTGTAATGGCGCCCTGGCGTTCCCGCTCACCCAGGGCATTGTCCAGGTAGATCAGCATCACCACACCGAACTCCGCCGCCACCCCGGCCAGGGCGATAAAGCCAACCCCCACGGCTACCGAGAGGTGGTAGTCGAGCAGGAAGATCAACCAGAAGCCGCCCACCAGGGCGAAGGGCAGGGACGCCATCACCATCAACGCCTCGCCGGCATGGCGGAAGGCCAGATAGAGCAGCACGAAGATAATCACCAGGGTCAGGGGGATGATCTGGCTGAGCCGCTCCTGGGCCCGCAGCAGGTACTCGTACTGACCCGACCAGGTGACCGAGTAGCCCTGGGGCAGTTCCACCGCCTCGTTCACTGCTCGCTGGGCCCGGGTTACATAGCCACCCAGATCCACATTGCGGATGTCAACGAAGGTCCAGCCGTTGAGACGGCCGTTTTCACTCTTCAGCATGGGGGGGCCGTCGACGATCTTCACCTCGGCGATCTGGGCCAACGGGATCTGCGCCCCGGTCGGGGTCACCAGGGGCAGGGCACGCAGCTTCTCCAGGTCGTTGCGCTGCTCACGGGGGAAACGCAGATTCACCGGATAGCGTTCCAATCCCTCCACCGTGCGGGTGAGGTTGAGCCCCCCCACCGCGGCAGCGATGACCCGGTTGATATCACTGATGTTGAGGCCGTAGCGGGCGGCCGCCACCCGGTCGGGCACGATATCGATATAGCGCCCGCCGGTGACTCGCTCCGAATAGGCCGAGGTGGTACCCGGCACCCCCATCACCACCTGCTCGATCTCCCGGCCGATGCGCTCGATCTCCTTCAGGTCGGGTCCCGCCACCTTGATACCGACCGGGGTCTTGATACCGGTGGCCAGCATGTCGATGCGGGTCTTGATCGGCATCACCCAGGAGTTGGTGACGCCGGGTATGTCCACCTGGCGGTCCAGCTCGCGGATCAGCTTGTCCAGGGTCATGCCCGGACGCCACGCGTGACGAGGCTTGAGCTGAATCAGCGTCTCGATCATGGTCAACGGCGCCGGATCGGTGGCGGTATCGGCGCGGCCGATCTTGCCGAACACCCGCTTGACCTCCGGTACCCGGCGGATCATACGGTCGCTCTGCTGCAACAGTTCCTGGGCCTTGCCGATGGAGATCCCCGGCAGGGTGGTGGGCATGTACATCAGGTCCCCCTCGTCGAGCCGGGGCATGAACTCGGAACCCAGGCCGTCGGCGAAACGGGCCAGCCAGGGCTGCCCGGCAAAGGTATCGCGCCAGCCCTTCGACACCGCCCGCTGGGTCGCTTCGATGCGGACCACCATCGGCTGAGGGGTGCCGGTGACAGCCCCGGTCAACTGAAATGGCCACTTCAGCGGCGCCAGGATGCCACCCACCCCAGCCAACGGGATCACCAGGCTGATGACCAGCAACAAGGCACTGAACAGGGTCAGGCGGGGCCAGCGCATCACCCTGTTGAGCAAGGGCCGATAGAGCCAGATCAGCAGCCGGTTGAGCGGGTTGGCCTGCTCCCCGGGTATCCGGCCACGGATGAAATAACCCATCAGCACCGGCACCAGGGTCACCGCCAGTCCGGCGGAGGCGGCCATGGCGTAGGTCTTGGTGAAGGCCAACGGGGCAAACAGGCGACCTTCCTGGGCCTCCAGGGTGAACACCGGGAGAAAGCTCAGGGTGATGATCAGCAGGGAATAGAACAGGGCCGGACCCACCTCCTTGGCGGCTTCGGTCACCACGCCCCAGTGTTCCCTGCCTAGTGGCCGGTGGCCAAAGGCGTGCTGGTAGCGCTCCAGGTGCTTGTGGGCGTTCTCGATCATGACGATGGCCGCATCCACCATGGCGCCGATGGCGATGGCGATACCGCCCAGGGACATGATGTTGGCGTTAATACCCTGGCGCTGCATGATGATGAATGCCACCAGCACCCCCAGGGGCAGGGTAACGATGGCGACGAAGGCGGAGCGCAGGTGAAACAGGAACACCAGGCAGACCAGGGCCACCACGATGAACTCCTCGATCAGCTTCTCCTGCAGATTGTCGATGGCCCGCTCGATCAGGGCCGCGCGATCATAGGTCTCGATGATCTCCACCCCCGGCGGCAGTCCCTGCCTGAGGGCTTCGATCTTCTGCTTCACCCGCTGGATGGTGGCCAGGGCGTTCTCCCCGTAGCGCATCACCACGATGCCCCCGGTCACCTCTCCCTCGCCGTCCAGGTCGGCCACCACCCGGCGCATCTCCGGACCCACTTGAATACGTGCAATGTCCCGCAGCAGCAGCGGCGTGCCCTGGGGCGTCACGTCGATGGTGACATTACGCAAGTCCTCCAGACCGTCCAGGTAGCCCCGGGTACGCACCATGTACTCCGCCTCGGCCAGTTCGATCACCGAGCCCCCCACCTCCTGGTTGGCATTGCGGATCGCCTCGGAGACCCGGTTCAGGCCGAACCCGTAGGCGCGCAGCTTCTCCGGGTCCACCACCACCTGGTACTGGCGCACCATGCCCCCCACCGTGGCTACCTCAGAGACCCCGGGCACGGTCTGCAGTTCGAACTTGAGGAACCAGTCCTGCAGGCTGCGCAACTGCGCCAGGTCATGCTGCCCCGTACGATCAACCAGGGCATAGCTGTAGACCCAGCCGACCCCGGTGGCATCAGGACCCAGGTTGGGCTGCACCCCCTCGGGAAGCACGGATGCCGCCTGGCTGAGATACTCCAGCACCCGGGCCCGGGCCCAATAGAGATCGGTGCCGTCCTTGAAGATGACGTAGACAAAAGAGTCGCCGAAGAAGGAGTAGCCGCGCACCACCTCGGCGCCGGGTACCGAAAGCATGGTGGTGGTGATGGGGTAGGTGACCTGCTCCTCCACCACCCGTGGCGCCTGGCCGGGAAAGGGGGTGCGGATGATGACCTGCACATCGGACAAGTCGGGGATGGCATCCAGCGGTGTCTTGTGCAGCGACACCCAGCCCCATCCGGTCACGATCAGGGTCAGGATCAGCACCAGGAAACGGTTGTGCACCGACCATTCAATGAGTCTGTTGAGCATGGCCTACTCCTCCATGCGCAGGAAGCTGGCCTGCAGACTCGATTCGGAGTCGAGCAGGAACTGGCCGGAGACCACCACCTCGTCACCGGCCTGAAGGCCATCGAGGATCTCCACCCGGCCGGCACGCCCGGCGCCCACCACCACGTCCACCGGCTGGAAGCGCCCGCCCCCCAGGGCCTTGATCACGCTGGTCCGCTCACCGGTCTCGATCAGCGCCTCCGCGGGGATCACCAGGGTATCGCGCTTGGGACCGCCGTAGATGGTCGCCTCGGCGAACATGCTCGCCTTGAGCAGACCGTCCGGGTTGTCAAAGCCGAGCCTGACCTTGAGGGTGCGGGTGCGGGGATCCAGTTCGGGGTAGATGTACTCGACCTGGCCCTCCCACTGGCGTCCCGGGTAGGCAGGTACGCTGATCTCGGCGGTGAGACCCTCCCGCAGCCAGGCGATCTGGTATTCGTAGACATCCACCAGCACCCACATGTGAGCCGTATCGACCAGGGTGAAGATCTCCATCTCCGGTTTCACATACATCCCTTCCCGGGCCTGCAGCTTGACCATGATGCCCCCCTCGGGGGCGAACAAGGGAACCCTGTTGCGGGTCTCCCGGCGCTTCTGAATCTGGTTGATGGTCGATTCCGCCAGTCCCAGCAGACGTAGCCGGTTGCGTGCCTTGTCGATATTGTTGTTCCCGCCTCGCTGATCCAGGGCGATGATGAAATCGACCTGGGCGGCGAGAATCTCCGGGGAGTAGAGCTCCCCCAGGAGTTGCCCCGACTTGACCGGGTCCCCTTCGGCGCGCACCTTCAGGGTCTCGAGCCACCCCTCCGCCCGGGGATGCATGTGCACCAGCCGGGTTTCGTCATAGTCGACCCGCCCCAGGGTCTGGATAAATTTCCACAGGGTGTCGCGTTTCGCCGTTTCCGTGCGCACCCCCAGGTTCTGCACCATGGCGTGAGTGACTTCGACCACCGGGTGCTCCCGGGTTGCTGCCCCATCGAGCTGTTTCGCCACCAGATCCATGCCGCAGATGGGGCAGTTGCCCGGTTCATCACGGACAATCCGGGGGTGCATGGGACACACATACTTGGGGTCAAGATGCTTGCGCAGATGCGCCTCCGGTGAATCGGCCAGGGCCGTCTCGAAGGACTCGGAGGGCACGGGGGGCGCTTCCTTGCCGCAGCCGCTCAGCAACAGAACGACAATGAAACATGACCGGCCAAGCCGGTGAAAATGAGAATACCGCATAGGGGCAACTCCTGATCAGGACAGGATCATGACCGGGCATGCGCAGGCCGCCCGGGCTCGAATGGAATCGACTCAGGAGTGAATAGGAGGTCGGAAAAGCAGGGTAGGTGGTGGATCGGAACGGGTTTGCAGGACGAAGCGAAAGGTCTCGCTGAGTTCCAATGTGAGACAGACCGAACCACCCAGCGACATCAACAGGGTATGAGACATCCCCTGATCGCAGCAACTACAGAGCAACGACAGGCCGTTCTCGTCGCAATGAGGACAGCTCCCCTCGGTGGCGGCTGGCATCCGGGTCTGATGGCAGGGCATACCCGCCATGGTAGGGTTATCCATGGTGGGTGAATGGCCTGCTTTTGCACCCGCCGTCATGGGGGACAGAATCATCGCCCAGGATAGCAACCAGGCGATCACAGTGCGAACGCCCCGCTGCCGCCGTAAGTTCATCATCCCAGTGAATCCCCCGGGAGCCCTGGAGGACTATTTACCGCCACCGCACTGGGATCCACCGCATTTACTACTCTCCGCGGGCGCCTCATCGTCGGGCTTGGCGCTCTGCTGCATGCTGCCATCGCATTTGTCCGGCGAACCACAGGCCATGCTCGATGCCTTCTCTTCAGCGACACTGCCACCGCATTTATCGCCGGAGTTCTCCGCGACGATGGTTGGCAGGCGGCTGCCCGGACGGGCATCGGCGAACGGATTGCTGGAAGCCTGGGCCGTGCCGATGAACAGGGAACCGAACAGGGCGGCGGCGAGGACTTTTCTGGACAGGACTTGAGTCATGATCGAAGCTCCGAAAAAAGTGACAACCAGGTTGACCGCTCACCTCCGGCTGCCGGATTGAATATAGGACTTTTTACCCGGTTGCTAACCGGGAAGCCAGATCGTAGTCTATTTTCCATGACACTGCGCCGCAACATCACAAATCGTGGGGACGTTCCGGCCCTGGCATCCTGGCGGGATCAGCTGCTGGAGCGGCGCCGTTTCCTGCTCGGACTCGCCGGCGGATCCCTCTCCCTGCTGCTGCCCCTGGCGGCGGGCGCGGATGCGCACACCCTTGATGATGCGGGCCGCTGGCGCCTCATTGCCGATGTGCAGGCGCGGCTGTTTCCCAGCGAACCCGAGGCCCCCGGCGCCCGGGAACTCAACGGGCTGGCCTACCTGCAGTGGGTGGTCAGTGACCGTAATATCGATTCCCGGGAGCGGGCCTTCATTCTGCAGGGTTGCGACTGGCTGGAATCCCTGAGCCGGGAGCGTCACGGGCTGGGATTCACCGCCCTCGACACCGAGCGCCAGGGGGCGATGCTGGAACAGGTCGCCCGCAGCGAGGCCGGTGAGAACTGGCTCTCCACCCTGCTGCTGTACCTGCTCGAAGCCCTGCTCAGCGATCCCGTCTACGGCGGCAACCCGCAAGGGATCGGTTGGCGCTGGCTGCGGCACCGCCCCGGTTTTCCCCGCCCCGACGAACACAACCGCTACCGGGCCGGCTGATGGAAAGGGATTTCGATGTCTGCGTGATCGGCAGCGGCGCGGGAGCGGGGCCGGTGATCTGGCGTCTGGCCCGTTCCGGCTATTCCGTGGTGGTATTGGAGAAGGGGCCCTGGTTCCATCGCGAGGACTTCAGCAAGGACGAACTGGCCTGCTGCCGGCGCAGCCACTACACCCCCAATCTGCGGGATGAACAGCATGTGCTGGAGGAGTTAGCCGCCACGGGCGAATGGCAGGCCACCCCGACCCGTGAGTCAAAGCAGGACTTCTGGAACGGTAACATGGTGGGTGGTTCCAGCAACCTGATGTCGGGCTATTTTCACCGGCTGAAACCTCAGGACTTCCGTCTGCTCAGTGAATTCGGTCCCATCGAGGGGGCCAACCTGACCGATTGGCCGATCGGCTATGACGACCTGGAACCCTACTACACCCTGGTGGAGCGGGTGGTGGGTGTTTCCGGAAGCCTGACCTCTCATCCCCTGCAGGAGCCCCGTTCGACTCCGGATTTCCCTTACCCGCCGACCGCGGAGCACCCGGTTTCGGACTGGATCGATCGGGCCTGCCGGGAACTGGGCCACCACCCCCTGCGGGTGCCCCGGGCGATCCTGTCTCAGCGGGAGGGGCAGCGGGATGCCTGCTCCTACTCCGGTTATTGTGGCAGCTACGGCTGCTCCACCAACGCGAAAGGCAGTGCTCGGGCCGCGCTGATAGCGCCGGCGCTGGCCACCGGCCGGTGTGACCTGCGCCCCCACAGCAAGGTGTTTCGCCTGGAGAGTGACGCCAGGGGTCGGGTGGTCCAGGCTCACTACTATGATGCTGGGGGTGCGGCACATCAGGTCTCCGCGCGTATCTTTGTGGTCGCCTGCCAGGCGATCGAGAGTTCGCGCCTGTTGCTGTCCAGTCCCGGTCCCGCCCATCCCGACGGCCTGGGCAATCATTCCGGTCAGTTAGGACGCAACCTGGTCTTCTCCGCAGGGGGATCCGGCAGCGGATACTTCACCTATGCCAAGCTGTCTCCTGAACAGCAGGATCAGGTACGCACCCTGGGGCCTTTCGTCAACCGGGCCTTGCAGGATTGGTATGTGATCGACGACCCGGGATTCGCTCCTAACCCGGCCAAGGGCGGTACCATCGACTTTCTCTTCGCCCACCCCAACCCGATCCCCCTGGCCAACGGGGTGCGCTGGCGCGATGGGGAACTGCTTTGGGGCAAGCCCCTGAAACGCAAACTGGAACGCTGGTTCACCGAGGACCGTAAACTGCTGTTCGAGGTTTTCTGCGACTGGCTGCCGAACGACGATTGCTTCGTCACCCTGGATCCCCGGGTCAGGGACAAATGGGATTCGCCGGTGGCCAGGGTGCGTCTGGGCAGCCATCCTCACGACCTCAAGGTGGGCCGGTACCTGGTGGAGCGTGGACAGGAGGTGCTACGACGGATGAGACTCGACTGGGTCGGGGCCAGTGTCAGTGCCGCGCCGCCCCCCAACCTGGTGGCCGGGGGCTGCCGTTTCGGCAAGGATCCCCAACATTCGGTCCTGGATCCCGACTGCCGGGTCTGGGGGGCGGAGAACCTGTTTGTTTCCGATGCCTCCTTCATGCCCACCGGCGGCAGTGTTCCCTACACCTGGACGATCTATGCCAACGCCTTCCGGGTAGCGGATATCATTCGTCAGCAACTGGCCTGAGTGAGTCACCCATGGAACGGTTGGCTCAAAGCCGCGAGCCACATTGCATGATGGGTAAATTTTTCCGGCACTCAGTCGAATGGCACTTACTCAAGTTAAAAATCCGTCGTCATCCCGGCATACGCCAGGATGACGGAAACCTAGAGATTTGCCTTAAGATTCGTAGATGCCATCAGGGGATATTTCTCATTCCCACGCTCCGCGTGGGAATGCAGACCGGGGTACGAATCACTCAGCAAGGCCGATCGTTACAGCAGGCTTAGTAGGCGTTCCCACGCAAAGCGTGGGAACGAGAAATTGAGACAGTACGTCAAAACAGTTTGTGATCATCCTGCCGCTTTTCCGCCACTTTGGGGTCGTCACAATTCGCGGATTGACTCGATTTACCGGCCAGAAAAAGGGCCGCGACGGCGACTATGATCATCAGAACAAGGGAAAAGGCTATAAAGGGTGCTGCTTCCATCGCGGGGCCTCTCTCAACGATTGACTTCGGAAAAATTCGTGGTCGTTTCGCATTATTGCCTGGATCGCGATCTATAAATACCTGATTTTTTCAATTGTTAATTCCATTTTTCCTCTTCAGTCAAGGCGCTATGCTCACTGCGAGGCTATCCCCCACCTCGGTTTCTATAAGTAGGGGGTTCTTTGGAGGATTGAAGCTGTGAAAATTCATATAAACCGGTATCTTGCCATGCTGCTTCTGGGTATGGCCCTGATGATACCCATTGCCTCGTTTGCCGATGGTTCTGGCAAAATGAAGGTGGTTTACCACATCAATTACGACGATCCCAAGTTGCAGAAGGCGGCTTTGGTCAACGTCCAGAATCACATCAACGCGGTCGGCGCCGAGAATCTCGACCTCAAAGTGGTGCTGCATGGCAACGGATTGTCCCTGCTGATCTACCCCGATGCCCTGGACAAGTTACCCAAGTTCGCCCATGCCAACGCCACGGATGTCATGACCGCCCGCATCGACGGCTTGAAAAGTCAGGGGGTTACCTTTGAGGTCTGTAGCAATACGGTAAAGGGCCGCAATGTGGACGTGGCAGCTGACCTGTACGATGTCGATGACGCGGACATCGTACCCAGTGGTGTCGCGGAACTGGCCAAACTGCAGATCCAGGGGTACGCCTATATCAAGCCCTAGCGACCATAAGGTTGATCCGCGGGAGCGGATCGACCTTTTCATGGCCCGCGATAAACATCAGGTACCGATCGATAGTACGCTGAATACCTATTTTCCGTTCGTCAGGGCATACCGGATGGCTTCAAGAATCACGAAGGCGGGCGTCCCGTGTGGAAAGATGAAGCGCAGATCCCCTTCCGGATTGATCAGATATATCACGGCGGAGTGGTCGATCGCATAATCCATTGCCGATCCTTCCAGGGGCACGGCCTGGTACTGAGCGCCATATTGCCTGGCCACCTGAGCGATTTCCTCTTCACTGCCAGTCACGGCCATGAGATTGGGATGAAAATAGCGGACATATTCATCCAGATCCTGGTAACTGTCCCGTTTGGGGTCGACACTGACAAACACACCCTTTACGGATTTCAGCTCTTCCTGACTCAGTTCATTCAACGCCTGGGCGATGATCGAAAGTGAGGTGGGGCAGATATCCGGACAGCGGGTATAACCGAAATAGAGCAACACCACCCGGTCCTTCAACTGATCCAGGGAAAAATCCCCCTGACTCGAGTGCAGCTGGAAGTTCCCGCCCGGCAGGGACTGATCAATGTCGGGTACCCCGACCTTGCCTGATACCTGATCCGAAATCACCGCCGACGAGAAGATGAAGAGCACTGGAATTAATAGGAATTTCATAAACATAGAATATTATGATTTGCTGAGTGCATGGATACCCAGTGGTCGATTCATGTGCTACCTGAATCGGATATAGCACAGTATTGAGTGGCGGGTCATGCTTTTAGGTTAATTAATACCCGTGAAGGAACCCGATTCCTCCGTTTCGTGACCTCAGGGATGAATTGGCTATAGTAAAGAACATTATTTATCCGACTATTAAGGGTGGTTGTTTTGCGACTTAAATTCCTATCTGTGTTTCTATTTTTATTACTTTTACCCCTTGCCATCCAATCCAAGGAGTTGTCATGGGTAGGCTGTGGGATTACCCGAAACGCCTTTATGGCGGACCTGGCCGCCGCTTATAAAGAAAAAACCGGAATCGATATCACGATTTCCGGCGGCGGCGCGACCAAGGGTATTCGTGAGGTCACCGGCAAGCAGGCTGACATTGGCGGAGCCTGTCGATTCAGGCTCGATGGAAGTCGCGAGGAGGCCGGCGCCAATATGATTCCCGTGGCCTGGGATGCTCTGGTGGTGGTGGTGCATAAATCGAATCCGATTGATTCGATCAGCCTCAAAAACCTCCGCGACCTTTATCTTGGAAAAATCCGAAACTGGAAGCAACTGGGCGGCAACAATCAACCTGTGGAGTTGCTGATACGTAAGGGCAATATCTCGGGTGTCGGTTATACATTGCGGCAGCATCTGTTCGATAATCCCGATGTCAAATTCAAAAGCAAACACGTGTTTCCCTCCTCCGGTCCTCTGGAAAAAACCGTCGAAAAGAATGTCAATGCGATCGCGGTAACCGGAGTTGCCAGTGCGCATAAACGGGACTTCAAGATTCTCAAACTGGAAGGCCTGGAACCCAACTTCGAGAATATCCGCACCGGCAACTACATGCTCTACCGTCCACTCTACATGGTGCAAAACAAGAAGTCGGAGAACAGTGAAGAATCCAGCCGTTTCATTCAGTTTGCCTTGGGACCGGAAGGCAGGGATGTGATCCGAAATAACCAGGTGGTCCCCTATTTCGACGGGATGCTGCTGATACAGAAACGGCTCGATCGTTGGAAGCAGTTCATCAAGAAGTCACTGGCATCAAACACGTAAGCCGATATTTCTCCATAGCCAACTGGCCCTGAACCTTGCGCATTCCCACGCGCTGCGTGGGAATGCAGGCTCAGAGTTCAGAGTACAACCGATCTCTTTCACCACGAAATACGCGAATCATATTGGGGTTCGCGCCTCACCCCAACGTGCTAAGCAAGCACATAGTACCGGCCCGCTCCCTGCCCTTTTGATTCGATCAACCCCATTCTGACGAGATTATCGAAATCTCGCGCAAGCGCTTGAAACCCGCGTGAGGATATGACGCCATATTCACGCTGAGAAATACTACCCTGCCTTTCTATATAATCAATTATCTGTTGATAATGCGGATCCAACAGGGACCTGATCGCAGCCTGTTTAGAGAAATCCCGGGTGATACGATGCAGTTCATACAGAACACCCTCAGCAAAATACTCCAGCCATTCGGTATTATCGTCATCGGCTCTTGATCGGGATTCACCACGAGTGATGCCAATCGCCTTCCAATAACGCTCTGTATCAAGCTGGAAGTAAGACTCGATACTTAAAAACTCAAATACACCCAGCCCGGCGTCACCTAGCAGCGCACTGGTCAGGAGATGAATCGCCTGCTCCCTCTCATTCCGCCCAAACCCCAGTAAAACCATCTCTCGAAGAAAAAGACCTGCCAGTATCACAGGATCTATCATTCTTTTCAGGCAATTAATCTTACTCAATAATGCGCAGACCCACATGCGGACATCTTCGACATCCAATCTCGACTCATACCTAAGTTCTGCCCGAAACCTCGCGAAAAGCCAATCCAATAGATCGAGATTCAACTCAAAACTGCCCTCCCGCACAGACCGAAACAATATTTGCCTAGCCTCTGCGCAGTTAAGTGCCTTCACCTCGATTCGGGATATGTTTGTATGATCACCTCGAAGCCTGCGCCTGACCGCACTCAAAGACAGGGTATTACTGGTTAATGCCCGGGCAGACAATATTTACGCTTGCAGCAACCATTCCGCCTGGGCCTTTGCAGTCCTGGGGTGTGCCATGAACTCGCCAGAAGCCTCTCCAATCGCCCGTATGATCAAGAGCAGCTTGTCACTAATAGTATAACGGGGTACCCAATTCATGGTTGAGAAAAATGCGCCTATCTAAGTTCGAGACCAGCCGATGGGTATACTTTCAGAACGTTTGACCCCGGCGACACGACACAACGCGGTTAAGCACTATCCTTTACAGATCACACCACTGATTATTGGAAATTTAGAAAGTTTGAGCTTTCCAAGAAACGATAAACAGCGTTCTTTAACAGAATCCAAACGGTTACTGCCTTCACACATCAGTTGCTCATGCTTTTCAGAAGAACACCTGACATCCAGAACGCTAATATTCGAGGCTTTGATCTGAAGAATCTTGCGGCTGTTTTTAGACTGATCAGCGATTTCGAACTCCGTACTGTCTGCCGACAACATCGTACGAACGATCTTTTGAACGAATGACTTCTGAAAAAGGTAACTGGACGAAGAATCGATCACTAAAAATTTAACGAGACCTTTCTCTTCCAGCCTGCACAACTCATCATGCTCATGGGTGCTAGTGGGCGCAATGGTTTGCAAAGACAAGCATTCACCATTCAAATGCAAAACAAATAACTTATGTTCAAACAAATCCATGACAAAAACTCCCTGAATTACCTGCCACCAAAAAGTCAGTATTTAGTTCATGTTTCGACTGTTTTTCACGGACAAGATATAATTTTTAAAAATTTATAGCACAGCAATACCAGCACAACAAGCAAATTAATTATCCTATGTACTATTTATTTTACACAATATACTTTATCTACTATTTAAAACTCTCATCACTATATAGCGGACTCACACCTAATCACCGAAAACTTAACGCCGTATATTTTTTCAGGGAGCCAACAATCATGCACAAAGCCAAAAAGAACATATCCAACAAAATCACTGTAATGCTAGCGGACGACCACCCCTTGCTTAGAAATGGTTTCATAGAAGCCATGAATGAGAATAAGGAGATCAAAGTCATCCATGCTACCGATAATCCTCAGGATGCCTGCGACGCATACAACCAATTCCATCCTGACGTCGTAGTCATGGATATCCTGTTCAAAGAGAAAATGACGGGACTTGATGCAATAAAGACTATTTTGAACACCCATCCTGGCGCAAAGATCGTGGTACTGTCACAACATGACCAAGCCAGACTCATCAAGGAAACCTACCAACTCGGTGCGTTAGCCTTTATTCCGAAAGACGCAGAACCTGAGCTATTGAGCGATGCGATCAAGCGCGCCGCCAGAGGCGAAAAGCACTTTCTGCCCGACATCGCTCAGAAACTCTCTCATCTGTTAGCGGAATATGACCACGACCCCAGAACCCGGCTCAATCCACGGGAATTTGAGGTGTATCGACTCATTGCCCTCGATCGCAGCAACACCGAAATTGCCAAAGAGCTGGAACTGTCGCAGAAAACCGTTAACAACACACTGTTTGCACTCAGGTCAAAACTAGGTCTACACAGAAATACCGAAATCTTGAAACACGCGCTGAAGCATGGTGTTGTCAAATTAGATGAGGGCGCATGATCCATACAAATCAATGTAGTATTTTTTGTACGTCGTTAGAGTAAATCAAGCAATGCAATTGCTTGCTTTTCCTTTCCAAGGATAGTAAAAACCATTTCACGGACCTCATACCAATACCAGAAAACAGGAACTACCGGGATTAGTAGCAAAGGGAGCTTTGTATGCACAAACTAGTTCACTGGGTTGTCGAATTACCATTTACAAAACACTGCAATTCATCGCCCCTCTCCGAACACAACGGAAACCGAAGAATTCGAAGTAAAGTCGCTTACTTGAAGCAAGACACACCTTGACTCCAATAAAGTTGAACAAATTTCAAAACATTCCAATGTATTTTTAACATTAGGCGCGAATAGCGTGGCGTCAACGATAGGGTTGCAAATCGAAGGCACTGCGACGGTAACTACAGAAACGAACGAGCGACAATCTTTTTGGTTTAGCGCGCTGGAACAGTATTTCAAAGGCATTGATGATCCCCGCTATAGCATCGTAATCGTTAAACCAACAAAAATTCAGCTTAACACCCTGGGAAAAGCTCCTGAGATTTGGCAACAAGACCCGGAATAACGGAGCTAACCGTACGGTATTCATGACATGAAACTGTTCCTTAGCGCTCACTTTTTTAACGGAATAAACCGCATCAGGAGTATCAGACCATGAAAAGGCGCACACTCATAAAGTCCCTGGCCGCCTCACTGGCTCTTCCAACCATCACAAGTGTGAACCGGCTGCTGGCCCATGACAGAGGTGCAGACTACTATTGCCACCCCGCCACCGCACGCGCTCACCCCTGGGTTACGCCAAACCCTGATTCAGGGTGCGACCCCTATGCGAACTTCTATCTTTCCGGAAACTTCGCCCCCGTGGAAGAAGAGATCACGACCACCGATCTCGAAGTAATCGGGGAACTGCCGAATGAGCTTAACGGTCGGTATGTGCGAAACGGCCCCAACCCGTTTAGCGAAGTCGACCCACAAACGTATCATTGGTTTATCGGCGACGGCATGGTGCATGGGGTGCGACTGGCCGAAGGCCGGGCCCTTTGGTATCGCAATCGCTATGTGAGAAGTTCTGAGATTGCCGAAGGCTTGGGCGAGGTCTCCCCGTGCCAACATCTGGCCGGATCACCCAACACCCATGTCATCGGCCAGGCATGCCGCACCTGGGCCATTATGGAGTCGGGCGCGCCACCGGTTGAACTCTCCTACGAACTGGAAACCCTCGGCGTGAACAACTTTTTCGGGACCCTGCCGGAGATGACCTTTACCGGTCACCCGAAAGTAGATCCGGACACAGGGCATCTGCACGCCCTGGCCTACTTCTGGCGAAACTTTCATGACCACATTCAATATCTTGAGATCGGCCGTGACGGCCGGGTGAAACGGCAGTTGAACATCCCCATGCGGAGTATGCCGATGATACACGACATGAGCCTCACCCAGCGCTATGTGGTGATCTATGACCTGTCGGTTACCGTCAGCGAAACGTTGATCGAGCAGGGCATGCACTTCCCGTTCGCCTGGAACCCCGGTCACCAGGCCCGGGTCGGGTTATTACCCCGTGATGGTTCTAGTGAACACATTACCTGGATTGAGGTACCCTCCTGCTTCGTCGCTCATGCCCTGAATGCCTATGACGACGAAAACGGTCATGTGGTCATTGACGTGTGTCGCTATGAAACCCTGTTCATCAACGATCTCCACGGTCCCTTGCATGACAGCCTGCCCACTTTGGATCGCTGGACCCTCGATCCGTTCAAGGGCCGGTTGAGCACTCAACGAATCGATGATCGCCCGCAAGAATTTCCGCGCTGCCATCCATCTCTTAACAGTAAGCCCTATCGATTTGGTTACAGCGTCGAGATGGCTCGGATGCGAAGAGGTTTCGGATTTCCCGGCATCCTCAAGCACGACATGATGAGTGGCGAAAGAACCCGCCACGATCTGGGCTGGGGTCGGCATAGCAGCGAACCCTATTTCATCCCACGCGCGAACGCCACGACCGAGGATGACGGCTATCTGATGTCCTTTGTCTATGACGAGCACCGTTGCGCCAGCGAACTGCTGGTGCTCGACGCCACCGATTTATACGCACCCCCTCTGGCACGTGTGATGCTGCCGGTTCGGGTGCCTTATGGATTCCACGGTAGCTGGCTGCCGGACGACACCTGCGGCCCCGAGGTATAACCCCCTTAGAAGGATGGGCAATGCAAAACCCGCCCAACCGATACAACTCATACACCAAACAGATCAAACCAGAGGGAACTTCGTATGTGGCACGCTTTTCGTTCAATACTCAAACCACGCCTTGCTCAAAACACCCTGCCGATCACCCAATCGGACACATCCGCAACCGCAGACGGAAGCAGAACGGAAATCGCGCCCCTAGGTTTCCTCATACTCTTTCTCTTTAACGTTGGTATCGCTTTCGCTCACGATAAACCGCACAGCGCCGCCATCGCCAGCGCCCACCCCATGGCCACGCAAGCCGGCCACCAAACACTACGGGCAGGAGGCAATGCATTCGACGCCGCCGTTACGGTGAGCGCGGTATTAGGGGTTGTAGAGCCCTACAGCTCCGGACTGGGCGGGGGTGGATTCTGGCTACTGCATCGCGCCAGCGACGGTCACCAAATCATGATCGATGGCCGCGAACGGGCGCCTCTGGCGGCTCATCGCGATCTCTATCTGGATGAGAATGGCAATGTAGTGCCCCTGCGCTCGCTGAACGGAGCGCTGGCCGCCGGGATACCCGGTCTGCCCGCGGCTCTGGTTCATCTGGCGGAACACTATGGAAAACTGTCCCTTGCCGAATCGCTCCAGCCCGCTATCGATATCGCCCGAGTGGGCTTTCCGGTGGATGACTACTATCGGGGCCTGGCCTATTGGCGCTTGTCGGTGCTGCAAAGCTACCCCGCAACCGCTGAGCAGTTCTTGCCGAACGGCGAAGTGCCTGCAAAAGGAACCCTGCTCAAACAACCCGAACTGGCCGACACCCTGGAACGCCTGGCGCAGGCGGGCGTCGCCGGATTCTATCAGGGTGAAACAGCCCGGCGACTGGTGAGCGGTGTCAACGAGGCGGGGGGCATCTGGAGCCTTGAAGATCTTGCGCAATACCGGATTGTTGAACGAAAACCCATCACAGGCCGATATCAGGGGCTGAAAATCACCAGCGCCCCGCCACCCTCATCGGGGGGTGTGGCGTTGATCACCATGCTGAATATTTTGCAAAGCCTGAACTATTCGGCTTTGCAGGAGCCCCAGCAAACCCACCTGCTCATCGAAGCCATGCGGCGCGCCTATCGGGACCGGGCGAGATACCTGGGCGATCCGGATTATGTCAGGGTGCCGACACGCATTTTAACCCACCCCCTGTATGCGCTCCTGCTGGCCTGGGATATCGATCTGAATCACGCCACACCCAGCATCCCTGACCAGCCCGGCTATGCCTGGGAGGGCGAGGACACCACCCACTATTCCATTCTTGATGCTGAGGGAAATCGTGTGGCCGCGACCCAGAGCATCAACTACCCTTTCGGCTCCGGGCTGGTCGCGCCGGGCACCGGTGTTCTGCTAAATGACGAGATGGATGATTTTTCGGTCAGCCCCGGGGTTGCCAACATCTATGGTCTGGTGGGCAGCGAAGCCAACGCCGTCGCTCCGGGCAAGCGCATGCTTTCAAGCATGAGCCCGACCTTTGTCGAGAACAGAAAGCAGGTGGCCATTCTCGGCACACCCGGCGGCAGCCGGATCATCACTACAGTTCTGTTGGGCATACTGGACATTGCCGATGGCAGGGAACCCCAAAGCTGGGTGAGCCGCCCCCGGTTTCACCATCAATATCTTCCGGATGTGGTTGAGTATGAAGAAGGAGCGCTGAGCGAAGCCTTACAGAGCCAGTTGAGCGCCATGGGGCATACCCTGACCCCTGTCGAGAGACCCTATGGGAACATGCAGGCGATTTTGTGGAACAAGCGCTCGGGCGAGGTACAGGCGGCCAGTGATCCGCGAGGCATCGGCATGGCTGCCGTCGAATAAGATCGTACAGGCACTGACCTAAGCCAACAACCACCGTCATCCCGGCGCATGCCGGGATCCAGAATGCCTGTTGGTGTGATATTCCCGGAGGCCATCCTTAGCACCCAGCCCGCTGCACGTGAAAACGTATTGGGACGCCTCGTTGTATTTCTCGTTCCCACGCTCTGCGTGGGAATGCAGACCGGGGTACGGGTCACTCAGCAAGGCTGATCGTCACACCAGGCTTAGTAGGCATTCCCACGCAGAGCGTGGGAACGAGTTGATAGACGGGATCAGAAAAACACTACTGCGTCGCCCAATACCTCGGGTGACCTACTTAGAAGGATCTATGTATGCGATACACAATACCTTGCTTGATATCTTCTTCGCTTCTCATGCTCAGCACACCGGTGAAAGCGGAATTTGAAGATGCTGCAATATTTGGTGACATTGAAACCGTTTCTATCGCTACAGGCATGGAGCGACCGATTATTACTGCGCCAGCCGTTGCATCAGTATTCAGCGCTAAATACATAAAGAACACAGGCGCAAAAAACCTTGCAGATATTCTGAATATGGTACCAGGTATCCATGTTGGAATTTCTACGGCTAATTTTAGCCCTGTTTATGCAGCTCGCGGGTTTAGTTCTGGATACAATAGAAATATACTCATCATGGTTGATGGAATTCCTCAGGATGACCTTGCTTTTAGTGACAGAGCGACCGCGATTGGGAAAATACCTATTGATATAATAGAAAGAATCGAAGTGAGTCGCGGGCCAGGATCCTCGCTTTGGGGAGCTGACGCATTTTCAGCCGTAGTCAACATCATCACAAAGACCCGTAACCCCGAAGTATCATCTGTCACAATCGAGGGTGGCAGCTACAATACGCGCAACGCGAGCGTTCTGTCCGGTACCAAGATAATGAGTGACTTTGATCTGGTCGCAGCATTCGAATATTCCAAAACAGATGGTTACAGACCAACCATCGATCAGGATTCACAAACCTTTATCGATGCACAGTTAGGCACAGATGCATCCCTTGCTCCAGGCAAAGCCAGCACCGATTCTGAAGAGTCAGGTGCACACATAAATATTTCTGATGGCCATTCCCGATTCGGCTTGCGCGCATACCAATTGAATACGAGTATGGGTGTCGGGTTGGCGGCATCGCTTGACCCCTATGGAAATATTGAAACGGATGGTTTTGAAGCGCTATACCGATACGACAACGACATTACGAGCGACTTCAGTATTGGCGCAACCCTCTCTTACGCACAAAGTGATCATACGATCGACAATCTGCACTTTTTCCCACCCGGCGCATTCGGCGTGTTTACCGACGGAGTTATTGTAAACGAAAAGAATCGACAAAATTTTACGAGATTAAATTCAGCACTCCGATACTCAGGTTTCGATGACCACTATCTGACATTTGGTATCGGAGGGGAAAGAGCAAAAGTAGAAGAGCTTAGTGAAAGTAGAAACTACACCATGTTGGATGGCATGATTATCCCAACAGAGATGCATGATACTTTATCTGATCCCATCCCAGGAAAAAAGAAATACTCTAGAAATTTGAATTTTGCTTATCTACAAGATGAGTGGCCGGTACTGCCAGATTGGAGCATTACTCTTGGTGCTCGATACGACGACTATGATGAATATGGATCTGTTACAAGCCAAAGGGCAGTATTGCAATGGAATACAACCGCCACATTAACAACAAAGCTTCTTTATGGCCGGGGGTACCGTATACCTACGCTCATGGATACCAAATCGAGGTACATCCCCGCCTTCGAAGCCAATCCAGATCTTGAACCAGAAAAGCTTGATCAAATTCAATTGGTTTTTGATTACCGACCCATATACAGATTGAGAGGTAGAATTGACTTCTTCTATCACGAAACAGACAACCAGATTCGATATCAAAACACTATGCATGGACTTTCTTTTCATCCGGAAAATGTCGGCGATCAAACTGGCCGAGGCTTTGAACTGGAACTATGGTGGGATATTTCCGACCACACAAAGTTCTATTCCTATTACGCCTACCAAGACAATACAGATAGAACAACAAATGAAGATGCAGGTTATTCCCCACACAACAAATTGTTTGCCATGCTTCAACATAATTATCCTGATAACTGGTTCTTCAGTACTAAGATGACTTATGTGGGAAATCGCGACCGGGTAGCTGAAGACACCCGATCAAAAGCGGATCGCTATACATTCGTAGACCTGCTTATTCGAAATGAGTTAACCAGAAACCTGGAAGCAACTCTGGAAGTTCGTAATATATTTGACACTGACGCTGATGAGGCGGGCATGGGAACAGCATTTCCCGGTGATATACCCTTACCAGGACGAAGCTATTATGTGAAGCTTTCGACTGAGTTCTAAACTTAATAGCTCAAGGTTTCGGAGTTTAAACCTAACACATAATCATACGCAACTTGTTGAATAAAAAAGCAGGATTTTCCTTGAGCATGGTAAAATGTTTGCGCTCTAAATCAAACAATAAAACCACATTGAATGGCATGCACAGGACATGAGAGAAGTATTTGTTATTGGGATTATTACTCGGAATAAATCAGTTCTTAACCCTATCGTTGCATAAATCTAGCACTTGAATGCATACAATCCGTTTTGAGACCATCATGAGAATTCCGCACAGGCTCAATGGAGCGTCCCTTCTCCCTTCGGGAGAAGGACAGGATGAGGGGGGGTTAATCAACAAAACGTGCGCTTTTCAAAGCCCCTAATTGCGTTTGACTCCCCTCACCCTGTCCCTCTCCCGAAGGGAGAGGGGACGATCTGATCAGAATAGGTAGAGACGATTTCGCTATGTTCCATGAACTCCAGAAATGCGACGCAAGCCGTTTTCATTGTTTCTAAAACTCACCACGGGTGACTTTTAGAAATCACATGAATTTGAAGGGAAAATGTTGCTATTTATTGGCAACATTTGTTTTTCGGTAAGAATTTATGCAACTACAGGGTTAACCCTGAAGATTGAGTTAACAGGAACGATAAAAATACAAACCCATAACATTATATATGCCGTCTTTGCAATTGAATTAGCCCGCGTTTCTCTCCCGTTTCACTATCAATTGTATTCATGGCATTAAATAATTTTTTTACAGAAACGATAAATGGCTTATAGTCTTCAAGCACATCCAACACAAACACACTATCACTACCTTCAATGTATCCACCTATAGGTGAATGGTGCCCAATATCTACACCAAAGAGTGGATACCTGCTGAAATTGATCACATATCGAAAGTCAGGAAGATTAGCTTGACGCATATGATTACGAAACTCTTCAATCGTCAGGTCTCGATATTCCGCAACCATCCACTCAGAATGACCTGTTTTTTTGAGGTTATCCTCAAAAAGACTCATCATCTCATCAAGAGTTAGCCCGAGAATACGAGCCTTTATATAATATATTGATGAATTCTCGATAATGTTGGATTGGCTTAGACCATGAACACCTAATGAATTCAAGGTATTTGCAGCGCTGGCTGGCCCACAGAATGCACCATTCTCCTGATAAATAAAATTATCTTTATATGTGCTGGCCACAGGGAGCTGCCACGCACGAGCAAGCAGTTCCGGATCTTGATAGCTCTGCTCATTTTTAATCGAGTAAACAGCAGAAGCCGGATTATCTGAACCACAGCCTGGAAGTATCAACAATAGACAAATGGTTAACAGATACGAAAACAATATTCGATTCGATATCTTTTTTAGCATTGTATGAAACATAACCTGAAATCTCGTATCAGAGGCTTATAGCAGGATCAATAATTTGGCGACCTAGCCTTTTGCAGACCTACCTTCACATGCTATTCAATCAAACATGCAGCTGCCTATCATCCCCGAGCGCCAATACGTGACTCCATACCTCATACAATCCAAGTTCACCATCTTTTTGAATCCTAATATAACGAATATTCATAACGTTAGTCCCTTATTGAATGCTGTTACAAAATACCAAGGCGTATTAAATTTTGTATTCAACATAGAGCCACTCACAGAAACGTGCAGACACCCACGATATTGAACCAGCAAAACCTATGGTATTCATCCCTATTCCGGCATGCAAGCATGGTGCGCACTCTACCCTTGATACTCTTGCTGCCACACACCTTTGCGTATTTATTAACGATTGCGCACAAGAGGTCCCGTGCCGTTACCCGGCTTGCAACTGCACACTAGACTATTTGGCTATCACATCGAAATGGTGCCAATGAAAAGAAGTTTTGGATTTTCAGGAAATTGGTTACCGGACGATGCATACGACCCCAAGGTATGGAGCCCCATCCGATCTGTTATGAAAACCCGTCATGTTGACAAAAGCGTCTCCCGGCCAACACAAAACGTTATGTCCTTATTTAAAAACCTCGTCCAACGTCTGGGCATCGAGCAGGTTGTCGGCCCAATGTTCCAGAGTCTCTGTGTCAGCCTGGGCGAGCCGTTGCGGAACCCAAGGCGGTAGAGGACCGTATTTACGCTCCAGCATCTTGCTGAGCAAGTTGGCTTCACCTTGTCTTTGGCCTAGTTTTTGACCCAGTTTCTGGCCTTTTTTTTGGCCTTGTTTTTCACCTTGTTTTCGGGCTTCTTGCTTTTCTCTTTTAAGCTGCTCTTCCCGATCTTTTTCCCACTGTTCAATGCGTGTGGCCAACATCGCTTTTACCTCGTTGAAGTTTTCGATCTCTCTGGGATCGAGTTGGAATTTCCTGTGGGGCGCCATCACATGGGTGATCCACACCCCC
>JBNKJP010000025.1:0-52550 GCA_050291245.1 Candidatus Thiodiazotropha sp. | reverse complement strand
CAGCAATCTGAAAAACAGTTTTCGCCAGATCGATACAGATAGTGGTAGTCTTTTTCATGGTATGGGCTCCTTTGTTTGCTTGACAACTTCCCCCTCACCAACCTTAGGGCTCGGTGGGGGAGGAGTCCATACCATTGAGATAATACGTCATTCCGGTGCATGTCGGATGGGACTCCACTTCAGAAATTGAACCGCAAATAAACGCCAATCACCGCAAATTTGCGCGAATAGACTCAGAAAGCCCATTAAAGCGTGCGTTCAATCCCGGCTCCGCAACTGCCGGAATGATGCGCTGATCGGCACTCCCTGCAAGCAGTGTTTACTGCGATTCATCTTGGGATTGCACGGCCTTCAGCCAGGCGATGACCCTTTGGCTGAGGCTGCTCTGCAGGCCTGTGAAAAAGTGATCCGCCCCGGCCATGGCTTCCTGACGATATCCGGGTTGGTCCGTTTGCCGGGCAATTTTCCTGCGTTCCGCGGCGCTTTGCATGACCGCATCCCGGTCACGGCTTCCATACAGGTCGTAGAGGGGAAAATTTCGTTGCGCCAGGGCCTGTCGGAGCGGGTCCTGTTCCGCCCGGGTCGGTATTTCGAGACCGATCGCCACCACCCCCGTCACCGCATCCGCATTCGGTGAGCGGGCATAATTGAGGGCCATAAGTGCTCCCAACCCATGCCCGGCCAACACCAGATCGGCGTCCTGGCGTCCGCCAAAGTAGTTCACCGCTGCCTGGATCCGGGTATTCGCCTGAGTCAGTAACGATGGGAATTCGCCGGGGCCGGGTGGGGCTTCCACCGCCGGCATCTGCAGCGACAGGGTGTCCCAGCCCTGTTGCGCCAGGGCCAGGCGCAGGGGGTGGATCACCTCGTGCCAGTCCGCATGGCTGCCCGCGTCGTGCAGGAGGATCACGCCTCCCAGGGCCGGGGTGCGATCGCTGGGGCTGTGGATTGCCAGGAAACGCGTCCCTTCCGCATCCAGCCAAACCGCTTCTCCCGACAGATCCGGGGTATCGAGTTCCGCCGAGAGGCGCTGTTCCAGGCTCAGGTTGGCCCCCTGTGCCCAGGGGGCGAAGGCCAGCAAGAGCAGGCACAGGCGTAGCATGGTCACATCGGTCACTCGTAATGGGGGTGTCCCGCAACGGTAATCCAATCACTGCCCCTCGACAACCGTTAAGCCTGCTGTCGCCATTCCACCCAGGGTTTCAATGGGAATGCTGAAAATAGCGGGACTTTGGGGTAAAGTGGCCGTCCTTTTGAAAAACGCGGCGTTCGCCCCGCCTTTTTTCGTGTCCGAGTCCCTGGCCCAAGACCCCTTCGGGGTTGTCTATCAGGGACGCGAGTGCATGAATCACGGATCGGGTCAGCGCCCTGCTTCCGGCCACGGGCCGGGGTCACAACCCTAGGAGAGAGTATCATGGCCCGACAGACCGATAAGATCGCCCCTTCCATCCTGTCCGCGGATTTCGCCAAGCTCGGGGAGGAGGTGGACAACGTTCTGGCTTCCGGTGCGGAAATCGTCCACTTCGACGTCATGGACAACCACTATGTGCCGAACCTGACCATTGGTCCCCTGGTGTGTGAGGCCCTGCGCAAACACGGTGTGACCGCAGAGATTGACGTTCACATGATGGTTAAACCGGTGGATCGGATCATTCCCGATTTCGCCAAGGCCGGCGCTACTTACATCACCTTTCATCCGGAGGCGTCGGAACACATCGACCGCAGCCTACAGCTGATTCGCAGCGAAGGCTGTAAATCCGGTCTGGTGTTCAATCCCGCCACCCCCCTGAGCTATCTGGACTATGTTCTCGACAAGGTGGACATGATCCTGCTGATGTCGGTCAACCCGGGCTTTGGTGGGCAGAGCTTCATTCCGGCCACCCTGGACAAGCTGCGTGAATGCCGCAAGATCATCGATGATTCCGGATTCGATATCCGTCTGGAGATCGACGGCGGCGTCAAGGTCGACAACATCGCCGAGATCAAGGCAGCGGGGGCCGATACCTTCGTCGCGGGCTCCGGTATCTTCGGTTTCCCCGGTGACAGCGACCCTAACCGCTACGACAGCATCGTCGCCAAGATGAAGGCGGAGCTGGCCAAGGTCTGACCGGTCGCGGTTCGCGGATTCATGATCAAGAAACCCAAAATGATCCTCATCGACGTGGACGGCACCCTGGTGGACAGCGTGCCGGATCTCGCCTTCTGCGTCGATGAGATGATGAAGCGTCTTGGCCGTCCGGCGCACGGTGAAGAGAAAGTACGCGACTGGGTCGGCAACGGGGTGGAGCGGCTGGTGCGCCGGGCTCTGGTCGGGCAGCTCGAGGGTGAACCCGATGAGGCGGACTTCGAACAGGCCTACCCCCTGTTTCTCGAACTCTACGCCGAGAACACCAGTCAGCGCTCATGTCTTTATCCGGGGGTCCGTGAGGGTCTTGACTATCTCAAGGCGGAGGGCTACCGCCTCGGCTGCGTGACCAACAAGGCCGAGCAATTCACCCTGCCGTTGCTGCGTGACCTGGGAATATACGATGACTTCGAGATCATCATCGCCGGGGATACCCTGCCAAAGAAGAAACCCGATCCGCTGCCTTTACTGCACGGGGCGGAACAGTTGGGGGTGGCCCCTGCCGACGCGCTCATGTTGGGGGACTCCCAGAGCGACGTAAAGGCGGCCCGGGCTGCCGGTTTTCAGATCGTCTGCATGAGTTATGGCTATAACCATGGGGAGGACATTCGCAACTACAACCCGGATGCAGTAATCGATTCCTTGACCGAGATCCGGCCAATCCTGGAAAACGCCGCTTGAGCCGGAGTTGGGTTTTCGAGTAAGGTTAGACCAATCTAAATACACACAACTGTTTTCACACATGACTCTGACTTCACACAATATGACCTTGATGAACGGTGCGCGATGGCGTTGGTGAGCAACGACCCGAAGCGAACCGTTAGATCATCATCGATTGTGTGGAGAGGACCATGACCCCCCAAGAATTCGACACCCTGGCGCAACAGGGTTATAACCGCATACCTGTCGTCTGCGAAGTACTCGCGGATCTCGACACCCCCCTCAGTGTCTATATGAAACTGGCCAACGGGCCCTATTCCTATCTGTTCGAGTCGGTGCAGGGCGGCGAGAAGTGGGGCCGTTACTCGATCATCGGTCTGCCCTGCCGTACCCGTGTGCAGATATCGGGGCGTATCGTTGAGGTGATCACCGACGGTGAAGTGGTGGAGCGCTGCGAAGTCAACGACCCCCTCGCGTGGATCGACGAGTATCAACGGCGCTTCAAGGCGGCCGATGAGGATGGGTTGCCTCGCTTCAACGGGGGTCTGGTCGGATATTTCGGCTACGACATCGTCCGCTACATCGAACCCAGACTGGCGATCTGCCCCAACCCGGATCTACTGCAGACACCGGACATCCTGTTGATGGTGTCCGATGAACTGGTGGTGTTCGACAACCTCAGCGGCCGGCTCTATGTCATCGTGCATGTGGATCCCAGTCAGGGAGAGGATCTCGCGCAGGCCCAGGCGCGGATCCAGGCGTTGATCGGTCAGATGCGCCAGCCCTTGCCGGGGGAGTCTCAAGGGACGAAGCGAGCGGTGAGCGAGACGGACTTCGTATCAGGATTCACCGAACAGGGCTACGAACAGGCGGTTGAGCGGGTTAAACGTTATATCCTTGACGGGGACTGTATGCAGGTGGTGATCTCCCAACGCCTGTCGATCCCCTTCCATGCGCCCCCCCTGGATCTCTATCGGGCCCTGCGCGGACTCAATCCCTCACCCTACATGTACTTCCTTAACCTGGGTGATTTCCACATCGTGGGCTCCTCGCCGGAGATTCTGACCCGCCTGGAGGATGGAGTGGTCACGGTGCGGCCGATTGCCGGAACCCGTCGACGGGGCTATACCGAGGCGGAGGACCGGGCTTTGGAAGCCGAATTGCTGGCCGATCCCAAGGAGCTGGCCGAACACCTGATGCTGATCGACCTGGGGCGCAACGATACCGGCCGGGTGGCCCGGGTCGGCAGTGTCAAACTGACCGAAAAGATGATCGTGGAGCGCTACTCCCATGTCATGCACATCGTCTCCAACGTCAACGGAAAACTGCGTGACGGATTGAGCGCCATGGACGTGCTGCGGGCCACCTTTCCGGCCGGCACCGTGAGTGGCGCGCCGAAGATCCGCGCCATGGAGATCATCGACGAACTCGAACCGGTCAAACGGGGTGTCTATTCCGGTGCCGTGGGTTATCTCTCATGGAGTGGCAACATGGATACCGCGATAGCGATCCGCACCGCCGTGATCAAGGATAAAACCCTGCACATCCAGGCCGGCGCCGGGGTGGTAGCCGATTCGGTGCCGGAACTGGAGTGGAAAGAGACCATGAACAAGGGGCGGGCCATCTTCCGTGCCGTGGCCCTGGCGGAAGCGGGTCTCGATCGTCATCCCTGCGATGGGGAGGAGGTCTGAAATGCTACTCATGATCGACAATTACGACTCCTTCACCTACAACCTGGTGCAATATCTGGGTGAGCTGGGCGCCGAGGTCAAGGTGGTGCGCAACGATGAGATCGGAGTATCCGACATCGAAGCGATGAAACCGGAGCGTATCGTGATCTCACCGGGCCCCTGCACCCCTAACGAGGCGGGCATTTCGGTGGAGACCATCAAGACCTACGCCGGACGGATTCCGATCCTCGGAGTGTGTCTGGGACACCAGTCCATCGGCCAGGCCTTCGGTGGGCATATCATCCATGCCCGGGAGGTGATGCATGGCAAAACCTCACCGATTCACCACCGTGACCAGGGGGTGTTTCAGGGGCTGGACAATCCCTTCCAGGCAACCCGATACCACTCCCTGGTGATCGACAAGAGCCGTCTGCCTGAATGTCTCGAGGTGACCGCCTGGACCCAACAGGAGGACGGTTCCCTGGATGAAATCATGGGGGTTCGTCACAAGGAACTTCCGGTTCAGGGCGTGCAGTTCCATCCGGAATCGATTCTGACCCGGCACGGGCACGATCTGTTGCGTAACTTCATCGAAGGGTGGTGACGGCTACGGAAAATAACCATCTTTGTACAGCTACGTCTTCGTATAGCCACGTCATCCCGGTGTATGCCGGGATCCAGGGAGTTCAATGGATCCCGGTGCAGGCTGGAATGCCGAGCATTGCGCCGAGAATGTACGCCATCAGGGGTAATGGCATTTGCATACGAGTATATAAGCCGCAAATTCACACCAAACACCGCAAATAGACGTCACGGGACTTAGAGGGCCAGTCAAATTTGCGTACATGCGCGGTGATTGGCGTATATTTGCGGATGATTATCGCTTAAACAGTTCCGCTGGACCTGGATGTATCGCTCATCCATAAGGGGTTAGTTCGCGGACACGGATCGATATAAAACAAGGGGGAGACCGCCGTGGAGATGTCGCAAGCCATCAATAAAGTACTGACGCGCCAGAATCTGAGCGAAGATGAGATGACGAGTGTCATGCGCACCATCATGACCGGTGGCGCCACGCCGGCCCAGATCGGTGGGTTTCTCGTCGGTCTGCGCATGAAAGGCGAAACCGTGGTGGAGATCAGCGCCGCGGCCTCGGTGATGCGAGAGCTGGCCTCCGGGGTGTCGATCAGCGGCTTGGAACACCCGGTGGATATCGTGGGTACGGGCGGAGACGCCTCCGGGACCTTCAATGTTTCCACCGCCTGCATGTTCGTCGCGGCGGCGGCCGGGTGCCATGTCGCCAAGCACGGCAACCGTTCCATCTCGTCCAAATCCGGTAGCGCCGATGCCCTGGAGGCCGCGGGCGTGCGCCTGGATCTCAGCCCCGAGCAGGTTGCCCGGTGCGTGCGCGAGGTCGGGGTCGGATTCATGTTCGCCCCCGGACACCACAGCGCCATGAAGCACGCCATCGGCCCCCGCAAAGAGATGGGGGTGCGCACCATCTTCAATGTGCTCGGTCCCCTGACCAATCCGGCCAATGTGCCCAATCTCCTGCTGGGCGTATTCAACAATGAATTGCTGGAACCCATCGCGGAAGTGATGCAGCGCCTGGGCAGCCGCCACGCCATGGTGGTGCACTCCCGGGATGGATTGGATGAGATCAGCATCGGTGACGCCACTGAGGTCGCGGAGCTGAAACAGGGTCAGATCCGCCGCTTCAGCATCAATCCCGAGGATTTCGGAGTCGCCCGCAGCTCCCTGGATGCCATTAAGGTTAAGGATGCCGCCGAAAGCCTGACCATGATCCGTGGGGTTCTGGAAGACAAGCCGGGTCCGGCCCGGGATATTGTAATGATCAACGCGGGGGCGGCCATCTATACCGCCGGACTCGCCGAGAGTCTCAAGGAGGGCGTACAAAAGGCCGATGCCGCCATCGCCAGTGGTGAGGCGCGCAACCGCTTGGATCGTCTGGTGGTGTTAACCCAGAGCTTCGACTGAGATGAATGATACCCCCGATATTCTGAAGAAAATCGTCCGCCGCAAGCGTGAAGAGATCGCCGAGCGCAGTGAACGAGTTCCGCAGGCGACATTGATCGAACGCCTGGAGCAGGCCTCTCCGCCCCGGGGTTTTGCTCGCGCCATTGCCGAGCGGATCGCCGCCGGTCAGGCCGGGGTAATTGCCGAGATCAAAAAGGCATCACCCAGCAAAGGGGTGTTGCGGGCCGACTTCCGCCCCGCCGAGATCGCCGAAAGTTATCAGCAGGGGGGGGCAGCCTGCCTGTCGGTGCTCACCGATGTGGACTTCTTCCAAGGCAGCGATGCCTACCTGCAACAGGCCCGGACCGCCTGCCAACTGCCGGTGATCCGCAAGGACTTCATCGTCGATCCCTACCAGGTCTACGAGGCCCGGGCCATCAACGCGGACTGCATCCTGCTGATCGCCGCCTGCCTCGACGATATACAGCTCAAGACACTCAATGATCTGGCCCATGAACTGGGCATGGATGTACTGATCGAGGTGCATGACGGCGATGAGCTGACCTGCGCCCTGGGGGTTGAGAATCGCCTGATCGGCATCAACAACCGCAACCTGCGAACCTTCGAAGTAAGTTTGCAGGTCACTCTGGATCTGCTAGAGCGGATACCCCAGGACCGCATCGTGGTGACGGAGAGCGGGATACTCACTCCGCAGGATGTAGGCACCATGCGAGATCATCAGGTCAATGCCTTTCTCGTGGGCGAGGCGTTCATGCGCGCCGAAGAGCCCGGGGCGCGACTCAAAGAGTTATTTTTCTAAATCAACCCCGCCTCGTTCCCAGCGCTCAGCGTGGGAATGCATAAATGTGTCAAATCGTTCACTATCGCTCACTGGAGCGCTCTGTTATGCGATAAATATTCTATGTTTATCTGATAATTGTTTGCCACTACATTAAAGTTTACGTATAGGAATACTTACAAGCCCTCGACAGAGTAAAATTTCATGAATGATATAGTTATTGCAAAACTAAAAAGGGATTTGAAAAAAATAGATAAAATGGTAGACCACATTTCACTATGTCATGAGAAGAATACGATTGAGTCTGTTAAAGCTTGGTGGTCTATTAAATTAATGGCAAAAGAATACAAAGGACTTGATTGCGCAGCCATACAAGACATCACAACATTTCCAGATTCATCCGTGCGGGCGATATTTTTTATTGAGTTGATCAGAAACAATCCACGTTCTCTGTGCAGAAATTATCTTGAATCCTGCCTTGGCCACGAAAATTTTTTGGTCCGAGAGGATGCGTGTTATGCGTTAGCGCAATACGAGGGAGCCGAAGTAAAGAAATTACTGGAGAACAAGCTAAAAATCACAGATGATCAATATCTTAGGGATGCGCTTGTCTTGTCATTGTCGAAATTTGATCATGACGAGGTGCCTAAACACGTCTTGGAGTACTTTGAAATCCCTGAAAAACGAGGTATAGCAGTTACCGCGCTTTCGAATAACTATAGCATTGTGGCGAATGACATGCTGTTGGACGCATGGATTGACAACGATAAGCGGGTGTCGTCTGAAGCATATAAAGAACTACAATCTGAAAAAAGGGGGACTAAGCACGTTACTAGAAGGCTGATAGACATAGTAGGTAGCAAGAAAGGGAAATACCAAGTTGAAGCGATCCAGCTTCTAGGAAAACACAAGAACGAGGGCAGTATTCTGTTTTTAGAGGGCATATATCATAAGGTAAGTCAAAAAGCCCGACAACAGATACTACTCACGCTAGGAAAAATCGGCACTAAGAAAGCAACAATCACGCTCATAAAACTTATGGAGGAGGAAGAGGTACCTGAAATTATTGCATACGGGTGTATTGGTCTGGGTACCTGTGAATATTCACAAGCAGTTGATCACCTTATGCGAGTAATTCGAGAAAAGAAATACGGAGCAGGCGAGATTAAACCGGTTGGTATGGGCTTCGGTGGGGGTCTATATGAAATCGCGGCCATCGCAATTAAAAGAAATAAAGTTCCAAGCTCTATTCCTTATATGACAGAGTTGCTGTCATACGAGAACGCTAGAATACGCATTGAAATGGCTAAAGGACTTGCTACAAGAAAATCAATAGAAGCGCTAGGCGCATTAGATAAAGCGATAAATAATGAAACCGATAATGAAACGAAGAGTGCGCTCGAAATCTCTTATAAAAAACTACTCAAACTTAAACATTAATCAAAAAAACATTCGCTTCTCCAGGCTACTATGACCTGAATATGGACGCATGGAACGACTGCATGAGCGATTATTGCTTTGAAAATGGTCTTGTGTCCTTTTACATAGATAGAGAATAGCTTGAACACAATAGGCTCGCATAACTGCATGCTCTAATGATAAATGCTGCAAGATAATGAATGCAAAACAAGTCTTAAGACAGCTAAGAACTCTCGCGGATCCGGAAAAAATAGAAATCAAAGAACGAAAATTCGGTATCCATGCAAAAAACTCATTGGGTATCTACCATAAAGAGTTAAAGGCTCTGGCCAAGGAAATTGGGCGGGACAATAAACTTGCGATTGAGCTTTTTGATACCGGTATATACGAAGCCAGGATACTTTGTAGCAAAATATACGATCCGGAATGCATTTCAGAAGCGCAAATGGATCAATGGGTAGCCGGTTTTGAAAACTGGGAAATATGTGACTCATTTTGCATGGGATTCTTTGCTAAAAGCAACCATGCTTTATCGAAAGCACACGAGTGGTCTGAGGCCGAAGGTGAATTTGTAAAACGGGCCGGTTTTGTCATTATGGCAGCCTATGGATTTGCTGATAAAAAAGCAGATAATAAAGTGTTTGAGCAATTCTTGCGGCCTATTGAGCGGGAAGCGCATGATGATCGAATCTATGTCAAAAAAGCTGTTAACTGGGCACTTCGAAACATTGGCAAGAGAAATGCTGATCTACAGATTAAGGCTATTAAAGCAGCCAAACGCATATTGGCTACTAATTCCAAATCAGCGAAATGGATCGCCAAAAATGCACTGACAGAACTAGAAATGCCCGGCGTCAATATTCTGGACTATCCGAGGCACATATATAGACCGGCGCCATGAAAGACTCACAAGATAAATTCAGTCGCTTGGATCCTGCGATCCGTGTAGAAATGCATAGATGATTTTTAAAATGAGGAAACAGGCAAGCCTATTAAGTCTTTCGTTCTTTATCGGTTTGTTTGTGGGTTGGCTTTTTAACGCGAATACAATTATGGTAGTAATTGGGCTTTTCATAATAAGTACAATAGGTACTGCTCTACTCGCGGTAATGGAGGCAAAATTTAAGTATTGGCTGTACATAGGTTCCCCTACCTTGGGTTTTACTATCGGTTTTTTTTGGTTTCTTGGTAACCGGTGAATTATGTAATTAGAAAATACTGTGATCTGATCTCGGTTTTCGGGGTCTATCGTTTTGGCGTCTGTAACAAGTAATGGCTGTCTGATCCGGATCAATTTGGCGGGGAGTTTAATCTGCCTCTTTAGAACTAACCTTGGGCATGGATACAATTTCTTTAACTATGGTCTTGTGGGTAAAGTGGCTCTCCTGTTGCACAAAGTCAATATCACCGTGTAATACTGACAATCCGGTGTCAGTAGCCCGGCAGTAGACTGGTCGGCACATCAACAACAACAGGAGCCGCAACCATGCAACCGAGAATCAACTTGATCACCCTGGGCGTGACCGACCTGCAACGTGCTGCCGCCTTTTATCAGAAACTCGGGCTGCCCCGCTTCAAGTATCCCAGTGATGCCATCGTTTTCTTCGATCTGCAAGGCACCTGGCTGGCACTCTTTCCCCGTGATGCCCTGGCCGAGGATATCGGTATGCCCTTGAATGGGCCTGGGGCGTTTACCCTGGCGCACAACCTGGCCAGCCCGGAGCAGGTCGATCAGGTGATGGAGCAGGCCCTGGAGGCCGGTGCCCGCCTGGTCAAGGCCCCGCAGGAGACCTTCTGGGGCGGCTATTCGGGTTATTTCACCGATCCGGACGGATTTTTCTGGGAGCTGGCCCATGTCCCTCAATTCTGGATCGGTCCCGGGGAGGATGAATCATGAGTGACAAGCCTTGTCCCTGGTGCCTCGGGCATGAGGAGTATATCCGCTACCATGACGAGGAGTGGGGGGTGCCCTCCCGGGATCCCCGCCACCTGTTCGAGATGCTGATCCTGGAGGGTGCCCAGGCCGGGCTCTCCTGGCTGACTATTCTGCGTAAGCGGGAGGGTTACCGAAAGGCATTCCACGATTTCGACGCCGCACGGATCGCGAAATATGGGCCGCGACAGGTCGAACGGCTGCTAAAAGACACGGGGATCGTGCGCAATCGCCTCAAGATCGACTCGACTATTAGCAACGCCCGAGCGTTTCTCGAAGTGGAGGCGGAGCGGGGATTCAGTGACCTGATCTGGTCATTCGTAGACGGCCGGCCAAAACAGAACCGCTGGCGAAAACTCTCCCAGGTGCCGGCCAGTACCCCGGTTTCCGATGCGATGAGCAAGGAGTTGAAGCGGCTAGGTTTCCGCTTTGTCGGTTCGACCATCTGCTATGCCTACATGCAGTCCGTCGGAATGGTCAACGATCATCTGGTGAGCTGCCCGCGCCATAAGCAGCTTGCAGAGCCATGATCAGTGAATTTTAGTGGATTGGTGCTCTGGGGTTGTAGCGCGCAACCTCGCATGCGCCCGAGATCCAAGGTGATCGTGAGCGCAGCGAACTCATCAACTAAAAACTAATCACTCAAAACTAAAAACTGTCTTGAGTATCAGCGTGTTCCAAAGACCACGATGGTCTTGCCCTTGACGCTGATCAACCCCTGTTCCTCCAGGTTCTTCAGAACCCGTCCGGCCATCTCCCGGGAGCAACCCACGATGCGCCCGATCTCCTGCCGGGTGATGCGGATCTGCATGCCGTCGGGATGGGTCATCGCGTCGGGTTCCTTGCACAGGTCCAGCAGGGTGCGGGCAATTCGGCCGGTCACGTCGAAGAAGGCCAGGTGCCCCACCTTGTTGCTGGTCTGGGAGAGGCGCTGGGAGAGCTGGGCGCCCATGGCGTAGAGAATGTCCTTGGTGTATTCCTTCAGATCGTGGGAAAAGAGCTGTTCGAGTCTCTGGTAGCTGATCTCGGCGATCTGGCAGGAGGTCCGGGTGCGCACCATGACACTGCGTTTGGGTTCCGGCACGAAGAGTCCCATCTCCCCCACGAACTGCCCCTTGTTGAGGTAGGTCAGGATGATCTCCCGGCCGTCTTCATCCTCGATGTAGACCGCCACTGAGCCTTCCGTGATGTAGTAGAGGATATCCGCGGGATCTCCGATGTGAATGATTTCGGTGTTCTTCGGATAACGCCTGCGATGGCAAAAAGACAGGAATCTTTGCAGGTATTCAGGTTCCTGGGGCGGCGGTTTAATGATCGTCATGATCTTGGGACTCTAAATTTAGGTGGTGGGTAGAGAGACCAGCCAGCGGCGTGATCCGGCAATATACGCGGATCTTCGGTGCGGTCGATCCGAGTTCTCGAAATGAGCTTGTCAGTATTGTAGTTTCTCGATTGAAGCTTGGGATCAAGTTTAGCAACCCTTTTCAACTTGTCGAAATGACAGTCTTCTGTAGACTCAACATGAGCGCATAGTGTAACAAAAATCGACAAACCATAAATTTAACGCAATTCATGTTTATCATCTATTACGGATTGCAAATCGTGATTTGGTTGATGAACGTCATTCCGGGAGGCAGAAAATGAAGGCAAGGGTCGTTTGGGTGGAAGGCACCGCCATGATGGGGGAGTCCGGCAGTGGTCATGCCGTGGTGATGGATGGCCCTGCGGATCACGGGGGGCGCAATCTGGGGGTTCGGCCCATGGAGATGCTGCTCCTCGGCATGGGGGGGTGCACTGAATTCGATGTGCTCTCCATCCTGAAGAAGGCCCGCCAGCCGGTCAGTGGCTGTGTGGTGGAGCTGGAAGCGGAAAGGTCTGCCGAGGACCCCAAGGTATTCACCCGCATTCACGCCCACTTCGTTGTCACGGGTAAGGATCTGAGTGAAAAACATGTGGCCCGGGCCATTTCACTGAGCGCGGACAAATACTGCTCCGCCTCGATCATGCTCGGTGCGATGGCCGAGATCAGTCACGATTATGAGATCGTGAATGAATAACCTGGCCGCAACCTTCGACGAACTGGTATCCGAGTATTATCGGATCTGGTTTCGTTTTCACCCCCTCGCGGCGGTGTTTGCCTCGGTTCCGGGCTATGAGGGGCTGCTCACCGCGGACGGCGACGACGAAATCGGCGCGTTGAGCAGCCTGATCAGTAACCTGCTGGTAGGCCTCAAGGAGCTCGATTTCGACGCCCTGGACCCAGATCGTCAGTTGGATCTGCAGTTGGTCTATGGCGCCGCGCTGGTGGAACACCGGCTGCTCCTGGAGCAGGACTGGCGCTACCGTGATCCGGCCCGCTACCTGCCCCTGCTGCAGTTGCAGGAGGTGGTGCTTCGCCAGCCAGAACGCCTGTGCGACGCCTTGATGGGGGTCCTGGAAAAGACTCCCAACTACCTGCGCGATGCCCGTGGGAAGCTGCTGGAGAGGCCTGGACTGGTCTCGACCCTGTGGCTCGCCGACGCCTTGGAGACCCTGGAACGAGGGATCCCCTGGCTGAAGCGGCTTGATCACGACATGCCCCAGGGGCGTGAGTGCTGCGCCGACAAGGGGCGTATGAAGAGCCTGTGCAGCCAATCGGTGGAGGCCTTGAGCGACTTTCAACATCAACTGATCAATGACTTGACGCCCATCGCCTCCGGCAGCGCGGCTTGTGGTGTCGCGCTGCTGGACTGGTTGTTGCGACATCGTGACCAGATGGCGATCGATACCGGGCAAGCGATACGCTACGTCCATGAGCGCAAAGCGAACAACGCGGAGAAGCTGGCGTCTCACGGCGGGTCTGAGGGGATTCTCGGTCAGATCGACGCGGAGCCCCGGCTCATGGGCGATGAACGGTTCCAGGCCTACCGGGACGAGGCGCGTAAGCTCAAGCAGTTTCTGCAGCAGGAGGCCTTATTACCCGATCCCGGACAACCTCTGGGATTCCGGGTCACCGATAATTGCTTTAAACAGCCCGACTGTGGCAGTTACCTGCGCACGGACCAGGGCGGTATCTTCCTGATCCCCCATGACCGCCAGGTGGGTGGCGGGGAGACCCGCTCCGAAATCCGCATGCGTAATCTGTATGGGAGCTGGGCGGGACGTCACTACCTGGCCTGGGCGGGTGGGGTCTCGGCACACAGTCTGGTACGTCAGATCAACCCGTCAGCGGCATTCAAACGGGGTTGGGTCCACTATTTCAGCCGGATTTTGGAGGCCCGGGGCTATTTTAACGAAAAGGACCAGGCCCAGTTGGAGCTGAGACGCCTGGTACTGGTGGAGCGGGCCTGTATCGATCTGGAGTTTCACGCCGGGCAAATCGATAGCCAGCAGGCGTTGCAGCGGCTCAAGACCCTGTCCCACGTGCCCTGCTGGGCGGAAGTCAGCCTGGCCACCATCTCCCGGCGGCCGACCGATGCCTTCATGGCCCTGCTGGGTGCTGACCTGTTGGAGTTATTGATCCAGCAACAACAGGCCCAGTATCCCGACAAGTCCCTGTTGGTCCTGCATGAGACCCTGCTGGCCCATGGGGCGGTTGCGCTGCCACTGGTGGTGCAGCGGGCCTTCGGGGAGGCGATCTGGGAGCGGAGTCTGAAGGCGGTGTTGTCCTCATGAAACGGCCGACCCAGCACCTCGGTATGAGTCATGTCGCACTGAATGTCCGGGATATGGCCGCCAGTGAATATTTCTATGTTGAATTGATGGGTATGCGGGTCGAGTGGCGGCCCGACCCGGACAATGTTTATCTGAGCTCCGGGCCGGATAATCTGGCGCTGCACCGTTCGGTTGCGGAGTCATTCGACGAGGCGGCTCAGCGTCTGGATCACATCGGGTTTTTCATGGATACCCCGGAGTCGGTGGACGACTGGTTCGTCTTCCTGTCGGAGCAGGGGGTGAGGATGCGCAATCCGCCCAGGACCCATCGGGACGGCGCGCGCAGCTTTTATTGCTTCGATCCGGACGGGGTGACGGTGCAGATCATCTATCATCCGCCGGTCAAAGATTTTTGGACGAAAAAAAGTCCTTAGGCCGAACGCTACTTAGTTAAGCCAATGATCACCGTCATCCCGGCGAATGCCCACTACTGTCCGGAATATCTCTCGATTCCTTGTTCCCACCCTCTGGGTGGAAATACAGATACGCTCGGTGGGCAACTCAAGCCTTATCAATTCCATCTGACTTAGCTAGGCATTCCCACGCAGAGCGTGGGAACGAGGTCTCCAGGGAATTGTCATCCCTCTCTCACCTCGGATTTCGCTTCATCCGGACTGCGGGCTTTCGGGCCGCGAGCGCCTGCTCGCGATCCTGTTCTCAGTCAATCGCGGCCAGCGGCCGCTCCCACGCGGAATGAGGGTCTCCCGGGATGGGTTTTTCCGGCAGAAAAAAGCCCGCTCGAAGCGGGCTTTTTGTGTTGGCTGGGGATGGAGGATTCGAACCTCCACATACGGAGTCAGAGTCCGTTGTCCTGCCATTAGACGAATCCCCAGTTGCAGACTCGGCGCGGAGCGCGAGCGCCCCGCAGCAGGCGAGCCAGACTTAGCGCTTGGAGAACTGCGGACGCTTGCGGGCTTTGTGCAGGCCGACCTTTTTACGTTCAACCGCACGGGCATCCCGAGTCAGGAAGCCGGACCGACGCAGCACTGTGTGCAGGGACTCGTCGTAGGCGTCCAGGGCGCGGGAAATGCCGTGACGAATGGCGCCGGCCTGACCGGTGGTGCCGCCGCCTTTTACGGTAACCTTGATGTCGACCTTGTTCAGGGTCTCGGTGGCCTCCAGGGGCTGACGGACTACCATGCGGGCGGTTTCGCGGCCGAAGTATTCGTCGAGGGGGCGGTTGTTGACCGTGATGCTGCCGCTGCCGGTGCTCAAAAAGACGCGGGCGGTGGAGCTTTTACGGCGACCGGTGGTGATTTGCGTTTCTGCCATCTTCTTTACTCTCGTCGTTTCAGATGTCCAGCGGTTCGGGCTGCTGGGCCTGATGAGGATGTTCCGGGCCGGCAAAGACGCGCAGCTTCTTGAACATGGCGCGTCCCAGCGGATTCTTGGGCATCATACCTTTGACAGCGTGTTCGATCGCCTGCTCGGGCGCCTTCTGTAACAGCTTGTCCAGGCTGATGGATTTCATGTTGCCGATGTAGCCGGTGTGATGATAGTACATCTTATCGGCCAGCTTGTTGCCGGTCACCCGAACCTTCTCCGCATTGACCACGACGATGTAGTCGCCGGTATCCACGTGGGGGGTATATTCCGGTTTATGCTTGCCGCGCAGGCGTCGTGCAATTTCGGTGGACAGACGACCCAGGGTCTTGTCTGTGGCATCCACGAGATACCAATTGCGGCGAACTTCAGCCGGCTTTGCGCTTAAAGTAGTCATCCGATGTCGCTCCAATGGGAGAACTATTATGCCTCGAAAAAGACGGCGGATAATACATGATCCCCGGGAGGCGCACAAGACCCCGGGTATGTAAAAAAACCGTCGCGTCGTCCTGATTCACGGAGTTGGCCTTGGTGGAGGCAAAAAAAAAACGCAACAGGGGATGTTGCGCTTAAAAATATATACCACCAAAGGAGGATTACTGCACATACTGTATCAGTAGTTTTGAATTATCTAATATTCCGATATTACTGTCAAGCTATTTCCGAACCTTTATTCTGATATGATGCTTCCCCCGCGACCGGGCCACCCGGATCGGCATGTTGGTAGTCTGGCCGGTGCGCCGGCTACCTGGATGATCCACCCCTGACTTGTTTGAAGTACCAGGGGATTCCAAACGGAATTCATACGAACATAAAACGCTCCTAGTTAGTTAGAAACTCATGTTAATCAGCAGTATTGCGATTCTGGTCGGGTTGGTGGTCCTTGTGTGGAGCGCCGACCGGTTTATCAGTGGCGCCGCGGCGTTGGCGGATAATCTGGGTGTGTCGCCCATGTTGATTGGCCTGACGGTGGTCGGATTCGGTACCTCGGCCCCGGAGATCCTGGTCTCGGGGATGGCCTCCCTGGACGGTAATCCGGGACTCGCCATCGGTAATGCGATCGGTTCGAATATCGCCAACATCGGTTTAATTCTCGGAGTGACGGCGATTGTGATGCCTTTGTCGGTTCACTCCAGCGTGCTGCGGCGTGAATATCCCCTGCTGCTGGGGGTTTCGATCATCGCTTTTATACTCATGCGGGACGGCGACCTGAGCCGTCTGGACGGAACCGTGCTGTTGACCCTGTTGTTTCTGGTTCTGGGTTGGATGGTCTATACCGCGAAGACCGGGGGAACGGATCCGATTGCGGGTGAATACGAGGCGGAGATCCCCCATGGCACCCCCACCCGCAAAGCCCTGTTGACTCTGTCCGTCGGTCTGGTCCTGCTCCTGCTCAGTTCCCGCCTGCTGGTGTGGGGGGCCACCCAGGTGGCGGTTGCGCTGGGTGTCAGCGATCTGGTGATCGGCCTGACCATCGTGGCGATCGGCACCAGTCTGCCGGAGTTGGCGGCCAGCATCACCAGCGCCCTGAAAAAGGAGGACGACATTGCCATTGGCAATGTGATCGGTTCCAATCTCTATAATCTGCTGGCCGTTCTGAGTATTCCGGGGTTGATCGATCCGGGGAGCTTTGTGACGGAGGTGACGACCCGGGATCTTCCGGTCATGCTGGTGTTGACCACATTCCTGTTTTTCATGGGCTACGGTTTCGGCAAACCCGGCCGCATCAACCGGGTCGAGGGATTCTTTCTGCTGGCCTGTTTTATCGGCTATCAGGTCTGGTTGTTTCTATCGCTGCTGAATCGTTGAGCGCTGTTTATCCATGAATGAGAGACCGATGTTGAAGAAAAACACCGATATGCCATCTGCTGATGAGAGGATTCGGATGATCGAATTGGGTCGCGCCGTGATCGAGACAGAGGCCGCGGCCGTGTCTGCCCTGATACCCCGCCTGGATGACGCCTTCGCCCAGGCCTGTCACTATCTGTTGCATTGCAGGGGGCGGATCGTGGTGATCGGGATGGGCAAGTCGGGCCACATCGGCAACAAACTGGCCGCCACCCTGGCGAGCACCGGCAGCCCGGCGTTTTTTGTCCATCCGGGTGAAGCCAGCCATGGGGACCTGGGGATGATCACCCGTGAGGACGTGGTTCTGGCCCTGTCGAATTCCGGTGAGACCGGCGAGCTGCTGGTGATCCTGCCCCTGCTCAAACGCCTCGGTGTACCGCTAATCGCAATGACCGGTCGCCCCCAGTCCACCCTGGCGCGGGAATCCGAAGTGCATATCGATGTGAGTGTGGACAAAGAGGCCTGTCCCCTGGGGCTGGCGCCGACCTCCAGCACCACCGCGACCCTGGTGATGGGGGATGCCTTGGCGGTGGCCCTGCTGCAGGCCCGCGGCTTTACCGCGAAGGACTTCGCCCTGTCCCATCCGGGGGGGAGCCTGGGGCGGCGTCTGCTGTTGCATGTGGGGGATATCATGCACGCCGGCGAATTGCTGCCCTGGGTGAATCCCCAGGCGAGTCTGCACGAGACTCTGGAGGTGATGTCCGGCAAGGGCCTGGGAATGGCCGCGGTGGTCGACAACACCCGGCGGGTGGTCGGTGTCTATACCGATGGGGATCTGCGGCGAACCCTGAATCGTCCGATCGACATCCATCAGGTGAAAGTCCGAGAGGTGATGACCGAAAACTGCATCACGGTGGTACCCGAGATGTTGGCCGCGGAGGCACTGCAGATGATGGATGAACGTAAGATCAACGGCCTGCTGGTGGTGGATGCCGAGCAACGGCTGATTGGCGCGTTCAACATGCACGATCTGCTCAGAGCAGGCGTAATGTAGGAGGCTGTGTGAAGGATATTCTGGAAAAAGCCGTTGCGATCAAACTGGTGATCTTCGATGTCGACGGGGTGCTGACCGATGGCAGCCTGTTTCTCGGCGATGACGGCCAGGAGTACAAGGCCTTCCACTCCCGGGACGGGCATGGCATGAAAATGCTGCAAAGCGCGGGTGTGGTGATCGGGATCATCACCGGACGGACTTCCGATGTGGTTCGTCTGCGCATGGAGAGCCTGGGCATTGCCCATCTCTATCAGGGGCAGCACGATAAACTGCCGGCCTACCTGGAGTTACGGGACACACTGGGTCTGCGGGACGAGCAGGTGGCCTATGTGGGGGATGATGTGGTGGATCTGCCGATCATGCGTCGGGTCGGATTGGCGATCGCGGTCCAGGATGCCCATCCCTTCGTGGTGCAGCATGCGCACTGGCAGACGCCTCATGGCGGTGGCCAGGGCGCCGGGCGGGATGTCTGTGAACTGTTGCTCGAAGCGCAGGGTAAGCTGCAGGCCCTGCTGGAAAGCTATCTTTGAAGCGGCGTTGGTTGGCACTGGCGCTGCTGTTGGCCGCGGCCTTGAGCCTGGCCTGGTGGGTGAATGAGTTGTCCCGTCCCGAGTCTCCGCCGAAGTCGGCAAGCGCCGATACCCCCGATGCCTATGCGGATGGGCTGCGGGTGGTGCGCTTCGATGAGCAGGGACGAATGATACAACGGCTGGAGAGTCCGCGAATGGTTCATTTTGATCAGGCCGGGGTGACGGAATTTGCCCGTCCGGTGGTGCGTCAGTACAGTCCGGACAAGCCGCCGTGGATACTTCAGGCCGAGCAGGGTATCGCCCGGCATCGCGAGGAAAAACTGTTTCTGCCCGGTGAGGTGAAGATCGATCGGGCGGGGCAGGGCGATATCGCGCCTTATCGGATCCGGACCCGGGACCTGACCCTGCAGATGCCGGATATCCATGTCTCGACCGATCAGCCCGTGACAATGACGAGCGGGGAGCAACGGTTAACCGCCCGGGGACTGGAAGCCTGGCTGAAAGCGCCGGCGCGTCTGCGGTTACTGCATGAGGTGCGGGGATATTATGAGTTTCGCTAAAGCGGTTTGGTTGATCTGGATGCCTCTCATGTTGCTTTCATGGGGCTGTGTCTGGGGGCTCGAGAGCGATCGTGAGCAACCCATGGAGCTTGCGGCGGACAGTCTCTCGATCGATGAGTCCCGGGGAGTCAGTCTGTATGAAGGGCATGTGGAGATCACCCAGGGGAGTTTCAAGCTCTGGGCGGACCGGGTGTGGATCCACCGTCATCAGGGCAAGACCGAAAGGATTATCAGCGAAGGTGAGCCAACCCACTTCCAGCAGCTCCTCAAGCCGGATGGAGATCTGGTGCAGGGCCAGGCCCTGAAGATGGAAATCGACCTTGGCCCCAATGAACTGTTGATGATCGACCAGGCCCGTCTGACCCAGGCCGGGAATCAGTTCAGCAACGACCGGATTCTCTATAATCGCGCCACGGCACAGGTCAAGGCCGGCACCAGCGCCCAGGGTAAGGAACGGGTCCAGGTCGTGATTGAACCCCAGACGAAACCTGAGGCGCCATGAGCCGGCTGGAGGTCATCGGCCTGAAGAAGCAGTACCGCAAGCGCCAAGTCGTGGACGGCGTGTCCCTGTGCCTCGACAGTGGTGAGGTGGTCGGGTTGCTGGGACCGAACGGGGCGGGAAAAACCACCAGTTTTTACATGATTGTCGGCCTGGTTGAGGCGGATCGGGGATCGATCTGCTTGGATGGCCAGGACCTTACCGACATGGCGATGCACAAACGGGCGCGCCTCGGTATCGGTTATCTGGCTCAGGAGCCGTCGATATTCCGCCGGCTCAGTGTGGAACAGAATATCCTGGCGATTCTCGAGACTCGCAAGGATCTGGACAGGGAGGCCAGGGAGGCGCATTGTCAGCGGTTGCTCGAAGAGTTCGGTATCGGACACCTGAAAGAGAGTCTGGCGATGAGTCTGTCGGGAGGGGAGCGCCGGCGTCTGGAGATCGCCCGGGCACTCTCCATGGAACCGGCTTTCATTCTACTCGATGAGCCTTTCGCCGGAGTGGACCCGATCGCGGTTATCGAGATCAAGAAGATCATCGGGCATCTGAAGTCATTGGATATCGGAATCCTGATCACCGATCACAACGTCCGCGAGACCCTGGATATTTGTGATCGCGCCTACATTATCAGCAGCGGAAGGGTCCTGGCCGAAGGGGAAACCCGGGAGATTCTCGCCAACCAGGAGGTACGCAGTGTCTATCTTGGAGATGACTTTTCGATGTAACCAATTGAAGTGATTATTTATTATTGGACTAGCCAATCACGCGCCAGAATATGATGAAGATTTTTTCCGGATGCGTTATTTTTTAGCTAGAATGTAAATAAAGACATACAAATTACGTACCAGGCCCCAAATTATTCTGCAATGAAGCAGGCGCTACAGCTCCGACTCGGACAACATCTGACCATGACCCCTCAATTGCAGCAGGCGATTCGTCTGTTGCAGTTGTCTGCGCTCGACCTGACCCAGGAAGTGCAGGATGTACTGGAAGCCAATCCCATGCTGGAGATCGAGGAAGAGTATGGTCAGTACTCCCAAAAGGACTCCCGGGAATCGCCTGCCGATGCGCTCCAGGACAATCATCAGGCCACTGATGGCAACGACATCAACAACGAGCGGGAGATCAAAACCGACAGCAATCAGATGTCGGAAGAGCTGCCGGTGGACAGTGAATGGACTGATGTCTACGACAGTTATCTGCCCCCCTCGAGCGGCAGCGGCGAGGCATCGGATAACGACTTTCTCTTACAGCGCAGCAGCGCCACGACCCTGCACGACCACCTGATCTGGCAGATGACCCTGACCCCGTTCACGGATCAGGATGTCTTCATTGCCACGTCCCTGATCGACAGTATCGATGAGAACGGTTATTTCAAGGGCGACCTGGAGGAGATTCTCCAGTCACTGGATGATGAGGAGGCGACGGTGGAGGATGTGGAGGCGGTTTTGCATCGCATCCAGGCCTTCGATCCTCCGGGGGTGGGCGCCCAGGACCTGCGGGATTGCCTGCTGATTCAATTACAGCAGCTCCCTGAGGACACCCCGTTCGTGGCTCTGGCGATCCGTTTGTGCCGGGATTTCTTCAACCTGTTGAGCAATCAGGACCAGAACCAGATCACCCGGCGGATGAAAATCGATCCCCAGGAACTGGCCTCGGTGATGCAATTGATCCGCACCCTGAATCCCCATCCGGGCACCCTGATCGCCGAGAGCGAGCCTGAGTATGTGATACCCGATGTGTTCGTGAGCAAACGCAACAACCGCTGGGTGGTGGAACTCAACGGCGAGGTGACCCCCAAGCTCCGGGTCAACAACGACTATGCGAATCTGATCAAACGAGCGGATCAAAGCGATGACAACACCTTCCTGAAGAATCATCTGCAGGAGGCCCGTTGGTTCATTAAAAGCCTGATCAGCCGGAATGAAACAATCCTCCGGGTGGCCAGTAAAATCGTCGAATACCAGCGTGGTTTCTTCGAGCATGGAGAAGAGGCCATGAAACCCCTGGTACTGCGAGATATTGCCGAGGCGCTGGAAATGCATGAGTCAACCATATCCCGGGTGACCACACAGAAATACATGCACACACCAAGGGGTACCCTGGAGTTCAAATATTTCTTCTCCAGTCACGTCAATACGAGCGCGGGAGGCGAGTGTTCCTCCACTGCGATCCGTGCACTGATTAAAAAGTTGATTGCCGCTGAAAAGTCGGACAAACCACTCAGCGACAACAAAATCGCCGCCATTCTCTCGGACCAGGGCATCAACGTGGCCCGTCGGACGGTGGCAAAATACCGTGAATCGATGAGCATACCGCCATCGAATGAACGTAAGCGTCTGATGTGAGGGGATTAATCTCAGTGATCTGGAATGACTTCCCCGCCATTCCATTGCGGATGCAAGGCTGCACGAGGCAAATCGGAATCTGGCGTGGGCCGGGTCGCTCGACGGCAAGGGTCCCATCGATCGGACAGTGTGATGAGTTTACTCATCTATGATTAGGAGATAACTATGCAAATAAGCGTGACCGGTCATCATGTAGAAGTAACCGATGCCTTGAAGAATTACGTCGATAGCAAGTTCGAGCGTCTTGAGCGGCACTTTGATAATGTGATAAATGTGCACGTCATCCTGAGCGTAGAAAAGCTGAGACAGAAGGCGGAGGCAACCATGCAAGTGAACGGTGCAAATGTCTACGCTGATTCGGTTATGGAAGATATGTACGCAGCCATCGACGTGCTGACTGACAAATTGGATCGACAAGTGCTCAAGCACAAGGAGAAGCTGCAGAGTCATCGTGCCGGCAGTGGTGCCAAATACGCAGCTGAATAATCATGTATCAATTGAACTGGCGAGGTCTCCATGTTTCCCGACGGATTTCTGGTTGAGGAACGGATCGGCTGCGGTGTGGAGGCAGCCAGTAAGAAACGGGTCCTGGAACAACTCGGTCAGAGATTGGCCGAGTCGTCTCAGGATCTGACCCAGGATGAGGTGTTCGATGCGCTGCTGGAGCGGGAGCGTCTGGGCAGTACCGGGCTGGGTAAGGGCATTGCTCTGCCTCATGCGCGTATGTCCCAGATTGCCCAGTCGGTGGCCGCGTTCATCCAACTGCCCGAGGGTATCGATTTCGATGCCATCGATAACCAACCGGTGGATCTGGCGTTTGCCATGCTGGTGCCCGAGGAAGCCACCGAAGAACACCTGCAGTTGCTGGCGAAGCTCGCGCAGATGTTCGATGATTCGGAATTCTGCAGCGGCCTGCGCAGTGCGGAATCCGCCGAACAGCTGTTTCAGTTGATCCGGCAACAGGAAGCTAAACTCCCTTGAAGCTGTTGGGTTGCCGGGTTAATAAGGTGCCGGGTTAACAATGACATCCCAACCCCGGTTGTCCGGGAGCTGACCCTGATGACACTTGTCTACACCATCCGCGATCTGTATGAGGAGTTCGCCAGTGAACTCGATCTGACCTGGAACGGCAAAGGGGAGCGGGTGCGTATCAATCTGAACGCCGAATCACCCGACAGCCAACAACCGGCCGGGCCATTGAACCTGATTCGTCCCAACCAGATCCAGATCATCGGACGTCCGGAACAGCATCATCTTATGTGTATGGAGGACCTTGCCCGCCAAGATCAACTCGAGGCTTTGTTCAACGCTTCTCCGGCGGCGCTCATTTTTACCGATGGCATTGAGCCTGAATTGACCTGTAAAGCCCTGGCCCGGGAACACCAAACCGCCCTCATGTATACCCCTCAGGGGGATAACCATGTGATTCACAGACTCCTGGAGCGCTTCAGTCAACCGGTCGGAGAGACCATTCTGCTGCACGGGGTGTTCATGGAGGTGCTGGGCAAGGGGGTTCTGCTCAGCGGTGATCCCGCAATCGGAAAAAGCGAACTCGCGCTGGCATTGATTTCCCGGGGGCATCGCCTGATCGCGGATGATGCCACGGAGTTCTACAGAACCGGGGGGAATACCCTGAGCGGCCGTTGTCCCAAGGTGCTGCAGGATTTTCTGGAGGTCCGGGGTCTGGGTCTGATCAACATTCGCGCAATGTTCGGCAACAGTGCCATCAAACCTCATAAACAGCTACACTTGGTCATTGATCTGCTGCACTTTGATGATAAGAAACTGCATGACATGGATCGCCTCGAAGGCTGCCACTCGCAACGCACGATATTGGATGTTGAGGTGCCGCAAACCAGCATGCCGGTCGCGGCGGGCAGAAACCTGGCGATTCTGGTTGAAACCGCGGTCCGTCAGCATCTGCTGAAGTTGGACGGTTATAATGCTACCGAGGATTTCGTCAGACGGCAGCAATACTATATCGATCACGGTTAACCCCACAGGCGGGATATGTCGAACGAGATAAAGCTACAGATCGTGACCGGATTGTCCGGGTCGGGCAAGAGTATTGCGCTGCATACCCTGGAGGATATGGGATACTACTGTATCGACAATCTTCCTGTCTCATTGCTGGAATCGGTGGCGGACTATCTGTACGGCAATCCGGAGACGATTTTCCAGAAGACCGCTGTGGGTATCGACGCCCGGAGTCAGCCGAGTCTGATACCCCGGTTGCCTGAGATGGTGGCACAGATGCGACAGCGGGGGCTGGATTGCCACATGCTGTTTCTCGATGCCCAGCTCGATACCCTGATCAAACGTTTCAGCGAAACCCGGCGCAAACATCCCTTGACCAGTCCCCAGCGCTCATTGAGCGAGGCGATCCGTTATGAACGGGAGTTGTTGGATCCGTTGAACGCGGTGGCGGACCTGCGCATCGACACCACCCATACCAACCTCCATGAGTTACGGGATCTGATCCGCAACCGGATCGGCGGCGAGGTCGGAAAAGTCTCGATTCTGTTCGAGTCTTTCGGCTTCAAGCACGGTATTCCCCGAGACGTGGATTTTCTTTTCGATGTGCGATGCCTGCCCAATCCCCATTGGAAACCGGAGCTGAGACCCCATACCGGCATGGACAAACCGGTGGCCGAGTATCTCGCCTCGCACCAGGAGACCCAGGATATGCTTACCGACCTGATCGGTTTCCTGTCCCGCTGGATCCCCACGTTCGAGGCGGATGGCCGCAGCTATCTCACCATCGCCATCGGCTGCACCGGGGGTCAGCATCGTTCCGTGTATATCGCCACCCAACTGGCGCGCCATTTTCAATCAACGGGATTGCATGTCATGAGTCGTCATCGTGAGTTGTCATGAGTATCGGTCTGCTGTTGATCACCCACAGCCGGATCGGCGAAGCCTTGCTGGAGACTGCCAGCAAGATGCTCGAGGGCTCCGAACTGCCCATGATCCGTACCCTGTCGGTCGGAGTGGACTGCAACCCGGATCAGATCAGCCGGGAGGCCCGTGTTCTGCTCAATAGCCTGGATGAGGGACAGGGTGTGCTGGTGTTTACCGATATGTACGGTTCCACCCCGAGCAACATCGCCTACGGACTGGCGGAGAAGGGCCGGGTGAATGTGATCTCCGGGGTCAACCTGCCGATGTTGATCCGAACCCTCAACTACTCCGCGTTGGATCTTCAGGCCATGACCGAAAAGGCGGTCAGCGGCGGTCGGGAAGGCATCCATTGCTGCGAGCGAGTGATTAAGTAGCGAATACTATGTTGGAAAAAGAGATCGAAATTATCAATAAACTTGGATTACATGCCCGGGCGGCCGCGAAACTGGTGGGCTGCGCGAGTGGTTTCGGCAGCGATGTTTCGCTCTATCGCAACGGACAGCGGGTCAATGGCAAGAGCATCATGGGGGTGATGATGCTGGCGGCCAACAAGGGCTCGGTGTTAAAGCTGGAGGTGAACGGCGCCGATGAGCAACAGGCCCTGGAGGCTCTGGAGCTTCTGATCAACAACAAATTCGGGGAGGAACAATGACCCTTTCCTGTCAGGGAATCGGTATTAATACCACCCGCGAGGTGGCGATCGGCGAGGCCTATCTGATGCAGCAGGGGGTGCCCGAGATCAGTTACCGGGAGATCACCCGGGATGGGATCGAGGAAGAGGTGCGGCGTTTCGAAGCGGCACTGGTTGCCACCACCCAGCATTTGCGTGCGGTACGCGATCAGATTCCCGCCGATACCGCCCAGGACATCAGCGAGTTTATCGATACTCACCTGTTGATGCTGGAGGATAATGCCATCGGCCAGGCGGCTATCAGCCTCATCCGGGAGGAGTGCTACAGTGCAGAGTGGGCCCTGCAGGTACGCCGGGATGAGTTGGTGCGGATCTTCGATGAGATGGATGATCCCTATCTGCGGACCCGTAAGGACGATGTCAACCATGTGGTGGGCCAACTTCAGTTTGTCCTCGCGGGCGGCACCCCGGAAGAGCGCGGTGAACTTAAGGGCCGGGTGGTTGTGGCCCGGGATCTGACCCCCGCGGAAACCATCATGATGAAGAACCAGGGGGTGGCGGCTTTCATTACCGAGTTCGGTGGTCCCCTGTCACACACCGCGATCCTGGCGCGAAGTCTTGGGATACCCGCGGTGGTAGGTATTCATCAGGCCACCTCCCTGTTTCGCCATGGGGAGCTGTTGGTGGTGGATGGGGCGCAAGGGGTGGTCATGGCGGATCCCACCCCACGGATTCTCGACTACTACCAACAGCGGATCGCGGAACGCAAGCGTCGGGAACGGGAGCTGCGCCGTCAGGTGGATCTGCCCGCCCTGACCACGGATGGGGAAAGGATCATCCTCTACTCGAACATCGAACTGCCGGAAGATATTGGGATCACCCTGCATAACCGCGCCGATGGGGTCGGACTCTTTCGCACCGAGTTTCTGTACATGAATCGGACCGTGCCCCCCACCGAGGAGGAGCAGTTGGAGGCCTATCGATCCGCGGTCTCGGGGTTGGACGGCATCCCTATCACCATCCGTACCCTGGACCTGGGAGTGGACAAGACCACTGGGGCGATCTCCGATCAGGGCTGTATGCCGTCGATCAATCCGGCCCTGGGATTGCGCGCCATCCGCCTCTGTCTCAAAGAGCCTGAGCTGTTCATACCGCAATTGCGGGCAATTTTGCGGGCCTCCGCGGAGGGGCCGGTGCGTATCATGATCCCCATGTTGTCGAGCATCCAGGAACTCAGGCAGGTGCTGAATATCATCGAACGGACCAAGCAGGATCTGTGCGACGAGGGTCTTGCCTACGATCCCCGGATACCGGTGGGTGGCATGGTCGAGGTGCCGGCGGCGGCCCTGGCAGCCCGCAGTTTCGCCCGCCACCTGGACTTTCTCTCCATCGGGACCAATGACCTGATTCAATACACCCTGGCGGTGGATCGAATGGATGAAGAGGTCAATTTTCTCTTTGATCCGTTGCATCCCTCGGTGCTGTCGCTGATCCAGATGACCATCGATGCGGCCTATGAAGCGGGAATCCCCGTCAGTATGTGTGGCGAGATGGCCGGAGATCCTCGTTATGTCCGGTTGTTGCTGGGCATGGGGTTGCGCGAACTGAGCATGCAGCCCAGTGCCCTGCTCGAAACCCGGGAACTGGTGCGTCAGAGCAGCTTGGCGGATCTTCGGCAGAAGACCCGGATCTTTCTGGAGCAGCTCAATGAGAGCGATGATGCGCAGCTGTTCGAACGGGTATTTATTTAACAAGCTGGCCGGGTTAGGTGGTACTCACCCGAATGGCGTTTACATACGCTAAAAATTACCGTTATCCCGGCGTATGCCGGGATCCAGAAGGCTGGTCGGTGCGATACCCCTGGATTTCGTCCTTGCTGAGTGATTCGTACCCCGCTCTGCGTTCCCACGCGGAGCGTGGGAACGAGGAATCTCCAACCCGATTCATCCCGGCGAACGATGACACATATTGCAGCTCACCGGGGTGCCTTTCGCCACATGAAGGGTCCGGTTGCCGTCGTCGTCACTGAGATAGTCTCGATCTTCCGCGGCCCGGGAGAGCTCGGTGCCTTCCAGATTCTGGCCATGACAGGCGCGGCAGGCGCTCGAGTTGTTCCGGTAGTAACGGCTGTGGCTCAGATTCCAGGAACGGCTGTTGACGTTATGCATGCCATGGGGACCGTTCAGGGTCAGGGGCAGGCTGGTGTGACAGACGCTGCAGTCACTGATCGTGCCGGCATGCCCCTGAAGTTGGGTGGCCGCGACATTGTCATTGGACTGGGCGTTGGCATTCGGCCAGATCGCGTGGGTTGAGCCGTGACACCCTTCGCAGGCGACCCCGCCGTGGCCCAGGCTGTTGCGGTAGAGGGTGGCATCGTTTTCGGCGAACCGGGTATTGGTGGCGGTTCGCGGTGTCGGGTTATCGATCTGGCCGTCCCAGGCTTGGGTCATGCGCAAGGTGCTGCCCAGGTGGCTGGTGGCGTCTCCGGTGTGGCAGGATTGGCAACGGGGTTCGTCGATCCAGGCCTGGCGACTCTTTTGCCCGACCGCGAGCATGCTGCCGTGACAATCCTGGCAGACGATTCCGGCTCCGCCCATGGCGCCCCGCAGGCATTTTGTCGTTTTCCCCGGATGACACTGATAACAGGTTTCATCCAGACTGCCCTGGCTGGGAAAGATCGGTTGGTTGGATTGATCCGTCAGTTCTCCATGATAACCGTGCATGACTTGCGACATGGTGTCGTGGGTCTGCTGGGTGGCATTCGGACCCGAGCCGGTCAGGTCCAGGGCCGCCGAGTAGTGACAGGAGGCGCACAATACCGGCTTGCTGGCCACCAGTTGGGTACCGTGGCGGTCATCGTGCAACAGCAGGATATTCTCTTTTGCAGCCTGAAGCACGGAGTTAGCGTCCGTGATGTCGTCCGGAAGTACAAAGGGAATGCTGCTGCTGATGGGGGCCGCCATCTCGCCTGCGGCGTGGCAGTTTTGACAATCCGCTTCCGAGGCGACCGGCAATACCACGTCCAGGCTCGCCAAAGAGGTGCCGCTGGTGGCGTCGCTCGCGGTTACCCGCATGAGCGGATAGGCGTTGAGTTCACCGTAATCATCGATCGGCAGGACCGGGATGCCGTGGGCGCTGAACCAGGACGCACTGCTATCGAAGTCGTTGAAGGACTGGGGTTCGTTGGCATTGTAGGGGTCACTGATACCCGGCATGGCCTGGCCGAACATCAGACCTTCATCCGGAGCCGGATTCAAACCGAACAGATCGTAGACATAGGGATTGTTGGTATTGGGATTGATACTCCAGAAATTACTCTTGTCGATACTCCCGGGGAGGTTTTGACTGGTGGTCGTGATGGATCCCGAGGTATCGGCTGTGGCCAGGTAGCTGACACTGGCCTGGGAGTTGTCGAGCAGGCGTGGTGTGGCGCCCCGTTCAATCACCTGGCTGTGGACCACATTGAACGGCGGCAGGATGACAAAGGTGGAGTAGTCCAGATCGGCGCAGTGCATACCCAGATCATTGAAGGCAAGCACCTGGTGAGTGCCCGAGTTTACCGGCACATCCGTGACCCCGCTGCCTCCGCCGCCGTCATCACCTTCGCCATCGTCGTCATCTTCCCCATCCGAGTCGCCGCTGTCCTGGCTTCCGCCATCATCGTAGCTGCCGCCGCCATCGTATTCACTATCGCTACTGCTGCCGCCACCGCCGCAGCCAAAAAGGGTCAAGCTCAATATGAGTAATATCAGCCAAGAGAATCGATGGTTCATGATTCTGCTCCTGTGGGTTGGTTGTCTGTCCGTTGGATTTGATTGAATCAGAGGAACCTTAAGCGCTTCTTAAGGGAATGTTGGAGGAAGGCATTCCAGGCGTCTCGTTCCCATGCTCTGCGTGGGAATGCCTGCCCAGGCGGTATTGGATGAAACGGATACCCAGGGTGAATCAGCGCAATACCGGCTTGACCTGCCAGATTTTTCCGGCGTATTCGCTGATGGTGCGGTCACTGGAGAAATAGCCCATGCGAGCGGTGTTGAGAATGGCCATGCGGTTCCAGTGGGCCGGGTTCTGGTAAGCCCGGTCCACCTCGTCGCTGGCGGTGAGATAGGCGCTGAAATCCGCGAGGATCTTGAAGTGATCCGAATTGAGCAGACTGTCGGTGATCATCCGGTATCGCGTAGGTTCTTCGGGGGAGAAGAAGCCGTTGGCGATCATGTCGATCACGCGACCCAGAACCGGATCGGATTCATAGATTCGCCGGGGACTGTAGCCCTGTTGGTCGAGCTGCCGGATTTCGTCGGCGGTCATGCCGAAGATGAAGAAATTGTCAGCGCCGATGTGTTCACGCATTTCCACATTGGCCCCATCCATGGTGCCGAGGGTCAGGGCGCCGTTGAGGGCGAGCTTCATGTTGCCCGTACCCGAGGCCTCCATCCCGGCGGTGGAGATCTGCTGGGAGAGCTCCGCGGCGGGAATGATGTCGGAAGCGGTGGTGACGTCGTAGTTGGGTATGAAGATGATCTTCAGGCGATCGTTGACTGCCGGGTCGTTGTCGATGACATCCGCCACGTCATTGATCAGGCGGATGATCAACTTGGCCATGGCGTATCCCGGTGCCGCCTTACCACCAAACAGGATGGTGCGGGGCACGAAATGACACTTGGGATCATCCAGCAGGCGATTGTATAGCGCGATGGCGCGAAACAGGTTGAGCAGTTGGCGCTTATACTCGTGGATGCGTTTGACCTGGACATCGAACAGGGTATCGGGGTCGATCTGCTTGTTCAGATAGTACTCGACCAGGTCGGTGATGTGGACCTTGTTGTCCCGTTTCACCAGCGCGAAGCGCTGCTGAAATGAGGTGTCGTCAGCCAGGTCTTCGAGCTGTTGGATATGGCTCAGATCCCGGATCCAGTCAGAACCGATGGCCTCGCAGATGAGTGAGGAGAGTCCCGGGTTGGCTTGATAGAGCCAACGCCGCGGGGTGATACCGTTGGTGATGTTGACGATCTTACCGGGAAAGAAGTCATTAAACCCTTTGAAGGTGGCGCAACGTAACAGTTCACTATGCATTGCGGAAACCCCGTTGACCTTGTGACTTCCGACGATCGCCAGATGGGCCATGCGAATCCGGCGGCCGTTGGTTTCGTCGATGATCGAGAGGCGTCGCAGGATATCGATGTCCCCGGGATGAAGATGCCCCACGGTTAACAGAAAGCGCCGATTGATCTCGAGGATCAATTGCAGATGCCGGGGCAGCATCTGTTCAAATATCTTGACCGGCCAGGTCTCGAGCGCTTCCGGAAGCAGGGTGTGGTTGGTGTAGGAGAATACCTTGGTGGTGATCTCCCAGGCGGTTTGCCACTCCAACTGGTGTTTATCCATCAGCAGCCGCATCATCTCGGGGATGGCGATGGCCGGATGGGTATCGTTGAGCTGGATCGCAACCTTGTCCGGCAGCTCATACAGGTCGTCGTGGTCGGTAAAGAAACGCCGCAGGATGTCCTTGAGGGAAGCGGCGACAAAGAAGTATTGTTGCTTCAGTCGCAACACCTTGTTCATGGTGCTGCTGTCATTCGGGTAGAGTACCTTGGAGATGTTTTCCGACAGGGTTTTGTTCACCACCGCTTCGGTGTATTCACCCTGGTTGAACTGGGTGAGATCGAAATCCTCGTGGGCCTTGGCGCTCCACAGTCTGAGGTTGTTTACGGTGTCATTGTGATAACCGGGAATCGGGGTGTCATAAGCTTGGGCGATGACGGTGTCGCCGTCGATCCAGTCGAAATGGCGGCGTCCGCTGGAGTCCTGATACTCCATGACCCGGCCGCCGAAACGTACCCGGTAGGAGACCTCGGGACGGGCGAACTCCCAGGGGTTTTGATGGATCAACCAGTTTTCAGGTTTTTCCACCTGCTGACCGTTTTCGATCATCTGGCGGAACATGCCGTATTCGAAACGGATGCCGTAACCGTAGCCCGGGATGTTCAGGCTGGCCATGGAATCGAGGAAGCAGGCGGCCAGCCGGCCCAGGCCCCCATTGCCCAGAGCCGCGTCATGTTCCAGATTGCGCAGATTTTCCAGTTCGATGCCCAGTTTGTGTAACGCCTCGGTACTGGCGTCGTAGATCTCCATGTTGAGCAGGCTGTTGATCAGACTGCGGCCGATCAGGAACTCCATCGAGAGGTAATAGACCCGTTTGGCGTCATGTTTGTAGTAGCTGCGCTGGGTTTCCATCCAACGCTCGATCAAGCGGTCCCTTACCACATAACTGAACGCCATCATCCAGTCATGATCGGTGGCGGTGAACGGGTCCTTGCCGATGGTGTAGACCAGGTGGTTGGAGAGGGAGCGTTGAACGGCTTTCGGATCCGAGCCCAGAAAGTCGTATTTGAAAGCGCTGTGCTTGATATCGCTCATAACGGTTTATTGAGTGATGGGGCTTTCTGTCATGATAATCAATATTTCAAAGAAGGAAAGGCGCAGTTGCCTGAACACAGTGCTTCTCTATGGCGGATCAGTTTCTTAGTTCTTTTTTTTCCAAGCTCCTTAAGTCGCGAAAAAGATTGATGCGCAGCAGATAGGGCAGCAGAAATCCGTACAGCATCAGGCCCAGACTGTCCGCGACCAGATCCCAGAGGGAGAATTCCCGGAACGGAAGGAAGGCCTGGACCACTTCGATGAACAGTCCGTAGCCCAGCAGGGAAAGGTATTTCTCCGCACGCCAAAGGTGTTCTGACCAGGCGAAGTCGGTCAGTAGCGCGAGGCAGAGAAAGGCGACGAGATGCGAGACTTTGTCATTGAGGCTGGATATAGCTGGGATCTGCAGCGGTGTGAAGGCGAGGAAGCTGATAACACTGAGTGCGCACAGCAGCAGAACCCGGAAAAGGAGGCGTTTGGTGGCTTTATGATTTTGACGCAAGGGCACGGTTCATCCTTGAATAGGGTGTGAGTCGGCATGGCCGTATCCGCTTGTGCGGCTCGGTCCCGTTTAATCGGACAACACAGGGAACTCCCGGGTTCAGTTCGTGACGCTCCGCTCCCGGTCAATCGCCCGATAGGCGATGTCCTTGCGGTAAAACATCCCCTCCCAGTGAATCGCCTCGGCCAGCCGATAAGCATTCCGCTGGGCCTCGGTAACCGTCTCTCCGAGGGCGGTGGCGCAGAGCACCCGTCCTCCGGCGCTGAGCACCCGATCCTCCTCCAGCCGGGTTCCGGCATGAAACACCTTAGCGTCCGGGGTGTCCTGCTCCGGCAGGCCGGAGATGGGAAGCCCCTTTTCATAGGCGCCCGGGTAACCGCCGGCCGCGAGTACCACCCCGACCGAGGCGCGGGGATCCCAGGTCGCGACCTCTGCGTCCAGCTTCTTGTCCAGCGCGGCGAGGCAGTGGGCCACCAGATCCGATTTCAGGCGCAATAGGATCGGCTGGGTTTCCGGGTCACCGAAACGGCAGTTGTATTCGATCACCTTGGGGGTGCCGTCCGCTGCGATCATCAAACCCGCATAGAGAAAGCCGGTGTAGGGCAGGTTCTCGTCCGCCAGGCCTTTGACCGTCGGCAGGATGACCTCGTTCATGATCCGTTCGTGGATCTTCGCGTCCACCACCGGGGCGGGGGAATAGGCCCCCATGCCGCCGGTGTTGAGTCCGGTATCCCCGTCGCCGACCCGTTTGTGGTCCTGGCTGGTGGCCATCGGTAGCACATGTTTACCGTCCGCCATGACGATGAAGCTGGCCTCCTCGCCTTCGAGATACTCTTCGATGACCACCCGGTGTCCGGCTTCGCCGAAGGCGTTACCGGCCAGCATGTCGCGTACCGCGGCTTCCCCCGTGCTGAGATCCATAGCGACGATCACGCCCTTGCCCGCCGCCAGTCCGTCCGCCTTTATCACGATCGGGGCGCCCTGCTGATGCAGATAGGACAGCGCCTCATCCACCTCGGTAAAGGTCTGATAAGCGGCGGTGGGAATGTTGTGGCGAGCCAGAAAATCCTTGGTGAAGGATTTCGATCCTTCAAGCTGCGCCGCGCCCCGGGTGGGGCCGAAACAGCGCAGTCCAGCGGCGTTGAAGGCGTCGGTGATGCCCATCACCAGCGGCACTTCGGGGCCGACGATGGTCAGCCCGATCTCCTGGTTGAGGGCGAAGCGGACCAGCTCATCGATGGCTTCCACCGCGATGGCCACGTTCTCCAGCTTCTCCTCCAGCGCGGTGCCCGCATTGCCCGGGGCCACGTAGACCTTCTCCGCCAGGGGGGATTGCGCGGCCTTCCAGGCCAGGGCGTGTTCTCGGCCGCCCGAACCGATTACCAGAATTTTCATCAGTGTCTGAAATGCCGCATGCCGGTGAATACCATGGCCATGCCGTGTTCGTCGGCGGCGGCGATGACCTCTTCGTCACGCATCGAGCCCCCGGGCTGGATGACCGCCGCGATCCCGGCCTGGGCCGCGTTGTCGATGCCGTCGCGGAACGGGAAAAAGGCGTCCGAGGCCATTACGGATCCCTTGACCTCCAGCTTCGCGTGTTCCGCCTTGATTGCCGCGATACGGGCCGAGTTGACCCGGCTCATCTGACCGGCGCCGACGCCGATGGTCATGCCGTCGCGTCCGTAGACAATGGCGTTGGATTTGACGAACTTGGCGACCCGCCAGGTGAACAGCAGATCGCGCATCTCCTGCTCGGTGGGCTGACGCTGGGTTACCACCTTGATCTCATGGGTCAGGGGCAGATCGGTGTCCTGCACCAGCAGTCCCCCGTTTACCCGTTTGTACTCAGTGCGGTGAATCGCCTCGCTGGTCCATTCGCCGCAGCACAGCAGACGCACGTTCTTTTTCGCGCTGACCGCTTCGATCGCCGCCTCGGAGACCGCCGGGGCGATGATCACTTCGACGAACTGCCGATCCACGATAGCTTGGGCCGTGTCGCCGTCGAGTTCTCCGTTAAAGGCGATGATGCCGCCGAAAGCGGATTCGGGATCGGTGCTGTAGGCCCGGTCGTAGGCTTGCAGCAGGGATTCGCCGTAGGCGACGCCACAGGGGTTGGCATGCTTGACGATGACACAGGCCGGGCCTTCATCGAAGCTCTTCACGCACTCCAGAGCGGCATCGGTATCGGAGATGTTGTTGTAGGAGAGCTCCTTGCCCTGCAGCTGAGAGGCCGTGGCCACACTGGCCTCTTCGATCCGCTGTTCGACGAAAAAGGCCGCCTTTTGATGAGGATTCTCCCCATAACGCATGCTCTGCTGCTGCTTGAACTGCAGTGACAGAGTACGGGGGAAATCGGCGACCTCTTCACCCACACGGCAGCCCAGGTAGTTGGCGATGGCCGCATCGTAGCGGGCGGTGTGTTCGAAGGTCTTGACCGCGAGATCGAAACGGGTGGCCTGGGACACCGCGTTGCCGTTCGAGGACATTTCGCTCAGAACCCGTTCGTAATCGGAGGCATCCACTACCACGGTCACGTCATTATGATTCTTCGCCGCGGCGCGCAGCATGGTGGGTCCGCCGATATCGATGTTCTCGATGGCGGTCTCCAGGTCGCAGTCGGGTTTGGCCACGGTCTCTTCAAAAGGGTAGAGGTTGACCACGATCAGATCGATACCGCCGATGCCGTTCTCTTTCATGACCCGGTCATCGGTACCCCGACGCCCGAGAATGCCCCCGTGGATCTTCGGATGCAGGGTCTTGACCCGGCCGTCCATCATCTCGGGAAAACCGGTGTATTCGGAAACTTCGGTCACCGGGACATCGTTCTGGGTCAGCAGTTTCGAAGTGCCGCCGGTTGAAAGGATTTCAATGTCGCGCTCGGCAAGTGCCCGGGCGAATTCGACGATACCGGTCTTGTCAGAGACACTGATCAGTGCGCGTTTAATTATTGTCATGGTCAATCCAAATCGTATTGTGAGAGTTTCTTGCGCAGGGTGCTGCGACTGATACCGAGGATGGTGGCGGCCAGGGTCTGGTTGCCGCCGGTATGTTTCATAACGCTTTCGAGCAGGGGGGCTTCGACTTCGTTCATCACCAGGCGGTACAGGTTGTTGGCGCCATGACCGTCGAGATTCTTGAAATAGCGCTGCATGGCGTCACTGACACATTGATGCAACGGCTCGGATTTTTTGCTGTGCGTAACCGTCAGGTAGTCATCGCCTTTGCGCTCAGAAAAAACTGCTTCGATCATCATGCCGCCAGATCCCCTTCGTTCTGCAGGAACTCGAAGTATTCGGCAATCGCCTGTAACTGTTCTGTGGGCGATTCCGAATAGTTGACTCGGTTCCTGAATGCGGCGCCCTTAGGGCGCCCTTTGCTGTACCAGGCGATGTGCTTGCGCGCGATGCGTACGCCAAGGTACTCCCCATAAAAATCATAAAGTCGTTCGACATGTTCGGTGAGCATGTCGGCAACCTGATGCAGCTCCGGTTCCGGCAATAGCTTGCCAGTACTCAAATAGCTGTGAATTTCGTTAAAAATCCAGGGTCGTCCTTGTGCCGCGCGACCAATCATCAATGCGTCGGCGCCGGTATGACGCGAAACCTCCGCTGCCTTCTGCGGGGAGTCGATGTCTCCGTTTGCAATCACCGGGATTGCAATAGTTTGTTTTATCGTTCGTATCGTTGCGTATTCGGCCTGCCCGGAAAATTTACAGGCCCGGGTACGGCCATGTATCGTCAGTGCCTGAATGCCCGCCGCTTCGGCGATTTGCGCAATGCGCACGCCATTACGATGCTGCGGATCGGATCCGGTACGGATCTTTAATGTGACCGGAACATCGACGGCATCCACCGTGGCTTCCAGGATCGCCTTGACCAGCGCCTCGTCCTGCAGCAGGGCCGATCCGGCCGCGCGACGGCACACCTTCTTGGCCGGGCATCCCATGTTGATATCGATGATCTGTGCACCCATGGCGACATTGGCGCGTGCGGCGCGGGCCATCATATCAGGATCAGAGCCCAGGATCTGGACGCTGACCGGTCCCTCTTCTCCATCGTGATCCAGCCTTCGGACGCTCTTTTTCGTGCCCCACAGGGAGGTATCCGCCGAGATCATTTCCGATGTGGCAAGTCCCGCTCCCAGGCGTCGGCAGAGTTGTCGGAAGGGCCTGTCCGTGACCCCTGCCATAGGTGCCAACAGCAGATTGTTCGCGATGTCAAAAGGTCCGATTCGCATTCAAAATGCCACTCTGTCGGAGGCTGTTCTTGGGAGAGAGAGGGGTTGGGATACTACCCGCAAATCCCCATCGAATCAAAGGCAATGTTGCCAAGAATTGACCTGAAACGGTTCCACGCCTGCGAATTGGCTGGAAGGGTGTGGAGTAAGCCTTTCAATCTTCATCAGATATCGATTAAGACGGAAATCCCGTATGGATTTTTGATCTTAACAGGATGGAAAAGGCTGTTTGTGCACCAGTGTTGTGCGAGGTGTGGGATGTTTGCGCTTTTCAGATGAAGTCGAATTTGAAACCGGTGACTTCACTGCCGGGGTCGACCAGTTCCAGGAGAATGTGTGTGGTGGTCTGTTTATTGAGCATCGGCAGGCGTTGTGTGGGCAGGTCGAGATACTCTTCCGGATTGAAAGTGCGTCGAGCAATCAGTTTTTCCATGTCGTTATACAGACTCAGTTGCAACTTGGGATAGGGTTGCGGGAACGATGCGGTATTGACGATCTCAAGTTGCATCAGCAGTACATCCGGTTTCTCGGGATGGGCCGTGAGGGCGCGCTGGATGATAACGATCTTGTCGGTGGCCCGACGCATCGGCACACTGCAGCCTGCGACATCGCACAGGGTGTTGAGCAACAGGCGGCCTTTATCGTTGTAGATCAACCGGTCGCGCATCTGCCAGGCGATCTGTCCGGCCAGAGGCAGGACAAGCAGTAATGATCCCAGTAACCAGAGTAGGTTGTTGCGACGGTGGCGCCGTTCCTCGTCACCGGGTTCGAAAGCGATGGCAGAGGCGTGCTCTTCCGCTGGCTCATCATGCGGTTGTTCCTCTTGCGGGGTGGTCTGTTGCACCTCGGAATCCGCAGCAAGGGGGGGTTCTTCCTCAAGCTCGGGGGTGTCTTCCAATTCCAGGTCAGCGGAGATATGACTCGATTCGAGTTCGGATGCGGGTTCCAGGGCATCGGAGGATTGCCTCAACTCCGGTTGCGGGATATCCAACTCAATGATCTCTGCCAGATCCGTTTGTGAATAGTCCTCCTCTTGCAACAGCAGGGAAGCGGAATCCTGATCGAGCAATTCCGACATCTGGGATTCGGTGCCCTCGGCAAAATACTCAGGTTCGGGTTCGAGACCGTCGTCCTGTTCGAAGAGCATCTGACTGTGAGTATCCGGGGAGAGCTGATCGTCCTCCAGGTTGGAGTCTTCCGACAGGGAAGGGACCAACGGGGTTGAATCATCCGCCAGGTCATCCAGGGTGCGTTCGACTTCGCTGTCATTGATCAGGGTGGAGTCGGGACGGTCCAATCGGGCTTCGGGACTCTCCAGCAGTACGGCATCCTCATCCTCATCCGGTTGCGCCATTTCCACGTATTGGCTCGTAGTGGCGAGATTGTTGAATGCCTTGGGGAATTCCTGGAGTCGCTGGAGGGCATTGAAAATCTGATTACACTGACAGCATCTGACCCGGCCCTCTGCCGCCTTGAGTTGTTCCGGAGTGATGCGGAACAGGGTCATGCAGTGTGGGCATTGGGTAAACATAGGGCTGAAGTCAGTCAAAAATAACAGGTAGTGTAGTGTCTCATATCAATACGCGATTATAACGAGACACTGCACTAGGTTAGATCGAACCCAGGGCACAGGCAACCCATTCGGCGTTACTCGGAAACGGCATGTCGGGTTCCGCTGATCAACACCCATTCGTTGCGTATTGTAATGGGTTCGAGTTCGGCAAAATCCTGGTAGGCCCGGGCTACATCCTGCCACTGTTCTTCAAGGATGCCGGAGAGCGCGAACCGTCCTCCGGGCCTGATCCGTTGAACCAGTTCGGGCGCCAGGTTGATCAGGGGCTCTGCGAGAATGTTCGCCACCAGATAGTCCGCGGGCTGATCAGGCATCTGTTCCGGCAGGTAGACGATGAGCTGTTCTGATACGGCGTTTTTTACCGCGTTGTCCCGGCTGGCCAGCAGGGCCTGGGGGTCATGGTCCACACCGATGGCGGTGGCGGCGCCCAGCTTCAGGGCCGCGATGGCCAGAATGCCCGATCCGCAACCATAGTCGATCACGGTCTGCCCTGTGAGGGATTGGTGATCGAGCCATTCCAGGCACAGGGCGGTGGTGGGATGGGTGCCGGTTCCGAACGCCAGGCCCGGGTCCAGTTCGATGACCACGGCATCCGCTTGGGGAATCGTTTCGCCCACCGGACAGACCCACAACCGCTCGCCGAAGGGCATGGGTTTGAAATGCTCCAGCCAGACCCGTTCCCAGATACGGTCCTCGATGCGTTCCCAGTGCGTCTGTTCAAGCAGCGACGGGCTGAGCGCCGTTGCAAGGGAATCACGTAACTGCTTCGGATCCTGATCGCCTTCGAACAGGGCCGTCACACGGGTGTGGCGCCACAACGGTTGGGTTTCCGGAGGTGGTTCCAGTAACGGCTGGTCCGCGGCGTCACCCAGGGTGACCGAAACCGCCCCCAACTGCTCGAAGAGCACCTCGAGCAGGGGGGCCTGTGTTTCGTCGGCATCCAATGAAAGCTGCAGCCAGGACATGGGTTGTCGAATTCCGTATGAATGATGAGGCGGTCCTGTGCAGGTTGCCGGGCAGGGCTTCCTGTCAGAGACCCAGTTTCTTTTCCAGGTAGTGGATGTTCGCTCCGCCTGCCTTGAAGGCGCTGTCACGCATGATGTCCAGCTGGAGCGGAATATTGGTTTTGATGCCGTTGATCACGGTTTCATGCAGGGCCATGCGCATGCGTGCGATGGCGGACTCCCGGGTTTCGCCATGGGCAATCAGCTTGCCGATCATGGAGTCGTAATAGGGAGGTACGCGGTAGCCGCTGTAGATGTGGGTGTCGACCCGGATACCGGGACCACCTGGCGTATGCAGCTGGGTGATGGTGCCGGGGCTGGGGAGGAATTTCTGCGGATCCTCCGCATTGATCCGACACTCCACGGCATGCCCTTTCAATACCACATCCTCCTGGCGATAGTTCAGGGGATTGCCCGCCGCGATCGAAATCTGCTCGCGCACGATATCGATACCGGTGATCATCTCGGTCACCGGGTGTTCCACCTGCACCCGGGTATTCATCTCGATAAAGTAGAATTCACCGTTCTCATACAGGAACTCAAAGGTGCCGGCGCCGCGATAGCCGATCTGCCGGCAGGCCTCGGCACAGCGCTCACCCACATCCTTGCGTTGTTGCTCGGTGATTCCCGGTGCGGGGGCCTCCTCGACCACCTTCTGATGCCGGCGCTGCATCGAACAGTCCCGTTCCCCCAGGTGGATGGCGTTGCCGTGGGTATCGGAAAGCACCTGAAACTCCACATGGCGGGGATTCTCGAGAAACTTCTCCATGTACACGGTACCGTTGCCAAAGGCCGCCTCGGCCTCCGCCTTGGTCATGGCCACCGCGTTCAACAGGGTGGCTTCGGTATGTACCACCCGCATGCCGCGTCCGCCACCACCACCGGCGGCCTTGATGATGACCGGGTATCCGATCATGCCGGCCAGCTCTTTGGTGCGTTGTGAATCGTTGTCCAGCGGTCCGTTGGAACCGGGCACCGTAGGCACGCCGGCCTGGCGCATGGCGTCGATGGCCGCCACCTTATCGCCCATGATGCGAATGGTGTCCGCTTTCGGGCCGATGAAGATGAAACCGCTGTTCTCCACCCGCTCGGCGAAATCCGCGTTTTCCGAGAGAAATCCGTAGCCCGGGTGGATCGCCACCGAGTCGGTGACTTCGGCGGCGCTGATGATCGCCGGGATGTTGAGGTAACTCTCCGTGGAGGCGGCCGGTCCGATGCATACGGACTCATCGGCGAGCAGGACATGTTTCAGATCCCGGTCGGCCTCGGAGTGGACCGCCACGGTTTTGATGCCCAGTTCCTTGCAGGCGCGCAGTATGCGCAATGCAATCTCGCCGCGATTGGCGATTACGATCTTGTCTATCATGGGGCTACTCAATCGATGATGAAGAGGGGTTCGTTGTATTCCACGGGCTGACCGTTGTCGACCAGGATCTTGCGTACGGTGCCGGTTTTATCGGACTCGATCTGGTTGAGAATTTTCATCGCCTCGATGATGCACAGGGTATCTCCGGCCGAGACCTGCTGACCCTCTTCAACAAAGGGTTTGCTGCCTGGTGAGGGTGATCGGTAGAAGGTGCCGACCATGGGAGAGCGTACGGCGTGTCCCTGGATCTCGTCCGCTTGCGCGGGCTCTCCGGCCGGTGGCGCGGCTGTCGGTGCCACGACGGTTTGCGGTGCGACGGCCATGGGCGCCATTTGTGCCGCTGCCATGGGCATGGCGCTGGCGCGGCTGATCCGAACCGATTCTTCTCCCTCATGAATCTCAATTTCCGCGACATCAGATTCTTCGAGTAATTCAATGAGTTTTTTTACTTTGCGAATATCCATGATGTTCTTTCTCTGAATGTTTACTTGTTGAGCCGCACAGCGGCTGCTTCCAGGGCGAGTTCATAACCCAGTGCACCCAGGCCGAAGATCACGCCTTCGGCCTTGTCTGAGAAGTAGGAGTGTTTACGAAACTCCTCTCGAGCATGCACGTTGGAGAGATGAACCTCAATGTAGGGTATGTTTGTGGCAAGCAGTGCGTCCCGCAGGGCGACACTGGAATGGGTGAAAGCCGCCGGATTGATGATGATGAAGGCCACATCATCCCGGTAGGCCTGGTGTATCCACTCCAGGAGTTCGTGTTCCGCATTGCTCTGTCGGAAATCGAGGGCCAATCCCAGTTGATCCGCCTTGTGTGCGAGGCGATGCTGAATCGTCTGCAGGGTTTCGTGGCCATAGTGGTTCGGTTCGCGGGTTCCCAGGAGATTCAGATTCGGGCCGTTGAGTACCAGAATGGTGGTCATAACAGTATTTTTCCGGGCTTAGAGCCGTGCAGAGAGGTGTCGGGCAAAGCCCCGAAAACGACCCTCGGGACGGCCCTTGCGGTAACAGAATTAGAATCGCTAGATTCTGCAAGATCAGGCTGGTTTTGTCCAGTTTCAAGACAGAACTTATCATGATCGCGACAAGGAAGACGGCTTTTTAGTTTTTAGTTATGAGTTTTTAGTTTTGAGTTGTTGGAGTTCGCTTCGCTCACGGTTTTTTTCACAGCTCGTTCCCACGCTTCGCGTTGGAACGTTTCGGTCTTGGTGCCCTCACACGCGGGTTGGGGCGCTAAGGATCGCCTCCAGAAATGTCGCACCGTCAAGCCCTTTGGGTCCCGGCATACGCCGGGACGACGGTTGTTTTAGGCTTAAGTTAAGTGTCATAACCACAAGCCCGACCTTAACTCCCCCGGGAAATCCAGGCGTGAGCGAAGCGAACGCCAACAACTCAAAACTCAAAACTATCAAGGAGTGGTGGCCATGCGCACATGCTCGGCAAACTCCGCCGCGGGCTTGAAGCCCACCACCCGGAAGGCCTTGCGCTCCTCCCCGTCCGCGCCGTAGAAGATGATCGCGGGCGGGCCGGGCAGGCCGAAGTGTTTCTGCAGCAGGGCCTGATCCACCTCGTCGTTTTCCGTGACATCCGCCTGCAACAGCCGGGTGTTGGCCAGCGCCTCGATAACCTGCGGATCGCTGAAGGTGTATCTTTCCATCTCTTTACAGGAGACGCACCAGTCCGCATAGAAATCCAGCATCACCGTCTGTCCGGCCGCCGAGGCGGCGGCCGTCTCCCGCTGCAGATCTTCAAGGCTCTTGATTCGCTGGAAGGTCAGTTCCGGATGTCCCGAGGTGGCGTTACCCGCCGCGGAGAAGGCGATGCCCCGTAGGGGTTGCAGGGTGTCCTTGCCACCGGCGGCGCTGCCGACCAGCATCAGGGCACCGTAGATCAGCATCACGAAACCCAGGCCTTTCCACAGCTTTTGCCAGCCGCTGGCCTCGATCTCCAGATGTTGCAGGGCACCCATGTAGATACCTGATACGATCAGCAGCATGCCCCACAACAGCATCGCCAGCTCGGCGGGTACGATGCGTTCGAGCATGAGGATGGCCACGCCCAGCATGGCCACGCCGAAAACCCCCTTGACCGCATCCATCCAGCTGCCCGCCCGGGGCAGCAGTTTGCCCGCAGAGGTACCGATGGCGATCAGCGGCGCGCCCATGCCCATGCTCAGGGCGAACAGGGCGAGACCACCCAACAGGGCGTCGCCGGTCTGGCCGATATAGATGAGCGCTCCGGCCAGAGGTGGGGCGACGCAGGGGCCTACGATCAGGGCGGAAAGAAAGCCCATGATGGCGACTCCGACTAGGGATCCCCCTTGCTGCTTGTTGCTCACCTCGGTGAGGCGGCTTTGCAGGCTGCTTGGCAGCTGCAGGTCGTAGAACCCGAACATGGAGAGGGCCAACAGGACGAACACCAGGGCGAAGGCGGAGAGTATCCAGGGGTTCTGAAAATAGGCCTGAAGATTTTCACCAAACAGGCCCGCCAGGACTCCGGCAAGGGTATAGGTGACCGCCATGGAGAGTACATAGACCAGGGATAGTACGAAGGCCTTGCGGGTGGTGATCCGGTCACCCTGCCCGGCGATGATGCCCGACAGGATGGGGATCATCGGGAAGATGCAGGGGGTGAACGCCAGCCCCAGACCAAGCAGGAAAAACACCCCGATAATGACCGGAGTGGAGCCACTCTGCAGGGTGTTGGCGATCTCGTCCACTTCGGACTGTACCGGCTTGCCCGCCGGGGCGGTGCTGGCCGGGGTGACGGATTCACTGGCCTGAGCCTCCGAAATGCCGGGCAGGGATAGGGTGAACTGTCGGGTCACCGGCGGGTAGCAGACTCCGATCTCCGCGCAACCCTGGAATTTGGCCTTAAGCACGATCTCCTGGGGTTCGGTGGTGCTGCGCGCCAGGGGCAGGTTGAGGTCGATTTCCTTGTGATAGACCGCCACGTCGCCGATCGAACCGTCCGCACGAATCGAGTCCTCCTTGATCTCCGGTTCCGGAAGATCGTGGGGCGCGATTTCGACCCCGTTGGCTTGAGCCAGTGAGAGCTGGATCTTGTCCTGGTAGAGATAGGTGCCATCCGCGATCGACCAGTTGAGGTGCAGATGGGTCCCGTCCACCACCTCGGCGCTCAGCTGGTAGGCCTCTTCCGGATCGAGCAGTTCATCCCCGTTGGCATCATTGAACAGGTTCGTGTTCTCGCCCAGGGGCAGACTGTCAGTGGCTGCCGGGGCGGTGAGGGTCGGGTTATCCGCGGCCTCGGTCAGCGGCGGCAGGGCGAGGCGGATCTCCTGGATGTGGGGCGGGAAACAGATGCCCTGGTCGGCGCAGCCCTGGGAGCGCGCCTTCAAGAGCAGGGTTTCCTGGGATCCCCGGGAGCGCTGGATGGGGATCTCCGCGCTGGCTTTATTGTGGTAGATGGCGACCTTGCCGAAGTATTCGTCCACTTTGATGTCGGCCTTGGAAAGCCGGGGCTGGCCGAGTTCGATGCCCACCGCATCGGTCTCGAAATGGATCTTGTCCCGGTAGAGGTAGTAGCCGTCGGCAATCTCCCATTCGATCAGCAGGCGATCCTCCGCAAGCGGTTTGCCTGAGATCTGGAAGGCCTGATCCGGCATCAGCAGATCTTCTTCGCTGAACGCATACAGGTTCGTGCCCGTGGCGCCCGTCAGCAACAGGAGCAGGACGATCTTGTTGATTAATCTGTACATTTCTCCACCCAGTCAATATAGGCATCCAACCCCTGTTCTACAGGGACTGCGAGGATTTCCGGAAGTTCATAGGGATGTTCCTTCCGCAGGGCCGATTCACACGCCTGATAGCGATATCGGGTTGTTTTGATGAGCATCTGAATCTCTTCCGCGGTTTCGGTTTTTCCCCGCCATCGGTAGATGGAGGTGACCGGGGAGGAGAGACTGACGCAGGCGGCCAGGCCCTGTTCCACCAGCAGATTCGCGAGTCTTTCGGCCGTGTTTCGGTCGGGGGCGGTGCATAGGATCAACAGGGCGGATGTTGGCATGCGCCGAAAATACACCATACGACTTCGCCAGGCAAAAGCCGCTTCATGGGGGATGGTGGAAAACCTTAGGGGGGTGTGGGGTTAGGTGTAATGCCTCGTATTCTCAGCTTACCCGGGCATACGGTTTCCACAAATCGATCCTGAAGGGTACAGAATCAGTGACAGGGGACGCTAGAGAGTGAAGGGAGTCACACGACCTGTGACATTTTACATTCGGTCCATAATGGGTGTTGTGTCCTAAAGACGCTCAGCATAAGCCAAAAAATAAAACGTTGTCTTGATGTGCGTTGCACTCAATTTGGTTGATTAGCGGAGATAGGAATTCCTTCATGAAATTGTTTCTCGAATGGTTGGATGACTGGTGTCTGGGTGTGGACGCGATCGATCGTCAGCATGAACATCTCGTCGGTATACTGAATACCCTTGCGGAGTCAATCGCACCCACGAAGCCGGCAGCAGAGGATAAGGTGGATGTTTTCAGTCTGGTGATGCAGTTACTGGAGATGACTCGCCAACATTTCCGGCTCGAAGAGGCGGTGATGCGGGATCACGACTACCCGAATTTGATGGAACATCACCGGGAACACGTCATGCTGCTGGCCGAATTACAGGCGTTTATTCGGGATGTGGAGGAAGGGGTCAGGCAGTTTGACTACGAGGCTCTGGTTTCACTGAAACATTGGCTGATCAACCATGTCATTGACAGCGACAAGGCATTTGCCGAGTACCTGGATAAGCAGGTTTGAACCCGGATTGAAAGTCAGCAATCGCTGTTATCCCGGCGTATGCCGGGATCCAGAGTGTTTGACGGTGGGACATCCCGGATTTCGCTTCGCTCCATCCGGGCTACATGAGGGATCGATCAGTCGCCGACTTTGAGTCGGCCACCCTTACCCAATCCGCCCTTGACAGTTTGAGCCTTGTAATTGCGCAATGCCCTGACCATCTGGTTGAAAGAGTCGGCGAAAGCCGCGGTAACGACCTTGCCCTCCGGGGTGTCGGTGAAAGCGCCCGCGCTGCCCCATTTGCCACCGCCCCACATGCCGCCGAAGAGTTTGAAATCGAAGTTGCTGGCGTTACCCACCGAAGAGGAGACCTGTACGCCGGATCGATTGTCGATCAACAACAAGGTAGTGGCCGCTTCATTCTGTGAGAGACCACCGGCCAGCCTACCCAGGTGGTAATTGCCCAGCAGGCCGCCTACCGCGGCGCCCAGACCACCGGTTCCCTTTTCGGAAAACTGGATGCTGGGATTCATGGTGTAGTCCGCGGCAACCATCTGGCCCTTCTTGAAGTTACTGCCTTCACGCAGTTCCCCGGAATTCATCAGTGCGCGCTCCTGCATCATGTTGTTCATGGCTCGCCCGCGTTCCACCACCACGAAGCAGTTGGATTGCTGAATCATCATGCGCAGCACGGGTACGGTGGTACCCAGGTTCGGATAGTGTCTCCGATAGGTATGCCACCAGGGTGCGCTCTGATCTTCGACCACGGACAGGGTGCCCAGGGTTTCGTCGCAGTGTTCCAATTGGCTGTTGGCGCCTTCCGAGGTTCCGCCGGCCGCGGCGCCGGTCGCAGTGTTGCCGCTCGATCCCCCCATGGTCGGCATGCTGCCGCCACAACCACTCAACAGAATCAGGGTGGCGGTGGTCAGACCGATCCACACCGAACTCCTTGATTTGTTCTTGCTCTTGATTATGAATGTCATTTTCATCATTCGTCCCCTACATGAAATGTGATTACATAATAGCGGTCAAAATCGGAGTCCGCACCTGGTTTTGCCTGCCGCAGCCGGGTGAATATCCCGTTGAACGACCCGAAAACCTTTACCCGCCACCGGTCTCGGATGAATTATTTGGCTAACTCACGTAAGCTGTTCGTCATGAATCCAATCATCGTCTTTTTCGCGCTGTTTGTTGGCGTACCTCTGGTTGAGCTCTATTTTTTGATCCAGGTAGGTTCGCAAATCGGCGCCTTTGCGACCCTTTTTCTGACAATTTTCACGGCCCTGCTGGGCGGTTGGATGGTGCGGCGACAGGGGCTGGCTACCCTTATCCGGGTGAGGGATGCGATGAATCGCGGGGAGATGCCCGCGTTTGACTTGATGGAAGGCGCGGTGTTGCTGGTCTGCGGATTTATGCTCCTGTTGCCCGGTTTCATCACCGATATCGTAGGCTTTATATTCCTGATTCCCTGGGTTCGACGCTGGTTGTTGACCGTGGGGCTGATGAATCGTGGTGTGATGCGTCCCGCAGGGCCGGATCAGGAGATGAAGCAGGAGACTCGGGTCATTGAAGGGGAGTTTCGCCGGGATGACGAAAACGGGCGCGGATGAACTTAACCTATTGGGTTGCCGGGTGAAAAACACCACAGTCATCCCGGCGTATGCCGGGATCCAGAAGGCTTGATGGCGCGACATTCCGTAAAGCTTAAGTGTCGCTCGGTCGGAATGGGAGTTGGCCGCTCCGGCCGGCCGGAATCAGGGGTAGATCTCCGGTACAAAGGTCTGGTCTGACATAGGCGGGCGTACATAGCCCGTATCACCGGTGCGATGGGGCAGTTCGATCGGTTCCGGGGTGAGATCCTTATAGGGAACGAGACTCAGCAGGTGCGCGATACAGTTGAGACGCGCGTGCATTTTTATATCAGAGTTGACTACGTACCAGGGGGCCTGCTTGATGTCGGTGTGGGCGAACATATCGTCCTTAGCCTTGGAGTATTCCAACCAGCGAGAGCGGGATTCCAGGTCCATAGGACTGAGTTTCCAGCGTTTGTGAGGCTCTTGAAGACGGCTTTGAAAACGCTTCTCCTGTTCCTCGTCGGACACTGAAAACCAGTATTTGATCAGGATGATGCCCGAACGGACCAGCATGCGTTCGAATTCCGGACAGGAGCGCAGAAACTCCTGGTACTCGTCATCACCGCAGAACCCCATGACCTTCTCCACGCCAGCCCGGTTGTACCAGCTGCGGTCGAACAGCACCATCTCGCCGGCGGCAGGCAAGTGGGGGACGTAGCGCTGGAAATACCACTGGGTTTTCTCCCGTTCCGTGGGGGCAGGCAGTGCGACGACACGACAGATACGCGGGTTGAGATGTTGGGTGATGCGCTTGATCACGCCACCCTTACCCGCCGCATCCCGGCCTTCGAAGATCACCACGACTTTGAGACCCTGCTCTTTGATCCACTCCTGTAGCTTCACCAGTTCCAACTGCAGCTTGAAGAGCTCCTTATCGTAGGTTTTGCGGCTGATCTTGGTCGGCTTCTCGATCTTGTTCTTCTCCTTCTCCTTCTTTTCTTGTTTTGAATCGCCCATCTTGCCTTCTCCTCAAGTGTGGAAATGTGGGATGATCCCCCTATTATCGTACAGTTTCGGCTGGGTGGTGTGAAACCTGAATCATAATAAGCTATTCCTGAATAGTTCGTTCAGTTTCTCGAGGTATTCGGTTTTATCAAGAAGATCCGGTCTGCCCTGTCCCTTGAAGGCTTCGCCATGTCGTGCCAGCTCTGACTTGATGAAAGCATTGATTTCCGGAACAGGCTTGTCATACCCCATTTCAGGGGTCCTTTTCTTAATATCAAGCAAATTCTCAATAGCAGAGATGATTTCCTTAGGCGAGGTTTCCCTCATCAGTTTCTCAAATTCTACCGGAGGTGGATTGCCGGTACCCTCAATAAAACGTATGGCGAATAGCGGTCTTAACACATAGAAGTATTTCTTCAGTTTAACTCTTTCACTAAACAGATACTCTTTGGCGTTCCCTCTGGCCATGTGGCTGTAGTGGTAGCATAAAGCGGTTTTGTTGAAACACTCAGGAGCAAGAACGCGAAGGTTTTCAGCGACAGATCCGGTTTCAATATACTTTATAGGGCTCGTCAGCCACTCAAGCAATGCGCCGTTTGTTCTTGTAAAAAGATATAGGGTTTTACGCAGATCCCAGCCACTACAGTCAATGTCATCGACAATGGGATATTCTATGACATCCCTGCGACGCTCAACATCAAAAGAGAGATACCAGTCCTTATCATGGATGTAGATAAATCGCACGTCATAGTCGGAATCGGGTGATTCAAACCCCCAGGCCCGGCTGCCGGACTCGCATGCATATAGAATCTTTATGGAGTGATCTTCTTCGGCTTTGTGGAGTCTTCGGATAATTTCGTTCCGGACTGTAATTGGAATTCTTTCCATGGCATTTTCGTCTATACGTAGAGGATTGTTGATTTTTCTTAACCCGGCACCTTAATATGCCTTGCTGGGGGCTACAAGCATGCCCTCGATCAAGGCGCACCTCAAGGGTACTTCCCTCGGGCGTGACTCGCAGGCATTGGTCGTTTTCGAGTCAAGCGTCTCAACCCAGTGCAAGGGCATGCTTGTGCCCCCTATCGATATGATTTTAAAGGACAAGAGGTGTTGTGATTATGGATTATGGGGCTTCTGCTGATTTGTCTGATGCTATTGAATGTAATATCAGGTGTTAATGCAAGACATGTGCCCGTTGGTCGTTCAGCCGTAAAGGGTGTTTAGTAAAGTAGGAGGAAATAGATAAATGTCGGAATCGAACGAAAAGGCTCAGCAGGCCTACAATCTGGCTTTTGATCTGGAATTTCAGTTCGGCTGTTGCCCCCAGTGCGTACTCACCGCGGTGAAGGAGAGTGTCGGAGGCGTCACGGACGAAACCATCAAGGCCAGTCACGGACTTTCAGGTGGAGGTGGCCTGATGGGACAGGGGGCCTGCGGGGCTCTCACGGGAGGTTTACTGGCATTGAGTACTCGTAGGGGGCGTGATGCGAAGAAACTCGACAAGGGGCGGGGAATGGCGAATTTCCAGATCGGCCGGCAACTGGTCGAGCAGTTTGAGACGGAATTTGGTGGCGTAACCTGTGAACAGCTACAACAACGTTTTACCGGAAAGACCTGGGATATGTGGCAACCCTCGGAATATCGAGAATTCTCTCAAGCGCGAGGTGATCAATGTGCCCATGCAACAGCCTGGGTGACCCGCTGGGTTGTTGAACGGATCACCTGACGAGCGGTAGCGAGTGCTGATAGAGGTGTTTTAGCTGGTGTATGTTTCTTTAAAAAGCCTTTCAGGCGCTTGCTGTACAGATTCGCCTTGTTCAAATTGAAATTCCTGGTCCCAAAAACCGGGAGTATGATCTTCAATTTGCTTGCCTAAACCAGCGGCAAGAAAACTATGAACTAGTGTCTTAATCTGGCTTCCGCCGCCATGAAATCTTATATCTTTCAAGCCATGGTGCACCAGGTACAGGTATTTGTCTCTTTTGCACTGCTTTCTAACCCACTTGCCAACACTTTCAAAGCCACCAGGCCATGGATTCGATACTTTCCCGAAAGCAGTGCTGATTTCCAATACTTTATCAAAAGGAATTTTTGAAACCTCGGATTCTAATCATGACTTCAAGGAGACAATATAGTCCTCTTCTTCTTGAATTCATTCTTGCAAATTTTCCTTTTGTATTTCCGGTATTTGCATAGCTATCCATTCTGACTGTTGCATCAAGAGTGAAAATTGTCAACCTTTCACGGAAGCGAACTGGGTATTATGCAGAGAGTGGATTGGTAACCCGTGCATAGCCGAGTAGAGGTGTAGTGCCGAGATATTGTGCCTGGCACGCCACCCAGTGAGCACAAGATATGCGTATCTTAGATGCGTATCAATATTCTATCTAAGCTAAGTCGAGACTTTGGAAGCTTTGCGTTGTAATCTTCTTTTGGATGGCGATACCCAATAGCTAAAGCCACATCACATTGATAGCCATCAAGCTCATTTTTAAACTCTTCATTTACTAAATCAGTATCAATACCTTCCATTGGAGTTGCATCGATTCTCAGGCGAGCTAACGTATGTAGTGTATTTCCGAGGGCAAGATAAGTTTGCGCTTTTGTCCAGTAGCCAGTATACCCGGTTTCATCGGTGTTAAGTTCGGCGAACATGAAGGCACCAAAAGCACTTTCTCTATCTTCTGGCTTGGTTCGTTTATCCTCTACTCCCTTATCTACAACTTCAGAATAGTTGTCTCTTGTGTAACGAGGATTGTACCCAAAAAGAATGATATGTGAGCTTTCAAAAACATGAGGCTGATTGAATTGGTAATTGGCAGAAAAAGTCTTATTCAAGCGCTCTTTGGCCGCATCACTTTCAATTACAACGAATTTCCATGGTTGTGAATTTATTGATGATGCTGAAAGGCGCATTGCCTCGAAAAGTACATCAAGATCTTTCTGCTTGATCTTTCTGTTTGGGTCATACTTCTTGGTTGTGTATCTCCAATGAAGGTCTTCTAGTATTTGATTGCTCATCGATTACTCCTCATTGCATATAAGGTTGCTGTGAAAGTGCAGACAGAATACGCTATATAAGCAAATTTCGTAAGTACGCACATTAATGATATGTAGTATCCTTTTGTATACCATAGGAACCTGTTATGGCTCATGCTAAATATGATTGCAATCCAGGCTGTCCGGTCGAGGCTGCATTAGAAGTGATTGGGGGTAAATGGAAAGGTGTTATTTTATATCACCTCTTATCTGAGACTATGCGTTTTAGTGAATTACGCGGTTTAATGCCTGATATTACTCAGAGAATGCTGACAAAACAACTACGTGAACTGGAGTCGGATAGCTTGATTTCAAGGAAGGTTTACCCTGAGGTTCCACCCAAAGTTGAATACTCAATAACCAAGTATGGTATGACTTTAGGGCCTGTTATTCATTCTCTACAACAATGGGGTTCGCAGCATTTGGAAAAAACCTTAAAGAACTAATTAAATAAGTAATGTTTTACGTAAATGGCTGTGCAAGGATGCAGAGAAAAGTGGCGCAACTCTGTACAAACCGTGTTTACACGTTTGTTATGTGTTTTCACAAGTCGCATTACTTTATTCTGTCCCAGAAAGACAGATAAACAGATTCTGGGTCAAGAGCCTCAATGTGCTGCCTGGTATATGTGTATTTTGCATCCATTTGCCGCATGCTTCTTTAGCTTTTTTCTGTGTCGTGGCAAAAGCTACATCAGCATACAGTCCGTCCTTACACCTCAACACAACGTGGCTAAAAAAACCTTCATTCCTTGATAAGAACATTTCATAGGCATCTTGTGCGGCATTTAACATATCTGACTCAGATACACCTTCTTTGGGGTTTTCGTGATGGTCTCAGGTAGTCGTGCATGATCGGGAATGCTAGTTATCATCATCCCGAAGCTGGCCATCTAACGCTTTGAGAATTACCGGATAGTCGAAATTGCCGGTGAGTTTGTCCAGTGATTCTGCTAATTGCTGATTTGTTATTGCGATCTTTTTGATTACCTCATCTATCCGCTTGGTCTCGAGGACCTCTAGGGCCTCCCTGACGTGGTCAAGCTTTTTGTGACACCCCGTTAAGCCGCTTTCTCGACTTCCAGTAGTTTTCTTTCAAAATCTTGTGGGCTCATATAACCCAGGTACGAATGCAGACGCTTGCTGTTATAAAACATGGCAATGTATTCCAA
>JBNKJP010000024.1:0-53179 GCA_050291245.1 Candidatus Thiodiazotropha sp. | reverse complement strand
GATCGCCAACGATACGCTCTATGGTCTCGGTGCGGGCGTCTGGTCCCGTAACGGAAACGTGGCCTACCGTATGGGCCGCGCCATCAAGGCCGGTCGGGTCTGGACCAACTGCTACCACGCCTACCCGGCCCATGCCGCCTTTGGTGGCTATAAAGAATCCGGTATCGGTCGTGAAACTCACAAGATCATGCTGGACCACTATCAGCAGACCAAAAACCTGCTGGTCAGTTACAGCGAAGAGAAACTCGGCTTCTTCTAGCCGATTACTTTGCCCGAATAACACTATTCGGGCAAAGTCTTAAGGCACTGGAAATCATCGTCATCCCGGCGCATGCCGGGATCCAGTATGCCTGATGGCGTGATATTCCTGGATTCCAGGTATACACCGGAATTTTCTCGTTCCCATGCTCCGCGTGGGAATGCAGACCGGGGTACGGATCACTCAGCAAGGCATATCGTCACAACAGGCTGAGTAGGCATTCCCACGCAGAGCGTGGGAACGAGGTGACCTCACCCCAACACTCCTCGCGGCCAGCGGCCGCTCCTACAGGGGATTGGTTTTGTAGGAGCGGCCGCTGGGTGCGATTCGGGATAGCCTGTGCCACTCGAACGAAGGCTGAACTGACACCCTGTGGGGGACGGTTCGCCCTCCCGCAGCTATTGGAGACTGACATGATCGACAAGGTAATCGCCACCGAGGCGACACTGGAACTGATCGAAACCCTGAAACAGAAACACGGTGACGGACTGTTCTTCCACCAATCAGGGGGGTGCTGCGACAACAGCGCCGCCAACTGTTTTCTTCCGGGTGAACTCACCATCGGACCCAACGATGAATACCTGGGCGACATCGGAGGCTGCCCCTTTTATATAAGCAAATCCCAATACCAGTACTGGAAACACACCCAGTTGATCATCGATGTCATTGAGGGGAGCGGTGGTACATTTTCACTGGAAGGCCCGGAAGGCAAGGCCTTTCACACCCGCTCCCGGGTATTCAATGATCGTGAATTGAAGGAACTGGGACTGACAGCGGAAGAGCGGTCGATACCGCAATGTCAAATTGAAAAACCTGAATAATCAATAATCTGTGGATAATGTGGTCCCAACACAGATCGGATCAATGCCTGCTTCGTAAAGCTTGTTCCCACAATATCTCTCACACGGGCATTGGCCTTATCAGTATGCGAGAACGCGTCTATGCATTAAACGGTCAGTTAAAAATCGTAACCACACCCGGTGCAGGCACTCAAATTATCGTGCATATACCGTTTTCCAAAAAATGATACAGGATCAATTTAGAACACCACACTAGTTTTCAGAGGGCCAATCGTCCGCCGTAATCCTGGCAATCGGCTGGATATTCATATCCGGGGAGAGTTCCTGGTAGGAAAGTACGGCCAAATGAGGGAATTCATGCACAATTTCGCCACGCAGACGGGCGCGGATTTCCTGGGTGGTGAGGATTACCGGATTACGGGCCGTCGCGGGCAAGCTTCCGACCTCGTAGCGAATAGCGGCGAACAAGGCTTCATGCTCATCTACCGTGAGATCTCGTGGATTGCGCATCCGCGCCTCGATTTCAGGTTCCATCAAATAGACGATGAGGGTGCTTTCACCCCGGGTGTACTTGTGTGAGATGTAGCGTTTCATGGCATTTCTCACATGGGTCACATAATCGGACACCCGCATGACATTTTCACCGTATATGGAACGGAAGACTGCTCCGGATGCGGCATTGGTGAAGACGATGTACCTCGAGAGGTCCTCATCGATTCTGGATTGGGCCGCGAGGATCGCCTCAAGGATAGCGCGCAGATTTCTGACCGAGATCTCCTCGTCAACCAATTCCCGCAGAATGCGCACCAGGGTATCGATATTCATCCGTTGTTTGATCTGATCCACCAGCAACGGCCAGGCCTGAGCCAGGGCGTCCAGGCAATACCATACGAAGTAGCGGTTTACAAACGCACCGGCCGCTTTTCGAAGCACCGAGCTTATGAACAGAATGGCATACCCCTGATTGTCCCAAACAGTCAGTCCAGAATGTTCGGCCAGGTCTGCATACTCGATGGGAATCAATGCGAACTCTGACCCATTGGCCGGATTGAATGCTTTCTCACCGGTAATATTCAATAGCTTCAGCCGGTCAACGGTGTCATTCACCATGACCCGTCCATCACCAATGCTCTTGTAGGGCGGTAGCCGGACATCATTCCACTCTACTCGCAGTTCCTCGCCGGACAGGGACTCATCGGCCTCGACATCGATCGGTGGGTAGACGATACCTAGTTCGTAGAACAGACCGTCCTTCATCATGGAGAACATGCCATCCCAGGACTTTTCCGCCTCGCTGTCTTGGTTGGTGGCCATGTAGGCCCGGTATCGCTCGGGACTGAATGAGATCCGCACCTTGCACCGATCCTGACCGGCGACAGCCGCTTCGAACAGCACGGCCCAATTGTCGCCATCGGCAACCGGATCCGGGAGTGATCGCGACATGTCGCGGAACCGGTTGACGTGAAAACCCAGTCTGACACCCTCGGCCAGCATGTGGGTAAAGGCCTTGCGGAACCGGGTCTCCTCGAACCGATGGGCTTGCTCCGGATTCCAGGAAATCCAGAGCCTTTTCGCGACTTCGTCGGTTACCAGCAAGTCCAGCTGACTGCCGATATCGGCGCCAGCAGAGCGCACCCGTTCAATGGCAGCCTCATCGGCGGGCACACCCAGGGAGTCGAACACCCGATCGACCGAAGCCAGGGCCTTTGGGATCGAATCTTGATCTTGATCGGGCATTCCGGTTTCTCTCTGTTCGGCAGTTGGCAGTGATCACTAGGATAGGGTAATAGCAGCAACGGGTTTCAGTCGCTCCGCACGGAGGCTTTCGACTTCACGCCTTGCCATGACCCTTACCTGGGGAAACTCCAGCTCGATGAGGCTCCTGACAAAGGGACGGATCCTCCAGTCCTCGACCAGGATAACTGGGCGACGCTCACCCGACGGCAGGTTTCCCACCTGGTTTCGCACGGCGCTCAGGGCATCCTGGGTAGGTTCCGGTTCCATCGCCAGAACCACCGCATCCCCATCCCGATGGATATGCTGTTGAATGAGTGACACCGTGTCGTCAGCGAGGGTATACACCTGCCACTGATCAGCGTCTTGAATCAGGTGTGCATGGATCGCCTCGACCAGACGAAAATCTTCGGCAATTTCGTAGGAAGGCCTGTCGGCCTGTTCGAGATATTGATGGGCCAGTACGGGCAGCGGATGTACTGGCAACTCCTCATTGAGCAACGTGACGATGAGGTTCCTGAACCGGCCGACACCTCCACGGGCCGCCTCGAGCCGGTTTAACCAGGCCTCCCGGGTCCTTGCATCGTCACCGAGGCCGTTCAACAGCTCATCGATACCCATGAATTCCGCTAGATTTTTACGCAGAACACTCTCGAGATGTAACACCACGTAGTCGCCGGGTTCCCAGACGCTAATCCCCGCCGCTGCCACGGCTTCGGCGTGTTCACGGGATATCCAACAGCATTCATGCGCATCGACAGGATGGATCGCCTCTTCCGCGGGAATGTTCATCGCGCTCAGACGATCGATTATTTCGTCGCACAAACACCTGTCCAGTGCGATATTTCCAAGCACCAGGGGAATTTCATTGATCATGATGAGATAGCTGCCTTGCGGCATATCGGTATCATTCAGTCGCACCCTGAGTCCGGGAATGCCCACACCAAAGATAGCCTGGAGCTTATCCCGCATTGCATTGATCCGTTTCTGAAACTCGGTGTCCGGATTGCTGCCCAGCAGGACTACGGATTCCAGATTGCTCGCGGCTTCAATTGCGATAGGCGTGGTGACCGGCAGCATGCTGTGGTGACCGTAGAGCGCATCGATGACACGCTGTCGTCGCCGGTTGACCTCTTTCTCCACATAACTGCGGTAGGCTTCCCCTTGATCGCCGGCGCGAAGCTCTTCCCGTTTCAAGGCGTGGCGGCGGCGCAGTTCATCGATATAACGTCTCACGCCGCCCTGGGTGGTGCGTGCCCCGTAGCGTATAAGCAGATAGTTTCCGAGACCCACAAGTGGTGAGGATTCCCCCTGCTCGCCAACCTGCAGATTGCTTCCCCGCACCCGCCAGTGCCGGTGTTCAGCGGCTGCAACCCGCCTGTCGATCAACGCAGCAAAATACGGCGCCTGATCTTGCGCATGGGCCGCGGTGAATCCCGATAGCCTTCCGGCGAGAACAATCTCGGCGTAGCAGGCCCCTTCCAGCACCTCCACACGCTCTATGATCGATTGGGACAGACTGAGTGCGTTGAGGGGATCCCTGGTGACTTCGAGGGCTCCGCAGGCTGTCTGCAGACTGGTGACGAGCCGCTTTGCCCAGGGGTCTCGGGAGATCGCGTAGACGAATACCGCGAGGGTCTCGAACGGCCCCACATCGGGGACAATCAGATCGTTGACCAAGAAGGCATCATGATGTTCCCGGCTTGCGCTCCCGAGGGTCTCCGGAAGCAGCACGATGAGCCGACCGGCAGGTTGCGAGGCCTCGTCCGGATGAGGCATCGCCATTATGAGGATAAGATATTCGCACCTGCCCAGGGCATTTTGCGGTGCTCGCAAACTCAGCTCCGCAATCGATAATACCCGTCCTTCGGCGGAATCGCCGGCGGAGGTTTCAGTGGGTCGGATATCCCTCACTTCACGCCCGTCAAACCGCTCCAACCGTTCTTCGACAAAGGCCATTGAGCGTTGCATCATCCGCGCCACGATTGCGGGTTTCACAGACATCAGTAGTCGGGACCCACGGAGTTCATCTGAGTGGACAATCGCTCCCGCAGGGCATCGATATCACGAAGCATGTGCTCGCGCACCCGCAGAAACGGCGGCCAGAGATCGGCATGCCTGACGCATCGTCCGATCCGATCGAGCACCCCTTGTCCGGCCTCCACAAGGTAGCGCAATGTCTCGAGCGGCCCCTGCATGTCGTTTCGCCGCAGCGTATCCCACTCGTTGCGCAGCCGTTGCTCGTCACGATAAAACGCCTTCACCTGATCGAGCAGCCGTTCCGCCTGCTCCTCATCCCGGTTGTTCAGATAGTCGCGCCACAACCGGGAAACCGTCTTGGCGCGCAGGTTGGTAGCGATGGAATCGGTCCGGCTGATCGGGGTTTGGTCCGGCTCGCGGTTCGGACGGATGCCGCGGATACTACCCAGAAGCGCATCCAGGTTTCGGAACACCGGGCCCCAGATTGCGAGTGAAAAGAACAGTTCCGCCTCATCATTATCCGATTCGGAGAGCTGGCTTTCGATCCGTCGTCTCTGCTGCTCCAGCCGTTCAGGATCCGGGTGCTTGTCGAGGGTCGATTGCCAGGATTTCCACTCCGACTCGATCTTCTCGGTCGCACTCGCCGACTCGGTCAACCAATCACTCAGATAGGACGAGGGAACCTCAATGTGATCGCGAAGCCGCTTCATGAACTCACCCGCATAGGGGCCGAACAGGCCTGCGCGTTGATCACGCACCAGATTTGCCACCGCCCGCTCAGACAGCACGGAGATTTCGTCCTTGCTCAGACAAGGACTGCCACACTCCAGTACCAGTACGAACTCCAACGGACTCAGGGCCTCGCCGGGTTCGAACACCCGCTCGCTCTGGAGTATTCGCCGGGCCCGGTTGATCTGTCCACGCTGGGCCAGTTCCCGGGCGATCTCCAGTCGCTCAAGACGGTGAGTCGACTCCCCCTCGGCACGCAGAAGACTCAGCAACCCGCTTCGATCTCTGCGCGCCGTGGCCAGGAGCAACAACTCTTCGGGGCTCTCCGCCAGTTGGTCGGCCTGCTGCAGGGCCCGCACGGCAAGGTCGCCCCGATCGTAGCTGAGATAGAAACGCCAGACTCGCATCAGATGCTGGAACTCGACGCCGGCCAATTGTTCGAGGCGTTCTTCGATACGGGCGAAACGCTCACTGATGTGATCGAGGGTAAAATACCGCTCCTTGTCATGCAAAATCGCCACCAGCGCTTTTCCCAGTTCCCACAGCTGAAAAAAATCCTCCCAGGATTCATCCATGGTGATATCGATCAGATAGCAGGTGGTCTCCTCAAAGCCGCAATAGGCCAGAGACTCGATCAAATGGTGATAGGCCCTGGGCAGATAGGATTGGGCGGCGGACTGGGAAAAACGCTGTAGGGCGGCGGGTGTATTTCCCTCGAATTCATAGGCCTCCCCCTGGGCGAACAGATCGTCGCTCTGGTACACCGGTTGGAGACAAGTCGGATCATGAACGGCCGCTGCGAGCCAGGTCCGGATCGTCGCTTTCACATCCTCAGGCCCCCTCGCCTGCAAGGTTGCGTGGGCACATTCCAGGGTCTCCGGCTTAACAGGAAGACCCTGCCCCATCGCTGTGCTCCCAAGCCAGGTGAGGTTGATGAAACGCAGATGGTTGACCGCAAAGGCGACCGTCGCCGGTGCCTGACGGGCGGCGATACTCAGGTGCTTTTCGGCCTCGGTATGGCGCTTACGGCGAAAACTCAGGGATCCGAGCTCGTAGTGAACCAACCAGTTATCGAAGTTGTACCAGCGGCACACATTGACAAATGATCCGGCCCGGGCCACTTCGGCCTGATCACTCTCGGATCCTCCCGACAACATGGCCTTTTGCAGGGACTCGTCGGTATCCGCCCAGGGAAGGTCCACCGCCTGTCCCTTCGACACCTGCACGATAACCGCGCAGATTGCCGCCCGGTACTTGTGGACGGCCCACGCCTTTGACTGGCTGTAACAGCTTTGCGCCTTTTCCCAGGCTCCGCTCAACTCGTAGAGCTTGCCCTGCAGATCGATCAGCAGCGGATTGGATGCCGCCGCCGAATAGCGCTCCAGCACCGCTTGGGCTTGCTGCAGGTAGCCCAGCTCGATCAAGGCATCGGCATAGACCATCACCGCGGGCAGAAACAGCCCCCCCTGTCTGTCCTCGGCGACCGGTTGTGCCAAAATCTGCGCGACCCGGGAGGGCGCCTGGGGCGTCATCAGCAGACTGACCTCGATGGGAACATCCGTTCCGGCCGCTTCGATCAGGGCCCTGGCGGCGGCTGGATAGCCCCGCCCGGCCGCTATCAGGGCGTTGACCCGTACCCCCGCTCGCGAACGCTCCAGGTTTTGGCGGCCCGCGGCCTTCGCCAACAGTTCGAAGGTCTCATTCGCCCATACCCGAGTTGCCTCCTCATCGGCCAGTATGGCGAACCAGCGGGTGTAGTAGGCAATGCAGAGTCCCTGTGCCAGCGCATCAAGGTCCATCCCTGCTTCGGTGCCGAATACTTGGGCCTGTGCGGCGTATCGGTCAAGGCATTTGCGCCAAACGTGCAGATCCGCGGCATTCAAAAACTCCGCGTAGACGCCCTCGAGATCCTCTCGACGCACCCCTGGGTTCATCCGCCTGCCTCGAAGGAAAGCCCGGAGATCACCCCGTATGAGTGAGGCTGAACCTCTTCGGACAATTCGGTGTAACTCAGAACATGGATACGCGGATCGAAGTGCTGCAACATGCGAAACAGGGGTGACCTCAGCTCCTCTTCACAGACCAGCACCGGGATTTCATTTTCCCCCCGCAGCACGGTTTCAAACTGGCCGATGATGGCCGCGGCAAGTTCCACCGCCTGTTCGGACTTGAGCGCCAGTGAGGGCTGTCCCTTGTTGACGCCGAGGCGTTCGATGAGCGCGCTCTCGGTCGTCTCGTCGAACAGCATCACCGGCAGCTGATGGGTTCGGTCGGCAAAGACCCGGCACAGGGCATGACGGGTATGCTCGCGCAGACGCTGGGTCAGCAGGACGGTGTGGGTCTGGCCGGTCTGGGTCACCACCTCCTGGAGTTCCACCATCAGGTCAAGCAGACGCCCGTGCAGAGGAACCCGTTCCCGGGACAGATTGACCAGGACTTGCCACAAGGCCTGCTCGTTGCCCGCCAGGGTACGCAGAAAATCGTGCCGATTCAGACGCGGGTCTCGCTGATTCAACACAGCACCGATCAACGGCATGAGTTCCTGCAGGGTGAACACCTGGGCCAGGTTCTGGCGCAGCAGTTCAGTCAGCCAGTTCCGCAGCGCTTCCTCGAAGGGGATGGATGTGATCCGCTCATCCTCAAGCGCACTCTGCGGCAGCCACACCACACACTCACGCAATGCCTCATTGTGGCTTTGTTGAAAAGGCTCCGGGGGGCTGCGATCCGCAAACGCCCAATGGCGCCTAAGGGTTTGTACCTGCCCGGGGTAAAAATCCCCGATCCCGACCACACGCCCATCGATCAATAACGTGAGCTTGTTCGGCAGCCGTTCATCGCTTTCGCAATCGGTGTTCCCGGTGACCTGACGATCCTGGCCATTGCGCCCTTGAGTGTGTTCCCCCGTGACCTCGCCCTGGGAAAGCACCGGGGTGGGAAGCGGCAGGCCCAGTTCCTCGCTGATACGCCGCTGCCAATCAATAACCTGATCCTCGGTGACAGCCCCGCTCAATCCGTCGCCCAGGCGAATTTCAACCCGCGGTGGTATCCAACCGTGAATTTCCCGTGATGTCACCGCCAGATCGATCCCCGCCGCATCACTGTCGCGTAACCAGCCTTCGATGCGCTCATTGTCCGCCAGGAGCCGGGTCACGGCAGTCTGAAGTTCAGGGACCTGAATCGAGGCCACCTCATCCGCCATCTGTTTGATCAACCCAAGCAGCTCATTGCGCAGGTTGTTACAGGCGGCGGCGCAAAATTCACCGAACCGGGCGGTCTGTCCGCTGTCATCGGGAAACCCTGTACCGACGTGCAACAAATGTTTGAGCACGGCCACCATGAAGGCGCTGCGATAGCGTCTGGCGAACAGGGGTTCGGCGAGGATATTGGCCAACTGTTGCCAGGCATCGCTGAGCGTGGATCCGGCGGGGTGGAACACAAGCTCGCATAACGCAGCAGTCGCCTCACCATTGCGCAGTTCGACCAGGTATTGCAGGATCTTCAAACGGCTGTCCCGATCCGAACGCCGCAGCCATTTCCAACATAGGGCAACCTGGTCGGATACATCGATGAACAGCTTCTGGAACGCCCATCGTCCCAACAGGTCATGAACCAGCGCGGAATAGACAAAGCACTCCCTGGCGGAGCCGAACAGCTCATCCCGGTTCTCTTCCGCATCTCGCATAAACAGAAGATAGAAGGCTTCGACCGGGTGCCGGCCCACCTGAATGGGCTCGATGAACACCTCCTTTTGCGCCATCAATACCTGCACATCCTCACGCAGCATCAGCTGTTGCGACTGCTTCCAGTCCCGCGCCGCCGCGGTCAACCGGTCAATCGCCCGCCAAGCAGGGGGCATGCCTCCACGACGGCCCTGCAGCCGCTCTTCCCCGCCGTAGTTCATCACCGTGGCAACCAGGTGATCGCGCAGATTTGCATGGAAGAACTCCAGGAACCCCGCTTTGTCGGTGCCCATGGGACGGGGATGCACGGTGCGTCCCAAGTGACCCAGCAGCCAGAGTCTTTCGAGCACACCCTGACGGCCCAGATTCGTGGCCCGTTCGGTGAGCTGCGACGATACCAGACGAAGCCGCCACCAGACCTCCGAAAAACTCACGATCTCGGTGCGCGCATGGGCCATGGCGAGAAAGAAATACCAGTCGAGTTCGTCTTTGGCCGCCAGCAGTTCATCGATGTAGAACAGGTCCTCCCAGGGTTTGGGTTTCATCTCATCGAGATCCGCCGCCCCCAGGGAACGGTCTTCCCCAAACGAGAGGATGCGAATCAGGGCAAGCATCAGTTTGAGCGGATGTCCATCCACGTTTTGCGCCAGCTCCTTGCAGGCGCCATCGTCGAGATCCAGATTACCGGGAACGAGCTGTTGGCTTCTGCACCAGTGAAGTACCGTCTGGACGAAATCGATCTGCTCGGTTTCGTGCTGTATCCTTTGCAGCACACAGAAATGCAGATTTCGTTTCTCCGCGTTCTCGAAAGAGACGAGAAAATCGGGTAGGTACTGCTTGCGCGAGGCGATGAACAGGCGCACACCCTCACCCACGCCGACCTGGGACAACAGGCTGACGAACTCCTTGGAGATTCTCGCCAATCGGGTTTCGTCGGGATTGTCTCCCGATTCGAAGGTACGTTCGAGCTGATCGATGAACAGCACCAGTTCCTTGATCGGCAGTTGTTCCTGCCGCAGACTCCTAATTAGATCGGTAAGGAAATAGCGCAGATCCTTCCCGGTATCGGCGAAGCGTTGCGCAACCGCTTTTCCCAGGCGCCTCTCCAGGGCCTTCACGGTCTCCTCCTTGACCCGCTGTTCCAGGTTTCTCCATTCGGAGCTGGGCGCATCGACCTTGTACCAGACCGGCAGCACCGAAGACTTCTTGTTGTCGTCGAGGGTTTCGTACACGTTGCGCAGATAACAGCTCTTGCCCGTACCGCCCGCTCCGGTCAGGTAGAGATGAAAACTGCTCTTGGGATCTCCCCGGGATTCGGCCAGTTTTTCGGTATGGTAGGTTGAGGGAATGCCCTCATGACGGGGGCAATACCACGCCTTGCGGGCCACCGAGCGCAGATCCATGAGATGGGGATAGCAGGCGCCGACCACTTCACCGAACTCATTGGCGAACAACGGCCGCCCTACCCGCGACCAGGTGGTCCAGAACAGCGCATCCCGGCAGACGTGGACATCGCCGTCATCAAATGCCTGGCGCAGGATATCGTTTCTGACCCAGGACAGGGCTACCGGCACAGCCTGCCGCGCCAGCCGCTCCGGCAGTGTGGCCGAGAGCGCCGGGGCACAGCGTTCGGACAAACCCGGTCCGGCGACACTCACCGCCGGCACGCAGGAGACCAGGGTCGCGAGGAGATCCGCAGCGCAGTCGAATTCGCCGAACCCAATGGCCAGCCGGGTGGCGCTGTGCCCATGGCGAGCAACAAGTTCGGCCAGATGACGCATCGGGGGTTCGAGTTTCCCGGCATCGATCAGCATGACCTCGTCGCTGATCCCGCCCGCGATCCGGGGCAATACATCCTCATCGGAGTCTTCGGTCACGGCGATCTTGATGCGCGCCATCCCGATCCCGGCACGGGCGGAGTCGCGCTTTCGGCTGGCCATGGTCGGTGGCCGTTCGGAGAGATGCAGAGGATGGAAATAGTGCGCCCCGTAGGCAACCGAAATCAGCCCACCCACTCCCTGATCGGGATCTCGGATGGCGGCCAGGATGGGGCGAAAGATCCGGCATAACAGCTGGGCCTTGCCGGTCCAGGCGATGGGCTGCGGGTTCTCCCCTTTTTCCTGGGACTCGGCAACGGTATCGAGCAAACCGTTCAATCTGGGTTCCGCCTGTTGCAGGATTCCCCAGGCCTGCACGCCGGAATCGAAAATCCCATCGACGGAATCCGCGTGATCCAGTTCCCCCTGGAGTGACTCCAGCCCACTGACCTGCTCAGCCGTGAGTCTGAGCGTGAGGTGTCGTTCGACTTGCAGCAGATGTCGGTCCTCGATGAGGTCATCCACCGCTTCGAGCGCGATTACGATCGGGGCCCGGGAGGCGAGGTGTTCGGTGTTGGAAAATGCCTCCGAATCGGAATCGGGTTTACGCCCGACGTTGAGCTTGCGCTCGATCCACCCATAAAGGGCGTCGCGGGTGTCCGGCTTGGACTCCGCGACGCCGAGCAGCTGGCCCGCCCGTTGAAACGGGGTCTTGCCGGTGAGTTCGAGGTGCCAGAGATCGACGCCGGAAACCTTGACCGCCTCCAGAAACAGGGAGTCGTCGAGCCGCATGAGATACTCCCAGGCGTCGTTATGGCTCAACTCGGCCATCTTCAACGCCTCGGCAGGGTACCCGGAGCCACCCTGAGAATGACCTCGGTCAGCCTCGTCAGAGTGCCCTGATTCTCTGTCCATTGCACCAGGTCAAGGGCGCGACGGGCAAGCGATACGCTTGCCGGAGCCAGATGGGCAACCGGCGCTTCCATGCGGAAAACCACCTCATCGAACATACTCCCATTGAGTTTGCACAGGGCGTCGTAAAGCGCGAAGCGGTCCGCGGGTTCGGGCAACTTCTCCGGTAGGGGCGGCGGTGGTTCAGAGGAGAGTTTTAGCGCCATTTCGGCGAGTGCTTCGGCCACCCCCGTCATACTCAGCCGGACTGCGTCGAGAGCATGTTTGCCCCGGATACCGTAAGGCACTGCAGCCGGATCGTCCGGTAAACCGTCAAGCCAGACCGGAATGAGTCGATGAACGCGGGGATCTTCCCGCTCGTAGGCAATCGCCGTGGCGATCTCCTCCCGCAGATAGTAGGCCGGTTGCGTTTTGTCCGAAAGTAGCGCTACCGTGGCAAGGGCGCGCCGCTGATACTTGGGCAGTTCGATATCCCACGAATCTCCCGGGTTCAGTTCGCGGGCATCGAGGAATGTGCGAACGCCCGGTTCAAGCAGATCCCTGAGTTCTTCTGCACGTTGGGTGTCTGCTCCGGCATGTGCGAGGAAATACACGTACTCGGTTTCCGCCATGAAAGCATCCTGTCACATGAGAGTAGAAACTAGCTTCCTAGTCTAGTCCAGTGACATGAAACACGGAAGGACGACGGCGAATCATGCGGACAAACTGGCGCTACTATCCTCGTCGTTAAAACTCAGTGCGCAAGCCGACACTGAGGGTTTTTGAGGTCCAGTCTCTGTGACCAAAGATGATGCCGTAGTCGATAAAGCCGACCGTGCCATTCTGGAACTGAGCCGAGGTGCCGATTCTCAGGCGCAGATAGTCGCGGTCCGGATCATCGGTCTCAATCCTGATGGTGTTACCCGCGGGATCGTCGACGAAATGGGCGCTGATAACCTGCGAGTCTTCCTGGAACTCGTGCAGCCAGTCGAGTCGGGTATAAGGGATGAGTATTCCCCAGTCGGCACTATGCGTGTAGGAGACCTTAGCGCCCAGATTGAGCGTCAGCCACTTCTGATCGGTGGAATCGACGCGGGTTGCCCAGCCGCCGCCATCCGCGCTTGCATCAGAGACATCCTCGGTAAAGCCATCAACATTGGACTTGATGTATTCCAGATCGGCACGAGGTCCGAAGGTCCAGGCGTCACGTGCAAAATCGTAACCGGAACCGACAAACAAGGTGTACATGTCGCCATCGTAGTCGGCGGTGAGTTTCTGATTGACATCAGCCAGGCCGGTGAGCGTGTAGTCGATACGGCGGCTTTGATCGAAGTTGTTCGAACCGTAGCTGGCCGAGAAATCGACGAAGTAGTTTAGATTGCTGTAGTAGGTACCGTAGAGACTCAGACTATAACCCTGGGTATCGATCTCACCGGCATCGTTATCGAGTTCGGAGTTGCTGTCGATATAGCCCAGCGCGCCACCCAGGATGAACTGATTGGTGATGCGGTAGTCAGCACCGAAGGTGATGCCAAAGGTATTGAAATCAAGGCCCGATTCGAGATCGGTCTCATCCTTGCCGCCCGTGGAGATATCGCCAGTGACAAATACGCCCAGTCTGGAATCCAGGAGTGAATTGTCCGCGCTGGCGCCGGCGCCATATCGGCCTTGATCAAAGGCTTGGGAAATCAGTTCGACCGGCAGGGTCTGATCATCGATACGCAGGTCGAGCCCCTGAAATGAGAGGCCTCTTGCACCGGCACGCAGTGCCTTGATACGGGATCCCAGATTACGGGTTTGAGCCTCACCACCCTGTCGGGCGGTCTTGTTGGCCTTACTCGCAGATTCAGGTGTGATTTGCAAGAGTGCGGATGCCGTGCTGGAATCATTCTGAGCGGCTGCGTCAACGACCGCGTTGCAATCCTCCTGCATGCGGTCGCTGATTCTACCACTCGGACAAGCCTCGGCGATGACTTCACTGGCCGATATCAGATTGGAATTTCCCCCTGTGTAGGGCGTCAGGATGTTAAGTACCAAGATGTTGGCCGGTACCGCGGCTTCGGCCATACCCGACAAAACAACACTGGAGATGCCACTCGCTGTATCGATGTTTAAGGCGCCCGTCACGGCTCCCTCGGACTGAGGTGCAAATACCACCTGGACCTCACAACTGGCGGCAGCTGCGACCGCTGTTCCGCAATCATTGGTTTGGGTGAAATCGCCTTCTGTGGTGATCGAGTTGATGGCCAGTGGTATATCATTCCTATTTTCGACAGTGACGGTGAGTGACTCGGAAGTGGCACCTGTCTCTGTTTGAGGAAAACTCAACCCGCTCGGAGTGATTGTCGCTACTACGTCAACACCGGTCACAGCCAGGGGAATGATCTCCTGTATCGTTCCTGTCTGATTCGTTCCGTTAATTTGCAGAGAGCCGCTGGTATCACCTGAAACACTCGGTGTGACATTAACTCGAACGGTGCAATATTCACCGGCAGAAAGAGTGCTTGGGCAATCATTGGTCTGTTCGAACGGGGCTGTTACTGTAATGCCTGTGATGCTGAGCGAAGCATTACCGGAGTTTGTGAGCGCAACGGACACTAGCTGGCTCTGGCCGTTGACTGAGACCGAACCGAAATCGATATTGGTTGTCGGTGTTGATAGTTCTCCACTTAAGCCGACGCCCGAAAGGGAGACCTGAGCGTTAAATACTCTTGAGGCGACCACCGGTGGCGTCGGTGGCACCGGTTGCGCCGGGTCCAGTGAGGGGTCGTCGCCTGCGATGCTGAGGAGGCCGGTGCGGGTGCCTGAGGCTTGAGGAGAAAAGCTTACATTGACGTCGCAACTGGCCCCTGGGCCGAGAGCAGCAGGACAGTTCGTAGTGTTGCTGAAATCACCGGTACTGGTGATCGAGCTGAGGCTGACACTAAGGCTGGGGTCGGTATTCGTCACAGTGACGATTCTTGTGGTGCTGGTCATGCCAACATCAACGTTACCAAAGTTGATATTACTGGATGAAAGGGTCAGGGTCGCGAACGCATTCACGGGTATCAACAGAAGAGATAGCAAAACCCAGGATAGATGAGACATGAAACTTAGTCGGGTTATCATGAAGGCGCGCATCGAATAAAACATCGTTGAATTTCCTATCGATTAATCGTTTTTATTTCCCTGGAACATAATACTCAATTAGTATTTGCCTGGCACCTTAATATGCCATGTTCAGGGCCACAAGCATGCCCTTGATCAAGGCGTGACTCGAAGGGAATGGCGCGTCATTGCCTGCGCATTGTGCCCGGAGAAAATGCCCTTGGGGTACGCCTTGACTCCTGGCCTGAGCGGGCCTCTATAATCGTCAATTCGTATGAAGAGTATTGAGAAAGTAATGCGCGTTTACAGACCACGCGCCCAGGCCGGCCGCAGACCCGCGGTTTCCGGTGAAGCAATAGCCTGCCTCAGCGCCCTCAACAACTTCTCTTTGTCGCTCCCCAGGGTACCTTTGAGCACTAACCAGTTTGAGGCGTGGTCACTGCGAAATACGGTTCTCTCAAGCTCCAAAGTGTCAATGAAAGACGCCATCTCCCGCAAAAGTTCCGGGACATCGAGGGGCTCCCAGTCAGGAAACGCCGCCCTCAATCGTTCCTCGCCTTTGGGAAAACTGACAACCAGTGTGGACAGATACTCAGGCTGGGTGGCATTCATCAGTCTGGCGGAGTTCAAAGCATGTTGTTGCGATAACAGGCGCCCTCCCAAACCGTTGAGGATCATTACAGAACGTTTGATTCCTGCTTGCCCCAGTTTATCCAACGCCTCAAGGGTGGAATCGAATGTTTCGCCTTTACGGACCCGTTGCAACACCTCATCATCACCCGACTCCGCGCCCAGATAGACCATCGAAAGGCCCGCTTCAGCCAACTCCCGCAGATCCGCCACCCCTTTACCGCGCAGATTACGCGGCAGGCAGTAGCTCGACACACGACGAACCTCCGGCAACTCTCGGCGGATAGCATCCAGGACCTTCATCAAACGACGTTTGGACAAAACCAGGGCATCCCCATCGGCCAGGAAGATGCGTTTGATTTCACTGCCCCACAATTCGGCGCAATGATGGATACTCGCCAGCACCTCCGCTTCGCTCCGAGGTCGGAAGCGCTTCTGCGGCGCCGTGTACATTTCACAGAAGGTACAGCGGTTCCAAGAACAGCCATCGGTCAGGGGAAGAATCAGTGACTGGGCTTCGCTCGGCGGACGAAAAACCGGTTCAACATAGCGCAGGGGTGAGTGGGATTGGAACACAATGATAACCTGATAATGATTCACGGCGGCCCATTTTCGGTCATTGGGCGTTTCCGGTTTTATAAGCTTTAATTAATAAAAATCCAAGTCAATATCGCTTTATGAAAAAAAGACAACTCTCCGATTACCGCACGGCTACGGATGTCGAGGCCATCTGTCACTCGTTTCTGGACAATCTTTATTTTGTTCAGGCCCGCTTTCCCGAGGTGGCATCCCACAACGACTTCTACCTGGCCCTGGCTTGGACCGTACGGGACCGCCTGCTGAACAACTGGATCGACACGGCAAGCACCTACTATCGAAAGGCAAGCCGCAGTGTCTGCTATCTCTCCGCCGAGTATCTTCCAGGCCCACACCTGCGCAATGCCATGTTGGCTCTGGATATTGAACCGCAAATCCGTCAGGCGATGTCGGAGCTCGAGCTTGATTTCGATGATATCGCCGCGCAAGAGCCCGAACCGGGCCTTGGCAACGGCGGTCTGGGCCGATTGGCTGCCTGCTATCTCGACTCCCTTGCGACCCTGCAGATTCCGGCCATCGGCTATGGTATCCGCTACGAATTCGGTATTTTTGAACAAGCCATCAGCAATAATCGTCAGGTGGAACTGGCCGACAAATGGTTACGGGGCGGTAATCCCTGGGAGATCCCCCGGCCGGAGATCAGCTTTGAGGTTGGTTTCGGTGGCACCACCGAGCACTATACCGATGAGTCCGGACGCTACCGGGTTCGTTGGCAGCCCGGACGACGGGTCAAGGGCATCGCCTATGACACACCGATTCCCGGCTATCGGGTGGCCACGGTCAACCTGCTACGACTGTGGAATGCACAGGCCTGCGAATCGTTCAATCTGGACGCGTTCAACGTGGGTGAGTACATGCGCGCGGTTGAGGAAAAAATTGCCTCCGAGACCATCAGTAAGGTGCTCTATCCCAACGACGAACCGATGCAGGGCAAGCGTCTGCGCCTGGAACAGGAGTATTTTTTCTGTTCCTGCACCATTCAGGACATTCTGCGTCTGTTGTTGCAACAGAACGCCTCACTGGATCTGCTGCCGGAGAAGTTCGCCATCCAGCTCAACGATACCCATCCGGCCATCGCGGTGGTCGAATTGATGCGGTTATTGATAGACGTTCACGCCATGGAATGGGACATCGCCTGGCAACTGGTGCGCAAAACGGTCTCATATACCAACCACACCCTGCTTCCGGAGGCCCTCGAAAGCTGGCCGGTTGAACTCTTCAGAGAGATCCTGCCCAGGCATCTCGAAATCATCTACGAAATCAACCAACGCCACCTGGAAAGGGTCCGGCTGCACTTACCGGAAGATGACGCCCTACTCGCCCGCCTCTCCCTTATCGATGAAAAATACGGACGCAAAGTGCGCATGGCCCATCTGGCCTGCGTCGCCAGTCACCGCATCAACGGTGTCGCCAAGCTGCATAGCCGTCTGTTGAGGGAACGGGTATTGAAGGATTTTCACACCCTGGACTCGGATCGCTTCACCAATGTCACCAATGGCGTCACCCCGCGGCGCTTTCTCATTCTGGCAAACCCGGAATTGACCACCCTGATCAACGATACCATCGGTGATGCCTGGACTCGGGATCTGGAACAGCTTCAGGCCCTCGAGGCCTGGGCCGACAACAGCGGCTTTCAGGATGCCTGGCGGGAAGTCAAACGCCGCAACAAACAGCGGCTCGCTCAGGTCATCTTTAAAAGAACCGGCATCGAAGTGGAACCGACCAGCCTGTTTGACTGCCAGATCAAGCGTATCCACGAATATAAACGGCAACACCTGAACCTCCTCAACATCATCAGTCAATATTTGGAACTAAAGCGGGGTTTGCATACCGATGCTCCGCCACGCACCTGGTTGTTCGCCGGCAAGGCGGCACCCGGTTACCATTTTGCAAAGCTGATGATCGAATTGATCCACGCCGTGGCCAATACCATCAATGCCGACCCCGATATCCGCGACAGGATGCGGGTCGCCTTCCTACCCAACTTCAATGTCAGCACGGCCGAAAAGATCTACCCCGCCGCCGACCTTTCACAACAGATCTCGACCGCGGGGATGGAGGCCTCAGGCACCGGTAATATGAAATTCGCGCTCAACGGCGCATTGACCATCGGCACCCTGGATGGCGCCAATATCGAGATTCGTCAGCGGGTCGGTAGTGATAACTTTTTTCTATTTGGACTCACCGAATCGGAGGTGGCGGCCCGCCGTGCCGGCCATTACGAGCCACGCGACCGCTATATGACGGAGCCGAGACTGCGCGAGGTCATCGATGCCATCAAAGAGGGTCGTTTTTCCGCCGGCGAGGGTTCCAGGTTCCAGCCATTGGTAACCAACCTAATGGAGCATGATCATTTTTTTGTGCTTGAAGACTTCCCGGCATATCGGGCATGCCAGCAACAAGTGGAACGTCGCTGGCGTGACGCCTCCCAATGGACCCGTGCCTCGATACTCAACACCGCCCGCTGTGGCTGGTTCTCCTCGGACCGGGCCATCAAGGAGTATTGCGAGCGCATCTGGCAGGTCACGCCTGTACCGATCCGTCGGGATATGACAACCTAACCCATCGCGCTCAGGGCTTGCGCATAAAGCCTGCCGTATCGGTCGTTCTTACCCGACTACAGACGAAATTTGCCTGATTATCCACTTTACTCAGCCAGTGGATCAGGCGCCCATAGCAGTTTTGAGTGTTGAGTTTTTAGTTTTGAGTGGATGAGTTCGCTGCGCTTACAGGTTTTTTATGCCCCTTCTCTCTCTGGCCCTCTCCCGCGAAGGAGGGTGTCGCAAAAGGTGGAAAGAATGAATTGCCTCGGTAAAACGTTCGATAAAAAAAGCACAAAATCGATGGTATCCGCAACCAAAATCCGTTTGAGATGAGTCTTGGGCTGCTTTTACAACACCCACCGAAGGGAGAGGGGGCGCCCATACCCCGTGAGCGCAGCGAACTCATCCACTAAAAACTCAAAACTTAAAACTTAAAACTTTTCTCAAACCCACCACCCCATGGCGAGGCATAGTAGGTAATCATGAATTATTTTATCTTATTTCTCATATAGTTATGATTATTGGCGAGGTAAATATCCTTAACAACCGGCCGCTGCCCGAATGGCACTCATTTTAGCCAATAACCACCGTCATTCCGGCGAATGCCGGGATTCGGAACGGCTGTCGGTGCGCTATTCCTGGATTCCGGCATTCGCCGGAATGACCGCGGATAATTGGATCCAATCCGTTCATGGGTGTCGAATCGGGTTAGTCTTTTCTGAAAAAGTGAATTTATCCCCATTCACCATCCCCTTTCTTGCTCAACTCCTGTACCATTGATAGATTAGCCGTCTTTTGGTTGGTCCCGGATCTCATCGCCCGACATAGCCGTACCCCGTTATGCCGCCGAGCCCCGGACGAGCCTCCGTTACAACCCTATTTAAAGAATACAAGAGACCCATGCTGTTCCGACGCATCCGTGGCATATTTTCCAATGATCTTTCCATCGACCTGGGCACCGCCAATACGCTGATCTACGCCCGGGGTCAGGGCATCGTACTCAACGAACCCTCCGTGGTCGCGATTCGTCAGGACCGGGGGCCGGGCGGCGCCAAGTCCGTCGTGGCCGTTGGTGAGGACGCGAAGAAGATGCTCGGTCGCACCCCGACCAACATCACCGCCATCCGCCCCATGAAGGAGGGTGTGATCGCCGACTTCACGGTGACCGAGAAGATGTTGCAGTACTTCATCCACAAGGTGCACGAAACCCGCATCATTCGTCCCAGCCCCCGGGTACTGGTCTGCGTGCCCTGCGGATCCACCCAGGTGGAACGCCGCGCGATCAAGGAATCCGCCGCCGGCGCCGGGGCCCGTGAGGTCTATCTGATCGAGGAACCCATGTCCGCCGCCATCGGTGCCGGACTGCCGGTGGACGAAGCCCGCGGCTCCATGGTGCTGGACATCGGCGGCGGCACCTCGGAAGTGGCCATCATCTCGCTCAACGGCATCGTCTACGCCAACTCCGTGCGGGTCGGCGGCGACCGTTTCGACGAGGCCATCGTCAACTACGTACGGCGCAATTACGGCACTCTGATCGGTGAGGCCACCGCGGAGCGGGTGAAACATGAGATCGGATCCGCCTACCCGGGGAACGAGGTGAAGGAGATCGAGGTCAAAGGACGTAACCTGGCGGAAGGCATTCCGCGCAGTTTCACCCTCAACAGCAACGAGATTCTCGAGGCGCTTCAGGAGCCCCTCTCGGGGATCGTCGGGGCGGTCAAGACCGCTCTGGAGCAGACCCCCCCGGAACTGGGCGCGGACGTGGCCGAGCGGGGCATCGTACTGACCGGCGGTGGCGCCCTGCTGAAAGATATCGACCATCTGCTGCAGGAGGAGACCGGACTGCCCGTGATCGTGGCCGAGGATCCTCTGACCTGCGTGGCCCGGGGCGGAGGGCGAGCACTGGAGTTGATCGACGAACGGGGCGGTGAGTTCTTCATGGTGGACTGAGCGGGTCCCAGACTGTCTCTCGAGCGACCGGCGGTCACGGCTGTCCCCGGGATCCGTATCTCTCTAGCGGAGTTGATCAGCTATCAAACTGATTTTTACACAAGGCCCCTCGATCACCACCCGGCTGGTGGTGGCCATTCTCCTGTCCATCTCCCTGATGGTGCTGGATCACCGCTACAACCATCTCGAATCCCTGCGCTCGACCCTGTCCGTGCTGCTCTACCCGATCCAATACCTGGCCAGTCTGCCGGTCCTGTTGAGCGAGTCGGCCAGCGATGCCCTGGTCAGCCGTAGCGAACTGGAAGAGCAGCGCGACCAACTCCACGAGGAGAATGTGCTGTTGCGCGCACGGCTGCAGAAATTCGAGTCTTTGGAGGCCGAGAACATGCGCCTGCGGGGCCTGCTCGATTCTTCGTTCAAGGTCGGCGACCGGGTACTGATTGCCGAGCTGATTTCGGTGGAACAGGATCCTTTCCGCCAGGAGGTGCTGATCAACAAAGGCAGTACTTCGGGGCTTTTCGAAGGCCAGCCGGTACTCGATGCCAACGCCGTGGTCGGTCAGGTCACCCATATCAATCCGTTCTCCGCCAATGTGCTGCTGATCACCGACGCGGCCCATGCCATGCCGGTGCAGATCAATCGCAACGGATTGCGCACCATCGCCCTGGGCACCGGGCTGATCAATCGCCTGGAGCTTCCGCATCTGCCGAACAACGCGGACATCCAGGTCGGGGACCTGCTGATCACTTCCGGCCTCGGCGGTGCCTTCCCCCCAGGCTACCCGGTCGCCGAGGTGATCGAAGTCAGGCGCATCCCCGGACAACCCTTTGCCTCGGTCATCGCCCAGACCACCGCGCATCTGGACCGTATCCGGGAGGTACTGCTGGTATGGACCCTGGACCCCGGGATCAGCCCCGGGAAGCCGGTGAAAACCCAGCCCGCTTCCGAGTCTGAAACAGCGGCGAACAGCGTCGACACATCCCCGGATGAGCCCCTCCGCCAGGAGACCGGCGAATGATTGCCCGCACCCAAGGTCGCAACACCCTGGTCTACCTGAGCCTGTTGGCGGGTTTCATCCTAACCATCATGCCGCTGCCCGACTGGGCCATCGCCTACCGGCCCCAGTGGGTGGCCCTGATTCTTATCTACTGGTGCATGAACCTACCGGAGCGTATCGGCGTGGGCGTGGGCTGGAGTACCGGTCTGTTACTGGATGTGCTGACCGGCACCCTGCTGGGCCAGCATGCTCTTGGCTTCTCAGTAATCGCCTACCTGATGCTGCGCCTGCACCTGCGAGTACGGGTCATGCCCTTGCACCAGCAGGCCTTCACCATCTTCATTCTGCTGCTGGTCGAGCGCCTGCTGGCCCTCTGGTCCACCGGGGCCGCCAACTACCCCACCCCCTCACTCTGGTACTGGGTCACCCCTTTCGTCGGAACCCTGTTGTGGCCCTGGGTCTATGTCGTGCTGCGTGACCTCGGGCACCGTTTCAACGTTTCCTGAGCCGTGCCCCAGTCATCGATCAAGAACTACCTGCATGAGAGCCAGCTGTTCCTGGGGCGGGCGATTGCCGCCTCGGCCCTGGTCATCCTGTTGCTGCTGGTGCTGGTCGGAAGGCTGTTTTACCTGCAGGTCAAAAATCATGAACACTTCACCACCCTTTCCCAGGACAATCGGGTCAAGGTGGAACCCCTGCCACCCACCCGTGGCCTGATCTACGATCGCAACGGGGTGATCCTGGCGCAGAACCTGCCCGCCTACAGCCTTGAGATCACTCCGGAAAAAACCCGGGACCTGGAAGCCACGATCAAGGCACTGGGGGAGATCATTCCGATTTCCGAAGAGGACGTGCAGCGTTTCAGAAAACTGCGCAAACAGAGCCGGCGCTTCGACAGCATCCCGATCCGGGTTCGGCTCAAGGAGGACGAGGTGGCACGGATCGCGATCCATCGGCACCGTTTTCCCGGGGTGGATGTGAAGGCCACCCTGCTGCGCGACTATCCCCTGGGAGAGGAAACGGCTCATCTGCTCGGCTACGTGGGCCGGATCAATGAAAAGGAATTGCGGATCATCGACACCTCCAACTACCGTGGTACCAACTTCATTGGCAAAAACGGCGTTGAGAAGAGTTACGAAAGTCTGCTGCACGGTCAGGTCGGGTTACAGCAGGTGGAGGTCAACGCCAAGGGGCGGGTACTGCGGGTACTGGAAAACCAGCCCCCCCGCCCGGGGGACAACCTCAAGCTGTTCCTCGATATCGATCTGCAGGAGACCGCGTTGCACGCCCTGAACGACTTCAATGGCGCCGTGGCGGCCATCGACATCCAGACCGGCGGTGTCCTGGTACTGGTCAGTAAACCCGGGTATGACCCGAATCTGTTCGTCGAGGGGATCAGCGCCAAAGCCTATCGGGAGCTTGAAGAGTCTCCGGACAATCCCCTGTTCAACCGGGCTATCCGCGGCCAATACCCCCCCGGCTCCACGGTCAAACCATTCATTGGCCTGGCCGGTCTGGAGTATGATGTGGTCGGATTTCACCAGGAAACCTATTGCCCCGGCTACTACCAGCTGCCGGGCAAGGAACACAAATACCGGGACTGGAAGAAATGGGGGCATGGCAAGGTGGACATGCGCAAGGCCATCGTGCAGTCCTGTGACGTCTATTATTATGAACTGGCCAGAACCCTGGGCATCGACCGGTTGCACGAGTTCCTCCACGGATTCGGCTTCGGCCACACCACCCGTATCGACCTGGACAGCGAACTGCCCGGACTGATGCCCAGCCGGGAGTGGAAGCGACAGAAACGCCGGGAACCCTGGTACCCGGGTGAAACCCTGATTGTCGGAATCGGTCAAGGGTATTTTCTGGCCACCCCTCTGCAACTGGCATCCGCTACCGCCACCCTGGCGAACCGGGGTCATCGCACCCACCCCCGGGTGGTGGCCAGCATCGAAAAACCGGACGGCACGATCGAGCAGAGCCCCAAGCTGGTGGATGAACTGCACCCGGTTGACCCAGAACACTGGGAACAGGTCATCGACGCCATGGCGGCGGTCATCGAATCCCCCCGGGGAACCGCCCACTCGATCCAGACCCCCAACTACCGGATCGCCGGCAAGACCGGTACCGCCCAGGTGTTCAGTGTGAAACAGGATGAGGAGTACGATGAGGAGAATGTCGCCCGCCGCAATCGGGACCATGCCCTGTTCATCGCCTTCGCTCCGGTCGAGAATCCCCGCATCGCGGTCGCGGTGGTGGTGGAGAATGGGGGACACGGCGGTTCGGTCGCGGCACCGATTGCCCGCCAGATAATGGACCAGTATCTGCTGGGCGACGCGCCACCCACCTCCTCTGGGAGTACACGATGATGCGCTCCAAACCCAATATCCAGTTCCACGAGTCGAAACCCGCTCAGGCAGAAGGCCTGCTGGCCTGGCTGCACATCGACCTCACCCTATTGTCCGCCCTGCTGATCCTGATCGGCATCGGGCTGGCGATTCTCTACAGCGCCGGCGACCGGGAACTCGTGCTCCTGCAAAGGCAGTTGATCCGCCTGGGTTTCGGCTTCACCGCCATGATCGCGCTGGCGCAGATCCACCCCGACAACTTCCGCCGCTGGTCACCCTGGCTCTACGCCCTGGGTATCATCCTGTTGTTGCTGGTGATACTTTTCGGTGAACTGGGCAAGGGAGCACAGCGTTGGCTGGATCTCGGGTTCGTGCGCTTCCAACCCTCCGAGATGTTCAAACTCACCCTGCCGATGGTGATTGCCTGGTATCTGGCTGAACACCACCTACCCCCCAGCCCATCCCGGCTGATCTTCGCCATTCTGTTCACCGTGGTTCCGGTACTCCTCATCGCCAAGCAACCGGACCTGGGTACCGCCCTGTTGGTCGGAACCGGCGGCGCCTTCGCCCTGTTCCTGGCCGGCATCAGCTGGCGCCTGATCTTCCTCGCCGGCGCCATTCTGGCGGCCATGGGGCCCCTCGCCTGGTATCTGATGCATGACTACCAGCGCCAGCGGGTGTTGACCTTCCTCAACCCCGAGAGCGACCCCCTGGGCACCGGATATCACATCATCCAATCAAAGATCGCCATCGGTTCCGGCGGCATCAGCGGCAAGGGCTGGCTCAACGGCACTCAATCCCATCTGGAGTTCCTGCCCGAACGACATACCGATTTTATCTTCGCGGTGATCTCCGAGGAGTTCGGTCTGGTGGGTATCATCGCCCTGCTGACCCTCTACCTGTTCATCATCCTGCGGGGTCTGTATATCGCCACCCAGGCCCAGGACACCTACGGACGAATTCTGGCCGGATCACTTTCACTGATCTTTTTTGTCTATCTTTTCGTCAATGCGGGCATGGTTACCGGTTTGCTTCCCGTAGTCGGTGTACCCTTGCCCCTGATCAGCTACGGCGGCACGTCACTGGTGACCATCCTGGCAGGCTTCGGTATGCTGATGTCCATTCACACCCATAAGAAACTATTGCCGACCTGAACCAACATGAGATTCACCACACAATTGCTACTCTTCTGCGGCCTGAGCCTGGCAACCCTGGCCTGCGCCCACACCCCCCAGATGCAGGCGGAGTATCGGCAGTTCGCCGAGGAGATGGCGCAGAAGCACGGCTTCGACGCCCAGGCCGTAACCCAGTTGCTCAACGAAACAACCTACCGGGACGACATCATCGCCGCGATCACCCGGCCGGCGGAATCCAAGGCCTGGCACGAATACCGTCCGATCTTCATCAAACAGGACCGGATCGATGACGGGGTGGCCTTCTGGCGGGAGAACGAGACCCTGCTGGCGCAAGTCAGCCAGGAGACCGGCGTACCCCCCGAGATCATCGTCGCCATCATCGGCGTGGAGACCCGTTACGGACGTTTCACCGGACGCCACCGGGTGATCGACGCCCTTACCACCCTGGCGTTCGGTTACCCCAAACGGGCCAAGTTCTTCCGTGGCGAGCTCGAGGAGTTCCTGCTCCTGACCCGGGAGGAACAGGTCGACCCCCGGACCGCCACCGGCTCCTACGCCGGCGCCATGGGTAAACCCCAGTTCATTTCCAGCAGCTATCGCGCCTACGCGGTGGACCATGACGGGGACAACAAACGGGATCTTTGGAACAGCAACGCCGATATCATCGCCAGCGTCGCCAACTACTTTAAGGTGCATGGCTGGCAGGCCGGCCAACCGGTCACCCTTCCGGTGAGCGGAGGCAGTGACCTGGTCCCCATCATCGCCGCGGGCAATAAACCCAAATTCACCTGGGAGGCGCTTCTCGCCAAAGGGGTGAAACCGATACAGGAAACCACTCTGGCCCCGGACACCCCGGTCAGCCTGATCAAGCTGGATGCGGGGGACGCGGACGAGTACTGGGTCGGGCTGACCAATTTTTATGTCATCACCCGTTACAACACCAGCAATCTCTACGCCATGGCCACCTACCAGCTGAGCCAGGCGATTCGGCAAGCCTGGCAGGCAACCCAGGCCGCACAGTAACGAACGGCGGATCATGAAACGACGCGCAACCGTTCCCGCGGCCATCGCCTGTCTCGCCCTGGGGCTGCTGGCGGGCTGCAGTTCCACACCCTCGGGACGGACCGCGCAGTCGGATGGCATCAGTGCCCGGTATCCCCCCCCCGCGGATCTCGAGGCGATACCGGACGCGGTCCCCAAACAGGAGCCGAAGAGCAAATACGGCAATCCCGCCAGTTACACGGTGTTCGGCAAACGCTACCAGACCCTGCCCCACAACCGCAGCTACTCCGAACGGGGTATCGCCTCCTGGTACGGCAGCAAATTCCACGGCAAGCGCACCAGCAGCGGCGAACCCTACGACATGTACGCCATGACCGCGGCCCACAAGACCTTGCCCCTGCCCAGTTACGTGCGGGTTACCAACCTGAAGAACCAGCGCAGCGTGGTGGTGCGGGTCAACGATCGCGGACCCTTTCACGACAATCGGTTGATCGATCTCTCCTACACCGCGGCCTGGAAACTGGGCATCACCGGCGAGGGCACCGGCCTGGTGGAGGTGACCAGCCTGCAACCGGACAAACCGGAGCAGCCCCCGCCGGTCGCGCCCAGGGGTCCCAGGGCACTCCCGGAACTGTTTCTCCAGGTGGGGGCCTTCGGCAATTCAGAGAATGCCCAGCGCCTGAAAAGTCGCTTGGAGGAACAATTGAAGACCCAGGTACTCATACAAGGCAACGACAATCCCCAAACACCGGTCTACCGGGTCCAGGTGGGGCCCATTGCCAGCGTGGAACTGGCGGATCACATCAGTCTGCAACTCGGCCGAATGGGCATTCATGATCCCCATGTGGTGATCCGCTGATCGGAATTCCCCGATTCAGGTAAACTACCGATATCAGTCACAGGATTTATACAACGATTTAACAGTCTCATGTCATTTTTCAAATACACCGCTCACATTACTCTGCTTCTGCTGATCAGCCTGGTCACCCATCCCCTGTACGCCGTGACGCCACTCCCCTCACCACCGGAAGTTGCCGCCTCCAGTTACCAGCTCATCGACTTTCATAGCGGTCGGGTGCTCGCCGAACGGGATGCGGACAAACGCCTGGAACCCGCCAGTCTGACCAAGATCCTCACCGCCTATACCGTGTTCCGTGAATTGAAACAGGGCAATATCAGCCTCGATGACACGGTACTGATCAGTGAGAAGGCCTGGCGGACCCCCGGCTCCCGGATGTTCGTGGAAGTGGGTAAGCGGGTGAAGATCTCCGACCTCATCAAGGGCATGATCATCCAATCGGGCAACGATGCTTGCGTGGCCCTGGCGGAGCACATCGCCGGCAGTGAAAGCACCTTCGCGCAGCTGATGAACAATCACGCGAAACGCCTTGGCTTGAGCAACTCCCATTTCGTCAATTCCACCGGCCTGCCCCATGAGGACCACTACACCACTGCGGCGGATATCGCCAAGCTCGCCATGGCCACGATTCGCGAATTCCCTGAGTACTACCAGTGGTACAGCCAAAAATCCTTTGTTTTCAATGATATCGAGCAGCACAACCGGAACAAGCTGTTATGGCGGGACAAGAGCGTTGACGGTATGAAAACCGGTCACACCGAAGCGGCCGGTTACTGCCTGGTCGCCTCCGCGCTACGGGAAAACATGCGTCTGGTCTCGGTGGTGATGGGCACCAAGAGCGAAGAGGCGCGGGCCCAGGCCAGCCAGAGCCTGCTCAACTACGGCTTCCGCTTCTACGAAACCCATCGCCTGTACGCCGCCGGCGAGGTGCTCAACCGGGTGCGGGTCTGGAAAGGCAGCCAGGATAAACTGCCCCTGGGACTCTCCTCCGACCTGAATGTGACCATCCCCCGCCACCAGTACAAAAACCTGGACGCCAGCATGGAGATCGAGCCCAGGATCATGGCCCCGGTGTCGGCCGGTCAGCCCCTCGGTGAGGTCCGGGTCAGTCTCAACGGTGAACCGGTCACCACCGCCACCCTGGTAGCCCTGAAAGAGATCGATGAAGGCAACCTTTGGCAACAGATCAAAGACAGCGCCCTGCTCTGGCTGGAGTAACTGATGGCTGAGGAAGAGACACTCCTGGAGTTCCCCTGCGACTTTCCCATCAAGGTGATGGGGCGGGCCGAACCCGGATTCGAGGCGATTGTGGTTGAACTGGTCAGCCGGCACGTACCGGACCTGATGGAGACCGCCATCAACAGCCGCGCCAGCAGCGGTGGAAAGTGGGTATCGATCACCATCACCCTGCGTGCCGAGAGCAAGGCCCAGCTCGACGCCATCTATCGGGATCTCACCGCCCACGAAAAAGTCATCATGGCGTTGTGAGCGACCTCCGACACCTGAGGGTAACCTGGCTCGGTCGTCAGCCCTATGAACCCACCTGGCAGGCGATGCGGGCCTACACCGATGGTCGTGACCGGGAAAGCGCGGATCGGCTCTGGCTGCTGGAACATCCCCCGGTCTATACCCTGGGCCAGGCCGGTAAAGCGGAACATCTGCTCGACCCGGGTGTGATCCCCATCATCAAAACCGACCGGGGCGGTCAGGTGACCTACCACGGCCCCGGACAACTGGTGGCCTATCTGTTGCTGGATCTGCGTCGTACCGGACTCGGAGTCCGGGCCCTGGTCACCCACCTGGAAGAGACGGTCATCGGTATGCTTCGGGACCACCAGATCCGCGCCCGGGCCCGTCAGGATGCCCCGGGAGTCTATGTCGGGGAGCGGAAACTGGCCTCCCTGGGCCTGCGGGTACGCCACGGCTGCAGTTATCACGGCCTGAGCCTCAACGTGGACATGGATCTGGAGCCCTTCTCAGGGATCAACCCCTGCGGTTTCCCTGGCCTCGCTGTGACCCAACTGGCCGAACTGGGAGTGCGCACGGACATAGCCGATATCGGCCGGGAACTGAGCCATCACCTGGCCATGCGCTTAGGCTACACACTCAGCTTCGAGGAGATAGATACTCCCCTTAAGTAAGACCGGCAACGGCGATCTTCCGTGTCGGTTAACCGCAATCGGCCTGTCAAACTGTCCCCATATAGGAATATTTTGCAAAGGATCCAGTCACTATACTTTGTTCAAAGAGAGACGACGAGGTGACCGCAAATGAGTGTTTCCTTTCGAATCCAGGCGGGGGCTAAATGTTTGACCGCAGTGCTGGCACTGATAGCTCTCACAGCGTGTCTGGCGCAGGCACAACCATCCGGCGAGGCCATCCAGGGGGTGCAGCCGGTTACGAGAACCATTACGTTTGGCATCATTCCGCAACAATCCGCCCACAAACTGGCAAGACTATGGACACCCATTCTTGAGCGTATTAGTCAGGAAAGCGGTTATAAGATTGCATTCACGACAGCCAAGAACATTCCTACTTTCGAACAGCGCCTTTCCGAGGGGCAATACGATATCGCCTACATAAACCCCTACCAATACATCCGCTTTCACGACACCATCGGATATCAGGCGCTTGTCAAAGCGAAGAACAAGTTGATCAAGGGGATTGTGGTTGTTCAGAAAGACAGCCCATTGAAATCGTTGAAGGAACTTGAGGGGAGTGAAGTCGCCTTTCCCTCACCTAACGCCTTTGCCGCTTCGATACTCACTCGCTTAGCCTTCAAGGTTTCCGGTACGAACATCGTCCCCGTGTATGTATCGACCCACGATTCGGTCTACCGCAACGTGGCCACAGGACGCATGAAGGCAGGCGGCGGCGTACTCAGGACATTCCACAGCGTCGCCCCTGACGTGAAGGACAGATTAAAGATTTTATTTACTACGAAAGGCTACACCCCTCACGCCATCGCGATTCATCCTGAAGTTCCGCAGGATGTTGCCGAAACCCTTCAAAAGGCCTTTCTGAATCTTGATTCGGATGAGGCGGGCGGATCGTTACTGAAAAACCTCAATATTGTCGGCTTCGAATCGGCAACGGATTCGGATTGGGATGATGTCCGATCGTTCGACACTAATGAGTTGCAAGTACAGGATTTGCAATAAACATGTCTTTTCGTTCCAAAATCATGCTGGGATTCTCGACTATCGTCGGCATGATGTTGGCGATACAGTTCATCCTGGGCATGAATCTGTTTCGCGACTCACATTACGAAACACTCTCCAAACGGGCGTCGAGCGTAGCGCTATTGTTTGCCACCGCGTCGAATGACGCGATCCTGTCCAGCGACCTGTCCACCCTGGAGTGTATTATCGACGAGGTAATGAAAAACCCAGGCATCGTCTATGCACAGATACTGGATCGAAACAATCAAATCATGGCGCAAAGGGGTCAGCCCCCATCGTCTTCACAAAATACCAGTCCCGACCGGATAGGTGACAACAACTCACAAATCCGCGATGCCACAGCAGATATCGTCGAGTCCGGGGTCTATTACGGACAAGTCAAGATCGGCATTAGCGATCCGCGAATTCAAGAGGTAATCGACGAAGCAAAATCGGGCGCGTATATTCTTGCCGTGATAGAGATCGCAATGATTTTTGTTTTGGCCTACTTCCTTGGAGAGTTGTTCAGTAAACAGATCAAGGCCCTTGATGACGGCTCCCGATTGGTTTGTAGCGGTACGTTTGGCCATCATATCCCGGTCAGAGGAAATGATGAACTGGCAAGAACGACCGAATCATTCAACACCATGTCGAGCAGACTAAAGCAGTTATACGGGGAGTTGGATGCAAAAAATACTCTGTTACGCCACAAGGTCGATGAACGCTCTAACGAACTAAAGCTGCTTTATCGCGTATCGTCGATACTCGTCGATCTTGAAACCCCCATTGAGGAGCAGCTTCAGTCGGTCATCGATGCCATTGACCAACTATTTTCGAAAAGTGAATCTACCGTTTTCAAAATTGTGTATAAAGAAAACCAATACACCAGTGGCCGGTTGCCGAATTTTGCACCAGACTGCTTGACAAGGAATTTCATCGTCAACGGCAAAGTTGTCGGGTCGTTCGAAATGTGTCTTTCATCGGAACACCCCACGAATGACGAAGATGATTTCAGGGTACGAATGGAACCACTGATTGGCGCGATCAGTCAGGCGATAAGCACCAGCATTGCTCACAGACACGCCATGCAGGAGAGGCAGCTCATCGAAGTACAACTGCGTCAAGCCCAAAAACTCGAATCCGTGGGACAACTGGCGTCAGGTATTGCCCATGAAATCAACACCCCAATACAATTCATCAACGACAATACAAGCTTTCTAAAAGACGCCTTTACGGCACTGCACAAAATATTGGGCAAATACTCCGAACTGACATCAAAACCCCAGCATGAAGATGGATTGGTATCGGAGATAAAGGCGCTTGAGCAGGAAACAGACATCAACTATCTGATGCAGGAGATTCCACAGGCCATCGATCAATCAACCGAAGGACTACAACGTATCAGTAAAATCGTTCGGGCGATGAAAGAGTTCTCTCATCCCGGCGGAAACGACAAGGAACCCGCGGATATCAATTCAGCAATCGAGACAACCATCGATGTCTCGCGAAACGAATGGAAATATGCCGCCGAGATGGTCACTGAATTTGACGCGAATCTCAACTTCGTACCTGTCTATCAGGATGAGTTTAACCAGGTCATTCTCAACTTGATCGTAAATGCCGCCCATGCCATCGAGGACGCTCATCGCAAGCATGGCGTCATAAACATTTCGACGTCCCAGGATGTCAACAATGCGATCATTCGTATTCAAGACAACGGCGCAGGTATCCCCGACAGCATCATACAACGGATATTCGATCCCTTTTTTACAACCAAAGATGTGGGCAGAGGCAGCGGACAAGGTCTGGCAATCGCCTATTCCGTCATAGTAGACAAACACGGAGGCATGATAGATGTCGACAGCACTGAAGGAACAGGCTCCGTTTTCACTATCAGACTCCCCTTGAACACTGACTCCCCTTCATGAACAAAAGGATCCTTTTTGTCGACGATGAGCCCAGTGTTCTTCAGGGACTCAAACGCTCGCTCAGGGGACAACGAAAAGTATGGGATATGGCATTCGCTTCGAGTGGAAATGAAGCCATCGAGATTATCGGCGAGTCCGAGTTCGACATGATCGTATCCGATATGAAAATGCCCGGCATGAACGGTGCAGAATTACTCGAATGGGTCACCAAAAACCATCCACAAGTGATCCGACTCGTACTTTCAGGTCATACAGACGAAGACATGGCCATCCGTGTTGCAGGCGTAGCACATCAATATTTAACGAAACCATGCACAACGGAATCACTTATCAACACACTCGATAAGACCTTCAAGCTTAGAAGCTATCTGAAAGATGAGCGACTGTATCAATTAATGAATGGCCTGAAAACACTTCCCAGCCTACCTAAAACCTATCATCAAATTGTTACCTGCCTGCAGTCGAAAACAGCCTCTCTTGAAGACATCAGCAATATCATTAATCGTGATCCCGCGATGCTCGCAAAGACCCTGCAATTGGTAAATTCCGCATTTTTTGGTCTTGGCCGGCGCATCACCAACAGCCGGGATGCACTCTCGGTCATCGGAGTTAACGCCATCAAGGCATTAACCCTGACTATTGGCATTTTCAATCAATTCGATACCCGTTCAATTGAGCCTGACACGGGTTATTCCACAACCGATCTACTGCACCGAAGCATCGCCGTCGCCCAATTCGCTGAGCGTATCGCCAAATCGGAACACCTCTCAAAGTCCCAATCGGACGACTGTTTTTTAGCTGGCATGTTGCATACAATCGGGATATTGATACTACAGCAGATATTCCCCGATGAGTTCGACAATCTGCTGCGCAACATCAAGCAATCCGGGAAGACTCTTATTGAAGCAGAAACCGAGCAATTCGGAACCAACCACGACGCGGTAGCCGCTTACATACTCGGACTCTGGGGACTGCCCAGCGACCTGATCGGAGCCTTGGCGTTTCACAACCACCCCTCCGAATACCCATGTGAAGCACTCACACCGTTGGTGATCGTACATGCAGCGGACGCGTTATTGCAGGAGCACAAAAATAGTTCCATCGTCACCCGAATAGAACTCGATGATGCCTGTTCAAAACAACCGGGCAACCAGCAAAAAATCGAAGCGTGGCGTGAATTACTATCACAGGAGCCAGCGATATGAGTGAAAAAGTACTGTTTGTTGACGACAATGAAAATATTCTCAGTGCCATACGCCGACAGCTACGCCACAAGTACGAGATTCATACCGCATTAAGCGCAAAAGAGGGTGTCCAGATCATACAGCGGGACGGTCCTTTCGCTGTTGTTGTCTCTGACATGAAAATGCCGGAAATGGATGGTATAGCCTTTCTGAAGGCAGTTAGTAAAAATGATCCCGATTGCATGAGAATCATGCTTACGGGATACGCCGACCAGTCGTCCGCCATGGAAGCAATCAATGAAGGAAAGGTCTTCCGCTTTCTCAACAAACCTTCATCGGTCAGCGAGTTGTCAACCGCTATCGACGATGCGATCGCGCGTTATCAAGTCCTGCAAAACGAACGCCAACTACTGAGTCAAACACTGAATGGATCAGTGAAAACACTGACTGACGTCCTGTCTCTCGTCGCCCCCCAGGTCATGAGCACTACCTCGGAGATGGTCAATATCGCCGTAGAGGTCTCTCGCGTTATGCAGGGCGAAAATCTCTGGGAAATGGAAATGGCGATTCGACTCTCAAGGATCGCGTATACAACCCTGCCCGAAGACACACTCCATAAGATCGAAAAGGGAGAACCGCTTGATCCGTCAGAACAACGGATATTGGAGAAATTACCCGAGGCCGGGTACAGACTTCTGTCGAACATTCCCCGCCTGGAGACTGTTGCTAATATCATCCTGTTTCAAAATAAGAATTTCGATGGCAGCGGAGTTCCGGACATAACCGTGTCCGGTTTACAAATCCCGCTGGAAAGCAGGATCATGAAGGTACTACACGACGTACAAGACCTGAAGAATCGGGAGAAAATCAGCCCGATCGCCGCGATTGAAAAAATGAAGGAAAATGCTCAGCATTACGATCCCAACGTGATGAAGACCGTCGCCTGGTACTACACCGCGGAAGAAAATCTCGCCGCCTTATCCAATACCCATGACGCAACAATTCAAGACCTGCAGCCCGGAATGAAACTCGAATCCGGTATTTCAACGCCGGACGGCAATCAGCTTTTTTCCGCCGGCCACGTCTTGACCGAGGCCTGTATCGAAAAACTCATTGCCTATCATGCCATTCATACGCTCAAAGAGCCCGTTGTGGTCACTGAGATCGTCAGAACGCCCGATTCCGATGGCGATCAATCGATCATGGATTATGAATGGCTCTTTATTTGAAGCGGAAATTGGGTCATCACTTGGCAGGGTATTTCGGCTACACTCACAGCTTCGATAATGCGGAACCACCCCATGCCTGACCCAAAAGATCGCACCAAAGACCTGCTACCCCCCTCCCGAACCCGGCCGAACAGCCATCAGCGCGGTAAATCCAAGCTCTCCCGCATCCCGGTGAAGCTGGAAAACACCCAGACAACCCCGCGCAAACCTACCTGGATACGCGCCAAGGCGCCGATCGGCCATGAGGTCAGCCGGATTCGCCGCATCCTCCGTGAACAGGGTCTGAGTTCGGTCTGTGAAGAGGCCGCCTGTCCGAATCTCGGCGAATGCTTTCAGCAAGGAACCGCAACCTTTCTCATCATGGGAGACATCTGTACCCGGCGCTGCCCCTTTTGCGACGTCGCCCATGGACAGCCCCAACCTCTGGATCCCCGTGAACCGGAACATCTCGCGGATGCGATACACGCCATGTCGCTGAATTATGTGGTGATCACCTCGGTGGACCGTGACGACCTGCGTGACGGGGGCGGCGCGCACTTCGCGGCGTGCATCGGCGCCATTCGGGCACGCCTGCCTCAGACCCGGATCGAGATCCTGGTACCCGATTTCCGCGGCCGGGTCGAACGGGCCCTGAAACCCCTCAGCCAGCAGCCTCCGGATGTCTTCAATCACAACCTGGAAACCGTTCCCAGACTCTACCGCCAAGCCAGACCCGGAGCCGAATATCAGGGATCCCTACAGTTACTCGAACGGTTCAAGCAGGTACAGCCTTCGGTCCCCACCAAGTCGGGCCTGATGCTGGGTCTTGGGGAGAAGACCGAAGAGGTCATTGAGGTACTGCGGGACCTGCGCCGTCACGGCTGCGACATGCTGACCCTGGGGCAGTATTTGCAGCCCAGTCACGACCACCTGCCGGTCGAGCGTTTCGTCACCCCAGAGGAGTTCGAAGCACTGGGTCATCAGGCCCTGCAGATGGGTTTCAGCAACGTGGCCAGCGGCCCGATGGTGCGTTCCTCCTATCACGCGGACCGACAGGCCAATCCGTTGCTGGACCCGGCCAACACCTGACAGGAATACTGCCACCCCCATGGCCGGACTCGATACACACCTGATCAGCGCCCTGATACTGCCCCCCGCCGGGCCATTGCTGCTCGGCCTGATCGGCCTGCTGCTCTGGCGGTTACGTTTCGGCCGCGCGCTGGTCATCTTTTCCCTGCTGGTGCAGCTCGTCTTGAGCATGCCGATCACCGCGGAATGGCTGTTCGATCAGCTGCAGACCCAGCCCCCGTTCGATCCGTCCCTATCCCGTGAAAACCCGCCACAGGCCATCGTCGTGCTCGGTGCCGGGCGCTACCGGAATGCCCCGGAGTATCACGGCGATACCGCCAGTCTGCGGATGTTGAGCCGCCTGCGATACGCCGCCACGCTCGCCCGGGAGAGCGGACTTCCGGTAATCGCCAGCGGCGGCACCCCGGACAAACAGGGTACGCCGGAAGCGGAAATCGCCCGGGAGATTTTAACCCGGGAACTGGGGGTGCCGGTGATGGCGATCGACAACCGCAGCCGTAATACCTGGGAAAATGCCGGCAACATCATCGGATTGATGCGTGACAACAGTCTCCAGCGGGTGATCCTGGTGACTGATGCGGCGCACATGCCCAGGGCGTTGTACGCCTTCGAGCAGCAAGGTCCCATACCAATCCCGGCACCGATCAACTTCGAATATCGGGATGGAGACAAACGCCCGTTCTACGCGCGGATCCTGCCCAGTGAATACGCCGCCATGAACACCGCTCTGGCGCTGCACGAGATCCTCGGTTATCTGTGGTATCACCTCAAGGTGTATCTATCGTTCTGAGTGACTTGATCACGCGACTCGTTCGGTGGGTGTTGTAAAAGCATGCCGAGACTCGTTTCTAAACTAAAAACTCAACACTCAAAACTGCTATTGGCGACTGATCCACTGGCTGAGTAAAGTGGGTAATCAGGAAGAGTTAACCGGAGACACCCAGACGCTCCATCAGGTAGCAGAGACAATCCTGCCGAATCACATCCAGGTCCTTGGTCAGCATGGAGGGCATGACCCGCTTGCGGAAACACAGCAGCCCCGCCTCATACACAAAATAGTCATCCCGAACCGACCGCCCGGTATCATCCCGCACGTCAAGCACCTGGGGGCCTTTGCCATCGGCCCATGCAAAGGGTGTACCGGACGGCACCTCCCGGAAATTCATGTGGTCCAGATCGGAATCAAATACCAGGTCCCGGGTTTCCGGCTGAAATCCCAGGGTGGTGCCTGGGGAGACCTTAACCTGGGCGACCGTGTGGAACAGATCCACATCCTGGTCCGAAAGCGGGTGCTGGGGATGCTCCGACAGATGCAGACAGGCGTCCAGGTACTCCTGGGCATGCTCGACGCCATAGGCGCTGCCCACCTTGCCGCACTCCAAGGTCACCGAAGGGCACAACTCGGCAAATGCCATGGATTGCACCCCCCGGGGCTGTAGAAAGTAGACCACTGTGCGGGAAAACAGCACCGCAAGGTGCAGAAACGGCAATCCCAGTCGGTTGATACAGGCATAGTGGGGATTGAGTCCGGTGTTGTTGTGTACATCCACGCTCAGAAATGGGCGGCGCTCCCCCATGATCGCCACCACCCGGGCCATGACACGCCCCTCCTCGGAATCGGCCGCCTCCCCTCCGGGCCAGACCCGGTTGAAATCCCGCTGACCGGGCAACAGGCGTTTGCCCTGCGCCGCGGCCTGAACATTACCCACAAACAGGCTGATCGAACGGGGCAGATCCCGACCCTCCGCATAACGGGACAACAGTGCCCGCACGGCATCCCAGCCCACATTCTCATTGCCGTGCATCAAGACCGAAAAGAAGACCGGTTCGGACTTGCGTCCGTGCAGATGAAACAGTGTCGGACCCGACAGCACCTCGGCCAGCTGATGGGCCTCCCGTGAGAGGAGCCCCCGGGGTATCTCATCATATTCCTGCAACATGTTTACCCACCTGTTAACCTCTGTCGCCTGTCCGTGCAAACGCAACCGTACCCGGGCATGCCATCATGCACCCCGACTCCCACCCATCCCGCAACACCCAGGTTCCCCTTGGATTACCGATCAATCCCATTCATGCACCGGCCGATCCCGCTCCTGCCGTTCCAGGTAGGCGAGGGTCATACCCCGCATGTCCCGGCTGTGCCGGGCAACCCAGTCGCGCTGCCAGCGAGCCCCGTTGCGCCCGGTACCGGCGCGCGCTCGAATGATACCCAGCCAGTACTCCGCCGAATCCCGATCGATGCCGAGACGCGTCAAACCCTCCAGGGCAATCGGATACAACACCTCGCCAATCAATAGATCCGCGGGCACCGCATCCCAACCGAACCAGTAGAGCCGGGACTGTAACCCGAAACGGGCGGCCTGGTAGAAGTTGCTGCGGGCGCGAATGAAGCCCATCGCGGCATCCGGACGCTCATAGCGCGCGGCCAGGCCGGTTACCAAGCCGAAATAGAACGCCGCGTTGGCAACCATATCCCGCAGGGTTGGACCCGCCGGGACGACCCGGTGTTCGATGCGCAGATGAGGATTGCCTTGCGCATCGAACCCGATCAACGGCCGGTTCCAGCGCCAGATGGTGCCATTGTGCAGCCGCAGGTGCGCCAGGTGTCCGACCGGTTCGTCCATCAGTTTCGGCAGCATCACAGGGTAGCGCTGCAGATTGGCGGTAAAACTCTCCATCATCGTTTCATACAGAAAACGAACCCCAAAACTGACCCGCTTGGTAAGATCCGAGGCCCCCACCGAAATAGCCTGCTCGAACAGGGGAATCCGGGTCTCGTCCCAGAGATCCCGGCCAAACAGATAGGGGGCATTCGCACTGATGGCGACCATGGGTGCGGATACGATTTTCGACAGATTGTAGAACTTCATGGCGTCCGCCGATCCCACCTGCAGATGAATTTGGAAGGAGGTGGCGGCGGACTCCAGCATCACATCATTGTGGCAAATATCCAAGGACTCTCGCCCGGTGATGTGCAGTTCCACCGGTTCACCATGGCGCAACCGAAATACCTGATCGTTGAGCGCCTGGTAGCGGTTCAGAGGTGACATGTTCTCCAGACTGAGGGCGCTTTGGCGCAGGGTGGGCAGGATACCGAACATACCCATGCAGGCGGACAACCGTTCCGCCTCCCGGTTACAACGGCCCCAGATGTCCCGCAACTCCTCATGCATCCGCTCAAAAGCATCGCCGCTCAGACGGCGCGGGGTGTTGTTGATCTCCACATTGAAGCGCGCCAGTTCCGGTACCACCAGGTCATCATTCAGTTGCGCCAGAATCGGCTGATTCAGTGGCGCCGGATCGCCTTCGCGATCCAACAGACAGGCTTCGAGCTCCACACCCCCGACCCCGCTTTCTTCCACAAACAATCCACTCTCGAACCACTCCGAGAGTAGCTGCGTCTCTTCAACCAGACGTTGTTGGAAGGCCTCGAAATCGGCGGCGGTGAAAGCGTTGGTGGTGATTTCCTGGCCCATCCTCAATCCCTGTCACTGACCAGGCTAGCCGTCAACCGGTGTTCCAGCGCCAACAAACGTTCCGGCGTGCCCACATCGATCCAGTAACCGTCGTGGCGTTCGCCTGACACCTGATCGATATGCATCGCCTTGCGCAACAATGGCGCCAACGGAAAAGCGCCTCCCTGAGAGCCATCGAACAGATCGGGGCGATACACCCCAATTCCGCTGAAGGTCAGACATTCGCCCGGACCATCCTCGATCCGCCCCCCGATCAATCGGAAATCACCCTGAGGATGCTGAGGGGGGTTGGGCACCAGGACCAGGTGGGCCAGATCTGCGTCCGCGAGTCCTAAGCGGGTGAAATCGTAGTCGGTCCAGACATCGCCGTTGATCACGAGGAAGGGATCCTGTCCCAGCAGGGGTAAGGCGCGGTAGATACCGCCGCCGGTCTCCAGCGCCCTGGCCTCTGGGGAGTAGCTGATTTGAACACCCCATCGATCGCCCCGCCCCAGTGCGGTCTCAATCATCTCCCCCAGATAGGCATGATTGATCACCAACTCCCGATACCCGGCGGCCGCGAGCCTTTCGATATGATGAACGATAAGCGGCTTACCCATTACCGGCAACAGGGGTTTCGGTAACTTGTCGGTCAAAGGCCGCATACGCTCACCGCGCCCCGCGGCCAAAATCATGGCTTTCATTGTTTTCTGTTTTCAGGATGAGGACGTTTCATTGAGAAAGTTACCGATCGAGTGACGACTCGATAGTAAAAAGAGTTATGCCCGAATAACACCGACTTACGGCGATACTCTGTATTGTCGTCATTCCGGCGTAGGCCGGAATCCAGAAATAGCGTACTGTCGAGCATCCTGGATCCCGGTCTACGCCGGGGTGACGGTGTATTTTGGATGGTCTTCTTTGGCCCGGTTTGCTACCACGCGAACGCCTTAAGTAAGGACCATTCGGTTTTACCCAACTAGAAGTATAGCTGTTTGGCTGCGGAGCCCCGAAAAACCGGACACTTGGATAACAAAAAACCGGGCATAAGCCCGGCTGTTTGTTTAACCATGGACCTGGGGTGAATTAACCCTTCATGGCATCGAAAAATTCGTCGTTGGTCTTGCTGACCTTGAGCTTGTCGAAGAGGAATTCCATCGCCGCCAGTTCGTCCATGGGATGCAGAATCTTGCGCAGAATCCACATCTTCTGCAGTTCATCGGGCTTCATCAACAGCTCTTCCCGACGGGTACCGGAACGGTTGATATTGATGGAAGGAAAGATGCGTTTTTCCGCGATACGCCGATCCAGATGAACCTCCATGTTACCGGTGCCCTTGAACTCCTCATAGATCACGTCATCCATGCGTGAACCGGTATCCACCAGGGCGGTCGCAAGGATGGTGAGAGACCCCCCTTCCTCCACGTTGCGGGCGGCGCCGAAAAAGCGTTTCGGACGATGCAGCGCATTGGCGTCCACACCACCGGTCAGCACCTTGCCGGAGGAAGGCACCACGGTGTTGTAGGCCCGCGCCAGACGGGTGATGGAATCGAGCAGGATCACCACATCCCGCTTGTGCTCGACCAGGCGCTTGGCCTTCTCGATCACCATCTCCGCCACCTGTACATGCCGGGTGGCCGGTTCGTCAAAGGTACTGGAGATCACTTCACCGCGTACTGAGCGCGCCATCTCGGTGACTTCCTCGGGACGCTCGTCGATCAACAGGACGATCACATAACATTCCGGATGGTTGTGCGTGATCGACTGCGCGATATTCTGCAGCATCATGGTCTTACCCGCCTTCGGCGGGGAGACGATCAAACCGCGCTGACCCTTGCCGATGGGCGCCACCAGATCGATCGTCCGGGCGGTGATGTCCTCGGTACTGCCGTTACCGATCTCCAGGTGAAACCGCTTGTTGGCGAACAGGGGCGTGAAATTTTCAAACAGGATCTTGCTCTTGGCGTTCTCCGGTTTGTCGTAATTGATTTCATCGACTTTCAGCAGCGCAAAGTAGCGTTCGCCATCCTTGGGCGGGCGTATCTTCCCGGAGATGGTATCACCGGTACGCAGGCTGAAGCGGCGAATCTGGCTGGGTGAGACATAGATGTCATCGGGTCCGGCCAGGTAAGAGCTGTCGTTGGAACGCAGAAAGCCGAAACCGTCCTGAAGAATCTCCAATACCCCATCGCCAAAGATGCTCTCACCTTTCTTGGCATGAGCTTTGAGGATGGCGAAGATCAGATCCTGCTTGCGCGTCCGGGCCATACCCTCGATTTTCATGGAATTGGCCAGGTCCGCCAGTTCAGAGACTGGCATTTTCTTGAGTTCGGTCAGGTTCATAGTGATACAGACGTTGTTGTTAGTAATGAGAAATGAGTCAGGGAGGAAATTTGCCCAAACCGGGCATGGTACTCTGTGCTTCTATCGTTGAATGGGTTCGGATCGGGCCGGAGTGAAACTGAGCGTCTTCAGAGGTCAGAACAGGCAGACAAAGGCAGCAGATCCGGTGCCCGAGAATGTCTCAAAGATTGCTGTCGATAAAGGCCACTAACTGCGATTTGGATACAGCTCCCACTTTGGTTGCCTCGACTTCGCCGTTCTTGAACAGCATCAGTGTGGGAATTCCCCGGATTCCGTAACGAGGCGGTGTATTCGGATTCTCGTCGATGTTCAGCTTGGCCACCTTCAGTCGACCGTCGTACTCCTTGGCAATCTCATCCAGCACCGGCGCGATCATTTTGCAGGGACCACACCATTCAGCCCAATAATCGATCAGTACCGGCTGACCGGACTGCAACACATCCGATTCAAATGAATCGTCGGTTATATGAACAATAAGCTCACTCATTGATTGAGGATCTCCAACTTGAATGCTTGGGGATTTCGAATGGACGCGAATCGCTTCTATTCACCTGTATGAATCCAGTCTGACACCGTGAGACTAGCTATGTATCGGGGAGGATGACTGGATAGGATTGGTAATTGAATATCAAAAAAGGAAATATTTCAAGACCCCACGTCAAAAAACAAGGCCCTTCCGCCTATTCGAAGAGACTTTCGATCTGGCAGAGTTTCGCAACCGCCAGGAGAGAGTCCGGCATCCCTTTCAATACCAGGCTGGCATCGCGTTGCGCCGCCTCCGCCATCCACTCCAGAAGCAAGGCCAGTCCCGCGCTGTCCGCCCGACTCACCCCCGACAGGTCCACCTCCACTTCCGGTTGCCCCCCGAACAGGGTTTTCGATTGCTGGAGCAGCACCCGAACCGTTTCGAAGGTCATGGCCCCCTGAACCTGATAGTGAAACGCCCCAAGGCGCTGGATCTGACTTTCCGCCGGCGTATCAGGGGTCGCTTGAGAGGGCATTTTCTTCCGCCTTGCTGAACAGGAACTGACCGATGATCTCCTCAAGCACCAGGGCCGATTGGGTCATTGTCACTTCACTGCCCTGTTTGAGATTCTCCAGACTGCCGCCGGGATCCAGCCCGATGTACTGTTCACCCAGTAGTCCCGAGGTGTAGATCTTGGCGATGCTGTCATCGGGAATCTGGTTGTATTGGGGCTCAATGGAGAGGGTCACCAGGGCTTCATAACTGCTTTGATCGTAACGGATGCCGGTCACCCGGCCGATTCTGACCCCGGCCATGGACACCGGGGAGCGCACCTTGAGACCTCCGATATTATCGAACCGAGCGGTCACCTGATAACCCTCTTCAGCGGAGATACTCGCGAGATTGCTGACCTGCATCGCGAGAAAAAACAGCGCCACCAGTCCTGCCGCCATGAAAACCCCGACGGTGATCTCCAAATGTCTCATCTTCATCATCATTCTCCGAACATCAACGCCGTCAAGACAAAATCCAGCACCAGCACCGCAAGGGAGGAATGCACCACCGTACGGGTGGTGGCCTCGCTCACACCACTGGAGGTGGGAACCGCATCATAACCCTGGAACAGGGCGATCCAGGCACACACAAAACCGAACACGAAACTCTTGATCACCCCGTTGATCACATCCTCGCCCCAGTCGATCTTGGACTGCATCTGGCTCCAAAAGGCGCCATCGTCGACCCCCAGCAGTCCCACGGAAACGAAGTAGCCACCGATCACACCCACCGCGCTGAACATCGCCGCCAGCAGCGGCATCGACAGAAACCCGGCGTAAAAACGGGGGGTGAGGATACGCCGCACCGGGTCCACCGCCATCATCTCCAGACCGGACAACTGCTCGGTGGCCTTCATCAGTCCGATCTCCGCGGTGAGCGCGGAACCGGCGCGTCCGGCAAACAGCAGCGCCGTCACCACCGGCCCCAGTTCACGCACCAGGGAGGCCGCAACCATCACCCCCAGACTCTCTTCGGCACCAAACTGGGAGAGCACATAATAACCCTGCAGACCCAGTACCATACCGACAAACAGTCCCGACACGATAATGATGGTAGTGGTGCGCACGCCGATACTGTGTATCTGGCTCACCAGTAATCCCAGGCGACGCAACAGGCTGCCGATACCGAGCAGTATCTGGAGCAGCAACAGGTGGCCACGGCCAAGTCGTTCCAGGGCGCTTAAACCCAGCCGTCCAAAACGCGCCAGCGCATCCAACATCAGCGGTCTCCCTGCATGCTCAGCAGATCCTCGGCCAGCTCCGGCGCATGGTAGTGGAACCCCACCGGCCCGTCGGGCAGCCCGCCGAGAAACTGTTTCACCGCGGGAGATACGGAGGTTTGTAACTGATCAGGGGTACCGGATTCGATCACTTTCCCCTGGGAGATCACATACACATGATCGGCGATACCCAGGGTCTCCTCCACGTCATGGGACACCAGGATGCTGGTGATCCCCACCGCCTCGTTGAGGCGTCGGATCAACTGCGCCAGCACCCCCATTGAGATGGGGTCCTGACCGGTGAACGGCTCATCGTACATCACCATCATCGGATCCAGGGCAATCGCCCGGGACAGAGCCACACGCCGGGCCATGCCGCCGGACAGTTCCGACGGCATCAGATCCCGGGCACCCCGCAGTCCCACCGCCTCGAGCTTCATCAACACCAATCGGCGAATCATAGTCTCCGGCAGATCGGTGTGCTCACGAATCGGGTAGGCTACGTTGTCGAAAACGTTGAGATCGGTCAGCAGGGCGCCACTCTGAAACAGCATGCCCATACGCATGCGTAACCGATACAGGGCCTTGCGGGAAAGCCGGTGCACATCCTGGCCATCCACCTCGATACTTCCGGAGGTGGGGTGCAACTGCCCGCCGATCAATTTCAGCAGGGTGGTTTTCCCGGTGCCGCTGGGCCCCATGATCGCAGTCACCTTACCTTTGGGGATGTCAATATCCACCCCATCGAAGATGGCTCTATGACCATGGGAGAAATGGAGGTTACGGATTTTGATCAGGGGTTGGTGATGGTTCACTGTGACAGGTTAGCTTCAATGCCAGAGAGATGGGATCAGTTCGGACATTGTGTCCGCGCCTTGGAACAGCGTCAAGGGATGCAGCGCTACAATAAACAAAAATGCAGCGGGCTCGCGTGGCAGGTGGTTGGATTACACAGGGGAAAGACGCAAAACGGCGGGGCCCCAAGCCCCGCCGCTTCAATGCGCTTACTCTTTGCCGAAAGACCAGCGATCAATCGTTGACGATGACATAGCCCGAGGTAATGGTCCCACCTGGCGTAGTCACCCGGATCGTCAGAACACCCGTTTCGTCGCCCACCTGACGATTCTCAGTCGGGGAAATGGCGACCCGATAGTTGACAACACCCAGATCCAAACCGGCATTAGCACTGGTATTGGGTACAGTGAATGAATTACTTGTTTCGACTTTACCGTTGGTGGTGGTGAACGTGATAGAGGTGTCGGCTGGCATGATCTGGCCGTAGACCGAACCCATGATTGTGAAATCAAAGGTATCCATTCCATCCGCTACGTCAATCTCAAGGAAACCATCCGCGAGATTGACATTCTGACCGTCAAGCAGAATCACTGCGGAGGATTCAGCCAGGACCATGACGATGCTGTCACGAACGCTGATATTCTTCTCCGCACTGCAGGATACAGTGGTTACAGGAGTCACATTATAACAGACACCCGGATCCTCACCCGCCGCCACAGCACTGGCCGCTGCCGCCACGGCCGCGGCATCGCAGCATAGCGCACCGTTGTAGTCGGGATCCGCATTTGCACCATCAAAGTGGTTGTTGTTATTGAAATCCACAAACTCCTCGACTTCGGGATCCCGGACACCGTCCTCGTTATCGTCCCGGTAAGCTTCCGGCATGCTGGCGAATGGTGTATCACCCGCATCGAGCACACCGTTGCCATTGGCGTCTATGAACGACTCCTCACCCAGCATGGTTGCAAGGACAGTGATGCGGCCCCATCCGCCCGGCTGTAAATCATCATAGGGACGGGGATTCGAACTTGTCCATATCACGCTGCAGGCACCGTCTTCGGTCTGACACTGGGACTGGATCTGTCCACCCTCGGTGGTGAAATATACAGCCGTACCGTCCGGTACCGGGTTGTTGAAATGATCGGAAGCATGCACGGTAACTTCAACATTAACCCCATCGATGGTCATCGCTTCGGGATTCAGGGTCTCGGCACTCAACGACATACTGTTCTGGTCTGAAACACCGGTTGAAACAACCAGTCCATCCGACTGAGTCGAAATCAGGGGATTGGAAGCCAGGGAAGCGGTGACACGAACCGTCGTTGGAACCGTACCCGACTTGACATCCGTGCGAACGATACCGTTGATATCACTTGTGGAGGATACAGATCCCTCGGGTATTGCCACACCACCGATATCGGTATTCAAGCTGAAGTTGACGACTTGTTGGGAAACCGGATTTCCATTGGTGTCCAACACCTTGAAAGACACCCTCGACACTTCGGTCAAACCCACACCGCGAATACCGATTACAGAAGGTTCTGCTGAAACGAACTGCATGGAACCGATTTCCGCAGGCTGGATGGTCACTGTCCCCGTTGCCGTGGAGGTGTTGCCGTTGACCGTCGTGGTTGCGCGTATCGTGTCACTACCGGAGCAGCCTTGCGCCACATAGGTGGTCGTCACGATGCCATCCTCGGTGGAGACGGATGAATCGATGGTGGCCAAGCCACTGGCCACACAGTCAGTGGTGAAGGTTACGACGGCATTGTCCTGGTAGAGATTGCCACTGATGTCAGCCAGGGTCGCCCTGACGGATGTCTGACCACCTGCGGAAAGGGAAGCGACCGCGATATTCAACTCACCCTCACGGAACGAATCACCCGAACCGTTGCCCAGGAAGATAATTGCATCGTCTGTCCCCACGTCATCAATGGTTCCACCCGTTCCATCCGTACCACTATCCCACGGGGTCTCAGCATCGCCACCCCCGCAGGCGGCTAGCACAAACAACAGAAAGAACGAGGTGAGGAAACGCACGAGACCTGTCATGGCAAACTCCAAAATCCCATAGGAAACAGTCCATTAAGGGAGGAAACTTAGACTAATTTCTTAATACTATACAATCACTCGGGTAATGCAAGAGATTATAAGCCATCCAAGGGCTCTTTTTTTCTCCCTAAAGCCAACCCACTTCACGCTTTCGCGCAAGCAGCGAAAGCGGTTCCCCTGATCGGACCCCACCGAGCTTCACCAGGATAGCGGCCGGATCGGCATTCCCTTTAACGTCGCTTCGATACGCAACCGGAAGGGCTTGAAAACCCTTTAAAACCGCTCAGTAGCGACCGATCCGGATCAAATCATCAGCCGTTCCACCGGCTCTCCTTTGAGCAGATGCCTTTCCAGTATCTCATCAAGATCCTCGTGATCGACATAGGTATACCAGACCGCATCCGGATAGACGACCAGTACGGGTCCCAGATCACAGCGATCGAGACAACCGGCGGTATTCACCCGAATTCCGCCGGGACCGGACAACCCGGCCGCCTTGACCCGCCCCTTCAGATAATCACGCATCTCCCGGGAACCATGCTGGGCACAACAGGCCCGGCCGTCCGATCGCTCGTTGACGCAGAAAAAGAGGTGGTAGCGAAAATAGGACATACGAACCTCACAATGTCTTGACGGGCGGGGACAGACATGGTGACCCACAGTCATCTGCCTGGACGTTTCTACCGTCACGAGTTTCTGAATACCGGCCGAGTACGACATGATAACTCGCCGCACCGCCCCTGGCCCTGTTTTTCCTTCCACCGGTTCGACCCGGCCGCCTGCCTCGAACGAAATCAAAGCGAGATACCCACTGAACCACCGAATCGGGTAAGATGCCACTCTTTCCGAGCCGAATCTGCCTGCTGTGACACCCGAACACCTGCTCTCAGAAGCGGACCGCTGTGTAAAGTGCGGTCTGTGCCTGCCTCATTGCCCGACCTACCTTCTGCTCGCCAGTGAAGCCGATTCACCCCGGGGCAGAATCAGCCTCATGCAGGCGCTGGCAAAAGGGGAACTGGGCACCCAGAGCCGGCTCGGTGTTCATCTGGATCGCTGCCTGAGCTGCCGCGCCTGCGAGGCGGCCTGCCCGTCCGGTGTTCGCTACGCGCAACTCCTGGATGCAAGCCGCTCAATCATGCGCAAACATCAAACCACGCGCCACTGGCAAAAGCGCCTCCTGGATCAACTGATCCGGCCGGAGCGTCTTGCAACCTGGGTCCGAGTCTACCAGTCCCTGGCTAGGATTGGCCTGCCACGTTTGATACAGGGGTTACCCACACTCAGGCTCAAGCGCCTGCTGTCCCTGGCACGTCAGCTGAATACAACGCATGTTCCACCCACTGGCCTGCATCCCGCCGCAAGACCCAGCGGACGGATGGTACAGCTGTTTACCGGCTGCGTGTCGCCCCATGTCGAGGACTCACTGCTCAGGTCCGCACTGGATCTGCTGCACCGCCTGGGTTACGCGGTGGAGATACCCAAGAGCCAGGTCTGCTGCGGCGCCCTGCACCGGCACAACGGTTTCGAGGATCAAGCCGAACAGCTGTGTCAACAGAACCGGGAGCAGACCGCAAAGAGCCGGGCGGAATGCCTGATCACCCTGGCCAGTTCCTGCCATCAGGAACTTTCGGAGCATCAGGCCAGCGAACTTCCGTTACTCTCTATCACCGATTTCCTGCTACGCATTCCCCCGGAGGCGTTCCCCCAACTGACGCCCCTGGACTGCAAGGCCGCCCTCCACCAACCCTGTTCGGCCCGGGATGACCGGAGTCTGGAGCTGTTGAACCGGATTCCCGCCCTGGACCTGACGCCCTTGCCGGAAAACGCATTGTGCTGCGGCGCAGCCGGCAGTTATCTGCTGACCCAACCAGAACTCTCCCGGCGCCTGGGCCGCAGAAAGATCGAGCTGCTCAAGGCCACTCAGGCCCGGATCCTGCTCACCACCAACACCGGCTGCGCCCTGCAGTTCCGGGAACTCATTGCCCAGGCCGGTCTTTCGGTCGAAGTCCTCCATCCGGCTGAACTTGTTCTCAGACAATGGCATTGATCCCCCCATGCGGAATCGACAGGGTTGAACCTAACCCGGCGTTGGCGTTAAGGTTCTCTCCCCCGGCCATTGAAGGAGCACAGCCATGTCAGATCGCGAATACGCACCCTCGGATCGGTTTCTGATCGGGCTGGATACCGCCGTCCGGACCCTGTTTGGCCGTCCCCAAGTGACGGAGCGGGAGAATCCTGCTTCAAGCTTTGAGGAGGCGGACCTGAGCGAAGCGGAACGGGACCTCACCGCCCGCCTGATGCGTATCAACCATACCGGTGAGGTCTGCGCCCAGGCGCTTTACCAGGGTCAGGCACTGACCGCGAAGCTCCCTGAAATCCGGGCCCGCCTGGAACGTGCCGCCCAGGAGGAGAACGACCATCTGGCCTGGTGTGAAAACCGCCTCGACGAACTGGATGACCGCAAGAGCCTGCTCAACCCTCTGTGGTACACGGGTTCGTTTCTCCTCGGCGCCGTCGCCGGGATAGCGGGAGACAAATGGAGCCTGGGATTTGTCGCCGAAACGGAGCATCAGGTGGAAGCACATCTGGACTCCCATTTACAACGCATCTCACCCCAGGACCAGAAGAGCCACGCGGTCCTCGAACAGATGAAGGTGGACGAAATGCAGCATGCCGACATGGCGCTCGAGGCCGGTGGCGCGCCCCTGCCAACCCCTATCAAATGGGCAATGAAACTCACCGCCAAGGTCATGACGAAATCCGTCTACTACCTTTAGTGTGAATGGGTAAGCTCACGAACTTACCCCTGGTGAACTCAGCCCGCTTCGGAATCCGCTACCGTGGACTCCACCATCTGCTGCTGATCGATGGCACTGACTTGAACCGCCAGGGTCAGACCAAACCCCAAAATCACCAGAAAAACCACAACTGCGAAGAAATCGGGCTTATGGTGATGGGATTGTCTCTTCATTTCAGTTCAAGCCTATTCAATGACTTAATTACAAGTATTCGCGCACTTCCTGATCTAAACCATGATCTCGGTCACGCTGCTGAACAGTAATCTGGACAACGTTCACAATACCATGGCCAGGTACCGCGCGCCCTGCCAACCTCGCAACTGTGACCCGGGACGGGAGAAACCGGCACTCGCTATTTTTTCCCATTCTGCCCGGTAGACTCCGAGGCACCCATTTCACTTAGCAAATCCGATACCTTCGTATGTTGTCCCTTGTTGGCCAAACCAAGCGCCGTGTTGCCCGCCTGATCCGCAACGTTCAGATCCACCCCTCTCTGGATCAGCAACCGCACCACATCGAGGCGGCCAAACGCGGATGCCTCCATCAACGGGGTGATTCCGCGGCCATCGACCTGTCCCGGATCGGCCCCTGCCGCCAGCAAGGCCTGGGCGGTCATCAGATTACCGTTACAGGCGGCGAAATGCAGCGCCGTGCGCCCTGCCGCATTGGCCGTATTCGGATCCGTCCCCTGGGCCAACAGATCATTGACCCGGGACACATCCCCTGACATCGCGGCGGAAATCAATGCGGTACTGTCCGCGTCGGCTCCCGCCGCCCAGCTGCAGCAAGTGATCAACCACACAAACAGTATCAATCCATATCTCATGAACAATCGGTTCCATTCTGCGACCCCGCCTGTTCTCTATTAACGGCAAATGATTTTATTTCTTAAACCATCACTGTAATGCTCAAAGCCATCCTTTTGAGTCATCGAAACATTGCACTCGACACGCCGCCTCAGTACCCTTTAGAGAAACCACCTTGCCGGCAATCGCCTCGCGAACCGAATCATCACGGTTATAGTGCGGTTCAACCGTCGGCAGCCTACAATAAAGAGACAACGACCAGGTTCGACGAACGATGGAAAAGGAAACAGAGCACAGCATCGCGGTTCAGGTTGAAAGTCGCTACGTGGAGTCACAGTCACTGCCCACGGAGCAGCGCTTCGTTTTCTCCTATACGGTCACCATCCGCAACGAGGGACCTACCACGGCCCGGCTTCTCAAACGTCACTGGATCATCACCGACGCCAACGGCAAAATCCAGGAGGTCCGGGGTGAAGGCGTAGTGGGAGAACAACCGCAACTCAATCCCGGCGAAACCTTCCGCTACACCAGCGGCACGGTGCTGGACACCCCGGTCGGCAGCATGCAGGGGAGTTATGACATGATCGATGCCCAGGGCAACCATTTCGATGCCATGATTCCGGCCTTCTCCCTGGCGCGGCCCGGTAGTCTTCATTGATGCCCGAGCCGACCCCCTAAGACCCTAGTGAACCTACAACGTTGCGCTGAGGGGCTTTGAGTATGGCGGTCTATGCCATTGGCGACATTCAGGGGTGTTATGACGAACTCAGCCGTCTGCTGGAGCTGATCAATTTCGATCCCGCCCGGGACAAGCTCTGGTTTGCCGGCGACCTGATCAACCGAGGCCCCCACTCCCTCCAGGTGCTGCGTTTTGTCAAATCCCTGGGTGACCGGGCCATCAGCGTACTGGGCAATCACGATCTGCACCTGCTGGCCATGTCGGAAGGCAATCTTCGCCACGCCAAGCCGGGACAGCTGGATGAAATCCTGGAAGCCCCGGACCGGGACAGTCTGATCGAATGGCTACGTCACTGTCCGGTCATGTACCACAACAAAAAACGCGGCTACAGCCTGGTTCACGCCGGCCTGCCGCCACAATGGGATCTGGCTCAGGCGCAGGCCTGTGCCCGGGAACTGGAGACGACCCTGCGGGGTACGGGTTTTCATGAGTTCTGTCATGCCATGTATGGCAACCAGCCCGATCAATGGGACGAGGATCTGCGCGGCATGGAACGCCTGCGTTTCATTACCAACTGTTTTACCCGACTGCGTTACTGTATGCCCGATGGGCGTCTTCACATGGAGGACAAGGGACCTCCCGAACAGCATCTGCAGGGCGCGGTACCCTGGTACCAGGCGCCGCGGCGAAAAACCCGCCATGATCGAATCCTGTTTGGGCACTGGTCCACCCTGGGATATCGGAATATCGACCGGGTCTGGTCACTGGACAGCGGCTGCCTGTGGGGTGGACGCCTGACTGCCCTGCGTATCCGCAAACACAAGCCGCCGGAACCCCACCATCTGCACTGTTGATATGGGAATGAGGGAATGGACTTTGTGAGTCCATATTCTTAAGTAACTCAAGTTTCGGAGTTCAAATCAGGATTCAGGGGACAACCCGATCATAGGTCAGAAAGGTACAGTCGTAGGGATTGCTCTCATCCGCCGGACGGCTCTCCCGCGCCGTTTCCCGCCATTGGTTCCAGTCGACTTCGGGAAACTTCGCATCACCCGTCACCTCAGCTTCCACCCGGGTCAGATAGAGCCGATCTGCATTGGGCAGGATCTCGGCATAGAGCTGCGCGCCCCCCACGATCATGATTTCCGGTGACGCCTGCAGGAGCCGGATCGCCTCATCAACCGAGGAGACCCGATCCGCGCCATCGGCACGATACTCCGGATTACGGCTTACCACGATATGCCGCCTACCCGGCAGCAGGCCCGGCAGAGACTCCCAGGTCCGGCGTCCCATGACCATGGGCTTGCCCAGGGTCAGTGCCTTGAAGTGCTGCAGATCCGCCGGCAGACGCCAGGGCAGGCGGTTGTCCCGACCAATCACCCCGTTACGGGCCATCGCGGCGATCAGGGAAATCTTTGGTTTCACGTCAACCTCCTTCCCCTCAGACCGCGACAGGCGCTTTGATATGCGGGTGCGGATCGTAGCCCACCAACTCGAAATCCTCAAAGGTAAAATCGAAGATGCTTTGCACATCCGGATTGATGCGCATCTCCGGCAGTGTCCGGGGCTGGCGGGAGAGTTGCAGGTCCACCTGTTGCAGATGATTGCTGTAGAGATGCGCATCCCCGAAGGTGTGCACAAACTCACCGGGTTGCAACCCGCTGACCTGGGCCAGCATCCGTGTCAACAAGGCATAGGAGGCGATGTTGAAAGGCACCCCGAGAAAGATATCCGCGCTGCGCTGATAGAGTTGGCAGGAAAGCCGCCCCTCCGCGATGTAGAACTGGAACAGACAGTGACAGGGCGGCAGGGCCATCTGCTCGACCTGGGCCGGATTCCAGGCCGAGACGATCAGACGGCGGGAATCCGGATTGGCGCGTATCTGCTCTACCAACTGGCTGATCTGGTCGATGCTGCCGCCCTTGGGATCAGGCCAGGAGCGCCACTGATAACCGTAGACCGGACCCAGATTACCGGCCTCATCCGCCCATTCGTCCCAGATACTCACTCCGTGTTCCTTGAGATAGCGGATATTGGTATCTCCCTTCAGAAACCACAGCAACTCATGGATGATTGAGCGCAGATGTAGTTTCTTGGTGGTCAGAACGGGAAAGCCGGCACCCAGATCAAAGCGCATCTGGTAACCAAACACACTGCGGGTTCCGGTGCCGGTCCGGTCCTCCTTAACCACCCCGGTATCGCGCACATGGCGCATTAAATCAAGATACTGTTTCATGCCCTAGTGTAGTGTCCTATATAAATCGTGCATTTAGAAAGCCACTCAAGCCGCGAGTGCAAGGCGTACCCCAAGGGCATTTCCTTCGGGGCACATCCCGCAGGGAATGGCTATTCCCTTTCCAAGGGCTGCAACGCAGCAA
>JBNKJP010000023.1:0-129915 GCA_050291245.1 Candidatus Thiodiazotropha sp. | reverse complement strand
CCGGTACAACCGTCCTCTTCATTGGCCTGCCTTGCGATACCTTCATTGAGATTACGCATAAACCAGCTGATATCGTAGAGTCTGTGCCGCCACTTTTCGATGTCTTCGGCAACCACAACCATTTCGGCCTTTGTTAGCTTTGTTCCATTCAGGTAGCGCTCAACGATCGGGCTTGGTTTGTAGAGTTTGGTCCATCGGAAAATAACCTCATCAGCGCACCAATTCAAAGCCGTTTCACGATCAACCTTTACGACAGTATGTGTGTGGTTGTGCAGTACGGCGTAGGCGCAAATAGAGATTGAGAAAACCCCATCAAGTTGCTTGAGCTTTTCCACGATCCAGTCTCTACGGTGTTCATAGCTACGACCGGTTAATTCATCCTCCCCGCACAGGAAGGCACGACGCACACAACGGGATATACAGTGGTAATAGGGGGTTTCTTCAAGACAGATCTGTTGCTTGCGCGATATCGTCATTGCCGACTCCTTGGCGTTTTACATTCCATGTGAGGTTTCTAACTCTAACTCACCTTAATGATTTTTTCAAACGGTGACTGTCCTTGTTATTCTCAAACGGTGACTGTCCTTGTTATTTCTTGTTATTTATTAAACGGTGACTGTCCTTGTTATTTATTTTTATTTTTTTTGGTGACTGTCCTTGTTATTTGTCCTTGTTATTTTTGTTATTTCTGGAAAATCAAAATGGTGAGTGTCCCGGTTTAGTCTCCCACAGATTCTGCGGAGCAGCCATAATTCGGAATGTTTTTATATCTGCCCTGGATCGTTTCCAGGGGGTAAATAATTCGGAATGTTTTTATATCTGCCCTCTGGATCATACCACTTTGGCACCGACGGCGTAGGATAACTTTTTCCTATATCTATCTTCCATCTCCGATATTCCCGAAGTACACGAAGTGTATGGTGACTCTCGCTACCAGTAGGATACATATCGGTTGGTTTCACTCTACTAACTATCTCATTTCTTGAATATTTGTACAATACGCCTGGCCCAGGCTGAAGGGTTTGGTTGGCAAGCCTGAACACATCACCTCCTAAATAAGCTCGTATGTCTATATCGCTTTCTCCGTTATTAAGCATCACTAATAACTCTGCACCTTTCTTTATCGAATCGCTTGCGCCTGGAGTTAATCTGATACGCTGATCAAGCGGTCTGCCGATACCGAACCAAACGTCAGCCTTTTGGTGCAGATTCGAAATCTGTTCAGGATAGTAACGGAACTGTATGATCTCGCCCTCAGCATTACGAGCAGTGTGTGAGTCTGTAAATGAATCTTGGACCGTGTGGAGCATAGCGCCTGCAGCTCGCCGACGCACGTCTAGGTCGGAGACTTCATGAGCGGTAGCGGTAGCATCAGACCCAGCAAACAGTTCTCGGACTGTGAGTTTTCCTTGGTCACGATGATTAAACAATTCTTTTACAGTCGTCTTTCCAATCTTGTTTTCGATGTCGCCTAATCTGGTGTCGGGTTTTATATCGCCTTTGGCAATCTGGCCAAGGAATACCAACCAATCGACAATCCTTTTTTGAGTCTCCTTTGCTGACTCGTTCTTGCTCTGTGCCATACTGTGTAAAAAAACCAAGTCGGCATTGTGCGAGCGACGCATAAGATTTTGGAATTCATCATTTGTATCGTCTGGTAGTTTATCGTACTCACCAGACCAAACCCAACCCGAACTCGGGTTATCGGTACCCGTTGAGTTATCATAGAGATAACCCGGTATATCATCTGGCCATGTGCTGCCACGAACCCACTGCGCCAAGGACGAATCTAACTTTTTAAAGTCAAATTCTTCTACGGGATTGCGTTTAAAGTAAAAGTTCTCCTGTTCTTCATTAATTGGTAAATAAAGCAAATCTCCTTTGTCAATTGGATAATAACGAGATCCATCAACATCAGAGCCATTTTGGCCCTGAAAAAGTTCCCGTTCTCGAATTATTTCACGTGCTAAGCCTATTGTTTTAATTGTTAGGGTCTCATGTACGCCTTTTGTAATCGGACTCGAAACTGTACGAGCTAGAATGATACCCGGTATAAAATAGTTACCTTCGGCGAAGCTCTGGCCCTCCTCATAAACTGAGACCCATGCAACATCCTCCTCCCATTCATAATCCCCACCATAAAGCGATCGAGACGCCTCAAAACCTGTCATTGCCAATGGGCTTATCTCATTATCTCCCGTTGTAGGCGCCTCAAGCTTCTCCCCATCCGCCTTCGTCCCCTTCACCGTCTTCTCTATCCGAGCCTCCCACCCCGTCTGTTCATTAGCCGCCTGCGCCACCCGCTGATCCGGCCGGGTCTTCAACCCCTTCATCAACTTAGCCTCAGCCTCCCGCGCAGCCCGGGCCAACCCGCTCTTCTCCCCTACAAACTGCCCGATATGACTCCCCAACTGCTCGCCGATCGCGGTACCCAGATACTGCGCCGCCGCCTCATCATCGAACATCGCCAGCGCACCGCCCACCGCCAGGTTGGTGACGAACCGGCCGGTATCAAAGCTCTTGACCAGATCGAACTTCTGGCCACCAGCAACACCGGTCTGCGTCTGCCCACTGCTGAACGCCGTACTCAGGGTCTCGCCTGCCGCGGTGGCCCAGTCCAGCGCTGTAAGATCCCAGTCGTTGCGGATTCCGGTTTCCGCCAGTCGCGCCCAGGGAGTGACATAATTCATCACCTTCTGATCGAGCCAGTTGAACCCGAACGCACTCTTGCTCACACCGCCTACCCGCACTGGACTCAACGCCGCAGTAGCCAGGCTGGTCCAACTGGTGATCTTTCCGTTCTCGATCAGCTGCTTGCTCGCTACCGAGCTGACCTGCAGGGCACGCACCGCAACCTCGGCGTATTGCATACTCCCAAAGGCCGCCTGAACCTTCACCGGGTTGAGCGCTCCCAACCCCTGTGCGACACCGCTCAACGCTCCGGAGACTGCTTCGGCGGCCACCGACTTCCAGCTGAACTCGCTCTGATAGCCCAACGCGATGAACAGCCCCTGCTTGAGCGCCGAAGCCCCGGCGCCTACGATAGCCCCGGCCAACAGATAACTGGCCCCTACTGAGAAAGCCGTGGCCGAAGCGCCCGCTATCGCCGTACCAAACAGCGCGGTATGAACAAACGGCGCCAGAACCGGCACCAGTAGCGCCGCCAGTACGGTGATGATCGCCCCGATCAGCACCATGATGAAGTTGGCCCAACCACCCTTCTTCTGTTTGATATTGGGCAGGGTCTGATCGATGATCGCGCCCTGGTCGTAGACCAGGTGGGACTGGGCGGTGAACTGCCCGTCCTTGATGTTGTTGGGGATCACCAGCACCTGGCCCAGGCGCAGTTCGTCGCCCGGCTCCAGCCCGTTGGCCTCGGCGATCACGAACCAGAGACTGGGGTTACCGTAGACCTGAGCGGCGATGCTCTGCAGGGTGTCGCCTTCGCGCACCGTGTAGCGGTCCACGGTGCTCGCGGGGGCGTCTTCGCCCAGTTCGGTCACCTGGCTGTACTGGGCAGTGTCGAGCTTGACCTGCAGTTCCCCGTCCCGGTCGGTGCCGGTCTCTGCGATGGGGTTGCCGTTGACGTAGAGGAACTCGGTCTGTCTTGCAACGTCGCCCTTCTTGCCGTTGTCGTCGTACTGGTAGAGGATCTGGTTGTCATTGTTGTAGAGCAACCGCTGCAGGTCGTTGCGCACCTGCTTTTCACCCCGGCCCTGGTTGATCAGGATCGGGTTGTCGTTAGCATCATAACTGTAGGTGGTACTGCCCGAGAGCCGTTTGCCCTTGGCACGGATGTAGCTCAGCCGCCCGTCGGCGGTGTAGCGGTAGTAAAAGTAGACCTTGCTGTCGCCCTTGACCTTGAGTTCGACCACCCGCCCGGAGCCGTCGTAAAGGGTGGTGGTGGTCTGGTCTTCCTTGTGATCCACCGTGGTCTCGACCAGGTTGTTGGCCAGGTAGGCGTAGCTCTCGTTACGGGTGACCTCGCCGTCGGCGTTGCGGTTAACAAACCGGGTGACGTTGCCTACCGGGTCGTAGCGCCAGGTGCTGCGGCTGGCCCCACCGCCGGTGGTGGCATTGAGCACCCAACCCTGACTGTTGTAGGTGTAGTTGAGGGTGGTGGTGTTGCCATCCTCGCCCACCTCGGTGAGCTGGGTGCGGTTGCCCGCCAGATCGTATTCGAAGCTCTGCCAGGCCTCCCCGTTCTGGGTGATCTCGGTGACCCGATAGTTGGCGTCATAGCTGTAGCGGTGATCGACAAACCGGTAGGCGGGGTCGTTGTCGCTGTTCTCCCCCAGGGGATCGTAGCCGGCGTCGGTGGCGACCCGCAGCAGGTTGCCCGCCAAATCCCACTCCTGGCTGGCGTGCAGCCCGGTGGCCCGGTCGATCCAGCGGATCAACTGGCCCAGGGCATCGTAGCGGTAGCTCATGTGCCGGTCGTGGGCGTGGTCCGGGGTCAGGATATCTTCGCTGAGCCGGTCTCCGGCCAGGTTGTAAGTGTAAGTGGTAGAGACCCCGGTGGCGTGATCGGTGACGCTGAGCAGCCGGCCGTTGATGTCGTAGCTGCGGTCGATATCCTTGCCGCTCTGATCATTCGCTTCGTGGGTCTGGTTGCCCAGGCTGTCGTAATCGTATTCGGTGACCCGGTCGGCGTTGTCGACCCGCCCGCGCAGCCGCCCGAACGGGCTGTAGTAGTAGCCGGTGATCCGGCCCGCGCCGTCCTGCTCCATCACCAGGTTGCCGTAGGCGTCGTATTGACGCCGCTCGACGATGGTGCCGCTTCCTTTGGGGGTGCGGGTCTCGATCACCCGGTTGAGGGCGTCGTAGACCTGCCGCACGGTATAGCCTCGGGCGTTGGTGGTGGCGGTGCGGTTGTTGCGCCCGTCGTAACCGTATTGGGTGACCAGGTCTTGCGGGTCTCCCCCGGCGCTGAGCACCACGGCCTCGGCGGTACTGCTGACCAGTCGGTCGCGCTGGTCGTAGGCCATGCTTTGGGCATCGCCTTGGGCGTTGACCAGACGGGTGCGCCGCCCAAACACGTCATAGGTGTAGTCGATGGTCTGACCCAGAGGGTCGATCTCGCGGATCATCCGCCCGCCCTGGTCGTAGTATTTGTCCCGAATGTGACCCAGGGGATCAACCTCGCGCACCACATGACCGAGGCGGTCGTAATAAAGCTCGGTAGTGGCGCCGTTGGCGCTATTTGTGGTGCCGGTAGCCTGCCCCAGTGCGTTGTAGGTGGTGGTCAGGGTGATCCCCCGGGCCTCGTCGGTCTGGCGGATGACGTTGTCGTTGACATCGTAGACACTGCGCATCACCGCCCGACCGTCTTCGCCGGTGTCGTAGCCGAACTCGGCGGTGCGCCGGTTGCGCGCATCGTAGACCGCGTAGCTGTCCCGCAGCACCGGGCCGTCGGTGAGCGGTGTACCGGTGAGGGGATCGACCCCCCGTTCATAGGTGGCCACCACGTTGCCGGCGGCATCCACCCCGTAGTCCCGCCACAGGCCGGTCTCGGCGTTGGAGCCGATCAGCATGTTCAGAGCGTTGTAGCGATTCTCGACGTAGTAGCCGGTCTCGCTTCCGTCAGTGAAGCGCTCGCCGCCAAGCTGGCCGGTGCCGGTGTTGGCCAATGCCAGCACCGGGTCGGCATCGGTCATTACCCCGGTGTAGATCCCGGGGGTGATACTGAGCCCAGCCAAACTGCGGCTTAACTGACCGCCGATCTCGCTGCCTAGGATCCGCAGAGAGTGACCCCTCGATTCGAGGGGATCGGCTGCGCCGGAATCGACCCGCAGCCAGTCCACCAGCACCTTGTGGCCGTCGCTGTCGAAGTAATAGAGTTGCAGGTCGTAACCCCCGTTATTGGGGAAGGGCCCTGTGGGCAAACCCGACACTTCGGCGCTGTAGACATTACCCGAAGCGGTCATCACCAGTTCATCGCTGACATCGAACCCGAACAGCCCGCCGCTGGCCGTGCGCCAGGCCAGGTGCAGATCCCCGTCGATGCCGGAGATCTCAGCCGGATCCAGGGTGACGCTCACCCCCAGGTTCGCCCCATTCGGGGTCACCAACGTGGTGTGTTCTGGGGCGATCCGCTCGCCATAGTAGACCGCGTAGTCGCTCTCGTCATCGCTGCCCAAGCCGGTGTCCACCACCAGCCGTCGGGTCTCGGGATCATAGGTGGACGCGACTGGCACCCCGTCGACCAATACCATCTGGCTGTCGCCCAGCTCCGGGGCGGTCCAACTGGCCACCACCCGGCTCTCGCTCAGGGGGGTGTCACCGCCCAGGGTGACAACGATATCCTCGAGCAGGATGTCCTCCCCTTCCAGGGGGGCACGCAGCACGATTCGGTAGTCCCCGGCGGCCAGCGGCGCCTCTTCCGCGATGCTCAGGTTCAACCGGTTTCCCACAAACAGGCTAAGCGGATTTTCCACACTGGTGCTGCCAAGCAGTTCGCCGTCGTCGGCGGAGTACCACTCAGCCGTCACGAACTCCGCTCCGGTCAACGGCGCATGGGGCATCTGCAGGCTGATGTCCACGCTGCTCCCGCCCCCGCTTGCAGTCTGTTCGCTCAACCCCACCACCGCCAGGGCGTGATCCCCGGATGCCACCAGAGTCCGTTGGGCACTCTGGTAGGTGGCGCCGGTGGCATCCTCCCAGACGATCCGGTAGGTGACATTTGCCGGATCGCTCACGCCATTTAAGGTGGCCCGATAGTGGCCGTTACCCAGATCCTCGAGGGCGCCATTACCAAAGAAGCTGGCACTGGATTGGAGCCGGGGGTTGACCACCCCATCCTCAAAGGTCAGATCGAACTGCAGGATATCGGCCTCCGGCTGGGTCACTGCCAGCTCGGTATAGCGCGGAGGGATCGTGATACGCTGCTCCTCGCCCCAGGCCAGGTTGCCCGCCGCATCCTGGCTCACCACCCGGAAGTAGAGGGTATCCCCGGCACCCGCCCCCAGCTCGGCCAGATCCAGGGGCGCCGACTCGGTCTCGCTGAACCAGCTCGCCTGGATCCCGCTGCGGTGGAGGTAGCCCAGGCTCAGGTCATCGCCACCGGCCACCGACTCGGTGCCGTAGACCACGAAGCTCTGCTCATGCACACCCGCCGGCATCGCCCAGTCGAGGGTCAGGATGTCTCCTTCCAGGCTGGTGCCGATGCTCTCTTCGGCCACCGCCACCGCCTGGTTGACCCGCTCCAGTGTCTCCAGATCGTAGAGCTCACCGGTGTAGACCCGCACCGCGTTGCCCGCCGCGTCGTACTCCGCCCGGCTGCCGTGGCCGTCCCCGTCGATGCTCAGCACCACCTGGCCCAGGGCGTCGAAGCTTTGCCGGGTGACGAACCCGTCTTCGTCGATGATCCGGGTCTCGTCCCCGCGCCCGTTGTAGGTGTGGGTCTTGGTCAGGTCATCCTCATCACCGCTGCCCATCCGGTCGATCTCCCGGCTCAACCGGTTGACCGCGTCGTAGATCAGCTCCCGGGTCTGGTCATTTTCGTTGGCCGTGACCAGGGTCGTAAAATCGGTCTCCGCCCCGTCGAGGCTTTCCAGATCCACGCCGGCTTCGATCGGGCTGTAATGACGCACCTGCAGGGTCTGGTTGCCGTTGGCGTCGTAACCGAACCGGTGCAGCACCCGCAGCCCGTCGACCACCGCGATCCGCCGGTTGGCCCCGTCGTAGTAGGTGTACTCGGTCACCGCCTGGGCGGTGGCCGCCGCCAGGGTCCGGGAGGTCTGGTTGTTGTTCGCGTCATAGGTGTAGCGGGTAATCAGCCGCTCCTGACGGCTCTGGACACTGGCGTCAAGGTCGGTCACCGCGACCCGGGGCGAGCGCTCTTCGATCAGCCGGTTGGCCACGTCGTAGGCCCGGTTGATCTGATAGACCTCCCCCGTGGGCGGCCAGGGTTGTTCGTCCGGGTCCACTTCCGCCAGATCCAGCCGGGTCGCGTAGAGCTTCTGTTCGATGACGTTGCCCTGGCTGTCGTAGGTCCACTCGGTCAGATAACCCATCGGGTCGACCTGGGCGATCAGCTGGTTCTTGATGTCGTAGTAGCTCACCGTGCGGCGGCCCGCCGGGTCTTCGCTGACGATGGCATTACCGTAGGCGTCGTAAGTGATCCGCTCTTCGAGCTGGGTCGTTTCCTGACTTGCGGTGGGTGACGCGGTTTGGGTGCCACTGAGCTGGGTCACCGCGATCTCCGGGTGGGTGATGCGGATCACCCGCCCCCCCAGGTCGTACTCCGTGGTGGTGGTGCGCGCCTCGCCCACACCGCTCGGGAGGGTCGCCGGGTCGTGGGCCGCATCGGTGAGCCGCTCCATGTAGAGGGTCTCGCTGAGCGGATCCCCACTGCTGTTGTAGCTGAACGTGCGCAGCACGTTCTCGCCATTGAGCTCGGCGGTCAGGCGCTGGTTGCCATCGAAGTAGCGGGTGGTCAGGGCGCCAGTCGCATCCACCGTCTGCACCTCGTTGCCCATGGCGTCGTAGCGGTGTTCGAGCGTCGGCCGGCCGGTGGTCTCACCAGCTTCAAGGGTATAGAGGGTCACCTCCGGCTGGATCTCGAAGCGCACCCGGCCGTTGTGGTCGTACTGGTACTCGGTGGTATGGCCGTTGGCGTCGCTGAGGCTTGCCTGGTCGCCCACCGCGTTGTAGCCGATCCGGCTGCGATTCCCCAAGGGGTCGGTCTGGGCCACCTGGCGGTTGTCCAGGTCGTAGGCGAACCGGCTCACCCCGCCCCGGGCATCGACCTGGGCGATCAGGTTGCCCGCCGCGTCGTAGCGGCTCTCCTGCACGTAGTTGAGCCCGTCGGGATCGAAGATCTGACGCACTTCCCGGTTGTTGAGATCGTACTCGTAGCGGGTGGTGTGGATCGGGTTGGCGTCTTCGGGGTTGACGATCCGCTCTTCGAGCTTGTTGTTGGCCCCGTCGTATTGGTACTCGGTGCGGGTCCCATCCACATCGGTGAACACGCTCAACCGGTTGTTCAGATCGTAGACGTAGTGCAGCTCCCGGGGCACGTCCGCCTCGGCGAACTGGCGCTCCAGCACCAGGTTGCCCGCCGCATCGTAGCGGTACTCGCTACGCGTGCCGTCCGGGGCGGTCTGCACCACCGCGTGGTTGTTGCGGTCATACTCGGTGGTGGAGATCCGATCCTGATCCGAGGCCTCCGGTTGGGGGATCTCAGCGTCGTCGATTGTGCCGGTGTAGGTGTTGGCGTAGACCCGCTCTTCGGTGCGGTTGCCCGCCGCGTCGTACGCGAAGGTGTTGAGCGTTCCCTCCGGGTCGATCACCGCGCTCAGGTTGCCACTGGCGTCGTAGTAATAGTGGGCCTCGTGGCCCAGGGCGTCGGTTACCCGGGTGCGGTTGCCCAGGGCATCGTAGGCATACTCGGTGCGGTTGCCCTCGCCGTCGATGTCGGCGCTGAGGCGGTTGTTGAGATCGTATTCCTGGGCGGTGGTGCGCTCGACCGGGCTGCCCACCCCCTGGGTGATCCGGGTCGGGTTGCCCATCGCGTCGTAACCGTACTCGGTGCGGTTGCCCTCGCCGTCCACTTCGGCGATGACCCGGGCGTTGCCGTCGTATTCGTAGCTGCGCTCGATCCACACCGCTTCGCTGTCGGCGTCCGGGGCCGCTCGCTGCAGGATCGACTCCCCGATGCGGTTGCCTGTCGCGTCGTAAGTATTGCGGCTGATCCCCCCCTCCGGGTTGATCGTCTCGATCAACCGGTTGGCCCCGTCGTAGCGGTACTCGGTGGTGCGCGGCGCGCTGTCGGCCGCTTCGGTCAGGCTTGTGCGGTTGCCTACCGCATCATAGCCGTATTCGGTCAGGTTACCCTCCGCATCGGTCATCCCGGTCATGCGGTTGCGCGCATCGTAGCTAAACACATTGCTCTGCTCGAACGCCTGGGCCGCCTTGGCCGGATCATAGTCCGCATCCTCTGGCTCGGGCAGGTAGAGTCCGTGGGTCACCTGGGTCTGGTTGCCGAACAGGTCATAGCTCAGCTCGGTGCTGAACCCCTCCGGGTCGGTCACCAAGGTCTGGCGGTCCAGGGCGTCGTAGGCGTAGGTGGTGGTGCGCGCATCACTGCCGTCGGCGAACGACTGGGTGGTGCTGAGGATATTGCCCCGCAGGTCGTAGGTGTTGACGGTGAGGATGCCCCCGGCGCTCAAGCTCTCCAGGGGGCGGCCCAGGGCGTCGAAGCGGTTGAGCTGTTCGCCCCCGTTGGCGTCGATCACTCGGGTCTGGTTGCCGAGGAGGTCGTACTCGAACCGGGTCTCGCCCCCCATCGGATCGGTGATCCGGGTGATATGGCCTTCCCCATCGTAGACCTTGTGGGTGTGGTGCTCCTGTCCGTCCCGGCCCGCCGCCTGGATCGTCTCGACCTCGTTGCCCAACCCGTCGTAGAGGTGTTCGGTGCGGATCCCTTCCCCGTCCACCCCGGCGATCAGCCGGTTGTCCCGGTCGTACTCGAAGGTGTTGACCCGCGCCTCGGGCTGGCCGGCTCCGAGCACCAGCCGGGTGCGGTTGCCCGCCCCGTCGTAGCGCGAGGTGGTCCGCTCCCCTTCGGCGTTGACCTCCAGGGTGCGCCGGTTGTTACCGTCGTAGCCGAACCGGCTCTGGCGCTGATCGTCCGTGCCCAGGGCGTCGATCCGCTCGATCAGATTGCCCGCCCCGTCATATTTTAGGCGCGCGGTGACCGCCACCTCGGTCCCCACCGCCTGGGTCTCCCGGATCACCCGGTTGTTGCCGTCATAGACAAACTGGGTCTGACGTTGATCTTCCGTACCGTAGGCCTCGGTGCGCTCCACCACGTTGCCGTTGCCGTCCAGCTCCAGGTGGGTGAGCGTCCCCAGGGCGTCGACCGTCTCGACCAGCCGGTCGGCATCGTCATACCGATACCGGGTCTGGCGCTCCAGATCGGTGCCCACCGCTTCGATCACTGCGGTGCGGTTGCCCCGGGCGTCGTAGCTAAAATCGGTGTGGATCCCCAGTACGCTGGTCGAACGCACCAGCCGGTTGAGTGCGTCGTAGACGAACAACTCTTCCCGTCCCGGGTCTCCATCCGCTCCTTCGGGGATACCACTGACCGGCGGGGTCACCGCCTCGTCGTAGCGGGTCTGGCTCAGCCGGTTGCCGACCGCGTCATAGATCGTGGTGGTCAGGTGCCCTTCGCCGCTGAGGCTCGCCACCTCCCGGTTGAGTGCGTCGTAGTAGCGGCGGGTCACCACCGGGTCGGTGCCCGCTGTATCCCGGTATTGGCGGGTCTCGAGTTGGTTGCCCACCGCATCATAAACATACTCGGTGCGATACCCCTCCCCGTCCAGGCGTGTGCTGACCCGGTTCAGCGCGTCGTACTCGAAGCGGATCGTCTGATCCTGATCGCTGGCGCTGACCGCCGGCGGGTTCTCCCAGTCCACTTCCCCCAGGGCCGTCATATGCAGGGTCTGGCTCAGCAGGTTGCCGTTGGCGTCGTACTCATAGGCAGTGGCGTAGCCCTCGGCGTCCACGCTCAAGGTGACTTCGTTGTTGGCGTTGTAGTAACTCGTCGTGGTGTTGCCCCGGGCGTCGATCACCTGCACCCGGTTGCCGTTGCCGTCGTAGCGGTAGCGCACCAGATGGCCTTCCCCGTCCTCGATGCCGCTGACCCGCTGGTTGGCGTCGTAGTGGTAGTGGGTGATGTGGCCGTTGGCGTCCTCGACCTGGGTGCGGTTGTGGGCCGCGTCGTAGCGGTACTGGGTGAGGTTCCCCAGGGCGTCTTCCTGGCGCACCAGCCGGTCATCTTTGTCGTAGACGAAGGTCTCGGTCACCGCCTGCTCGGTGTTAGCCGCCCGGGTGATCTGCACCCGGTTGCCCACCCGGTCGTAGCCGTAGTGGGTCTCAGTGCCCTCGGCGGCGGTCTCAACGATGACCCGGTTGCCTTCATCGTAGGCGTACTCGGTCACCCGCCCCAGGGCGTCGGTCTGGCTCAGGCGGTTGCCCACCGCATCGTAGGCGTACTCCGTGGTGCCGCCGGCCGCGTCGGTGATCCGGATCACCCGGTTCAGGGCGTCGAAGGCGCTGTAGGTGAGGTTACCCTTGGCGTCCCGGGTGGCGGTGTGGTTGTAGACCCGGTCGTAGCCGTGACGGGTGATCCCCCCGGCGGCGTCTTCGACCTGGCGCAGGTGGTTCTCTGTGTCATAGGTGTAGCGGGTGACCTGTTCGGCATCCGTGCCCACCCCGGTGTGTTGCTCGATCCGGTTGCCCCGGGCGTCGTAGACGTACTCGGTGATCCGCCCCTCCGCGTCGGTGGTGCGGATCTGACGGTTGCCCGCATCGTACTCGAACCGGCTGATCCCGCCCTGGGCGTCGATCAGGCTGAGGCGGTTGCCTACGCCGTCGTACTCCATGCGGGTCTGGAAGTTCTGCGCATCCATGATCCGCACCTGGCGGTTGAGCGCGTCGTACCGGTAGCGGGTGGTATGGCCCAGGCCGTCGGTCACCCGGATCCGGTTGCCCACCCCATCGTACTCGTAGGATTGCTGGTGACCCTCCGGGTCGGTCTCCTGCACCACCCGGTTGTTCAGGTCGTACTCGTAGTGTTGGGTGCGCGCCTCCGCGGTGCCCGCCGCTCGGGTCTGCTCGATCAGGTTGCCGAAGCCGTCGTAGACCCGTTCGCTCACCACCCCCAGGGCGTCGGTGCTTCCGATCAGCCGGTTCATGCGGTCGTAGTCGAACTGCTGGCTACGACCCAGGGCGTCGATCGTCTCGACCCGGTTGCCGTTGCCGTCGTAGCGGCTGTGGCTGATATTGCCCTGGGCATCGGTCTGGCTGATCTGCCGGTCCAGGGCGTCGTAGCCGTAGTGGGTCTCCCGCCCTTCGTGGTCGGTCACGCTCAGGCGGTTGCCCACCCGGTCGTAGGTGTAGTGTTCGGTATACAGCCCCCGCAGGGCCGCACGATCCGGGTTACTCAGCTCCGAGACCTCGGCGGCATAGCCCAGTTGCTGGCGCAGCCGTTGATACAGCGCGTTGTTATCCTCCGCCAGGGCGTTGCCCATCCCGTCGACCTTGGCGATCAGCTGGTTGAACTCATCATAGGTGTAGCGGGTCAGCTGGGCCTGGCTCCGATCGGTGATCTCGATCCGGCCTTCGGCATTCTGCTCGGCTTGAACCCCGATCCAGACCACGGTGCGGTTGCCCCGGCTGTCGTAGCGGTAGACGCTTTTAATCCCGTTCGCATCTTCGACCATCACCGCCCGGTCGTTCCGGTCGAAGCTGTAGCGGGTGCTCTGGCCGTTCTCATCGATGGTCTCGACTTCGTTGCCGTTGGCGTCAAAGCGGTGTTCCACCGTGTAGCGCACCGCCTCACCGTTCGGGTCGCTCACCTGCGCCCGGATCTCGCGCACTAACCGGTTGTTGCCGTCATACTCATAGTCGGTGGTGTGGCCTTCGGCGTCGGTCACCGAGATCCGATTGCCCACCGCGTCGTAGCCGTACTCGGTGAGGTTGCCCTGGGCATCGGTCTGTTGGATCAGCTGGTCCTCTTCGTCGTAGCTGAAGCTCACCGTCTGGCGCTTGGCCGCCGGCAGTTGCACCCCGGCCACGATCTGGATCCGGTTGCCGTTGGCATCGTACTGGTAGCGGGTGATCTGACCGTCCGGGGTGGTCTGCTGGAGCAGCAGGCCGTTCTCGTTGTAGACCAGCTCGGTGATAAACCCCCGGTTGTCGGTCGCGCGGATCCGGTTGCCCTCGCCGTCGTAGGCCAGCGTACTGTGGTAGCGGGTCGGGGTCGTCCCGTCGCTGCCGACGACTTCCGCCGTGGTCACCTCCACCAAGGCCCGGCGGGCATCGTAGCGGTAGCGCGTCTCCCGGCCCTCGGCATCGACACTGCGGGTGCGGTTGCCCACGACGTCATAACCGTATTGAGTCGTGCGGTTATGTTCGCCTCCGCCCTGGGATGGATCCAGGGTGCTGATCAGACGATTGTTCCGGTCGTAGACCTGGGTCACCGTGTGGCCTGCTGCGTCGGTGATGCTGATCCGGTTGCCCACCGCGTCGTAGCGGTTCAGCGTGGTGTTGCCCTCCGGGTCGGTCAGGCTCAGCAGCCGGTTGTCCGCGTCGTAGCTGTACTGGGTCACCCCCCCGTTGCCGTCGGTGCTGCGGATCAGGTTGCCGAAGTGATCATAGGCGTTGAGGCGGTGACCCCCTTCCGGGTCGATGGTCTCGATGAGGTTGCCGTAGGCGTCGTAGCGGTACTCGGTCACCTGCTGCTGACGGGGATCGCTCAGATCACTGGCGTCGAGATAGACGATGCTGCGGATCAGGTTGCCGTATGCGTCGTACTCGAATCGGCTGAGGTCGCCCCCCGCGTCGATCCGCTCGATCAGGTTCTGATGTTCGTCGTAGTGGTACTCGGTGGTGTGACCCAGGGGGTCGGTGGTGCTGGCCAGGCGGTTGAACTCGGTGTAGCGATAGGTGGTACGTTGACCGGCGTTGTCTTCGCTCCAGATCCGGTTGCCCCGCTCGTCGTAGCCAAAATGGCGGGTGAACTGCTCGCTCAGGGCGGTGCGCTCTTCATCGCTGAGCTCACCCACCGGCTTGCCTTCCCCTGACGCATCCGTATAACCCAGCTCCGCTCTCAGGCCCCGGTAGTAGGCCCCGTCGCTGTGCAGCACGCCCCAGCCGTTGCGGTCGGTCACCGAGGTGAGGTTCTCCTGGGCGTCGTAGGTGTAGCGGGTGTGATACCCGGCCTGATCCACCACCTCCTGGATCAACCCGTTGGCATCGTAGTGGTAGCTCAGACTGTGCGCCTGGCAGATCGCATCCACCTGACTCTGGTAGGCCGGGTCATGACCAGCCTGGTGTGCCGAGTACTCCTGATAGTACCCCTGCTCGACCCGCCACTGCTGGTAGGCCGCATCGTTCGAGTAGGCCCGGTTGTAGCCCAGGGCATCCAGGACCCGGGTCTCGCCCCCGGACGGAACTTCTCCGCCGTCGCCATCGAAGCGGTAATCGAAGCGGGTGACGTTGCCCTCCGCATCGGTCAGCTGGCTCAGCACCCAGGGGCTGTCCCACCCTCCGGTCTGTTGGTACTCAAAACGCAGCTCCCGGCCCGCGTAGTGCTCCAGCTCCCCATCCACCCGCTGCCACTCCGGCAGGATCAGCCGCTCGAGCAACCCCGCCCGGTTGTACGCGTAGCGCGTACTGTGGCCATAGCGATCGATCACTTCGCTCAATCGCCCGAAGTGATAGTGGTACTCCGCCAGCCGCGCTCCCGTCTCGTCGGTGATCCGAAAGAGCTGGCCCAAGTGATACTGATAGTCGATCACATGCCCTTCGTCGTCGCGCACCTGCACCAGTCGGCCATGCCGGTAGTGGTAGCTCAGCCCCACCCCGTTGGGGTCGGTCCAGCTCAGCAACTGACCCGCCCCGTCGAAACTCAGCGTCCCCCCATCGGCCCGGGTCACCCGGTAGGCCGCCTCGCCCCCCCCGTCCAACACCTCCAGGGTCTCGTAGGCCCCCGCGCCGTCCACCGACTCATAAAGCCCCGTCGTTCCATTGAGCCGATAGACAAATCGACTCCCGTCCCCATAGGTCACGCTGTAGTAGGTCCCATCCCCCTCCCCGTGGCGCTCCAGACGGATCCGGTTCGAGTCACTCCACCCATCCTCACCAAACCGCTGGCCCTGGGCGTTATAGGTGCGCACCCGTTGGTAGTCATCCCCCAGGCTCGGCAGATACGCGTCCCGCTCCTGCAGCACCAGGTTCCCGTTGGCCACGTTCACATACAGCTGATTGCCCGAGCCCGGGTCGCTCTGACTGGTCCGATCCCCCAACCCCAGGGTCCCAAAACTGCTGTCCAGTAAGCCCCGCTCGTAGCCGCTGACTATGATCGCCATGTCCCTGCCTCTGATTTTTTATTGGGGACTTCTATGCCCCAGGAGGATGCCTTCAGTGAAGTCAGAATTTAATTCCTGGCTTCATCCGGTTTATCCGGGACTCTGGAGTGTTGTTTAGAGGTAAAGGGTGTTGAGCTGAACGAACAGTAAAAAATGCGAATCAAATCGCACCTTCATTGTTCAATTATGGCTGGACCAGATATCTGCATGCCGATACGGCACACATATTGATGATAGCGCATGGTGTGCGCCATAGTGGCATACCTATCGCTATTCGAAATACGGGCGGAATCATGACTACCCATTCAGGCCGCAAAGAAACCCGCTAGTGGGAATGGCGCTTACTTAAGGTGATGCTCTTGGTTTTCGTCATTCCGGCGTATGCCGGAGAAATGGTGCAGGGATGCACCGTTTACGAACCTAAGGATGGTATCCAGGAATATCGTACCGTCAGGCAGTCTGGATCCCGGCATACGCCGGGATGACGGTGGTTTCTGTTTAAGTAAGCGCCATTCCGTTTTGTGGTGCGAACCTTTTCGGAAATTCAAGAAATCACTCAAAGAGCAGCGGACTATTCCGGTGCCACGTTATCGCAACAAACAGCTCATCCTCTGCGATCAGGATCAAGCAGATGAAACCTCACAATTTATCCTCATCATCGGGCTCTACGTCAGGTACTTTCAACATTGCGTTTAAAAACGATTTTTTGTCGCCCTTCTTTGCTCTCTCTTGAAGATATCGTTCAGTCAACAAAGCTGACATCTTTTCCGCGACTGCTGATGAGATAAATTGGTTAATGGATATACCCTCTTTCTTCGCTAGGATCTTGATCTCTTCGTGCAAAGAATCCGGTAAACGCAAACTCAAGGTGCTCATTGCAATAAACCTCTTTCAAGCAAAAACTCTTTGGGCGTAACGGTCCGTATTCCAAACATACTCGCCTCTTTAAAATCCTTTTTGTTGAAAGAGATGATGTATTCGCTTTGGGATTCCACTGCCACTTCGAGCACCAGGTCATCCTTTGGGTCTTTCAATAGCGGACGCCAGAGATAAAAAACCTCTCGAATGCTCGCTTTGGAAAGGAAATAGTCTAGAACCGCCTCAATATTTTCAATCGTTAAGGTTTCAGGAATCATACCTTTTCGTTTAAGCACTGACTCATACTCGACAAACAAAGGCACCGAAACATTAGGCAGATACACCTCATCTGGCAACGATATCAATAGCTTATACGAGCTTCCCTGTCTTGAACGAAGCGCCGCCACGAGGACATTTGTATCAATAACGACATTTACGATACCCATAAAATGGTATTATATATAATACCATTAAAAGCTCAAGGCTTGTCATTGAGTGTCCCCTTCCTTCCATCATTGAATCCGGCCAACTTTATCCAATCGTACTTTCCAGTAGCCGTCATTCAGAGAGGACTCTATAACCTGCTTCTTGCTGGTCGAGGCATGAATGAATCGTCCATCCCCGATATACAGCCCTACATGTGACAACTTACGCGAAGAGATCCTGAAAAACAGCAAATCCCCGGGACGGGCCTGTTCCAGTGCTACCTTCCGTGCTGAACGGTATTGATCTCGCGTCGTTCGGGGGATCGATATATCGGCACTTCGATAAACATAGTGCACAAAACCACTGCAATCAAAACCCTGTGGCGTTACCCCTCCGTATCGATAGGGGGCACCCTCCAACTCATGGGCGATATGCACGATGGGATTTTCGGGCATTGCAGATGCCGGCACTTCTAACCGAGCGTTTTCAACTTCCTGCGTCGACAACGGCTGACCTGGATTTGGGTTAGAAGCACACCCGTTTAACGCAATACAGGTAAAGAGAATTGATATACCTTTTACATATGACCGAGATCTTCCCTGACCCGAGTTACTTGGAACACACATGTAAGTCATCAGTAAACCGTATTTCACAATACATAGCTACATTCTAACCTTGTTTAGCAAATATAGCCGCCACCTCAAATACGATACCCCGTGAACTGCCAAAGACACTAACCGAAGCACTGATATTGAACTTGGGTTAGTAATAGTGATCCAAACCCGCTTCCTGCTCATAGCCCTCGCGTATCCTTTGCAGAGCCCGCTTGTGCAATTGAGAGACACGCCCTTTTGAAATAGCGAGGCACTTCGCCAACGCCTCAAAGGGCATACTATGGTAGTAGTGGTAGCGGATGATGTAGCGCTCCCGCTCGGGAAGCCGGTCAACCAATGATTCGAGATGTACGGAAAGCGCCTTGATCTCTTCGACCTGATAGAGCACATCCCCCGTATCCTGCTCCATCAGAAGCATGCCCGACTCTTCGAGCATGAAACTCAGTGCCATTTCTATGGTGACATCCACCAACCGTGAAAAGGGATCGTCTTGGGTTTGCACGTCTCGTTGGGCAATCGATGTCACACGCTCTTTTTGGCGCCTGCGCAGATAGGCCGCCTGATCCCGCTGCTCGGTGGACTTTTCCAGGCCGTTCAATACCGCGCCTTTGATCCGATAATTGGCATAGGTCGGAAAGGAAGCCCCCGTATCGGGTTCGTAGCGTTGAACCGCCTCGATCAACCCCAGCATGGCGAATTGCAGATAATCATCATACTCGACATCGTCACTCGCACGGGTTCGATAGCAGTGCGAGGCATTGATTCTTGCCAGATAGCTGTAGTGATCGATCAGAACGAAACGCGCCGATGCGCTCCTGTCCTGTTCCAACTCCCGCCAAAGGTTGCGTTCCTGCTCTGCTTCCAATATCGAACGGTCCCTGTGCATCGCAGGATGAATCCTCCGCTTATCAGGAAAAACTGCCCAACAGTGAGTGCACCACCAGATTCCATCCGTCGATCAACACGAACATGAGAATCTTGATCGGCAGTGAGATCATCATCGGCGGTACCATCAGCATACCCATCGACATAAGAATACTGGCCACTACGATATCGATGAGCACGAACGGCAGAAAAATGACAAAGCCGATCTGAAACGCCGCTTTGAGCTCACTCAGCATGAAAGCGGGGATCACCTGAAGATTGGAGACATCCTCGATGGTCTTTGGCATTTCGCCGCCGGAGATCTCGACCATCAATGCCAGATCCTGTTCCCGGGTCTGGCGAATCATGAAATCACGTAACGGTGTCATACCGGCCCGCAAGGCTTCTTCGCTGCTCAATTCACCTTTATCGAAAGGTTTCACCGCCTGGGTATCAATCAGGTTCAGAGTAGGCAGCATATTGAACAAGGTCAGAAACAGCGCCAAGCTGATCAACACAGTATTGGGTGGTGTCTGCTGCATACCAAAGGCATGCCTGAGTATGGAAAGCACAATGATGATGCGCGTGAACGAGGTCATCACGACCAGAATAGCCGGAGCAAGACTCAGCAGCGTCAGACCCAGGGCGATCTTGACCGCGGTGGCGACCTCCCCGCCACTCTCAGCCGTATCGCCAAAATCGATCCCGATACCCGGCAACTGAATATCGGCGGCATGCAGTGGCGACACCGCAACCAGCAACATGACCAGCACAACTACGGCACTGGGAAGTACTACGCGACGTTCAGACTTCATCCCCATCCTTTCCTTCTTCGAGGCTGCAGAAATTCTGCCCGGGATCGAGTGTCAGCAACTGATCGCCGCTTTGAGCCAATACCATTGTTTTGTCATCCACACGAACCATGAACAGGGTCAAGCGTTGCGACAGACGTCGGACCTCGATCAATTGCATACGCGAATTCTCAGTAGAAAACCGGTTGTTGCGAAACAGATATCCCTTCAGAAAATAGACCGCGACGAAAACCAACGCCAAACCGACCAAAGTCACCAAAACAACCCGAGTCAGGGTACCCGTCGGGACGACACTCTCGGTGCGAAAAGGAAGACCTTGAGGAGGCGTTCCTGTAGGTATCGTCGGGCCTAAGGGCATGTTTTCAGAAACATCCGACTTTGAACGAGGTTTCAGTGGACCCTCATCCTGAACGGACTGAGAGGGAGTATCCGATACTTTTTCAGGCAGACCGATCTGAGCGAGCGCCGCATTGCCCCACAGGAGCAGCGTCAGCCCCATCAGAGTCAGGATTCTTAGGCATGGGTTGATACTCACGGAATTTCTGTGATGCATACACCGAAATTATCACCGGTCACCACCAATTGCCCACGCGCCACGATTCTGCCGTCCAGAATCAGATCGATTGGCGCCTGAGCATCTCGCTCCAGGGGTACGACTGAGTTGACCTTGAGGTCATAGAGTTCACTGACAGTGAGCTCTGCTTCCCCCACGCAGGCTTCCAGTTTAACCCGCACATCCTTGATGATGTCGAAATTACTGTCGAACAACGCCCGGCCTTGTTGGGGTTTTTCCGACATTTCACTGAATTGCACCTGTTCGACCGTCTCTCGATCGCTACTATTGATAAAATTTGACATATTCTCTACTCAATCAACTGTTCTGTTCTTTCAACCGGGAAACCCGAAACACCATCGCGCTCCCCCTGACCCCGATAAACCCTTCACAAGCTCCCCCATTCCCGTTGAAGCTCATCGAAGCCGGTTCATCGCAACGTTTATCCAGCGGCACCACGTCGCCAACTCGAATCGTGGCAAGCTCTTTTAGGCTTAAGTCCGCGGACCCGAGCGAGACCTTTGCACGCACCTTTTGTTTACCCAGGGCTTGAGTAAAAGAGGCCAGGACGGGTCTTTGCTTTTCATCCGGTTGTTCTACGGATTTTAAATATCGTTCAACGGTCGCCGGAGAAAAAAAGATGTCGAACGACAACGAACCGATGCCAACTTTCACGGCAATTGCCCCGGAGCCATGCTGCTTTACCTGCTCAGGCAACACCTTTTTTGTTACAAAAAACGGCACGCTGTCGTAATTTGTCTGGGACCCCGAGAGCATGCGTTGCGCCAGCTCGATCATGGCGCTGCGTGCAACCTCCATCAGCAAGAACGATGAGGTGTTGGGATCGGGTTCACTATCTTCCTTGCCGGTCAGAAGAAAACCGAGCCGTAACATATCGGCAGAGGGCGCAATGCCACACCAGTTGTCATCCACCCAGCTGACCAACGGATTGGCGCTCAAGTCGGGTTCTTGTTGGCAATAGTCAGTTAGTGGCAGCAGTGACACCAGCTCCGCCGCTACGCCATCGGGTAACCACGCTTCACTCCAAACGGCAGCAAAGGATTCCAGCTCGCTCAGCAGTGCCTGTTCAAGACGCTTACCGATCAACCGGTAGGGATGCGACTTCATCGACCACCCCGTTGCATGTCCAGCAGTTGCTGCATCATTTCGTTCACCGTGGTCAGGATCTGCGACGATCCTTGGAACCCACGCTGCATGATGATGAGATCGGTGAACTCCAAGGTCAGATCGACATTGGACAGTTCAAGACTCTTTTCGACGATCTCTCCCATAACCCCTTGCATGGGCAAGTCGATCATCGGTTCGAGATGCTCGCCCGCCAGAAAGAGCCCGCCCCCGAGTTGCCGCAAAGACTGAAGGTCATCGAACCAGGCCAGTGCCAGCTGAGTACTCTCATCGCTCTTGCCATTGGAATACTCGGCCGTCAGAGTACCGTCCCGATCGAATCCCAAACTGATCAGTGATCCGCTCGCGTAGCCGTCCTGGGACTCTACGGCGGTTTCCGATGTTTCCCCAGACGCAAAGGAGGTCACGCCGGTAAAGCTTCCGGGGTCGCCAAAGTTCAGGGTGATTTCCGAAGGCGACACACCTTCGGGAGCCAGTTCGAAACTGTAGGTATTAAACCCGGCTTCCGGAGAACCGTCACTCTGGAAACGGATCTCTCCACCGCTGGCGATTTCGTTATCCTCTTCATCGGTTATGCTAATCGACCAGACACCGCTGTTATTGGTGAATTTAATCGTGAGTTGATGGGTCCCCCCCAGGGTATCGAACACTTCGACGTCAGCGATTTCATGTTCCGTCGCCTCGGAGGAGAGGTTATTGGTCAGCACAATCTCCGTGGTCGCCTGGGGCCGGTTGTTCCCCAGGGACGAAACATTGATATCCACCAATTCACCCGCCTCGAATCCGGCCACCCGAGCCTGACTGTTGCGTTCGACCAGAAAGCCCTCGGCGTCGATTTCGAACTGCCCCGCCCGGGTGTAATAGGTGTCTTCTCCATCACGCAGAATGAACAGCCCATTACCGTCGATTGCCACGTCGGTATCATTGCCGGTCTCACTGATCTCACCCTGGGATTCGCGCATGATGGTTCGCTCACCGGTCACCCCGTTACCGATTTCACTGCTGGGATTGTAGGCTCCGGAATCGGCGCAAAGACCATACCGATAAAAGAGATCCTGAAACAGCAGATCGTTGCCTTTATAACCCGGTGTATTGAGGTTGGCCACGTTGTTACTGATGACATCCAGCCCCCGGGAAAAGGTCATCATGCCGGACTGTCCGGTGTAGATCGATCCAAACATTGCCGTCTCCTTTAGCGAACCTGCGCGATCTGTGACAGGGTGATATTTGTCAGATATTGCTCTTCACCCACCTTCACGGTGAACAGGGGGGTGCCTTGAGCGAAGGCCACTGAGGTCACCTCGCCCACCACCACTCCGGTCTCGGTTCGCACCTCCACCGAACGGCCCAATAACCCAACCCCTTGGTCCGCCATCTGCATCAGCAACAGGGCATCGAGGTTTTCCGTCGACTGGCGGGTCTGGTCGAGACTCGCGAATTGGGCAAACTGGGCGATGAACTCTTGATTGTCCATCGGTTTGAGGGGGTCCTGGTAGGTTAACTGGGTCAGCAGAATCTTGAGAAAATCCTCCTGCCCCAAACCCGCACGCTGTAGCTGCTGTGCATCACTACCGATTTGAGCGCCGATACTTTCAACCATGTTTAAACTCCTGTTCAGTAGATCTTGTCGATGGGGGTATCGTCCGTAGCCATGGAACCACCCCGATTCCCGAGGGGGGTTTGCGACTGCCATAGCAACTCGCCGTTCAAGGTCAAACGGGTCAAGCGTAATCCGAGTGATGCGAGATCCCGTTGCAACCCCATGATCAGTTTTACCCCTTCATTCGCTTGTAAACCGGTACGGCGAAGGGCAACCTCCACCTTACCGTCACTCTGATAGACATGGGCGCTGGGATAATCCGTCCATCGGCTGGGCTGCGCCAAGCGTGTTTGGGAGCGCTGCGCTTCCTGTTGGGATCTGACGGTGCTATCCGGCCGGGTTGCTTCACTACGGGATACCGAGTGGATCATCGGGGTTGGGCGCGGCTCGGTTCCTGTGCGTACCAAGACACCCGCCCTATCCGATAGAGGAGAAGACTCGGACCGATGCGGCGACCGAAGGATTTCGTTTCCCTGATTGAGGGTTTCAACAACCCGACCGGACTGAACACCAGAAGTCTTCAATGGGGTTTCATTCTCTTCGCAACAATGGCCCGGTCCCGCATCCCGCCCCCCCCCAGAACCCGGGTCACAGGTTTGACGATGCTCCCATTGCGCCTTTTCCCATTGCAGTCGCCAGGCAAAACGCCTCGCCTGATCAACCGATGCGGTCGTTTGCCTGTCCGTCGGCAACAGTGACGAATCCGTAACGATCTTAGTCATTGCTTCTCCCCGGACGTAATAGCCAGGCTTCGTCGAGATGGGTCTGCTGTTCGATTTCTGTTTTGAGCCTCAGTTCGTTGAAACGGCGCTCAAGCACATGTTCCACGCCTCGGATCTTCAGCCCCTGGTCAACCATCTCCGCCTCGATCTTTCCGCATCGTTCCTGGGCAAATCCGATCTGGCGTTCATGATTGACCTTCAAACGCTGTTTCTGGTCCAGGTAGGTCAACAACATCTGGTACTCTTCGAGCACCAGTCTCTTGCCGGGATCCAGTGCCGAACGAATCTGTGATTCCGCGGTTTGAATCTCGCTCTCGAGTGCGCGTTTTCGTGCTTCCAGTTGATCCAGCCGATCATTGGCCTGGCGCTGTTCGCTGCGCAGTCCGGTCATTTCGACATTCATCAGACCATTGAAAGTCTGGAGTGCCTTGATACGGTGCTTGGTTGATTTTTCCATATCAGCTCCTATGCCACGAGGCCATGCAGACGCCGGCAGGCCTCCGCACGGGTTCCCGTCTCCTCCACTTCCTGGCGAAGAAACGCATTGATTCTGTCCATTCGTCCGATTGCACGGTCCAATAGTGGATTACCCCCCTCCCGGTAGGCGCCGATCTCCACCATGTCCCGGGCACTGTCATAACTGCTCAGCAGTTCGATCAATGCCTGGGCGTCATCCCGTTCATTCCTCGACGCCAGATGCCGGAACAGGCGGCTGTTACTGTGTAGGGGATCGATGGAGGGGTAGTGACCACGATTGGCCAGCGAACGGGAGAGTACGATACTGCCGTCGAGAATCGCACGAATGCTGTCCGAGACCGGATCATTGATATCGTCCCCTTCCACAAGGACCGTATAGAACGCAGTGATTGATCCCCCCGCCTTGGAAGTGCCACCCCGTTCGAGCAGGCGCGGTAATAGAGCAAAAACCGAAGGCGTGTAGCCGCGCGCGGTGGGCGGTTCGCCCGCGGCCAGGCCGATCTCCCGTTGCGCCATGGCAAAGCGGGTGATCGAGTCCATGGTCAAAACCACGTCCAGTCCCTGATCGCGAAAATATTCGGCAATCGCGGTCGCGGCAAATGCCGCATGAGCCCGCACCAATGCGGGTTGATCCGAGGTCGCCACCACCACCACGCTGCGCGCCAAACCGGACTCGCCCAGATTCAATTCAATAAAATCGAGTACCTCGCGACCGCGTTCACCGATCAGGGCGATCACATTCACGTCCGCGTCCATCTGGCGGGCGATCATGCCGAGCAGAGTGCTCTTGCCGACCCCGCTGCCGGCGAAAATCCCCACCCGCTGTCCCCGCCCCACCGTAAACAAGGTATCGATGGCACGTACACCCGTCTCGAGCACACGTTCGATACGCGGCCTTTGCAAGGGATTCATCGGTTCGGCATAGAGCGGATTGCGCTGGGTAAATACCGGTTCCGCGGCACCGTCGAGGGGATGCCCGAAGGCATCGATCACCCGGCCCAATAGCCCCTCGCCCACCGGTACATCCACCGCCTTGCCGGTGGCGATGACCTCACTGCCGACACCGATACCCCGGGTCTCGCCATAGGTCATCAACAACACCTTGCCTTCCTTGATGCCAATCACTTCCGCCGGTATCGGTTTACCCTGGGATGCGGGATAGATATCGCAGCGTTCGCCATGAAAGGCTTCCGGTCCCTGGGACTCCAACACCAATCCGTAGAAATGGGCGACACGTCCGATCCGGCGAACGAACTCCGTGGTTTTGACCGCTTGCAGATAGGGTTGCAGACGAGTCACGATCCGCGCTCCGCTTCCTGCCGGGTCGCGACTTCGACCAGACAGTCTCGTAATTGCCGCAGCTGCACCTCGAGGCGGGCATCCAGTCCTCCGGAGGGTGTCTGCAGCAGACAGCCCCCCAGTTCGATCCGTTCGTCGGCCACAATCTCGACAGACTCGCCAAAGGGTTTTTCCTGCTTCTGATCCGTGAGCGCTTCCAGTAGCGCTTTGTCCTTGGGGGACAGATGGATGACCAAACCTTCGCGACTCACCAACTGCTTGATCGATTGGCGAACTGCGGCGATCACCGCATCCTGACCGACCAGGGTCTCTCCGAGAATCTTCACCACCGAAGCAAACACCACTTCAACCAGGTCGGCTTCAGCCACCAACAGACTCTCTTCCCGCGCCTGGGTCAGTTGTTCGAGCATAAGCGCCAACTGGTCCATCTGCTCTTGAATCGCCCCCCGGGCCTCCTGGTGACCCACCTTGAATCCCGACTCACGACCATCCGCAACGGCGTCCTGTCGCAAGCTGTCGATATCATGCTGCAACTTCCGCAGCTCGGCTTCGGTTTCGGCATGGCGCGCCTGGGAGTGCTGCAACTGCTTTTCCAGCTCGGCCCGGGCTTGTGACAGGGCGCGCAAATCCGCCTCGCGTCTCATCGCCTCTTCACTGGGGACGGGCGCCGGATCGCGAGGTTGCGCCACCGGGTTGTTTGGTGTTTCCGCGGGAGCCTCGGTCTCGCCACCAATGAGGCGGCGCTTTTCGGCGATATGGGCGGATCGAATCAGCGTCGCCATATCCGACTCCAACGGGTTGTATGATCTGATTTCGATGCCTTGCGCTGCGACTCGGCCAGAGCCGCCTCGAATCCCTCCGACGCCGAAGCGATCTTCGCAAGTTGTGTCGACAAGGCGCGTACCAGTGCCTTTTCCACCTTAGGCTTAAGGGAAGGTACCGGACTTTCCAAGGCGCGCAACAACTGTTCACGCCGACGCAGATACTGTTTTCCGATATAGGCCTGACGCCAACTCCACACCCGATGTTTCAACAACAACGCGATAAGCCACTCCGGCTCATCCTCAAGCGCCCGGTTGATTTGCGCGAGGTCCGCTCGATCAATCGCCTCGAGCTCCGGTTCGGTATCGTCCGATTCGACCCTCGGTTTTTCGAAAGTCTGGGACTCGGCAAGTTCAGGAAGCCAAGGGTTGCCGTTAGGAATATCCATTGCCGCGAGCTCTTCCATACAGGCACTCAACTGAGCCCGTTCCTCATCCGACAAGGCATCGAGCAACCACAAACGATCCGTCTCGGAGAGACCGTGGAGATAGAGCGCGGCTTTTCGCAAGCCGTTCACATCACCTCCCCTCTATCGAGCACTTCCCGATCATCCGTGTTGATCCAGGCCTTCAACTGGGCCAGTACCCGCTCCCGTTCCGCCGGATCCAGTCGCCGCTCCTGCGGAGCCGGTTTGGAACCTGACCTCGTTGCGGCACCGATCAACAGTAGGAGTCCAACCAAGATGATCGAACCGGCAATGAGGAGGCTGCCCGGCCGTTTTTCCCAGAGCGTTTTCACCCATGCAGCGGAATTCGTCGTTCTGATCTCGGAACGGGATGAGGATGATGGTTCGGATAGGCTCGAAACTCCGTTATCGGAACGCGCTATCTCCGGAGTGTTTGGCGTATCCGGTACTGGGGCGTCAATACCTCCCGCGAACGAAACCTCGGAATGCAGCTCCGGTAAAATCTCCGCACTCGCGGCATGCACGGCGATCGCATCGCCCCGTTTCCGATCCAGCCCGACCGCCATGGATACCAAATCCTCCACCTGGCGGATCTGCGCTTCCGTCGTACCCGCCGGTACCAAAACCCCAACACTGAGACGCTCGATGTTGCCGGGCGTCGAAACCACCTGTTCCACGGAACGGCCCAGACGATACTCGACCTCGGTATTGACCGCGTCCGATCTCTTTTCCTTGCCCTTGCCGCTACCCGGATTGGAGTGGGATTCACGCCTGCGAATTACCCCCCCATTCTGTTCAGCTCCGGGAATCACCTCTTCCCGAGTCGTCTGGGATTGATCGAAATTGAGACTGACGTCGATGCTGACGATCGCCTTGCCCGTGCCAAAGGTCCGTTCCAGCACTTGCGCCACCTTATCGGTCAGATAGCCCTCCACTTCCTGCTTCTTCAGCAGACGTCCGGTCACGGCCGAGGTCACCCCGTCCTCGCCCATCAGGGCGCTGAGGGTTTTGCCGTATTGATCGACAATGGTCACGCCGCCTGACTCCAATCCCGGCACCGCCGCGGAAACCAAGCGCTGAATACCTTCGATCTGCGCCGTCACGAGCTGGGCGCCCGGTTTCAAAAACAGGGTAATCGAGGCACTGGGCGGATTCTTGTTCTGCTGAAACAGACTGGCCTCCGGAAGCACCAGATGTACCCGTGCGTACTTGACCTCTTTGAGCGAGGTGATGGTACGCGTCAGTTCCCCTTGCAGGGCGCGCTGAAAGTTGATGCGTTGAGCAAATTCGGTCATGCCGAACTCCGCCTTGTCGAACAATTCGAAACCGACACCGCCGCTCAGCGGCAGACCACTGCCCAACAGTTTCAAACGGACCTCGTGAACCCGGTCCTGAGGAACCAGAATGCGCGTACCCTCCGCGGCCAGTTGATAACGCACCTTCATCCGCTCGAGTTCGTTCACCACCGCCGCGGCATCTCCGGGTTCCATATCGGTGAACAGTACGCCATTGCGGCTCTGCAGAAGCCACCAGGCAGCGGCAAGGGTCAATACCAGTATCAGTACGACTCCCCCAATCAGACCGCTTCGGGACACAACACCGGAATTCTGCCAAGTCTCTTTCAACATTACGCGCACTCTACCAAGATCGTTTTACCCGAACCCAGGGGCTCAAAAGTTGAAGCACGATGAATCACAGCTGCATCCTCATCACATCCTGATAGGCTTCCAGCGCCTTGTTACGCACCTGCAGCATCAGTTGGAAGGACAGCTTGGCCTTTTCCAACGACAGCATGACATGATGGATGTTGTCGGTTTCACCACTGGCGAGTTGCCGCAATGCCACCTCTGAGGTCTCGATCTGATCATTCAACTCGTTCAACTGACGATCGAACCAGGCAGCAAACTCCCCCGTCCCCCGGGTTCCGCTCCGCTCCGCTGCGAACTCCAGCCCCATCCCTTGCGGGGGTTGAATCATAAAGACAGGTTCCATACTCATCGTTCTCTCCCGATATCCAGCGCACTCAAGGCCATCGACTTGGCCGCGTTCATGGCGCGTACATTCGCCTCATAGCCCCGAACCGCTTCGATCATGGTCACCATTTCCGAAACCGGATTGATGTTCGGATAAGCCACATAGCCCCGCTCATCGGCATCCGGGTGTCCCGGATCCAGAACCAGGCGGGGCGCCACATCCTGGGCGAGGATCTCAGTCACCTCGACGCCGCCGGGATAGTGGCTCTGCAATAAGGAATCGAGTCGACCCTCGAAAGCGCTGCCTTCCACGGCCCTGGCCACCACACGCATCGGACGGTAGGGACCGCCGCCCTCCGCTCGGGTGGTATTGGCGTTGGCCAGGTTGAGCGCCAGGGTATCGAGCCGGGTTTTCTCCAGGGCCATCCCGGAGGCGCTGATCTCAAATGCGGAGTAGTAATCCATTCGTCCTATCTCCCTTCGTTGATGGCCATCTTGACCAGGCTACCGTGTTTGGCCAGCCCCTCCAGCAGCGCCCGGTAACGCAGTACGTTCTCGGTCAACTTCACCATTTCCATATCGAGGGCCACGGCTTCATCGCCGGTCGCCTCGATCAATTCACCCTGCCCGAGACGCTGATCCAGATCTTCGAGGGTCTGCAGCAATCCGGCTTCTCGGGAAGATTCCAGATTCGCGATCTCCGCCTGATCGAGCCACTGCTCGAAACTCACCCGTTGGGGTGAGTACCCGGGGGTATTGGCATTGGCGATGTTGTGCGCGATCACCTGTTGACGAAGGGATGCCACATCCAACGCCAAACTGACCAGACGGGATGTCGCGCCTCCAATATCCTCAATCATCGTGTTTACCTCCCACGCTATCTGTTCCGCTGTGGTTATCGTCTTGTAGGGTTTTCATTCACACGGCTCCTTTACTGAATGATCAATTCAGCATGCAGGGCGCCGGCACGGCGAATGGCTTGCAAAATGGTAATAATATCCCGACTGGTAGCCTTCACCTGATTGAGCGCCAGAACCAATTCCGCCACGCGGGTATCGGCGCTCAGGGAGATGGACAAGGGTTCGGCTTCCTGAACCTCGATCTGGGTATCGGGCACCACCTGGGTGCGGATACCCGCTCCGGTACGGCTCACGAAACCGGGTTGAGAGACCTGGTAATCGGTAGTAATCGTGACCGTCAGATCACCGTGGGTAATACTCACCGGGGCCACGGTGACATCACCGCCGGAGACCACGGTTCCGGTCCGCTCGTTGACCACGATCTTCGCCTGACGATCCGGGAAGACCTTCAAACCCTCCAGGGAAGCCAGAAACATCACCGGATTGTCCCGCGCCTCGGGCGGCAGGGTCAGCTGTATCCTTCCGGCATTGACCGCCCGGGCGGTTCCGGAGCCGAAGGTTTCGTTGACCCGTTGGGCAATCCGCCCCGCGGTGGTCAAATCGGGATCGAACAGGGAAAAACTCAGCCGTCCCGCCTCATCGACCATCAGGGTTTCGACCCCTTTTTCCACCGTGGCGCCTGCCGGTACGATGCCTGCGGTCGGGTGATTTTTCTGCACCAGATTGCCGTACAGATCGTATTGAAACCCGCCCACCGACACCGGTCCCTGGGCCAGGGCGTAGGTCTTGCCGTCCGGGCCGGTGAGGGAGGCCATCAATAGAGTGCCACCTACCAGACTGTGGGCGTCCCCCATCGAAGTCACGTTCACATCAAGTTTGTCGCCGGACTGGGCATAGGGCGGCAGAACCGCCGTCAAAGAAACCAGGGCGACATTACGACTGCGTACATCCCTAGACTCCACGTTCATGCCAAACCGCTGCATGACATTGCGCAGAGACTGAACGGTGGACCCACTGCGCATCGAATCACCGGTTCCCGCCAGACCCGAGACCAGGCCATACCCCACCAGGTTGTTCTCCATGGCACCGCTGATCCGGCACAAGTCCTTGATACGCACACCCTGTTCCGTCGCGGCGTGGAGCTGATGAAACAAACCCAGGGTCAACCACAGAAACCCAACCGGGATAAGTAAACGAGACTTCATGTCAGAAGATCCAATTAAAAAATTTGGTCACAAAACCGGGTTCCTGACTGCGCCCCAGCAGCCCCTCCCCGACATAGCGGATCTTGGCGTCGGCCAGACGCGTGGAGATCACCGTGTTGTCGGTACTGATATCTTCGGGCCGCACCCGGCCCTCCAGATGAATGAACTGGTTTTCGTTGTTGAACTCGATCGACTGTTCGCCCTTCACCAGCATTTCACCGTTGTCCAGGATCGCCTCGATGGTTACCGAGACACTGGCCATCAAACGGCCGGTACGGTTAATGGTGCCGCCCCCTCCGGAGTTATTGCCCACCCCCAGGGAAGCATCATGGAAGGTGTCGTCATAGCCGGCATTCACCCCAACATCCAGCGACTTGTTGGTATCGCTCTCGGCGCTGGTAGTCGACGAAGCCGTCTCGTAGATCAGCACGGTGAGCAGTTGTCCCACATTCCGGGCCCGGTGATCCTGTAGCAACGGACGATAGGTCACCTCGTTATAAAGACTCTCGCCCGCCACCGTCCATGAGGCGAGGCTTACCACAAACCCCAAAACCACAAGCCATAACCTGTTCATCGACTTATCCCCGCAACTTCCGTCAAACCGTTACCGATCACCCGGGTCATGTAGCTGTCCGCCCCATCGAGCCGTTCGACCCGAACCGGATCCCCCTGATTGCCGTCCGCCAGGGCACGCGCCTTGGCGAACAGGGTCACCTTGCCCACAACGGAGCGCACCCGTATCTGCTGACCCTTGACCACATCCGGAACCGGCTGCAATACCCCCTCGGTAAGCACCGCGCCTTTTGCCAGATCTCGGGTCAACCGCTGTCCTTCAAGCAGGGATAAGTCAACCACTGGAACACCTGAGATGGCGGCCAGATCCCGGGGTACGGATTGCAGCATTTCGGGAATCAACAATGCCCCTGAAGAGGCGTCCCGACGCAACACGTAGGCTTCACCGTCTACCCGTACATCGAACCAGACCGGAACGGATGTATAGTGTTCGCCTTCGACCCGCACGTCGATCCAGACACACATGCGTTTACCCAGCCTTTGAGTACCCGCCAACTCAGCCTGCACATCCACCGGTCCGGCAGGAAGACGCAGATCCTCATAACGCCCCACCGGCCGCACGGAAAAATCGTCATATTGCGCGATCAACCAATCCTCGAGACGCTGTTGCGCCGCATCCAGATAGTTCTGCCGGTCGAACGCGTGATGCACCCCCAATACCCGGACTGCCATCGGTCCCTTCCAGAGCAATTGTTTTGCGATCCCGGGTTGCGCCCGTTCAGCGCGGGCCACGACCGCGTCCCGATCGATCGTGATCGCAACACCGGTACGCGGAACCCGTCCCATCATGACCCCTCGCAGACGCGAAGCGAGGGCCGCATCAGCAAACTCCAAATCGGCGATATCACCCAGGGTGAAGGTGCGCCCCTCCAAGCGGGCCTCTTCATGCAGACGAATTTCCACAGCGTTTGCCTCGGATCCGGCGTTTGCTTCATAACTCATTCCCATCCCAAGCAGAGCCATCAAAAACAGCGTTCTCAAAAACACCGGGGATTGCTGCAAAAAACTCAAGCGAATGTCGGACACGACGGAAACGCACGCCAAGGCCCCATACACCGACCGAACCCACAGCGGTTCAACCCCATGCATTGAGACGTTTGCCCGCATTTCGCTCATCGTCTCAGGTTATTGACCAGACCCAGCAACTCATCCGAGGCCTGAACCACCTTGGCATTGATCTCGTAGGCCCGCTGGGCCAAAACCAGCTGGGTCATCTCTTCCACGAGATTGACGTTGGAGGCTTCCAGAAAACCCTGCTCGACACGGCCGAATCCTTCCTCGCCCGGAATACCGTAAAACCCGTCACCGGAGTTTTCCGAGGTCTGATAGAGATTGTTTCCGATCGGCGTCAGCCCCCCGGCGTTGACGAAACGTACCAGATCCATCGAACCCAGCTCGACCAGCTCATCCTGGTCCGCTACCTGGGCGAGCACGGTTCCGTCGTTCTGCACAACAACCTCCTCGGCATCGGTGGGTATCTGAATCAACCCGCTGAGACGGTAGCCGTCGGCGGTGGCGAGATAGCCGTCGCGGTCGATACGCAAGGCACCGTTACGGGTATAGGCATAACGACTGTCGGGCAGCGCCACTTCGAAAAAGCCCTCGCCCTGAATCGCCAGATCCAATGACCGCTCGGTCTGCTTCACTTCACCGGTGGTAAAGATCTTGCCGGTCGAGGCGATCCCGACACCAACACCCACAGGGCGTTCTTGCGCGGCCCTTACCAGGGGAGAGGCGTGGGTTTGCGCCATCTCCCGATACATCAAATCCTCGAAATCGATCCGGCTCTTCTTAAATCCCATGGTATTGACGTTAGCCAGATTATTGGCAATGACATCAATCTGGGTCTGCTGCGCCTGCATTCCGCTGGCGCCGATACTCAACGACTCGATCATCTTGACTCCTCAACCGGTTTCATCGTCCTGTTTATTCCTGATTTCCTGTCAGCAATGCCTACGCCCATCACACTTCCGCGATCGTCTTGATCGCCAAATCCAGCATCTCGCTGTAACCCTGAATCACTTTCTGTCCACCCTCCAACTGGCGCATGGTGCCAATCAAGTCGACCATTTCGTTCATCGCGCTGACATTGGAGGTCTCGATAAATCCTTGACGCAGATTCGGACGCGGCAACGTCTCCGACAAGGTTCTGGCCGTTCCGATTCGATAAAGACCGCCACCGATTTTTTCCAGATCTCGCGAATCGACGAAACGTTCCAGCTTCAGGTGTCCTACCTGTTCGTCCGCTTCCCAGATCACCCCCTCCTGGTCGATACGAGGCTGATCCGATGTCAAGCGCACTTCTCCCGCGTCGTCACCGACAACCGGATAACCGTTCCCGGTCACCAGATGTCCCGAAGCATCCAGGCGGAAGGAGCCTTGCCGGGTATAGAGATTGCCCTGGGGGGACTCGACGACGAAATATCCGTCGCCTTCGATCGCCAGATCCAGCGGATTGCCGGTATGGCGAGGCACCCCGAGAGTGAAATCGGTAACCGAACGGATCCCGTTGCGATCCAGACTACGGCCGTCCCCGGACAGCTCCAGGTAGCTGTTGAACGGCCGGGTTACCGTGACCTCCCGTTTGTATCCGGCGGTATCCGCATTGGCCAGGTTGTGACCGATGATATCGAGATGCCGCATCCCGTTGATCATGCTCGCTTCGGTTATCGTCAAGGCATTGCCCATCTCATCTACTCCTTCGCGCGATCGTCGACCGCATACACATGCACCAGCAGCGCCGCCACCAGATCGAACAGCTCCCGCCCGATCTCTCCATCCACCGGGAGGCGGTAGAGCGCTTCCAACAGACGTTCGTCTTTAACCAATGGCGGAGCGTCCGCCAACCCTTTTCCCGCCGCGACAATCTCATCCGCCAGCTTGCCGCCACCTTTGAGAATCACCCGGGGTAACCCCTCTTCCGGGTCGTATTTCAAGCCCACGACTTTTTGCACAGACGAATCGCTCATAACACTTACATCAACCGACTGAGGCTGTCCTGGGCGATATGGTGTTCCACCACCGCCTGCACCGCCGCATCCGATTCAACCGAGGATTCGGTCAGGTAGTCGATCTCGTCGATCTCCCAACCCTGGGCCGACAAAACGGTCTTGAGTTCACCGAAATGACGCGCCAGGAATTCGGTCGCAGAGGCCTCCCCCGTTGTCAGACTCAGGCGTACATGCCGGTCAGCCAAGGTGACCCGGATTTCCAAGGGCCCCAGGTGTTCCGTCTCCAATGAGATCACCAGTCGACGATGGCGAATCCCCGCCTCGGAACAACTCGCTTCGCGCTGCGCGAACAACGCCACCCGAATCTCCACCAGGCGATCCCCGAACCAGAGCGGTAGATGGGTCAGACGGTGGCTGACCGATCCCTCGTTTTGGGTATTGAGCAGACGTTCACCCAACAGCCACTCCCGATGGGCCTCGCCCCAGGTCCATCCGGTGTGTGTGCCAGGGTTGTCGGAATGCAAGCTCGAATTCTGCTTTTGATGCGCTGAGGAATTGACCGGCAGCGCATTCAACTCGACATCCTGGACGGTTGCGGCACTCCGCCGCCAGGCCTCGAAATGGGCGCCTTCCATCAGACCGGCGAGGGGCTGAACCGCATCCTGATCTTCGGCATGCGAAGCACCGTTTGCACACGCCAGACGACAGGGGCTGTCGAGATTCTCAACGATCTGGCGTAACTGTTCTGTATCGAGCACCCGATAGAGCGCGCGTAAAAAATCCGTGTGTAATTGTGTACCCAGCTTGCTCAGCACCAACCCGCCCAAAGCCATGAGCTTTTGATTGGGGACCCGCGCAGCCTGGCGTAACAGTGTGCTACGGTCGGCGGAACCCAGACTCGCTTCGTAACGGGCGAATAGCGCATCGAGCCAGTGTTTGGAGCGGCCGGGTATCACCTGTTTCGAGACAGCATCCTGACCGGCGGCGCCCGGTTTGTCGGCCACACGCTGTAACTGAACCCGTTCACCCAAAGCGGTCACCCGACCGCGCACCTGTTCCCCGACCCGTAGAGGAATGGTGCTATCCACCACCTTCTGCTGGCCGTCGATCTCCGCCAGATAGCGCCCACCCTCGTAATGGCGCATGATCCGCGCCTTGAGAATCTGTCCGATGGTCAGAGTCCGGTTGAACGACGCATCCCCTTCGACCGACCAGCCCCCGCTTCGAGAAAGCGCGTCCTGCAAAACACCGGCAAGTTGATCCACGTTCATAGGCTCACCATGCCAAAGGACTTGACGTTAATTGCATGGGGCACCTCCGACATGGAGAGCACCGAGAGATGGGGCATGACCCGTTCGGTATAGTGACGCAGATGACGCCGCAGCTCGGGGGCGCAAAGCAGCACCGGCATCAGGTTGGACTGCATCATGCGCTCCACGCTGCCGGCGATCTTGGTCAGGATCTGCTGCGAAAGATTGGGATCGATGGTCAGTCTCGACTGCTCCTTCTCGACCCGCACCCCGGCGGTCAGGGTCCGTTCGATAGAGGGATCGAGCAGCAACACATGCAGATCGCCCTCTTTGCTGGCCAGCATCTGACAGATCGTGGGGCCGAGCTTCTGACGTACCAATTCAGTCAGCTGATCGAAATCCTTGCTCTGCTTTCCATAATCGACCAACGCCTCGAGGATCAGCGACATGTTGCGGATCGAAACCTTCTCACGGAGCAGGTTCTGCAACACCTTCTGCACATCGGTGTAGCTCATCACCCCGGGAATCAGCTCCTCGACCAGCCCCGGATCCTGGCTCTTGACCCGTTCGATCAGACGTTCCGTCTCGGCCCGGGTCAACAGATTCCAGGACTGCTGACGGACGATCTCGCTCAGGTGGGTCATCAACACCATGGCCGGCTCCACCAGGGTGTACCCCGCTTCCCGCGCCTTGGAAATCTGCTCATCAACCACCCAGACCGCGGGCAACCCATAGGTCGGATCCTGGGTCTTAACCCCATCGATCTCCACCTTGACATGTCCCGGATTGATCGCGAGATGACGGTCATCGAGCAACTCGCCACTTCCGATCTTGGCGCCATATAGCCGAATCTCGTATCCCTGAGGGGCCAACTTCTTGTTGTCCTTGACCCGAACACGGGGAATCACGCACCCCTGTTCCAGAGCGTATTGCTTACGGAACGCGCCGATCCGCTCCATGAACAGACTGTCGTCTCCGCCGAAAAGCGGAACCAGACGTTGTCCCACCTGGATCTCGATCGGATCAACCGCCAGCATTCCATAGAGATCCTGTTCACCCTCCGTGGATTCGGATGACTCGGGTTCCTCGCGAGCCCGCCGTCGGGCGCGAAAGGAGTAGGCGGCCAGCAACCCCACCACCAACAGCACCAGAAATACCGGAAAAGCGGGAATACCGGGCAGCAGCATCAAGGCCGCCAGGGCTATACCGATCAGAATCAGGATCTTCGGATATTTGGTTACCTGACTGGAGACCGCCAGACTCAGGGATTCATCCGACGCGGCCCGGGTGACGATGATGCCGGTGCCGGTGGCGATCACCAGCGCGGGAATCTGGGTCACGATACCGTCGCCGATGGTCAGCAAGGTAAACCGGCGTAACGCCTCGGACCACTCCATGCCCATCTGCGCCACACCGATGATCAAACCGCCGATGATATCGATGAGAATGATGATGATACCGGCGATGGCGTCGCCTTTGACGAACTTGCTGGCCCCGTCCATGGCGCCGTAGAAATTGGCCTCTTTCTCGATATTGTTGCGTCGCTCCTGGGCCTGCTGATCGTTGATCAGCCCCATATTCAGATCCGCATCGATGCTCATCTGTTTGCCGGGCATGGCATCCAGAGTAAAACGGGCCGCCACCTCCGCCACCCGCTGGGCGCCGTTGGTCACCACCACATACTGCACCACCACCAGCACCAGAAACACGATCATGCCCATGACATAGTTTCCGGCAACCACATAGTTGCCGATTGCATCGATCACCTCACCGGCGTAGGCGTCGCCCAACACCAGACGTGTTGCGGCGATGTTCAGCGAAAGCCGAAACAGGGTGGCAATCAGCAGAATGGAGGGAAAAGTCGAGAACTGCAGCGGTTTATCCACATAGAAGGTCAACAACAGCATCAGCATCGCGAAACTGAGGTTGGCAATCAGCAGAAAATCGAGCAGCTGCGAGGGAATAGGCGTAAACAGCACGATCAGAATCCCGACCATGCCGAACACCAAAATCAAATCACCCTGCTCGCGTACAAGCCGCTTCAACGTATCCATGTAAAAACAATTTCCTGCCTTTTATTGCTCTATCCCGTCGCTCCGGCCGGACAGGCCTTCCCCTTTTTCAAAATTCTCACCAAAACCTTCGCCACCAAAGGATAGAGATCCTCACCGATCGGCTCATCGATCCCCACCGTTTGAAACAGTTTCCGCGCCAGCCGCCTCTGCTCCACGATCGGCACCTGATGCGCCCGCGCAACCTCGCGCATCCTGCCCGCCAGATCCCCTGCTCCCTTGGCGATCACCAGGGGAGCAACCATCGAGCCCCGCCGATAGACCAAGGCCACGGCAAGATGGGTCGGGTTGGTGATCAACACATCCGCCTCCGGTACTCGCCGCAGGGAACCGGCCCGTTTCACCGCCTCGCGCTGCAGTTCACGGATCTTGGCCCGAATCTTCGGATCCCCCTCGCGACGCTTGACCTCCTCCTTGATTTCACGCCGGCTCATACGCATGCGCTTGGCATAATCCCAACGGCTATAGAGCAGATCAAGCAGCGCGATGAGCAGTAGCACTGCCAACAACTTCAACGCCAACAGGTTGACCTGACTGGCCAGATAGCCAAGATAACCATCCGGGTGCCGATCGAGCAGACCGATCAGAGAGGGCAACAACGCCGCGATGGCGAAATACAGCACACCCGCCATTAACGCCAGCTTGATGAACGTCTTGAACGACTCGTACAGCAAGCGCGAGGAAAACAGTCGTTTGAAGCCGTTGACAGGATTGATCCGGTTTATATCGGGTTTGAGGGGAAAGAAGGAGAACACAGGTCCGGTCTGGGCCATGTTCATCATAATCGCCACGACCACCAGCGCAGCCATGGCCGGCCAGAAGATCCCCATCATCTGTTTGACCGTGAACTCGAACAACGCCAGGGTTTGCCCCGGGTCGAGTAGCACCTGATGGGCATTGGACAAGAGTTCATGACTCAGAGCCAACTGTTGAGCGACCATACCCCGGCCCAGCAGATAACTGAGCGCAACCCCGGCGGTGAGCATAAACAGGGAGTTCACCTCGAGACTTTTACTCACCTGACCGCGTTTCCGCGCCTCGCGCAGCTTCGTCGGTGTGGCCGGTTCGGTGCGGTCCTGTTCGGTCTGCTGTTCCGCCATCGGCCTACCCGATCACCCGCTGCCAATAGAAAAAGATCGAGGCATAGATCTTTTCCATCAACGGGCCCATGTAATTGAGCGACAGTGCCAACACGATCAACCCCATGAAGATTTTCAAGGGAAAGCCCATGATGAACATATTCACCTGAGGCATGGTACGCGCCGCCACCGCCATACCCACATCCAGCAGCAGCAATGTCATTACCACCGGCGCCACGACAGCCAGACCGTATACGAACATCACGCCGAATTGATCGACAACCGCCACCGGTTCCATGCCACGCCAGGCACTGCCCGGCGGAATCTTCTCTAACGAGTAGGCGAGTCCCCGAATCAACAGGTGATGGCCATCGAGCAAAAAGAAGCTCATCACCGCCATCAGATTTAACACCGTACCCAGCAATGGCGCCTGAGTATGAGTGGCCGGATCGATCAGATTCGCGACACCGAACCCCATCTGAAAATCGAGAATACGCCCACCAAACAGGAACGCGCCGAACGCAGCGAACAGACCAAACGCCAGCGCCATGCCCAGCAACACCTCCGAAGCCATGGCATGGATCAACCCCCCAAAATGTGCTGGCGGGTCGGTCGGCGAGACGCCGCCCCCGGCAACCATCACAAATGACAAAGCGAGCACAAACAATACCCGCACCCGAACGGGAACCTGCACGATGGCGAACAAGGGCGTCAGCAAAAAGACCGGAGCAAACCGCGAAGCGGTCAGCAGAACCGCTGCCATCACTCTAAAGTCCGTTTCGAAGCGCATGAAATTAAAAGTAATTTGGGATATTTGCGATGGAGCTAGTGGCAAATCGCAGCAGCGATTGCAGCATCCACGGCCCAAAAAACATGAGGGTCAGGGCAACCACCAGAATCTTGGGCACGAATGTCAGCGACATCTCCTGTATCTGGGTGACAACCTGAAAGATACTGATTAAGAGACCAACCAGCATGCTCAACCCGAGAACCGGCGCGGCCATGAGGATGGCTGTCCATAACATTTCATCGGTCAATGCGAGTGCGAGATCGCTACTCATCTTCGCCAACCCTCCGCCGTTTGATCCTTGAAAAGGATAAAGAAGAGAAATTCGCTCAAACTACATTGCAGAAAAAAACCGATATCTGCTACAAAATCTGGAAAGACAAATACCTACTTTGAACTGAAATACCCCACGGCTAAACTATTCTTGATTTACCCGGATAAAGTAGGCACAGGCTGCGCGAAGAACAACCCGGGAAATAAATTACTATAGAAATTGTGTTTTTTTCAAGACACTGTTAGGCACACACCAAAGAACTGAGAACAGGTCGACAGTGTATGTGCAGGGAAGCCAATAAATTGTGAAGCATAATTCTCAGAGGATCCGTCAATGAAACCCACCGGCTTAACGAACGATGAGGCAGACATTCGTCGATACGAGCAGTACCTCGCATTCGACCCTGACAATTGTCTGCTTTTGATCAGCCTCGCAGACCTCTATAACCAAGCGGGTAAAATTGACGAAGCTACAACCTGTTATGAAAAATGTCTGGATATCGAATCTGACAATCGTGTAGCTTTAGGCCGGCTGGCGTCCTTATGGATTGCTCAAAAACGCTATTCAGATGCCGAGTCAACTTTACAAAAGCTACTCTGTTACGACGCCGACTCTGCTGTCCTGCGTTTCAATCTGGGTATTGTTCAATTTAAAATGGCTCGCTGGCATTCTGCGCTCGAGAACTTTCGTCTTGCACTCGATTGCGGACTTGATGAACCGAACTGTCATGCCTATATCGTTCGCTGCCTGCACCATGCGGATGAATTGAACGATGCACTAAATGCGTCTGATGTTTGGCTAAACAAAGCACCGGGACCGGAAACGGAAGGATATATTGCCCTCTTGGAAATGGACATGGGCTTACTAAACGAAGCGTACACTCGAGCCAAAAGGGTAATTTCTCAAGACCCGAAAAATACTGACGCCACTGCTGTAGCGGGTAATTACCATCTCGCAACACTGAATATCGAAGCTGCTGTGGATTGTTTTAGCAACATTCTCTCGGCCAACCCCAACAATCCCAGAGGATGGCTTGGATTTGCCCTTACTCGGTTATATCAACACGATTTTGATCAAGCGATACATGCCTTGGGAGAAGTCATAAGACTCTCTCCAAACCATTATGAGTCATTGGTCACGTTAGGATGGCTAAGTTGCATCAGAGAAGATAGAAAAGCTTCGCAAAGGTTTTTTCTTGATGCCATTGAAAGTAACGATTCCAGTACTGATGCTCATTGTGGCCTTGCTTTTCTGTACTTTTCACAAAACAACACCGAATCCGCCATGCAGGAAATCGATTTTGCGATAAATCTCGATAGCAATCCGTTCAGTACCGCGTTTGCAAAGAGTCTAAAACAAATTTTAGTTGGAAATCAGCACCAAGGAGTTGCATCTCTCGAACAGGTACTTCAGTATTCACCCCACCCAGACATGCCAACCTTATTGGAACATATCCAGACCGTCCTAACCCAAAAGCCACCCAGGAATGAGTCTCATCCATTATGAACTGCCAGATCCAGCAGAGGGGTCTTTTCCATCCTGAAACAGAATAAGGATACCACTTCAATGACAAACGAAAGCCAGCTGGACAGCGAAGAACTCATGCATCTTGCGATGCACGCAACGAGCCACGAACAGGCTATTGACTACCTCAAACGTATATTGGAAATTTCGCAAGAAAATGGCAAGGCATACTACTTATTGGCTGCCATACATGCTCAGATCGGTATGTATGATCGCGCTACGCTCGAGATGACCAAAGCCGTGGAATTGGAACCGGATCTGCCTACCGCCCACTTTCAACTCGGCTTGCTGCACATCACATCCGGACGCGTTACAGAAGCAGAACGCGCATGGAGCCCGCTTGACAAACTGGGAGAGTCCGATCCTTTGTTCCTGTTCAAACGCGGCATGCTGCATTTGATCAATGACGAATTCGATGCCTGTATCGCGGATCTAAACCACGGCATCGAATTGAATCAATTAAATGACGCCCTGAACAACGATATGCAGAAAATCATCGTTCAGGCCGAGCAAGCCAGAACCCAGCAGAGCGTCCCGCCATCTACAAATGCGGGTCAAACTTCAAGTGAGACTGGACAGCATATTCTGCTTTCCGCCTATCAGAACAGTGATGAAACGGAACATTGAGTGTGCAGCATTTGCTCACCCAGCACTCATTAAATCAATGCCATGGATCCTATAAACAAGTTGAACCGACTGCTGGAAACAATCCGGTTAGAGAAAACCTCATCCGGAAGCATAAAAACAAAACAATCCAGTCGACCATCCTCAGCAGATGGTTTGCACGTAAACTCCGGAAACACAGAGTCTTCTTGCAAAAAACCAAATACCGAACAACTACGCCACACGATCAGAGAACGAATCAACGCACTCAACCCGGAAGATCGTCAGAGTGAAAAAGCGGTACAAATTTTTATCAATTCAGTGATCGCATGGAAATTCGGCGATGAACTTCTACAATCCGAGATATTCTCGATTTTTACCGAAAAAGTTCGCAAGGCGATTACTGCAAACGAGAATCTGTCCCACGAATTTCATTTGTATTTACAAACCTTGGCACAATCGAATTCAGAGTCCCTGAACCGATAGTTCACGGACTATCAGACATAAAAAAAGGCACATCCCACAAGAGATGTGCCTTTCTCGACAAATCCGACGTAATCAGATGTCTTTACGGTTCGCAAAAGCCGGCTTTTCGAAAGGCTTGTGCTCCATGGCAACCTTGCGACGCTCTTCCATCTGCTTCATGGCTTCCGCACGACGGGCTTCCATCTCTTTGACCATTTCGTCACGACGGGCCTTGGACTCTTCCATCCTCTTGGCGATGGCTTCGGGCATTTGCGGACGGTTTTGGGCCATGCTGTCGTAACGAGCCTGCATCTGAGCGATCTCGGCTTCATGCTGTTCCTGACGCGCTTTCCGCTCAGCTTCCATGGTTGCGAAAGGATCGGCATTGAACTGATCAGCGTATTCACGCTGAGCGGCAACCGCCTGCTCGAAGGCCTTCTGCTGCTGTTCGGCAAAGGCTTTCTGCTGCTCAGCAAAGGCCTTCTGCTGCTCGGCAAAGACTTTCTGCTGCTCACTGATGGCGGCCTGCTGCTCTTCGGTCAGAGCAGGTGCCCCGAGAGCGGGAGCGCCATAGTAAGGCGCATAACCATAGTAAGGATTGTCATAACCATAGCCACGTCCGTAACCACGACCATAACCGTCACCATGCGCACGCATGTTGAAAGAGAAGTCGAAATCACCGGCGCCGTCACCAAACAGATCGTCGCCCCAGTTGTTGCCCCACCAGGCGTTCGCAGTTGCGGAAGTCGCAGCCATAGCGATTGCCGCAGCGATGAGAGAAATTTTTTTCATGTCGATACCCAAAGTTCTGTTATACGAAAACTATGCTACGGCACGTCCCTGTGCCAGGTCATTCCTTTCAATCCAGCTCAGTCAGCCTTATTTGGCAGGCGCAGCGGGAGCAGCCGGAGCCACAGGAGCAGGAGCAGCCGGAGCTACCGGGTATCCGTAACCGTAAGGAGCATAGCCGTAAGGACCATAGCCATAAGGACCATAGCCGTAGTAATCCCGATAATTGTTGTATCCACGACCATAGCCGGAACCACGGGCACTGCCGCTCATACCGAAGCTGAAGTCGCCGGAGCCATCACCCCAACCGTCGCCCCAACCATCATTACCCCAACCGTTGTTACCCCAACCACGGTTATATCCAGGACCCCACCAGGCAGAAGCGGTAGCGGAAGCAACGATCAGCGCAGCGGCAGCGGCAACTTGAATAGCCTTTTTCATTTTTCACTCTCCTCGAGATAGAATGTGATTTTGGTTTGCGAGAGAAAGCAGGTACCGCATAGCTTTCGAGGTGTAGAATATTAGTATTTACTAAATTTAACAATTTATAAATTTCAATCGCTGAAACTTCCTGTATAGAAATTTCCAAAAACACGATCCGACCCTCAATACCATGCAAATTACTCTGACCCGACCCGACGACTGGCACCTCCACCTGCGGGATGACCAGGCACTTGCCTCCGTAATCGGACACACCGCCGAGCGCTTCAGCCGCGCGATTGTCATGCCCAACCTCAAACCACCGATCACCAATACAGAGATGGCTCTGGCTTATCGCCAGCGTATTATCGAGGCCCTCCCTGAAAACAGCGGCTTTACACCCCTGATGACCCTTTATATGACCGATCGGCTGACATCTGATGAGGTTCTGAAGGCCAAGCGCAGTGGCGTGATTCACGGCATCAAACTCTACCCAGCGGGCGCCACCACGAATTCCGATGCCGGCGTGACCCGGATCAAAGCACTCTACCCGGTGCTCGAGGCCATGCAACGAGAAGGTCTCCCCCTGCTGGTTCACGCGGAAGTAACGGATGCCGACGTGGATATCTTCGACCGGGAGAAGATCTTCATCGATCGCCACCTGGCCCCCCTGCGCAGGGATTTCCCGGAATTGCCCGTGGTCTTCGAGCATGTCACCACCCGGGATGCGGTGGCGTTCGTGCGCGATGCAGGGGGCCCGATCGGGGCCACCATCACCGTGCAGCACCTGCTGTTCAACCGAAACGCCATGCTTGCAGGCGGCATACGCCCACACTACTTCTGCCTGCCGATACTCAAACGGGCCAGCCACCAGAGCGCCCTGATCGAGGCCGCGACCAGCGGGGATCCCCGTTTTTTTCTCGGAACGGACAGTGCGCCTCACGCCCGGCAGGCCAAGGAAAACGCCTGTGGTTGCGCCGGTTGCTACACCGCTCATGCCGCGCTGGAACTCTATGCGGAGGCGTTCGAACAGGCGGGCGCACTGGACAAGCTGGAGGGATTCGCCAGTTTTCACGGCGCGGACTTTTACGGCCTGCCTCGGAACCAGGATCAAATCACCCTGGAAAAACGGCAATGGACCGTACCGGACAGCTATCCGTTCGGCAGTGAAAGTGTTGTTCCGCTGAAGGCGGGAGAGTCGATCGGCTGGCGCCTGGTCACCAGACCCGTGGACGGTTAGTGTGGTGTCTGTACCATTCAGAACCGGTCACTGAGGTTCGTCGGCGGGTGGGTCGTCCATGAATAGCGATTCATCGAACAACTCGTCGTCTTCCTGACTCACCCCGTCATCGATCTGGGAACGCCGCTTCTGCAGATAGAACTCGCGCAGGAAGGCGTAGCGGTCCACCGCCGCCTCATCCAGAACATCCCCGGCCTCCAGAAGGTCAGCCCGGATGTCCACATACTTCAGTGCGGTCAAAGTATAGAAGGCTGTCTGAGAAGGATAACTGACCGGATTAATAAAAGTATCCCCTACCCGCCCGATCAGATCCCGTAACGTGGTCGGGCCGAAAAAGGGTATGACCAGATAGGGCGTATCCCCCATGCCCCAGTACCCCAGTGTCTGCCCCAAGTCTTCCTTGTAGCTTGGAATACCCATGTCACTGGCCACATCGAACAGGCCGAAGATGCCCAGGGTGGAATTGATGCACACCCGTCCGATGTCGGAGAGGGCGCGTCCGGGTTTGAGTTGCAACAGGTTGTTGGCAGCCGAAGGAATATCGGCCAGATTGTTGAAAAAATTGGTTACACCCAGATCGACCACGGATGGCGTCACATACCGATAACCCTTGGCCACGGGCTTGGCCACGACCTTATCGAACTCCTGATTGAACTGATCGGAGCCCCGATTGAACGACTCCAGGGGGTCTGTTCCGAGCTGGCTCTTAACACTGGCGCAACCGGACAAAAACAGCAACGAGAGCAGGACCAGGGTTGATGAGAGTATCCATCTGTTCACGGTGGGCAACACGACTTCAGCTGAGGCAATAAGGGTTATCATACCGCCAGCCCAAACATCCCACCAGGATCCACTACGATGTTGTTACAAACGGTTACCCGGAATGGGACCCGGAAACATTCTGTATGGCACATCGAATTCAAACGTTGATCGTATTACAATGCACTCATGTCCGAGGCTGACTACAATCCCATCATTTCACAGCGATTCAGAGGCTATCTTCCCGTCGTCGTCGATCTGGAAACCGGGGGTTTCGACCCAAACCGGGACGCACTCCTGGAAATCGCCGCCACCCTGCTGACCATGGACAATGACGGGCTGCTGCACCCCGCAGAGACCCACGCCTACCACATCCAGCCCTTTGAGGGCTCGCACATCGACCCCAAGGCTCTGGAATTTAACGGGATCGATCCCGACCATCCGTTTCGCCAGGCGGTTCCGGAAGCCGAAGGCCTGAAAGGGCTGTTTGGTCCGATTCGCAAGGCCATCAAGGCGAGCGGGTGCAAGAAGGCCATCCTTGTGGGACACAATGCCTTTTTTGACTTGAGCTTTCTCAACGCCGCAGTGGCCCGATGCGCCATCAAGCGCAATCCGTTCCACCCATTCAGTACCTTTGACACCGTCTCCCTGGCGGGCATGGTCTACGGTCAGACCGTCCTGGCCCGGGCTGCTCAAGCCGCGGGGCTGGACTGGGATGGCACCCAGGCCCATTCCGCCATCTACGACACGGAACAGACCGCGGCACTGTTCTGTACCATCATCAATCGCTGGCAAAGACTCTCGGGCGACAAAAGCTGGGCCGAATCCTGAATTCCGCGTACTCCCGGTTCGGCCCGGCTTTGATCAGTTGTTCTGGATCACGATATTGGGGAACTTGGCCGCATAGTCCTTGGCCTGCAACGACAGTTTAGCCGCCGTCTTGCGGGCGATTTCCCGGTAGATCTGGGAAATCCGTGCGTCCGGTTCCGCCACGACCGTAGGTTTGCCCCCATCGGTCTCTTCCCGGATTCGGATATCCAGGGGCAGTGCTCCCAGTAGGTCTACGTGATACTGGCTGGCCATGGAAGAGCCGCCACCCTGACCGAAGATATGCTCTTCGTGACCGCAATTCGAGCAGATGTGGATGCTCATGTTCTCCACGATACCCAACACCGGCACCTCGACCTTTTCAAACATCTTGAGGCCCTTGCGGGCGTCCAGCAGGGCGATATCCTGGGGGGTAGTGACGATCACCGCGCCGGAAACCGGAACCTTCTGCGCCAGGGTCAGCTGGGTGTCGCCGGTACCCGGGGGCAGATCCACCACCAGGTAATCCAGATCATCCCAATTAGTGTCGTTGAGCAGTTGTTCGAGCGCCTGGGTGACCATCGGGCCACGCCAGATCATCGGGGTCTCTTCATCGATCAGGAAACCGATGGACATGGCCTGCAGGCCGTATCCGCTCATGGGCTCCAGGGTCTTACCATCCTTGGATTCCGGCTTACCGGTGATACCCAGCATACGGGGCTGGGAAGGACCGTAGATATCCGCGTCCAAGACCCCCACCTTGGCACCCTCTTCGGCCAGGGCCAGGGCCAGGTTCACCGCGGTCGTGGATTTACCCACCCCCCCCTTTCCGGAGGCCACCGCGATGATGTTTTTAATGTTATCGATGGGTTTCAGGGCCTTTTGCACCGAGTGCGCCACGATCTTGAAGGTAACCTTGGTCTCCACGGATGCCACTCCGGGGAGTGTCTTGATGCGCTCATTCAGCGCCGACTCGATATCATTGAGACACCCTTTGGCAGGAAAACCGAGTTCGATCGCAACCTTGACCTTGTCCCCTTCGATCTCGACGCCTTTTACAGCCTTGGCCGTAACCAGATCCTTGTTGAGATGAGGCTCGACGTAGCCTTTGATCGCCTCTTGTACGGATTCTTGTGTCAAATCTGACATCGCATATTACTCCTGATGCAGCCCAAAACACGGGGCTGGTCATGTTACCGAAATCACTGGCGGGGGATTCTACACGAAAAACACCCGGATATACCAAGTATTTTCCTGGGTTATGGAGCTATAAAGAACCGAACTTGAGCCGATTCCGCGTGAGTAATAGCGTGCCGGTCGTTTTAACTCGGCTCAGACAGGGCGTCATCAGAACACGATCCGTCGGCCGTGAACAAGCGCAAACAGCACCCACCACCGCCCACGGAAGGTGGGTACGGTGAAGGATGCGATCGAACTCCGAGCGGTCGAATAACCGGTTCGGAGATTCAAACCACCTGCTTTGTGAAGGACTCGTCTTCGCCCTGATCGAGGTCGAAGCCGGCCAGATAGTGACTGATCAGATGCTCCATCAGCGGTAGCACCGATCTTTGCCCTTCGTTCTGCAATTGGTAGTTAATTCTCAGGATGGCGATGCCATGGACGCCACTCCAGAGCGCCCGCGCCGCCAGGGCAACCTCTTCCTGAGACAGGCGATTCAGGGTCAAGGCTGACAGCTGGCGCTCTACCAGGGCATAGACCCGATCCACCTTGTCTTCGTAGATCTCTTTCAACAGACCTTCGCCCTCTGGCTGGTGCTCAAACACCATACGCCAGCGATGGGCATGCTGCGAGGCGTACTCGATATAGGCCGACCCCAGATCATAAAGACAGTCCTGAGGATGGCGGCAATCCGTGATTGAGTCCTTCAACGCGATATAGAGTTGGTCGAGAGTTCGACCATTGACCCGTTGAATCAGCTCATCCAGATTTTTGAAAACGAAATAGAGACTGCCCACTGTGTAGCCAATGGCAGTTGCCACCTTGCGCGCCGACAACCCGTTGTAGCCTTGGGTTTCGATCAACCGTTCGGCGGCTTCCAACGCCATGTTTTCGATTTCGGACTTACTGTGTTCTCCCCTTCTTCCCATGTCTACTCCCGTTTAACACGATCAATGTGTTCAGCTGTATGTGAAAAGCGACTGTCCCTATCCGTGCAAGGGCGGTGACCAATATCACACTATTTAGGATCCAGCACAGTGATCTATTACACAAGGCACAGGTTCAATCCAACTTAAAGAAGCGAAATCTTGATCTAAGACAACTTCCGCCCTCCGATCAAGCCACAATCAACGATAGAATGTTGATTGCGTTATATAAACATCGATTATTTACAATAAGCTTCCCGCCTGTAATAGAACGCTGTTTGTTTAATCGTCGGTTAACGACGACGCGTGAAACAGTACCACTCCTGCTCTGATTTTTCGATATTTTTCGATCCACCCACGAACCTGGCGTATCGGAAGACGCGTGTGGGAGGCGGGCCGGCGGCGCCGGCCCACAAATGGGCATCAGTTTTTACCACTGGCGAGAAACTCGAGGATGTTGGCTTTGTCCTCGTCGCTGAGCTTGTTAAATTTCTTTTTCATCTTCTTACCCATGATGCGCGAGCCATCGGCGAAGAGTTCAAACTGCTCCTTGATATAGGGTTTCCATTGACCCAACAGGATGCCGGCGTCATCGTCAGCCACGCTTCCCCCTTCCGAGTGACACTTATCGCAGGACTTGTCGAAGAGCTTCCTGCCCTTGGCTGCCTTGGCCTCATCCACATCTTGAATATGTACCTGGAAGGTCTTGCCGGCGTAGTGTTCCGAAATGGCTTCGATGTCGTCCTCGCTTAACTTGGAGGCCACTTCTTCCATGTCACTTTCATCACCATCCTTGGGCTTGTATTTGACCCCCTTGCGGTCGCCCGCGACATAGGCATTGAGGGTATCGGAAATGTAGATAGCCGACATGCCGGCGATGTTCGGCACTTTGCCGTCATTGCTGTTGCCGTCGGCGCCATGGCATTTATCACATTTGTCCGCCAGGGATTGCACGTCGGCTAACAACACGCCGGTGGGCAGAGTGAATGCGAGCAGAGCTGAGCAGCTCAATTTTGTAATCATTTTCATGAAGCGATCTCCTCGTTATTGTAGTAGTGAAAAGACGGGAAAAAATGATACTGAGCGCATTGGGTCAGTCGCGAAATACCCGCCAAAGCGAACTACTTTAGCACCCATCGCGGTGCATTTCCTGTGATGGTACGATTCCATGACAGGCCATGGCAGTACCCCTATCTCGGGCTGGATTTGAACCAGAACACAGAGACGGATCTATCGAGTGAATACCAGCGCCCGAGCCCGAACAGCACTCACTTATGGCGATGCTCTGGATTTTCGTCATTCCGGCGTATGCCGGAGAAGTGGTGCTGGGATGCACCGTTTACGAAGGATGGTATCCAGGAATAACGCACCGTCCAGCATTCTGGATCCCGGCATACGCCGGGATGACGGTGATTTTTGGCTTAACCGAACCACCCTCATGGACGACAAAACCAAGGCATCAGGCGTTCACGCCTCAGCTCCCCCGCTACGCCAGATTTTCCCCATATAGGCGTTTTTCATAGCCGTTTCCAGTGCCTGATTGGAGGCATATTCGAAACCGAATACGCGCTGCCACAGATCGTGGTTTTCCATGCACAGATAGAAAAAAACCTCATCGTGCCAGGCCTCAAGTCCCTGGTAGGCAAAACGAAACATCATCTCCTTGACGGTTTTCGGATAGGAGAGCTTGCCGTCGCTCTCGACCAGGGGCATCTGCAGGATCTTACTGTGGAATCCCGGCCGGTTGCGCAGTTGTTTGATCACCGGTTTGATGTAGGTGAGGGTGCCCAGGGAGACCAGTACCACTTCACTGGGGGTGAACAGGGCGGTGAGTCGGCGCAGCAATTCACCGTAGTCTTCCTGCCAGGCATCGTAGTGAATCATCGGATGCAGATGAAACCCCACCCGAACACCCTTGTCCGCCAGGCGTCGCGCCGCACCGAGCCGTTCATCCAGGGACGCGGTCAGATGCTCTTCGTGAGCAATCAGGGTCGGGGTGTTCAGTGACCAGGTACATAGAACATTGGGTGGCACATCCTGCTGTAACAGGTAGGCGATGTTCTTCGATTTGGTCTTCAGTTCCAGGATCACATTGGGATAGCGCCGGGCAAACGCGAACAGGGCCTCCAGGATGCCCCCCTGGTTACCCCACATCAGTGAGTCGGAGGATTGACCGGTGCCGATGTGATAGCACTGTTCGGGATCGAGTTGCAGCCGTTCCAGCTTTTGCGCGAATTTCCCGTCGAAGCGCACCTCATCGCCGTGATAGAAGGACTGGATACTGCAATAGCTGCAGTCGAAGCCGCAGTTTTCCACCGCGTCCAGGGTCAGAAGGTTACAGCAGCGGGTTCGTGGTGATGCCACCGGACAGGTGCCCAGTCCGAGGCGTTCCCTAACCACATTGACCCGCTGGATACGCTGCTCCGCTCGGGGTGGTGTCAGGGGAATCTCAGGATAGTGATTGGGCTGCTCCCGAAGCGTCTGCCAATGCTTTCGCACCCGTTCGAGAAGCCATTGGCGTTGCTGCTTTGGCGCACTTGCCGGTACGGCCTCGGTAGGCCAGGCGGACGCCAGGCTTCCCTCCCCCCACATCGCCAGATCCACCGCCATGTCACACAGCTGATGCAGCTCCTGGAAGGTGAAGCGATACTTCTCGGACTGGTGTTGCAGGAACGCCCGTTGGGCGGGGTCCAGTCGATCTATTCCCGCCCGTTGCAGCCGACGCGTCCGTGACTCGTCGCCATCTGACCCCTGGGACATGAGACAAGCCTCGTTATTTGCGCGTGACGAAGCGCTTCAACCGCTGTCGCTTCTGTACCTGGCGTTTGGTGAGTTTGTTGCGCTTACCCTCATAGGGATTGTCGCCGGAGCGGAACTCGAGGCGAATCGGCGTACCCTTGAGTTTGAGCGCGGTCCGAAACCGGGTGATCAGGTAGCGTTTGTAGCCGTCCGGCACCTGCTCGGTCTGGTTACCGTGAATCACGATCAGGGGAGGGTTCTTGCCGCCCTGGTGGGCATAGCGCAGCTTGATCCGCCGGCCGTTGACCAGCGGCGGTTGGTGCTCCTGAACCAGAATCTCCAGAATCCGGGTCAGCTCCGGGGTCGAGAGTTTGCTCATCGCGCTTTTGTAGACCTGGTCCACCAGATCAAACAGATCACCGACGCCGGAACCGTGCAAAGCGGAGATGAAATGGCGGCGGGCGAATTTCAGAAACGGCAGCTTGCGCTCGATCTCCTCCTTGATCCACTCCCGTTGATCCGACTCGAGCCCGTCCCACTTATTCACCACCAGAATGAGTGCGCGGCCGCTTTCGAGCACGTGTCCCGCCAGGGTCGCATCCTGTTCACCGATCTCCTGCTGGGCATCCAGCACCAGCATCACCACATTGGCTTCCTGGATCGATTGCAGGGTCTTGATGATGCTGAACTTCTCGATCGCCTCCTTGATCCGGGCCCGGCGCCGCACTCCGGCGGTATCGATCAGGGTGTAGCGGGTGCCGTTGCGCTCCATGGGTACGTAGATGCTGTCCCGGGTGGTGCCGGGCTGGTCGAAGGCCACCACCCGCTCCTCACCGAGCAGACGGTTGACCAGGGTGGATTTGCCCACGTTGGGACGCCCGACCACCGCGATCTGAATGCCTTTGTCTTCCTCTGCGATATCAGTCTCCGGCGGGGGCATCTGTGCCAGTACATCATCGATCAGATGTCTCACACCGCGCCCATGAACCGCCGCGATGGCTCGGGGTTCCCCCAGTCCCAGACGGAAAAAATCGCTCACCGCCAGGGTTTCATCGAGGCCCTCGCTTTTGTTGATGGCCAGGGTCACCGGCTTGCCGGTTCGCCGTAGCGCCTGGGCGATGATTTCGTCACCTCCGGTGCAACCCTCTCTGGCGTCGAGCAGAAACAGGATGTGGTCCGCTTCCCCGATGGCCTGCTGGACCTGCTGTACCATCAGGGCTTCGATTCCCACTTCGTCGCCGCTGATGCCACCGGTATCCACCACCACGTAGGGATGTTTGCCGAGCTTACCCGTGCCGTATTTTCGATCCCGGGTCAGACCCGGCTGATCCGCGACCAGGGCATCCCGACTGCGGGTGAGCCGGTTGAACAGAGTGGATTTCCCCACATTGGGACGCCCGACCAGAGCGATAACAGGTAGCATCAGGGTTACTCGGTTTCGATGGGATGGGCCTGCAAAGCGGTCAGGGTACCCCCATCGTCCAGGATATAGACCACATCGTTCGCGACCAAGGGTTTGTAGCGAATCGGATCACTGCCGACCTTGATCCTCGCGAGTTGACGCCCGTCATCCTGGGACAGCCAGTGCACATAACCCTCCAGGTCGCCAACCACCAGATACTCACCTACGATGGCCGGGGCGGTGAGACGCCGGGCATGCAACGCCTTCTGCTGCCAGAGAGTGGCCCCATTGCTGGCGTCCAGGGCCCAGACATGGTCATTCGCATCGGTCACGTACAGACTCCGCCAGTTGGCATCCAACCCGGCGTGAGAGGAGAGTTTGCGGCGCCACAGCACCACTCCGCTGGATTCGGAAACGGCCGCCACGTCACCCTGGAACGCTGCGACGTAGACCGTGCCTTCCACCAGCTTCGGATCCGCGTCGATATCCACCACACGCTCCAGCTCGGTTCTGCCCTGGGGCACGGAGATCTCTGCCTCCCAGGTCACCAGTCCCGATTCCAGGGTCAGGGCGATCAACTTGCCGCCGGCAAAGCCCGAGATCACCCGGGACTCTCCGATCAGCGGCGAACTGTCGCCTCTGAGAGAGAGGACCGGCACACTGCGATCATAGAGCCAGCGCTGCTCACCCGAATCAGTGGTGTAGGCCGCAACACCCCCATCGGCGGTTCGGCACACCACGTAGCCGCCGCGTACCGCGGGACTTGAAAGCACTTCGCTGCCGACCCGTTTTCGCCACCGCTCGGATCCGTCGGTCGCGTTCAACACGACCAGATCGGCCTCCAGGCTGCCCAGTGCAAGAATACCCTCGCCCACACCGGGACCACCGCTAAGGGGTGACTCAAGATCCACCGACCAGAGGGTTTCGCCGTGCTCCGCGTCCACGGCGGAGACCTCTCCGGAGGGCTCCGCCAGGTAGAGAATGCCTTCCTTGTAGGCGGGTTTGAGTTTCAGCTGGGCACCTTCCGCGCCTTCAAAGCCCTCATCCCAGAGTGTTTCGATCTTCAGGGTATTCTTCAGTTCGACCAGCTCCGAAGGAGGATCCGTATTGTCCTTGCCGGAAAACAGACTGCAGCCGGTCATCAGCAGCAACAAGGGTAACGGCCAGAGTGCCCGGTGCTTCATCTCAGCTCCGGGTCTGTTCGACCGCCAGGTCATCCAGCTTCATCTGCAACAGGGCCCGGTCTCCCACCTCCTCGGCCATGGCCTGGGTGTAGGCCTCGGCAGCCGCGGCCTTGTCCCCGTTGGCCAGGGCGATATCGCCACGGAGCACCGTATATTCGCCTTTGAACTCCCCGGCGTCACCGGCCACAAGCTTCGAGGCTTCATCATAAGCACCCTCGTCAAGCAGAATTCTCGCCAGATTGAGGCGCGCCAGGCGAACCAGACTCGGATCCTGCGCCTGCTTGATCACCGACGCGAGTTTTGCCTTGGCCGCGGCCCGGTCATCCCCGTCCAGCAACAGACGCGCCTCGGCCAATCCGCCGAATACCGCATAGGCGGTACCGTCATAGTTCTTCTCCAGCAGTTCGGCCTGTTTCCGCGCCGATTCGGTATCACTGCCCTGTACCGCGTTGAGCATCTGGCTGAAGCCCACCGAGGCCTCGGCGCCGATGCGCTCCTGGTAGTTACCCCAGGCCTGCCAGCCAAACACGCCGCTCAGGCCAAGAACCAGCCCGGCCACGACCGAGGTGCCATTCTCCTTCCACCATTTCTTTATGGCCTCGACCTGTTCTTCTTCTGTCTCGTATACGCTCATTGGTGATTCCCACTCGATTCGATAAATCTATTATTAATCCGCCAGCACCTGCTGCGCCAGAACGCTCTCGAGTTCCGCGATCGGCAAAGCCTGCTGCTCCCCACCCCGCAGGGGTTTGAGGCCGATTTCATTTCGCGCCAGTTCTTCATCGCCCAGGATCAGGGCATAGGCGGCCTGGCTTTTGTCCGCCTTTTTCATCTGACTTTTGAAACTGCCGCCGCCACAGTGGACGATCAGTCGCAGTTGCGGCAGGCGATCGCGCAGACGCTCCGCCAGCAACATGCCTTCCCGGGTCGCCGCCTCGCCCTGGGTCACCAAATAGACGTGCGGGAGCGGCAGATGTTCCATGATCGCCGTCTCTTCCAGCAGGGCAATCAAGCGCTCCACCCCCATGGCGAACCCCACCGCGGCGCTCTCCCGACCACCCAGCTGTTGCACCAGGCCGTCATATCGCCCACCGGCGCAGACCGTTCCCTGGGCCCCGAGCTGATGGGTGACCCATTCGAACACGGTCCGGTTGTAGTAATCCAGACCGCGCACCAGACGCGGATTCAGCACATAGGCCACCCCGGCCCCCTGCAACCCCTGGCAGAGGCGTTCGAAATGATCCCGGGATTCCTCGCCCAGATGTTCCATCAGGGAGGGCGCCTCAGCGATCAACTCCGCCATCTCGGGGTTCTTGCTATCGAGAATCCGCAGGGGATTGCTGGTGAGCCTGCGCTGGCTGTCCTCATCCAGGTGTTCCCGAGACTGCTCGAAATAGGCCACCAGCTGTTCCCGGTAGCGGGCCCGTTCTTCCGAGGTGCCCAGGGTATTGAGTTGCAATTCCAGTCCCTGCAGTCCCAGTTCCTTCCAGATCCGCGCAGTGATGAGGATCAATTCCAGGTCGATATCCGGTCCGTTCATGCCGAAGGTCTCGGCACCGATCTGCTGGAACTGCCGATAGCGCCCCTTCTGCGGTCGCTCATGACGGAACATGGGGCCCTGATACCAGAGACGCTGCACCTGATTGAAGATGAGACCGTTCTCGAGTCCGGCGCGCACACAACCCGCGGTTCCCTCGGGACGCAGGGTCAGGCTGTCGCCATTACGATCCTCAAAAGTGTACATCTCCTTTTCGACGATATCCGTCACCTCGCCGATCGAGCGTTTGAACAGTTCGGTCATCTCGAGGATGGGCATGCGGATTTCGCTATACCCGTAGCGGGTCAGGACCGACCGAACCCGATCTTCGAGGAACTGCCAAAGGGGTGACTGTTGCGGCAGGATGTCTTTCATCCCGCGAATGGCTTGGATCTGCTTGGCCATGGGTGTTTGAAAAATGAATAAAAGCCACCAAGGCTACCACGTTGTCGGCGAACTACCTAGCACAAAACCTTTTCTGATCGATAGAATTCCCCATGGCCACCCACCCTGATATGGTGTTTCATTGGGCTGCCTGAAAACTTTAGGAGTCGATCATGGAGCGCATCACCATATCCCTGGATTCGGCCCTCGCCGAGGGTTTCGACCGTTTTACCTCGGCGCACGGTTACCATAACCGCTCCGAAGCCATCCGCGATCTGATTCGGCAAAAACTGGAATCGGAACGATTGGAACAGCATTCCGAGGGGGAGTGCGTGGGTACCCTGACCTATATCTACAACCATGAGGAGCGGGAGTTGTCCCGGCGTCTGACCCAGGTTCAGCATGATCACCATGATCTGGCCATTTCCACGTTGCATGTCCATCTGGACCACGACAATTGCCTTGAAACCGTAGTCGTGATGGGGAGTATCCACCAGGTACGCGAGTTTGCCGACTCGGTGATCTCACGCCCCGGGGTGCGGCATGGCAAACTCTACCTGGTACCGGTTGATGTAGAAGACAGCAAACATTCTCACGGACAGACAAAACACGCCCATTCTCACCATTCACCGCATACCTGACCGATTGCCGAACCCGGTTATACGAGTTAGACTTTGGAAGAAAATCATAATTATTAATAATTCTTCATACTGTCGCAGAGGAAAGCCCATGAGACCCGCAACCTTCGACGCTCAGCCCTGGCTGCTGCTGGGAGCCGCACTCCTCGCCAACCCGGCATATGCCCATTTTCAGGAACTGATACCCGATCATGACATCCTGACCCAGGAGAGCGGGTCCCGGATCGGCCTGTCGTTGACCTTCACCCACCCCATGGAGGGGGGGCCGGTCATGCCCATGGGCGAACCGGCCCGGTTCGGGGTCGTCGGACCCAAGGGCGATATCGATCTCAAAGCGCAACTGCAGCCCATTCAACGTCAGGGCAAGACCGCCTATCAGGCCCAATACAAAATCACCCAACCCGGCGACTACAGTTTCTACCTCGAACCCGCCCCCTATTGGGAGCCGGCCGAAGGGGTGATGATCATCCACTACGCCAAGGTCGTCGTCGATGCATTCGGCGCTGAAACAGGCTGGGATCGGGAGTTGGGTCTACCGGTTGAAATCGTACCCCTGACCCGTCCCTACGGATTGTGGACCGGTAACCTGTTCAGCGGGATCGTCAAGCATGGTGGCCAACCCGTACCCTATGCGGAAGTGGAGGTGGAATGGCGCAACGACGGAAGTATCACGCCACCCGCCGATCCCTACATCACCCAGGTGATCAAGGCCGACCGGGAAGGAGTCTTCCACTATGCCATGCCCAGGGCCGGCTGGTGGGGCTTTGCGGCGCTGGTTGAGGGAGACAAACCCTTACCCAACCCCCAGGGTGTCCCGGTACCGGTGGAACTCGGAGGATTGATCTGGGTTCACACGCACGATATGCGCTGAACGGGTTCCTCCAAGCCTTTTGACTTGCAGATCACGGTTTCCGCGGACAGTTCGCCGCTGCGGTGGGATTGTGTCAACCGTTACGTGAGATCCTGTGCTGAGTGGTCTATAGTGTTCATACGTTTTTCTCAATTATCACACGTCACAGGGATGTGGCGTTGTACCGAGAGCAGAGAGATATGGCGCATATTCCCGATGGTGTCCTGTCAGCGCCCGTCCTGATCAGCGGAGCAATCGCGAGTACCGGTTTGATCGCGATCGCCCTGAGGCGACTGGACTATGAACGCATCCCGCAGGCCGCCATGCTTTCCTCCGCGTTCTTCGTTTCGTCCTTGATCAGTGTGCCGGTTGGCCCAAGCAGCGTACATCTTCTGCTCAACGGACTGATGGGTATGGTGCTGGGATGGGCCGCGGTACCGGCTATCCTCGTGGCGTTGCTGCTGCAGGCTGTGTTTTTCGGTTATGGCGGCCTGCTGGTACTGGGGGTCAATACCCTGAATATGGCGTTGCCGGCCCTGTTCTGTGCCGCGCTTTTTGGCACCCGGCGGGTGCAAGGCAAAGTCTCCCATCCTTTCAAGCTCGGGGCCTTGGCGGGCGCCTTCGGTGTTGCCCTGACCGGTCTGATGGTCTGCCTTTCCCTGGCCCTGAGCCGCCAGGACTTCTTACCCGCGGCGAAAATCATACTCATTACCTACCTTCCGTTGGCGGTGGTCGAGTCCGCCGTGACCGGCGCGATCCTCTCATTCGTCTGCAGAGTCGCCCCGGAACTCCTGCAAACCCGGACAGACCTAGCCTCGGAGTCACCCCATGGCTGAACCCCAGAGATCTTACGATAGCGATCCGGACAAGCCGCGAAATGACACCACTCCTATTTGGGTTCTGATCTGCCTGTTGATCGCTCTGGGTACCAGTCCTTGTGCCTGGGCGCATAAACTGAAAGTCTTCGCCAGCGCCGAGGGCGATCAGATAAGCGGCCAGGTCTATTTTGTGGGCGGCGCTCCGGCCAGTGGCGCCCGGGTGCAGATCATGGATGAGGCGGATCACGAAGTGGCGCGTCTGCAACCGGATCACGAAGGACGTTTCAGCTATCGGGTCGATCGGCGGATGGCCTACCAGGTGGTGGCCGATTCCCAGGACGGTCATGTAGCCCGCTGGACTTTACAGGCGGACGAGTTCAGTTCCAGTCTGCCGATGGCGCCATCAGAGGGTACAAAACCACAGACCGAAACCTCTCCGGTGGCAACCCAATCCACACCGTCTCAGGTCTCCACAGAACTGATCGAGTTGTCGGTCGCACACCAGATACGTCCCTTGCGAGAAGCACTGGCGAGTTATGAAGAACAGATCCGCCTCCGGGACATCCTCGGCGGGATCGGCTACATCGTCGGATTGAGCGGACTCGCCCTGTGGTGGCGCGAGCGACAGAGGAACGGGAAACCGTGACAGAGCTGTTTTCCCTGGGTGCCTCCGAGAACTGGCTGACCCAAAGGGAGCCACGTCTTCGCATCGTCACCGCACTCCTCGCTGCGCTGATAACCGTTAACCTGACCCACATCACAGCGCTGCTCATGACACTGGGGTTGAGCGTAGGACTGGCGCTTTCCGCGGGACTGACGCCCCGCCTGCTGATGCGCAGACTTCTCGCCCTGGAGGGGTTTATGGGGATACTGCTGCTGCTCATGCCTTTCAGTGTCCCAGGACATCCCCTAGGTTCCCTGGGGCCTTTCCCGTTCAGCGAAGAAGGCGTGTGGCAGGCGATGACCATTCTACTCAAAGCCAACGCGGTGGCGCTTACCCTGCTATCACTCATCGGCACCCTGGAACCCGTTGTCCTCGGCCATGCCCTGGCGAAATTGCGGTTGCCTGACAAACTGGTTCATCTCCTGTTATTCACGGTACGCTATCTGGGCGTCTTGCAGGAGGAGTTCGCGGGTCTTCGCCAGGCGATGCGGGTCAGAGGCTTCCGTGCCCGCAGCAATCTTCACACCTGGCAGAGCTTCGGCTGGCTCATAGGAATGCTCCTGGTACGCAGCCTCGAACGGGCGGAGCGGATCCTAGCAGCCATGAAATGCCGGGGATTCCAGGGTCGTTTCTATCTTCTGGAAGACTATCCATGGCACCGGGCGGACAGTGGTTTTGCCTTGTTGGCGGTTATACTGCTTGGGGCATTGCTGATGATAGACCAGATCCCGTGAACACACCGCTTTTCGAACTCGATAACATCTCCTTCGGATACCCGGGACACGACGTATTGAAGTCGCTGAATTTCACCCTGCACCCGGGAGAACGGGTTGCCCTGGTAGGCGCGAATGGCGCTGGCAAATCGACCTTGCTGCAATTGATGGTGGGGTTGTTCAAACCCACCCAGGGCAGTATTCGGGCCTACCGTCAAGCCCGTCGGGAGGAACGGGATTTTCATGAGATACGCCTGCGCACCGGCCTGTTGTTCCAGGATTCGGATGATCAGCTGTTCTGCCCTACCGTCCTGGAAGACGTCGCCTTTGGCCCCCTGAATCAGGGACACAGCCGGAATGAGGCGTTGAAAATCGCCCAGGACACCCTGATCACCCTGGGATTGGATCGCATGGGGCACCGGGTCACCCGCAAACTCTCCGGGGGTGAAAAACGGCTCGTTTCCCTGGCGACGGTGTTATCCATGCAGCCGGAAGTCTTGCTACTCGACGAACCCACGACCGGATTGGACGAAACCACGGAAAAACGCCTGGTGGATCATCTGGAACACCTTCCCCAGGCCATGCTGTTCATCTCCCATGACCGGCGACTGATCGAACGGCTGTCGACTCGTGTTGTGTTATTGCGCGATGGCCAACTGCATGATGCCGTATGGCACGAACACCCTCACCACCACACCCATTCCCATTGGCATATCCATTCCAAGAGTGATCTGTTACACACCCATGAGAGCGCATCATTGGAACAAGAGGATCATCCCCATGAGGCGGAAGAGTAAGCAGGATCTAGGGCGGTGATTACCCAACTACCCCGGTATCTTGGTGATAACCGTCAGATCGGTAGAGCAGGCTATTCAGCAGCCGGATCGAGGGTAAACCGCAACACCTTGCCCCGGGTACGGCCCTTGAGGTTATAGGCTTTGCCACCCACGGTGAGGGTCACTGCATTCACATCTCCGAGCACCACACTGAAGGGGCCATACTCGCTGCTGAGTCGGCGCACCGTATTGGGTTGCATCTCGCCGATCATGCGCACCTTACCGTCCCGGTCGCGAACTTCTGTCCAGCAGGGCGCGTTGAAACTGAATACCAGGGTTTTCGGGGTTCCCGCCGCAGTGGGCGGCGGGGTCGAAAGCGGTTCCGCGACCGGTGCCGGCTGCGGCTCTACAGAAGGCTCGGGAACCGGTTCAGGGGCCAGGATGGCCTGTTCGGACAAGGCCTCTTCCTCGACCGGTATGACCTCGATCACTTCGATGGGCTCAAACTCAGGAGGCTGGGTGACGTCTGTCCGCACCGCCGCCGAATCTCCACTCGACGGTCCCGCAAACGGCTCCGGGATTTCCGGTTCATCGCTGCTATGGGTGAGCGGATCGGCGGGACTTGCCACCGGGGCGACATCCTCCAGTTCCGAGCGGGTCTGCCACCAGAAAAACAACATCCCCGCGAGAATCAGTACGATTCCCCAGGTGAACAACCGCATGATGCCGGATCCGCTGTGCAGGGATTTGTGGGCCTTGTCTCTTCTCACCGGGGCCACATTTACCGAGGTATCCTGATCCTCGGGTAGCAGTTTCTGATAATCGGCAACGACCGCTTCTTCGTTCAATCCCAGAAGTCGGGCGTAGTTTCTCAGGTACCCCTTGACGAACACGGGTTTCGGCAGCCGCTCGTAATCATCCGCTTCGAGAGACTTGACCACCGCCGAGGTGAGATGCAGTCGGGCCGCCACCTCGGAGAGATTGAGTCCCTGGTTGTTTCGGCTTCGCGCCAACAGTGAACCCGGGCCCTGCTGGGATACGCTTACCGCTTCGTGCTCAGCCTGATTCGAGACCATTATTGCGATCTTTCCATTTGGTTGAGTGACTGGATCTCCGGGGAATCCGGAAAGTCTTTCAGGAGACGGTCCCGATACTCACCCGCCTTGGCCAGATCATTCAGATTGCGCTCGATACGGATACCCAGCAGAAGTGAGGCCGCATTGGGCTGGGATATGCCATGATAACGTTCCAGGTAGGCCCGCGCGGACATGTAGTTCTTCTGTCCCAGAGAGATACCCGCCATCTGGATGAGTGCGGGGGCATATTTCGAATTCGCCGTGAGAGCACGCCGATAGTAGTTTTCCGCCATGTCGATCTTGCCTTGCCGTTCGGTGCACAAACCCGCATTGGTCAAGGCCACCCAGGGCGTGGGATAGAGCGGGTTGGACAGGGCGCGTTCGAAATCCTGGTTGGCGGCCTCGAAACGACCTCGGCGGCAGGAATAGCTGCCGCGGGCATTGCGAATAAACGGGTCTTTGGCATCCAGAGCCACCGCGCGATCGTAGTGTTTCCCCGCCAGATCGCCCTCTCCAAGCTTTTCGTAGAGGATGGCGATCACATTGTGCGCATCGGCGTAACTGTCATCGACCTCAATGGCCTTCTTGAGTTTTTTCAAAGCGACCGCGTTGCGATTGTCCCGCATGTAGGCCATGCCCATTTCCACATAGATCTTGGCCGGACTGTTTTTCTTTTCGGCCCCGAGACTGCCGGTCGCGTCGGACATACCGCCTTGCGTAGCGCACGCCGACAGCATGACAGTCAGTACAAGTCCGGAGAATCCCCGCCATCCGATTCGTAATTTCATGAAACACCCTGTTTGAGAGTTACTGCCACAGATGAGCGCAATTGTCGACTACTGCGATCCCTGACCTTGCCCACCAGTTGCCCGCAGGCCGCATCGATGTCATCCCCCCGGGTCTTGCGTGTCGTGGCGATGATTCCGGAGCGTTTCAGACGCATACGGAAAGCCTCGACCCGCTCCAGGGGAGAGGCGCGGTAGTCGGTGCCGGGAAAAGGGTTGAAGGGGATCAGGTTGACCTTGGAAGGCGTCCCCTCCAGCAGGCGAATCAAGGCCTTGGCGTGTTGAAGACTGTCATTGACGCCATCCAGCATCACGTATTCCCAAGTCACCTTGCGACGTTTGTCGTCAGCCACGAATTCCCGACATGCGGGGATCAATTCTTCCAGGGGATACTTGCGGTTGATCGGCACCAGCAGATCCCGCAAGGCATTGTCCGGGGCATGCAGGGATACCGCGAGGCTGATGTCGCAGACCTCCCGCAGACGTTTCAGCGCGGGCACAATCCCCGAGGTGCTCACGGTGACCCGATACTTGGAAACCATGTAGGCGAAATCATCCTGCATGATATCCATCGCGGTGATCACCGCCTCGAGATTGGCCAGCGGCTCGCCCATGCCCATCATCACGATATTGCTGGGGGCCTGGCCCAGTTCACGGCTCGCCACCCAGACCTGGCCGATGATCTCGGCCACGCTCAGGTTGCGGTTGAAACCCTGCCGGGCGGTGGAGCAGAAGGCACAGTCCAGGGCGCAGCCGACCTGGGAGGAGACACACAGGGTGTTGCGCCCGTCATCGGGAATCAGCACCGTCTCGATTCGTTGTCCGTCCTGTAGTTCGAGCAGCCACTTGCGGGTACCGTCCCGGGCCGGTTGCTCTAATACAAGTTCAGGCAATCGGATCTCGGCGAGGGACATCAGCTGCTCGCGCAGGCGTTTTGAGATGTCTGTCATCGCCTCAAACTCGGTGACGCCGTGTTTGTGTATCCATTTGAATACATTACGCCCATGGAAGGCCTTGGAGCCCAGTTCCACGAACAGGGCCTCGATCGCCTTGCGGTCGAGATCCAGGAGATTGATCTTTGGTGTCTTGTCACTCAAGAGCGGTGCTACGCAGTTCAGATGGCTTGGAAAAAATACACAAAATAACAGTATCTTAGTTTAGACCTGACGACACTTGCTGGCAATCCGTCGACACTCGACCCTTTCCCGGGCCCGAGTGCTTATATTAACCGTTTCACAAGATTGACGTCAGGCAGTTGTTCAACTTTTGACAAGAGCCGGCTCAGTTGTTTCATATCATCCACCTCGACCGTAAAGCGCATGGTCGCGGTATCCGTACGGCGATCGCTGTTGGTGTTGACGCCGATGACGTCCACATCCTCATTGGTGAGGATGCCGGAGATGTCCCGCAGCAGGCCCTTGCGGTCGTGGGCTACCACCATGAAATCGACCGCATACTGACTCTTAGCCTGCTCATCGCCCCAGTGCACTTCGATCAGACGTTCCCGTTCATCACCCTGCAGGGAACGGATGTTGGGACAGTCCCTGCGATGGATGGTGACCCCCCGTCCCCGGGTCACATATCCGGTAATCGGGTCGGGGGGTACAGGTTTACAGCATCGGGCGATGCTGGTCAGGAGGTCATCCACACCATCAACCACTACCTCGCCCTTGCCGGCCGAGTGGGTGTGCGAGGTCACAGGCACCGGCCTGGAACGGGGCGCCGGTTTCTCCCGCTGACCGAATCCGGCCACCTGGATGGGTGAGAGATCGCCCCGTCCGATCGCGGCGTAGACATCATCCGCATGCTGCAGATTGTGTTTTGCGGCCACCTTTTCCAGATTCGGTTTTTCCCCAATCGACAGGCGGGTCATCTCCTTTTCCAGGGCGCTGCGACCCAACTCCACATGGTGTTCGAAGTCGAGCTGCTTGAACCACTGCTTGACCCGATTGCGCGCCTTGGAGCTGTGCAGATAGCCGAGGTGGGGATTGATCCAGTCCCGGCTCGGGGTGCCGTTTTTCGCGGTCAGGATCTCAATGGTCTCGCCACTGCGCAATGCCCGGTTGAGCTGCACGATGTGCCCGTCGACCCGGGCGCCCCGGCAGTGGTGGCCGATGTCGGTATGGATGGCATAGGCGAAATCCAGGGGGGTGGAGCCCTTGGGCAGTTCCACAACCTTGCCCATGGGCGTCAGGACATAGATGCGGGTGGCCTCCATGTCCTGCTCGAACAGATCCTGAAGGTCGCTGGCATCCTCGCCGACATCCTTCTTCTCCAGCCATTGGCGCATCCACACGATACGCCGTTCGAAATCCACATCCTGCTTGGCGTTCTCCTTGTAACGCCAGTGCGCCGCCACACCCAACTCGCTGTGATAGTGCATCTCCCGAGTACGGATCTGCACCTCCAGGGTCTTGTCCTCGGGACCGATGACCGCGGTATGGATCGAGCGGTAGAAATTCGCTTTAGGGGTGGCGATGTAATCGTCGAATTCACCCGGAATGTGCTTCCAAAGTCCATGTACCACGCCCAACGCGGCATAGCACTGGGCGATATCGTCGACCAGCACGCGCACCGCCCTGAGATCGAAGATCTGTTCGATATCCACGGCCTTGCGCTGCATTTTGCGCCAGATGCTGTAGATGTGTTTCGGACGACCGCTGATCTCGGCCCGCACGCCCGCCGCCGCGAACTTCTCATGCAGCAGCGCGATCACTTCATGGATGAACTGCTCCCGGTCGGCGCGTCGCCCGTCGAGTTGGCTGGCGATGCGTTTGTAGTCCTCCGGATGCAGGAATCGCAGCGCCAGATCCTCCAGTTCCCATTTGATCTGCCAGATGCCCAGGCGATTAGCCAGGGGGGCATAGATGTCCTGGGTCTCCTTGGCCAGGCGATGGCGCAGTTCGGGGGTGAGGGTACGCGCGGTACGCATCAGATGCAGCTGTTCGGCCACCACCACCAGGATGACGCGGACATCCTCGGCGATCCCCAACAGCAGGCGTCTGAGATTCTCCGCATGCTCCTGCTCGTCTTCCGGTGAGACCTCCGTCGAGATATCCGTCAACGCATTGATACGCCCCAGGTCTTCGACCATGCGGGTGGTGTTGTCACCCACGGTGCGCTTGAGTTTTGCCGCGTCCGTGACGGGATCCTGGAACACCCCCAGTAGCAGCGCCGCAGCCACGGTCTCGCGATCCATGCGCAGATTGGCGAGGATCTCCGCCACACTCAGGGCATGTCGTAGCTGGCACTCCCCGTTGAGCACCAGTCGCCCCGGGGTGGCCCCCAGGGCGAATTCCGAGGCCTGTTTCAGATATCCGCGATCCTCAGACGTGAACTCATCCGGCAAGCGGGTGAGCCACTCTTCCAGGACAGCCGCATCGATCGTAGCACCGTCCGGCAGCGAGGTGTTGGTGGTAACCATTGTCAGACGCGGCGGATCAACTCAATCCAGGACGTGACTGACCAGACCGTCGGCCAGTTTCGGTTCGAACCAGGTGGATTTCGGGGGCATGACCTCACCGGCGTCGGCCACTGCCATCAAATCCTCCATTCCGGTGGGAAACAGGGAGAAGGCCACGGTCATCTCCCCGGAGTCCACCCGCTTCTCCAATCCCCCCAGACCGCGGATACCCCCCACGAAGTCGATGCGAGCATCCCGCCTCGGATCGCTGATGCCCAGGATCGGATCGATCAGGTGATCGGCCAGAAGACTCACATCCAGACGGGCGACCGGATCGTCGACGGGAACCTTCTCCCCGGCCAGACGCAACCGGTACCACTGCCCGTCCAGATACATACCGAACTCCGCCGGTTGCGCGGGTTTGACCGGTTCGTCACAGGCCTCAACCTGAAACTCGGCGGCTACTCTGTCCAGGAACGCCGGCTTGTCCAGGCCATTGAGATCCTTGACCACCCGGTTGTAGTCGAGGATCTGCATCTGATTGTGGGGAAAGATCACGCTCAGAAAATAGTTGTAGGATTCGTCCCCGGTATGCTCCGGGTTGGCGGCTTTGCGTGCCGCAGCGACCCGGGATCCGGCCGCAGAACGATGATGGCCGTCCGCCACATAGAGCGCCGACATGGCATCAAAGGCGTCGGTCAGGCGCTGGACTGCCTGGGGCTCATCCAGCACCCAGATCTCATGACGCACACCTTCCGCGGCGGTCACATCCATGTCCGGGGTGCCGCCGGTTACCGCCTTGAGTTGCCCATCCACATCCGGGGTGCTGGGATAAACGAGGAACACCGGACCGGTTTGGGCATTCAGGGCATCGATCTGACGCACCCGGTCATCCTCCTTGGCGGGACGGGTGAATTCATGCTTTTTGATCCGGTCCTGGTCATAGGCCTCCACCGAGGCGGCGGCCACCAGACCGGTCTGTTGGTGCTGTCCCATGGTCAGCCGATAGACGTAATAACAGGGACGGCTGTCACGGACCAGGACACCCTCCTGCTCCATTCTGGCCAGGTTTTCCGCGGCCTTGGCATAAACCTCCGGCGCATAGGGGTCTGTTCCCGGTGACAGGTCGATTTCCGCCCGGGAGATATGCAGAAAACTCCAGGGCCGGCCTTCCGCCATCTCCCGAGCTTCCGCCTCGTTCATCACATCGTAAGGCGGCGCGGCCACATCGGCGGCACGTCCCTCAGCGGGTCTCAATCCGGGAAAGGCTCTGATCAAAGGCATGAAAAACATCCTCATTGGGTCGGTAAGGTGACTGGTTCCGCCGCTCACATTGGGTGAAAAAACCTATAAAAATGCGAGCTTTGTCAAATATTTCCGTACCAGACTTGCCGGGTATCGCCAGGCGTCTCACAATCGGCACTGACTGCGGTTACACAGCGTATCTGTATCTGCCGGCCCGGATTGCGACGGGCGGCGTGATCCCGAAAACTGCGGAATCGATTTGCGAGGGTGGATTGTTTCAAATGTGCCACCCGGGAATCAAGCCACCGCCTCCATGTAAGAAAAATCCTACTTAAAAATGAGAACAAACCTGCATCTTATCTAGGGTTATTGCCATAGACTATTCCTGTCGCAAAGACGGAGGCCAGGGACGACGCACAGGAACAGGGAGGTGCAGGACTGATACCATTTGCCAACCAATCAGTGCGACGCAAGATCCTGGTGCCCACGGAACGGGTACCGGGATTTTTTTCGCCCGTCATCCCACCCAGACATCCTTAAAATCTCGCATCTCTACGAAATTCTTTCCCAAATCAACACGATATCAGAGCGGTCCGTCTCGACCGGGTGGGTCCAATAATTCGACCGGCCAGAGACGTTGAAGAGCGCTGTCGAATGAATCCCAAAGCTCCTGATAGGTTTTTCCCTCTACCGGATGACGTTCGTTACCAGCCACTTCGGCCAATGGCAGGAGCACAAAGGCATATTCCAGTATCTCGCCCCGGGGCAGTTTCAGGGTATCGCTGTCGATGATCTGATCGGCATAGGTCAGCAAGTCGATATCCAGGGTTCGCGAATTGAATCCCTTGGCATCCCGTTTTCGCCCGTGCAGCGCCTCGATCTCTCGCAACCGCTCCATCAGGGCTTGAGGCCCCAGAGAGGTTCTCAACCCCACCACCAGATTGAGAAAATTGTCACCCTGAAAACCTACCGCCTCGCTCTCGTAGACCGGAGAGACTGTCAGCTTGCCGAATGCCTCCTCAAGCTCCTTCAAGGCCTGGGGAATATGGCTGCGCGGCTCGATATTGCTGCCCAGGCTCAACCACACTGGAACGGCAACCGGCTCAGTCACGCTGCCCCCGCTCGATGGTCACACCCACATCACGGGCAGCACTGACCGCCCCGACCTTGTTCAGGGTCAGGCGCACCCAGGGGACCTGAAACTCCTCCAGTACAATGGCGGCACAACGCTCGGCCAGGGTCTCAACGAGTTGAAACTCACTGCCCCTGACGAATTCCACCAGGCGCTTGCTGACCGCCTTGTAGTCCAGGGTGTCCTCGATGGCATCACTCCGGGCCGCCTTCGCGATATCCGCCCCCATCTCCAGATCGAACACCACGGTTTGTCTGATCTCGCGCTCCCAGTCGTAGATGCCAATCACCGTATCGACGCGCAAGTCATGTATGAAGACGATATCCATAGCATTGAAGCCCATTTCTGAAAAGGCACAATGGTAGTTGAGTGAGGGAAAGATTGCATCCCGCGCCAACCCGTTCAAATGATGCCGGAAGCGGGACGCTTGACCTTCCCCAGGCCCATGGAGTCCAATTGCGCCATGATCACTCACACCCTACTCATAATCGGCGCTTACCTGACCGGGTCGATCTCAAGCGCCATCATCGTCTGTCGTCTGATGGGTCTACCGGATCCTCGCAGCCAGGGTTCCAACAATCCCGGAGCGACCAATGTACTGCGCATTGGGGGCAAAAAGGCCGCCGCCATCACCCTGTTCGGCGACATGGTCAAGGGACTGCTGCCGATGCTCGTTGCGCACCTTCTGAATGCGCCGGCAGAGATCCTGGCCCTGACCGGCATGGGGGCATTTCTCGGTCATCTCTATCCGGTGTTTTTCGGCTTTCGTGGTGGCAAGGGTGTGGCTACCGCGCTGGGGGTGCAGTTCGGACTCCATTGGGGGGTCGGGGTGGCGGTCGGACTGGTGTGGCTGTTCATGGCCAAAGTCGCCAGAATCTCATCCCTGTCAGCCCTGGTCTCGATGGCGCTGGCGCCCCTGTTCATCTGGCTGATCTGGCCGAACCCCGCCTTGGTCGCGATGCAGATCGTGATGAGTCTGCTGCTGTTCTGGCGTCACCGTTCCAACATCGAAAACCTGTTGAAAGGCGCCGAGGGCAAGATATCGGATTCCGAGCCACCCTCAACCTAACCCATTTGCTTGCCGGGTTAATCGCTATTGCGCTTTGTGGCCTTCGTGTTCTTCGCGGTAAATCCAGCGCCGGTTAGTGTAGTGTACTATTCGGCGAGTTGGAAAGTGGCCAGATGGGAATGTCCCAGCCCTAACCAAGAGGCATAACTCACTTCGCTTACTACAGGACCTATGAATGATCGAATACGACCACCAGATCACCTGCATCGACACCCAGTATCAGCGCCCGGGCCTCGCCGCCTGCTATCTCGTGCGCGGCGGTGATGAGGCCGCGTTCATCGATACCGGCACCAGCCACAGCGTGCCGCATCTGTTGTCAGTCCTGGAATCCAAGGGCATCGACCGCTCCCAGGTCCGCTACGTGATTCCAACCCATGTACACCTGGACCATGCCGGTGGCGTGGGGAAACTGATGGCGGCGTTACCGGAGGCATCCCTGGTCATTCACCCTTACGGGGCGCGACACATGATCGACCCGTCAAAACTGACCGCCGGCGCTACCGCGGTCTACGGCGCCGAAGCCTTCGAAGCGCTTTTCGGAACCCTGGTACCGGTGCCTGAATCCCGGGTGATCGAGGCACCGGACGGCCTGCGTATTAACCTGGGGGAGCGGGAACTGCTGTGTCTGGACACACCCGGACATGCCCGGCATCACATCTGTATCTACGACGCGCTCAGCGGCGGTATCTTCAGCGGTGACACCTTTGGTCTCTCTTACCGGGAATTCGACACGGATCAGGGCGCCTATCTGCTCCCCACCACAACACCGATTCAATTCGATCCCGAGGCCTGGAACCTGACCCTGGACCGGCTTCTTGAATTAGGTCCTGAACGCTTCTTCCTGACCCATTACGGGGAGGTGACTGAAGTCACGCGGCTCGCGCATCTGCTGCGCAGTTCATTACACGCATTCGTAGAGATGGCCCGTGACACCCAGGCTGCCCCCGGTGCCGAACGAGTAACCGCCTTGCAGCAGCGACTGCTGGGTTGGGTTCAGGAGCGTCTGAGGGCACACGGCTGCAGCCTCGATGACGAGGTCATCGCCGAGCTGCTGGCCATGGATCTCGACCTGGACGCCCAGGGACTCGATGTCTGGCTCAGTAAACAGGAGCAAGAATGACCATCCAAAAGAAAATTAAGTGCCATTCGGGCTCAGCACGGAAGTGAGCCGCTCTGGTCCCAGGCGTAGGTGCAATCCAGGCGACACAAGACATAGACCATGCCCTGTTCGCCTTCACCAATCATCATGGACAGGGGACTGGCCTGATTGAACATCCGGCTGCGGCGTCGTAACCAGCGCTTGCCCATTCCGGGGTTGGTGGGATAGGTGGTGCGCAGGGCTTCGTTGATACGCACCAGGTACTCGATGCGCTTGCGCACTTCGGGACTGTCCGGCAAAGCCTTGTCATAGCGATATTGGGCCATGTGGCGTGCCTTCCCGGGCAGATCAAGCAACGAGCGCATCTCCTCGGATTGCAGCCCCCAACTCTCCAGCAGACTCATCACGCCTCGGGTGATCGCCAGGCGCTCTTCCCTGCTTCCCATACTCATGTTCTGGGTCGTTTCGGTCATAGGCTTAAACCTTCCGTCTTATGATTAGTTTCGTTTGAGATCCGGCCTCGCCAGGAGTCTATCACGATTCACCCCGGCATAACCCAGTGAAACGCAAGGTTATCGCCAAAGCGCGCGCCACCAGCGTTTGCGGTTATTGGGTGGCTTCAAAGCCATGAGATCCACCGGCGGAATTTTGCTCAGCACCCACCCTGGCAAGGGAGGGTTGTCACTGTAGCCACAGCTAACGCCCAGGTTGTTCGGATCGTAAATCTTGATGAACGCGGGTCTGTTCAGGTCATCCGCATAGACGATGCCGCAGTATTTCTCATCATGCTCCCGTCGCAGGAGTTCATCGATGCCGGTGACGAACCGGGAAAGCCCCTCGGCATCCACCGGTTGGTGCGGTGGGGCCTCTCCCACCGCATAGATGTACCATCCCCCCGCGGCATCCTGATTCAATACCTGCCACAGATCGTCCAGTTGATGCCAGCGTAGCGCTGACGTAAAGCTGCCTTTAAAGGCCTGTAGATAGTCGTTTTGCGTAGTCATCCCGGGTATTCGCTCTGTATCAACCACAGCATGCAGTTTCTTAGTTCAATCAAGGATATAATAGCCATTTTTAACTGCGGTCAATCCCAATGAAGCAACACAGCCCCCCCCTTTTCCAGTCCGACCTCGATCTGAAACTCCTGAACCGGGGCAAGGTGCGGGACATCTATGAAGTGGATGATCAGCACCTGTTGATCGTGACCAGTGACCGGCTCTCCGCATTCGATGTGGTTCTGCCCCAACCGATTCCCGGAAAGGGGGAAGTGCTCACCCGGGTGGCCAATTTCTGGTTTCACCGGACCGAGTCGATCATCCCCAATCACCTCTCCGATATTCCCCTCGATCAGGTGGTCAAGGATCCTGGACAAAGGGCGCAACTGGGAGATCGCTGGCTGATCGTAAGCAAGCTCAAACCCCTCCCGGTTGAGGCCATCGTACGGGGCTATCTGATCGGTTCGGGGTGGAAAGACTACCAGACCAGCGGGCGGGTGTGTGGCATTCCCCTACCCGAGCACCTGCGTCTGGCGGATAAGCTACCCGAACCCATCTTCACCCCATCCACCAAGGCCGAACTGGGGGATCACGACATCAATATCGATTTCGACCAGACCGTCGAACTGCTCGGCCGGACCCTGGCGGAGCAGGTGCGTGATATCAGCATCCGGCTCTACACGGAATCTGCGGAATATGCATTGCAACGGGGCATCATCATTGCGGACACCAAATTTGAATTCGGCCTTGACGGGCAAGGTAATCTGCACCTGATCGATGAAGTCCTGACCCCGGATTCCTCCCGTTTCTGGCCGGCTGACACCTACCAGCCGGGTGTCAGTCCGCCCAGCTTCGACAAACAGTTCGTGCGCGACTATCTGGAAACCCTGGATTGGGACAAAACACCCCCCGGCCCGGAGCTTCCTGCTGAAGTTATTCGCAAAACGGTCGACAAATACCAAGAAGCGGAGTGGCGTCTGACAGGGCAGGTTTGATCAGCACGCTTCACACCCCGACAGAAGCGTGGTTTGGGATCCTGGTCCCCTCATGTCCAGACTTGAGACGGAATCAGGATCAGCCTGACCTGTTGGGTTAAGGATTCGCGAACCGGGTAACCATTTCACGAATCCGATTCGTATCGAGCATAGGGATATCGGATAACATGGGCAGGTCCATCAAAGCACTAACCCTTAGTTTCAAATGCGTTGATCACCCAACCAGTTGGGTAAGACGGTGTACAGTTTCAATACGCAATGATTCAACATAAACCAAAGTCGAACCGAGTGGTTATCTATACGACCCTGAAGTGCCCCCATTGTGTGCACCTGAAACGCTGGTTGAAGAAAAATAATGTCCCGTTTTTGGACTTCAATGTCGCCAAACCGGGAAAAATCCAGAAGAAATTCTTTGAAATCGGCGGCCGGACCGTACCCCTGATTGTTATCGGCGATCGATTCTTCGAGGGTTTCAATCCCAATCAGTTGAAATATGTCCTGGAATCGGAAGGTTTGATGTAGCCCCGGTTTTGCAGGCAACCATACCTCCCTGCCGCCCTATTCGTTCTTTGAGCCGCAAATAAACGCCAATCACCGCAAATTTGCGCAAATGGTCTCAGAAAGCCCAGTAACTTGTGCGCTCATTCCCCGATTCCATCCTTGAGTGTAGGAGCGGCCGTTGGCCGCGATTGACTGGGTACTGCCACCTCTCAAAAAAATGAGCAAGATCGCTGAGAACGCGGTATCGCGAGCAGGCGCGCTCTCCCACACAATATTTGACGGAATACAGCGATTCACGCAGACCCAACCGCCAGGTCAGGGTTAAGTGGAATTTTTTGATGAGATGTACTGAAGATGAGGATGCCCCCCGGGACCGGGGGGCAAGCTTGGAGGGTATCAGTTGACCTTCGGGTTCAACTCGCCGCTTTCATAGCGTTTCTGCATGTTCTCCAGGGAGATCGGAGAGATCTTGTCCGCCATGCCCGCGGAACCAAACGCCTCGTAACGGGACTTGCAGATATCCGCCATCGCCTTGGTCGCCTCTTTGAGGAACTTACGGGGATCGAAGTTGGACTTGTTGTCATTCAGATGTCTGCGGATCGAACCCGTGGAGGCCATACGCAGGTCGGTGTCGATGTTGACCTTGCGTACGCCGTGCTTGATGCCCTCGACGATCTCCTCGACCGGTACGCCGTAGGTTTCACCCATATCACCGCCGTACTCGTTGATGATCGCCAGCCAGTCCTGAGGTACGGAAGAGGAACCGTGCATGACCAGGTGGGTATTGGGGATGCGGGCGTGGATCTCTTTCACACGCTCGATCGCCAGGATGTCACCAGTCGGCGGACGGGTGAACTTGTAGGCACCGTGTGAGGTACCGATGGCGATGGCCAAAGCATCGACACCGGTCTTCTTAACGAAGTCAGCGGCCTCGTTGGGATCGGTCAGCAGCTGGCTGTGATCCAGGGTGCCTTCCGCGCCCACACCGTCCTCTTCACCGGCCTGACCGGTCTCCAGAGAACCCAGGCAACCCAGCTCGCCCTCGACGGAAACACCGCCCGCATGGGCCATTTCCACCACCTTGGCCGTGGTCTCCACGTTGTATTCGTAAGAAGAGGGTGTCTTGCCGTCGGTCATCAGGGAGCCGTCCATCATGACCGAGGAGAAACCGGACTGGATGGAGCGCAGGCAGACCCCTGGAGAGGTGCCATGATCCTGATGCATGCACACCGGAATATGCGGATACATTTCGGTCGCAGCGATAATCAGATGACGCAGGAAGGGTTCGCCCGCATAGGAGCGCGCACCCGCGGAACCCTGCAGAATGACCGGACTGTTGACCGCATCCGCTGCCTGCATGATGGCATGCACCTGCTCCATGTTGTTGACATTGAACGCCGGCAGACCGTAGCCGTGTTCCGCGGCATGATCGAGAAGTTGGCGCAGGGAAATCAGAGCCATGATAGCCTCCTTGGATTTAGGTTTTTACTCGTTTCTACTGTCAGGTATCGCGATGAAACCCCTACACGGGATGCAGGGACTTCCGCCGTGACACCGTTAATCGTATTTTCCGGCAAGCACATGCTCGCCGACGCGCATGATCTTCATGATATTGGTTTGACCCTCTACCCCGGAGCGGTCGCCCTTGGTAATGATCACCAGATCATTTTCTCTCACCTCGCCCCGGCGCAGGAGTTCGTCGATCACCTCGGCATTGACCTGGTCCACATCGGTGTGAGCCACATCGAAGCTGACCGGATAGACCCCTCGGTACAGGGTGACCTTGCGACGGGTACGCACATGCCGGGTCAAGGCATAGATGGGAATCCCCGAACTGATCCGGGACATCCACTTCACGGTGGAGCCGGACTCGGTGAGCGCCGCGATCGCTTTCACACCCAGGTGGTTTGCGGTATACATGGTCGACATGGCGATTGCCTCGTCCACCCGACCAAACACGCTGTCGAGCCGGTGGTGCGAACGCCGGGCCACCTGATGTTTTTCCGCTTCGACGCACACCCGGTCCATGGCCATGACAACCTTATGGGGATACTTACCCACCGAGGTCTCGGCCGAGAGCATCACCGCGTCGGTACCGTCCAGAACCGCGTTGGCCACGTCGAACACCTCGGCTCGGGTTGGAATCGGACTCTCGATCATCGACTGCATCATCTGCGTCGCGGTGATCACCACGGAATTCATTTCACGGGCCAGCTTGATGATCTCTTTCTGTACCGCCGGTAATTCCGCATCGCCGATCTCGACACCCAGATCCCCCCGGGCCACCATGATGGCATCCGAGGCCTGAATAATATCCGCAAGACAATCGAGGGCTTCGGCCCGCTCGATCTTGGCGATCAGACCACCATTGCCCCCCGCCTCTTCCAACAGTCGGCGCGCCTCATGAATATCTTCCCCATTGCGCACGAAGGAGACGGCCAGGTAGTCCGTATCGATCTCGGCGGCAAAGCGGATATCCTCCCGGTCTTTCTCGGTCAACGCCGGGGCGGATAAACCACCCCCCTGTTTATTGATCCCCTTGTTGTTGGAGAGCTTGCCGCCGACCACCACCTTGCAGCGGGCCTCCGAACCCTCGACCTCCGAGACCCAGAGTTCGATCGCGCCGTCATCCAGCAGCAGGGTGTCACCCCGGGCCACATCGTTGATCAGTTCCGGGTAGGTCAGACCGACCCGTTCCTCATCGCCGGCCTCCAGTGGACAGTCGGCATCCAGGATGAACTGGCTGTTTTCCTCCAACTCCACGAATTTCGACTTGAAGCGACCGATTCGAATCTTGGGGCCCTGCAGGTCACACAACACGCCGATCTGGCGGCCACAGGCCCGTGCCCGGTTACGGATTCGTTCTGCCCGATCCCGGTGGGACTCGTGGGCATCGTGAGAGAGATTGAGGCGGACGATGTCCACCCCGGCATGAATCAGTTTGTCCAGGACCTTTGGATCGTCAGTTGCCGGTCCCAGGGTTGCAACTATTTTGGTTCGTCTTGGCATACCATTCCAGCTACATGCTTGATGCATGATTGATTAGGCCGGGCCCCTGCCCGGCCATTCAGGCGCAGCGACATTTACTTCGCCGCGCAGGCCTCCAACATGGCTACCGCCGGAAGGGTCTTGCCTTCCAGGTACTCCAGGAAGGCGCCGCCCGCCGTGGAGATGTAGGAAACCTTATCGTAGATATCGTATTTCTGAATCGCGGCGATGGTGTCCCCACCCCCCGCCAGGGAGAAACCGGGAGAGTTGGCGATCGCCATGGAGACGGTCTTGGTGCCTTCCCCGAACTGATCGAACTCGAATACACCCACCGGGCCGTTCCAGACAATGGTGCCGGCCTTGGCGATAATATCGGCCAGCTCCTTCGCGCTGTCCGGACCGATATCGAAGATCATCTCGTCATCAGCCACCTCGCCGGCGCTCTTCAGTACCGCCGGTTCGTTCTCATCGAACTGTTTACCCACCACCACATCGGTGGCGATCGGAATGATGGCGCCACGGGCCTTCATCTTTTCGATCAGCGCCTGGGCCGTGGGCACCAGATCGTCTTCACACAGAGACTTGCCCACATTGTTACCAACCGCCTTGAGGAAGGTATTCGCGATACCGCCGCCCACCACCAGTTGATCGACCTTCTCGGACAGCGCCTCCAGCACGGTCAGTTTGGTGGAGACCTTGGAACCGCCTACGATGGCCACCATGGGACGGGCCGGATTGGCCAGGGCGCGGGCCAGGTTGTCCAGTTCGTCGGCCAGCAACAGGCCGGCGCAGGCCACCGGTGCGAATTTACCGGCGCCGTGGGTGGAGGCCTGGGCCCGATGGGCGGTGCCGAAGGCGTCCATCACGAAGACATCGCACAATGCGGCATATTTTTTTGCCAGCTCCTCGTTGTCCTTCTTCTCACCGGCATTGAAGCGCACATTCTCGAGCAGCACCACTTCACCTTCGCCCAGCTCGAAACCGCCGTCCAGATAATCCTTGATCAAACGTACCGTCGTGCCCATCTTTCCGGACATGTCATCGGCGATGGGCGCCATGGAGTTCTCTTCCGAATAGACCCCCTCTTCCGGACGCCCGCGATGGGACATCACCATAACCTTGGCGCCGGATTTCACACAGTGCTCGATGGTGGGCATGGAGGCGGTAATGCGGGCATCCGAAGTCACCTTGCCGTCCTTGACAGGCACGTTGAGATCCGCGCGAATCAATACGCGCTTACCGGCAAGATCAAGATCGGTCAACTTGATGAAGGACATAACAGACTCCTGCGTCGATTCTAGTTTTGATAGTTGAATATTGAATTATGAATTCTGGTGCGTGTCATGACAGGCCGATCCGGCCACAACTCATAATTCAAGACTCATCCGGTCTGTATTGCGAAACGGGGTTAAACCGTATGCCACCTACTGTAGATTTTCGTCATTCCGGCGTATGCCGGAATCCAGGAATATCGCACCGTCAAACATTCTGGATCCCGGCATACGCCGGGATGACGAGGATTATTTGCTTAACTTAAGTGCCAATAGCGTTTAAACCCGTTTCGCGACAAACAAATTACTTGGCGACGTGCTCCACCATGCGCAGCATGTTGCAGGTGTAGCCGTACTCGTTGTCGTACCAGGAAACCACTTTGACGAAGGTGTCATCCAGGGCAATGCCCGCACCGGCGTCGAAGATGGACGGGGTGGAACGACCGCGGAAATCGGTGGAGACCACCTTATCCTCGGTATAGGCCAGCACACCGGCCAGATCACCGGATTCGGAAGCGGCCTTCATGGCGGCACAGATCTCGTCATAGCTGGCGCCCTTGTTCAGTTCCACGGTCAGGTCGACCACGGAGACATCAGAGGTGGGCACACGGAAGGCCATACCGGTCAGCTTGCCGTTCAGCTCGGGCAGTACCTTGCCCACGGCCTTGGCGGCACCGGTGGAGGACGGGATGATGTTCTCGAGGATACCGCGACCACCGCGCCAATCCTTCTGGGAAGGACCATCGACGGTCTTCTGAGTGGCGGTAGCGGCATGCACGGTGGACATCAGACCGCGTTTGATACCCCAGTTGTCGTTCAGCACTTTGGCCACGGGGGCCAGACAGTTGGTGGTACAGGAGGCGGCGGAGACGATGCTCTGACCGGCATAGTCGTTGTGGTTGACACCGTAGACAAACATCGGGGTGGCGTCCTTGGAGGGCGCGCTCTGCACCACCTTCTTCGCACCGGCGTCGAGGTGCTTCTGGCAGGTCTCTTCGGTGAGGAAGAAGCCGGTGCACTCGATGACCAGCTCGGCGCCGATCTCGTCCCACTTCAGGTTGGCCGGATCCCGCTCCGCGGTGAGACGGATCGTCTTGCCGTTGACCACCATGTTGCTGCCTTCCACGGAGACGCTGCCGGGGAAGTTACCGTGCACGGAATCGTACTGCAGCATGTAGGCCAGGTAGTCGGGTTCCAGCAGATCATTGATACCGACGACTTCGATGTTGGGGAAGTCTTTCGAGATGGCACGGAACGCCATACGGCCGATGCGGCCAAAACCATTGATACCTACTTTGATAGTCATATCGATTCTCCGTTAACGTATGTAGAGTTGTTTTCGTCAGTGGCGGGGTGCCGGCAGCACCCCGCGGGAAGTATCAGGCACTCACTTCGTCGATGGCGGCGAGAACATTCTCCGCGGTGAAGCCGAACTCCTTGAACAGTTGACCGGCGGGCGCCGATTCACCAAAACGGTTGATACCCACGACCTTGCCGTTCAGGCCGACGTACTTGTACCAGCCGTCGGTGACCGCGGCTTCCACTGCGACACGGGCGGTCACGGCGGAGGGCAGCACGGATTCCCGATAGGCGGCATCCTGGGCGTCGAAACACGTGGGGTTGGGCATGGAAACCACACGCACCTTCTTGGCGGAATCGGACGCGGCCTTGAGGGCGATCTCGACCTCGGAACCGGTGGCGATCACGATCACGTCCGGGGTGCCGTCACAGTCGGCCAGCACATAGCCGCCCTTGGCGATATCGGCGATCTGCGCATCGCTGCGGGCCTGATGAGTCAGGTTCTGACGGGAGAAGATCAGGCAGGTAGGCCCGTCCTTCTTATCCACCGCGGCCTTCCAGGACACCGCGGTTTCCACCGCGTCACAGGGACGCCATACATCCATGTTGGGGATCATGCGCAGGGTCGGGATCTGCTCGATCGGCTGATGGGTCGGTCCGTCCTCGCCCAGACCGATGGAGTCATGGGTGTATACGAAGATGGAACGCAGCTTCATCAGCGCGGCCATGCGCAGGGCGTTACGGGCGTATTCGGAGAACATCAGGAAGGTACCGCCGTAGGGAATGAATCCCCCGTGCAGCGCCACCCCGTTCATGATGGCGGACATACCAAATTCCCGCACGCCGTAAGAGATGTAGTTACCATCCACCTGACCTTCGGTGATCGATTTCGATCCGGACCAGGCGGTGAGGTTGGAGGGTGTGAGGTCCGCGGAACCACCCAGAAATTCGGGCAGCAGCGGACCGAAACCGTTCAGGGTGTTCTGCGAGGCCTTGCGGGTGGCGGGGGATTCCGCCTTGGCATTGACTTCGGAGATGAACTGGGCGGCGCCGGCCTCCCAGTCGGCGGGCAGATCGCCGGCCATGCGGCGTTTGAACTCCGCGGCCAGTTCCGGGTGAGCCGCCTCATAGGCGCTGAACTTATCATTCCAAGCGGACTCGGCGCTGGCGCCGGATGCCTTGGCATCCCAACCCTGGTAGACCGCATCGGGAATCACGAAAGGCTCATGGGACCAGCCCAGCTGCTCACGGGTCGCGGCGATCTCTTCCGCACCCAGGGGGGCGCCGTGACAGTCATGACTGCCGGCCAGATTGGGGGAACCGAAACCGATGGTGGTCTTGCAGCAGATCAGGCTGGGTTTACCCGTCTCGGCCTGGGCGGCCTTGATCGCCTGGTCGATGGCATCCGCATCGTGGCCGTCCACGCTGCGCACCACATGCCAGCCATAGGCTTCGAAACGTCCCGGGGTATCGTCGGTGAACCAGTGTTCGGTTTCACCGTCGATGCTGATGCCGTTGTCATCCCAGAAGGCGATCAGTTTGCCCAGACCCAGGGTACCGGCCAGGGAGCAGGACTCGTGGGAAATACCCTCCATCATGCAGCCGTCGCCGAGGAATACATAGGTGTTGTGATCGACGATCTCATGACCCGGGCGGTTAAACTGGGCGGCCAGGGTCTTCTCGGCCAGTGCCATACCCACCGCGTTGGTGATGCCCTGGCCCAGAGGACCGGTGGTGGTCTCGACACCCGGAGCATAACCATATTCCGGGTGACCCGGGGTTTTCGAGTGCAACTGACGGAAATTTTTCAGATCGTCCACACTCAGGTCGTATCCGGTGAGATGCAGCAGGGAATAGATCAGCATCGAACCGTGGCCGTTCGACAGGACAAAGCGGTCGCGGTCAGCCCACTCCGGATTGGCCGGATTGTGCTTCATGTGGCTGTTCCAAAGCACCTCTGCGATATCGGCCATTCCCATGGGCGCACCCGGATGACCTGAATTGGCTTTTTGCACCGCATCCATACTCAGGGCACGAATGGCATTGGCGAGTTCTCTGCGTGAGGACATTGACCCCTCCTAGATTATTTGAAGACTTGGTTTCTACGTAAAAAAACTGTGGAATGATGTTGATTCGAGCGTAATTTCGCTCAACCACTTTCAGCAATCATCCTTTGCTGCTCACATCCGTCCTGCCCCTCGTGCCGTTTTGCATTTTGATCTGTGGCACACGAATGGATAATGCCCCATGGGCAAAGGTTCGCTATTCTGACCCAAGCCGCAAGTCCAGGGCAAGGCAGCGAACTTTACAGGCCGATAAGCTGGCTTGATAGGGGAAAGGAAAAGCCAATATTAACAACCTTTTCAATCTGTTATGTCACTTCGCCACTTAATGGAACAGCCCATGCTGGGAATCTGCTCCCGGGGTCCCTGGCCGGTTTCCGCGATCTGTTTCATGGCTTCGAACAGATCCCGGCGCACCGTTGGATCCGCGGCCTCCTTACGACTCTCATCCAACCGCCCCCGGTATTGAAGCTCAAAATCCGCGTTATAACCGAAAAAATCGGGGGTACACACGGCACCATAGGCCCGGGCGACTTCCTGACTTTCATCAAAGAGATAGGGGAAGGGAAAGTCCATCCGCTCGGCGATGAGGCGCATGTTGTCAAACGAATCCTCCCCATACTCCGACGGATCGTTGGACATGATCGCAACCCCATTGACCCCAAGACCCTGCAATTCCCGGACATCCCGGATGATGCGGTCGATCACCGCCTTTACATAAGGGCAATGATTGCAGATGAACATCACCAGCAAACCCTTCTCACCGGCGCATTCCCGCAGGGACCAGGTTCTCCCATCCACGCCCGGGAGACGAAAATCCGGCGCATCGGCACCAAAATCGCAAATCGGGGTCTGTAGTGAAACCATTATTGTTCCATTCAATACATTGAATTGAGTCAGGGTGGGGCATTATGCAAAAAGCCGGCTTATGTGTAAAATCCGTTTTTCGTCCGGATACGGACACCCCCCCTGATTCCAAAACATCCGTAGCAACAAAACTATGACAAAAGACTATATCTTCACCTCGGAATCGGTTTCCGAAGGCCATCCCGACAAGGTTGCCGACCAGATATCAGACGCCATGCTGGACGCCATCCTGCAGAAGGACCCACACCCGGAAAGGGCCCGCGTAGCCTGCGAGACCCTGATCAAGACCGGGGCGGTCATCGTCGCGGGTGAAATCACCACCGAGGCCTGGGTGGATCTCGATGAACTGGTACGCGAGGTGGTCAGTGACATCGGCTACACCAGTTCCCATGTCGGATTCGACGGATCGACCTGTGCGGTCATGTCGCTGATAGGCAAGCAATCGGCGAACATCGCCCAGGGTGTCGATCGTTCTTCACCGGAAGAACAGGGTGCCGGGGACCAGGGCATGATGTTCGGCTATGCCACCAACGAGACCGATGTGCTCATGCCCGCGCCCATCACCTATGCCCAGAGGTTGGTTCGGCGCCAGTCGGAAATCCGCAAGTCCGGCGTGCTTCCCTGGTTGCGTCCGGACGCCAAGAGCCAGGTCACCCTTCATTATGAAGAGGGTCAGGTCGTGGGAATCGGCGCGGTCGTGCTCTCGACCCAGCACGATCCGGATATCGGCTATGACCAGTTACGCGAAGCGGTGATGGAGAACATCATTCAACCCGTACTGCCGAAGGCGTGGCTCGACCAATGCCCCGCTGACAATATCCACATCAACCCCACGGGAAGTTTCGTGATCGGCGGCCCCGTGGGTGACTGTGGCCTGACCGGCCGCAAGATCATTGTCGATACCTATGGGGGCGCGGCGCGCCACGGGGGGGGCGCCTTTTCCGGCAAGGATCCTTCCAAGGTCGATCGCTCCGCGGCCTATGCCGGCCGCTATGTGGCCAAGAATATCGTCGCCGCGGGCCTGGCCGAGCGTTGTGAAATTCAGGTCTCCTACGCAATCGGCGTGGCCGAACCCACCTCGATCATGGTGGAGACCTTTGGCACCGGAAAAATCCCTGACGAGGCGATATCGAAACTGGTGCGTGAGCATTTTGATCTGCGCCCCTACGGTATCATCAAGATGCTCGACCTCTATAACACCGACCGGATCACCTATCGCAAGACCGCCGCCTACGGCCACTTCGGACGTGAGGATGAGGGGTTTACCTGGGAGTTGACCGATAAGGCGGAAGCTTTGCGGGAAGACGCTAAAGTTTAATTTTGAATGTTGAATTATGAATTTAGGTGCTCGCTGCGCGAGTGCTTATTTTTGAATGGTCGTGCGCGAAGCGCACTCGACAATTCAACATTCAAAATTCATAATTAAAAATTACTCAAAAAATGTTTGCCGAGGAGCGCTGCAACGGAGTCCATCCGCCAGGCTCGGCAAGCCTACCGACAGATCGAACGGCGCTCACTCACGTTATTCAGGAGCTGATTACCATGAGTGAGTTTACCGACTATAAAGTTGCCGATATCGCCCAGGCGGACTTCGGACGCCGCGAGATCGCCATCGCCGAAACCGAGATGCCCGGCTTGATGGCCATCCGCGAGAAATACGCCGCCGAGCAACCCCTCAAGGGCGCCCGCATCACCGGCTCCCTGCACATGACCATTCAGACCGCGGTGCTGATCGAAACCCTGGTAGCCCTGGGCGCTCAGGTGCGCTGGTGTTCCTGCAACATCTTCTCCACCCAGGACCATGCCGCCGCGGCCATCGCCGCCCAGGGCATCCCGGTCTATGCCTGGAAAGGCGAATCCCTCGAAGAGTATTGGTGGTGTACCGAGCAGGTACTCAACTGGCCCGACGGGGGCTTGCCCAACATGATTCTCGACGACGGGGGCGATGCCACCCTGCTGGTGCACAAGGGTGTGGAATTTGCCAATGCCGGCGCGGTGCCGGAACCCAAGGCCGATGATCCGGAAGAGTGGCAGGTGATCCTGGGTGTGCTGCGGCGCAGCCTGGAAGAGGATCCCCAGCGCTACCACCGCATCGCCGATTCGATCAAAGGTGTCACCGAGGAGACCACCACCGGGGTGCATCGTCTCTATCAGATGATGGAACAAGGCACCCTGCTGTTCCCCGCGATGAACGTCAATGACTCGGTCACCAAATCGAAATTCGACAACCTCTACGGCTGCCGGGAGTCCCTGGTGGACGGCATCAAACGCGCCACCGATGTCATGATCGCCGGGAAGATCGCCATCGTCGCCGGATACGGGGATGTGGGCAAGGGTTGCGCTCAGTCGCTGCGCGGCCTGGGGGCCACCGTATGGATCACCGAGATCGACCCAATTTGCGCACTCCAGGCCGCGATGGAGGGCTACCGGGTGGTTACCCTGGAGGAAGCCGCACCGATCGGCGACATCTTCGTCACCACGACGGGCAACCTCAAGATCATCACCCACGATCATATGGCGGCGATGAAGGATCAGTCCATCGTCTGCAACATCGGCCACTTCGACAACGAGATCGATATTGCCGGGATCCGCCACTACACCTGGGAGGAGATCAAGCCCCAGGTTCATCATGTCATCTTTCCCGACGGTAAGCGCATCATTCTGCTGGCGGAGGGCCGGCTGGTGAACCTGGGCTGCGCCACGGGACACCCCAGCTTTGTCATGTCCAACTCTTTCTCCAATCAGGTACTGGCCCAGATCGAGTTCTTCACCAATGCCGGGGCCTATGAAAACCGGGTCTATGTGTTGCCGAAGAAACTCGACGAAGAGGTGGCCCGCCTCCATCTTGCCAAGATCGGGGCTCATCTGACCACCCTGACCCAGGAGCAGGCCGACTACATCGGCGTACCCGTGGAAGGCCCCTATAAACCGGGTCACTACCGCTACTAAACGCTCATCTATTCGTTCCCATGCGCTGCGTGGGAACGAAGAGAAAATCACCCTTTTACACCCCTGCAGTCACCTGACCCGGTTTCAGGAAACGAACTCAAGCAATGAACACAGCAGATTCCAAACAGAATATCATCAGCTTCGAACTCTTCCCGCCCAAGACCGCCCAGGGGTTCGACAAAATGAAGGCCAACGTGGAAAAACTCAAGGCCCTCAATCCCGCCTTCTTCTCCGTGACCTATGGCGCGGGGGGATCGACCCAGCAACGCACCTTCGAGACGGTGGACTGGCTGTGGGAGCAAAATATCGATACCGCCCCGCACCTCTCATGTATCGGCGCGGATCGAGGAGAGATTCTGCAGATCCTGGAGCGTTACCGGGACAAAGGCCTGCGCCGGGTGGTAGCCCTGCGGGGGGATCTGCCCTCGGGTATCGGCCTGGGTGATCTGGGGGAACTCCATCACGCCAACCAACTGGTGGCTCTGATCCGGGAACAGTTTGGCGACGTTTTTCACATCGAAGTGGCAGCCTACCCGGAGTTTCATCCCCAATCGAGCAGTCCGGAACAGGATCTCAAGTACTTCAAACGCAAGGTCGAGGCGGGAGCCGACAGCGCCATTACCCAATACTTCTACAACTCGGATGCCTACTTCCGTTTCCTCGACGACTGTCAGCGGATGCAACTCGACATCCCCATCGTGCCGGGGATCATGCCGATCACCAACTCGCTTCAACTGAGTCGCTTTTCCGATGCCTGTGGGGCAGAGATACCGCGCTGGATCCGTAAACGCCTGGAGGGATACGGTGATGATCTGGAATCGATCCGCAACTTCGGTGCCGAAGTCGTCACCGCATTGTGTGAGCGTTTGTTGTCAGGGGGCGCCCCTGGGTTGCACTTCTATACCATGAATCAAGCGGAACCCACGATTCGGATCTGGCAAGCGCTGAATGTGAGTTTTAAGTTTTGAGTTATTAGTTTTTAGTTGATGAGTTCGCTGCGCTCAGGTTTTTATATTTCTCGTTCAACGTTCCCACGCTCTGCGTGGGAATGCCTACTAAGCCAGCTGTAACGATCGGTCTTGCCGCGTGATTCGTACCCCGGTCTGCATTCCCACGCGGAGCGTGGGAACGAGAAAAACCGTGGGCGCGGCGAACTCATCAACTAAAAACTCAAAACTAATAACTCAAAACTTCTCTCCCCAGGCAACGGACGTCTCTCGGCAAAGTGACCATGTTGAATTCTGATAAAAAGCCTGGCCATCATCACCCCGTCACCGGGCTGAGTTCATCCGGGTCTAACCCCCCGCCGATACAGCGTTCGATGATCCTATCCAGCAACTCCGGTTCCACCGGTTTGGCCAAGAACCCATCCATGCCCGCACGAATACACAGATCCATGATATCCTCCTTGCTGTTTGCGGTCAGCGCATAGATCGGCATGTATCGTTCCTCGCCTTCCGACTGACGGTAGCGTCGCGTGAACTCGATACCGTCCACATGAGGCATGCACAGATCAACAAAGGCCAGTTCGAACTCCGATTCTTTGACCGCCTGCAGTGCTTCCCGGCCATCCCGGGCAACCTTCACCTGATGGCCCCGTTGTTTGAGCAGGGTCGCCAGCACCTTGGCGGCGATCACGTTATCCTCGGCCAATAGGACATTCATGGAACGGGGGAGTTTTGTCGCCTCCTGGGCACTCGCCGACGGTTCCGCCGCGCTCTGCTGGTCCTGGTGAGATACCAACTGATCAATGACCGCCTGGGCCAACTCATCTGGAAGAAACGGTTTGATCAGCACCGTGGTGTTGTAGGTGGCATAGTCAAGGGTGTGGGCACGATAACCCGCCAGCACCAAGGGGATCACCGGTTCGTATGCCCGTACACTGCGAATCACCTGCCGCACCGAACCGTCGGCAAGCGAATCACAGACCAGTACCAGGTCCGTTTCCGCTGACAGCCGTCTGCTGAACTGTTCCAGGTCACGGGCGCTCGAGGCTTGCATACCCAGTTCATCGATCATCTGCAGATGCTGTTGCAGGGCGATGGGATCGTTCTCGTAGATCAGCACCCGCTTGTTTCGAATCAGAGGAAAATACTGCTTCAGGGACTCAGCCACGCTCTGACCATCCCAGTCCCCCAATTTCGGCAGCAGAGGCAGTCGCACACTGAACACGCTGCCCTTTCCCAGTTCGCTGGACACAGCTACCTGACCGTTCATCAGACGGGTCAGATCCCGGATCACCGAAGTGCCCAGACCGGTGCCCTCGAAACGTCTGCGGGGGGGGGCGCTATCGCCCTGCCAGAAGTTGTCAAAGATATCCGGCAGCTTGGCTCGTTCGATGCCGATACCGCTGTCTTCGACCTCGAACAGGATATGTCTTTCCGGCATCTGCAGCGCGTTTTCCTCATAGTGTATGCGCAGACAAACATAACCCCGTTCGGTAAATTTAATCGCGTTGCCCAGCATGTTGAACAGGATCTGGGAGACTCGCAGTTTGTCACCCCGCAGTTTCAGCGGCACCTCGGGATCGATATAGCAATACATCTCAAGCTGTTTCTCCTGAACCTCGGGAGCCAGGGTCGAGGTGATGTTCTTGACCATTTCATAGACATCGAACCATTCCGAGGTCAACTCCAGCTTGTTGGCATCGATCTTCGATAGATCCAGAACATCGCTGATCATGGAACGAAGCAGTCTGGCCGAGGCGTTGATCGCGTGAACATACTCCTTCTGCTCCACATCCAGCGGGGTATTCTCAAGTAACCGCGCCATTCCCATGACACCGATCAGCGGGGTACGCAGTTCGTGAGTCATGGTGGCAAGAAAGTCTCCCCGGGCCTGCTTGGCGTGCATCGCCTCCTGCTTCGCATGATGTAATTGTCGCAGCAGGGTAAATTGATAAACCGGTACGATCAGCAATAAAAACAGGAACAGGAAGGTCTCGAAAAACTGGGTCTGCCACTGCTGAAGGGTATGGATCACCCAGGCATAGGTAAGAAAGTTCAACAGCATCGATAACAGCAGGGTCCGCGCTCCGTATCTGATGCCGTATGAGATATAGATCCAGTGATAGATCAGGTAGAAGGGACTGAAGGCGTCCGAGGTCAGGTAGATCGCCAGACTGGTGGCACTGATATCGATGAACAGGGTGAAATAGATCCGATGTGGCAAGCTGGGCCAGATCACCACATTGACCAAAAGCACGATGAAGATGGCGAAATACCAAGAATACAGGGTGACCAGCAGGGGGAAATCAACAGCGTAATATTTTGTTTGGACGGCGAACCACATGGACAGGCAGCAGAACAGCCAGATTGCCAAACGTACCAGGGCCTGCTGATATTCCGAATTGTACAGCAGATCCCTATCGAAGATTTTCGAAAACATAACAGGTCATCCTGAAATGTAAGCCATAGCAACTCCTTGCCAGGTGACGAACTACCGCTATGACGAAAGACAATAGTGAAACATCAATTCGCAATACGGGAAAGCGCCGGATCACCTGACGCGACCTGGAAAGGTCCGTACGCCCCTAATACAGCACTGATAATACCCGTACCCTGACCCGTACGGAAAGCCGTAGGGTTTACAATCCTAAGGTAATTGTGAGTCTCGACACGAACCACTATCATTATTGCCATACCATCCTACCGAAGGGTATTCGTGATGTATATGAAAAGACCGGGTGAGCACAGTTTACAACACAGCACCAAACCGGAAGACCGGCGCACGGAAAAGCGTCGCCACCTGATCTACTACCTGCGGGTTTGGCAACGGGAGAACAATCTGCCCCTGGGCCAGGTCGTGGACATCAATTCCCGGGGGATGATGCTAATCGGCGAAAAGGCGATCCCCACGGGTGAGGAACTCAACCTCAAGATTCACCTGCCGGACAGCGAGGAGGATGCGAAATACCTCAGCTTCAAAGCCATCTGCCGCTGGAGCGACCGGGATATCAACACCGCCTTTTACGACTCAGGTTTCGAATTCGTCGAAACCTCGGATGAAAAGATCGAGACACTTCAGGGCATCATCGACAGCTACGGTTTCAGTGACTAGCTCCAGAAAGCGCGAATGCCTGCGATGCCCTGCCCCCCGGCATCACAAGCCTGGGACAGGTTCTCGCCATTCACCCCGCCCAGGGCAAATACCGGTAGATTGACCTGGTCAACCCATTCGGCAAACCGTTCCCATCCCAGGGCCTCTGCCCCCGGATGGGTCAAGGTGGGCAGGACAGGTGAGAGCAGGGCATAATCCAGTCCCAGGGCATCCGCAACCTGTAGTTCTGCAAGGGTGTGGCATGAGGCACCTACCCAACCCGGGCCCTGGGGACGCCTCTTTAGCGCCGTCAATTGGGCTGAACCCAGGTGAATCCCATCGCCCTGCCCCTGCCAGCGGGTCACATCCCGGGGCCGGTTCACGATCAGACATGCCCCCTGTGTACGGCAAAGGGCGTGGGTCGTGATCAGAAGCCGAGCATAGACGTCATCCGGCAAGGCGTGCGCGCGCAGCTGAATCAGGCGGACACCCCTCTCAAGCAACCCCTCGAAGCGGTGAAGAAAAGCCTCTGTATCGGTAGGATCTTCGCCCGTGATCGCGTAGGTTTGCGGCAGTTGCAGGGCCGTGATAACCGGCCGGTCCGCGGCGGGAAACTCCTCCGGCCGCAGAGTCCCGGGGGCGACCCAGCGCAGGGGTTGGCCTTCCACGCCCCGGGCCTCTCCCTGGTAATCGTATACGCGGAAAAAATCGATCAGCACCGCTCGGTCACCATAGTCGTGCCGCACCCGGATCAGCGGACGGCTGTCCTGAACCCGGATGGCGAGTTCCTCGGACAACTCCCGGAGCAGCGCCTGGCGCGGGGTTTCACCGGGTTCGAGTTTCCCACCGGGGAATTCCCAGAGCCCGCCCTGATGGGTATTTCGCGCACGCTGACTGAGCAGCACACGACCGCTACCGTCGAAGATGGCGGCCGCGGCGACATGGATCAACATGCCGACAAGTCCGGCCCGACAGAACCTGGGCGATACGGGATTGGCTCCCTGTGCGGATCAGGTGCGGTACTCCGCATTGATCTTGACGTAATCGTAAGAAAAATCACAGGTCAGAACCCGGGTCTGGGCCTCACCCCGCCCCAGCGCCACCCGGATGGTGAATTCGCCACGCTGCATCACTGACTGACCCGCCGCCTCGGTGTAACCGGCCGCCCGGCCACCCTGCTCCACGATGCACACATCGTCCAGCCAGATTGCCACCCGCTCGATATCCAGATCCTTAACACCCGCGCGTCCAACCGCCGCCAGTATCCGCCCCCAGTTGGGATCGGAAGCGAACAGCGCGGTCTTCACCAGGGGCGAGTGGGCAATGGTATAGGCCACATCCCGCGCCTCTTGTTCATCGGCGGCGCCTTCGACCCGGATTTCCACCAGTTTGGTCGCTCCCTCGCCATCGGAGATGATCTCACGAGCGAGACTCATGCAGACCTCCTCAACAGCCTGGACGAAAGGCGCAAAAACCGCCGCACCACGATCATTCAGTGGCGCCAGAGGGGAAACTCCGCTGGCGATCAGCACACAGGCATCATTGGTCGAGGTATCCCCGTCCACGGTGATGCTGTTGAAGGAGGGCTTGACCGCCTGTTCCAGGATCTCCTGCAGGAGACCGGGCTCAACCGCCAGATCGGTGGCGAGATAGGCGAGCATGGTAGCCATGTCGGGTCGGATCATTCCGGAACCCTTGGCCATGCCGGTTACCCGAACCGCGACCCCATCGATCTCAAATTGCCGGGTCACCAGCTTGGGACGGGTGTCGGTGGTCATGATGGCCCGGGAGGCAGGCTCCCAGCCATCCTCGCTGAGATCCCGCAACGCCTTGGGCAGGGCCTCGTTGATCCGTTCCCAGGGAAGCGGTTCACCGATCACCCCGGTGGAGAAAGGCAGCACCTGCCCGCTGCGACAGGGGGCGGTTTCAGCCAACGCCTGACAGGTCTTACGGGCGCTGTCCAAACCCTGTTGACCGGTGCCTGCGTTGGCATTGCCGGAATTGACCATCAGGAAACGGGGTCGCTCCTGCTGCAGATGCTGCCGGGCCAGTTGCACCGGAGCCGCGCAGAAGGCATTGCGGGTAAACACCGCGGCACAGCTGCCGGTTTCCGGGATTTCGATCACTAACAGGTCGTTGCGGTCGGCATACTTGATACCGGCAGCGGCCACGCCAAGCCGTACACCCGACACGCGGTAGGCGGATCCCGTCATATCAGTTCAAACGTCCGTGGCACTGCTTGTATTTCTTACCGGATCCACAGGGACAGGGCTCATTGCGCCCGACCTTACGGCCGTCACGGACAAATGGCTGGTGAGGGGCTTGATCGGCTTCATCCGGGGTTTCCCCCTCCAACTGGGTCTCTTCCGGCAGACCCTCGAAGGCCTCATGCTTGAACTCAAACTCATCCACCCGGCTGCGTTGTTCCTGGCGGGCCAGTTCCTCGGGCATCTGCACCTGTACCCGGGAGAGCAGGGTGATCACCTCACGCTTGATGCTGTCGAGCATGTTGGAGAACATGGCGAATGCCTCGCGCTTGTACTCCTGTTTCGGATTTTTCTGCGCATAGCCCCGCAGGTGAATGCCCTGGCGCAGGTAATCCATGGCCGCCAGATGCTCTTTCCAATGACTGTCCAGGGTCTGCAGCATCATCCCCTTCTCGAACTGACGCATACCTTCGGCGCCTACCAGCTGTTCCTTGGCCGCATAGCCAGAGACCAGAGTCTCAAGAATCTTCTCCTTGAGCGTCTCTTCATGCAGCTCGCTCTGCTCATCCAGCCACTGCTGCACCGGCCATTCGCCGCCAAAACTCTCCGCCAGGGCCTCGCTCAATCCGGGCACGTCCCACTGCTCTTCGATGCTCTCGCGGGGGATATGCGCATGAAACACCTCATCAAGGATATCCCCGCGCAGGGCCTCGATAGAACTGGATATATCGTTGGAGTCCATCAATTCATTACGCTGCTCATAGACCACCTTACGCTGGTCGTTGGCCACGTCATCGTATTCCAGCAGCTGCTTGCGGATGTCAAAGTTACGTCCCTCGACCTTGCGTTGCGCGTTTTCGATGGCCCGGGAGACCCAGGGATGTTCGATCGCCTCGCCCCGCTCCATACCGAGCTTCTGCATCAGGTTCCCCACCTTCTCGGAGGCGAAGATACGCATCAGATTGTCCTGCAGGGAGAGGTAGAAACGGCTCGAACCCGGATCGCCCTGGCGACCGGAACGACCCCGCAACTGGTTGTCGATACGCCGGGACTCGTGCCGCTCGGTACCAATCACATGCAGACCACCCGCATCCAGGACCTGCTGATGGCGTTGCGTCCAGATCTCCCGGGTCTCGGCGACCCGTGCTTCATCCGGGTTCTCACCCAGGGCTTCGATCTCGGTTTCGAGATTACCGCCCAGCACGATGTCCGTACCGCGACCGGCCATGTTGGTGGCGATGGTAACCGCCCCGGGACGGCCCGCCTGGGCAATGATCATCGCCTCCTGTTCGTGGTGCTTGGCGTTCAACACCTTGTGATCCACGCCCTGTTTGTTAAGCAGGCCGGAGACCAGTTCCGAGGTTTCGATCGACGCGGTACCCACCAGTACCGGTTGTCCCCGCTGCACGCAATCCCGCACATCCTCCAGGATCGCCTCGTATTTCTCCTCCGGGGTCAGATAGACCAAATCCCCCATATCCTTACGGATCATGGGACGGTTGGTGGGGATGACCACCACTTCCAGACCGTAGATCTGCTGAAACTCGAAGGCCTCGGTATCGGCGGTACCGGTCATGCCGGCCAACTTATTGTAGAGGCGGAAATAGTTCTGAAAGGTGATCGAGGCGAGGGTCTGGTTTTCGTTCTGGATCTTCACCCCCTCCTTGGCCTCCACCGCCTGGTGCTGGCCATCGGACCAACGGCGTCCGGGCATGGTGCGGCCAGTGAACTCATCGACGATGACGATCTGACCCTCTTTGACGATGTAGTCCACGTTGCGTTGGAACAGGGCGTGGGCGCGCAGTGCGGCATTGGCGTGATGCATGAGGATGATGTTGGCGGAGTCGTAGAGACTCTCCCCTTCACCCAGCAGTCCCGCTTCGGTCAGCATCTCTTCGAGGTGTTGATGTCCCTCTTCACTGAAATAGACCTGACGCGCCTTTTCATCCACGGAGTAGTCACCGGGACCGAAATCGGGTTTGCCCTCTTCGTTGGTGATGGGATCCTGACGGGTCAGTCGCGGGATAATCTGGTCGACCTTCATGTAAAGCTCGGAGGAGTCTTCCGCGGGCCCCGAGATGATCAACGGGGTCCGTGCCTCATCGATCAGGATCGAGTCGACCTCGTCCACGATGGCGTAGAAGGGGGGGCGCTGTACCCGCTGATCCGCGCTGAACGCCATGTTGTCGCGCAGGTAGTCGAAACCGTACTCGTTGTTCGTGCCATAGGTGATATCCGCGGCATAGGCCTCACGCCGGGTGACCGGGCGAAGATGGGGATACCCGCCCGATTTACCGTCGTATTCCGGGTCGAACAGATAGGAGGCGTTGTCCGGTCCCATGCCGCCGGATGAGTTGATCACACCCGTGGTCAGGCCCAGAAAGTGGTACAGGCGTCCCATCCAGGAGGCATCGCGCCGGGCCAGGTAGTCATTCACCGTGACTACGTGAACCCCGCGTGCCGGCAGGGCATTGAGGTAGGCCGCCAGGGTGGCCACCAGGGTCTTGCCCTCACCGGTGCGCATCTCGGAGATTTTGCCATCATGCAGCACCATGCCGCCGATCAGCTGAACGTCGAAATGTCGCATCTGCATGACCCGACGCCCCGCTTCGCGGACCACCGCAAAGGCCTCGTTCATCAGATTATCCAGGGACTCACCGGCCTCGAGCCGGGCGCGGAAGTCAGCGGTCTTCTGCTGCAGCGCCTCATCCGGGAGTTTCTCCAGCTCCGCCTCCAGGGCCGAAATCTGGGTGACCTTTTTGGTCATCCGTTTGATCAACCGCTCATTGCGGCTGCCGAAGATCTTTTTAAAGATTTTACTAACCATGAATCGGGGTTTCCGTCAAACAGCGAAATGTGTGCGATCATACAGCATGCCGGGACGCTGCTAAAGGATGGTGTCGCAGATTATCGAGTCGCCAGCTCAGTCTCCGTTTCGATTAAAAGACGTGCCGGTTGGGCGGGCTGAAGGTATTAGAGAGACCTGGCGGCCATCGGTTCCGTAGAATCTCGTGATCGGATCAACCCTGGGAGCGCTTGGTCAGGATATATTTTGTCGGATCGACGATTTTGCCATTTCTGACCACCTCGAAATGCACATGGGGTCCGGTGGAACGTCCGGTGGAACCCATGGTGGCAATCACCTCACCCTGCTTGACCCGGTCTCCGATCTCCACCAGGATCTCCTGATTGTGGCCATAGCGGGTGACATATCCCTTGCCATGATTGATTTCGACCAGTTCGCCGTAACCATAGCGTTTACCGGCCCAGGTGACCACCCCGGAGGCGACTGCAACCACATCGGAGCCCTCCTTACCCGCGAAATCCATGCCTTTGTGCATGGTGCGCTTACCGGTAAAGGGGTCATTGCGCATCCCGAAATAGGAGGATATCCAGCCTTTGGTGACCGGCCGGCCGGTTGGGTGTACCGCATCCTCGAGATTCGAGTTCATAATCAGGTCTTCCACCAGGGAAAGTTGCTGCTGGCGATGTTCGATCATCGCCTCTAACTGATCCATCTCTTCAAGCAGCCCGGGTAGCGCGGAGGGTTCATCGAGGGACTGAGCCGCCTCGGGACCACCCAGTGCGGGAGCGATGTCGAAACTGAATTCGCCCTTGTCCAGCCCCCCCATTGCCACCAGGCGTTCGCCCAGTGCATCGAGCCGTAACAGCTGCGACTGGAGTTGTCCCACCCGGATCGCCAGGGCGTCGATGCCACTCTGGGTATCCTGTTTGACGTCTTCGAGGAGCATCCTTTCCTGCTGAAAGGTGCGCTTCAAGCTGCTGACCAGTTGGTGTTCCGGAAATTCGGTGTCACTTACCCCCATGCGGTATCCGACCCAGAGCATGCTCAGGCCGAACAGCAGTGCCAGCCCAATGAACAGGGAGACTCCCAGCCAGGAAAGCGCATTCCCATGATCATGACTAATACCGCGTAAGTATATGATTTTCATCGCCCAAATTTACTGTTTACCGGGTTGCATATACAGGTTTTTCGTTCAAAAACCCACGAACTTTACCATTTTCTAACAAAAAAGTGGTGTTTTTTTATTCACACTGTATGGTGATTCACATCCATTGGCGGATAATTTCCACTTGAACGGTCTACCTGGATGGATCTGGAAAAACCTTTCTTAATCATCTTATGAGTAAAATTCACTCCCCGCCCCCCACCATGCATAAACTGAATGATGTCTTGAATAAACGCGCTCATCTTCGCAAACTGGGACAACGCTTGGCGGAATATGCCGAGTTGCTTGAGCGGGTACGAAGCTGTCTGACTCCGCCCCTGGATCAGCAGGTTCGGGGGGCGGTCATGCATAACGGATACCTGACCCTGTTCACCGAGTCGCCGGTTTGGGCCAGCCGGCTGCGCTATATGGCGCCGCAACTGCAGCGCAGCCTGATGGCGCAAGAGATACTGGCAACCCGGATACAGGTCCGCATCACCCCGGAATCGACGACACCGAAACAGGATCGCGGTCGACGGGCGGAAGCGATGAGTGAACAGAGCAGTGAATCCCTGCGTCTGACCGCGGAGAGCCTTACAGACAGGGATCTGAAACAGGCTCTACTGAGGCTAAGCAGGCATATGACGCGGGATTGTAATTAACCCGGCACTTTAATATTACCTGATTACCCACTTTACTCAGCCAGTCGCCAATAGCAGTTTTGAGTGTTGAGTTTTTAGTTTTGAGTGGATGAGTTCGCTGCGCTCACAGATTTTCATACCCCCCTCTCCCTGGCCCTATCCCGCGAAGGAGGGTGTCACAAAAGGTGGAAAGAATGAATTGCCTCGGCAAAGCGTTCGATAAAAAGCACAAAATCGATGGTATCTGCAACCAAAATCAGTTTGAGATGAGTCTCGGCATGCTGTTACAACACCCACCGAAGGGTGAGGGGGAGCCCATCACCCTATGGCGGAGCATAGTAGGTAATCAGATAATATTATGTGACGTTCAGGAAACGGTCAGATGGGCTGGTTTCATATAAGAGATGGGAGCGTCTTCCGGCTCGTCGAAGGTGATCTCCTCCCAGGCATCCTCCTGGCGGATCAGCTCCCGCAGCAGGCGATTGTTGAGGGCATGCCCCGACTTATGGCCACTGAATGCACCGATCAGGCTGTGACCCAGGAGGTACAGATCGCCGATGGCATCAAGGATCTTGTGTTTGACGAATTCGTCTTCATAGCGCAGGCCATCCGCGTTCATGACCCGATAGTCATCCACCACGACGGCGTTGTCCATGCTGCCGCCCAGGGCCAGTTCCTTCTGTCTCAGCATCTCGATATCGCGCAGAAAACCGAAGGTGCGCGCCCGGCTGACCTCTCTGACAAAGGAGGTAGATGAGAAGTCAACCGTGGCGTACTGGGTGCGTTCCTTGAAGGCGGGATGGTCGAAGTCGATGGAGAAGGAGACCTTGAAACCATCGAAGGGCTCGAAACTGGCGCGTTTATCACCCTCCTTCACCTCGACCTTGCGCTTGATTCGGATGAACCGTTTGGCCTTGTTCTGCTCTTCCACTCCGGCGGATTGCAGCAGAAACACGAAAGGACCGGCACTGCCGTCCATGATCGGCACCTCGGCGGCACTCACGTCCACGTAGGCATTATCGATACCCAGGCCGGCAAACGCGGACAGCAGGTGCTCCACCGTGGAGACCCGTACCCCGTCATGCACCAGAGTGCTGGAGAGGCGGGTATCCCCCACATTTTCCGCACAAGCCCGGATTTCAACCGGGGGATCGAGGTCGACGCGTCGGAATATAATTCCTGTATCCGGTGCTGCCGGTCGCAGGGTGAGATAAACCTTCTCTCCCGTATGCAGCCCCACTCCTGTGGCGCGTATCACGTTCTTCAACGTACGTTGCCAAATCATCGACTCGCAGCCCCCATACTGATTCTGGCCGGAACAGCCCCACAAAAGGCGCGCATGCTATCACAAGCGGATCAGATTAAGGAACAGTTGTACCACTAACCCGCTCATTCAAGCTACCAAAATATGTCATCACACTGTAACTGGCCGGATTCTACACTAATCTGCCTGACGGCGTAAAAACGCCGGGATATCCAGATAGTCCAGATTACCATCCGCCGTGGCCGCGGCTGCGGCACGGTTGTGCTGACCGTTTCGCAGCACCGTGGGCCGGTCCAGTTCACGATAATCATCCGGCATCTTTTGCGGATCCTCGCTCTCGACCAGTTTGACGGGCTTGAGTTCTTCGACTTTTGGCGCCTTCGGCAGTTCCGCCTTACCCCGTTCACCGAGTCCGGTGGCAACCACAGTCACCCGCATATCGTTGCCCATGTCAGGGTCGATGACCGTACCGATAACCACCGTGGCATCTTCATCGGCGAACTCGCGCACTGTGGTACCAACCTCGTCGAACTCACCGATAGCCAGGTTCAGGCCCGCGGTGATGTTCACCAGAATGCCCTTGGCCCCCGCCAGGTTCACGTCTTCCAGCAGCGGACTGCGGATCGCCCGCTCCGCCGCCTCCCGGGCTCGGTTGTCCCCGGACGACTCGCCGGAACCCATCATCGCCGCGCCCATCTCGGACATGACCGTCTTGACGTCCGCGAAATCTACGTTGATCAGTCCGGGCCGGGTGATCAGTTCGGCGATCCCCTGCACCGCATGCAGCAGCACATCATTGGCGGCCTTGAAGGCGTTGAGCAGACTCATCTCCTTACCTAACACCGCCAGCAGTTTCTCGTTGGGGATGGTGATCAGGGAATCCACGTGCTTGCCCAGTTCCGCCATGCCGTGCTCGGCGATCTTCATGCGCTTGCCGCCTTCGAAGCCGAAGGGCTTGGTGACCACCGCCACGGTAAGAATCCCCAGATCCTTGGCGACCTGGGCCACCACGGGCGCGGCCCCGGTGCCGGTGCCGCCCCCCATGCCGGCGGTGATGAACACCATATCGGCGCCGGTCAAGGCCTCCTCGAGGCGTTCCCGGTCTTCCAGCGCCGCCTGTCGGCCGATATCCGGATTGGCTCCGGCCCCGAGACCCTTGGTGATATCGGAACCGAGCTGCAGCAAGGTACGAACATCGCTGCTGCGCAGTGCCTGGGCATCGGTGTTGGCGCAGATGAAATCCACGCCTTCGATGTCACCGGTCAACATATGGTTGACCGCGTTGCCGCCACCGCCGCCGACACCGATCACCTTGATCACAGCATTCTGACTGTGTGTATCCATTAACTCGAACATTTTCTACCTCCGATTGATTCTGTTGCGCCTAACAGATGTCAAAAAATTGTTTAAAAATTGCCTTGGAACCAGTGTTTCATACGTTCCCAGATCGCTTTCAATCCACCCTCGTTGGCCAGCTCCCTGCCGCCATGCGTTCGATTGTTCTGCCCGAACAACAGCAGTCCCACCCCGGTTGCGTAGATGGGATTGCGCACCACATCCGCAAGTCCGGTCACGTATTTGGGCACCCCCAGGCGTACCGGCATATGAAAAACCTCTTCCGCCAGATCCACCACACCCTCCATCTTCGAACTGCCGCCGGTAAGCACCACGCCCCCGGCGATCAGGTCCTCAAAGCCGCTGCGCCGCAGTTCGGCCTGAATCAGGGTCATTAACTCCTCGTAGCGGGGCTCCACCACTTCCGCGAGGGTTTGACGCGAGAGCCTGCGCGGGGGGCGTTCCCCAATACTGGGCACCTCGATGGTTTCATCGCTGGTGGCCAGCTGGGTCAATGCGCAGGCGTACTTGATCTTGATCTCTTCTGCGTGCTGGGTCGGGGTGCGCAGCGCCACCGCGATATCATTGGTCACCTGATCACCGGCGATGGGAATCACCGCGGTATGGCGAATCGCCCCGCCGGTGAACACTGCGATATCGGTGGTCCCGCCGCCGATATCGACCAGGCACACGCCCAACTCTTTTTCATCGTCACTGAGTACGGAATAGCTTGAAGCCAGTTGTTCGAGGATCAGATCATCCGCCTCCAATCCGCAGCGGCGCACACACTTGACGATGTTCTGCGCCGCGCTGACCGCCCCGGTGACCATGTGAACCCGGGCCTCCAACCGCACCCCGGACATCCCCACCGGATCGCGGATGCCTTCCTGCTCGTCGATGATGAACTCCTGGGGCAGGATGTGCAGAATCTTCTGGTCCGCGGGAATCGCCACCGCCCGCGCCGCGTCGATCACCCGCTCCACATCGCTTTGGCTGACCTCCTTATCCTTGATCGCCACGATGCCGTGGGAGTTGAGACTGCGGATATGGCTGCCCGCGATGCCCGCATAGACCGAATGGATCTCGCAACCGGCCATCAGTTCGGCCTCCTCCACGGCGCGTTGAATCGATTGCACCGTGGATTCGATGTTGACCACCACACCCTTCTTCAGTCCTCGGGACGGATGGGAACCGATACCGATGATCTCAATGCCGTTATCCGGCTTGAGCTCACCGACGATCGCCACCACCTTGGAGGTCCCGATATCCAGGCCGATGATCAGATTTTTCTCACTTCGTTTCGTCATTACTCCTACCCGCGCGTTTCGCTTGTAGTTCTTGTCTGGTTCCGCTGGTGCCGGGTTCCACGCATTTCGTGATCCCTACCCTGCAAACCCGCCTGACGCTCATCCCCTGTTTCAGGCAGTGTCTGCCAATGCACGGCGAAACCATTGCTGTACCTCAGATCCACCGTATCCGGCCGGCGCTCCGACTCCTGACTCATCAGGGAGGGATAGAGCTGGGCAAAGCGGGTCAGCCTTGGCATCACATCCCGTCGGCCCAGTTGTAGTTTCAATCCCGTGTCCGTCTCGATCCGCCAGGCCTGTCGCGCATCCACCTTCAGGTCGCTCACACGCAAGCCGACGGTCTGCAACAGGGTGTCCATGCACTGGTAATCCTGGGTGATACTCCGGGCATGCTGAGCTTCACCCTGGAGGGTTGCGAGTCCTTCCAGGCGGGGCAGGGCCTTAGGCCGGAATACCACGCCCTCGCGACTCACCATCGCATCCTTGCCCCAATAGGCCAAAGGCACCTGTTCGGTAACCCGAACCCTCAGGGCATCGGGCCAGACCCGACGCACACTGACACTGGCCACCCAGGGCAGGCGTTCGATCTGTTTTCGCATCCGCGACAGATCCAGGGTGAAGAAGTTGCCGTTCACCGCCTGGGCCACCACCTGCTCGAGATTAGCCCGTTGCAGATAGTGCATCTCACCATCGACCTGCACTCGGCGTACCGACAACACTTGCGGATTCTGCAACTGCACGCGGCCCCACAGGAGCAGTCCGGACAGGGCCAGTACAAGGGTTACCGGTGCCGTCCAGGCCTTCATCCTTTTCCCCAGGGATGGGCTCTCAGGTGCCTTTTGGGAGGAACGTACCCGACTCATGCTGCCGCCTCGCTGTTCAGGCTGGTCGCCAGAATGCTCATCACCAGTTCATCGAAGTCGATGCCCGCCACTTTGGCCGCCATCGGCACCAGACTGTGATCCGTCATGCCCGGTTGTGTATTCACCTCGATCAGCCAGGGCCGTCCCTCGTTGTCGAGCATCAGATCGACACGCCCCCAACCACGGGCGCCTACCGCCTCGAAGGCTTTCCGACACAGCTTCTGCAGTTCGAGTTCCCGAGACTCCGGCAGACCGCAGGGGCAGTGATAACGGGTGGTGTTGGCGGAGTATTTGGCCTCGAAATCGTAAAATTGATGAGGCGTCTCAAGGCGAATCAAGGGCAGCATCCGTTCACCCAGAATCGAAGCGGTGTACTCCGCGCCGACGATCCAACGCTCGGCCAGAACCCGCGCATCGAATCCCCGTGCGGTTTCCCAGGCCTGCTGGAGCTGTGCCGGGTTCTCCACCTTGGACATGCCGATACTCGACCCCTCGGCGCTGGGTTTGATCATCAACGGATAACCCAGGGCTTCGGCCCGCTGCAGATCCTCGATCCGGGTCAACAGCACCGATTCCGGAGTGGGCAGGTCCAGGCCGCGCCACACCGCCTTGGTGCGGTGCTTCTCCATCCCCAGGGCAGACCCCAGTACACCGCTGCCGGTATAGGGCAACCCGAGGCACTCCAGAGCGCCTTGCATCACGCCATCCTCACCGCCCCGCCCGTGCAGGATCACGAAAGCCCGGTCATATCCCCCCTCCGCCAGAACCGCCAGGATGTCACGTCCCACATCGACGGGATGCGCATCCACGCCACGGCGTTGCAGGGCTGCAAGCACCGCGCCACCGCTCTTCAACGAGATCTCCCGCTCTGCGGACAGCCCCCCCATCAGAACCGCCACTTTGCCGTATTGTTCGACTGGGACACTCATTCCAGGCTTTCTCCAATCCGGTGGACCTCGGTCACCAACCGCACACCGCTGCGGCTCTCGACCTGCTGCTGCACCAGGGCAATCAGGGCTTCGATGTCAGCCGCCGAGGCGTTGTCGATGTTGACGATGAAGTTGGCATGCTTTTCCGAAACCTGGGCGCCGCCCAGGCGCCGGCCCTTGAGACCGGCCGCCTCGATCAGGCGTGCGGCGTGGTCACCCGGTGGATTGCGGAACACCGAACCGCAACTGGGCAGCCGGGTCGGCTGGGTCGCGGCGCGACGATCAAGCAACGTCTTGATGCGTGCCTGAGCCGCTTCGCCGTCACCGCTTTCCAGAGTGAGTTCGGCGGCCAGGAACCACTCTCCGGGCTGTCCCTTGACCTGCCGGTAGCCGATCTCGAAATCCGCTGCCGAACGGCGACGCACCACCCCGTACCGATCGATGGTTTCGACCTCCCGTACCTGACTCCAGGTTTCACCACCGAAGGCCCCGGCATTCATGGCCAGAGCGCCGCCGAGGGTTCCGGGAATACCGGCGAAAAATTCCACTCCGACACGTCCCGCCCGGGCGGCGGTGCGGGCGATCTTGGCGCAGGAGACCCCTGCCTCGGCAACCAGCAGATCACCCCGCCATCCAAGCTGTTCGAGACATCCCTGGGTGGCGATCACTGTCCCCTTGAAACCACCGTCCCGGACCAGCAGATTGCTGCCGAGCCCCAGCCAGAACAGGGGTTCCTGCCCATCGAGTTGCTGCAGGAAGGTGATCAGGTCCGCCCGGTCCGCCGGACGATAGAAACGCTCGGCCGGTCCCCCGACCCGCCAGGTGGTGTGGCGTGACAGAGGCTCGTGGTGGCGCATCTCGCCGCGCAGCCGGGTTTCGTCCAGGGCAGGTATCATCCCCAAAACCTCTCATCCCGGGACGGACTCAAAGGCCCGTCCCCGTTGCGTTGCGCAAGCTCCGCCCGGGCGCGTTTTTCCGCCCTGGCGAGGGACTTCATCATCAGTTCAAACAGGTGACTGCGCAGGGATTCACCGCAGCCATGATGCAGACGTTTCATATCGAATGTGTGTGCCATTACGCCACCCCCTCACAAAGTTGCCTGGGCAATTCCGCCGCGATTGCGCCGATACTGCCCGCCCCTACTGTCAGTACGATGTCGCCGTCCATGAGCAATCCCCGGAGCACTTCCGGCAGTTCCTCCACCGGCTCCACGAAAATCGGATCGACCTGTCCGCGCACCCGTACGGCGCGGCTCAGATCCCGTCCGGCCGCCCCTTGAATGGGATCCTCTCCGGCCGCATAGACCTCGGTCAGAATCAGCAGGTCCGCCTTGGACAACACCTGCACGAAATCCTCGAACTGTTCCTGGGTACGGGTGTAGCGGTGCGGCTGGAAGGCCAGCACCAGACGACGATCCGGCCAGCCGTCGCGTACCGCTCGCAGGGTTGCCTCGATCTCCCGTGGGTGATGGGCATAGTCATCGACCAGCATCACCCGTTTGCCATCCACACGGCAGTCGCCCCGGGTCTGAAAGCGGCGCCCGATACCGGCGAAGCTCTCTAACGCCCTCTGGATCGATGCACCATTCAGGTTGAGTTCCAGCGCCACGCTTGCGGCGGCCAGGGCATTCAGTACGTTATGCCGTCCGGGCAGATTCAAAGTGATCGGCATGGGGGCCTCCAGGCCCGGGGCATGCAGGTTGAAGTGGGTCCTGAGCCCCTCGCTACGGATATCGCTGGCCCGCACGTCCGCCGCTTCATCGAAACCGTAGGTGGTGACCGGACGGGTCACCTCCGGGAGGAGTTCCAGCACCACCGGGTCGTCGATGCACAGCACCGCCTGACCGTAGAAGGGCAGATGATGCAGAAATTCCAGGAAGGTCCCGCGCAAACGATTAAAATCACCCCCATAGGTGGTCATATGGTCGGCGTCGATATTGGTCACCACCGCCAGCATCGGTTGCAGATAGAGGAACGAGGCGTCACTCTCATCGGCCTCGGCCACCAGATATTCCCCCTCCCCGAGCCGTGCGTTGGCACCGGCGCTGTTAAGGCGACCGCCGATGACGAAGGTCGGATCGAGTCCGGCCTCCGCCAGGACGCTGGTGACCAGACTGGTGGTGGTGGTTTTACCGTGGGTGCCGGCCACCGCGATACCGAAGCGGAAACGCATGATCTCAGCCAGCATCTCGGCCCGGGGTACCACCGGGATACGCGATTGGCGGGCTGCTTCCACCTCCGGGTTATCCTGTTTCACGGCGCTGGAGATAACCACCGCATCCACACCGTCCACGTGGTCGGCGGTGTGTCCCAGGTGGATCCTGGCTCCCAGTTCCGCCAGACGCCGGGTCACCACACTCTCCCGCTGGTCGGATCCGGAGACCTGGTAGCCGAGATTGATCATCACCTCCGCGATACCGCTCATCCCCGAACCGCCGATTCCGACGAAGTGGATGTTGCGCATGCGTCCCATGACATTGGGGGTGTGGCGGCGTGTCAGGACTTCACTCATGATGCAATCAACTCCAGGCAATAATGACCCATCTGCTCCGCCGCTTCCGGCCGGGCCAGCTTGCGCGCGGCCCGGGCCATCTCCAGCAAGGTGCTCCGGTCTTCGGAGAGTTCCGCGATCTGGGCGGCCAGATCCCGGGGATTCAGACTGGTCTGATCCACCAACTGGGCCGCTCCGGCGTTCACCAGAATTTGAGCATTGTGGGTTTGATGGTCATCCACGGCATAGGGATAGGGGATCAGGATGGCGCCCAACCCGGCCACACACAGTTCGGAGACGGTCAGGGCTCCGGCCCGGCAGATCACCAGATCGGCCCAACCGTAGGCCTCCGCCATGTCTCGTTCGAAGGGCTTCACTTCGGCCTCGACACCTGCGTTTTGGTAACCGGCGAGGGTCTCTTCGTAGAGTTTTTCTCCCGCCTGATGACGCACCTTGGGGCGCCGCTCTTGGGGCAGCCGCGCCAGGGCCTCGGGCAGGGTCCGGTTCAGGGCCTGGGCACCCAGTGAGCCACCCAGGACCAGCAGATGGATGGGACCCTCCCGCCCGGCAAAACGCGCCTCGGGGGACGCCAGCGCCACAATCTCATGACGCACCGGATTGCCGATGGTTTCGGCCTGGGCCTCGGCACCGAAGCTTCCGGGGAATGCCTCGAACACCTTACTGGCGAGCCGCGCCAGCCAACGGTTGGTCAGACCGGGTATCGCATTCTGCTCCTGGATCACCAGGGGGATACCCATCAAACGAGCGGCCACGCCCCCCGGACCGGTGACGAATCCTCCCATACCCAGAACCAGATCGGGACGAATCCGGCGCAGTACCCGATAGGCCTGCCAACAGGAGCGGATCACGACCCAGGGGGCCATCAGACGGCGTTTCAAACCGGTACCCCTGATACCCTTGATGTTCAGGGTATGAACCCGGTAGCCATATTCCGGGATATGCCGGGTCTCCATACCGCCGCGACTGCCCAGCCAGGAGATCAGGCAACCCTGAGCTTCCAGCCACTGAGCCACCGCGAGTGCGGGAAACAGATGTCCCCCCGTGCCTCCGGCCATAACCATCACATGCGGTTCCATGAGCGCCTCCCATGACTCTCACGCACCGTCTTGCGGCGAGTCTCATAGTCGATACGCAACAGCAGCGCGACGATCAGACAGGCCACGATGATGCTGTTGCCACCGTAGCTCATGAAGGGCAGAGTCAGTCCCTTGGTCGGCAGCATCCCCACATTCACGCCAATGTTGATGAAGGCCTGCATGCCGATCCACAGGCCCAGCCCATAGGCGGTATAACTGGAAAAGCGCTCGCCCACGGCCTGGGCCCGGGTGCCGATATGGAAGGCGCGCCAGGTAAAGAAGGTAAACAGCAGAATCACCCCCAGGGTGCCGATCAGACCGAACTCCTCGCCCACCACGGCCATGATGAAATCGGTGTGCGCCTCCGGCAGGTAGAACTGCTTCTGAATCCCGTTGCCCAGACCGACCCCGGATACTTCACCCCGGCCGAAGGCGATCAGCGCCTGGGAGAGTTGAAAATCGGTATCGAAGGGATCGTCCCAGGGATTCAGGTAGGTGGTCATGCGCTGCCAGCGATAGGGGCTGAAAAAGATCAGCGCGAAGCCGGAAACCACGGAGAGCAGGATCAGCATGCTGAACTGGTAGAGCACCACCCCGCCGAGAAACAGCATCCCCAGGGCGGTGGCGAACAGCACCACGGTGGTACCGAAATCGGGCTGAACCAGAATCATCGAGCTGGTCAGGATCAACAGCAGCATGGGTTTGGCGAAACCCCAGAAGGAACGGGCCACCTCATCCTGGCGACGTACCAGATAGCCGGCGATATACAGCACCATGAAGAGCTTCATGAACTCGGAGCTCTGCAGGTTGAAGACCCCCAGGGGGATCCAGCGGGTGGCGCCATTGACGGTTTTACCGACCCCGGGTACCAACAGCAACAACAACAATAGGATACCGAGAAACACCAGTTTCGGACCCGCCTTCTGCCACTGTTCCACCGGCACCCTGAAAACCAGAAACGCGCCAATAAGGCCCAGAACCATGGCAAACAGGTGACGGTAGACATAGAAGAACGGTGATCCGGCCAACCGATCCCCTACCGTCATGGATGAAGAGGCCACCATGACCAGGCCGAAACCGAGCAAACACGCGGAGGCGCCGAGCAACCACAGGTCAAGCACCGGTTCCGGGGATCGCAGACTGCGGGCATCCATGGCCTGGGGACGTATCTCACTCATGACTCGAGATCCTCCACCGCACGCGCAAAGGCCTCACCCCGGTCTTCGAAGTTCCGGAACATGTCGAAACTGGCGCAAGCCGGTGAGAGCAGCACCCGGTCTCCCGGGCGGGCCTCTTGCCGCGCCTTTGCCACGGCGTCGACCATACTCTCGGCCGGTACCAGTTTGACCCGGCCCTCGAGGATCGTGGCCAGCAACCGGGCATCCCGGCCGATCAGGATTACCGCCCGGGCGGTCTTTTCCGCCACCGGCGCGAGGGCGGTGAAATCGGCCCCTTTGCAATCCCCCCCCGCAATCAGCACGGTACGGCTCTCGCCATTCCCATGCAGCCCGAGCAGCGCGGAAACGGTGGCGCCGACATTGGTCCCCTTGGAGTCGTTGTACCAGCGCAATCCCAGTTTGTCTGAGATCCATTGGGTACGATGAGCCAGCCCCCGGAAGCTGCGCAGGGTCTCAAGCATCCCGGTCATGGGCAGCCCCACCGCGCTGCCCAGGGCCAGCGCCGCCAGTGCATTGGCCTGATTGTGGCTTCCCGGAATACGCAGATCCCTGACAGGCATCAAGGGCGTCAGACCCTGACACAACCAGGTTTCGCCCTGATATGCGCAACGCCCGAAGTCCGTTCCCTGAGGTTCATTCAAGGTGAAACCGGTCACAGTGTCACCGGCCCCGGTCATTGCCGCGACCCTGGGATCGTCCCGGTTGATCACACGGATTTCCGCCTCCCGATAGATCCTGGACTTGGTTTCGGCATAGGCCTCGATATCGGTGTAGCGATCCATGTGGTCGGCGGAGATGTTGAGCACCACCGACACCCTGGGTCTGAGACTCCAGGTGGTTTCCAACTGAAAACTGGACAGTTCCAGCACATAGAGTTCAACCGCATCATCAAGCAGGTCGAGTACGGGCTCCCCCAGGTTGCCCCCCACCGCGACCCGCAAACCTGCGTTGCGGGCCATCTCCCCCAACAGGGTGGTAACGGTACTCTTGCCGTTGGAACCGGTGATCGCCACCACCGGCGCCCGCACCGCCCGGGCAAACAGCTCCACATCACCCAGAATTTCACTGCCCCGCTCCCGGGCCGCCTGGATCATCGGATTACTCACCGGGACACCGGGACTGACCACCAGTTGACTGGCCGCCTGGAACACCTCGGGCTGGAACCCGCCGAGGAACAGGGCCATGTCCGGATAGTCCTGGCGCAGGGCATCCAGACCCGGGGGTGCCTCGCGGCTGTCGGTGATGGCCAGGGCGACACCCTGGGCGGTCAGATAGCGGGCGCAGGAGAGCCCGGTCTTACCCAGACCGACAATCAAGGTTTTGCCTGTTTGTCCGTGTTTTCCTGACATCAGCGTATCTTCAGACTCGCCAGACCGATCAACACCAGGATGACGGTGATGATCCAGAAACGCACAATGACCCGAGGCTCGGGCCAACCCTTGAGTTCGAAATGGTGGTGCAGTGGCGCCATGCGGAAAATTCGTTTTCCGGTGAGGCGGAACGAAGCCACCTGAAGCATCACCGATACCGTCTCGACCACAAACACTCCGCCCATGATGAACAGCACGATCTCCTGGCGTACCGCCACGGCCACCACGCCCAGCGCGGCCCCCAGGGCCAGGGCACCCACGTCACCCATGAAGACCTGGGCCGGATAGGTGTTGAACCAGAGAAAACCAAGCCCGGCCCCCACCAGGGCGGCACAGAACACGATCAACTCCCCCACACCGGGCAGGTAGGGAATCTTCAGATAGGTGGCGAAATCCGCGTGTCCTGTGGCATAGGCGATAACCCCCAGGGCACCACCGACCATCACCGTCGGCAGAATCGCGAGACCATCGAGTCCGTCGGTCAGGTTGACCGCGTTGGAGGAACCCACGATCACCAGATAGCTGAACAGGATGAACATCGGCCCCCAATCGAGGGAGACATCCTTCAGATAGGGGATCAATAGAGCGGTCTCCATGGGTGTCGTCGCGCCGGTATAGAAAATCAGCGAAGCGCCCAGTCCGGCAACCGATTGCCAGAAATATTTCCACCGCGCGGCCAGTCCCTTGGGGTCGTTGAGCACCAGCTTTTTATAGTCGTCTACCAAACCGATCAGACCAAACACCAGGGTGACGATCAGCACGATCCACACGTATCGGTTTGCGAGATCGGCCCACAACAGGGTTGCCACCGCGATCGCCACCAGGATCAGGGCGCCTCCCATGGTGGGCGTGCCGGCCTTGGAGAAGTGGGTCTCCGGTCCATCGTCGCGCACCGTCTGGCCAATCTGATGGAAACTCAAGCGACGGATCATCACCGGGCCCAGTGCCAGGGAGATGAGTAACGCGGTCAGGACACCCAGAATGGTGCGCAGCGTCAGGTACTGGAACACCCGGAACCCACTGTCGAACTGTACAAGCCACTCAGTCAGATATAACAGCACGATCAGCCCTCCCCCTCACGCAACAACCCCCGAACGACGCGCTCCATTCCGGCGCTACGCGAGCCCTTTACCAATACCGCATCACCCGGCTGCGGCAGTTGTCTTAATTCATTCAGCAAATCATCGATATTGCTAAAGCCTTTGGCCCCTTCGCCAAAACCCGCAACCGCCGCCTGACTCAAAGCCCCAAGCCCATAGAGGTGTTCCAGACCGGCCTGACGGGCCTGACGACCGATTTCCCCGTGCAGATTCCGGGCATCCGTCCCCAGTTCCGCCAGATCACCCAGTACCAGGTAACGTTGTCCCGGCGCGCTGCGCAACACCTCGATGGCGGCCCCCACCGAATCGGGATTGGCGTTGTAGCTGTCATCGATCAGCCGACAGCCGTTGCAACCGGTGAGAATCTGCAGTCGGCCCTTGACCGCGGTAGCGCTGGCAAGCCCCTTCTGAATCTGTTCCACGCTGCAGGACAAGGCCCATGCGGCGGCAATGGCGGCCAGTGCATTCATCAGGTTATGACGCCCGGCCAACGCAATCCGCACTTCGAAATGGCTGTCCTGAATGGTTACCTGCATCCGGTTATGAAATCCCTCCGGAGTCCAGGTCATCTCGGCCGCACCCAGATCAGACCGAACATGGGCCTTTGGAGAACTGCCGAAGGAGAGCATGCGCCGTTCACCCAGCATCTCCCTCCAGAGCGGAAAATAGGGATCGTCCGCATTGAGTACGCCCACACCATCGTATTTAAGCCCGCCCAGAATCTCCCCTTTGGTGCGCGCAACGCCATCCAGGTCGCCAAAACCTTCCAGATGGGCCGCGCCTGCATTGGTGATCAGCGCCACATCGGGTCGGGCGATCTGCCCCAGATATCCGATCTCACCGGGGTGATTAGCTCCCATCTCCAGCACTGCGCAGCACTCATCCTGCCAGCGCAGCAGGGACAGGGGCATACCGATATCGTTGTTGAGATTCCCCAGGGTGGAGAGCACCGGCCCCCGTTGCGCCAGGATTGCAGTGACCAATTCCTTAACCGTGGTTTTGCCGTTGCTGCCGGTAATCGCCACCACCGGAGCCTCCACTAAATCGCGCCAGAGGGCGGCCATCCGTCCCAAACCCAGGCGGGTATCCGTGCAAATCAACTGTGGCAGGCGGCTCTCGACCTCGTGGGAGACCAGTACCGCTATGGCGCCTTTCTTCTCAGCCTGGGCGACAAACTCATGTCCGTCGAAGCGCGGTCCGGTCAGCGCGACGTAGAGATCCCCGGGTTTCAGAGTGCGGGTATCTGTGCTGACCGAGCGAAACTCCACATCCTGCCCGTTCAAACTCGCCGGCAGCGGGTGCACCAGTTGTGAAAGCCACAGACTAGGCATCTGTCACCTCCCGCCAGGCATCCAGCGCCTCGCGAACCACCTCGTGATCATCGAAGTGCAACACCTGATCGCCCACCCGTTGATAATCCTCGTGACCCTTGCCGGCAACCAGCACCAGATCACCCGCCCGGGCGCCCGCAATGGTGCGAAAAATCGCCTGCCGCCGATCCGCCTTCACGCACACCGCCTGGGGGGATTCAATCCCCGCCAGAATCTGTTCGAGGATACGTTCACTGGGTTCCGTGCGGGGATTGTCGTCGGTCAGACAGCACACATCCGCGAGCCGCGACGCCAGTTCGCCCATGATCGGACGTTTGCCCGGATCCCGATCGCCACCGCAGCCGAACACCACATGGAGTCGCCCCGGGCAGTGGGCGCGGGCCGCGAGCAGGGCCTTTTCCAAGGCATCCGGGGTATGTGCGTAATCCACCACCACGGATGGTCGGTCCCCGCCACCCAGCAGTGCCATGCGGCCAGGAACCGTCGGCAGTCCGGCCAGTACCTCGGCCGCCTTGTGTAACGTCCAACCCTGCTGCAGCAACACACCGGTCGCCGCCAGCAGATTGGACGCGTTGAACTGCCCCAGCAGGGAACTGTGTATCTGCGCCTCCCCATGAGAGCTCACAATCCGGATACTCAATCCCTCAGGCAGGGTCTCCACCAAACCGGCACACAGCCAATCGTCGAGTCCCGCCCGGGCCCCGGTCTCGCAATCCAGGCTGTAACCGATCACGCGTACCTCGGGAGCAAGATTTCCAATCAATTCCCGGCCAAATGGGTCATCCAGGTTGATCACCGCGCAGCGCAACCCCGGCCAATGGAACAACCGGGCCTTGGACGCGGCATAGTGCTCGAAACTGCCGTGGTAGTCGAAATGATCCCGACTCAGGTTGGTGAAGACCGCGGTATCGAAGCCGAGGTCCGCCACCCGGTTTTGATCCAGGGCATGGGAGGAGACCTCCATCGCCACGGATTTGACATCCTGTTTGCGAAACGCCGCAAGCAGGGCCTGAACCCTTACCCCATCGGGGGTGGTCATTCCGGTGCCGGCAAGGGCACCGGGCAGGCCGGCGCCTAGGGTACCGATCATGGCGCAGGGCCGTTCCCTCGACAGCGCCTGAGTCACCAGCTGACAGACACTGGTCTTGCCATTGGTGCCGGTGATGCCGATCAGGGTCATGCCCCGGTCGGGGTGACCATAAAACCTTCCCGCCAGGTGACTGACCTGCGCACTCAGCTGCGCGACGGGGAGAACCGGCGTCTCACCGGTATCGAGCGCGGACACAAGGGTCTGGGCCTGGTCACCAGCAGGTTCCCATACGATGGCGGCCGCACCCTGCTCCAGGGCCCGCTGCGCGAATAACAGACCATGCTGACGGGTACCCGCACAGGCCAGGAACAGATCCCCGGACCCAACCTTGCGGCTGTCCAGGGCAATCCCCGTAATCTCGCGATCCAACCCGGACGGGACCTCAGCCAGACCATCCAGCAGAGCCGAAAGCCGCCATTCGGCATGAACTAGGGGTGACGCCGTCATTGCTGCGCTCCCAGCCGGGCCATTAATTGATCCTCATGCCAGTTCTTGTCCGGCGGGATATTCAGCAAACGCAAGGCACCGCTCATCACCTTGGAAAATACCGGCGCCGCAACCAGGCCTCCGTAATACTCTTCGCCCCGGGGTTCGTCGATGAACACAGCCATCACCAGACGCGGATGACTCGCGGGCACCATGCCCACAAACAGGGAGAGATAGCGATCTTCCGCATAACCCCCGGCCACCGATTTCTTGGCGGTGCCGGTCTTCCCCGCCACCCGGTATCCGGGCACCGCGGCCAGGGGTGCGGTGCCACCCGAAGCCACCACGCCCTCGAGCATCCGCACGACGCCACGGGCCGTGCTCTGACGCATGACCCGTTCACCTTCGGGCACCTCATCCACCTTCAGCAGGGAGGCGGGTAGACGCACCCCATCGTTGGCCAGCACCGCGTAGGCACGGGTCAGTTGCAGGGGTGAAACCGACAACCCGTATCCGAAAGAAAGGGTCGCCTGCTCAAAGCTCGACCAGTCGCTGAAATGGGGCAACCGCCCGCTCGACTCACCGGGAAAATGGCAGAAGGGGCTCTCGCCAAAACCCAGTTGGGTATACAGGGACCAGAGAATCTCCGGTTCCAGGGACAGGGCGATCTTACTGGCCCCCACATTGCTCGATTTGCTTAACACCGTGGCAACATCGATCATCCCGTAATTGCGGGTGTCCCGCACCAGGTAGCGCCCCACTCTCATCTGTCCCGGGGATACATCGATCGGAGTGCTGGCCGTATAGCGCCCCTGCTCCATGCCCGCGGCAACGGTAAACGGCTTGATCGTGGAACCCGGCTCGAACACATCGGTCACCGCCCGGTTGCGCAGGCTGTCCGAGCGCCGTCCCCGCTGGGCGTTGGGATTGAACGAGGGACTGTTGACCATGGCCAGGATCTCACCGCTGCGCGCATCCATGATCACCGCGGAACCCGAACGGGCCCGGTGCTTAGTCACCGCCGCCTTGAGTTCCCGGTAGGCGAGAAACTGCAGTCTGCGGTCGATACTCAATACCAGATCCTTACCCGGCGCGGGACTCTGGATGTTTTCCACCTGATTGACCACCCGGCCCTTGCCATCCTTGATGACCCGCTTGGCCCCCGGCGTTCCGCTGAGCCAGTCGTCGTAGGCCAGCTCCATGCCCTCCTGGCCCTGGTCGTCAATATTGGTAAACCCCACCACCTGAGAGGTCACCTCGGCGCTGGGATAGAAACGCCGATACTCCGTCAGCAGGTCGATCCCTTCGAGATCGAGGGCCCCGACCTGGTCCGCCTGATCCGGATTGATGCGCCGCTTGAGATAAATGAAGCTTCGATCCTGGGAGAGCTGACGACGCAGCCGGTCGGGATCAAGATCGAGGGTCGCGGCCAGGGCGCCGATGGTCTGGCTGTCGGCCTTGAGGAGTCGCGGATTGGCGGCCACGCTTTTCACCGGAGTACTGATCGCCAGGGGCTCGCCATTGCGGTCCGTGATCATGCCCCGGCTGGCATTGACCGTCATGGTACGCAGGTAACGTCGCTCCCCCTGTTCCTGAAGAAACGCGGTTTCGAACACCTGACGATCCACTGACTGCCAGATCAGCGTGGCATAGGCCAGCCCCAGCACCACCAGCACGGTCAAGCGCCGGGCGCGGAAGCTGGGCTGGCGGATCACCTCCGCCTGCTGTGCCTTGCGTTTCTTTTTGCTCGCCATGATCAGTGCCTGATGACCACAATTTCATCAAAACCGGGCAGGTGCATCTTCAACCTGTCCCGAGCCTGTTTTTCCACCACCGGATGGGTCGCCAGGGTGCTCTCCTCCAACTGCAGGCGCCCCCATTCGACCCCGATCCGCTCCTTCTCGGACTGCAACTCCTGCAGTGCCACGAAATGTCTGCGGCTCAGGTATTTGCTGTATACAACGGCGGTCGCCGAAGCGAGTACCGCAACGATCAAAAAGCCCGTAAAACCCACCTGGGTACGACTCACGCACAGCGCTCCGCCACCCGCAGCACCGCACTGCGGGCCCGGGGATTAACCGCAATCTCCCCCTCCTCGGGTCGAATCGCCTTACCCACGAGTTTCAAGCGGGGATTGCGCTGATCGTCGGTCACGGGAACTCCAGCGGGAAAGCGCTCGCCGGCCGCCTGATCACGCATGAAGCGCTTGACGATCCGATCCTCCAGGGAGTGAAAACTGATCACCGCCAGTCGCCCTTGCACAGACAACACGTCCACAATTGATTCCAACCCCTGACGGAGCGCATCCAGTTCTCCATTGATATAAATTCGAATTGCCTGAAAGCTCCGGGTCGCCGGATGCTTGCCTTTTTCCCATGCCGGATTGGCGCGGCTCACCACCTCGGCCAAACGTCCCGTGGTCAGCAGCGGCGCCTCGTCCCGGGCCTCGACAATGGCCCTCGCAATACGCTTGGCGAAGCGCTCTTCACCATAGGTCTTCAAAACCTGTGCGATCTCTCCGACTCCTGCCTGAGCCAGCCACTGCGCCGCTGAGCGGCCACGACTGGGATTCATGCGCATGTCCAGAGGCCCATCCTGGGTAAAACTGAATCCACGCACCGCCTGATCCAGCTGAGGAGATGAGACACCGAGATCCATGAGAATCCCGTCGACCCGGCCAACGACACCCAGCTGTTTTGCAACATCCGCAAGCATCGCAAAGTTCTCCTGTACGATTTGAAAGCGGGCATCCTGCGCGAACAGCGACTCTCCGTACTCCACCGCCTGGGGATCCTGATCCAGGGCAATCAAACGCCCCCGGGGTCCCAAGACCTGCAAAATCCGCCCCGCATGACCACCACGCCCGAATGTCGCATCCATATAGATACCATTCGGGTCGATCCTCAGCGCCTCGATGGCAGGCTGAAGCAGGACCGAAAGATGTTCCTGCCCCATCAGATCGACAGGGATTCCAATTCGGGCGGCAGATCGAGCTTGCTCATATCCAGCTCCTGCAGCCAGGCCTCTTGACGGGCATTCCAGGTCTCCTCATCCCACAGCTCGAACTTGTTGATCTGCCCCACCAGGGCGACCTTTTTATCGAGTCCGGCATAGCGGCGCAGTTCCTGGGGTAACAGGACACGACCCTGGCCATCCATATCGATCTCATGGGCGTTGCCGATGTAGAGCCTCTGGAGGTTTCTCGCCGCTTCGTTGAACGACGGCAGGGCCTTGAGCTTTTCTTCTATTTCCAGCCAAGTGTGTTTGGGGTAGATCAGCAGGCAGTGGTCCTTGTCGACGGTGATCACCAAGTGCGAGGCGCAGATGTCCACGAGCTGATCCCGATACCGGGTAGGTATCGCAATACGCCCCTTGGCATCCAGGTTGAGTGATGAAGCCCCGCGAAACAAATTGACCGCCCCTCTGATGGAAAATTTTCCCTATTTCCCCACATTCTTCCACTTCTATCCATATTAGGCACCACCCCCTTCCCTTGTCAAGGATGAAAGTCTGAAATTTCGTTACCTGTCAGTAGGTTAGCGGGGATCCCTGAGGCCGGCAGAAAGCAAATAATAACCACTGCAAATACAGCAGGATGGTTTGCATACCTAAAGTAAATTATGAAGTTTTAAGGGGGGATTTCGGGATCCGTACCCGACCTGTGGTGGAAAGTGGAGGGAGTCGGCCTGTAAGCCGGGTTCTGTCTTGGACAGTCATTCATCTGGGATAGGCGTCACCGCCTATCTCAAGCAACCTACCCAGGAACAGTGGGGGCTTCACTTGGCGCCGCCGAAACGGGCCTGTTCCTCTATTTGGTCTTGCTCCGGGTGGGGTTTACCCTGCCATCTCTGTTGCCAGAAACGCGGTGCGCTCTTACCGCACCATTTCACCCTTACCGGTGATGACACCGGCGGTATCTTTTCTGTGGCACTTTCCGTAGGCTCGCGCCTCCCAGGCGTTACCTGGCACCCTGCCCGCTGGAGCCCGGACTTTCCTCCCCGCCACACGGCTGCGAAGCGGAGCGACTGCCCGGCCGACTCCCTGTTGCACTCTAGGGCAAAAGGATTATTGTGACAAGCCCCACAATACTTGCAGTTTTAGCGGCGACTAATATAGTTATGATTGATGATTATCAATGTTGCCTATTAACTTTGCCTATAGATTGCCGATATACATGGACAGAAGGGTATGGCAATTCCGCCAGCCCGAATCGCAAGGGCTTAATGTGAGCAGTCGCTCAGGGAACCAAATAGAGGGATATTCGCCCCGTTCTACCCAACGGGCTCTGGCAAAAAGCAGCAAAGGTATACCACATAGCAGTATCACGAGGTAACGCCATGAAAATGCCCAGCAACAACTCGATCTTCTCCATGGACACACTGGTCCTGGCCGCCGCCGGCGTATGGATGATCTACGTTCTGGTCAGTCTGATCGCCTGATCCGCGTAACAGGGAGTTTCGCAACCTGAGAGGTACACGCCAAGAGTTCCGGCGGTCACTCAGGAAGCGAGGCGCTCCTTGCCCCCCCCGGTTCCTGGGTTTGTCATCGGACCGGCCCCCAACCTGCGGACTCCGCCCATGCACAACCGAACACTTCAGCTGAGCAATTGTCTTGGCATGTGCGCCACGCGATAATCCCCTCTTATATCCCTTCTCTTGAATCGAAGTATCGGCCTATTGATGAGGCCCATTTTCGATCCAACACACCCACAGCCGGGAGAGATAGCGATGTGCGGGCGATTCTACCTGGACGCAAAAACCGATGAACTCCTCGTTCTTTTCAGTTTGACCGTCGCGCCCCAGCTCGCTCCCCGTTTCAATATCGCTCCGTCTCAAAGCATTGCCGCGGTGATCGATACGCCGAAAGGACGCCGTGCCCGCTTGTTTCGCTGGGGTCTGCTGCCTTCCTGGGCAAAACAGGACAGCCCCGGATTCCGGACCTTCAACGCCCGCATCGAGACCCTGGGCAGCAAACCGGCATTTCGCACCCCTTTTCGCACTCGGCGCTGTCTGATTCCCGCGAGTGGTTACTTCGAGTGGCAGCCAACACCGGCCGGCAAGCAACCCTACTGTATCAGACACCGATCCGATCCAATCATGGCATTTGCGGGACTCTATGACCGATGGACCGGGCAAGCGGGTGAAAGCATCGATTCGTGCACCCTAATCGTTGCCGACGCATCCCCGAAACTTAAAGAGATCCACGACCGTATGCCCGTCATTCTCAATGCGGAAGATTTCGACGCCTGGCTGGACAGGGATAATCATGATGTTGAGCGGCTCGGGAAACTGCTGAAAAACCGCCAACTCACAGAATTCGAGAGCTATCCGGTCAGTACCCGTGTCAATAATCCCAGACAGGATGACGCAGAATGCATCCAACCGCTGCATGAAATAGATTATTAGTTTGAAGCGCTCGCTTGGCGTGATTCGGCCACAGCGCGAAACACCCTTTCCATATTGGGAATCCAGTAATCCCAGCTGTGCCCCCCGCGCCCGGGAAAGTAACGACCTTCCGGTAGAACGGCTCCAAGCATCTGAACGTCCGGGAAGAGACTGTCCTGATCACCGCACATAAGCCAAACCCGCTGTAGTTTTTCCTTATCACCGATCCAGTCTTGCGCCATCTGCCAAACCAACCGATCGTAGTTGTCGCTCTCCATGACTGCCGAGCGTTCACCGGAATCCCATCGTTTCAACCCACCTGCCTGACGAACGGATTCCGTTACATCGTCACCACCCAGGTAGGGTGAGATCAGCACCAATCCGTCCACTTCTCCGGGATGTTGCCACTCATACATCAGAGCACCAACCCCCCCCATGGAGCCACCTGCAAGCCAGATCTCGGAATAGCCCTGTTGTCGGGCCGGTGCTATGATCTCGTCATGCAGGCGTTGGACGGCCTGGCCCTTACGGTAGAAATTAATCGTCAGGTCAGCCATCAAGATATCGGGTTCTGGCCAACCACGGTGAATCGCCCCGGGAACTCCGCGTTCCTGCATGTCTTGTGAATCACTGAATATGCCCGGCAACACGATGATCAGAATTTGTCTGTTTTCCTGACTGCCCTTGACCAATCGCCGTCCCATTTGATCAGGGAGCGGTCCAAGGACACTACAGGCGGATAGCAGGGCAAAGGCAAGGCATAGCATCAGGTTTCGGAACGTACGGAGAGGCGATTTCATAAGCCAATTTTCTAGTTTAATTCGAGTATTTTTCAAATCGATCTTATCGATAAAATTCTTGCGATGTCTATTTATAGGGAGATAGGTATGCGGAGCGCAATCCGGCTCGCACTAGTTGTGACCATTCTTGGCATTCAGAGCGGCTGTGCCTCCACCCGTACGAGCAGCACCGTTTCACATAATAATCAGCATTCTCACCAATACACTACGCAGTTCGGGGCCAATTGGCACGAGTTTTGGGAGTCTCCCATTGGTAAATTGTTGTTATTTGCAACGACAGGACGCTATCCAATATAAAAATGCATATTGGATGCACTCTATCCACGACATATCGTTTTCCAGTTAACGATAAAGTTTGCATGCCACTCCTCGAAAGCCCAGACAGGCATGGGCTTTCCCAGGCCGTAGCCCTGTATAATCGGGCAGCCGAGAGTAACCAGATGCTCGGCTTGCTCGGTGGTTTCCACACCCTCGGCGACCACTCTGAGTCCAAACGCCTTGCACAGGTGAATGACGCCCACTACGATCGCCTCATCGTCCGGGTCAATGAGCATGTCGCGCACGAAGGATTGATCGATCTTGAGCTCTTCGATACTGAGACGTCGCAGATAGACCAGGGAGGAGTAGCCGGTGCCAAAGTCGTCGAGTGAAAAGCCTATGCCCATCTCCAGACAGTCGCTTATTACTGATTGTATGGGGTCCAGTTCCTCCAGGTCGGTGGTTTCGACAACCTCCATCAGTAGACGATGCTTCGGCATCTGTGGCCAATGATTTTCAATGGCATAGCGCAAATCGTCGATGAAGCCGCTCGATTTCAGGTGGCGCGGGAAGATGTTGATACTGATCGGTATCGTGATTCCCATGTCATGCCAACGCCTGGCCTGTCGAATGGCCTCTTCGATCACCCAGCGTCCCATACGGAACGCCAGCATGTCGTTCTCTATCAACGGAAGAAATTCGCTGGGACCCACCAGACCGAGTAACGGGTCGTTCCAGCGCAGGAGTGCCTCCGCGCCCACAACTTGTCCGGTGGTATAATCCACTTTCGGTTGGTAATAGAGCTCAAATTGATTCCGCTCGAGCGCCCGGGTCACTTTTGCCAGGAGTTCGGCCTGGGCTGAGATCTGCTCTTCCAAGCGGGCATCGAAGATCTGATAGCGATTCTTACCGAGTTGCTTGGCCATGTACATTGCATGATCAGCGTGGCGTAGCAGGCTATCGGCGTCCACGTTGTCCTCAGGGAAGAGGGTTACCCCGATGCTGGCCGAGACCGACACGGGTTCATCACCCAGCAGCATGGGTTCGGACACCTTTTTCAGGATGCGTTCGAGGGCACGGTGGCATTCGCTTTCCGTGCCGATATCATTCCATAACATCACGAACTCATCCCCGCCCAGGCGGGCAACGGTATCTTCACCTCGAGACATCGACTGCAGGCGCTGAGCGACTTCGATGAGCATGCTATCCCCCCCTTCGTGGCCCAGACGATCATTAATGGGTTTAAAACCATCGAGATCGAGGTAGCAGACCGCAAGATTTTTATTGTGGCGTCGGGCATAGGCGATGGCCTGGGCCATCCGGTCGTCGAGCAGACGTCGATTAGGTACCGAGGTCAGCATGTCATAGTGGGCTATGCGGTCGAGATCGGCCTCGTGCTGTTTGATCATGCTGATGTCGGAAAACACACCTACGTAGTGCTGCAGCCGGCCTTTTTGATCCGTCACCGCGACGATAGAGAGCAGCTCGGGATAGAGCTCACCTGATTTGCGGCGATTCCAGAGCTCTCCCTGCCACTCGCCGGCAGTGTTGAGTGATCGCCACATCTCAGCGTAGAACTCCGGGGATTGTCGTCCTGAACTGAGAAAAGCGGGATTCTGTCCCAATACCTCTTCACGGCTGTAGCCGGTAAGGCGGGAAAAGGCCGGATTGATATCGATGATACGGTTGTCGGCATCGCTGATCAGTATGCCTTCCTGACTGGTCGAGAAGACGCTTGCAGCCAGACGCAAGCCTTCCTCATCCTGCTTGCGTTGCGTGATATCAAACAGTGAGACGAGGACTTTATCCAGGCTCTGTTCATATCCCGGACACACAGAAAAAGAGACGCTGACTTCCCGACGCCCGCCTTGCAATGTCTGCACCGCGCTGTCAAACGCCAGTTCAGTCTTGCCTTGGGCGAGGGCGATCAGTTCCTTGCGGAAGGCATTGTAGGATTCGGCAATAAAGGTCTTCGGAAGACCTTCGTAGAGCTGCGCTTTCGTGTCAGCCTCATGAAGTTCAAGGGCGGCATTGTTGACATTGATGACACGGACCAGGGCTGCGCACTCTCTGACAATTTCCGGATGCGCGATAAGATGGGTCTCGAGATCATCCCCATGGATCTCACTCAACTTGCCCAGGCGGATCTTGACTGCCGAGAAGTCCTCTTCCCAGGTTGGCACCGGAGAGTTCTCGTAGACCAGGCGAAATCGCTCTTCGCTCTCATGCAATGCCTTATAGGTCCTTGCATTTTCCAGCGAGATCGCTACCTGCGATAGAAGTGCCTCCAGAATCGCGCGTCGTGTCGGCGTGAAGGCTCCGGCGACCAGGTTATTTTCGAGATAGATCAGGCCGAGCAGTTTTTCCATATGCTGGATCGGCATACAGAGAACGGACTTTGGCTGAGTCACCAGCATGTATTCGTCTTTGGGGAAGTCGCTCGCATCCGCGCTGGCATCGTCGATCACGACGGGTTTCATGGTTCGCTCCACGAACCGGACTACGCCCGCTGATATCCCGGTGTCTTTGTCTGTCACAGTGGAGTATGGCATCTCGACTTCCTCAACGCCGATCTCGCCTTTCGCACCAATGACCCAATCCTCACCCTGCTTGAGCAGCATATAGCCTTTTTGTGCGCCGGCACTCTCGATAACGATGTGCACCACAGTCCCCAACAGACGCTGCAAATCCATCTCACGAGAAACCACCCGAGTCGCTTTCATGAGACTGCCGATGTCAAGGGACTCCCGCTCCCCGGTTTCCTGTCCGGCTAATCCGTTGGCGAAATATTGCGGATAGGCGCTCTCCAACACCTTAACCTTGCCCCGAGCCTGCCAGTGTGTATAGGCACGATGGGCTTTTTGCAGATAGAGTTCGGCGAAATCCGCCTTGTCCCGCGAGAACCAGAAACGCGCTGCACACTCACAGGCCAGGCCGCAGATATATAAGGCCCCGTTGCGCTCTGCCGAGGCTATGGCGTCATCGTAAAGCCGCATAGCATCCAGCTCGCGGCTTTCGAGCCGGGCCAATTCGGCCTCACCCAGAAGATGATAATGAAGGAAGTTCTGAGGACAATGTTGCGACCACAACCCCAGCCTCTCCTGGTTCCGGCGGATAACCGCCAGAGCCGCCGGTTGCTTTGCCGCTGCGAGTTCCGAATAGCGGCACGCCAGTAGCAGCGAGTGATGAATGAAATGCATTGCCACGTGCGGCTGGTCCGCAATGCAATCAATCAGGGACGCGGTCGCTTCAGCCAGCGGCAGCGCCTCATCCACCCGATCGTATACGAATAACTGCCAGGTCTTGAAGACGTGGTAGTGGGCGTTTGACGACTGCCAGTTCATCGCCTTCACCATGGCCAGAAATTCGCGCTCATCGAATTCGGCATTGGACAAAGTCACTGGTTCGCCAAACCCAGTTTGAAAACTGCCGACGACTTGCTTAAAGAATATAAGCCCTAAGGCAAAGGCCTGATCGTGAATCTTCTGCGCAAAGTCGATGGTAATCTGGCACTGTTTGAGCGTCACGTCGAGGGGCGAGGAGCCGAAAACCATGTTGCGGAATTCACCCCACAGGCAGTTGACGGCGTCGTTCAAGCCGCCGGCGTCTACCGCGGCCTGGAAGCCCCGCTTCTGGATTTCCATACCCTTCTTTACCGGATGAAACCAGGGGTCCACGCAATTCGCGTAGTACATGAGCAACTTACCTTCGAGCTCTGGCACTTCCCGTAGATCAGCCAGGGCCATTCCCCATCCCCCTAACGCTTCGGCAGCATCATAGTCTCGATTGCGCGCGATCGAAACCATGGCCATGAGCACAAAGGCCAAGGCTGAGGAATCCGCGATACCCCGGGTGAGGGAAAGGTTTACCATTCGCATCGTGAGTAGCGAGAACAAGTCGTAGTTCACGTAATAAGCGACAAGTGACAAGTGGATCAGGATCTGCATGCTCGCCAGATCCCTGGCATCGTTCATTGTGGGGGCTTCGCGAAGTGTCTGCAGATCGACCTGGCAAGTATTCTCCTCATAGCGGCTCTGCTCGTACAAGAGCGCATCGCGCAGCGCCGAGGCGTCATTGGGATCCGGCAGCTCGAGCCCAAGCAGAGCCAAGGCGTGTAAACCGATTGCGACGGCATCGTCAAAGCGATTGAGGGGGGTGTAGATCACCACCTGAATGGTGTGGATACTCGCCTTATCGACCACTGAGGTCGTGTGCTTCAGGGCGCTGTCGATCAGTGCGTCGGCACGCTCGTAGTTCCCCGCCAGATACTCACTTTCGGCGCCATCCTTGTGCAAGGCCAACATCAGCCGATAGTCACTGCGCCAGGCATCCTGGGGCTGCAGTCGCAGTGCCTGCTCCATGTAGTGCGCGGCGGCGGCGTAGGCCGCGGATGCCTTGGCCCTTATACCGGCCTGAAGGTTCATCTGTGCGAGTTCGCGTTTCTCCTCGTCCTCGTCGATGAGATCCGCACCTTCGTTTAAATGGTCGACGATGGTAAAGCTTTGCTTTTCCTGATCGTCACTGGCCAGTTGCCTCAGTAGCCGCCCGACCTCCAGATGCACACGCTTGCGTTCGGATTTGGGGATCAGGGAGTATGCCGCCTGGCGCACACGATCGTGGGCGAAATGATACCTCTCCCCGAACGGAATGATCAGCCCTTGGGTAAGTGCCGGTTGTAACTTTTCACGAATGGCGGCTTTCGGTTGCCGTGTGATGGCATGCAGTTCCCGAAGGTCGAAGCGATAGCCCAAACATGCCGCTTGCGGCAGGACTGCGCGCGTCCCCGGCGGCAGCCGGGCGATCTTCGCCACCATCAAGGATATGACGTTTTCGGCAAGCTCGACGTCGGCGACCGTTGCATCATCCCACTGCCATTGTCGTTTCGCGGCATCATAGGTGATGATCCTTTCGGTATCGAGGGTCTCGAAGAGCTGAATCGTAAAAAACGGATTACCATAAGTCTTTGCATGCACGGCGCGACTCAGGGCAGTGGCCTGAACAGGCTCGCAACCCAGGGCGTCGGCAATCATCTCATTCACGGTTTGCGAGGAAAGATTCTCCAGGCTGAGCTGGCTGATCTCACCCAACGTCTTGCGCAGCGCATCGAGGGCTCGTGTCAGGGGATGAAGCGCATCCACTTCATTGGCGCGGTAAGCACCAATGACAAGAACGTAGCCAACGCCACTTCGCAGCAAGGTCTGCACAAGATCAAGGGACGCGACATCGATCCACTGCAGGTCGTCGAGAAACACTATCAGTGGGTGACCGCGTTGGGCAATGACCCGCACCAACTCCAGGAACAGGTAATTGAGCCGGTTCTGGGCATCGCTGCCGCCGAGTGCGGGCACCGGCGGCTGGCTTCCGATAATCAGTTCCAGATTCGGTATAACTTCGGTCAGTACCCGGCCATTGCTCCCCACTGCCTTTTGAATCTTCTCTCGCCACTCGGCCAATTCCGCCTCACGCTCCATCAGCAGATAGTTGACGAATCCTGAAAGCGCCTGATTGAACCCGGAATAGGGCACGGAGCGTTGCAGGGAGTCAAACTTGCCCTCGATGAAATAACCCCGTTGGGTCAACGCAGGCCGGAAAGCCTCATGGACCAGGGTTGTTTTGCCCACTCCGTCATAACCGGTCACCAGAAGCAGCTCACTTGTTCCGACGCATACGCGTTCATAGGCCGCCAGCAGCTGCTTGACCTCCTGCTCCCTGCCGTAAAGCTTTTGTGGTATGCGCAATCGATCGGGGAGGTCGTGCATACCGGGTTCGAAGTCGGCGATGCTTCCAGTCTCTTCAAGCATACGCGTACAACGGTCCAGATCCGCCTTCAGACCAAGCCCGCTCTGATAGCGATCTTCAGCCATCTTCGCCATCAGTTTCATGACCATCCGCGAGACGGCGAGAGGGATGGAGGGATCGAGTTCGTGGGGCGCTTTCGGAGTCGCGGCGATGTGGCAGTGAACCAGACCCAGGGCGTCATCGGCGGTGAACGGCGGCCTGCCCGTCAGCAGATGGTAGAAGGTCGCGCCCAGGGAGTAGAAGTCACTACGGTAATCCACCTGCCGGTTCATGCGCCCGGTCTGCTCAGGGGCGAGGTAGGAGAGCGTGCCCTCCAAGGCGGTGACCGGCTGCACCATGACGACACGTTGCGCCAGTTTCTCGGCCAGACCGAACCCGATCAGGCGAAACTGGCCGGTATCGAAATTGTAGACAATATGGGCAGGATTGATGCCCTTGTGGATGATCCCCTGTCGGTGCAGCGCGGCCAGGGTTTCGGCGAGCCCGCTGGCGAGATCGAGAAAACGCCCCAGGCCGAGCTGTGTCCGCTCCTCTGAGTGCTCGAGATCGGCACCACCGATATCCTCAAAGGCTAATAACAGCCCTCCCTGGTACTCATCCAGCCCGTATGTCGCAATCACCCCGGGTATCGCGATGCTCGAAAGAAGCGCGTATTCGTCACGAAATCGCGCGCGACGCGACTCCGTTGCCGCATCGGGCTTCAAAAGCTTGAGTACCACAGTGTCGCCGCCGGCACTCAGGCGTCCGCGACAAACCCGCGTAGTGGCGTTTTCGTAGAGTGTTTGATCGAACTCGCAGGTCTGGGAATGCATGGTCATCTAATGAGATGAATATTGTCTTGCATCTACTATTTCTCGACCCAGCAACTTTGGATTCAGTACTGTTTGCAGGATACTGCGGCGCCAACCAATAACCATGCAATTCTGAGTGTTATATTTATCTCAAGCAAATCTTAAAGGCAATATATAACCTACTCTTGAGAAAACAAAAACAACTTATATTCTTACATATCGCGCTTGAAGCCCCTTCAGGGCGGGGCGTCCGGCTATGGCTGAGCGCACCGATACGTTGACCATTAGGCCCTCTTAGTGATTGAAGTATAAAGAGAATAACCACAACTCCCCTTCACATCAAGGCAGAAAATCGGAGCCAGGTTACCCGCAAACAACCCTTTATCCGGCCTCAATCGATTCAACAGCTTATAAATGCGAGACGGCCATCGGTTTGCCCCGGTGTAATCTCCAGAATTTCAGCACGGACGATATTTTCCGCCACAAACGGATCGTCGTTAACCCGGCTTTGAAGATTAGCTAACGAGGTGTTGTGCGCCAGAACCGCACCTCCTGAACTCGGCTGGATACTACCGGAGAGTAGGAAAACACCGTCATTAAAACCGCGTTGTATCCACTCTTTGTGGCCATCCATAAACTTCCCAGCCTGAGCTTTGTTGTCAGAAAATCTAAGTAATACAACGAACATGTCTGAATCCTTTTTTGTTGATAATTCATTTTGACTGTTTTGTCTCAACCGACAAGGCATCAAGCCAGCCGCACATCTTGTCCACTTCCTGTTTCACATATTTGTAGTCATCGAAAGCATTGCCCAAAGTCGCCACCCCTTGGCTCCAGGACAGTACGTGCATGGCCAGCGCATCAGCATCCTGCCTGTGGCCGAGCTGGCTGAACTGGTTTTTCAGCCACCGTCGAAAGAGCGTAAAAACCTTGTTTGCCTCAGCCTTTGAAGCATGGTTTAACTTGGCGAGCTCCGTACACAATGTCCCGACTGGACATCCGTAATCCTTGATCATTGACCAGTTTGTGAGCAGGATTTTGATGTAACACTTGACCCTCTCCTTCGGCGTCGCTCCTTCTTCCTCCCAATCCGCCAACAGGTGTTGCGTCCGATCCAGGCGGGTTTTGATGACGGCATCGAGAATGTCATCCTTGGTCTTGAAATGATGGTAGAAGTTGCCGCGTGAGATATTCACCACCTTAGCGATATCGGCAAAGGATGTATGCTCGAAACCTTGCCGATAAAACAAATCATCGGCGGCTTTTACAATCTGTTGTCGCGTTTCACCGTATCCCATAACACGCTCTCTTTAGGTGACTGGCTTCTGGCTATAGACAGGGAAATCGGCATATGTCACCGCCATAAAAAGTGTCGGGACCATGACCATTCGATTGGCCAACATCAGACCAACTCGCTGAAAGGAATCAAACAGATTCGTCCTCACAGGCAACGCCTCCTTGCTTATAGCAGAAACATTCCACTAGGACGAACGCCCTAGTTGGTGCAACTTTAGGACACGCGTCCTATATTGTCAATGAGGAATTTTCTGAAAAAGAACAAAGTGCAAAACAAACAAGCACACTCATCATTTGGTTTGTTGTGCGGCGGCAAACCGGGTCGAGGATGACCATCCAAATAAAAGTTCCCTGGGCCCAGGTATGTGCTGGTATAACGGTGGTTTTTTAAGGAAGGAGCCTAGAAGTATCGCACCTTCAAACATTCTGGTTCTCTCGTTCCCACGCCTTGCGCGGGGAACGAGAGTGGTATTCTTTAGAATGCGCCATTCGAGTGAGAGCCCGTCAATTAAGTTATTCAATTGCGAGCATCACCCTTCTTATTAAAAATCGTATTCTGCCAATCACCCGGTTTCATTCAACAATATCTGATTTTGTGCCTTGTATGAATGCCAATACTTCTTCGCGTTCGGTTGGTGGGAGTGCGAATTGATCAAGGGTCGCTTCCAAATGGCCGATAAAAAGGGCCCAGTCACGCTCTGTAATCCCCATGCCCTTGTGCGATGTTTTATTGTCTCTTCCCACATAGAGCAAGGGACCGCCTGCATTTGCACATAAATAGTCCACAAGAAGCTGTTTTTCCCTTGCGATGCCATCATCCCCACGATGCAGCCAAAAACGCTCAAGCTGGCTGTCTGCGGTTAAACGATCCAACAGGTTATTGACAACGGCACTGATCGCGTCATATCCACCCAGACGTTGATATAGGCTTTCTTCACTCATTACTGTCCTCCTAATTAACCGGAGCAGTAACAATAACGAGTATGAATTCAAAGTTTGTGGGTCACAGGAGACTATTTTGTGACTTTTTTGTGATCAAAACGCCCCCCCTAACACCCTGTACGGCATTGCCCCTTTACTTAGTAAAGACAGCATTCGGATTTAAGCGAAGTCCAGTGAGAGAATGTAACCGATTCCCGAAACTGTTTTGATATCCAGCTCAGGCAGCTTTTTTCTCAGCTTTTTGACCAACGATCTCAACGAAGATTCGCCAACAATTGTGTTGCCCCAAATGATGGAATCCAGTTTTTTGTAAGACACGACCTGATTGCGTTTTTCAACAAGGATCGCTAATAAAGCAAGTTCTTTTTTGGTCAACATTATCAACTGGCCTTGTTTGCTTATAGCAGGCTGGCTTGGGCTGAACTCATAACCTTTTCCCAATACGATGAGCTTATCTATTTGCCCAATACGCTCACGATAGCGCTCAAGCTCCGCAGCTACTTGCTGATGCTTTTTGTGGTGGCGATAGGCTTGTATCAGGTTACTGCAGGTAGCCAAAAAGGGACTTAACCTGCTAGCCAGCTGGGGTTGATAGCCGGATGGGCGATTCGCCAATCCAACAATGCCGAGTATCTCGTCATTGCGAAAGAATGGAAGCCCCATAAACGCATTCAATGGGGGATGTCCTTCGGGAAGCCCGCCGCTTCGAGGATCACATTGGGGATTGTTAGCAATGACTGCTTGACCGGTGATCACCACCGCGCCATAGAGCGAATCGAGCCGACTGAAAATCAACCCCCTTTTTTCCAACGTTTGGTAAAGTTCCCGCGTACTACTGTCCCATGCGATATTCGTCGTCGCATAATTGTTGATATAGGGGTTACCATCATCGCCATAAGAAATCTCGCCGATAAAACCGTACTCGCTCGCTGTCAGTTCAAGTAGCATTTCGAGCAGCCCATTAAACAAAACGCATGGATCATCTTCAGTAATATATCGAGACAAAGCGCGAGTGATCGCATTGAGAAGATCCATTTCCGATGGTGATGAATTGTTGTTCATGTGTGGGATAATAATCTAACTGTCTGCGGAAAGAGTCTGTGATCGCGGTAAAGGAAAATCGGAGCGAGCAAATCCTCCAGGAAGAATGCCGATAAGGCCGAACGCCCGCTCAGTCCCGCCTTCGCGTAAACCGAACGCGCCTGTTCTCGAACCGTACGCTCGCTAACGGAACGCACCGCCGCGACCTCTCTGGTCGTAAGGCCCTTGAGCAGCAACAGGGCCACCTCACGCTCAGCGCCTGTTAAGCTCCAGCGGGAGAACTGAGCTTCTATGGCATGACCAAGACCATTAAGATGAGCGCGCGCTTCGTTCCGCCAACGCTTACCCTCGCTCCTGGCAATCCCCAGATCCCGCAGCACTTCCAAGTGCTCGTCCCGTTGTCGCTGTGTGATCCGAATCAAGAGAACAATGCCGACACTCGTCAACACGACTGGCGCGACCTCGAACAGGTTGATAATAACATCCAGAAACGACGACTCCGGGTCATCGAGGAGATCCAAGACAACAAACAACACGATCCCCAAAATCACGGCGACAAGAGCCAAAGCTCGGGTTCTCGAATCGATATAATCACTCATTGGCTGACTTCCTGTCAGTGGTTTCATGATCCAGAAATATATTACACCGTACTGACCTACATAACCCACTCCACAGGCTCGAACAGGTTACCGCACAGCCTGCGGCCCCGGACCCCCCCGGTCCGGATGAACCGGGGGATCGCACCGATCAGAGGGTGCCCGTTTTCAAATGACCGTTAACCGATTAGGGCGATGTTGTGAACAAGGACGAGGATAGGGTTTGATTCCCCCCCGCCTCAATCGCCAACACCTCCCACTCATACTCGGTGTCGTACTGCAGAAAACCCGCAGGCACCTCAAAGCTCGTTGCCGTCGCGGGCATCATCACATCAAGGGTAATCTTGGGCAGCGCCGGTAAACCGGTATCGGTCTGCGCGACAATCACCTGATAGCCGATGATCGGGCTTGCATTGGGAGGTTCAACCGGCTCCCACAGAAGAACGGTCTGATTCGGATCCGTCGCCGCATCGCCCTCCAGGGGAGAGATCAGTCGAGGACCCTGCGGTAGATTGTGGGTCAGTTCGGCCCTACCCACAAAGATTTCGCCCTCCAAACCCGTGCCCCAGAACTGATAGACACCTTCAGGAAACCGCTGAAGAAATTCATCCAAAGACAGCTTACTGAATTCCGGTTCGCCGCTTTCCATGAACAACTCGGTCCCTCCCTGCAATCCAAAGCGGCCGCGCGTGACCGAACGGAACATCAGTTCACCATAAGGATCGTAGATGCGCATGTCCGCCCACGGATCGGCATCCAGAAAAACCTGTATCCCAACGTCCCCATCGGTTGCATTCAGTTCGACTTTCAGCCGAGCGTCGGCAATGGGTACGATGGTCGGTATGGGATCATGCCAATGCCGGTGCCGATGTCGCTCTGCCTCAAACGCCGGACTGCCGGAAACCACCCCGGTAAATAGCAACAATCCGCTCACCACGGGGATAACCAACCCTAGCTTGGTCAATGTCTTCATAGATCGACTCCTCCTGAGCTTTGACGATGAATGTCTGACGCATCGCGTCAGCATCCCACACCCTGCAGCCGGGGCACCCAGGTACCAACCGGAGCAGGACTGTCCTTTTTTTAACCGGCATCCATGCCGCCGTCGATTGGCGCAATGACATACTACGCAGCTCAGAGTTATCCCGACACTCAACCACCGTGTATCTGCTCACGGCAAAACAACAAAGCCATAGGACAGTTGACGTAGCCGAAAGCGGAATCCCACTTTTCGGGCTCCGGTACTCACACTCATCAGGCACACGCAGACAGATGGGCACGCATCATTCTTGGGGCTGGGTACGGATGCTCTTAGGGCATCAGGAAGTAGAGCTTGGACAATGGCGAAGTATTGCCAGGTCTCAATCGTCTGGAGCAGATCAGCCACTCAGCCCAGCGGGTGTGGCTGCTCCGATGAATGCCATGACCACCCTTCAGCAAAGGATGACCATGGCCGTAATTACTCAACGGATTGCCAATATGGCTTCAGGGGCACGGAAGATCACCCAGGCGGATATGAACAGGCTGAACCACTTGGGACTACCTGATGACATGCTACAGACTGTCTTGGGACAGGTCCGCAAGTACGCCACCACAGAAAAAGGAGCGCCTCAAGCCCTCCGCCGTAGCTCGGGCGGGGTTCACCCAGCCCACTTGGTCAACACTGCTGCCAATGGCGGCTGACACGGCTCTGGACTTCGGAGGGTTCGACCCGGTTGTTTAGCTACAGGTCTACTGGACTGGGACAGAATGTGCTTGCAGGTAACCCGACAGTTGACCGGGCAAACAAGCTATACGACGCTGGGAAAGGTGCCGTGTCCGCGGCTCTCCAGTCAGATGCTCAATCAATGCCTTGGTAGCAGAACTTCCCCGCAGATAAGGGTAGATACAGGGCCAAGGACGGCCCAGCAGTGCGGTTACCCCTTCTCGTCCCCTTCATGCGTATAGCTGTAGGACATCGATAAGGACGCCGGACCCTCCATGGACACAAAGTGGACACTTTCGGTACACTTTTCGCTAGACTCAGTCTCAGCCTCTGAGTCTAACTTATTGAAAAGATTGGTGGGCCATGAAGGATTCGAACCTTCGACCAATGGATTAAGAGTCCACTGCTCTACCAGCTGAGCTAATGGCCCAATTTAGAAAATGGGGTGGACGATGGGTCTCGAACCCACGACCGCCGGAATCACAATCCGGAGCTCTACCAACTGAGCTACGTCCACCATTAAACTGTTTCCGCCATCCAGACAGGGCTCTTTCTGATAAGAACCGTCCTGTATACATGGCACGCCCGGCAGGATTCGAACCTGCTACCCTCGGCTTAGCATACCGACTACGCCTTTCGACGCCTCCCACGGATTCGCGGGAGTTTGTGGTCTGGACTATCTCTTCGCCATCTCAGGCGCCGCACGTATAGTCTCTACGGATCCCCGAACCGCCCCGGCCGGCAAGGCTTCGAGCGCCTTTTCGGACAGATGATCCGGGTTTCCTCGGGATTGCCATCAGCCTGACCTGTTAAGGTTTCCCCGATACAGTGCGATCCACTTTATGGGTTCCTGTTCCCCATAAAGGCTCCTTATCTGCACACCCGAAGGCATGCGCTCAAAGGCCGATGCTCTATCCAGATGAGCTACGGGCGCTTAAAGGAACCTCTGATCAATTCATGACTCGGCGCATGCCGGCTGAAAGGCCCCGGCTCTGCGTTGAAAAACTTCGTAATAGCTGGCTATTACGTGCG
>JBNKJP010000022.1:0-319554 GCA_050291245.1 Candidatus Thiodiazotropha sp. | reverse complement strand
TGCTCTCTTGGATTATCCACCTGATTCCTGGTCGGACTGAAGAATATCCCAGGAGCATGCAACAGCTTGCTAAAGGGGAACAGAATCATCAGTAAAGCGACCAGGGAAAGATGGGCGATAAGAGGTATATCCAACGGTAGTTCACCGCCAGCGAAGGTAAAGAACTGCTTAATGGCGATGATGTCGGTGTGGGCGATAAATGACATCGCCAGACCGCTGGTGCCGATCAGCCCCAGTACCACCAGCCACAGGTAATCGGAAGGCGCGGAGATATAGCGCACCCGATCAACAAATACTCGTCTAACAAACAGCCCACCGATACCCAGCAGCATAGCCAGACCGGCATACTTGCCGAATGGTTGCGCCAGAGTAATCAGGGCCCATATGTATGAAGGAACCCAGGCCGGATCGATGAAGTAACGCAGATGCCTGATCAATACCAGCAACAGGGCCATATGAAAGACCCAGGAGAATATCCAGGTCCATTTGGTGCCTTTGAACAGGCTCTCAAAGAACACTACCTCACGGAACATACGCATCACAACACCGGTCTTGGTGGTTGGTGCGGGGGTAGTAGCGATCTTTAGGGGCGCTGGGGTCTTGGCATACTGGATTATCTTCCGCGCCAAACCTGCAACGAATACGATGCCTGCAAAAATATACAGTAGCGCAAAGAAAGTTGACATGATCCTGCGATCCTCCGTCGGGTTCATCCAGCCCCATTAGAGTACGCGCCCTGTCATAGACTTTGACTAATGCCCTTTATATATAGACAGAAACCGTATCTATTATTATGCGACTATCTTTTCCGGATAGTCTTAGCCACGTACTTATGAGGTTCTGGTCTAACTAATCGGCGACAGACCATGCGGTCTGTCGCCGACCATAAACTTACAGCTTAGATACAACCGGTTGGCTTAGGCAGACCGGCATAACGACAAGCCTGCTTGCCTGGACCATATGGGAACAGGGCGTACAGATACTTGCTGTTACCTTTCTCTTTACCCAGCTTCTTACCAACAGCCTTGGTCAGAACGCGTACTGCTGGAGCAATCTGATACTCTTCGTAGTACTCACGCAGGAAGTTGATAATGTCCCAGTGCTCTTCGCCCAGGGTCAGGTCATCCTCAGCAGCCATAATATCGGCCACACCTGGAACCCACTCGTCCAGATTTACCAGGTAACCTTCCTCATCAGTCTCTAAACTCTTACCATCAACGTCGATAGCCATGCAATTTCTCCTAAGTTACTCTAAATCAGGAACTGGATCAGACCCAGGCCTGTACTTTGTCATGATCTGCGGACAGATCGACAAAACCGGCATAGTCTACGATCTCCACCCCATCAATCATTTTATCTTCACCAATACCGCGTGCCTTCAGATCAGCGCCCAGGGCGTACAACTTCACCCCGGAGACACCGGTCACCAACTGTTCGATACTCGACCCCTTAATGGTCGCATATACTGCGTCTTCATAAAAGAGGATTGAACTACCTTCTTTCGCGTGACCCAGACAGCTGCCAACCGAGTTTTTCTCATAAGGCGATTTATTTACCGTGTGTAAAATGCTCATATCTCTGCCCTACCCTAGAAACTGAAAACTACGTCTTGCTGATCGAAGATCTCGGTGAGTTCTTCACGGCTGACCAGACGGATAGAGTCTTTCTCTGCCCAGTCATCATCCTCGTCTTCCCACTTCAGATCCATCAGATCATCAATAGTCAGACCACGCTCCTCCAGGGACTCCTTCTCCACATACAACTTGGTGACATCGTAATCCCCCAATGCCGAGTAGGTGGGCGAGAAGTTCTTGGTCTCGATACCTGCGGTATCTTGCCCTTTAAGCAGCTGATATACGCCATCATCCAGGAAGGCCAGACTGACATCCTGATCAAAGGCGGCACCGATCAATACAACCTCCAGTGACTCCCAGGCATATATAGTGCCATGGGGGGCGCGGCGGTTGACGTACATGAATTTCTTAATATCTTCAGACATGGTTCAACCCCTACCCTTAATCACCAAACACAACCAGACGATCAGCCTGGATGCCGGCCTCAATCAACTGACCGAGACCGGAGATACGGAACCCGTCAGCAATATTCTCGGCATCTTTACCGTTACGCTGCATCTCACCCTCATCTACGATACCGCGACGCTGGGCAGCAGCAACACACACCACCAGATCCAGATCATGCTCTTTCGCCAACTCGCTCCAGCGGTTGACGATATTGCGATCATCCTGCGGCGGCGTGGTCAGCTTGGTGCCGTTATTCACGCCATCGTGGTAGAAGAAGACACGAAAGATCTCGTGTCCCTTCTCCAGGGCAGCCTTGGTGAACTGGTAGGCGGAATCAGTTGCCTGATGCTGATATGGGCCTTCGTTAATTTGAATCGAAAACTTCATTTTCTATCCTTTCCAGTAACCGTCAAAGCGACTTAGAAGCGCACATGGTTGGAGGCGTTCAGGTTTACGCGCCCACCGCGCCAGTTGTCAATGTGGTACTTGGTAAATGGCAGACCGGTCTTCTCGAAGAAACTACCCCAACCGATACGGGTAGCCCACTCGCCGATACGCTCGTAATCCTTGGCATCCTCTTTGTATGCAGAAAGGATTCTCTTCACGATATCGGAAACCTCCGGCCAGCGTGGCGGGTTGTTCGGCACATTGGAAGCCACCAGCTTGTGGAAGGTCGGCTTGCTACGGGCGTTGGAACTCTTACCACCAACCCAGATAGCGAAATTGGAATTCACCGGATCGTTAATCTGCATCGGCGGGCATGGTGGAAAACAGGCTCCGCAGCATACGCACTTACGCTCATCCACTTCCAGAGAAGGCTTGCCATTAACCATGGCAGGACGGATAGCAGCTACCGGGCAACGAGCCACAACGGTTGGACGCTCACATACGTTGGCCACTTGATCGTGATCGATCTTGGGCGGCTTGGTGTGCTGGATGTTGATAGCGATATCACCCTGGCCGCCGCAGTTGATCTGGCAGCAGGAGGTGGTCAGCTTAACCCGGTTCGGCATCTCTTCTTTCTGGAACTCATCGATCAGGTCGTCCATCAGGGCCTTAACCGCACCAGAGGCGTCGGTACCAGGAATATCGCAGTGCAACCAACCCTGGGTGTGGGCGATCATGGATACGGAGTTACCGGTACCACCGATAGGGAAACCATCAGCGGTCAACTTATCGATCAAAGGCTGTACCTTGGACTCTTCGCTGACCATGTATTCAATGTTGGAACGGGTGGTGAAACGGACGAAGCCTTCAGCAAATTCGTCACCGATATCCATGAGTTGACGAATCATACCCACATCCATCTGACGCGGAGTACCAGCGCGTACAGTCCAGATCTGGTCGCCGCTGTTCGCTACGTGGCGCAGTACGCCAGGACGCGGACGATCATGAAACTTCCAGTCACCATAGTTTTTCTTCAATACCGGATGCAGGTATGGATCCATCTCCGGTACACCACTCTCAATTGGCATGCGAGGTTCGGACATAATTATCTCCAAATAGCTCTTATCTTATTCATTTAGTAGCGTTGGCTTTTGCCTATAACGCCGCGTACAAACCTTAAACGGGATCAGCTGGCAGCCTTGCGTTCTTCCCACTTGGCCACTTCGTCGTCCCAGCCGTCCATGCGGACATATGGGTTCATACGAGGACTGTTGATCATATTCGGATCAATCTCCAGACCAATACCTTCCAGGAAGTTAGCCAGACCGATACGCTCGATCATCTCACCGGTACGCTCGTGCTCCAGAGCGTTCTCAGCAAAGAAGTCCAGGATCTCGGTAGCCAGTTCGCCGAGGGTTTCGAAGTCTTCGTCCGATTCAAGCTTCATGAAAGGTACGATGACCGTACCCAGCAGGTCGCCGATCTTCAGAGTGCGTTTACCGCCACACAGCAGGGTCACACCTTTGTCATCTCCAGGAGAGAGGGCTTTAGGCATGACGTTGATGCAGTGCATGCAACGTACGCAGGAGGGATTATCCACTGCCAGGGTGTCGTCGTCGTTGAGGGACAGGGCCTGGGTCGGGCAACGGGTGATGACATTGTCGATCACATACTTGCGACCCTTGGTTTCGACGAATTTCTTGATCTCTTCCTGATCAACTTTCATATCATCGCGCCAGGTGCCGATGGTCGCCAGGTCAGCGCGCTGTACGGAGTTCATGCAGTCGTTCGGGCAACCGGAGACCTTGTATTTGAACTTGTAAGGCAGGGCCGGACGGTGCATGTCGTCGAGGGCATTGTTGACCAGCATGCGCATGGTGCGGCCTTCGTCGAAGCAGGAGTTTTCGCAACGCGCGGCGCCCACGCAGGACATGCCGGTACGCACAGCGGGGCCTGCGCCACCCAGGTCAAAACCCATCTCGTTGAGTTCATCGAAAGCGGGCTGGACATTGTCGGTGGTGCAACCCTGGAACATGATATCGCCAGACTGACCATGGAAGGCAATCAGGCCGGAACCGTATTTTTCCCAGATGTCGCAGAATTTGCGGATGGTGTTGGTGTCGTAGTGCATGCCAGGAGGCGGCATGATACGCAGGGTATGGAATTCGGCGGCGGCCGGAAACAGCGCCTGACCGTCTTTTTTCAGTTCGGTGAAACGGGGGATGATACCGCCGCCATAACCGATGACGCCCACGGTGCCACCTTTCCAGTAGCCTTTGCGGGTCTCGTAGGAGGTTTCAAGCTGACCCAGCAGGTCAACCATCATGTCGTTGTCTTGGGCGAGACGCTTGAGGCCGGTGACGAACGAGGGCCAAGGGCCGCTCTCCAGCTGATCAAGCATCGGGGTATCATGCATCTGTTTTGCCATCACTGTATCTCCCAATGGTCGTTTATCTCGGTCTTCAGCGTTTGGCATATCCTGTTCTTATTGGCTGAACACCAGCACGCAGAATATGGCCCGCCGACTCGCAATCGAAACCGTCACAGGCAGGGCCTGATCTACTGGGCAGCAAGTTTAGGGATTCCTAATGCAGACCCATATCCTTCCGATGGGGGGGTCAGTGATAGTCATTACTATCCCTTTTGGGATAGATCTTTTTGCAATCTTTGCCCCAATAAAAAAGCTTTCGGAAGACTAATTTCTCATATCTGAACAAGTTAAAGGCTATCTCTTAGGAGTAGGTTCAATTGAACTTAATCCACTTTTTCTCAATGGGATGAAATCGCGGTATAACATAAGCACGAGGACTTGATCCCCTGCGGGGCTTGATGTTCAATAGCAATACCCAAGTATTTTACTAAGTATTTAACGAGCCGAAATATGCTGTACCTGAGCGAAATCATGATGCAACACCCGGAGGTCGATAACTTCGAGCAACTCCTGGTGGTCGTGAAAGAGCACTCCAAGACGGAGATCTTTTTCCGCATCGATGTCAAACCCCCTTTCACCGACACCCCGGATAACTGGGAAGACCGCCTTGAAGCGGCCTTTACCTAGCGGGTTGTCACTATATATATGCGAGAAATCCTGTGAAGTACCTGGAAGCAGAAACCTTTTTAGGCGATAACGAGTGTTCCGAGGATGCGGTCAAATCCAGCAAACTGCTGGAGTTGAAGCTTCAGGAGAACCGGGAGCAGTGGGACAACCTGCCTGCCGACGCCCCCCCAAGCGAACGCCTGCAACTCGAAATGGCCAAAGGTTACATCCTGTTGGACCTGGATCGGCGTGAAGAGGCCTGGCAAGGCGCCCAGGAAAACCTGGCCAGGGCCCTTGAACTGGAACTCTGGCAGGCCGCCGTGGAGGCCTGTGACATCATCTATCAGGCGGATCAGAAAGATGCGGTCAAGGCCCTGGCGCAAGGTATCTGGCTCGGGGTGACCTTTCCGGTCGATCCGGAATTGAGTGTCGCCATGCTCCAACACCTCATCGATGAAACCCCGGACAATTCCGATGGCGCGGCGATCGCCGCGGCAACCGCTTGCTACCTGGTGGATCTGCGCGCGGAAGGTCAGGAGCGGGAGGATTTGCGTTTCTTCACCAACCAACTGCTGGGACAGGTTGCTCGGCGTCACAGCCAGGTCGAAGAGCAGGAGATTTTCGATTTCTGGGTGGAGCGCATGGCGTTGAACGACCCCAGTGAGTTTCTCCCGCGCCTGGCCAAGGTTCTGGATGTGATCGTCGAAGGCGACTGGTGGTTTGACCGGGATCTGCTGCGCAGCAGGATCCCCGAGGCGTAGGGGTCGAGGTCATGTATTGGAAAGAAGAGATCGATGAAGAGCGTTTCGTGGTCCCCCAGGAAGTGCTGGATGTTATCTTCAAGATTCGCTGCTCCAGCCTGCCCATTGACCATGCCTGGAGCCTCTCGGAGGCGATTCACCAGGCCCTGCCCTGGTTTGCGGAAGAGCCCCGCGCCGGTTTGCATCTGATTCACGGCGCGGATTCTAAGAACGGCTGGGAGCGCCCCGCGAACGGTAACGAGCCGCTCTATCTGTCCCGCCGTACTCCGCTGATCCTGCGTCTGCCCAGGGAAAGGGTCGAGGACGCCATATCCCTCCTGAGTGGCCAGAGATTCGAACTCGACGGACATACACTGGAGATCGGTGCGGGACATACCCGCCCGCTTGGCATCACCACCACCCTATATTGCCGCCACATGGTGGTCGAGGATGGGCAAACCGAGGAAGAGTTTCTTCAGGCTTCCCTGGCGATGCTGAACGCGCTGAAGCTGGATTTCAAAAAGGTTCTCTGCGGCAAAGGCACGGAGTTCAAAAGCCCCGGGGGAACAATCTCGACGCAGAGCCTGATGGTTGCCGGTCTACCCCTGGATGACGCCGTCACCCTGCAGGAAGAGGGGTTGGGACCTCTGCGAAACCGTGGTTTCGGCTTGTTTATTCCACACAAGACTGTTTAACATAGTCGATTGGATCAGCGGCCATCGACCGCAAGTTGTACCGACCGATGGCGCGATAACAACCCTTAAAACAATGATACTTAAGCAATATGGGGTACCTTACCCCGTGTTTTTTTGTTAGGAGAGATCAATGTCTTACGAAGTAAACGGTAAAACCATTGAGGCGGATGCCAATGGCTATCTGGTGGATCAAACCGACTGGAGCGAAGATGTCGCGAAAGTCATTGCGGACCAGGAGGGACTCAGCCTCTCGGAAAAGTCCTGGGACATCATCAACTATCTGCGTGATGAGTATTTCAACAATGGTGGCAACCAGCCCAACGAACGTCACATGGTCAAACACTTCAAGGACCTGTGGTCTGATGAGGGCAAAGTAGACGCCAAGTCTCTGTATGTGCACTTTCCGAAAGGCCCGGCCAAACAGGCCAGCAAGGTGGCCGGACTGCCGGAAACCAAGCGTAAAGGCGGTTACTGATCGCCACCCTGACGACCCGATGCCCCGGTATCAGGGGCATTCCGGGTCTGAGGGGAATCCAACCGGTTCACCCCTTTCATCCAACAACCTTTACACATCCCCCCACATCCGCAGCAGATTCGCATAGGACTTATCCACCAGGCCCGTCGTGGGCTCATCGGCGTGGTGGGTCAACAGGTGCTCCCGGGCCTGATCCAGTTCGAACAGCAGTTCCCTGCGACTGGGATCACGGACATAACTCTGAATCCAGGCCAAAGCCACCAGCCGCTCTCCCCGGGTGACCTCTGCGACATGGTGCAGACTCGATGAGGGGTAGATCACCGCACTGCCCGCCTTGAGTTTGACCTGTTTTTCACCGAATGTGGTTCGCACCACCAGTTCTCCGCCTTCGTAGCTGTCCGGTTCATGCAGAAAGATCGTCATGGAGACATCCGAACGAAAACGCTGACCACTCAACCCCATGAGCGGATCATCCACGTGATCGCCATAGGTCATTCCCGGCTGGTACCGGGCAACGATCGGATCCGCCATACGATAGGGCAGAACCGCGGAGCGAAACACCGGGTTATTGGCCATGGCGCTGGTCAGGATGCGGATCAACAGTTCCATCTGCTGGGCCGTGCCTTTGAGCTCCAGGTTGTTCTTGACCTTCTTTGCCGCCATTCCTGCGGTGAGCCGTCCATCGACAAATTCCGCCTGGGAAATAATCTGCCCGATTTTCTGCAATTGAACCGAATCGAGTAATCCGTCTATCTCTACCAGCATGATTATTAAATCTCATCGTGTAATGGTTATCATGACGCTATCCGCTGCAGGGCGGACTCCATGGCCTGTTCATCAACCGGAAAGGTCAGCACCTCATCGACCCGGTAACGGGATTTCACCTGCTCGAGACGCGGCAGATAGCGGTTTTCGATGAGCACGATGATTCTTGCCTCGACCCCATATCGCTGGAGTGTCGCCAGCAGGGATTCAAGATTGCTCATGCGATCCCGAAACTGGGGATCGGAGTAGAACTCCGCCACCACCACTCCGGGGCGATGCCCCTTGAGCCAGGATTGGGCCTTGCGTACGGAATTGACCATTTCCACCCGGTAGTGAAAACGTTGATACAGGGGTATGAAGTTGGGATAGCCACCCAACTCAACCACGGCCAATAATTCCTGACCTTCCATACGCTTGATTTTACCTTCCGGGAAATTGATTATTAGGGGCCTTCATCATTAACACGTAAAAACCTTACCATGCAATTGAATCTGATCATTGATGACTGGTCGATGAATCTGGAAATCCCGGATGATTATACGAAATCCATGAAGACCTCGTTCGACAAGATGGACGAGGACATGAACCAGGGTTGGCAGATGGGGCCGAAATGGGTCCGCAAGCTCGATACCACACAGCGCTGTCAACTGGTCGCGGGGAAACTGCTGACCGCGCTTGAGACAAACAATGAGGCCATGGCGATCATGACGGGGGGATATATCGTAGACCGCCTACCCGGGGTCAAACAGGTTGTGATCGATAACAACGGCGAGCCCGAGGAGACCCGGTTCAACTATTGAACCGCAAATGGACTCTGAAAGACCAGTAAATTTAGCGTCCATTTGCGGATAATTTCTTCTCGTTCCCACGCTCTGCGTGGGAACGCATACTAAGCCTGCTGTAACGATCTGCTCTGCCGAGTGATTCGTACCCCGGTCTGCATTCCCACGCGGAGCGTGGGAACGAGAAAACTAAGTACCATTAGGCTCAAAGTTGATTCGCCTCGACCATTGTCTTGATGCGGATCCTGGCCAGTTCCGGCTCGGTCCGATACACATCGATCATTTGACGGGCAACCTCCGACCAATGACGCACTCCCCGTGAAATGCACTGGGCCAACACCTTCCAGTCATTCTGGCCATGCCAGTTTTCGTAGGCGGCAAGCAGGTCCGGGAAGATCTCTTTTCGCATACCGGTCAGTCCACCGATATAAAAATGCAGGGACGCCGCATCCCGCGACTCGAGCAGACTCGGCAGGGTAACCAAGCAGTCGGCCCAGTGATCCCGAACCGCCCGGGCCATCAGTTCCGCTGGTGAGTGACCGAGTTCGAGGAGCATCTCATTCCAGACGGATCCGAGCGCCTCACCGGCAAGATGTTCACCCTGTTCGTGCAGCATGACGGCATCGAGTTCCTTATCCACCATCTGATCCAGAGCGGATTCCAGATGACCCTCGAAGTCGTAGTGTCCAAAGGCCCGGCCCAGGGCATTATCGGGACGATGCCAGCGCCAGTTTTCCAGTTTCTCCCACAGCAAACGACGGAAAGACTCGCGCCGGATGTAGATCTGTCCCCCCTGGGACATGGCGGCGGGTGAACTCAGATCTCGGGCCAGCTCCCGGCCGGACACCCAGATGGAGAGCCCTTCGGGCTGCTCCCGGCGTTCCAGGTGACCAAGAAAAAACAGGGGTTTGTTTCTGGCCCCGTAGCCGGCGCTGTATACCAGGCCCAGGGGTTCGAGTGCCTGATTGATAGATACGCTGTCGAAGGGGTCGTACAGACAATCGTAAAGGGGCAGTTGGGTAAAGCTGTCTTCGCTCAGGGTTTCCCAAAGTGCTTCACGGGCGCTCAGCCAGTCCCCCACGGACTCCCTGGACAGAGGCGCGGCATAATCCAGGCCATTTTCCCAGCGGTAGTACTCGCGCATCTTCAACAGGTAGGTGCAGAGTCCGTAGTCGCTACCGTGGCGAGCGTCCGAGATGTGGCAGTTGTGCTGTACCGCACAGCAGAGATCCCGCAGCGTAGAACCGTTCATCGATCAACCTCGCCTGAAATCCGGTCAAGTGTGTTGTAACGTATAACCTGGACCTATCAGCGTGGCGCTAGTGTAGTGTCACACCGTCCTCTCGAAGGGTACAAAAGGCCTGAATTTCATTCTATCCCCAGGCCGGTCCTTTTCCACCCCTATTCTTCAGGGTATTGAACCTGAATCAGTTCCCGTAACAGTACCGTGGCGTAACAGCCCGCCGGGAGAAAAAATCTGAGCAGCAGATCACCGCCGGGTTCAAACGTCCAATCCAGATCAGGCAGGCGTACCCGCAATGCACGGCGTTCCTGCTCCAGCCCGACATGCTCCAGGCCGTTTCGCCAGTCCTCGAAAGGCTCCAGCACGGCCTGTTCCAGAGCCCCGGTCTGATCATTCACCAGGGGTCGTCCACGCCCCCACATCGGCCCACTGGGATGGATATCCTGCTGTTCACATCGCAGTGCCAGACGGCTCGTCTCCTCCCGATCATGGAGAAACCCGGCGCGGCTTCCTTCCAGCACGAAGTAGTCCCCCGCAAGTGGCCTATCCCAGTTCTCCCCCTCGATACGCCGGGCCAAAACCTGGTTGAACAGCTGGGAGCGAACGGCCGAGATGATCATACCTCTCAGATGGCGTGACATCCGGCGCCGGTTTCGGGAGAAGATCTCAGGGGCGCGTTGCAGATTCTGATAGCCATGACCAAAGCGTTGCTCGCCAAAGTAGTTGGGCATACCGGAACTCCGTAACTGCCGCAACCGCTGATCCATCGCCTCAGGGTCAGCGTTCAGAGCCCGAATACGTATCTGGAAGTGATTACCCTGAAGTGCGCCTCGGCGCAGTTTACGCCGATGCCGGTGCACACCCAGCACACAGATCTCATCGTTTTCAAAACCTCGCCAGTCGGGTTCCGGCTGACCCGCCATACGCAGAGAAAACCACTGTGTAGTCAACGCATGGCGATCCTTCAAACCGGCATAACTCACATCCCCGAGGGGTATGCCTGCCCAGCGGGCAAGCTCCCCGGCCAGCCACTGGGTATTGGTGCCCCGTTTGCGAACCTGCAGCAGCACATGTTCCCCATCACCATCCGGCTCAAAACCCAGAACTTCATCGACCTGAAAATCCTCCGCAACCGTGCGGATCACACCAGTGCCAAGGGGCAAGCCCGAGGCGCGGGGCATGGCTTCCAGAGTCTGCCAGGCCTGATCACTCATCATCGCTCTCTTGGAGTAGCACGACCGCCATCGCGGCGATACCCTCTCCTCGTCCGGTGAAACCCATTTGTTCCGTGGTCGTCGCCTTCACATTCACCCGATCGGCCGGGACGCCTAAATCATCGGCTAGCCGTTGCTGCATACCGGGGATGTGCGGCGCCAGCCTGGGACGCTGTGCGATCACCGTCAGGTCTGCGTTCACGACCCGCAGGCTCTTTACATCCAAGTGTTCGATCACCTGCCGCAAGAGTACTCGACTATCGATGCCGGCATACTGTGGATCCGTATCCGGAAAATGCCGGCCGATATCCCCCAGCCCCGCAGCCCCCAGCAAGGCATCGCACAAGGCGTGTATCAACACATCGCCGTCCGAATGGGCTTGCAATCCCTGGTCATGGGGAATCTCAACGCCCCCCAGTACCAGACGGGCACCGGGGGCAAATCGATGGGCGTCATAACCTTGTCCAATACGCATGCTTTTCCTCACGAGGGTTAAAGAGTCACCCTGCCAGGTCGCTAATTCCTGATGCAGGCATCCGTATTGTATCAGGACGGACTCAACGCGCTGCAAAGACATCAGGTCGCTCAGTGGAGCGTTCAGAGGACACAGGATTGTTTCGCAGTTCGATCCCGGAACCACTGGACAGACAGGATTATCCGATCCATGTGCGTCAGGAAAACAACACCACATGATTCAACAAGTCAGTGCCGTTACGAATAAACGCATCAAAGAAATCGAGCTGTTGAGAAACCTGCCCAGGCGGGTGCTCGAGTTCGTCATGACCGAGACCCACATCGAACACCACAATGCCGGCACCCGGATTGTTGCCCAGGGAGAGACCGATGACCAGGTCCTCTATCTCCTGGATGGGCATGTCAACGTCACCACCCCCGAGGGCAAACAGGTCTCTTATGAGGCGGGCAGCCGCCTCAACCGGCTGCCACTGAACGAAGCCAACCCCCATCATGCGGATGTGAGCTGCGCCTCGGCCGTGGCGGTGCTGAGCATCCCGCGGGAACTGCACAGTGCGATACGCCGCCTCCCGTCGGCGACGCAAAACCGCTCAAACAGAACCGTCAAGCCGGATCACCCCGAGGGACCGGAAGATGAGCTGTTCTGGGAGTTTCAGGAAGCGATCAGGACCGATACCCTGGAACTGCCCAGTATGCCGGACATCACCATCCGCATCGCCAAGGTGATCCAGGACAGCAATACCGACAGCGAGGACATCGCCCGGGTGCTGCAAGCGGATCCCACCGTGGCCGCGAAGATCATCAATGTGGTCAACAGCGCGGCCTATCGGGGGAAAAAACAGATCGACAACCTGCCGGATGCGGTCACCCGGCTGGGTCGCTCGGTGACCCATAACCTGGTGATCAGCTTCGCCTTAAGTAAGCTGTTCCACAGCCGTTCTCAGGTTCTGAAACAGCGCATGCTTAAACTCTGGAAGCATGTCAGTTATGTCGCGCCCATTTGCCATGAACTGGCCAACGTCACCCCAGGACTGACCCCAGATCAGGCTCTGTTGTGCGGGTTGCTGCACGATATCGGCGCCCTGGCGATTCTTGGCAACGCACGCAGCAAACCGGAACTGGCGAATAACCCGGATCTGCTCGACCGGGTAGTGAAAAATCTCAAGGCCGAGGTGGGCGCCATGGTCTTGAGGAAGTGGGAGTTTCCCGGGTATTTTGTCCAAGCCGCCTTGCATGCGGAGGACTGGATGGAGGATATCAGCGAGGATCCCGACTACGTGGATCTGGTGGTGGTTGCACAACTGCACGCCTACATTGGCACCCCGATGATGAGCCGGTTGCCGCGACTCGACCTGGTGCCTGCATTTCACAAACTCGCGCTTGGGAAGCTCACACCCCGCCACTCGATCCAGATCCTGGATAATGCCAAGGATCAGATACGGGAAATGCGGGAATTGCTGAAGATCGGTTAAACCCCGTGGGTTCCGGTTAAAGATAAAACTCCGCCAGCGCCAGGTCTTCCGGCCGGGTGATTTTGATATTCCCGGCAGAGCCTTCAACCATCAGCGGCTGATAGCCCATCGCCTCCAGCGCACCGGCCTCGTCGGTCACCTGACCACCCGAGGCCACCACCCGTTCCAGGGCCTCGATTAACAGGCCCAGGCGAAACATCTGCGGTGTAAAGGCACGCCACAACCGATCCCGGGGCCGGGTAGCGATCACCTGGCCAAGGGTGTCAATCTCCTTGATGGTATCGGTCACGGGTATTCCCAACAATCCACCCACCGGGTGATTTGCAAGACGTTCGATCAATCGATCGAGGTCCGCTTCTGCGAGACAGGGCCGCGCCGCATCGTGGACCAACACCCAGTCGTCGGGCGCCGCCCGCTCGGTCAGCGCGCGCACGGCATTGAGGACGGAATGACACCGTTCCTCGCCACCGGTCACCCGCACGACCCGGGGATCCCGGGCATGTTCACAGGTATCCCAAAGGGGATCTTCCGCGGACAGGGCCACATAGACGGTATTGATCAGGGGGTGGCGCAACAGGCGTGCCAGGCTATGATCGATGACACGCCGGTCGGCCAGGACGCGATACTGTTTCGGAATATCGCCGCCCATGCGTCGACCGACACCGGCGGCGGGGACCACTGCCCAGTGGCGGCTTTCGGCAGTAAAGGTCATGGTTTGTCCTCATCCGGGGTAACAACCTGATAGAAGGTCTCCCCCTCTTTGATCATCCCCAGTTCACTGCGGGCACGCTCCTCGATGGCTGCCTTGCCGCTGCGCAAATCCTCAACTTCCGCCTGCAGTGCGCGGTTGCGTTTACGCAGTCCGACCAGTTCCTGTTGCAGCGCCTCGATCTCAACCCGTAGATTGTTGACCTCGGCCAGGCTGCCTTCACCTACCCAGAGGCGATATTGCAGAAACACCAGCAACAACAGGAGCAGAACAATCACAATACGCATTGCAGTAGCCGCTCCCAACCCTTTTCCCTGTCAGGATGAACGTCGCGAATCAGGTAATCGAAACCGGGAAGGCATCCTTACCCGCGAAGACCGCCTCGTCACCCAATTGGTCCTCGATGCGCATCAGTTGGTTGTACTTGGCCACCCGGTCGGAACGGGACAGAGAGCCGGTCTTGATCTGCCCGGTGGCCGTGGCGACCACCAGATCGGCGATGGTCGTATCTTCGGTTTCTCCGGAGCGGTGTGAGATCACCGAGGTGTAACCGGCGTCTTTGGCCATCTCGATGGCATCCAGGGTCTCCGTGAGGGTGCCGATCTGATTCACCTTGATGAGAATCGAGTTCGCCACATGCTCGTCGATACCCCGTTTCAGGATCTTGGTATCGGTTACGAACAGGTCGTCGCCGACCAGCTGAACCCGTTTGCCGAGTTTCTCAGTCAGCAGTTTCCAACCCGCCCAGTCGCTCTCGTCCATCGCATCTTCGATACTGATGATCGGGTACTGATCCACCCAGCCCGCGAGATAGTCGGCGAACGCCTCGGCACTGAACTTACGACCCTCGGAGGCCAGATCGTAGACCCCGTCCCTGTAGAATTCGGAACTGGCGGCATCCAGACCCAGATAGATGTCCTTACCCGCGCTAAAGCCCGCTTTGCCGATCGCCTCGAGAATCACCTCGATAGCCGCCTCATTGGAGGGCAGATTCGGCGCGAACCCGCCTTCATCGCCCACCGCGGTGGCCATACCCCGTCCCTTCAGGACACTCTGCAGGGCATGAAAGACTTCCGCCCCATAACGCACCGCCTCGCGGATCGAGCCGGCGCCCACGGGGAGGATCATGAACTCCTGAAGATCGACACTGTTATCCGCATGCACCCCGCCGTTGATGATGTTCATCATCGGTACCGGTAAACGATAGGGCCCGGCCGAGAGTGAACGATACAGAGGCAGAGCCTGCTCCTGAGCCGTGGCATGTGCCGCCGCCAGGGAGACACCCAGGATGGCATTCGCGCCCAGCTTGGCCTTGTTTTCGGTGCCATCCAGGTCGATCATGCATTGATCGATCGCCTTCTGATCCGTGACATCCATGCCCTTGAGTGCGTCCCGAATAGGACCATTGACATGGGAGACCGCCTTCAACACCCCTTTTCCACGGTAGCGGTCCTTGTCTCCATCCCGCAGCTCCAGGGCTTCCCGGGATCCGGTGGACGCACCGGAGGGCACCAGCGCCCGGCCAATCGCGCCTTCCGCGGTGATCACATCGGCTTCAATGGTGGGATTTCCTCTTGAATCGAGAATCTCCCGTGCACGAATATCAACGATTTCGGACATAGTAACTCCGTATTATTCTGTAGTTTTAAATAACCTTGCCGCAGGCCTTAGATGCGCCTGCCCGGGTCTTCAGCGGGCCAGGCTGGCTGAAATCGGTTCCATGTCGTTCTACCGATCGTTCAACTCCGCCTCGATCAGGCCTCGGCCTTTCACCAGTCTATCCATCTCTACCAGGGTCTCTAACAGTGCCCGCATCTGCGGTAACGGCCAGGCATTGGGACCGTCACTCAGCGCCTGCTCCGGCTGCGGATGGGTCTCCATGAACAATCCCGAAACCCCGGCCGCCACCGCGGCACGGGCCAACACCGGAACGAACTCCCGTTGACCGCCGGAGCACTTGCCCTGCCCTCCGGGCAGTTGGACCGAATGGGTCGCATCATAGACCACCGGGCAGCCGGTTTGCCGCATGATCGCCAGGGAGCGCATATCCGACACCAGATTGTTATAACCGAATGATACACCACGTTCGCACACCATGATCTGCGAATTGCCGGTCAGGCGTGCCTTCTCCACCACATGGGTCATGTCCCAGGGTGCCAGAAACTGGCCCTTTTTGATGTTCACAGGCAGACCCTGGCGGGCCACTTTCTGGATGAAATTGGTCTGCCGACACAGGAATGCCGGGGTTTGCAGGACATCCACGCAGGACGCCACTTCATCCATGGGCGTGTCTTCATGGACATCGGTCAACACCGGCACGCCGATCTCGGAACGGACCTTTTCGAGAATCCTGAGTCCCTGCTCCATACCGGGTCCCCGATAACTCTCCACCGAGGAGCGGTTGGCCTTGTCGAAGGAGGATTTATATATAAAGGGTATGCCCAGCCCCTCGCAAAGCGCCTGCAACTCACCCGCCGTATCGAGGGCGAGTTGTTCACTCTCGATCACACAGGGCCCGGCGATCAGGAACAGGGGCTGATCGAGCCCCGCCTCGAATGTGCAGAGTTTCATGCCCGGGAGTCCCGATGTTGTTTCGCGGCCTCGATGAATCCGGAAAACAGGGGATGCCCGTAACGGGGCGTCGAAGTGAACTCCGGATGAAACTGACAGGCGACAAACCAGGGATGGTCCGGGATCTCCACGATCTCTACCAGACGACCGTCCACGGAACGGCCCGCGACCTTCATACCCGCGGTGACGATATCATCCAGGTAGCTGTTATTGAATTCGTAGCGGTGACGATGCCGTTCAACAATCACATCCTCGCCATACAGCTGATAGGTGAGACTGTTCGGCTGCAGACGACACTGTTGACCACCCAGACGCATGGTGCCGCCCATGTCGGAGTGTTCACTGCGGGTTTCCACCTTGCCATCCGCGTTCAACCATTCGGTGATCAGACCGATCACCGGATTCGGTGAGGAGCGGTCGAATTCCGTGCTGTGCGCCCCCTCCAGATTGGCCACATGGCGGGCAAACTCGATCACCGCCACCTGCATCCCGAGGCAGATGCCCAGGTAGGGAATGCGCTTTTCACGGGCATACTGCACGGCAGCGATCTTGCCTTCCACGCCCCGGTTGCCGAATCCGCCCGGCACCAGTATGGCATCCATCCCATCCAGGATTGCGATCCCGCTCTTTTCGATCTGCTCGGAATCCACATAGTGAATCACCACCTTATTGCCGGTACGCACACCGGCATGGACCAGCGCCTCGGAAAGGGACTTGTAGGCCTCGGTGAGATGGACATATTTGCCCACCATCGCGATCTGTACCTCGCCCTGAAGATTGTCCAATCCATCGAGGAAGGCCTGCCATTCGGACAGATCCGCGGGAGGAAGGTCGAGATTGAAGCGCTGATTCACCAGTTCATCCATCTCCTGAGCATGCAGCAATACCGGGATGCGGTAGATGGAGTCGGCATCCACGGCGGAGATAACCGCCTTCTCCGGAACATTCGTGAACAGGGCGATCTTCTGGCGTTCGCCTTCCGGCAGGGGTTGCTCGGAGCGGCACACCAGGATGTCGGGCTGTATGCCGATCGAACGCAGCTCCTTGACCGAGTGCTGGGTGGGCTTGGTTTTGATCTCCCCGGACGCCTTGATATACGGCACCAGGGTCAGATGCATGTACATGGTCCGTTGCGGCCCCATCTCCACCCCCATCTGACGGATGGCCTCGAGAAATGGCAAGGACTCGATATCACCCACGGTTCCGCCGATTTCAACCAGGCAGATATCCTTGTCGGCGGCGCCCAGCAGAACACTCTCCTTGATCTGGTTTGTGATATGGGGAATCACCTGAACGGTGCCACCGAGGTAATCCCCCCGGCGCTCCTTGCGGATCACGCTTTCGTAGATCTGTCCGGTGGTGAAATTGTTGTTGCGGCCCATGGTGCTGCGGATATACCGCTCATAGTGCCCCAGGTCCAGGTCCGTTTCAGCCCCATCCTCGGTGACGAAAACCTCCCCGTGCTGGAAAGGGCTCATGGTGCCCGGATCCACATTGATGTAAGGATCCAGCTTGATCATTGTGACGTTCAGGCCGCGGGCCTCGAGAAGTGCCGCGAGAGATGCCGATGCAATGCCTTTGCCCAGGGATGAGACAACGCCGCCCGTAATAAAAATGAATCTGGTCATGGAGATCTGCTGCCAGGTTAGAGTGCCGGGAAATGGGAATATGGACGGGAGTAAACAGTAACAGATAAGCCCCGCGCTCTCAATCTCGAAGGGCGTCTCGGAGCGGCCGACCCAGTTGAATACATGGTTGAATCTGGGAACCCAAGGTCTATAATCGATTGAGCGTGCCACGCAAATAACAACTAACTGGAAAGAACAACCCCTTGTCCTTTGGCGACTGATTCCTGGACGTGGTAAACGTCTCCATCATCCTAATACTGACAAACGGGATATGTTGTTTCAGAAATCACGTCGTTATTGAAACCATCTTTGAGAGGAAGAAAGCATGAAGAAATTTGCTAAAGTTCTGAGTGTCGCCGCACTCATCGCCGTTTCCACCAGCGCCTCCGCCTGGTGGGGTCCGGGTTGGGGCAACGGAAACCGTGGCTGGAACAATGACGGCTGGGGCGATGGCTGGGGTGACGGCTCCGGTGATTTCAGCTTTGGTATGAGCGGTAGCGGAAGAGGTTCCGGCTACGGTCGCGGCAACAACTACTACCGTGACTACTACGGCTATGGCCCCTACGGGTACGGCGCTCCCTATGGCTATGGCGCTCCCTACGGTTATGGCGCACCCTACGGCGGTTATGGCGCACCTTACGGCTATCCAGCCCCGGCTGCTCCTGCGGCTCCAGCTCCGGCTCCTGCCCAGTAAATCAAGTCGATTCCGACGGAAAAAGCCGGCTTTGTTGCCGGCTTTTTTTTTGCCTTGTCTCATCCTGCCGCGTCACTTCAGAACCTTGCAGAAAGCACAACGGTCACCTGCCCCCCCACAAATGGGATACTCCACCCAAAATCGGTGACACCAGTCCTCCGGGTCGCCAATTACCCCGGCCAGAATCCACCACCCCCCTCAAGAGGAACGAAAAAAATAGCGAAACGACTTGATCCTTGTAAAGAATTTCTGGAAGAATAGATCCGATGAATTGGTACGCCTTCAGTGTGACAGGGACAGAATCGACGCGTCTGGATCAGATTACTGAGAAGCATCAAACAAGGTTCCCTGCAGGTGCGTCCGCGGGAGCCCCCCAGGATGTGGTTGTTTGGCAGGTGTGCCGCGCCCTTGGCAGGCATTTACCCGTTATGCTGGAGCATTTACTTGACTAACAGAAGAGTTGTCTCTTTCGAAAACATCAAGGTTGCATGCAAAGACTGCAGCCTCTCCACGCTTTGTCTGCCCATGGGACTGACTCCGGACGATGTGGAACGTCTCGACAGCATCATCAAGCGTGGAAGACCCTACCATCGCGGTGATCACCTGTTTCGGGGCGGCGACCGGTTTCTCAGCCTGCGAGTGATCACCAGTGGATCGGTGAAGACCTACACCCCGAATGAAGACGGGGGTGAACAGGTACTCGGCTTCCATCTGCCCGGAGAGCTGATCGGGCTCGACGCAATCCAGGACGACCATCACACCTGCTCGGCCATTGCCCTCGAGACCACAGCGGTCTGCGAAATCCCCTTCTCCCAGCTCGAATCACTCAGCTCCCTCATGCCCAGTCTGCAACACCAGATGTACCGACTGCTCAGTCGTGAAATCGGTCAGGATACCGAGATGCTGACCTTGCTGGGCAAAAAGAGCGCCGAAGAGCGGCTGGCTACCTTTCTGCTGAGCTTCTCGGAACGTTTCAAACAACGGGGGTTCTCGGCCAGCGACTTCTTCCTCAGTATGTCGCGCCATGAGATCGGCAACTACCTGGGTCTGGCCGTAGAGACCGTGAGCCGGTTGTTCACCCGTTTTCAGGACGAGCAATTGCTGCATGTGGAGCGCAAACATGTCCAGTTATTGGACATCCCCAGGCTCTACCAGATGATTCAAGGGGGCGACAACGCCAGGTCCTCCCAGTCACGAGGCTGAATAACCGGTTCATTGTTTCCGCCTTTTGCGACCCCTTCCTTCGCGGTAGAGGACCAGGGAGAGGGGGCATAAAAAAACCTGTGAGCGTAGCGAACTCATCCACTCAAAACTAAAAACTCAACACTCAAAACTGCCATGTAAAGAGGGTAATCAGGTATACCTAAAGCCATCGTCATCCCAGCGAATGCCGGGATCCAGATGCTACTGGCCGCGCAACCAGACACAGGCCTCGCCCATCTCACCGAGTTGCCGGGCATGGGCTTCAAGTTCCTGCTCATTGGCGTAGACCACCTTGAGCGGTGCGCGCCCGGCGGCCAGACGCCGGATCGTATCCACCGATGAATCCCCCCCCGCCCCGGTGACCACCGTATCATCCAGGGACAGCGCGGTCTGCCCACCGGTCATCCTCAGGTAGACATCCGCCAGAATCTCCGCGTCCAGCAAGGCGCCGTGCAGTTCCCGGTGGGAGTTGTCGATATCGTAGCGTTTGCACAGCGCATCCAGGCTGTTGCGTTGCCCGGGGTGCATCTTCTTGGCCATCACCAGGGTATCGGTGACCGCGCACAGTGCATCAACCCTAATCGGGCTGTGCATCCGTTTGAGCTCGTGATCGAGGAATCCCACATCGAAGGGGGCATTGTGAATGATCAGTTCCGCCCCCCTCACATAGTCGACGAAATCGTCGATGACGTCGACGAACTTGGGTTTGTCGGCGAGAAATTCGTTGGTGATGCCATGCACCTCGATCGCAGCGGCGTCGATCTCCCGTTCCGGTTGCAGATACTGATGAAAATTGTTGCCGGTCAGCCGCCGGTCGACCAGTTCGACACAACCGATTTCGATGATCCGGTGTCCCTGCTCCGGTTCCAGGCCGGTGGTTTCCGTATCCAGCACGATCTGCCGCATCAACCGTTCATCTCCTCGATACCCCGGTTGGCCAGCCGGTCCGCCCGCTCGTTCTCGGCATGCCCCGCGTGACCCTTGACCCAGTGCCACTCAACCTGATGCCTGGCCACCTCCCGGTCCAGCAGGCGCCACAGGTCGGCATTCTTAACCGCCTGTTTGGCGGCGGTTTTCCAACCGTTTCGCTTCCAGTTGTGGATCCACTGGGTGATGCCGTTTTTCACGTATTGGGAATCCGTTGTCACCCGCACCTGACTGGATCGCTTGAGCTGTTGCAATCCCTGGATCACCGCCATGAGTTCCATGCGGTTGTTGGTGGTGTCGGGTTCCCCACCATAGAGTTGTTTCTCATGTTGCGCATAGCGCAGTACCACACCCCAGCCACCCGGGCCGGGATTGCCTTTGCAGGCGCCGTCACTGAAGAGTTCTACGAGTCGGGTCATTTGATTCCGTTTCTGATGGTGGGCTCGGCGGCCGTGGGCAGGACACGTTTTTTCACCTTCCATTTGGGCCGAATGGGTGTCAGGGTCGCGACACGTTTTACCGCATGTATGATATACACCCCACCCAGCTTCGGGTAGACCCGCTCTCCCAGTCGTTCCATGAACTGCAGTTTCTGCATCACACCCAGCCCCTTCAGGGGCGGCCGATAATGGAGATAGCGAAGCTCCAGCAGATCAAATCCAAGCAGCGCCAGCCAGTCCGTGACCCGGCCGCTGCTGAAAAAATGCCCGCACCAGGGCGCAGCTGGGGAACGCAAACGGATCAGTCGCCAGGCACCCCACTGGCTCCAGGGATTAAATCCACTGATCAGCACCTTACCTTCGGGAATCAGAACCCGTTCCACCTCCCGTAACAGTTGATGGGGATCCGTGGAAAAGTCCAGGGTGTGCGGGAGCAGTACACCATCCACACTGTCCCCCGGGAAAGGCAGACGGGTGCCATCGGCGACGATGTGCGAACCCTCCGGCGGCCGATCCAGGCCCATTACCAGATGGTTGCGGGCGGGACACCTCTGCAACAGGTTCTCCCCGGTTCGCAACTGACCGAACTGAACCACATGGTATCCGAACATGGCATTGATGTAGGGTTCAAAGCAACCCGCCTCCAAGTCCGCCAGACTCTTCCCCAGGTCATTCTCAAACCATTGTTTGAGTTGATTTTGTCGGCAGGATTCCATTTTCCGCGGTTTATTGTGCTTCATCGGTCAAGCTATCGGCTTTGCTACCGACACAAGTGTCAGGTAATCTGTGCGGTTATCGCCCTGAAACATGTCGGAACCGGTTCCGGATATGATATGGGACCTCGCGAGCATGATTTCGTGCGATCTTGGAATTTTGCAGGAAACAGTGTCACGGTTTGCTCGTTGCGGCTGTCTGTTTGAGCAGATTTTCGGAATCCGTACACACTCAGGGCCAACCCAGTTCACAGATTACTCAGGTGTCGTCGTTCAAAGGGAGTATTCAATATGGAAATCATACACGGCTCTGTTACCATTTTCCTCACAATTTCAGTATGTCATTTGCAAGTTTTAACAAACAGTTACCGATCAAAAAACAGCTCCTGCTGATCATGAATCTGCTGTTCACCTGTCTGCTGGCTGCCTGTCAGTCGCTCCCTACCGCGGAGAAGGCTGAGCTGTGGGACGATGCCAAGTTTGCGCAATTGCCCACCGAGACCTTGCAGATTCAACCGGTGCTGCCCTCCTCCCAGATGACCCATCAAGCATTGCCCGAGGTCGCAAACGCATTACAAGCGGTCATTACTTCACTGGATGAGCCCTTGCCCGAGGGTCTCTGGGAACGGATGACCCAGGCCTACAGCCTCTCAATCCCGGATAATAACCGCATCAGCCGTGAGTTCGACTGGTACCGCAAGCATCCGCAATACCTGGAACGCATCCAGGAAAGGGCTGCCCCGTTCCTGTATTTCATACTCGATGAAATCGCCAAGCGTGACATGCCCACGGAAATCGCCCTGCTGCCCGCCATCGAAAGCGCCTTCCGTCCCTTCGCCTACTCACCCGGCCGGGCCGCGGGTATGTGGCAGTTCATTCCGGGCACCGGACGTCAGTTCGGGCTGAAGCAGAACTGGTGGTATGACGGGCGTCGAGACGCGGTAACCTCAACCCAAGCGGCCCTGGACTATCTGGTCTCCCTGAGCCGGCAGTTTGACGGTGATTGGGAACTGGCCCTGGCGGCCTACAACTCCGGCGCCGGCACGGTTCGCAAAGCCATCGCACGCAACCGTAAAAAGGCGAAACCGGAGGATTTCTGGTCACTGGATCTGCCGGATGAAACCAGCGCCTATGTACCCCGATTGCTGGCCCTCGCGCGTATCTTCAAGGATGCGGAGCAGCTGGGCATCGATCTGCTCGAGATTCCCGACCAACCCTACTTCACCCGGGTGGACATCCAATCCCAACTCGACCTGGCCCTGGCAGCGGAGATGGCGGACATCTCCCTTGACGAATTGTATCTGTTGAATGCGGGTTTCAATCGCTGGGCAACCGATCCGGACGGCCCTCACTATTTAACCCTGCCGATTGCGCAGGAGGCCCGTTTCAGGGAAAAACTTGCCGAGCTGCCCCCGGAAAAACGGCTCTCCTGGACCCGTTACAAGATCAAGTCCGGTGACGCGCTCAGCACCATCGCCCGGCGCTTTGGCACGACCACCGAGCTGCTTCGGGATGTCAACAAACTCAGTAACAATCGAATACGCGCCGGCCGCCACCTGTTAATACCGGTCGCCAGCAAGCGTCTGGATCAGTATGCCCTGACCCAGAACCAGCGCAAACAAGCCATCCAGAATCGTCAGCGCAAAGGCCAGAAGGTTCACTACCGGGTGAAACCGGGCGACAGTCTGTGGACCATCGCCCGTGCCTATAAGGTCAGCTATAAAAAGCTGGCGGCATGGAACGGCATGGCCCCCGGTGATCCCTTGAAAACCGGCCATAAGCTCGTAATCTGGGTAAACCCATCCTCCGCAAAGGGTAAGCTTTCCAGAGTCGATCTGCAGCCTTCTTCGATCCAAAGCCAGTTGCGCTACAAGGTCAAGGCCGGGGATTCCCTGTCCCGTATCGCCGAGCGTTTCAAGGTTTCGGTCAATGATCTGAAACGCTGGAACACCCTGGATGATGCCTATCTGAGACCGGGTCAGAGCCTGAATCTCTACGTGGACGTCACCGAACAAACACTCTAAATCTGAGCCGAATGGCACTTTATTAGACCAAAAACCACCGGATATGCATTGACAAATCTCCTGTGCGTAATCATGAATTCCTTGTGATTATTGACCCACGTCAAGAAGTTGATCGGTTTTTTTGACACTTCCAACCCACCTGAAGGAGTATCGCTGCTGGCGTCCCTACTAAAACGAGGTGTCATCTGATGAGTAACGAGTGTTCGTTGAGAGACGGAGCAGAACTGAATCTGCCCGATGTTGAAAAAATCGCCCTGGCGCTGAAATCACTGGCCACCTATTCCATGCTGGCCTATGAGCATGATGACGATCCCGATGATCTGGAAGGAGTGGTCCAGGAAGGATTGGACGCTATCGACCGGCTGTTCACCTGCTAACCATGGGCATTATTCCGCTTTAGCCGTCTGCAAAACCTGATACCGTTGGCGCTTCAGCCAACGGTATCAGGACACGCCACATTTTTACTCCGCCGCAAATGAACATATGCTTGATGGGCTTACTGAGTCTATTTGCGTAAATTTGCGGTTCAATTTTCATCCGTTAAGTGCCATCGGCGTAGCCTGGATGGAACGAAGCATAATCCAGAAGGTTATGGATTCCGGCATACGCCGGAATGACGAAAATCCAGAGCATCACCTTAATCAAGCACCATTCGAGTGATACCGGTATTCTTCCCTCACAAAATTGAGGTTGACCTCGTTGCCCCTGGCGGCGAAAGTCGACTATGTAACTGAGCGAAACACCCTACAACAGATGAATAACGCAAACACACACAAGACAACAACCCACCACATCACCCTCAACCGGGTATCTGTCTTGGATCACCCACTACTGGATGCCGGCTCATGAAGGCGCGCAAGGACCGCCACGGCATCACCCTGATATTGACCGGTGAGGGCAAGGGCAAATCCTCCAGTGCCTTCGGTATGGTGTTTCGTGCCGCCGGATGGGGCATGAAGGTGCTGGTGGTGCAGTTCATCAAGGGGAAGTGGAAGACCGGCGAGCAACAATCCGCCACCCGTTTCGATCAGATCGAATGGCATGCCATGGGAGACGGTTTTACCTGGGATACCCAGAATCCGGAACAGGACCGAAAAACCAGCCGTGAAATCTGGGCGTTTTGCCAGAAGAAAATTCGATCCGAAGACTATGACCTGGTGGTGCTGGATGAAATTCTCTACTGTTGTGACTACGGCTGGTTGAGCGGGGATGAGATCGCCGATTTCATCCGCGACGAAAAGCCGGCGTGGATGCATCTCGTGCTGACCGGCCGGGGCGCATCCCAGACCCTGATCGACGCAGCGGATACCGTGACCGAGATGCAACCCCTGAAGCATGCCTTCGATCAGGGGATCAAGGCCGAGCAAGGGGTGGAGTTTTAGTGTCTCCTCTATGCTGAAATCAGCATAGCGCTAAGCTGTCAATCCCCATCAAACATCCGCCCCAGGCCACCCAGTACGGATCCCTCCCCCTTGTCACTGCCACCGGCGGAGGGGGCATTGGCGAGAATCCGATCCGCCATGCGACTGAACGGCAGGCTTTGCAGCCACACGGTGCCCTCTCCCCGCAGGGTAGCGAGAAACAGACCTTCCCCGCCGAACACCATGGATTTCAGATTGCCGGCGCGTTGGATGTCATACTCGATACCCTCGGTGAAACCCACCAGACAGCCGGTATCGACCCTTAGCGTCTGGCCCGTGAGCTTCTTCTCCACGATCGTTCCACCGGCCTGGATGAACGCCATACCATCCCCCTCAAGAACCTGCAGGATGAATCCCTCCCCACCGAACAGGCCGCTACCGAGACGGCGATTGAAGGCGATATCCACCTTGGTTCCCAGTGCGGCACACAGAAAGGCATCCTTCTGACAGGTGATCTTTTCTCCCAGCTGGGCCATGTTGAGCGCCACGATGTTTCCGGGATAGGGCGCGGAGAAAGAGACCCGTTGCTTACCGAGCCCCTGGTTGGTGAAGTGGGTGGTGAAGATCGACTCACCGGTGAACATGCGTTTACCGGCGGAGAACAGTTTGCCCATCAGGCCCTGGTCAGGATCGGACCCATCCCCCATCTTAGTCTCGAATACGATCCCCTCTTCCATGTAGGTCATGGCTCCGGCTTCCGCGATCACGGTTTCACCCGGATCAAGTTCCACCTCGACCAGTTGCATCTCCGCTCCAAGTATCTCGTAATCCACTTCATGACAGCGCATGGGTTATGGCTCCTGTTCGGCGTAGGTTTTATAAAACTGCAGGGCGGCCCGGCCACTCTTGGTGCCACCCCGGGCCATGGCGAACTGTTTCGCCGCGGTGTGCAGGGCCTCCCGATCACCGCTGTAACCGGCGAAATAGTGATCGATCAAAGCGAGATAGGCCTCCCAGTTGACGGGATAGAAGGAGAGCCAGAGTCCGAATCGATCGGACAGAGCCAGCTTCTCCTCGATGGTATCGCCCAGATGCAGGTCCCGCCCAACCAGCGCCGCTTCCTGGTTTTCCGCCATGGTTTCCGGCAGCAGATGGCGCCGGTTCGAGGTGGCGTAGATCAGTACGTTGGATGGAGGCGCCTCGATGGACCCATCCAACACACTCTTCAAGGCACGGTAGGAGGCATCACCCTGCTCGAAGGTCATGTCGTCGCAAAACACGATGAAATGCTGTGCAAGGGTACGGATCTCGTCGACGATCTCCGGCAGTTCGACCAGGTCATTCCGGTCGATCTGAATCAGTCGCAGTCCCCGCGCCTTGTAGGCATTGAGAATCCCCTTGACCAGGGATGACTTGCCCGTGCCGCGGGATCCCCACAGCAAGGCGTTGTTGGCGCCGGATCCGCTGAGGAAACGTTCGGTATTACGCACCAGTTGCCGCTTCTGATCATCGACCCCAACCAGTTGATCCAGCGAGATGGGATCCACATGGGTGATCCCCCGCAGGTATCCCTTTCGGGGCCGCCATACCGCGGCGTGGATGGTCTGCCAATCTATCGACAATGTACTGATTCCGATCCTGTTTGAGTGTAGTGTCTCATAATTATTAACCCGGTGACTAAGTATGTCCTGTTCAGGGCTTTAAGCAGGCCCTTGATTAAGGCGTGACTCGCGCCCCGCAGGAAGTGCCCTTGGGGTGCCGGCATTGCTCGCCCTCTTGTCAAGAGTCGCAACGCAGAGCAAGGCATGCTTGTAGCCCCTATCAATAAGATTTTAAAGGACAGGCCCTTGTCAGGCGTTAGCGACCACCACCTGGTTGCGCCCCTGGTCCTTGGCGGTATAGAGGGCATCGTCGGCACGTTTGAGACAGGTATCCAGGGGCTCTCCGGGACGATACAGGGTGACACCAAAACTGGCGGTGACATGCAGATGCTGACCATCGACGTCAAACTCGGTCTCGGCCAGATCCCGGCACAGACGCGCGGCCAATGAGGTGGCCTCATTCAACTGGGTCTCGGGGGAGAGCAGAAGGAACTCCTCGCCACCCCAACGCGCCAGTTCATCCGCCTCACGGATGTGTTTATGCAGCTGATCCACGGTGTGTTTCAGAACCTTGTCTCCCACATCATGACCATAGCGATCATTGACCTGCTTGAAGTGATCGATGTCGGTGAGTATCAGGCAAAAGCCGTGCCCCCAGCGTTCGGTCTGAGCGATCATCTGTTCGAGGCGTTTGCTCATGGCGCGGCGATTGAGCACCCCGGTCAGGTAGTCGATGCGGGAGGTTTCCTCGAGCATGCGCTCCACATGCTTGCGTTCAACGATCTCCTGTAACAGCTTTTCGTTGGCCTGAACCAACTCCATGGTGCGCGCTTCGACCCGGTCTTCCAACTCATCGTGAGCCTTGCGCAAAGCATTTTGACTGAGATCAACCTGTTGTTTCTCGACCTCAAGACGCTGAGACATCTGGGAGAATGCCGTCGCCAGTTGATCCAGCTCGTCACCACTGCCGGCCTCGTTGTACTGGTTTCCAACCGGGGCCACTTGAGCAAATCGGGTTGCCAGCTCGGTGATGCGCCGGGTCATGTTCTGCGAAAGCAGGCGACTGAAGATCATCGCCAGGATCACCGACAGGGCCAGTGATAGCATCCCAGCCAGGCGGATCTGTTCGAACTTCTTCTGCACCTCGTCGGCCCGCATGTCGATACCGATCAGATAGTCGTCCTTTCCCTGTTCCAGGGGAGAGTACCCGGACAGGAAATAGCCCCATCGATCGCTGGTGATATTGCGATCAACCGAAGGGCGCAAAAAGCCCTCCATGAGTTTGGGCAGATTCGGGGTATAGGGTTCGCCGGGCTCGGCGGGATCCTGAATGTCGGAATCGAGGACAAACTCCACCCCATCCCCCACCTTGCGCATAACGTAGATGAAGGCGATATCCGGGTTCGCCTTGACATAGTCACGCAATACGGCGACCTTCTCCGTGTAACTCGCCATTTTCATATCGGCGGCGGTCCGTATCCCATCCAGATCCCGGCCGGAAAAACCCTGACTGATCAGTGCGGCGCTGTTCCTGAGGCGCGATCGCAAGGCCTCCATCAGACTATCCGCCGCACTGTGATAGAAATAGCTGCCGACACTCCCTGAGACCAGGATGATGGCCGCGAAATGGCTGAGGAACAGCTTGGTCTGGATGGTGAATCTCATACAAGCCGCAGGATACCCAAAAAAACATGCTTTGACCAAACCGAACTCGGCAAACTCGGAAAGGCGGATTAAGACAAATTCACTCGGGGTACCGCAGCGATGAGTTTCTGGGTATAGGCGTGTTGCGGGCGGTTGACAATATCGTCCGTAAGCCCCTGTTCCACGATCCGCCCCTGATACATCACGGCGGTCCGGTCACTGACGTACTCCACCACGCCGATGTTGTGGGTGATGAACAGCAGTGTTAGCCCCCGCTGGCGCCGCAAATCCAGCAGCATCTTGAGAATCTCGGCCTGGACCGAGACATCCAGGGCGCTGGTAATCTCGTCGCAGACGATAAAAGCGGGATCCAAAGTCAGAGCCCGGGCGATACCGATACGCTGTCTCTGGCCACCGGAAAACTCGTGGGGATAGCGCCACAGGCTCTCCTCGTCCATCTGAACCTGCCGCAGCAGATCCCGGGCGATCTCCATGCGCTCCTCCCGGTTCGCACCGATGCCGTGTACCTTCATCGGTTCCGTAAGGATCGCGGCGATACTCAGACGGGGATTCAGAGACGCGATGGGATCCTGAAAGATGATCTGCATGTTGCGCCGGAAACGCCGCAGTTCCGAACGATTCAGTCGGGTAATATCGGTGTCGTCGAAAGCCACCTCCCCGGCGGTCGGTTCGGTGAGCCTGAGGATACCCCGACCCAGGGTGGTCTTACCGCTGCCGGACTCCCCGACCAGGGCCAGGATCTCGCCCCGGGGGATTTCCAGATCCACCCCGTCGACCGCCCGCACCTGATCCACCACCTTGCGGAACAGTCCCTTGCGAACCGGAAAATGGATCCTCATCCGGGACAAGCGAATCAGAGGCTGAGCCGCCCCCCGGTGGACCTGGTGGTGTTCGTGACGGGCGAGATTTTCCGGCAGCGCCGCGATCAACTGTTGTGTATAGGGATGCTCGGGACGCTGTATGATCTGTTGGGTGGGACCGCTCTCCACCAGCTTGCCGCGCTGCATGACACCAACCCGGTCGGCAATCTCCGAGACTACGCCGAAGTCGTGGGTGATGAACAGGATTGCCATACCGGTACGTTGTTGCAGCGCCTGCATCAGGCGCAGGATCTCCCGCTGTACCGTCACATCCAGGGCGGTGGTCGGCTCATCGGCAATCAACAGATCGGGTTCACAGGCCATGGCCATGGCGATCATCACCCGCTGACGCTGCCCCCCTGACAGTTGGTGGGGATAGCTGTGCACCCGGATCTCGGGGTCGGGCAGCTGGACGTCCCGCAGGGCCTGCATGACCCGCTCCCAGGCCTCACCCCCGGAGAGCCGCGGAAAATGCAGCCGTACCGCCTCCAGGATCTGCTCACCGATGGTAAACACCGGGTTGAGGGAACTCATAGGCTCCTGAAAGATCATTGCGATCCGCCCGCCCCGTATCTGGCGCATAGCCGATTCATCCAGGGCAAGCAGATCCCGGGGCGTCTCATCGGCCGTCTGAAACAGGATCTCCCCCGCAAACCGCTCCACCGAGTAGCCGGGCAGCAGGCGCATGATCGACAGAGCGGTGATCGACTTGCCACTACCCGACTCGCCTACCAGGCAGAAGGTCTCGCCCCGTTCGATCTCGAAACTGACCCCGTCCACCGCGCGGATCGGCCGATCCCGGTGACGGAACCAGGTCTGCAACTGTTTCACCGCCAATAACATCAGTTCGATTTACTCAGGTAGGGATCGATGGCATCGCGCAGGGACTCACCGATCAGGTTATAGGCAAACACCGTGAAAAAGATCGCCCCGCCGGGAAAGGCGGCCATCCACCAGTTGAAGCGGGAGGACTTGACGGCCTGGTTGAGCATCTCGCCCCAGGAGGGATCGTCCACCAGACCCAGCCCCAGAAAACTGAGGGTCGCCTCGGCCAGAATCGCCGAGGCAACACCGAAACTGGCCGCCACCAGCACCGGCCCCATACCGTTCGGCAACATGTGACGGAACAGGATCGAACCCAGGGGCAACCCCGCCGCCTCGGCGGCCTGGACAAAATCCTGCTTGCGCAGGCGCAGGAATTCCGCCCGCACATAGCGGGCGAATCCCGGCCAGCTGGTGATACCGATAATCACCATCATGATGTACAGACTGCGGCCGAAAAACGCCACAAAGGTAAGCAGCAGAAACAGGGTCGGAACCGCCTCGAAGATCTCCACCAGGCGCATCCCCAGGATATCCACCACCCCGGAGAAATAACCCATGAGTCCGCCGATGATCACTCCGATCACCATGGCGATGCCGGTAGCGACGAAACCGATACCCAAGGCGATCCGCGAGGCATGGATCATACGGCTGAGCACATCGGCCCCGTTCTGTTCGGTACCGAACCAATGGATCCGCCGCGCCTGGGACAGGGGGGCTTCCAGACCGGTATCCCCCCGATCCCGTTGATAGTCCTTGGGTGAATAGGGTATGGGTGCGTGAATCACCCAGTCGTAGTCCCCCCGTGCCTGGGCCTGCCGATACTGTTCATAGATCACCAGTTTGGGGGGAGACAGGGTGCTATACGTGACCAGGGCGCCCACCCCCAGGATCAGCAGAAACAGCAGCAGTTTACGCCCCAGACGGAACCGCCAGGGCAGCAGCAGCAACAGGGCGAAGAAACCCACCAGGAACAGGACATCCACGGGTTGCAGGTGTTCCAATACCGGGCTGGACAGGACTCCGTCCTGACTCAACAGCAAAGGAAAACTGCTTGCGAGAAAGGGGGCAAAAACTCCCACCAGCGCCAACACCGCCACCCAAGCCAAACCCAACCGCGCACCCCAGCGCAGGAAGGTCTGCCCCAGGATACGTCGCCAGTAGCTCTGTCCTTGATTCACCCCGTTACTCATAGCTGATCCTTGGATCCGCCAGGGCATAGAGAAGATCGGCCAGCAGGTAGCCCAGCAGAGTCAGCAGGCCACCGATCAGGGTGATGGACAAGACCAGTTCCCGGTCCCGGGTCTGCACCGCCTCCACCGCCAGCTTGCCCATGCCCTCGATGCTGAAGATGCTCTCCACAATCACCGAACCCGCTAACAGGCTGGGCAACAGGCTCGCGGCCACGGTGATCAGCGGCAACAGACTGTTGCGGAAGACATGCCGCCAGAGTACCGCCGATTCAGAAAGACCCTTTGCCCGGGCGGTCCGTGCATAATCGGAAAGCAGGTTCTCCAGAACCGAGGTCCGGGTCAGTTTAGCCAGTCCGGCAAACCCACCGTAGGAAAGACAAAGAACCGGCAGCACCAGATGCCAGAGACGATCCACCAGGAAACCCCGCAGCCAGGCGCCGGTCATCAGGGACACCGCGATCAGTACTCCGATCAGAATCCCTGTGGAAACAAATCCCAATTGTCGTAACAACCGGTAGTCGGTGCTTGCCAGCCATCCGGCCAACAACGCGAAGCTCAACGGCAGTAACCCCCAGATCAAGGTCGAGCGACCGAATTCGGGCAGGGCCTGAACCATCGCCACCCCTAACGCCCCCCAGCACAGGGCCAGAAAGCCGCTCCGCACCCAGCGTCGGCCGAGTCGACCGATGAGGCTGAACAGGCTCACCATCAGCACCACACACAGCAACAGGATCCCCAGATCCCAGAGGCTGGACCAGTGGGGCATGAACACCTCGTCGAGCATCTGCCGTTCGCTCAAACCCGCGGTGGGAAACCATTGCCAATACTGCTGGTTGGCAAAAAAACCGATCATCAACACCCCCGCCAACATGGTCGGTACCGACCAGAGTCCCAGCATCACGATGCCGCTGCTCACATCGAAGGAGCGTCCCCGCTCCACCGCAGCCCGAACCCCGATCAGCAGGGCCAGCAGATAGACCACCGGGATGCTCAGCACATTCAGCAACACAGTGATCGGCACCCGCTCCTCGAGCAGATCGGTGACCGGACGGCCGTAGCGAAAACTGCGTCCGAAATCGGACCCCTTGCTAAAGGAAAAGCCGCTCAGACGATTCTCTTCATCAAAGGTAAAACCGATGGGCGAGACATTGTTGAGCCAGCGCAGGTACTGCAGATAGGCGGGATCGTCCAGGCCGTAGAGCCGATTGTAGTAAGCCTCGATCTCCTTCTTCGCCTCCGGGTCGAGATTCTGCCCCTCCACCAGACTCTGGGCGCTGATCCCCCCCGGCGACGAGGCCATTACCACGAATACCACCAGGGTGATGCCCAGCAGGGTGGGCAGCATCAGCAGCAGGCGTCGGATCAGATAGGTCAGCATGGATTACTGGGTGTAGCGTTGTTCCGCTTCGGGCACATAGGTCTCGATCGGCAGGGTTCCCAGATTCAGGCCCACCTTGGTCGCTACCACATTGTGGATACGCCGATCGATGAACACCAGGCTCTTGCGGCGCATCAGGAAGGTATAGGGTTGATCCTCGTAGAGTAAGCGCTCCGCCGCCTGCCATAACGGCATACGCTTATCCTCGTCCACCGTGGCCCGCGCCTCGTCGATCAGGCGATCCAGTTCCGGATTGCGGTAGTCGGTGAAATTATTCCCCCCGTCCGCGATCTGGCTGCTGTGAAAGATCTGGTAGAGATCGGTCTCCAGACCACTGGTCCAGCCCAGGGTCATGGCGTCGAAATCCCGCTTTTTGGTCAGGTCGAGCATCACCGACCACTCGGTGGGTTTGGGTTTCAGGAGAATCCCCGCACGGGCCAGCAGATCCTTGATGAGCAGCACCATGCGGCCGGTATCCTCATTGGCCTGAAAATAGACCAGTTCGAACTCGAAGGGGCGGCCCTCGAGATCCTCGAGAATACCGTCACCGTTGCGGTCCACATACCCCGCCTCCTGCAGCAGTTCCATCGCATGGGGCGGGTTGTAGGAACGAGGTTCGAGACTGGAATTATGCTGCTTGCTGTTGAAATTGAAGGGGCTCACGGCGACCTCCCCATAGCCCAGGTAGATCTCGTCCACAATACGCTGCCGGTCGATCAGCAGGGTCATGGCCTGACGTACCCGGACATCCGCGAACCGGGTCGGGGTGTCCACCCTGCGCTGATTCCAGCCGATGTAGTAATATCCGGCGACCGGACTCATGTACTCCCAGTGCTCGGCCTTTTTCGTCAGATCCGGGTCCTCGGCCAGCTCCCGGTACTCCCGGGGTCGCGAGGTGTAGGTGTCGATGTCGCCGTTGCGGAAGGTGGTCAGACGGGCACTGTCGTTCTCGATGATCCGCCAGATCAGACGCTCATAGGCGGGTTGGATCGGTCCCCAATAACGGGGATTACGATGCAGTTCCACCCCGCCCTTATCCGGCGACCAGTGTTTGGGATCCTCCAACCGATAGGGGCCGGAACCCAGCAGCAATCCTTTCGACTGGTTGTAGCTGTTGGGTTGCTTGAGGTAGGGCTCGTAAAAATGCCTGGGCATCACCGCCATGCCACCGGCAAGTGCCAGGGCATTGAAATAGGGTTCGGCAAACTGAAATTTGACGGTCAGCGGATCGAGGGCTTCGACCGAAGCGATCTTCGAATAGTAGGCGCGTTCCCGGGGCGCCTGAATCTCCGGGGTCATGATAAAACGAAAGGTAAAGGCCACATCCTCGGCGGTGAGCGGCTGGCCGTCGGAAAACTGCAGCCCGTCGCGGAGTTTAAAGACAAAGGTCAGACCGTCTTCACTAACCTCCCATTCGCGGGCCAGCAAGCCCTCCCACGCCAGGGTGTCGGGATTGCGAGTCAACAGACTCTCGAGTACAAACTCCTGAACATTCGAGGCATAGGCGTCTTCCGAGATGAACGGGGTCAGGGATTTCAGATTGGTGCCGAAAGCCTCCACCAGCCAGTCCCCCACGGCATAGTCCTCCCGTTGGGTGGCCGCGAAAGCCCGCTGAAACGCGGCGGGCACCCCCGCATCCACCGCTGCCTCGGAGGTATCGGACAGCTTCACCCCCTGATCGATACGCAGGTTCATGTCGCGAAGCCCCCCGCGAATCTCGCGGATGTCCTGGGACTGCTCGCGCAGCAACTGTTCGAGCTGGGCCATTTTCTGCCATTGGCGATCCACCATATACATGGCCAGAACGATGGTTACGAGAATCGCTATCAATCCGCCGAAATAGAGAATATCCCGACCGTTAAGACGTCGCTGCATGGTTCAACTCCTGGGTTCCGGCAGCCCAATGCGTTGCGTATCCCCCGCATCCATTCACGCCTTACGCGGATTACCGCGACCGGTGTGGGAAACGCGTCTCAAAGTGTGCAAGTCTAAACTGCATTTCAGGACGGTGAAAGTGATTCACCCCATGGGGATCCCAATGGATGACGCGCCAAACCGCGCTTTCCGGTTTTGGAAAATTCCGGTAAGTTACGCAATTCATCGATTAAGAATCGGTTCGTGTCCCAGACACGCATCACAACAACAGGTATCTTACATGGGCTTTCTACAAAACAAACGTATTCTCATTGTCGGTATCGCCAGCAATCGCTCCATCGCCTGGGGTGTCGCCCAAGCCATGCATCGGGAAGGAGCGGAACTGGCCCTGACCTATCAGACCGAAAAACTGAAAAGCCGTGTTGAAGATGCGGCGGAGAAATTCTCCGCCAGCCTGATCGCCCCCCTTGATGTCACCAGCGATGAGCAGATCGCGCAACTGTTCGAGACCCTGGAAAAACAGTGGGGTTACCTGGACGGCATCGTACACGCGGTGGGTTTCGCCCCCCGGGACCATCTGGAAGGCAACTATCTCGACCACCTCACCCGGGAAGGCTTTGCCCTCGCCCACGATATCAGCGCCTACAGCTTCGCGGCCCTGGCCAAGGCGGGACGATCCCTGATGCAGGGTCGCAATGCGGCGTTGGTCACCATGTCCTATCTGGGGGCCGTGCGCACCGTACCCAACTACAATGTCATGGGCGTGGCCAAGGCGAGTCTGGAGGCGAATGTCCGCTACATGGCGGAAGCGCTGGGCCCCGAGGGTATCCGGGTCAACGGAGTATCCGCCGGTCCCATCCGCACCCTGGCCGCCTCGGGCATCAAGAATTTCAAGGGAATGCTGGACGACGCCGAGAAAAAGAACCCGTTGCGCCGTAATGTGACCATCGAAGAGGTGGGCAACACCACCGCCTTCCTCTGTTCCGATCTGGCCTCGGGCATCACGGGTGACATCGTCTATGTGGACTCTGGGTACCACATTTTGGGCATGGCCTGATCTTGGTGAAGTTTTGAGTTATTAGTTTTTAGTTTTAAGTTAATGAGTTCGCTACGCTCACAATCTATTTAAAAAAATCGTGAGCACAGCGAACTCATCAACTTAAAACTCAACACTCAAAACTAGTAACTTAAAGTCTTTATTCTTTGCCCTGTTTCAGCAGGATTTCAATATCCGCCCGGGCTTTCAGATCCGCGACCACTCGATCGTAATCACTGCGCGCCATCATTCGCTGGATGTTGTTTTCCAGATTCTTGTCCTTTTCCGCATCCAGACTGCCTTCGGTTACCTTGGACAAAACATAGACCGCCTGATCGCCTTGCGGCAGACTCACCGTACCGGGTGTGGATGAGCTCTCTTGAGGTTTTGCGGCACGGAACAGGGCACTGTTCAATGCGGGTGGCAGACTCCGATCACTGCGGGTCACCGTCGACGGCCCCGTAACCGGGTAGTTGCCGGCCACCTGTGGCAGGGGGGTACCGGAGCTAATTTCCGCCAGGCGCTTCTGCGCCTCGGCTTGCGCCTGTTGTTCCGCCTTTTGAGTGCGCAGGGTTTCAATGACCTGGTCCCGAACCTCGTCCAGGGGCTGTATCGCCGACTCCCGATGATCAATCACCCGAACCACGATGGACCGAGTGCCGTCCAGTTCGATCAGATCACTGTTATGCTGTTCCTTGAGCACATCCTCACTGAATGCGGCGTTGAGCACCTTCGGATTGGTCAGGTCACCCGTTGCCGGTTCCTCACGGGTCAGCCAGTCGCTTTGCTGAATGGTCAGTCCCAGGGTATCCGCGGCCGTGTCCAGAGAATTGGGCTGCTCATAGCTCAAGTTCGCCAATTCCTCGGCCATTTCAAAATAACGGCGCTCACCCTCCGATTTGCGATACCCCTTTTCCACATCCGCGCGGGCCTCGTCGAAAGATTTGACCGAGCCGGGTTTGATCCCGGTCAGTTTGATCAGGTGGTAACCGAAGCTGCTGCGCACCGGATCGCTCACCTGCCCCTCCTGCAGACTGAACACCGCGGCTTCGAAGGCGGGATCCATGTCAATGGTACCTTTGCCAAAGTAACCCAGATCCCCACCCTCGGCGGCTGTACCCGGATCCTGTGAATACTCCTTGGCCAGGTCCGCGAAGGACTCACCCTGATCGAGACGCGCTTTGATGGTCTGGAGCTTCTCCAGGGTCGCCTGCTCATCGGCCGGGTCCGCATCCTGGGCCAGGGTCAGGAGGATGTGACTGGCACGCCGCTCCTCCGGAATACCGAATTGATCCAGATGCGTATCGTAGTAGCCATGCAGCAGCTCATCGGTGACCTCCACCGTCGCGCCTGCCGCCTCGGCATCCAGAAGGATGTATTCGAGCTTCACCTTTTCGGCAGCCCGGTAGTCTTCCTGGTGACCCGTGTAATAGTTCTGAATCTCCTCGTCGCTCAGTTCGCCATCAACCCTGAAGTCGGATGCGGGAATCACGAAATAGGAGACTTCCCGGGTCTGGTTCTGCAGGCGTGCATGCTGCTCCAACTCATGTTGCGTCACGAAGGTTCCGGCGCTTACCGCCTGTGACAACTGCTCGGATACCAGAACGTTGCGGATCCGCTCCTCGAAACCGGCGGTGCTGAATCCTTGCAATCTGACTGCCCGTTCATAGGTCTCCTGGTCGAAATGTCCGTCCTTCTGAAAGGCGGGCATCCCGAGAATCGCCGCCTGTACCAGGGGCCGACCTGCCCGCAGACCCATCTTTTGAGCGGCCTGCTTCAGGACTTCTTCGTCAATCATCCGCTCCAACACCTGGGTGCGCAGACGGGTATCATCAAACAGTTCAGGCCTGTAAGCGGCACCCAGCTGTTCACGCAGCTGCTGACGAAAACGCTGAAACTGACTGTCCAGGTTACGCTCGGTGATCTCGGCACCATTGACTTTGGCCGCCAGGGGTTCCGATCCGATACCCAGATAGGACTGGATACCCCAGAGTGCGAAAGGAATCGTGATAAGGATGACGATCGCCCAAGCGATCCAGCCCTGAGCTTTATCTCTGATAACCTGAAGCATGACGCAGATTCGTTCCTAATTTGGCAGACGGCTGTACAAACAAAAACGGGGTATCTGATCAGATACCCCGTTTTTGTGCAATTGGCGGAGCGGACGGGACTCGAACCCGCGACCCCCGGCGTGACAGGCCGGTATTCTAACCAACTGAACTACCGCTCCATTTGGTGGGTGCTGCAGGGATCGAACCTGCGACCCTCGCCTTGTAAGGGCGATGCTCTCCCAGCTGAGCTAAGCACCCCGGAAGGCGCGCTAGTTTATTGCATCCTTCAAAGCTTTACCAGCTTTAAATGACGGGATTTTGGAAGCCTTGATTTTGATGGTTTCGCCGGTCTGAGGATTGCGACCTTCACGGGCAGCGCGCTCTTTCACGGAAAAAGTGCCAAATCCTACCAGAGAAAGCGTGTCTCCCGCCTTCATCACTTCCGTGACTGCATTCACCATTCCATCAAGCGCCCGCGCGGCTGCGGCTTTGGAAATGTCCGCGGATTCCGCCATTGCCTCAATTAGTTCGGCCTTATTCATTAATCAAATTCCCCTGTTGTGGTTCGGGCGGGTCACAACCCCCCCAGATAATTTGTGTGTTATGGCCCACTCGGGGCCCGAAACGCCAGAATTTATACCGACTGCCATACACCCTGTCAAGCAACGTACCGTGCACAGGGCCTGCAAAATCCGCCAGAATTATGCAAACAATCGTCATAAACTCCAGGTCGCGGAGTTCGTCACACGAATGACATTCGCAGTTGATTGAAAAGCGTTTCGATTACCCAGCATCCGGAAAGCCGAGAACCCATCGTTCGCACACCTGTCTATTCATCGCGAATGATGGGACTCACTGCTGACAATTCATCGACTTACGATGAAATCAATGCACGCCGGATTTCTTATTGTCATCAGCAGGACGCTTTTTGCCCGATTTGCGTGGCGCGGTGGATACGGCCTTCGCACCCTCCTTCGGTTGCGGCATCTCGGTTAACGCGATCTGCAATACCTCATCGATCCAGCGAACCGGGCGGATGTCGAGATTCTGTTTGATATTCTTCGGAATATCCACCAGATCCCGCTCGTTTTCTTCCGGTATGATGACGGTAGCGATACCTCCCCGGTGGGCTGCCAACAACTTCTCTTTCAGGCCGCCAATCGGCAATACCTCACCGCGCAGGGTGATCTCACCGGTCATCGCCACATCCGCACGAACCGGGATCTTGGTCAACGCGGACACCAGACAGGTGCACATACCCACACCCGCGCTCGGGCCGTCTTTTGGCGTCGCACCCTCCGGCACATGGATGTGCGCGTCGAATTTCTGATAAAAATCCTCTTCCAGGGCCAACGAATCCGCACGGCTTCTGACCACGGTCATGGCCGCCTGAATCGACTCCTGCATCACCTCGCCGAGCTGTCCGGTATGGCTCAAACGGCCCTTGCCGGGCATCAGCGCCGCCTCGATTCGCAGCAACTCACCGCCCACCTCGGTCCAGGCCAGACCCGTAACCTGACCGACCTGATCGTGTTCATCGGCCCGGCCGTAGCGGAAGCGCCGCACGCCCAGGTAGTCCTCCAACCGTTTGGCGGTGAGGGTCACCTTGTTGGTGGTCTTCTTCAACAGGATCTCTTTCACCACCTTGCGGCAGATTTTGGCGATCTCACGCTCCAGATTGCGCACTCCGGCCTCCCGGGTGTAATAGCGCACAATGTCGCGTATCGCTTCCTCGCGAATGATCAGCTCCTCGGGCTTCAGGCCGTTGTTCTCCATCTGCTTCGGCACCAGGTAGCGCTGGGCGATATTCACCTTTTCGTCTTCGGTGTAGCCCGAAAGACGGATCACCTCCATACGATCCAGCAGGGCCGGAGGAATATTCAGGGTATTCGCGGTGGCGACAAACATCACCTCGGAGAGATCGAAGTCTACCTCGAGGTAATGATCGTTGAAGGTATGGTTCTGTTCAGGGTCCAATACCTCCAACAGTGCCGAAGCAGGATCACCGCGAAAATCCATCGCCATCTTGTCGATCTCATCGAGCAGGAACAGCGGATTACGGGTTTTCACCTTGCTCAGGTTATTGATGATCTTGCCCGGCAGCGCACCGATATAGGTTCGGCGATGGCCTCGGATCTCCGCCTCGTCGCGGACCCCGCCCAGGGCCATGCGGGTGAACTTACGATTGGTGGCACGTGCGATGGACTGACCCAATGAGGTCTTGCCCACGCCAGGGGGGCCGACCAGGCAGAGAATAGGCCCCTTGAGTTTGCGCACCCGCTGTTGTACCGCAAGGTATTCCAGGATACGTTCCTTGACCTTCTCCAGACCGTAGTGATCTTCGTCCAGCACCTGATTGGCACCACCAATGTCGTTGCGGATCTTGGTGCGCTTTTTCCAGGGCAACCCCACCAGGGTATCGATGTAGTTGCGCACCACCGTGGCTTCCGCCGACATGGGGGACATCAACTTGAGTTTGTTCAGTTCGTTGTTGGCCTTGTCCTTGGCCTCTTTGGTCATGCCGACCGTTTCTATTTTTTTGGTCAGATCCTCGATTTCGTTCGGTGCATCATCCATCTCACCCAACTCTTTCTGGATCGCCTTCATCTGCTCATTGAGATAGTACTCGCGCTGGTTCTTCTCCATCTGGCGTTTGACCCGGCCGCGAATCCGTTTCTCCATTTGCAGAATGTCATTCTCGCCTTCCATCAAGCCCATCAGGTGTTCGAGACGCTCACGGACATTGGGCATCTCCAGCACATGCTGTTTCTCTTCCAGCTTGAGGGACATGTGTGCCGCGATGGTATCGGCCAGGCGACTGGGATCATCGATACTCGACAATGAAGTGAGCACTTCCGGAGGGACCTTCTTGTTCAGCTTGACATACTGATCGAACAGGTTGGTTGCGGAGCGCATCAGCACCTCGGTTTCGCGACCGGCCAGATCGAGGTTGTCTGTCAGACTTTCGAGACGTGCCGTGAAATACTCATCGGTGTCAATGAATTCGATGATACGGGCCCGTTCCCCACCCTCCACGAGCACCTTGACGGTGCCGTCGGGCAGTTTCAGCAGCTGCAGGATATTCGCCAGGGTGCCGATGGCGTACATATCACTCACATCCGGATCATCCACATCCGCGCTCTTTTGCGCCGCCAGGAGAATCTGCTTGTTGCTCTGCATCGCCGCATCCAGGGCCTGGATGGATTTATCGCGACCGACGAACAGGGGAATCACCATATGCGGATAGACCACCACATCACGCAATGGCAAGACCGGAACCACATTACTCTGATCTCTGATCGAACTGGTTTCTGTGTGTTCTTGACCCATTCTAAATATCCTCGTTGAGCAGTGTCTCTGCCCGGTAATAACTTCTATCGATGATGAGACCGCGTCGGTACTAAGAAACGATTGTGCGGGACGGTGCAGCCAATTGGCGTGCGCCCCCTAAACTCAGGGCGCCTTATCCCTTGCGATCCGCGAGTGTCGTTGATCAATAGATTACATATATGGCCTGTCACCCAATGTTTCAAGTCTATCGATAACGTCAATCATGAAAAAGCAAGCGATCAGGAACCGACAATTTGACGCAAACAGCCCATCACAGTGTCACCCGTTTGACATCCCGTTCTCACAGATCAACAGGTTACACTACGCGGTTCTCTACCGAATACTGACATACAATAATCATGCCTGACTATCGCTTCAGGTTTCTGATGCAATAGCCACAGAGATCAGGGGTAGAGAGGGGTCAAGCAGAATCGAGTGCTTGGCGATAAACGAAAACAGCTCGGGTAAATACCCGAGCTGACGATGTAGAAAAACGAAAGTTTAGCTTGAATATCAATCAGATGCAGCGATCTGCTTGTCGCTGTTCTCATAGATCATCAGAGGCTCGGACTCTCCCGCGATAACGCCTTCGTCCACAACCACCTTGGCGACTTCATCCATAGACGGCAGGTCGTACATGGTATCCAGCAGAACCTGCTCTAGAATGGTGCGAAGTCCCCGGGCGCCGGTTTTCCGTGCCATCGCCTTGCGCGCAATCGCCCGCAGGGCATCCTCACGGATTTCGAGCTCACAGCCTTCCATTTCGAAAAGCCGGGAGTACTGCTTGGTGAGGGCGTTTTTCGGCTCGGTGAGGATCTGGACCAGGGAGTCCTCATCCAGCTCCTGCAAGGTGGCAACCACCGGCAGGCGGCCGACGAACTCCGGAATCAGCCCGTATTTGATCAGATCCTCCGGCTCGACATCGACGATAATGTCACCCACGGAACGGGAATCATCCTTGCTCTTGACCTCCGCGGAGAAGCCGATGCCGCCCTTTTCGGAGCGATCCTTGATGACCTTCTCCAACCCGGCGAAAGCACCGCCGACGATGAACAGGATGTTCGAGGTGTTGACCTGCAGGAACTCCTGCTGGGGATGTTTGCGTCCCCCCTGGGGCGGCACCGAAGCCACGGTGCCCTCGATCAGTTTCAGCAGCGCCTGCTGCACACCTTCACCCGAAACGTCGCGGGTGATCGAAGGATTGTCGGACTTGCGGGAGATCTTGTCGATTTCGTCGATGTAGACGATACCGGTCTGGGCCTTCTCCACATCGTAATCACACTTCTGCAGAAGCTTCTGAATGATGTTTTCCACGTCCTCACCGACATACCCCGCCTCGGTCAGGGTGGTCGCGTCGGCAATGGTGAACGGCACATTCAGCATCCTGGCCAAGGTTTCGGCCAACAGGGTCTTACCCGAACCGGTGGGGCCGATCAGCAGGATGTTCGATTTGGCCAGTTCGACCTCATTTTCCTTGCCGATGGCATCGAGCCGCTTATAGTGGTTATAGACCGCGACAGAGAGTACCTTCTTGGCCCGTTGTTGCCCGATAACGTACTGATCCAGGGTCTTTTTTATCTCGTGCGGCTTGGGCAGCTTGTTGATGCTCTCCTCACCGGGCTCCTGCATTTCCTCCCGGATAATGTCGTTGCAGAGTTCAACGCACTCATCGCAGATGAAGACGGAGGGACCGGCGATCAGCTTGCGCACCTCGTGCTGGCTTTTGCCGCAAAAGGAGCAATACAACAGCTTGCCGTCGTCGCCTTTTCCGCTCTTGTCACTGCCCATAGTTCACTCCTTACAAGCCGAATTTAATCTGCTTCTAGTTCAATCATATCCATCTGCATCGGGATGGCAAGGATAGACTGACAAAAACCTGATCTGAGTACAGGCCCCTGCCGTCACGCCAAAACCACCCGACACAGCGGGTTATTTCGTCTCGATCCCAACCCGAGAAGCGAGAACGGAATCGATCAGGCCATACTCTACGGCCGCCTGGCCACCCATGAAGTTGTCGCGTTCGGTATCGACGGCGATCTTCTCCAGACTCTGCCCGGTATGTTCCGCCAAGATGGTATTGAGTCGTTCACGCAACAAAAGAATCTCTTTGGCATGAATCTCGATATCCGTGGCCTGGCCCTGAAATCCCCCCAACGGCTGATGGATCATCATACGGGAGTTCGGCAGGCAGTAGCGCTTGCCTTTTGCGCCACCGGTCAACAGCAACGCGCCCATGCTCGCCGCCTGACCAATGCACATGGTGCTGACATCCGGTTTGATAAACTGCATGGTGTCATAGATCGACATACCGGCAGTCACCGCGCCTCCGGGTGAATTGATGTAGAGGTGGATATCCTTGTCCGGATTCTCCGATTCCAGGAACAGCAACTGAGCCACCACCAGGTTGGCCATGTGATCCTCGACCGGTCCGACGAGAAAAATCACCCGTTCCTTGAGCAGGCGGGAGTAGATGTCAAATGAACGCTCCCCGCGGGCGGTCTGTTCAATTACGATCGGGACCAATCCGAGATTCTTCGCATCCGGCAGTCCAGAGACTGTATCAATCATAGTTCAAGGTTCCTTGGGTTAGCCTTGTTCGGTTAATGCGGCAAAACTGCTGGTCTCATCAACGACGTTGACCTGATCCAACACCCAGTCGACCACTTGATCCTCCAGCACCACATTGCCCACTGCCGCCAGTTGCTGCTCGTTGCTGTAGTAGTAGTTGACCACCTCTTCCGGTTTTTCGTAACTGGCGGCATACTCTTCAATCTTCTTGCGTACTCTATCGTTATCGACCTGCAGGTCATTCTGTTTAACGATTTCACCAATTACCAATCCAAGGGTGACCCGTCGTTTCGCCTGCTCTTCAAACATATCACGGGGCAGCTCAAAGGTCCCGGCACCCTGTCCCAGTTGCTGGCGGGCCTGTTTGCGCAGGGCTTCGATCTCCTCGTCCACCAATGCCGTGGGAATATCGATCTCGTGCTGTTCGACGATCAGGTCCATCGCCTGCTGTTTCACCCGGGCCTGGATCCGCTGCTCGAGTTCCCGCTGCATATTCTCACGAATATCGGATTTGAGCTTGTCAACGCCCTCTTCCGCACCAAACTCCTTGGCAAAGGCATCATCAACCTCCGGCAGAACCTGCTCGGTAACCTCACTGACCTCCACCTCGAACGTTACCGGCTTACCCGCCAGTTCTTCCACCCGGTAATCCTCAGGGAATTTCAGGTCGATGCTGCGTTTGTCGGTTTTCAGCATGCCGATCAGACCGGATTCGAAGCCTTCGATCATTCGGCCGGAACCGAGCACCAGATCCACGTTTTCGGCACTTCCGCCTTCGAACGCCTCGCCATCGATCAGGCCTTTAAAACTGATTTTGACCTGATCGCCATCCTGCGCGGCGCGATCGACACTGTTCCAGGTTGCCCGTTGTTTGCGTAACTTGAGCAGCATCTCGTCCAGATCTTCGTCGGTAATCTCGGCAATCGGACGCTTGACTTCGCCTTCCAATTTAGCCAGAGCGATTTCCGGCATGACTTCAACGGTTGCAATATAGCTGAAACGCCCCTCATCCCCGGAATTGGCGGGTTCGATCTTGGGCATGCCGGCCGGTTTCAGATTCTCCTGCTGGATAGCCTGTTGATAACTGGTTTCAATCAGCTGACCGTAGACCTCCTGAAGCACCTGTCCGCCATAATTGCGGCGCAGCAGTTTCATGGGCACCTTACCGGGACGAAAGCCATCCAATCTTGCGGTACGACCGATCTGTTTGAGGCGCTTGGTCACTTCCGCATCGATCTGCTCAGCAGGCAACTCAACGGTCATTCGCCGCTGCAGCCCTTCTCCCGTTTCCACCGAAACTTGCATGGTTCTTCTCCTGACAGTCGGTCCTGTCACTAAATATCACAAATAAAAACTGGAATGTTCTGTCGTCCGCCCGTTTACGGCCGACAGAGGATTGGTGCGAAAGGAGAGACTCGAACTCTCACGGGTTACCCCACAGGAACCTAAATCCAGCGCGTCTACCAATTCCGCCACTTTCGCCGGGTTCATCGCAACGATGACCCTAGCCATCGTTGTTCGACTATAAACGATCCATTATAACGACGAAAAGGCCAAGTCTCCACGTTCGTGATCATAGACCACGGCATTGCCCCCGTCAGGTGCTGTAAGTTCCCGCTCACAGTGCATAATACTCGTTTATAATCATAACGTTATAATATTATCAATCCACCTCTACACGATCCACCCGTTGAAATCCGCGGGGCAGCTTGGCGCCCCGGCGTCCCCTTTCTCCCTGGTAGGAGTCCAGATCCGCGGGTTTGAGCACGATATAGCGTTTACCGGCGTGGGCGGTCAGGCTGCCCCCTTGGGGTACCACCGCCAGGGCCGCGATGAATTCCTCCCGATCGGCGACCCGCTTGGGGGGGATACTGATGATCTTGTTTCCCTTGCCCCGTGCAAGTTGCGGTAATTCCGCAACCGGGAATACCAGCATCCGGCCCTCGTTGGTGACCGCTACGACCCGGTCCGTGGCGACGTTCTGGCAGGGTACCGGGGGCAGCACCTGAGCCCCTTTGGGCAGGGAGAGCAGCGCCTTGCCCGATTTGTTTTTCGCCAGCATGTCCGCCAGCCCGACCCGGAATCCATAACCCGCATCCGAGGCGAGCAGGTACTCGCTGCCGGGGTCACCACCCAGCACGGCGCAGAAGGTGACACCGGCCGCCGGCGAGAGACGACCGGTCAGGGGTTCGCCCTGGCCCCGGGCCGAGGGCAGGGTGTGGGCCTGTAACGAATAGCTGCGACCGCTGGAATCGAGAAAGACCACCTGCTGGTTGCTGCGCAGCCGGGCGGCGGCCAGAAACCCGTCTCCGGCCCGGTAGTTGAGGGTCGCCGGGTCGATTTCGTGACCCTTGGCCGCCCTTACCCAGCCCTTCTCCGAGAGCACAACAGTCACCGATTCGCTGGGGGCCAGGTCGGTTTCATCCAGGGCCTCGGCAGCCGGTCGCTCGACGATGGGGGAGCGCCGCGCATCCCCATACTTGTCCGCATCCGCCTGCAGCTCCTTGCGAATCAGGGTGCGCAAGCGTTTTTCTGATCCCAGGATGAGTTCCAGGGATTTTCGCTCTTTCTCCAACTCGGCCTGTTCGGACTTGATCTTCATCTCCTCCAGTTTGGCCAGATTACGCAGACGCAGATTGAGAATCGCCTCGGCCTGGGTCTCGCTCAGGGAAAAGCGCCGCATCAACTCCGCCTTGGGATCGTCTTCGTAGCGAATAATCGCGATCACCTCGTCGATATTGAGGTAGGCGATCATCAAGCCTTCGAGGATATGCAACCGGTCCAGTACCTGATTGAGCCGGAACTGCAGACGCCGGCGCACCGTTTCAGTGCGAAAACTGAGCCACTCTTTTAACAGGGTGCGCAGATCCTTGACCGCGGGCCGACCGTCGATGCCGATCAGATTCAGGTTCACCCGGTAGGTGCGCTCCAGATCCGTGGTGGCGAACAGGTGCGACATCAAGCGCGCCCCGTCGACCCGGTTGGAACGGGGCACGATCACCAGGCGGGTGGGATTTTCATGGTCGGATTCGTCCCGCAGATCCTCCACCATGGGCAGCTTCTTGGCCTGCATCTGGGCTGCGATCTGCTCCAGCACCTTGGCCCCGGAGACCTGATGCGGCAGCGCGGTGATGATGATATCTCCCTGCTCCCGTTCATAACAGGCACGCATGCGTACTGATCCGTTGCCGCTCTGGTAGATCCGGGTCAATTCATGGGCGGGGGTGATGATCTCCGCCTCCGTGGGATAGTCCGGGCCATGGATGTGCATCATCAGCTCTTCCAGGGTCGCCTTGGGAGATTCCAGCAGATGAATGCAGGCCTGGATGACCTCACGCAGGTTGTGCGGCGGAATGTCCGTAGCCATACCCACAGCGATGCCCGAGGTGCCATTGAGCAGCACATTGGGTACCCGGGCCGGTAGCATCGAGGGTTCGCGCAATGTACCGTCGAAGTTGGGCACCCAGTCGACCGTGCCCTGCCCCAACTCGGACAGCAACAGCTGCGCATAGGGGGTCAGGCGGGACTCGGTATAGCGCATTGCGGCAAAAGACTTGGGATCATCCGGCGAGCCCCAGTTGCCCTGCCCGTCGACGAGCGGATAGCGATAGGAGAAGCTCTGGGCCATCAATACCATGGCTTCGTAACAGGCGGTGTCTCCATGGGGATGGAACTTACCCAGCACATCACCCACGGTGCGCGCCGATTTCTTGAATTTGGCGCCAGCGCTAAGACCCAGCTCCGACATCGCATAGACGATGCGACGCTGAACCGGTTTGAGTCCGTCACCGATATTCGGCAGGGCGCGGTCGAGAATCACGTACATGGAGTAGTTCAGGTACGCCTTCTCGGTGAACTGGTCGAGGGGTACGCGTTCGATGCCCTCAAAATTTGGATCGATGGGGTCGCTCATAGAATAGTCGTGCGGATCTGCGGCCGGTTATGAAAAGGCCCGATCATACGGAATAGCGCGGAGTTAGTGAATACGCGAGTCGGATTTGGCGTTGCGAATGAGGATCAGTATGGCCAGTGGCAGCAGGTAGGACAGCCCGGCCACCGCAAGGATCATAAGACTACCGGAATGAGTCAGCAGTAGCGCCAGGTATCCCCCTGCGGTAGCCGCCGCACCCCAGTACAGAAACCGGCGAATGACCTGCTCGATTGCAATCTTTCGTTGATAGGTGGCGGCGAAAAACTGTCGGACATGCTTCAACATCAGCCACCAGGACATCAGTGAAATCAAGGCGTACGACCATCCCGGCTGAGCGCCGAACAGGATGGACAGGTGAAACACCAACTGGACGGTTAATACCAGGAAGAACAGGATCCCGTAATTAACGTAACGCAGGGGTGTCACCTTCAGCCACTCCGGCAAGCGGCTCAACAGGATTCCGAACAGCCCCGTCGGAAGGAGCGCGAAAACCAGATCCGCTGTCATCCACAGTGGATCGGCCGCCGTCGAGAACATCAGCATCAGCAACCAGACCGACAGGCCGATCAGTGCGGCAAAACCGAGCATGCGCAGCGGTGTGGCCGCGAGCCGGTTCCACAGCGGAAAGCTCCGGCTGCGCGCAACATTGGGCGATGACGGGATGGTGATACACATGATAGTGAATATCAGCAAGCATCGGGCGGCACCGCCATGATTTCCATCAATCGATAAAATCGTACAGTCTTTCGCGTCAACCGTATGCATCCGGAACCGACACAGCCATGGGGTTACTCTTCCCCGTTCATAAAGCCCAGCAGGTGCAACAGACTGGTGAACAGATTGAAGATGGAGACATACAGCGAGACCGTGGCCATGATGTAGTTGGTCTCACCGCCATGGATGATGTTACTGGTCTCATAGAGGATCAGGCCCGCCATCAGCAACACGAACATGGCGGAGACGGCCAGGGAGAGTCCGGGCATTTCGAAGAACACCGCACCCAGACCGGCCAGGAAGGCCACCAGGATGCCGACCATCAGTAAACCGCCCATGAAGCTGAAATCCTTGCGCGAGGTCAAGGCGTAACCGGACAGACCGAGGAAGATCACACCGGTCATGCCCATGGCGCTCATGACCACCTGCCCCCCGTTGGCCAGCGCGAGGTACGAGTTGATGATGGGTCCCAGGGTGTAACCCATGAAACCGGTCAAAGCGAAAACGAACGCCAGACCCAGGGCGCTGTCACGGAACTTCGTTGTGGCGAACAACAGACCGAAATAGCCAACGAGGGTCAGCACTATGCCCGGGTGGGGCAGATTCAAAACCAGAGAAACACCGGCCGTCAGAGCACTGAACAGCAACGTCATGGAGAGCAGCAGATAGGTGTTACGCAACACCTTGTTGGTGGCTACCACACCTGCCTGACTGGGGCTCGCGGAAACAGAAATGGGCGTGTTCATGATGAATGTCCTCTCAGTGGTCAATGCCAGGTTGCGATGCTAGACACTCTTGATGATCAATAAAATTCGATAATAATTGTCATATATTTCGTTTTTTTCGAACATACAGAAGAGTTATGATTAATTTCAAGCACTTGCGTTATTTTTGGGCGGTTGCACGGGAGGGTGGCGTCACCCGGGCCAGCAGACGACTGCATCTGACACCACAGACCATCAGCGCCCAACTGAACCAGTTGGAAGAGCAACTCGGCGTGACGCTTTACAACCGGATCGGACGCAACTTGGAATTGACCGAGGTGGGCCGCCTGGTATTGAGTTATGCCGACGAGATCTTCTCCCTGGGGGGGGAACTCGAAGAGGCGGTCCATCGGATACCCTCGGGACCTCCGCAACAGTTCCGTGTCGGAGTGGTGGATGTACTGCCCAAATCCATAGCTCAGCGCATCCTGCAACCGGCCCTGGAGATGAAGGAGCGATTGCACATGATCTGCCGTGAGGCGAGCATCGACAATTTGCTTGCCGAACTGACTGTACACCGCCTCGACCTGGTACTGGCCGATCGTCCGATTCCACCTACGATCAGTACCCGGGGATTCAGTCATAAGCTGGGCGAAAGTGCAGTGGGTTTTTTTGCCACCGAAGGCTTGAGCCGGCAATTGAGGGGGACTTTTCCCCGCTGCCTCGATGGCGCCCCGCTGCTGCTGCCCAGCAGGGGAAATCAACTACGTGCGGGAATTGATCAATGGTTGGAGCGAACCCGAATCCACCCACAGTTGATTGCCGAGTTCGACGACAGCGCCTTAATGAAGGTATTTGGCCAGGAAGGCATAGGCATCTTCATCGCCCCCGCAGCCATCGAAACCGAAGTAGCGCGTCAGTTTCAGGTCAAATCCATCGGACGAATCGATGAGGTAAAGGAACACTTTTATGCCATATCCATCGAGCGAAGGGTTACCCACCCCGTGGTTTCCGAACTGTTGAAGAGTGCTCGTGAATCCCTTTTCGCAGAATAGGTCGCGTCTCCGGAAACCCAAGTCGGATATTATTTTGGTGGAATCAGCTGCCCGCGCCTACTCATCCGAATAGATAAAGTTCACAGTTTTAACAACATCTGAGCAATTTTTTTCTAAACACCGAAAAGATCCCTTGCAAACTATCAGGGCTTTGTCAGATATTCGACTCACAGTCAAGGATTCAGCAACACGTCATATAGATGTTTGTGCAGTAGGGTGATTTGTACGATCACCGGCTCGAGTTTATTCGAGAGGAATCTGTGCATTCCGGAATATATCCTCCCGACTGATACCGACACGATATCCTGGCGCAATATCTCGTGTGGTTAGTCTATGTGCCGCCACGGAAGGAAAGGACCTATGAAACCGTATTTGTCTGGAATTCTGCTCATTTCATTCTCCGCACTGTCGCATGCGGCGCCAGCCCCGAACCCTCCAGTGCTCTTCGTTGAGGGCGGAGTCAATGTGACGCCTCCACATTCCGGACCGGACACCCAATACCGAGGTATACCTGACCCATCAAGGGAACTTGGATTTGATGTCAGAGGTGAATACGAGGCGGACCAAATCATCACCGGACCACAGGGTATGCAAACCCTTGCTTGCACCGGCACGGCATCGCAACCCTGTCTGATCGATGCATCGGGTGCCACTTTCGAAAAACTCACAATCTCCGGTACCTATGTAATCCTACAGGGTGGAGAGGTGAACGCTCCCGAGGGTGATGGTGCGCATCTGGTTGTCGACTGCACCTATTGTGTCATCCGCGATGTCGAGGTATCGGGCCCAGGCATCGATTCAGGACATTCAAGCGCAGTCAGAATGAATGCCCAAAGCGTCTGGATAGGCGGCAGCATTCATGGTTTCGGAGAAAACAGCCCGAGCGCTCCGGAACAGGATTTTCATGGCATGAAAGTCATGGTCGACGATGTATGGATCCTGGACGCGGAAATCTATGACGTCAGCGGCGACTCGGTGCAAGTTGGAGACGCCAGCCGGGGATCGGCTGCCAGAGTCTATATCGGCGGTGGATATTTTCATCACAACAGAGAAAATGCCGTTGACATCAAGGACTCCGAAGGAGTGGTCGTTTCCGGTGTGATCATGGAAGGATTTCGACCGACAAGTTCCAGCCCCGGCGAGGCGCTGGTTGTTCACGATGACGCCTATAATGCACGTATTTTCGACAATATCATTCGAGACACCACTATCGGTATCGTTTCATCGGGTCGATCCGGACACATTATCAATGGGAATGACGTCACCGGCTTATCCGTCGGTATACAACTGCGCAATACACAGGACATAACGGTCACGGGTAATACCGTATCGGCACCCATACCAATAGAGGTTCAGGGTGGTATTTCAGGCACAGTGCAGGAACCGTAGGCCAGTCATTGTGAATCTCTGATCGATCCATGCACGCGCCTGCTCCTGTCAATCTCATGTCTCTTAAGCTGCGGAGGGGACGATGCGATTGCCTGGCTATTGGAAAATGATTGGTAACCTGGAAGGAGTGACGCTGATTTCAGAAATAATCATCAAGTATTGAAATTACGACTCACAGAGCAATAACGGTGTAACTTCTTCCAACCAACGATCGATTCGCTCATCGGTCAACAGATGTTGCAAATGCTGATCCAGCGCCAGACCGACAAACCGACCATCCACCACGGCTCGGGAACTGTTGAAGGTAAAACCCTCGGTATCACTACCCCCAACCAGATCCGCACCTGCCGATGAAAAAAACTCGTACAGGTCCATCATGGCACTGAGAAAATGGTCAGGATACTGCTCCTGGTCCCCAAGCCCGAACAGCGCCACCCGTTTACCTGAAAAGTCACAACCCTTGAGCTCGGGAAGGAACTCCAGCCAACTCGCCTCCCGATTCTTACTGGCAAGCCCGGGCAACACACCTTCACCGTAGGTCGGGGTACCTAGAATCAGGGCTGAACAGGACAACAGATCATCGACTGTCACCCGATTGATGTTCAGGGGCTTTCCCACCCGGTCTTCTCCGATCCGCCCTTTCAGATTTCTCGCGATCTTCTTCGCGATCAAACGAGTGGTGCCGGAATCGGTACCAAAAAATAATCCAATCTGTTTCATGCTGCTCCGCAAAATTGTCCAATGAAACGGTCATCATCGGGCAAGCGGCCATAACGCACCTTACCCTTATTCATCATTACTTCGCAAAAATTACACCAGCGAAGACAAATACACATAACATACTGTTTACTCTGTATTTATTATGCCACAGGCCGTGTATCATTATTCTCTCGCCCGGGTTCAATGTATGACAATCGACAAACTAATCCTTATCATCCCTCACCGCACCCTGGCGTCACACCCATCGAACAGACAAAAAAAAGCGGACATAATGTCCGCTTTTTTATTAGGTCCCTAAGTCGGACCTGGAAGCAATCCGATCAATTACTTCGCGGGGGCGACAGGCGCCTGAGCTTGAGGAGCCATGGGAGCGCCATAAGGAGCAGCTGGAGCGCCGTAAGGAGCAACCGGAGCACCATAGGGGGCATAGCCGTAAGGGGCGTAGCCATAGTAGTAAGGATTGTTGTAGTAGTTGTTGTAACCACGACCATAACCGTTACCGGCGCCACGAGCGTTGCCGCTCATGTTGAAAGAGAAGTCGCCGTCACCGAAACTGTCACCCATGAAATCATTGCCATTGTTCCAGCCGTTGTTCCAAGGGGTACCCCACCAGGCGGAAGCGGAAGCAGAAGCGGTGATCAGAGCGGCCGCAGCGGCGATTTTCACAATTTTGGACATTGTCTATTCCTCAAGGTATTGATTAATTGATATTTATAAAGTTATTACTGCTCACTTCATGGAACAAAAGAATATTAGTAATTACTTAATTAATCAATATTAATTTACTAATGGAAAGATACTTTCGATTGTATTTATTAATTAGCTGGAGAATAAGGCGTATCGATGCCATCTTCAGCGCCGCTGCGCGACCCCAGATGGGATAAACAGCGGCGAACGGCGGTTACTCAGGCATATTGGGCGGATCCAGATCTTCCATGGGCTGCTCATCTCGCAGCCGGCTCTGCCAGTCACGCAGCATCTCCACATGCCAATTCTCCTCCTCCGCCATCACTTCAGCCAGTTTACGCACCGATTCGTCCGGTGACTGCTCGGCAATCATAAGGTAAAAATCCCGTCCGCGAATCTCATTGAACAGGGCGATCTCCATGGCCTGACTCACAGTCATCAGATAGCTGGCTTCTTCAGTGCAGAAGGATTCGGGAGACGAGGGGCATTTCCATTTGAAATCCCATGGAGTCAGGTTAGGCAGTATCAAACCCTGGGTACGCTCTTGAACCTCCTTGGCGTGCTGCCGGCTGTACCCGGCCAACTTGCGAAACAGCTCAGCCACCTGAAGGTTGTGATGCACCTCCATGCTGTCCGCCAGCTCGTCGTAGTGATCCCCGGAGGCCTCCTCGAGCTCCAGCGCATGAACCAGAAATTCCTCAATCGTCTCAATAGGTTCGATCGTTTCATCGGTCATAAGCAAAACTCCTCTTCGAGTTCGGCGAGGTCCACGGATTTACGGTTTTCCGGTTGCCAGACCGGATAGTTCGAAGCAAAGATCACACCGGTGGCAAGCTCATCCGCGCCCTGTATCAACTGGGCCGCCAGGATGGGATCTGAAGTGGGCAGTTGCTGATCAAAGCCGTGTACCTGGTCCTTCCAGTCACGCTGTTCCGGGCGAAAAGTCACACAGCCGCTGAGTACCTGAACAAAGGCGAATCCGGGATACTGAATAGCCTCGACCAGGATCCGGGTCACCTCCGTGGGATCCCCGGAAAAGCCCCGCGCAATGAACCCGGCCCCTGCGGCCAAGGCAATAGCAGCAGGATTGAAACTGGGAATCCCGGTGCCATGAGGTGTCATCTTGCTTTTCACCCAATCGGGTCGGGTGGTGGGGGAAGCCTGCCCCTTGGTCATGCCATACACCTGATTGTCCATCACGATGTAGGTCATATCCATGTTGCGTCGGCAGGCATGCAGAAAATGATTGCCGCCGATGGAAAATCCGTCACCATCACCACCGGCCGCCACCACGGTAAGATCCGGCCGTGCCGCCTTGAGACCGGAGGCTGCCGCCAGCGCCCGGCCGTGAATACCATGAAAACCATAGCTGTCGATATAGGCCGGCAGACGGGAGGAGCAGCCGATACCGGATACCACGGCCACCTTTTCCTTGGCCAATCCCAGATGGGCCATGGCCTTGGTCAGGGCCGATAACACCGCGAAATGGCCACAACCGGGACACCACACGGGCTTGATATCCGATTTATAGTCTTTCGCTTTGAGAGAGGGTACTGGCATGAAATCACTCCGCTGCAACGAGTTGTAGAGTTCTATCGCCGGAGCCGGAATCGGCACTGGGGCGAACCGGATGAATCTGTTCAGAGTCTGACAGATCGTTGGCTACGTCAACTCCTGAGTCGTTCCTGAATCCGTGGGTTCACGAATGCACCGTTTACGGACCTTATGGATGGCATCCGGGAAACTCGCACCGTCAGGCATTCGGCATCCCGGCATACGCCGGGATGACGGTGGTTTTTAGGTTAAGTAAGCGCCACCCAAGGTCTTTTTTGCGCGACGTGACCGCGTGCGCAATAACAGGAATTCAATTCCGTGTACCATACCTATGTTAGTTCAACCCTGTCCGTGAAAACAGAATTACCGGCTCCGACTCGGTCTATAGGGGTAATCCCTGATATTCTCTACGGGCAGGAATGGCATAATAGGCATTAGGAATAAACACCACAGCCAACCCGGAAGGCAGATATGATTAGAAGCCATTCTCCCGATTCCACATCTCACTCGACCGGCCATTCCGACAAAGAAGTCAAGGCTTGCCAGGACCCGGAATCCCTACTCGAAGAACTCTCCGAAATCGAGATTCAGCGCGCCATCCGGAAAAAATCCGCAACCGCTGAGAAACTGGCCCGCAACGCGCCTCAGCCACACCGCAAGGAGATGGAGAATCTGTTTAACATCGGGCACTACCTGCAGCAGCGCTTCGAGGAGTTTCAGAATCTCCCAAAACAGGATATCAACGGCGCCCTGGCGATTTTCCTCTATGGCATCTGGTCAATCTATAATCCGGGACAACGGATACCCGGCAAGTCCTTTCCCCGACTGATCACTTCAACCCATGCGGTGCTGGCCGACTGGGGGGATTTTCTGAAAGTGTATGAAGATTCCCCTCGGAGCAAACGCCAATCCCTCTATGAAACCTTCTCCATGGTTGGCAACTGGTTATTGATGATTCAGCATCATCTCAGTACGCAACCGGACGAAACCGCATTGAACAATGTCAAGATCATGGTCCGCGAGATTATTACCCGTAGCCTGAAGATCGAGCCCGAATCCATCGTTATTAGCCAGGATGGCGACTTGATGCTGATCCCACTGAAACACTAAAAATTATAGAGAATCCGCATGAACACCCGGAAGTTTATTGCACGGATCGTGCTCACCGTCTCCCTGTCCACCTTTTCAACCTTGATCAACTGTGCCCCGGGCAATGGACAACTGCCGATGCCGGCTTTTGCCATCGAAGGCCTGGACAGAATGCTGGCGGAATCCGCCCAGGGCATGGCCACCCACTCCGGTTCGGAGGACTCGGGAAAGGCCTTCGCCCGCGAGATCAGTACCATCACCCAGGAGGAACTGGTCAATGCCGCGGGTAATGTCTCGACCTCGGCCACCGAACTGTCGAACGCCTTCCCCGAACAGAACCGGGCCAATATGGCCAAGATCTTCAACATCGCCCTCTACATCCAGCAGCGCATCGAAAAGGCGGCGGGTGTCCCGAATGGAGATCTGGCCACCGCCGTAGCCTCCTTCCTCTACGGTGCCTGGTCCGCCTACAACGGCGGCGCGGAAATACCGGATGAAAAAATTCCTGTGCTGCACAGCCAGATTCGTCAGGTCTTTGCCAATAATGACACCATGAACACGATCCTCAACAATGGCACTCAGAAACAACGCCAAAAACTCTACGAGTACCTCGCCATGACCGGCAACTGGATGGCGATGTTTGCCGACACCCTGAAACAGACCCAGGATCAGAACACGATCAACACCATCCGGGAGATTGCCAAACAGCTCTACTTCAGCAGTTTCAAACTGGATATCGAAAAGCTCCACATTGCCCAGGACGGGAGCCTGACCTTGAGCTGATCTATCCAGTGATTAATGGATAAGTTCATCGTAAGTGGCAACCGCCGAACCACCTGGGCTTAATCGCAAGCGGTCGAATCGGAGTCTTTTTTTCTCGTTCCCACGCTCCGCGTGGGAACGCAGACTGGGGTACGAATCACTCAGCAAGGCTGATCGTCACAACAAGCTTAGTAGGCATTCCCACGCAGAGCATGGGAATGCGTTGAGTTACTTGGAAGGGTCGTAAACAGTGCATCCATGCACCCATTCGACTGCACAGAGACGATATTTGCCGCTAATTTTCTCTTGAACATTTCAATCACATAGCCCGCTAAGAGCACGAAGGTCACGAAGCGCCACTCGCATCTTATTCCAATTCCCTCACAATCCGGCCCGGGCGTATGGGCAAGGGTCCCGGTTGTGCTAAAGAGACGGCATGAGGGGGCAGGACTTCTTCGGAATGCAGATAGTGGTAAAGCTGCCCCCCATGATTCTGCTCCACGACCACAACTTGCTCCACTCCCTTCAAGGCCTGTTGAAGCGCGGATTTCTGCAGAGGTGCAAGCAGCCTTAATGCAATCACTTTAATCGACTGCCCGGCCTCGCGAAGTCGTTGCGCGGCTTCCTTGACCGCGCCGCAACTGGAACCCCAGGTAATCAGGCAGACCTTGCCGTCACCCGAGATCTCCGCCCACTCCGCACCGAAATCGAAGTCGATCAATTTGTGCAGCCTTTTGTTCAACTGTTCCCGATGGTCCACGGCCATGCTCGAGGGTGTTCCCCGGGTGTTGTGTTCCAATCCATCGGCGGTATACATGCCACAGGGGGTACCCGGCAGGGTCATGGGTGAGACATGATCCGGACTCTCCTGGTAACGGTGGTAATCCGCATCCGGCTGGGTTTCGACCTTTCGTGCGAGGGGCAGGTCGGCCGCTTCAGTGGCCTCGATGATGGCCTGGGATTGTCCCAAAGACTGATCGGAGAGCACCAGTGCAACCGTCTGCAGATGTTCCGCTAATTGAACCGCCCATTGGGTGGTAAATACCGCATCGCGGATCGACAACGGCGCCAGTACCAGATGAGGCGCATCCCCATGCAGACCGTACAGTGCCTGATTCAGATCGGATTGCTCGGACTTGGTGGGGATACCGGTGGAAGGACCACCACGCATCACATTGATCACGGTGACCGGGGTTTCGCTTACCAGTGCCAGACCCAGGCCTTCCACCATCAAACTCAGACCGGGACCGGATGTGGCCGTCAGGGACGGTATACCCCCGAAAGACGCACCGATGATCATATTAACCGACGCCAGTTCGTCTTCTGCCTGTAGCAGGGAACCTCCCACCTTTTCCAGACGCGGCGCCAGCCACTCCAGAATCTCGCTGGCCGGGGTAATCGGATAGGCCGCGACAAACCGGATGCCGCCGCGCAGTGCACCCAGGCCACAAGCCTGATTACCGGTGATACTCCAGCGGTTGACCTGCTTATCGGGTGCTGCCAGCTCGATCTGTGGATGCCGGTCATGGTTGTACCCCAGCTCCACGGCATGCAGTGCATTCTCGAGAACCTGGTCGCCTTTGTTGGAAAGCACCTTCCGGACACCCGCTTTCATGGCATCCAGGGAGAGACCGCAAACCACCGCGGCGGCGCCCAGGGCGACCATGTTGACACGTCCCTCCGGTAGCCCGGAAGCCAGGATCTTGAAGGGGGCTTCGCGCACCTCCGCGCCGTTGCTGCGCAATAGAGCGGGCACCTCCCCTGCCTTGGGATCGTAGAGAATCAGACTTTTATCGCCGAGAGGAATCTCATCCGCGAAGCGTTCGATATTCAGCCAGTCGAGGGCCACCAGAAGATCGTATTCATCCCCCATGCACTCCACCGGGGCAACTCCGAACCGGATCATCGAGGCGGATTCACCACCGCGTATCTGGGGTCCCGCTGAACGGGTCATCATTCCCTGGAAGCCGCTGTGAGCCGCCGCCTCCAGAAGGATCCGCCCGGTGGTTACCGCCCCGCTGCCGCCGGATCCGGTGACCGCGACGGCGTATGATAACCTGGGTTCTTGGGGACTATTCATTGATTATCAATACCTCGATACGTCGATTGGTCTTGCGTCCCTCTTCCGTTTCGTTGTTGGCCACAGGGCGGGTTTCACCATAACCGATAGCCGTCAGGCGGGTACGTTTCACACCCCCGAGCTTCTCCAGAAAAGAGGCAACGGTCTCGGCTCGTTGTTGGGATAATGTCAGGTTTGCTTCGGCACTGCCAACCGAATCGGTATGTCCCGAGACCACGACATTGGGGTTGGGAAAGGTGTTCACCGCCGTGATGATTTTATCCAGCAGGACGAAATTTTCCGCCTGGATATCCGCGCCACCGCTGGGAAAGTTGAAGGCATGCAGTTCCAGCAGGACATTGTGACCCTGCCGGTAGACATTGGCTTCGTAGGGCGAGAACAGCCGCTGGATCTTGTCGAAGCGCTCCTGGGCCTCACGGTTCTGCCGCTCCATGGTTGCCAGGCGGGTCTCCAGATCGATCCGTGTCGCCAATTCGGTACGTTGCATGGTTACATAGTGTTTGAGTTTATCGCGGAGGATCTGCACCACTTCGTGGTTGGGTTGATCGAAGGGCAGTTCTTCGGATAGGGGTTCATTGATCTGATTGAGCTGATTCTGATACCAGAGCAGAATATCCTCCGGGGTAAACTTCCGGCTGTCGAAATCCTTGATCAATTCGGTGATTTCGATGCTGCGTCGGGCCAGTTTGCTGGCCTGCAGGGCATGATTCCTGGCCTTTTCCCGCTGACTGCGATTGGTTTCGAGCACGGCAATGGCGAGTGTCAGCTCGTCATTGGCCCGTTTCAGCGTCTTGGGTGCGTATTCATCCGCCTCGTTCTGCTCCGCCGTTTGGATATCCTTGCGGGCATTCTCCGTCGCCTCCTGCTTGAGGGCCTCCAGTTCAATCTGGGAGTAGCCTTCGAGCATCTCCGGACGCCATTTCTTGGCGGCCTCCGGATCGCCCTCTTCCACCAGTTGGGAGGCGGTGCGCAGCTTGTTATCCAGCGCCTTGAATCGTTCTTCCTGCAGGGTATCGGCTCCGGCTTCTATGGCCAGACTTCGGGCTTCCAGCACTTCGCGCATCAGGGCCTTGGATACATTGGCATCCGCCTCGGCCTTACTGATCACCCGCCAGCCTTCCTCCAGGGTCTTGGCCACCTTCTCGTTATTACGGGTACGTCCGAGGGAGATCGCCTGCAACAGGATCTCCTGGGAGCGGGCAAACCCCTTGGGCGCCAGGTCGAACCGACCCTTGGCCAGATCCTCGCTCAAACGTCCCTTGAAAGCCGAAATCTCATCATACTCTTCGATGACCTGATGCTCGGAGAGGGTGGGCACGGTGGTGCAGCCCCAAAACGACAGGCCGAGCACCAGCAAAGTCACCCATCTCAACAACGATGACATAACACAGATCTCCTCGCGATTCAGGAGTGTTCCGAAAGCCATAGGCGTAACCGCAGTGTCAGTTCGGGTGTGTAGCCTACGGTAACAAACCGGATCTTCATATCCTTGTCCACGATATAGCTGGTGGGCAGACCTTTCACGTGCCAGTCAGTGGCGATACGCCCATCGGCATCATTGATGGTGTTGAAACCCAGATCATGGGCCTGCAGATGTTCACGAACTTCCCGGGCCGAACCCGACTGCATGGCTACGGTGATCACCGGATACGCCTGTGACAGACTGTCGATACTGTCCGCCTCAACGCCACAAACCGGACACCAGGTGGCCCAGAAATGGATCAATACCGGTCTGTTCCCGACGGCTGACAGATCGAAGTTTTCCCCTGCCAGAGTCTCCCCCACCAGAGCTGGCGCATCGCCAACCACCAGATCACGAGTTTGCCAGAGATGAACCAGGAACAGAACCAGTAACAACCCCAGGAGCTCGGACGCCCAGCGTAGCACGCGCCGTCCCGGAGTGGGTGAGACCTTGGTTTCCTTTCTTTCCATGTCAGCGTGTTGAAGTGACTATTGGGTTAAGTGGAACCCGGGCATCACTCCCGCTCTTCGATCCAGGCCGACTGGATGGCTTCGAGAATCTTTTCACCCGAGTGTTCGGGTTCATCGTCAAAGTCCTCCAGGGCCATCACCCAGTTGCGCAGGTCGACGAAGTTGACGGTGCGGGGATCCACATCCGGATACGCCTCATCGAGTTCAATCGCAATATTGATGCTGTCGACCCATTTCAATCCCATGCCAACCTCTCAGTGATGCTCTGACACCATATTGATTGTGTACTTGGGAATCTCGACCACGAGATCCACCTCTCCGACCTTCGCCTGACAGCTCAGACGGGATTCCGGCTCCAGTCCCCAGGCCTTGTCGAGCATATCCTCTTCCATTTCGTCGGCCTCGTCGAGAGAATCAAATCCCTCCCGAACGATCACATGGCAGGTGGTGCAGGCGCAGGATTTTTCGCAGGCATGCTCGATCTCGATGCCGTTCTGCAGTGCCGCGTCACACAGGGTGGTGCCCGGTTCGACATCAATCACCGCACCTTCCGGGCAGATCTCTTCATGGGGCAGAAAGATAACTCGTGTCATGCGCTGTCTCTGTCAAAATTCATCCAGGCTGTGGCCGGACATGGCCTGTTGGATACTCTGGTTCATTCGGCGTTCCACATAAAAACCACAGGTCTTTTCCAACTCTGCGATGCGCGCCTTGATCTGTTGCGGGTCGGTCCCGTCAACCACCGCCTTGAGATCATTCAGAGCCCGGTCCACCCGGGCGCGTTCCGCCGCATCCAGCAGACGATCCCCATCCTCCGCCAAGGCGCTGACCAGGGCCTCGACGACCCGTTCCGCCTCGACCTGCTGCTCCCTCAGATTGCGTGCCAGCTTGTCCTCGCCGGCGTGGGCGATGGAGTCGCGCAGCATGGTTTCGATCTCCTGATCGGTCAGGCCATAGGAGGGTTTGACCTCGATATGGGCCTGTACGCCACTGCTCTGTTCAATCGCGCTGACGCTCAGCAAACCATCCGCGTCCACCGCGAAGGTTACCCGGATGCGCGCGGCGCCCGCCACCATCGGAGGAATCCCGCGCAATTCGAAACGCGCCAGAGAGCGGCAATCGGAAACCAGCTCCCGCTCGCCCTGCACCACATGGATCGCCATCGCGGTCTGACCGTCCTTGAAGGTGGTGAACTCCTGGGCCCGGGCCACCGGAATGGTGGTATTGCGATTGATCAGCTTTTCCGTCAGCCCACCCATGGTTTCGATACCCAGAGAGAGGGGAATCACGTCCAGCAGCAGCATCTCATCCCCGGGCTTGTTGCCCACCAGGATATCCGCCTGGATCGCCGCGCCCACGGCGACCACCCGGTCCGGGTCGATGTCCACCAGGGGTTCGGTGGCGAAGAGTTCTCCCACCATTTCCCGCACCCGGGGCACTCGGGTCGAGCCACCCACCATCACCACATCCTGAATCTCTTCCGGGGCGACCCCCGCATCCCGCAGGGTGCGGCGACAGGCCATCAGGCTCTTTTTCACCAGAGGATCGATGAGTGCGTGAAACTGTGTCCGATCCAGGCTACCACGCCATTCGGAGGCATCTTCCAGACTGACCACAATATCGGTTACGGGCTTGTCAGTGAGCGCCTCCTTGGCCTCGCAACCGGCCCGGATCAGGCGTTTGATCATGGCCTGTCCCGTATCCTCCGGTATCCCGGCCTGCTGCATGATCCACGCAGCCACGGCCCGGTCGAAGTCGTCACCGCCCAGGGCGGAATCGCCCCCCGTGGCCATGACTTCGAAGACCCCTTTGTTGAGTCTGAGAATGGAGATATCGAAGGTGCCACCGCCCAGATCGTAGATCGCGTGAACACCCTCCGCGCCCTTGTCGAGACCATAGGCCACCGCGGCGGCGGTGGGTTCGTTCAATAACCGCAGCACATGCAACCCGGCCAGCTTGGCGGCATCCTTGGTTGCCTGGCGTTGTGCCTCATCGAAATAGGCGGGCACGGTGATCACCACCCCCTGCAGGGGACCGCCGAGGGTGTTTTCCGCCCTTTCGGAGAGCTGCCGAAGTATCTCCGCCGAGACTTCGATCGGGGAGACGTCACCGATCCGGGTCTTGATACGCGGAACCCGGCTCTCGGGTTGGGCGAACTCGTAGGGCAGCTGAGAGCCCAGGGTCTTGATCTCCTCAACCCCCCGGCCGATCAGTCGTTTCACCGAGGAGATGGTGTTGAGGGGATCCTCAACCTCGGTCTGCTTGGCCCCGTGACCGACGCGGATGCCGGACTCGAGGTACTGAACCACTGAGGGTAGCAGATGCCGACCCTGGTCGTCGGGGAGGGTCTCGGCCTGGCCACTGCGAACACAGGCCACCAGGGAATTGGTGGTACCGAGATCGATACCCGCGGACAGTCGGTGTTGATGTGGCGCCTGGGTCTGTCCCGGCTCGGCGATCTGAAGAAGCGCCATCGCGTCGTCTACCTCGTCTTATTGGCCTGCCGCGCCTTCGCTCCCTTTTGCCAGCGGCGAGTAACAGGCGCTAGTTAAATTTATCTTCCAAATCGGCTTCCGCCAGTTCCACTTCAGTGCGGAGCTTTTGCAGAAAGCGCATTTTTCGCAGAATCTCCCGGGCATCTTCGAGCTGTTCCGCGGTGGGCCGTTCGAACAGCACTGCCATCTGCGCCACCAGGTCGGTAATCTGCTTGCGAATCCGATTGCTCAGGTCGAGTACCGCCTCATAGGGTCCGGACTGATTGACCAGGTTCTCGAGTTCCTCGCGCAACTCCATCTGTTGCATGAGAAACGCCATGTCCTGGGTCGACTCGTTCAGTGAGTCCATCTCGACACCGTGCAGCGAAAGCAGATAGGCCGCCCGGGCAACCGGATCCTTGAGGGTCTCGAACGCCTGGTTGATCAATGAGGCGCCCTGCACGGAGAGGCGCCGTTCCTGTTCCGTGGCATTCGCGTAACGATCCGGATGGACCACCCGCTGGAGGTCGCGATATCGGTCCGCCAGGGAGCTGCTGTCCACGATGTAGCCTATCGGCAGGCCAAACAGATCAAAGTAATTTTTCGAAAAATCCAGCATATCGAAAAAAACGGCCGCCTAGTGGCAGCCGTCCCTTACCCTTGATTGATGAAGTGTCAAACCCCGAAACTCTCGCCGCAACCACAGGCGCTCTTGGCGTTGGGATTATTGAATTTGAATCCCTCGTTGAGTCCTTCCCGGGCATAGTCAACCTCGGTACCGTCGAGATAGACCAGGCTTTTGGCGTCTATGACGACCTTCACGCCCCGGTCTTCGAAAACCTGATCGTCCTCGCGGATCTCGTCCACGAATTCTATCTCATAGGCCATCCCGGAACACCCCGAGGTCCGAACCCCAAGGCGTATACCCAGCCCTTTGCCCCGGTTGGCAAGGAAAGTCTGAACCCGATTGGCCGCCGCTTCTGTGATTGTGATACCCATCGCGTTACTCTATCAGAACCCTAGTGTCGTGCCTATTTGGTGTTTTTTTCCGAAAAGTCCTTGATGGCGGCCTTAATGGCGTCTTCCGCCAGCACCGAACAGTGCACCTTCACCGGCGGCAGGGCCAGCTCCTCGGCAATATCGGAATTTTTGATCATCTGGGCCTCATCCAATGTCTTGCCCTTGACCCATTCGGTCAGCAGACTGCTGGACGCAATGGCCGAACCGCAACCGTAGGTCTTGAACCGGGCATCCTCGATGACACCCTCCTCATTGACCTTGATTTGCAGGCGCATCACATCGCCACAGGCGGGTGCACCCACCATTCCGGTTCCCACGCGGGTATCGTCCTTGTCGAACGCCCCCACATTCCTGGGATTCTCATAATGATCCAGAACCTTATCGCTGTATGCCATAGCCTAAACCTCAGACCTGCGCTCAATGCGCAGCCCATTGAATCGTTTTCAGGTCGATACCGTCCTTGAACATCTCCCACAGGGGCGAGAGCTCACGCAATCGCTCCACCTCGGTACGGATCTTGTTGATCGCGTAATCCACCTCTTCCTGGGTGGAGAAGCGTCCCAGGGTGAATCTTATCGAACTGTGAGCCAGTTCGTCTTCACGCCCCAGGGCACGTAATACATAACTGGGTTCCAGGCTGGCCGAGGTACAGGCGGATCCGGATGATACCGCAAGATCCTTGAGCGCCATAATCAGGGATTCACCCTCCACATAGGCGAAACTCACATTCAGGTTTCCGGCCACCCGATGGCTTTCGTCGCCGTTGAGGTAGACCTCTTCCATGTCCCGGATGCCGTCCCACAGACGTTGACGCAATCCCAGGATACGCTCGTTATCCGCGGCCATCTCCTCCCCGGCAAGACGGAAGGCCTCACCCATACCCACAATCTGGTGCGTGGGCAGAGTCCCCGAACGCATGCCCCGCTCGTGCCCGCCACCGTGCATCTGGGCTTCCAGCCTGACCCGGGGCTTGCGCTGCACATAGAGCGCTCCGATACCTTTCGGTCCGTAGATCTTGTGCGCGGAAAAGGACATCAGATCCACCTTCAGCGCAGCCAGATCAATGGGCACCTTGCCGGCACTCTGGGCGGCATCCACATGAAACAGAATCTTACGCGCACGGGTCATCTCGCCGATGGCTGCGATGTCCTGGATCACGCCGATCTCATTGTTGACGTGCATGATGGACACCAGGATGGTGTCGTCGCGCAAGGCCGCCTCGAGCTTTTGCAGATCGATCAGACCACTCGGCTCGGGCTCAAGATAAGTGATCTCATAGCCGTCACGCTCCAGCTGTCGGCAGGTATCGAGTACCGCCTTGTGCTCGGTTTTGCAGGTGATGATATGGCGGCCTTTCTTGGCGTAGAACTCGGCGACTCCCTTGATTGCGAGATTGTCGGATTCGGTTGCGCCCGAGGTCCAGACGATCTCCTTGGGATCGGCATTGACCAGTCCAGCGACCTGCGCCCGGGCCTCGCTGATGGCTTCGTCGGCGGCCCAGCCAAAGGCATGGGAGCGGGAGGCCGGATTGCCGAAGATGCCCTCCTGGGTCAGGTAGGCGCACATCTTCTCCGCAACCCGGGGGTCCACCGGGGTGGTCGCCGAATAGTCCATGTAGATGGGTAGCTTCATCATCAATCTCCGACGATCAAACGTTCAGGCTTCCGCCGAACCGTGAGTGATGTCTGTCATGGTGGCGCCAAGCGACGAACTGGCGCCCTGACCGGTCTGTTCCTGCCGCTCGGCAACCTCCCGAACGGCCTTGCGGTCCATGAGGTCTTGAAGACTGATCTTATTCAGGTAACCATAGATTTGATTGCTCAGATCCGACCACAGATCATGGGTCAGACAGCGTTCGTTGTTCTGGCAGTTGTGGGCGCCGTGACAGCGCGTGGTATCGATGTTCTCATCCACGGCCGAAATCACCTCGCCGATGTAGATCTCGTCGGCTCCGCGACCGAGACTGTATCCGCCACCCGGTCCACGCACACTCGCAACCAGGGCTTTCTTGCGCAGTCTGGAGAACAACTGCTCCAGATAGGAGAGTGAAATTCCCTGACGTTGGGCGATGTCGGCCAAGGTGATCGGACCCTCTCCCACATGCAGGGAGAGATCCAGCATGGCAGTGACCGCATAGCGACCTTTTGTGGTAAGTTTCACGTCGTCTGCTCCGTATATATACCTGGAAGCCAATATACAATCCCTAGCAAATTAGTCAACATTCAGCCACCCCGTTCATTCGGAGGTTTTCTCTTTCTCTTCCATCGCTGCTTCATCCAGCTTTTTCAACTCCTCCGCGGTAGAGATGATTTCACAGGAATCCAGATCAGGAAGCTGGGACGGATCCTCTTCGAGGCCGAGTTTTTTCATGGCTTCGCACATGGACTGCATCTTCCTGTCCATGATGTGAATGTGATCCAGCATGCAATTGATCGCATGGGCCACCGGATCGGTGGCATCCTTGGTGGCGCCATAGGCATCGAAGCCGATCTTTTTCGCGATCGCTTCACGATGTCCGCTTGGCTGGGATTCCTTGGGGGTGATCAGCTTACCCGGGACACCGACCACGGTCGCCCCGGGGGGCACATCCTTGACCACCACCGCGTTGGAACCGATTCGCGCGCCTTCGCCCACCTCGATGGGACCCAGCACCTTGGCGCCGGCGCCCACCACCACATTGTTTGCGAGAGTCGGATGGCGCTTGCCCTTCTCCCAACTGGTGCCACCCAGGGTGACCCCGTGATACAGGGTGCAGTCGTCCCCGATGATCGCGGTTTCCCCGATTACGACACCCATGCCGTGATCGATGAAGAATCGCCGTCCGATCACCGCCCCCGGATGGATCTCGATACCGGTTATCAGTCGGGCCAGATTGGATATCACCCGGGCCAGCCATTTCAGGCCAAACTGCCACAGTTTGTGTGCCAGCCGGTGAAACATCACCGCATGAACTCCGGGATAGGTCGTTATGATCTCGAAACTGTTTCGCGCAGCGGGATCCCGGTCGAAGACACTCTGAATGTCCTCTTTCCAGCGGGAGATATTCCTTGCTCCGGAATTTTCTGACGGCATATGAGTCTACTTCTGTCCAGGATCAAGCCAGTTTCAGGGGTCCGCGTCAGCCCTATCCGAAGACTGACACCCGCCACGGTGGTGCGAGGGTTGAAGATTATGCACAATCCCGTACAAATTACTAGGGTATTTAACCCTGTCGTGAACCGGGTATCTCAAAGCTCCTTACGCGGCCTTAACACCCTTCCCTGTCATCCGCCTCACTGAGCAGCCACTCCTCTGCGGATTCGAAATCGTCGTGATTCTCCCGTTCATCATCCATTTTTCAGCACTAACCATTTGTTTTAATTAGAAAACATAGCCTCTTAGAAAACGTTTCTCCGTATGAAACCGAAGCGGTGTCCGCTGAATGGTTTTGTGAATAACATCGAATTTTTTCTTCCCAACGGAATGCAGTATATTATTTGGGAATTTTTTACCATTTACATCTTCAGCGACTTCCGTTGGGAGAACATCTTGGCTTCAATCTATCGTTTCCTATTGCTGCTGCTATTTCCGGTTAGCCTGTTTGCCGGCCCCGGCGACCCGGTCAATGACTTTACCCTGGAGGGCCTGCAGGACAGCGTGACCCTCAGTCAATTCCACGGCAAAGTGGTCTATCTGGATTTTTGGGCGTCCTGGTGCCTTCCCTGCCGGGAGTCGTTTCCCTGGATGAACCGGATGGCCTCTCGCTACCGTCGAGACGGTCTTGTGGTGATTGCCGTCAACCTGGACAAGGACCGGGCCTTGGCGGACAAATTTCTCAAGGAATTGAAACCCGGCTTCACCATCGCCTTCGACCCAAAGGCGGAGGTTGCCGAACGCTATGACGTCCAGATGATGCCGAGTTCCTACCTCATCGACCGGGAAGGCCAGATCACCACACAGCATCGGGGCTTTTTCGCAAACCAGGCTCAGAACATCGAAGTCGAGATTCAGGGTCTGCTTCGAAAGGGAGGAAACCACGGGTGACAGTGATGCGTTTCACCACAATCTCTATCCTGGTAGTACTAGGAACCGGCTGTTCCCTCTCACCATTGAAACCCTGGGACCGGGACTTGTTGGCGGAGCAGAAGATGCAACTAGTGCCGAGTCCTATCGACAGCTATATCAGTGAACATATCTATTTCAGCAAAGAGGCTTCCTCCGGTGGTCAGGGTGTCGGTGGAGGGGGCTGCGGATGCAACTGAAAAACAGATACGGGGATATTCGTGGCGCGCTTGCCCTGGCGGTCTGTTCGACGCTGCATGGCTCGGCTCATGCGGCCGATGGGGTCAGTGACCAGTGGGAACTCGACAGCGCCTTTCTCTACTACAGTGAAAAGGACCGGGTCGATGTGTACGAACCGGTACTTTTCGCCAGCAAACAGCTGAGTGAAAGCGAGTCGGTGACGCTCCACGGTGTGTTCGACACCATGTCGGGGGCGACGCCCAACGGGGCAATCAAATCCTCGACCTCCCAGACCTTTACCAGCGCTTCCGGCAACACCTATTCGACTACGGCTAACGAATTGCCGACCATGGACTTCGAGGATGACCGCTTTGAAGTCGGCTTTGAGTGGGATAAAAACACCTCGAGACAGGTGAAGCGCACCCTCGGAGGTAACCTGTCCGCCGAGGGGGATTACTCTTCCCTGGGTGGAAGTCTCAGCTACGCCTTCGACAGTGAGGACCGTATGCGCACCCTCTCCGTCGGTGGGGGATTCAGCTATGACAAGGTTGATCCCGAGGGTGGCACACCCACAGCGCTCTCTCTGATGAGTGACTACACCGCCACCTCCCGCACGAGCAACATCGACACCGCAACCCGCAGCAGCGGAGGCAGCAGTGGAGGCAGCAGTAGTAACAGTGGTGACGGCGACAGCGAGGACAGGGAAGAGAGCTCAGCCTTTTCATTTTTCGATGGAGAGCGCAAGCTCAAAGCGGATCTGCTGCTCGGCGTCACCCAGGTACTCAGTCGAGAGGCCCTGATGCAGTTCAACTATACCCTCAACCTGAGCGATGGTTACCTGAACGACCCCTATAAGGTCGTATCCCTGGTTGACAGCAGCAGCGAACCAACCGATGCGGTGTTCGAAAAACGTCCGGATCAGCGCGCCGGTAACGCCCTGTTGTGGAAGCTCGTCTACCACCTACCAAGGGATGTGATGCATCTTTCCTATCGCTACTATTGGGACGACTGGGGCATCAAATCCCATACCGCCGATCTCTCGTATCGCATGGAGCTCTCGGGCGGGACCTATCTGCAACCCCATATCCGGTATTACAGTCAGAGCAAGGCGGACTTCTACTACTCGGCCCTGTCGGATTCGGCGATGCTGCCCGACTACGCCACCGCGGACTATCGCCTGGCTGAGATGAACAGTACGACCGCCGGCCTCAAGCTGGGTATCCCCTCGGGTGCTCATGGGGAGTGGAGCCTGCGGGCCGAGATGATGAAACAGAGGGGCACCGGCTACCTGCCCGACACGGTCACCGGGTTCGCTGAGGAGGATCTGTTTCCGGACCTGGATGCGATCATCTTTCAGATCAGCTATACCGAGGATTTCTGAGCGTGTCCGCACCTGCCGTGGAGATGGTTCAGGGTGACGGCTACTGGATCGGACGCTTCAATGCCATGGCCAGTCCCTGTGAGCTTTTGATCGAAGAGCCCTCCAGGCAAAAGGCGGAGCGCCTGACACGGATCGCGGCCAACGAGGCATGGCGCATCGAGGCTAAATTCAGTCGTTATCGGTCGGACAACATCGTGGCACGTATCAATGATGCCACCGGACGGACCGTGGAGGTGGACAGCGAAACCGCAAACCTGCTCGACCTGGCGGATAACTGCCATCATCTGAGCGAGGGTCTGTTCGACATCACGTCCGGGGTACTGCGTCGCGCCTGGCGATTTGATGGCAGCCATCGTCTACCGAAAACCCAGGCCGTGGACTCTCTGTTGCCCTACGTGGGGTGGCATAGGGTATGTTGGGAGCGGCCGCGCATCAGGCTTCAGGTCGGCATGGAGATCGATCTGGGCGGACTGGGCAAGGAGTATGCGGTTGACCGCTGTGCCTTGCTGTTACAACAACACCATAAGTCCGCCCTATTGATCAACTTTGGTGGCGACATCTTCTGTACCGGAACGCGACGAGGTGGTATCCCCTGGACGGCTTCCATCGAAGATCCGGACCTCAGCGGTACCACCGGTGTGGGACAGATCCGTTTGCTTCGCGGTGGATTGACCACCAGTGGGGATGCGCGTCGTTACCTGTTAAAGGATGGGATGCGCTATAGTCACATCCTCAACCCCAAGACCGGTTGGCCGATACCCGACGCACCGCGCTCGGTCACCGTGTTGGCGAACAGCTGTATGGAGGCGGGCATACTCTCAACCCTTTCCATGTTGCGGGGTAAGGATGCCACTCTGTTTATCAAGTCTCAGGGGGTTCCGTACTGGGTCTGCTGGGCATCGAAGTCAAGCGAGCGCGCCGGATTCAACTGAGTACTGAAAAACAGGGTTTCCACGGTCCGAAGCATGAAAACCAAGGCAATACGCGTTCACGAATATGGCGGTCCCGAGCAGATGCGTTGGGAATCCCTCAAGCTCCCGCCTCCGCAGCCGGGAGAGGTTCGGATCCGCCAGCATGCGGTGGGCCTCAACTATATCGATATCTACCATCGTACCGGAGCCTACCCAACACCACCCCCGCCCTTCACCCCGGGCATGGAGGCCGCCGGGATCGTCGAGGCCGTCGGCAGCGAAGTCACGGACTTAACCGAAGGTGACCGGGTCGCCTACGCCAATCCTCCATTGGGCGCTTATGCCGAAGCCCGTAATATGCCCGCTGACCGCCTGGTTCGCCTACCCGATAACATCGACTACGAACAAGCCGCCGCAATGATGCTGCAGGGGATGACCGCTGAATATCTACTGCGCCGAACCTACCTGGTGCAACCCGGGCAAAAGGTACTCTTTCATGCGGCCGCCGGAGGGGTCGGACTGATCTTCTGTCAGTGGGCGAAACAACTGGGGGCAACGGTGATCGGCACGGTCGGCAGCGAAGAGAAGGCACAGATAGCAAAGGCCCATGGCTGTGACCATACCATCCTCTACCGGGAGGAAAATATTGTTGCCCGGGTGATGGAGATCACCCAGGGCCAGGGGGTCCCCGTCGTCTACGACGGAGTCGGAAAAGACACCTGGAGCGATTCCCTGGATTGTCTGGCGCCCCGGGGCATGATGGTCAGTTTCGGCAGTGCATCCGGCAAAGTGCCGCCGATAAAGCTGGAGGAGCTGACCGCGCGCGGCTCGCTCTACCTGACCCGCCCCACGCTGATGACCTACACCGCGGATACCCGGGAACTGCGTGACAGCGCCGCAGCCCTGTTCGACCAGGTGCTCTCTGGAGGGATTCGCATCGACATCAATCAGCGCTATGGGCTGGCCGAGGCGGCCGAGGCACACCGGGCATTGGAGGCCCGCGAGACGACCGGATCTACCGTTCTGGTACCTTAGTGTAGTGTCCTCTACTAGCCTATCGCCGCTTGTTTCTCCGTACAACACCCAACAAACTCATCAACCCACAACTAAACAACCAGGCTGCCGCGGGTAAGGGAACAGGACGCAACAGCAGCGGATCAGCAGCCAGATTGTACCATCCGGAATACTCTCCTGCGCCCATCACATCCAAGCGTGTCACTCCCATCAATGCCGGTAGGTCATTGGTTGGCGAATCCCCCCACCACGAGTCCCAACGATAGGGTTCACCGGAATCCTCCAGAAATTGAATCCGACTGTGCTGGCTCCAATCGGTAACCACATCCTCAGTAAACAGCTGCAACGCGGAAATATCAAAATCGTAGCCACTTCCCGTACTGACGATGTCGGTAACCCAGACAAAGAATGTGCCTCCACTCCCGGTTATTGGAGCGGCGCCCTCGATGTTTAACGAGGAATTATGGATATCAAAACCACCATAGTATTCATCAACATGGGCTGAAGGCGGGTAGTTGTCGTACATGTGTTGTAATGTAGCGTGAAACAGCGGAAATTCATTGTCGATGGTTAACGAGAGTGCGACATTTCTCTCAACACCATCGATAACCATGCTCTTTGAGCCCCTGTATTCAACCAACGCCGCGGTAGCGCTAAAGGATATCAGGCTCAATAATCCAAAACCCAGTCGAAGCAATCCATGTATATCTTTTTTCATAGTATTATTTCCCTTTAATGTGCTGCGGTTGATACATGTCTGATGAATTTCTCAGTAAAAAATCATCAGCATGCGGGAGAACTGAAATACCTGCATCTTTGTCCATGGCATCTCCGGTTCTGTCCAGCCCCCTCAAATATAGGCTCTCTGATGTTGCGTATCACGAATAGGAATTAAACGGATATTCATTTATCCGGCAACAAAATAGGTTGTTGTCAGCCGCATGAAGGTGCTTCGCATGACTGGATCCGTTGCGCGCCCGCGGATGCTCTCGCCCTGGACACACGGATGAGGGGGGATTCGGCGCTATCCGGTAGAATATCTCCGCACAAAACGCTGATTCAGCGCCGCATGGATTTTCGCCCTTGCACGGCGCTCAGGATACCTCGCAGAATGTTGATCTCATCCTTGTCGAGTCGGGCCCGCTGAAACAGACTGCGCAAGCGCCTCAGTAACTTTTCAGACTGTCGGTTCGCGGTAAACCCGATATCCTCCAACACCTGCTCCAGGTGACCATGAAAACTCTGCAGCATATCGGCGGTAGCCAGATCCCTGGGCGTCGTATCGATCGGAGCCGATCCTTCCAGACTGGCCTGATAGATCTCGTAACTAAGCACCTGTACCGCCGCCCCGAGATTCAGCGAACTGTAGGCCGAGTTCGTCGGAATGTGGACCAGGAAGGTACACCGGTCCAGCTCTTCGTTACTCAATCCCGAGCGCTCCCGGCCGAACACCAGGGCCACCTCGCCCTGACTGGACTCCTGCACCATTCTCACCGCCGCCTCCCTGGGGGAGACGACGGGCCAGTTGACACTGCGCGCCCGGGCGCTGGTACCAACCACCAGACGGCAGCCGATCAGGGCTTCGTCCAGTGACGAAACGACCCGGGCCCGCTGCAGCACATCATCCGCCCCCGAGGCTCGGGAGGTCGCCTCCGCGTGGGGGTAGATTTGCGGCGTGACCAGGGTAAGCCGTTCCAGGCACATGTTTTTCATGGCCCGTGCCGTAGCGCCTATATTGCCGGGATGGCTGGTATCGACCAGTACTATACGGATGTTCTCTAACATAGCGCGCAAGGGTACCGGATCCCCCCCTCCAAGAGTAGCGTTGGGCGGCATCCCCGGAAAAATAGTTTATCCCTCCGCAGACATGCGGTATCCTCGCCGCCCATGAATCCCATGGTAACCATCGCAGTTCGCGCCGCCCGTGAGGCGGGACGTATCATCACCCGCAGTTTCGACCGGCTCGACCGGTTGACCATCGCAGACAAGGGCAACAATGACTTTGTCACCGAGGTCGATCGAAATGCCGAAGCGGCGATCATCGACGTACTGCGCTCGAAATATCCCCATCACGCCATCCTCGCCGAGGAGAGCGGCCAGCATCAGGGAGACGAGTACCAGTGGGTGATCGATCCCCTCGACGGCACCACCAACTATCTCCACGGGTTCCCCCAGTTCTCGGTGTCCATTGCCCTGAAGGTCAAGGGCCGGCTGGAGGCCGGGGTGGTCTACGACCCCTTGCACGAGGAGATGTTTACCGCCAGTCGCGGCGATGGCGCCCTGCTCAATGATCGCAAGATCCGTGTCTCTCCCCGCAAAGGATTGAACGGTGCTTTGCTGGGAACCGGTATCCCCTACCGGGACTTCCGCTTTATCGACAACTATCTCGGCATGATGCGGGACCTGCTCAAGGACAGTGCCGGGGTACGCAGACCCGGCTCGGCCGCCCTGGACTTCGCCTACCTGGCCGCGGGCCGTATCGACGGTTTCTGGGAGCTGGGACTGAGTGAATGGGATTTTGCCGCGGGTGCCCTGCTGGTACGCGAGGCAGGAGGCCTGGTCACCGACATCGGTGGGGGTGAGCGCTTCCTGGAAACCGGGAACGTGTTGGCGGGAAACATGAAAGTTCACAACGCCATGCTCAAACGCATCCTTCCGCATCTGGACGATAAGCTCAAAGCCTGACCCGGTTCCGGGGACCCACAAACCCCTGATTGCACGGCCTCCTGCAATTCACGGAATTCCATTCACTGAGCGTTTCACGTTTCATGACGATCTGTCATTAACGGATTGTTTCTACAAGTTATGTTTACTTCCCAAGGGCGTGAATCCAATTCACAGATTGACGTTTCTTGTGATTTTGCGCCTCAAGATTGGGGACATCCAACCGTTAGTTCAGGTGTAGTGCAACAACTACCAGAATGGACCTGAACGTATGCAAGATGAAGAGAATAAAACCAGGAAATTGAGCGATAAGGCCCTGGAAAGAGTCATGCGAGATGTATTGAGTGATTTGAGGGATGTTTCACAATCCGCAAGTAACCCATCTTATTGTGCGGGTTATACCGGCGTTGCCCTGACCTCCTTGTCTGAAAACGAGGAAAGCGGAAATTCCGAATAATCTCCGCACCTAAAAAGCAAAGCGGCCTGTCAAACCATCCGCCAGGTCGCCTTTTGCCGCGGGCTACCTGACAGATGGGTTCACGGCATATCGTCGACCGCGCCATCCTCCTTCTTGACCGGCATCAGATCCGCGCGACTCACGCCCATGGCAATCACCGAGGTACTCGCCACGTAGATGGAGGAGTAGGTGCCCACCACGATGCCTACGATCAACGCCAGTGAAAACCCACGAATGATCTCCCCGCCGAACAGCAGCAGGGCCACCAGCACCAGCAGGGTGGTGCCCGAGGTGATGAGGGTTCTGGAGAGGGTCTGATTGATCGAACCGTTGATGATCTCAACGGTCTCTCCTTTGCGCACCTTGCGGAAATTCTCGCGAATGCGGTCGAACACCACGATGGTATCGTTCAGGGAGTAACCGATCACCGCCAGCACCGCGGCCAGTACCGGTAGATCGAACTCCACCTGGAACAGGGAAAAGAATCCGAGGGTGATCATCACATCGTGGACCAGAGCGATCACCGATCCGACCGCGAAACGGTATTCGAAACGCAGCCCGACATAGATCAGGATACCGATCAGGGAATAGAGCAGCGCCAGTCCGCCGTCTTCGGTCAACTCATCACCCACCTGGGGACCGACGAACTCCACCCGGCGCAGATCCGCCTGGGCATCGATGCCTTTCAGGGCGGCAAAGGCCTGATCGCTGATCTTAGCGCTTTCGGTGTTCTCCTGGGGCGCCAGGCGGATCAGAACCTCCTGAGAGGTGCCGAAGTGCTGGACCACCGCCTCATCGAAGCCCCCCTTTGAGATGGCTGAACGCACATCGGTGAGTTCCACCGCCTGGGGAAATTTCACTTCGATCAGGGTTCCGCCGGTGAAGTCGATACCGAAATTGAGACCCCGGACGATCAGGGCACCCAAAGAGATGAGAATCAGGATTCCGGAGAACAGGGTCGCCAGACGGCGCTTGCCCATGAAATCGATGGCGGTATTATTTTTAAAAAACTGCATCTGTTTCACCCTATCTCAGATTGCCAGAGACTTGATCCGCTTACGGCCGTAAAGCAGGTTGACTACCGCCCGGGTACCGATAATAGCGGTGAACATGGAGGTTACGATACCCAGCGCCAGGGTCACCGCAAACCCCTTGATCGGGCCGGTGCCGAAACTGAACAGCACGATGGCGGCGATCAGGGTGGTGATATTGGCGTCGATGATCGTTGAAAAGGCCTTCTCATAACCCGCCTGGATGCTTGCCTGGGGCGTACTGCCGTTAGCGATCTCCTCGCGGATACGTTCAAAGATCAGCACGTTGGCATCCACTGCCATACCCACGGTGAGTACGATACCGGCAATACCCGGCAGGGTCAGGGTAGCCTGCAGCATCGACAACAGGGCGACGATCAGGATCAGGTTCATGCCCAGAGCCAGATCCGCCACCAGACCGAACATCCGGTAGTAGACCGCCATGAAGATCATTACCAGCACCAGCCCGATCACCACGGACTTGAAGCCCTGATCGATACTGTCCTGACCGAGGCTGGGACCGATGGTGCGTTCCTCAACGATCTCGATAGGGGCCGCCAGAGCGCCGGCGCGCAGCAGCAGCGCCAGATCGTGGGCCTCTTCGGTGCTGTCCAGGCCGGTGGTCTGAAAACGCTTACCGAAGGGTTCCTTGATGCTGGCCACCGAGATAACTTCCTCTACCTTCTGGGTGGTCTTCACGGTTTCCCCGTCCACCACGCGGGTGACCGGACGGTTTTCGATGAACACCACCGCCATGGGTCGGCCGACATTCTCTGTGGTCATGTTGCGCATACGCTTGGCGCCCACCCCATCGAGACTGACGAACACCGCAGGACTGCCGTTTTGCTGATCGAGACCGGACGAGGCATCGACGATCTGGTTACCGGTGACGATGACCCGTTTCTTCAACAGAATCGGCTGGCCGTCACGTTCATGGTAAAGGGATGAGCCAATCGGCACCCGGCCGTTCACCGCGTCCACGACACTGTGTTCGGTGTCCACCAGACGATATTCCAGGGTCGCGGTCGCACCGAGAATCTCCTTGATCTTGGCCGGATCCTGAGCACCCGGCAGCTGCACCACGATGCGCCGAAGGCCCTGCTGTTGAATCGAGGGCTCGGAAACACCCAGGGCGTTGACCCGGTTGCGCAGGGTGGTGATGTTCTGCTGCAGAGCGAATTTCTGCACATCCTGGCGTTCCTTGGGCGACAGACTCAGTTTCAACAGCAATCCGTCCGCCTCATCCACTTCCTCCAGATTCAGGGAGCGAAACTCGTTACCCACCAGGTTGGCGACTTCATCCCGAATGGCGGCCTTTTCCATCTTCAGCACCACCCGTTCCCCATCCCGGGTAATACGCACCCCATGTATGCGTTTCTCGCGCAGCAGGGTCCGGATGTCGTCACTGTAGCGCTCCGCGGCCTGTTGGAGAGCGGTCTCCATATCCACATCGATGAGCACGTAGATACCACCCCGCAAATCCAGACCCAGGTACATGGGCTCGGCCCCCAGGGCCCTCAGCCAATCGGGCAGATCCGGCGAAAGGGTCAGGGCAGCCGTATAGTTGTCTCCCAAGGTGGCGACGATACGGTCCATCGCCCGCAACTGGTCTTCGGACTGGTTAAAACGCACCAGGAGCTTTTTATCGCGGATTTCCGTTCCCTTGGGTGTAATCTGATCTTCCGACAGGGCGTCGCGAATCCGGGTCGCGGTGGCTTCGTCGATGACCGCGTCGCGGCTGGCGGAGATTTCGATGGAGGGGTCCTGCCCGAAAAGGTTGGGCAGGGCATACAGGGCTCCAATCAGAATCACTCCCAGAACCATCAGGTTTTTCCAGAGTGGGTATTGGTTCATCGTATCTTCTTGTTTGGTTCAGCTAGGAATCTCGGGCAGTCGGCTGACTGCCCTGACTGTAGATGCCCTTTCGCGGCTAAAGTTCTTTCAGGGAACCCTTGGGCAGAATGGTATCCACCGCCTGACGGCGAATCTTGACCTGGGTGCCTTCGGCGATCTCCACCTGGACGAAGTTCTCGCCCAGATCGGTAATCCGCCCGGCCACGCCGCCCGCGGTCACCACTTCATCGCCCTTGGACAGGGCTTCGACCATCTTTTTGTGCTCTTTCTGGCGCTTCACCTGGGGACGGATCATCAGGAAGTAGAGCACGGCACCAAAGATCACCAATGGCAGCAGACCGGTAATCGCATCCGCCTGACCTGCCGCGGCGGGGGCCGCCTCCGCCATTGCGTCGGAAATAAAAAAACTCATGAGTAGGAACCTCTTCTTTAGGATCGGAGACTCGGTCCGCGGAGGTCCAAATACCCCACGGAATAAAAACCAGCGGCCGATTATGCCACAGAAGATGCCAAGAAATTAGCCCCCCGCGGAGGAGTTTTGAATTTTAAGTTTTGAGTTTTGAGTTGTTTAGTCCTGGCACCTGTCCGGAACGACTGAGTATTACCGAGATCCCCGGGTTCATGGCAAGCACAGAGTGTAAGAGATTGGTTTTTCGACGAAATCTAAAAAATCTGAGCTCTTCCCATCGGCTAAGCGGGCTTTTTTTGCTTCGCTGGGGTAGCAATAGTTTGCGCTATGTGCCGTCATGAAAACTCGGATCCAAGAATTTCCCAACATCCTGACCAATGAGAGAAAATCAAACAAAACCGTGAGCGCAGCGAACTCATCCACTCAAAACTAATAACTCAAAACTCAAAACTGCCGAAGGCATCTAGTACCAGATCGAGACATAGGCCTTGACCACATTCGCGGAGTAGGAGTAAAGGGGTTCCTCACCCGCAACACCGCCCTGGGTTATGTCCCGGAAATCGTCATAGCTGTAGCGCATGTAGTCAAAATCCAGGTTGAAACTGCCGCGATCAATGAACTGCCAAAACGCCGGTTTAAGTTCGTAGCTGACTCCGAAGCCGAGCGTATGGCTCTGAAAAGTGCTCAGCTCCTTGTCCCGCGCCATATAGGTATAGGCCCCTCGTCGTGAAAACAGGTCACTGTAGAAGTCCGCGCCCTCCTGGGTGTAATAACGGTAGCGGACATCGAAAATCCAATGATCCCGAAAGGGGTGAGAATAGCCAATCTCCACATTGTTGGCACTGACACCCCAGGTGTCGCTGAAATAGCGATATTCGCCGCTCAATGCGGCCCGGTAGGGAAGATAGTATTTGAGTTTAAACGCCAAGGCGTTGCTGGTCCGGGTCCTCGGGTAGTTTTCCGGCAACAGGCTGTAGCCCTTTTCGCTCAGTGGATCGAGATACCGATAGGAGCGATAGGCACTACCCAGAAATCCATCATCGGTGATGGTCTCCCAGTTGATCGCGGCGATACTCTCCTTGCTCAATACCTGGGTCAGACTGACCCGGTAGTTCTGGCGCTTCGCCGTTTCCGAGAAATCCTCATCCCCATTTCGGCTGATATCGTCATTACCCACCGAATAGCCCAGGGTCACAGTGGTGAGATCGCCAAACATGTCGTGGCTGATATTGAAACTGCCGGTTTCTGACAGATAGTCGCTTTCGTCACTCTTGATCATCGATAGCGACATCAGAGTCTTGTTATGCAGATAGTCCACCGACAGAGTGGTCTCCTTTCGCTCTTCGGTGTAGGGAGAGGCCATGCTCACCACATCCACCGAGGCGCTTGAGATACTGTCCACCGCATAGTCGGCGGAGACGGAGAAGGACTCCCCCACGGACTTGCGCACCTGCAGAGTCGGGCCATCCACCTCGATCCCCCCACCATCGTAACGGTGATACATCACATCCGCCCGGTCCTCGGGAAGCACCGTGGCGAACAGGGTGCCGGTACCCGGCACACCGCTCAGCAGCGCCAGGACGACACCGCCGGCCAGGTAGCGCCATCGGGTCTCAGTTACAGCCACAGCCGCCCCCTCCTCCACCTTCGGCGCCCCGCGCCGACTCCCGGATCTGATAGACATGGCTGCTGTACCCACTGGAAATGGGATTGCGATCGAAACTCATGATGGGATCGGCCAGATGCGCCCGTTCATAGGGCTGCACCCAGGGTTCCACACTGCAACCCACCATCAGCAGGCTGAGCGCGATCACAGACAGAAACCGGTTGGGACTCGGCAGGCGCGGCATGTTCATTCCCGCAACAGGCTTCTGATCTGTTGTTGATACTCATCTTCATAGCCGGGCATGTAACCCTTGTGCAGATGACGCACCTTGCCGTCCCGGTCGATCATGAAGGTACTGGGCATCGCCTTGACATCGTAGGTCTGGCTGACCTGGTTTTTCGGGTCATAGAGCACGGGAAAACTCACCGGGATCTCTTTCAGCACCTTGTCTCCGGCGCCGGGTTCCTCATCCACATTCACCCCGAGCAGGGTGAAACCCATGTCCTTATAACGCTCGTACAACTGTTGCAACAGGGGCATCTCCTGACGGCAGGGGCCACACCAGGAGGCCCAGAAATTCACCATCACCACGTTGCCGCGCAGTTCGCTCAGCTTGATGTTTTCCCCACTTCGGCTCTTGAGGGTGAAGTCGGGGGCAAGCTGGCCTTCCGTCGCGGCCTCGGCGGTCGCCGGTGCGGCCAGTATCCAGCCGCTTAAAAGCAGGCCGATCAGGCCCTGTGTGAGATACCGATATGTCATGATCACTGATTACCTCTAGAAGAAAAAGGTCAGACTGCCACTCAACTCGAAGTTATTGGTGGTCTTGGTTTCACCCAGGAGATCGGATTCGAACAGATGATCCCGGGCATTCAGATGCAGCGTCAGCCAGTCACTGATCAGCAACCGGTATCCGGCTCCGACGTTGTAGGTAAAGGCATCATCCCCGGCAAAGTGGGTGCTGCCGATTCCGGCAATGAGGTAGAACTGGCTGTTATAGGCCGCCTTGCCGCCGAGGAAGACCTCGCCGGGCAACAGATTGTACCCCACCGACAGGTTGTAGTAGGTCAGCTTGCGTTCGCTGTCGGTCAACAGCTGCACATCCCCGCTCAACCGCTCATAACTGGTCTCGTTCGCCTTGGTGCTGCCCAGAGCGGCCTCCAGAAACAGGGATTCGGTGCCGTGGTAGGCCAGCCGCGCCCCATACAGGGTGCTGGTGCCGAAGTCTTCGATGTTCATCAAACCGACAAACGCCCCGATCTCGAAATCCTCGGTATCGAACGCAGGTTCCGTGATCTCCCGACGGTCGATTTCGGGTTCGATCAGGAGCTCCTCACGAGGCTTGTCCCCAAGGGGCTCCACGGCCAGGGCCGGAGACAGCGCCAACAGGGTATACAAACCCACTGCGCTCAGAAAAAGAAACCGAGTCCGATTTTCCACTGGTCAAATTCCTCATTGTCTTCACGGCTGGTGAATACCGTATAGTGGCGAAATTCACCGCGTACGAAAAAGCGTCGGGTCAGATAGACCCGCAATCCCGCGCCCACATGGGCGGTGGTGTCGGTGCGGTCCTCGGTCTCCACCAGGGTGGCACTGGGTTCGGTCCGGATGACACCGCTCCCGAGGGTAAAAAACGGGCTGTAGGTCCATTCCGGAAAGGGTTGGGATACCAGATTGAGGTCCACCAGATATTCGCTGGAGTAGTCGCCCAATGCCTGGGAAAAACTGAGCTCGGTGGAGAGATTCTCATTGAAGGCATAGCCGCCGTAGAGACCCAGCAGGGAAGCACCCTCCATATCACCACCGTAAAAACTGAACTCCCAGACCCGGTTGCGGAAGTCGTCCAGATCAAAGGTGGTGAGCTGCAGCGGCGTGCCGTCCTCGTAGTGGGTCTGGCGGATCTGATCGATCGACACCCAACCCTGAAAACCCCGTGGCCCTTCGACCAGAAACCAATCGGTTCGGCGTTTGTAAATCCGCACCCATTCATTGCGTTCCGCCACGTACTGCACGGGATAGACGCGACCGGGACCGGTATGCATCTCGATGAAAGGCGCCGAGACCTGCACTTCAACAGGCGCATCTTCCGCCCCGGCAGACAGGGGGATCAGCCCCAGCAGCCAGCAACTGACCCACAGGGGCCACACACATACAAACCTGTTCTGTCTCAAACTTCAGTCATCCAGTGGAGCCACGAAGGGGTCATTGTAGTACTGTGCACCGATATCCAGCCACTCGGAAATCAATCGCAACTCCGCATCCGTGAGATAACCGGCATGGGCGCCACCGGCATCGAACATCTCCATGAATCGACTGTCACTGGCGGATCCCGCGCTCATGGACGGACCACCGGGTACCGGAACCGGCACATCCGGCAACGGAATCGGGTTACCCTCCCCATCCAGCACCAGCGCCCCGTTTTCATCGGTCTGATAGAGCTGATTGCCGTTGGCATCGGTGGCGGGCACCAGTACATCCACCAGAATCCCATCCACCACCTCCTGCATGTTGTCGGGGTAGAGCAGCTCCCGGTAAGAGGTCATATGCTGCGGCTCATCCTCCGAAGCGCCACCGGTGAGATTGAGCTGAGCATCCGGAACCGCCGTTTCCCCATTGTCATCGGTATCGTGGCAGCTGATACAGGTATGGTCTTCGATCAGGTTGCCCTCCTCGTCCTCGAGGGTGCGTGGAAGTTCCCAGAGGGGATGGATGTTCTGTTCGTAATGAATGATGGATCGACACAATGCGTTCCAGTTATTGGCGCAGGTGGTGTCGCTCAAAGGTATCGCCGTATCCAGATCCGCGTAGCGGTAGGCGAACTCCGCTTCAACCTGAGTGGTTTGCGGATCGGACCAGACATCCACGAATTCCGGATCCAGGGTCGGGTCACAGGCTGCGGCCAGGCATTGCAGGCGATTGCGGGTCTCGGCCATGGTCTCGCCCACATCGGTCCAGAGTTCCGGGTTGGCGTTGGGGAAGGGCTGACCGGTGAGCTGACTGCCGTTGTTGATGCTTGGAGGCGCGGCGCTGAGCCGCCCGTGGGGCAGCGGGTTATCGCCCTCATGGCAGCCTCCGCATTCGATCACCTCTCCCGGGCGAAACTGCAGCCAGAAGGGATGTACATCACCGACCCGACGACCCCGTTTGTCCAGCACGCTGAAACTCACCGGCACGTTGGCCGGCACCTTGACCGCCACCGAACCATCCGGTTCGATCGGGGCATATCCCAGGATCTCGCGCATCCCGTACTGGGCGGTGCGGCCAAACGCGGTGTTGGAGAAATTCAATACCTCGTCGTCCGGAATCGTGACCTGCTTGACGAGCCTCAGAAAACGCGGCTCACGGTCGTCCGGGCGAGTCTGGGAGGGGTTCGAGACGGTCGCCAGGTCGGGTTCCGCGGTATCCACACCGTCCAGCTCGTAGACACTGCGAATCTGCAACAGGCCCGCCTTGTCATCCACCAGGGTGGGGTCAAGATCGATCCCGGCGGTCTTGTCAAAGCGAATGATCGGTTCGGTCCGTGCAACCGCCACCACCACATCGGTAAAGACCATCCCCTCCTGGGGCTTCACGATGGGCAGTTGGGTGCCTTGAGACGGATCGTAGATGAACAGACTGTAGAGGGGCGGCGCCACCTCGGTGTTGGGATCGGCCAGTCGTTCATCGGTACAGGGCAGAATCCGCTCGTCCTCCATGACCCGGCAAGGGCTCCAACTGATGAGCATGCGTTCGGTATTGTCGAACAGGGGGTAGGCGCTGCGCAGTTGCCCCCCCGCGGACAGTGAACCGTCCGTGGTGACCTGGTGCTGGGTGGCGAGGGTCTGAGCCGGACCGGTCATGCCCAGGTTGTCCCAGGTGGGGGCATCGTTATCGATGTAGGTCGCGGTATCAATGAAGATCAGACTCCCCCCCTCATCGGTGCCGTCAAAGGGCAGCAGCAGGGCGAGCACCCGGCCGTCCGGCATCTCCTGGGGACGCAGGAACTGCACCGTGCTGTCTCCGGTACCCGTTTCATGGCTGTTGAGTCCGTACAGAAGCTCCAACTCGGTGCCGTCCGGATTCATCCGATAGAGATGGATGGCGTTGTTACCGTCCGCGCGATCCCAGCGACTGAACACGATCTGTCCGTTGGCCAGCACACTGGGTGAGAAATCATGGCTGCGGTTGAAGGAGATCTGGGTAATGCGGCTGCCATCCGCATTCATCACATGCAAGACCATGGCCGGTTCGTCGACCGAACGCTCCATGGCCAGGTATTGGGGCTTACCCTCGTCAAGCAGGCGGGCCTTGGCGAGACGTTGACGGGTGGATGAGAATACGATGCGACCGTCCGGGAGGTAGTAGGGGAACCGGTCATGCCCGTCCTCGGCGGTGATATCCGAAACGATGACCCGTCTGAGCTGTGCGGAGGGGATGTCGTATTCCCAGATATTCCAGGTCGGCTGATCCTCCGGCTCGGCGTCTTCGATCAGCGGCAGGCGCAGGGAGAACAGCAGCTTGGTGCCATCGTAGGAGACCGACACATCACGCACATCCCCTTGTCCCCCGGTCACCGAGCCGGTAACGTTGACCTCATCGGCACTGCCCGCGGCGAAATTCTTGTAGTACAGGTCGCCACCGGCTTCACTGCTCTGGCTCACCCGGATATCCGTATTGCTCTGCTCGTTGACCGGGCGTTTCACATAGGCCACGGGATAGTCCACAACCACAGGATCGGGATCCTGACTGCTGCCGCCTCCGCAACCCGACCACAAAGGGACGGACAGGAGCGCTGCGACATAAGGCACGAGCACCTTGCGTAGAACAACGTTCATTTGATGTGTGGGCTCCCGAGGGTCCGAGTCGACGACCGCTTTTCCGAATAGCGTTGAATTCCACTATCGACTAATAAAATCATAGACTTGAGAGTCTACCCTATCGAAAACCCCAATCAGTGCATGAGTTCACAACTTAGAAAAACGGAGATCACGATTCCGCCACCTGCCATTGACACCGAGGCCATTCCGTAAGAAGAAAGAAACATTGTGCAAAATAAACGTGTGGCGCCGTCCGAACAGGACGCTCTCATCGTAACGCAAGACAGCCAAGGACAGGCCAGGGTCAGGCAACACACCCGCACCCCAGGTTTTCGACAGGTTCGAAGTGTACAGTTTGAGAGGCATCGCCATCATGTCAGCCATGTGTCCGCCGTCAGGCCCCGGATCATTGATGAAACTCGCCGCGTTCAGTCTGGCCCTGCTGTGCGCCGGCCCTGCGCTATCCGGCCCCAGGGAACAGGCCAAGCGGATGCATGACCGGATTGCCGGCGTGCCCCCCAGTGCCGAGGTACTGGAGCAGATGGTCAGCGATATCGAAAACAACGACCCCCTCGCCGCCGCCATGCTGGCGATTGAGAACCCCAACTTCTACAACGTCACGTTAAAGAACTGGGCGACCCCCTGGACCAATGAAGAGATGACGCCTTTCGCGCCCCTCAACGACTATAGCGCCACGGTGATCGGCATGGTACGCGACGAGGTACCGTTCAACCAGTTGCTCTCCGCGGACATCATTTACGTGGGGAGCAACGCTCCGGCCTACTCCAACGACAACAACGACCACTATGAGGCGATGGAGACGCAGGGTCTGAATCTCAAGGAGGAACTGCGCCAGGCCACCCAGTCGAGCGTGACCGGACTCCCCCCCGAGGGCACCGCTGGGGTCATCACCACCCGGGCCGCGGCGCGGGCCTTTTTTGTCGACGGCACCAACCGGGCGATGTTCAGCTTCACCATGCTCAACCATCTGTGCCGGGACCTGGAGCAGATCAAGGATCCGACCCGTCCTCATGACCGGGTCCGCCAGGACGTGGCGCGCAGCCCGGGGGGCGACAGCCGGGTGTTCTTCAATAACTGTGTCGGCTGTCATGCCGGCATGGAGCCCCTGACACAGGCCTACGCCTACTACGGCTATGACTACCCGGAAGAGGACATGGAGGCCGGACACATCTCCTACACCCCGGGTGAAGTACAGCACAAATACCAGATCAACACCGGCGTGTTCAAAGACGGTTTTGCCACCCCGAACGACCATTGGGACAACTATTGGCGCAAGGGACCCAACGCGGCACTGGGCTGGGACAGCAGTCTGCCCGGCAGCGGGGACGGGGCCAAATCACAGGGGCAGGAACTGGCCAACAGTCAGGCCTTCGCCGAGTGTCAGGTCACCAAGGCGTTCGAAGCCATCTGCCTGCGCCCCCCGGTGGACAGCGCGGATCGCAGCAAGATCAGCGAGATCACCAGCAACTTCAAATCCGGCTACAACATGAAGCAAGTATTTGCCGAGACGGCCGTCTACTGCGCGGGGGATTGAATCAGTGAGCAGGCAAAAGGGTTTCAAGAAACTGATGAGCGGGGCACGCATGGCGGCCTGGCTGCTGCTTCCAGGGGTGGCGCTGATCGGCCTGCAGGCTTGTCAGGACGGGGTCTCCAATGAAGCCCAGCAGGAGACCACTGTTACCACCAGCACCTATAACGGTCCGGCCGCGCGCACCAGTGACATCCAGGGCTACCGAATCAGCGTGTGGGAGCCGTTGCGGGCGCAGAACCGCTGCGGATCCTGCCACGGCGCGGGTGGCCAGGCCCCCCTGTTCGTGCGCGAGGACGATGTCAACCAGGCCTATGAAGCGGTCAACCCCTTCATCAATCGCAGCGAACCCGACGAATCCGCTCTGGTTACCAAGGTGGCGAACGGACACAACTGCTGGGAGGCCAGCAACAGCGCCTGCGCCACCATTATCACCAACTACATCCAATCCTGGTTGGGGGACGGCAGTGGCGGTGGCCGGCAGATCGAACTCGAGGCACCCCCGGAGAAGGTAGTGGGTGAGAGCAAGGCGTTTCCCGAGGACTCGACCCTGTTCGCCACCCATGTGCACCCCCTGCTGAGCGAATATTGCTCGGAGTGCCATGTGGAGGATGCCGCCTCACCCCAATCCCCCTATTTCGCCAGCGCCGATGCGGACAGCGCCTATGCGGCGGTGAAAAACTCCATCGATCTGGATACCCCGAGCAACTCCCGCCTGGTGCAACGCCTCATCGAACTGCACAACTGCTGGGATGACTGTCCGGACAACGCCCAGGAGATGCAGAGCGCGATCACCCGCATGGCGGACGCGATCGATCCCACTCCGGTGGATCCGGAACTGGTAGTGAGCCACGCCCTGTCCCTGCCGGAAGGTACGGTGGCCAGTGGCGGCAGCCGCCAGGAGAACGATGTCATCGCACTGTATGAGTTCAAGACCGGCGAAGGCAACATCGCCTACGACACCAGCGGCGTGGATCCGGCTATCAATCTCACCCTGAGCGGCGGTATCAGCTGGGTCGAAGGCTGGGGTCTTGAGTTTAAAAACGGCAAAGCCCAGGGCAGCACCAACGACAGTCGTAAACTGGCGCAGCTGATCCAGTCCACCGGTGAGTACACCATTGAGGCCTGGGTGGTGCCCGCCAATGTCACCCAGGAGGGGCCGGCCCGCATCATCAGCTACTCCGCCGGCGTCGATGACCGGAATTTCACCCTGGGTCAGACACTCTACACCTACAACTTCCTGCACCGTTCCAGCACCACCGACGGCAACGGCGAACCCGCCCACTCCACCTCGGACGACGATGAAGACCTGCAGGCCGCGGAACAGCACGTAGTGGCCACCTTCGATCCGGAACACGGCCGGCGGATCTATATCAACGGGGTGTTCACCGACGACGAGGACGAAACCGCCCCGGGCAATCTCAACGACTGGGACGACACCTATGCCCTGGTACTCGGCAACGAGGCCTCCAGCGACCGCCCCTGGGAGGGCAAGGTCCGCCTGCTGGCGATCCACAACCGGGCACTCAGCGAATCCCAGATCGTGCAGAACTTCGAAGCCGGCGTGGGCGAGAAGTACTTCCTGCTGTTCAACGTCAGCACCCTGGTGAACCTGCCCCAGAGCTACATCGTGTTCGAGGTCAGCCAGTACGACAACTACAGCTATCTGTTCCGCCAGCCGAAATTCATCAGCCTCGATGAGACCGTGGTACCGGGAGATATCCCCATCCAGGGCATGCGCATCGGTATCAACGGTAAGGAAGCCGCTATCGGCCAGTCCTATGCCCGGCTCGACACCACCCTGAACGCCACTGAGTACTCCCAGAACGGTCAGCTGCTGTCACGCATCGCGACGGTCATCCCTTCCGAGAAAGGCGCCCAGGGCGACCAGTTCTTTCTCACCTTTGAACGCCTGGGCGACCAGACCCATGTATTCACGGAACCGGCCCCCCTACCCGTGGCCACGCCCGCGGATGCGGAACCCCGCTCCAAGGTGGGTCTGCGCACCTTCGATGAGATCAACGCCAGTATGGCCGAACTGACCGGTGTCAGTCAGACCCTGGAAGCGGTACAGACGACCTTCACGACCATTCGCCAGCAGCTTCCGTCGAGCGAGGACGTGAACGGTTTTCTCTCCTCCCATCAGGTCGCCGTATCCCAGCTGGCTATCGAGTATTGCAGCGCGCTGGTGGACGACACGACCCTGCGGGCCAGCTTTTTCCCCGGATTCAGCTTCACCACCAACGCCAACGACATCTCCAGCGCCACCTGGCAGAGTCAGGTCGTGGCGCCTTTGATCAGCCGTTTCCTGGGTGAGAACCTCGCAACCCAACCCGATCCGGCCCAGGTGGAGGGAGAGTTGATGAACCTCCTGACCGGCAGCGTCGGGCTGGCCCGTTGCTCGGGTCAATGCGCCACGGACCGCACTGAAAAGGCCACCAAGGCGGCCTGTGCCTCTCTGCTGGGCAGCGCCGTGGTGTTGTTGCAGTAACATTCGGATGGAATACAGACTATGCGTAGAAAAGTGAAAAATCTCTCCCCGGATGACCCCCTGTTCCATCCCGACCATCCCCGTCCGGTAACCCGTCGGGACTTCGTCCGCCAGGGGTTGCTCAGTGGCCTGGGGATGGTCACGGGTCCCTCCCTGTTCGGCCTATTCGCCAATCCGCGACAGGCCCGGGCGGCACTCTCCTCCGATCTGCAGACCCTGAAAAGCAGCTGCGGCATCGACACCCTGGGGGGCGGCAAGGTCCCCTTCATCTGCTTTGACCTGGCCGGTGGCGGAAACATCGCCGGATCCAATGTCCTGACCGGACTCCAGGGCGGCCAGTTCGATTTCCTGACCACCGCCGGCTACAACCGGTTGGGTCTGCCCGGTGACATGGTGCCGCCGATCCTCAACCCGACCAGCGGTCTGAGCGATTACGTCAACACCGAACTCGGCCTGGCGTTTCACTCCGACAGCGCCTTCCTGCGCGGCATACTCGAAAAGGTTTCGCCGGGTAATCGGGCCAATGTGAATGGGGTGGTGATTCCGGCCCGTTCGGAAAACGACACCTCCAACAATCCCCACAATCCCATGTACGCGATCAACCGCTGCGGTGCGGATGGAGAGCTGCTCACCCTGATCGGCTCCCGCAGTTCCGACTCGGGGGGCAACTCGGTGGCTCCCGCGGACCAGATCGACCCCGCGGTACGCCCCACCAAGGTGGACCGCCCGAGCGATACCACCGGTCTGGTGGACACCGGCAAACTGGTGGGACTGCTCGACCAGGCCGACGCGGTGGCGGTCATGGAGGCGATCCAGCGCATCTCGGATATGAAACTCGACAGTGTCAACACCGGCATCACCACCGATGCCGTGGTCAAGGAGCTGGTCCGTTGCGGCTATGTGAAGAGTGCGGATCTGGTCGACCGTTACGGTGATCCCGCCGCCCTGGATGTTACCGCCGATCCGGACATTATCGGCCCCATCTTCTCCCAGGCTGAGTTCGACAGCGAGGGCGAGTTCCAAAAAACCGCCTCGATCATGAAACTGGTGGTCAACGGCTACGCCGGCGCCGGAACCGTCACCATGGGCGGGTTTGATTACCATACCGGGGACCGCTCCACCGGCGAGCTTCGGGATCTGCGCGCCGGACGCTGCATGGGCGCCTGTATCGAGTATGCCGCACGCCTGGGCATGCCCCTGATGCTCTACGTGTTCAGCGACGGTTCACTCACCAGCAGCGGCGCGGTGGACAACTCCGCGGACGGCCGGGGCAAGGGCGTGTGGACCGGCGACAACCAATCCACCGCCGCCTCGTTCTTCCTGGTATACAACCCGAGCGGTCCGGCGACCCTTACGGGGGGCAGCCTGGACGAACAGCTGCGTCACCAGCAGATCGGCTATTTCACGGCGGATGGCGCGGTGGACAACGGTTCGAGCCCGGCGGCCAACAACGTCAACCAGTTGGTACTGACCGTGGCCCTGAATTACCTCGCCCTGCACGGCGAACAGGGCCAGTTCTCCACCCTGTTCGGTAGCAGCCTGGGCAATGCCGCGATGCTCGACAGCCTCACTGCGTTCAACCCGATCATGTAAAAGATCCTTCCCGGACCACGGCGAAACCGATCACTACAGGTTTCGCCGTGGTCCGGGGCACGGAATGTAAAAACCTCAAGCATTCGGGTAATCATCTACTGAAAAAAGTGTTCTTGATTGATAGAATCGTCGCCCTATTGTTCTCTCTTTGAAGGACCATGATGGAGCATCAAGCACACGCATTCATTACCTGGAACATCGATCCCGTCCTGATCTCATTTGCCAACCTTGAAATCCGCTGGTATGGCGCCCTGTTTGCCCTGGCGTACCTGATGAGTTACCAGACCCTCTACTGGATCTATCATCGTGAAGGCCGGGATACGTCGCAGCTGGAAAAACTGACCGTCTACCTGGTCATCGCCATTATCGTTGGCGCCCGGCTGGTGCATTGCCTGTTTTACGATCCCGCCTACTACCTCGCCCACCCGGTGAAGATCCTGGCATTCTGGGAAGGGGGACTGGCCAGCCACGGAGGCGGTCTGGGGGCCCTGATCGGGCTCTATCTCTACAAATTTCGCTCCGGTGACTCCTACCTGTGGCTATTGGACCGGTTTGCCCTGCCGACCGCCCTAGCGGGCGCATTCATACGCACGGGCAATCTGTTCAACTCCGAGATCTACGGCACACCTACCCAGGTCCCCTGGGCCTTCATCTTCGAGCGGGTGGATAATCTGCCCCGCCATCCGGCGCAGCTCTACGAGGCCATCGCCTACACTTTGATCTTCATAGGCCTGGTAACGATCTACCGACGCTGGGGTCAAAAGGTGCGTGAGGGTATGATCTTCGGAGTATTGCTGGTAAGCGTATTCAGCGCCCGTTTCGCGATTGAATTCGTCAAGACGCAACAGGAGGCGTACAACACCGACCTCGGGTTCAGTACCGGTCAGTTACTGAGTCTGCCCTTCATTCTGGTAGGACTCATCCTGATCGTACGGGCACTCTGGGGTTCCAGCGTACGTCCCTCCGCCACCACGGGATAGTCCTCATCACAACCCCGTAACCCCTCTGAACAAGACACCGGTCTCAGAGGAAGGTGGTCTCGTAGCCCAGATTGATCACAAAATCAGGCACCGTGTCGGTGGTGAGATTCTCACCCAAGGAGAGATCAACGCGATGCTGTTTCTGTTCACCCCAATAGGTGCTGCCGCCGAACGTCAGCATCAGGGCCGCCCCCCCCAATTGATCGACCTGACTGTCGTAAAACGGCGTATGACCATCGAACTGGAACTTCAGATCCAGCCAATCGTATGTTTGCCAACTCAGTCCCAGGGTCGCAAACCCCACCACATGCCGTTGACGATCCGCCAGGATGTCCCCATCGCTCGTGAACAGCAGACCAGCCTGACCGAAACCGCCCACCAGACCATGACCCAGCAGCGTACTTTGAGAACCGGACAACCAGAGCGCCAGATCCGTTCCGCCACTGCCTAGCAAGGCTTGGGCATCCCCGGTCGGCAGTTTCAGGCTGACGTGCCATGAGAGTTTTCGTTCCGGTGTGGCCAGAGGTAGATCCCGGGCAAGCCGCAACTGAATATCTCCGATACCGCTTTGGCTCTTTTGGATAAGAATCCGGGTCTCCCCGTCCTCAACATAGTAATAACGAAGCCGGTTTCGGGGCCAATCGTCCCGTGCGGAGTTCGACATCCCAAACAGGTTGTGCCAATTTTGGACTAGGTTGTCCAGAACCCCGTCCCGGTGGGACAGGAAGGGCAGCTCAAACCCCCACTGCCAGCCTTCTCCCAGCCCCTGTCTCCAAGTCAGCGCCACCCGGTAGGTGTCCCCATCCAAGGTCAACTGCTCAGACTCGGTCACCCTTTCCGAAGACAGGTTTGCCACACTGAATTGCAGGCCCGCGCGAGATGCCTGGTCATCCAGAATGGTCGACGGCGTTGCCAGAGGCAAGCCATATAACAGCATGAAGGGATTGGGATTTCGCACCTGGAAAGGTTCCGGGTCCCGGATTTCCCCCGCAGCGGCATATTGGACGGGCACAGCGCACAGAGCGCCCAAAAACAGACAAAGACGATACATCGCGAATCGTGGATTCCCTGGTAAAATATCTTGTGTAGTGCCCGAAAGCGCTTAGGCGATGATAGCGTCCCGTGCGGATCCCAAGGCAGGGCTTGGTGTCCCGCGAAAAGCATACATTATTATGAGACACTACACTGGGATTGACCCACGTACTCGATGGTTGTTCCCTGTTTTCCTCAGGTTCTGAAAAACCAGGGAGATTACGCTGTTTGATTGTCATTGATGGGTTAAACCTGAATCCGCGGGTTCAGGTTGAAACAAAAAAATGCCTGAAAACCTCTGCTGACTCCGGTATATTTGGGTTTTTTTTACCAACTTCTCGACCTAACCTGTGACTATGATCGCAAACGCAACACCTTAATTCATATAGATTTGTTTGTTCATAAACACAGTTATTTTTACGACTTGGGAACCGCCGCTTTGAAGACCCTATTCCGTAATGCCATTCTACTGCTCTGTTGTCTCTGTGCGCCCCTGATGGCGGCCGACCCGCAAACCCAGCCGGAACCGGGCCTTGACAGACAGGTCGAGCGCCTCAAAAAGTCGGTCATCGCCCTCAACCGGGAGCTGTTTATCCTCGAAGAGGAGCTGCTGTTCCCCGGCAACACCCAGGTATCGGTGTTCCTGTCCGTGGACACGGGCACCTTCTTCAAGCTCGATTCGGTACAGTTACAGATCGATGACAAGGAACTGGCCAACCATCTCTATACCGAACGAGAACTCAAGGCATTAGAACGAGGGGGCGTACAACGCCTCTACCTCGGCAACCTGAAAGCGGGTCCCCATGAGCTGATCGCCTTTTTTACCGGTGAAGGCCCCAAGGGCAGGGACTACAAACGGGGAGCGACGGTCAGTTTCGAAAAGGGGATCGGCCCCAAATATCTCGAGCTTAAGATTGTCGACAGCGTGGCGCTGCAGCAACCCGACTTCGAAGTTCGGGAGTGGGAGTGACACGGGTGCGGCCGACTCTGTTCCCCCGGCTTCTGATCATCTTCAGCCTGTTACCCGCATTCTCCACCGCAGCGGAGATCCAGCCGGGTGCCCCTCAGGAACTGAAGGACCTGCACTATGGCGAGGCCCTCTTCCAGCTCTATCAGGAGGCCTATTTTCCAGCCATCATCCGTCTGCTCGCGGCGCGGGAGCAGGGACTGATGCGAGCCTACGAAGATGAACCGGAACTGCTGCTGGGCGGCCTGTATCTGGCCTATGGGATGCCGAATACCGCGGAATCCCTGTTCGAACGGGTACTCAATCAAACTGTAGAACCCAAGATCAAGGACCGGGCCTGGCTGCATCTCGGTAAGGCACGCCATCGTCGCGGTGAACCGGTCTCCGCGGAGAAGGCCCTGACTGAGATCGGTGAGGGCCTGCCCCCCGAGGGCGTGGATGAGAAACGCTACCTGCAGGGTCTCATCGACCTGCAGCGGGATGCACCCGACAAGGCGATAAGCGATCTGTCCGGCGTCTCTCCCGAGGGGGAATGGTCGCTCTATGCACGCTACAATCAGGCCATTGCCAAGCTGCGATCCGACCAATCACCCGAAGCCCTCGCCATCCTCCAGGAGATTGGTGACGCTCGCGCCGATTCGGATAACGAGGAGACCCGGGCACTGCGCGACCAGGCCAATCTTGCCCGGGGTTACCTGCTGCTGGAAGACCAGCAAGCCGAATCCGCCAAAGCCGCCCTGCAGAAGGTTCGCCTGCGGGGTTCCGCCAGCAACCGCGCCCTGTTGGGCCTGGGTTGGGCGTCCCTGCAACTGAAACAGCAGGAACAGGCCCTGGTGCCCTGGGAAATACTGACCCGGCGCAACACCAGCGATCCGGCGGTGCTGGAAGCCAAACTGGCGATACCCTATGTCTTCGCGGAACTCGGGGCCGAGCAGCAGTCGCTGCAGGCCTACCGTGACGCGATCGACGCCTACGACCACGCCCTTGCGAGTGTCGAGCAGATCATTCAACAGGTGGACCAGGGCGGCTTTCCCGACAACCTGATCGCCGCCAGTACGAGTGACGAGGAACCCGGTCCCCTGAGTGTGGAGTTCCGCACCCTGCTACCCTACCTGCTCTCCGGCAACCTGTTTCAGGAACGCCTGCAGGATTACCAGGATCTGCTCCGGCTCGAAGAGAATCTTCAGGAGTGGCAGCAGAAGATGAGCAGCTACCGCACCATGCTGGCGACCCAGAAACAGGCCTATGAGCAAAAACTGCCCCAGGTCGAGGCCCACCTCAAGGGTGACCGTCTACAAGCGTTGAGCGCCGAACGGGAATGGCTGTTCGAGCGTTATCAACAGGCCGCCTCAGACGCAGAACCCCCGTTCATCCTCGCCACCGATGAGGAGAAAAAACTTCTCCTGCGGCTGCAGCATATCGATGAGCTGATCGCCGATTCCGGGGCCCCGCAACGGCTTCAGGGTCAAAAGGATATCGCGCGGCTGCTGCAGGGGATTCTGACCTGGCAGACCGTAACCGAACACCCCGCCCGCTTGTGGAATCTGAAGAAACAGATGCGCGAACTCGATCAGAACCTGAAAACCGCACAAACCCGGGAAAAGGAACTGGCCCAGGCCAAGGAGCAGGCGGTCGAGCGTTTCGCACTGTTCGGATCTCGTATCGACGAATTGGAGAAAGGGATTCCGCAACTCCTGGCCCAGGTCACCGAGGCACGCACCCAACAGGCCGGGCAACTCCGCGCCATGGCCCTGGAAAAGCTCGATCAACGCAAGAACCTCATCAACAACTACCTGATTCAGGCACGGTTCGGGGTTGCCAACCTCCTCGACATCAGTTCCGAAAGAGGGGTAACGCCCCAGTGAGACCCTGGCTCTATTTTTCCCTCGCCGCACTCGCCCTGAGTGGTTGTTCCTCCCTGAGGGAGAGCGATCCCGGCGAAACCACCCTGGCGGACATCCAGGCCGAACCGGTCACCATCGAGAAGTCCAGCATTCCCCCTTCGGAACGCAACGAGGTCATCGAAAACTACCGCGCGCTACTGCAACTCAATCCGGACCAGAGACTGCAGAGCGAGGCCACCCGGCGGCTTGCGGACCTGCAGCTGGAGCGTACCGAAAGTCGCCTGATGAGCACGGAGGAATCCCCCCCCTCAGAGGACGAACTGCGGAAGTCGATCACCCTCTACGAGGGACTGCTTAAACAGGATCCCAACTACCAGGCCAACGACCTGGTGCTCTATCAACTGGCCCGGGCCTACGAATTACAGGGCGACATTCCGGCAATGATGAAGACCCTGGATACCCTGGTCACCCGCTATCCGCAGAGTGATTTCTGGCAGGAGGCCCGGTTTCGTCAGGGTGAACGCTACTTCGTACTGCAAGACTTCAACCGGGCCGAGGCGGCCTATGCCGGGATACTGGAACGCAGCGACAGCTCCCCCTACTTTGACCGGGCCCTGTTCAAACACGGCTGGTCCCGTTTCAAGCAGCGCGAAACCGAGCAGGGTCTGAACTCTTTTACCCGCCTGCTGGACCGCAATCTGGACAATTCGGCTCCCCTCGCCCTGGATAAACTCTCCCCCGGCGACAAACAGCTGCTGGACGAAACCCTGCGGGTAATCAGTCTCACCTTCTCCGAGCTGGGGGGCGCAAACCGCATTCGCGACTATTTCGCCCAGCACGGGCATCGCAACTATGAGTATCTGATCTACCAGGGACTGGGTGATCTGTATCTCAAGCAGGAGCGCATCCAGGACGCCGCCGACGCCTACATGGCCTTCGTCAACCTCAATCCGGGTCACCCCCAGGCGCCCCGGCTGTCGGTGCGGGTGGTGGACATGTACACCAAAAACGGCTTTCCCGCACTGGCGATCGACAGTAAGAAGGCCTTCACCGAACACTATGCCCTCAACGGCGAGGTCTGGAAGGGCCTGCCCGCGGAGGATCAGACCTGGCTCAGCGAACAACTGCGCACCTACCTCAAGGAACTGGCCGAATACCATCACGCCCTGGCCCAACGCAGCCGCAACAAGAAGACCCGGGAGATCACCGCGGAACAGACCAAACAGGGTACCGAAGCGGCCCATTGGTACCGCCTTTACCTGGACAGTTTTCCCAACGACCCGAAGGCGGGTGAGATCAGTTTTCTGCTTGGCGAACTGCTGTTCGATTTGAAGCAGTATCCCGAATCGGTCACCGCCTACGAGGACAGTGCCTACAAACTGCCCAAGCACGACAAACAGGCCGAGGCCGGTTATGCCGCCCTCCTCGCCTACAACCAGGGTAGCAAGGGGCTGTCGGCCGAAGCCGCGGCGGCCTGGCAGAAACAGGAGGTGGAGAGCGCACTGAAGTTCTGCGATGTCTTCCCCAACGACCCGCGCCGTGCCCAGGTACTCACAGAGGCCGCGGACAAGCTGCTGGCGATGAACGATCTGGGTCGCGCCCGGGGTGCGGCCCTCCAGGTGGTCAACCAGAAACCACCGGCAAAACCCGAATTACGCAAAACCGCCTGGATCGTGGCCGCCCAGGCCGCCTTCGATCAGAAGGATTACAGCGCCGCGGAACAGGCCTACCAGCAGGCCCTGGCCCTGACCGATGCCAAGGACAAACAACACAAACCCCTGGAGGAACGTCTGGCCGCGAGTATTTATCAACAGGGTGTCGGTTTGCGTGAGCAGGGAGACCCCGCGGGCGCGGCGAGGCAGTTTTTGCGCATCGCGGCCCTTGCACCAACCGCCTCGATCGTTCAGACCGCCCAGTATGACGCCGCCGCCAGCCTGATCGCGGCAGGTGACTGGGCCGGTTCGGTGAAGATTCTGGAAGGGTATAAAAAGCGCTATCCCGACAGTGAACTCGCCGCCGATGTGGACAGCAAACTGGCCGCGGCCTACATGGAAACCCAGCAGCCCCTCAAAGCCGCCACGCAGCTCAACCTGATCGCCAATCAGGCCGACTCGCCGGAGCTGAAACGGGAGGCCAGCTGGCGCTCCGCGGAGCTGTTCGAACAATCCGGCCAGACAAACCAGGCGATCGCCGGCTACAAGTCCTTCGTCAAGCAGTTCCCGCAACCCCTGGCTCAAGCCCTCGAAGCGCGCCAGAAACTGGTGGAACTCTATGACAAGACCGGTAAGAGCGGAAAGCGGGACTGGTGGCGCAAGGAGATTATCAAGGCGGACGCCAAGGCGGGTAAGCAGCGTTCCGACCGCAGCCGTTTCCTGGCCGCCACGGCCAGCATCAAACTGGCGGAGGCCGAACGCCAGGCCTACCGAAGCGTGAAATTGAAAGCCCCCCTTGAAAAGAACCTCAAGCTGAAGAAGCAGCGCATGCAGGAGGCCATCAAATCCTACTCCAAGGCCGCCGAATACGGGGTCGCCGAGGTCACCACCGAGGCCACCCACCGGATCGGGGAAATCTATCAGCAGTTCGGTTCCGCGCTGATGAAATCCCAGCGTCCCAAGGGGCTGAGCGCCGAGGAGCTGGAACAGTATGAAATCCTCCTGGAGGAACAGGCCTACCCGTTCGAAGAGAAGGCGATCGGACTGTATGAATCGAATATCGAACGGGCCCCCGAGGGCATCTATGACACCTGGGTCAAACAGAGCTTCGCACAACTCGCCAAGCTCATGCCGGCGCGCTACGCCAAGCAGGAACAGTGGGAGGGCTGGGTCGATGCGCTGCGTTAAGCCAACTCTTGGAGGGGTCATGCTGGCCCTGCTGATGAGCGCCTGCGGCGGGCTGGCCACCCAACCGGACAGCCCCGCTTCGCAGACCGAATCCACCCCGGCATCCCCCCTGGCGGGCGAGGTTCAGGCCGCTCAACAGCTCTACCAGGCCAACAAGGCCGAGCAGGCCCGGGCCCAGCTGCAGGCGCTGATCGACGCCCACCCGAAACGCCCCGAAGCCTATCTGGTACTTGCCGGACTGGAGCTCGATGAGAACCATCCCGAAGCGGCGCAAACTAATCTGGATACCGCGCTCGCACTGGATCCGAACAACCGCCACGCCTTGAACCAACTGGGTATCGCGCAACGTATGCAGGGCCGTTTCCAAGAAGCCGAACAGGCCTATACCCGAGCCCTGGCAATCGACCCGGACTATGCGCAGGCTCACCGAAATCTCGGCATCCTGTACGATCTCTACCTGGGAAAACCCCTCGAGGCCCTGAAACACTACCAGCGCTTCCAAGCCCTGAATGGCGACTCGGACACCCAGATCGACGGCTGGATCGCCGATCTGAAACGCCGCGCCGGTACCAACCCCTGAGGTCCGCCCGATGAATCTGAAACCGATAATCCGGAGACTGGCCGCCCTGCTGATCCTGGTGTCCGCATGGACCCAGAATGCCACTGCGGAGCAGCGACTCGACCTGGAAGGCACCGCAATCTTCGGGAATAACGAGTCGCCCAATGTGCTCTACGTGGTGCCCTGGCGATCGGCCAAACGTCTCACTTCCATGATGCCGCCGGAGATCGGACGGCAAGAGGAATTTCTTTCACCCTTAGACCGTGATGTGTTTCGCAGACAGATCGATTGGTACCACAAGTATGGGGAAAACCCGTAAAGAATTTGCCAATCTATGCCCTAACTACACATCAAACAAACCTCGTTCAAATCCAGTCGCGTAACTACGGAGAACCCTATGGCGCTCATCGACACCATCATCCGCTTTTTTCAGGAGGGCGGGCTTTTCATGTATCCCATTTTGGTGATCTTCGCCGGTGGTTTGGCCATCGCCATCGAACGCTGGATCTATCTCACCGTAGCGACCGGAAGCAACAAGCGAACCTGGAAAAAGGTGCTCCCCTACCTGAATGACGGGGATTTCAAGTCCGCCATGGATGCCGCCAACAAATCCAAGACCGCCATCGGCACCATGCTCACCTACGGTCTGGCCCGGGCCCGCACCGCGCGCCGCCGCGACGACGTGGAAGTCGCCATGGAAGAGGGCCTGATGGAAGCGATCCCGCGCATGGAAAAACGCACCCATTACCTCAGCACCCTGGCCAACATCGCCACCCTGCTCGGCCTGCTGGGCACCATCATCGGTCTGATCAATGCCTTCACCGCGGTCTCCAACGCAGATCCCTCGGTTAAGGCCGACATGCTCTCCGCGAGTATCTCGGTGGCCATGAACACCACCGCGTTCGGGCTGATGACCGCGATCCCCCTGCTGCTGGTCTACGCCCTGCTGCAAAGCAAGACCACCGCCATCGTCGACAGCCTGGAGATGGCCTCGGTGAAGTTCCTCAACATCTTCAACGAGAAGGCCTATTCCAGCCGGAGTAATGCATGAGCGGTCGATTTCGACGCCATCACCAGGAGGTGGAACTTAACATCACCGCCTTCCTCAACCTGATGGTGATCCTGATTCCCTTTCTGCTGATCACGGCGGCCTTCTCCCGCTTCTCGATCATCGAGCTCTACCTGCCCCCGGCGGGGGATGGCGCCATGAAGGCGATCAAGGAGCTGCAGCTCGAGGTCATCATCCGCAAGCAGAGTCTGGACGTAGCGGATCGCCAGGGCGGTCTGATCCGGAGCATCCCGAACACGGATAAAGGCTACGACTTCAAGGCGCTCAACGAACTGCTGGTACAGGTTAAAGTGCGCTTTCAGGACAAACGCAGCATATTCATTCTCTCGGAGTCGGACACCCCGTACGAAACCATGGTAAAGGTCATGGATGCGGTGCGCATGACCGTACGAGTCGAGGCTGGCAGCGTGACCCAATACGAACTTTTTCCCGAGATTTCACTGGGTGACGCCCCTCCGGTCGCGACCCAAACGCAGCAACAGGGTAACGCCTCATGAAAATGTCGCGACGTGCCAAGCGGATGGAGCGCCATCACCGCAGAAACAAGAGCAATGCTGCGCTCAATCTGGTTTCGCTGATGGATATCTTCACCATTCTGGTGTTTTTTCTATTGGTCAATTCCGGCGAAGTGCAGGTGTTGCCCAACGCCAAGGCGCTCTCGCTTCCGGAATCCGTGGCCGAGCTCAAGCCCGAGGAGACCCTCACCGTGATGGTCAACGACCGGCAGATCCTGGTACAGGGACACCAGGTCATCGACCTCACCCAACCCCTGCCCGAGGGAATCGTGCTGAGCGCCCTCAAAGAGGAATTGCAACAGCATGCCGAACGGGCCAAAAGCACCCGCATCGAACCCTTCAAGGGCCACATCACCATCATGGGTGACAAGGCGCTGCCCTACAATCTGCTGAAACGGGTCATGGCCACCTGCGCGGACTCTGAATATCCTCATGTCTCTCTGGCTGTGATGCGCAAGAACATTCCGGCCTCGGGAGGGCAGACCCTGTGAGCGTTGCCTACCGACATTCCGCGAACCTGCCCTGGAACACGGCCAGCTCCGAAGAGCGGCGCTTTCATGTGATCTTTGTGGTCACCATGATCACCGCCCTGGTTCTGGCATTTGTGATCACTCTGATTCAACTCCCTGAGAAGGAGCGTTTCAAGAAACAATCCATTCCCCCGCGCCTGGCCCGGCTGATCCTGGAACAGAAACAGACGCCTCCGCCCAAGCCCAAACCCAAGCCGAAGAAGCTGGTCAAGAAGGAGCCGCCGAAACCCAAGCCGGAGAAGAAGAAACCCGAGGTTGTCAAAAAGAAACCCGAACCGGTGAAGCAGGAGCCCCCCAAACAGGTGGCGAAGAAAAAGCCCAGCAGCGAAGAGGCACGAAAAAAGGCCGCCAGCGCCGGACTGCTGGCCTTCTCGGATCAACTCGCCGATCTGCGGGAAGAGCCGGTTCTGAAAAATGTGCGGGGGGTACAGAAGATCACCGACAAGGGTACCCAGGGCGTGGTCAACCAGCGTTCGATCATTACCTCTTCCGCTTCACAGGGCAGCGGTGGTATCAACACCTCCGGCTTGAGCCGCGCCACGGGCAGCCAGGGACTCGGCACTCGAACCACCACTCAGGTGGCCAGCAAGGACATCACCCAGGGCAGTCGGGCCGCCTCCGAGAGCAATCGCAGCGCCCGGGGGCAGTCCAAGGGCAATCGTACCCGGGAGGAGATCCAACTGGTCTTCGATCAGAACAAGGGAGCGGTTTACGCACTGTACAATCGCGCCCTGCGCAAGGATCCGACCCTGCGGGGCAAGGTGGTGCTGGAGTTGACCATCTCCCCCGAAGGCAAGGTGCTCAAGTGCAAGATCGTCTCCTCGGAGCTGAACAATCCCCAGCTGGAGAAGAAGCTGATTTCGCGTATCAAGCTGTTCAAGTTCCCCAGACGCGATGTGGATAAAACGGTGGTCTCCTACCCCATCGACTTCCTGCCGTCCTAGGGACCGTGTGTGACTTACCCCACCATGGATTTACTGGAATCGATTGCGAATTAGCCAGATTGGCTCTGAAAAGATTAGCCGCGAATATACGCAAATCACCGCGCTGGATCCCGGCATACGCCGGGATGACGCTGGTTTTTGGGCTTAAGTAAGTGACATTCCCTTCTGACCCATCTTTTCCTGACAACCCGTATCGATGCCTCTACGACGCCTGAATCCAATGCCTTCGCACCCACCCCGAATTCTCCACGGACTGATAGTCATCCAGTGCCTGTTATCCCTGTATACCCCTGGCCTGATGGCCGAATGGCTGCACGACAGCGCCGCGATCATGGGTACCCGGGTCTCGGTGGAGTTATGGCATGAGCGGGAAGATGAGGGCCGGCAGGCCATCCAGGAGGTGTTCGACGAATTCCGCAGACTGGATGACAAACTCAGTCCCTACAAAGAGCACAGTGAACTCTCCCTGGTCAACCGGATGGCCGCCGAAGGCCCCCTCCCGATCTCCGAGGAGTTCTTTCAACTGCTTCAACGCTCGCGAGAGTATTCGGAATTAACCCAAGGTGCCTTCGACATCACCTTCGCCTCGGTGGGTCATCTCTATAACTACCGTACCGGTGAGAAACCCAGTCCGGAGACCACCCAGGCATCCCTGCCCCTGATCGACTATCATCACGTCATCCTGGACCGGGAACAGGGCAGCGTATTTTTCCAACGCCCCGGAGTAAAGATCGACCTGGGAGGAATCGCCAAAGGTTATGCGGTGGATCAGGCCATCGCCCTGCTGCAGAAACGGGGAATAGAGCACGCCCTGGTGACCGCCGGAGGCGACAGTCGCCTGCTGGGAGATCATCAGGGACGTCCCTGGCAGATCGGCATTCAGGCCCCGCGACGCAAAAACGCCATCGCCACCACCCTCAACCTGTCGAATACCGCCGTCTCGACCTCAGGTGATTACGAGCGCTACTTCGAATCCGACGGGGTGCGTTATCACCACATCATCAGCCCCAAGACCGGTCGCTCCGCCACCGAGATGCAGAGCGTGACGATCATCGGCCCCAACGCCACGCGCACCGACGCCCTCTCCACCAGTCTGTTCGTCCTGGGCGTGGAGGCCGGCATGGACCTGATCAACCGGCTCGATGACGTGGAAGCGGTGATGATCGACCATCGCGGCAAGTTGTTCCTGTCCCAGGGATTGAAAGGTCAGCGATCTGCGCAATAAATCGATTTGCGGTCTTGATTTTTCAGCCTTTCCGCCGATGCAATGAAAATCGGCCTAGTCACTTCAAATCCAGGAGTAGTTTCCCGCCATGAACGATACGCCCCCTCCCGTGGAACCCATTGTAGAGCAGATTCTCCTGGAAAAGGTCCAGAACGCGCGTTCCTTTCTGAGCGTATTGCGGACCTGCTACGAAATCCGCGCGGTGGGAAACAACCTGCCTTTCGAGGCGATCGAAGCCTACTGGCTAAACGATACGCCACTCAGCGATGAATGGCTGGACGAGTTGGGGCGAAAGGTGTGCTGCGAGCAACCTACCTTTGCTTGGGGTTGGAGCGAACGTAGCAAGATCGAAAACATTCGGACGGCACTGGTAGGTGAACTCGATGTCTCCCAATGGTCCAATGTTGCGCAAAAGTGTCTCTATCTTCTAAGCCCGCTTCTGATGCCACGAGAACTGGCAACCTGGATCGCTTTTACCAAGGACAACAGTGAAAAAAAACTCAAGAACGGAGCCCGGTGTGCCGCCTACGTCGAGAGTCTGCTGCCCCTGACCGAGGCCCTGGGCAAGGGTGACAACGGCTGGCGAGATGTACACGCCTGGATGCGCAACGCCGATTCCGATCCACAACTTTTCAACCAAACACTCTCTAGCATCCCCATCGAAAAATGGCACTACCAGGACGACTATGTTTCGCGTTTGAACGCACACCTGATATTCCTGGTGATCGCTCGGCTGCTGCTCCGGGTACACACGCCCGAAAGCCCGGTCTGGATCTCCTGTCTTATACCGATCGCTGAATTACTCTCGATTCATGACTGCTATCCCGTAGGCAGTACCGAACATAAAGCACTGCTACGGAATCAACTCGCCCCCCTACTGAAAGCCAGCTTGGCCTCTACGGAGCTGATCAATCACCTGTGCGCCCAAACCAATGCCCGTCTTGTGACAGAGCTGTTGAACAACCTGGGCCTCGCCAACTATCTGGCTCAGCAACCGGAGCGCTATCGAGCGCTGATCGACGGGATGGATACCGAGGTACTGCGAATGTTTTGGTTGCCCCATGATCTGCTCGAGTCCGCGCCCGAGGTGCTGCTCTACCACGAACGCCAACGCTTTGAACGAACCGGGGCACTGGCCTTTCCCGCCATTTCCTCACCGCAGGCGGTAGTCTGGTACCAATCGATCTTCCCAAAACTCGAGAACGAATCACAGATCAACTCCTGCCTCAAATGGCTTGCCCCGCGTCAACCGCAAGCGGATACCCTGGTGATGTTGGAGCGTTTTTCCGATCACAATTGCGAGGCTCCCATACAAATATTGAGAACCATCGACAATACCGACGCACTGCAGCGATTCCTGACTTGCCAAAACAGGATGCTGCAGATCGGAGCTGCCAGTCGGTTGCATGAACTGGCACTGCCCAGTCAGGAGGCCCCAGACTCAAAACCCGAACCCCGGTTATGGTCCTTGCTGCTCGAACTAAGCGAGCGCCACCCTGATCTTTTCATCGATGCCACGCTCAGCCACTACGATCTGCCTCCTCATGAATTGGATCGCTGGGCACTATTATGGCGTTCTACCTCAAATCTTGAATCCAGAACAGCGATCGTTGACGAGCTATTCGACGCCTGCCGAAATGAGGATAATCCAGAAGGCAGCGACCCACTGGCTCTGGCCGAGCGGCTCTATCAGGACGACCCGCAACCCTTTCACGCCTACATCGAGGATGCCTACGAAGACGGACTGAACAACATCATCAAGGCCCTCGGGGTACGGGAAACGCCGCTGTGGGCCTTGATCCCCTCGATGGCCGCCCGCTACCTGATGCAATCCACCTGGCTCTCCGGCCCCATCGATGCACTCGACCCTACGCCGATCCGTAAAGCCCTGGCCTGCTACCCGGACAGTTTCGCCGGGTTGGAGGAGAAGGCGCAGATCAAGCTGTTATCCTGCTTCGACGACCCGGCACTGATCGCCTGTGGATCCACACTGGCGGAACTGTTCGCAAAAACCAACAAGAACCTGTACCAACCGGCAGTCCAGTTGATCGCCCGCAGCCAACAAGACGCCTTGCGTGACAGCGGACTGTTGGGAATAAGCAATAAAAAGGCGCGCAAGCTGTTACTGAACGGTATCGCCCACATTCGCGCTCCCGAGATCACACCCCTGCTCCATCAACTGATCAACGACAAGGCCCACGACGCACACAGCCGCGGCCTGATGCTGGATAACCTGGAAGCACGGGGAGAATCATTGGCCGAATGGGATGAGTGGGCTGATCTTACCTTCGAGAAATACCAAAAACACGCAGAAAAGCAGAAGATCCCGGCCGCCATCAGCAAATTGTGGAATGCAGACCTGGCCGAGTGCTTGAAAGACCTGGGCGAGGAAGGCGGTCTGTTTCTGCTCTACCTGCTCTCCCAGGGCGAAGGTGATCAGCTGCCGCGCCGGGCACGCCAGGCTCTGGCTTTGATCCCGGCGGGTCGTCGGGCCGACTTCACCTTCCTGGGCGTGAATCAGTGGATTGCCGAAAACGGCAGCGACAAACTCAAGGCCCTGCTGCGTCCCCTATCCGCCTACGGCGATGAACGTACCGCCAACGCCCTGGTAAAAGCCTGCAAGGCCTGGAAGAAGACCCGCAAGCCCAAATCGAGCGCGGCCATCCGCCTGCTGTGCCAACTCCCCGGCCGCTACGGCGTCGCTCAGGCGCATGCCCTGTGGGAGTCACGTCAGTTCTCCGAATCCATCATGAACAATGCCCGGCTGGCGTTGACCGAAGTGGCCGAACGAGAGGGGTTGTCACTCACCGAGTTCATCGAACAGCTGGTGCCGGACTTCGGCCTGGATCGTGAAGGACTGGTGTTGGATGTCGGCCCCTACCACTACACCGTCAAGATCAAACCGGATCTCAGCCTTACGGTGATCGGCCCCAACGGCAAGACCACTAAGTCGTTCCCCAAGGCCAAGGCCGAGGAGGATCCGGACAAACGCAGCCTGGCCGAAAACCGTTTCAAAGGTCTGCGGCAAAATCTCAAACCGGTGCTCAAACAGCAGAGCCGGCGTCTGGCGCGCGCCTTCGTGGCCGGCAAACGCTGGGAATTGCCACTGTGGCATCAACTGTTCATCGAACACCCGCTGATGGCCATCATCGCCCAAGGGGTGGTCTGGGGCGCCGAAGACGCACAGGGACAATCTCTGGTTCGCTTCCGCCCGAGCGATACCGGCGAGATGCTTGACCTGGAGGACGAGAATGTGTCCCTCGAGGGGGCCGTTCTCATCCACATCGTTCACCCTGCCGAACTCGACACCGAGGAGCGTGCCGCCTGGCAGGCCCATTTCAAAGACTACGCCGTGACCTCGCCCTTCGGCCAATGGGACGTCCCGGTCTTCGAACCGGACCCGGCGGAACTGGATGCGCAACAGGTGACCCGCCAGCGCGATGCGCTGCTCAACCGGGGCACCTTTGGCAGCCTGATGGAGAAGTGGGGTTACCAAAAAGGCCCCGGTGAAGATGGCGCCATGATCAATGGCCACACCTGGGTGGTCAGCCGAGGCGAATGGTTGGTAGAGTGTGTACACAGCGGCGTGAGTGTATTCTTCGAACCCGATGAGGAGGTCAGCGTGGAAGCATTGATACCCCATCGCTATGATCCCAACGAATCGTACAACCCCTGGAAACCGGTGGCGTTGAAGACATTGCCCATCGCCTTGAGAGCGACGCTGATCGCCCAGGCCGAGGCGCTAAAATCCGCCGCGACGAACTGACGGAAACCGGATGACCCAATCTGCTCAACGCCTGCCCGCCGAACGCCACTACGCGGACGAACTCGCGCGGCTCGACGCCTGTGATTCCAACCCCCGTCCGGAAGGCTGGCGCCTGAGCCCCCGGGCAGTACGCACCTTCATTCTCGGTGGCGCGCCCGAAAACCTGGATGGCCCGGCGATCGAGCGTAAGATCTTCGGCAACGACGACGTGGTGGAGAAAGCCATCGTCAGCTTGATCGGACAACGCGGTCTGATGCTGGTGGGGGAACCGGGCACCGCCAAGTCGTGGCTGTCGGAGCTCCTGGCCGCCGCCGTCTGCGGTAACAGCACCTGCACCGTACAGGGCAGTGCCGGACTGGTGGAAGAGCACATCCGCTACAGTTGGAACTATGCCCTGCTGCTCAAATCCGGACCGGGCCGCGAGGCCCTGGTGCCCGGTCCCCTGCACATCGCCATGGACAGGGGCATGCTGATGCGTTTCGAAGAGATCACTCGCTGTCCCACCGAAGTTCAGGATAACCTGATACCGGTACTGTCGGATCGCATCCTCCATATACCTGAGATCGAACAGGGCGATCACCGCTACCTGCTGTCACGCCCCGGATTCAACATCATCGCCACCGCCAACCTCAAGGATCGCGGCGTCAACGAGATGTCCTCGGCGCTCAAGCGGCGCTTCAATTTCGAAACCATGCGTCCGCTCGACCGGTTACAGGACCAGGCCAAACTGCTCGCCCGGGAGGTCAACCGTCAGCTGGAACAGAACCGGATCCAACTGGCCTTGAATCCGGATGTCGCCGAACTGCTCAGCACCGCGTTCCGCGAGCTGCGCAACGGCCGTGTCGAGGATACGGCCATCGATACACCCTCGACCGTGCTCTCCACCGCGGAGGCGATCAACGTCGCTTACTGCGCGGCCATACAATGCCACTATTTCGGCGAGGAACAGGTGCGCCCGCGCCATCTCTCGCGTTATCTGGTGGGCACGGTGATCAAGGATGACGAGGACGACATCCGGCGCTTTCGTGAATATCTTCGCGTGATCAAACGCAAACGCAGTGATGCGCCCTTGTGGCAGGACTTCGCAGCCGGACAAGACTGATGGAAACCGCGCCCCCTCAGGATCCGCCCGGACTCCACTGGGCGCCGGTGCGCCACCACAGCCCTCAATGCGCCTGGCAGCTACGCCAACTGATCGAAAAACTCCATCCGGAGCGCATTTTCGTGGAAGGCCCCAGCGAAGCCGACCCGCTGATACCTTTTCTGCAGGACAAGCAGGCGCATCCGCCGCTCGCTATTTATGTCTACGCCCAGGGTGACTCCGCCACCCAGGCAGCGGACCGCCATTTCCGCGCCTTTATCCCCCTGGCCGCCCTATCACCGGAATGGGTCGCTCTGCGTACCGCCGCTCGCCTCGGCATACCCGCCCAGTTCATCGACCTGCCCTATCGACTCCGCCTGGCACTCTCGGAACACCCCCGGGAGCATCAACGGGCCGAGGAACAACTGCTCAACGACGACCGATTGATCGCCCGGGCACAGCCCATGGCCTGGTTGCTCGTCCAGAGTGGTTGCCGGGATTTCGACGAGTGGTGGGACCGCCATTTCGAAACCGGCGTCCGCTACCCGGACCCGGAGAGTTTCTTCGCCCAACTGCGCCGATTCGGCCTGTTGCTGCGTCAGGGCGATGCGGAGCAAAGCTCCGAAACCCTGGCCCGGGAAGCCTGGATGGCCGACCAGATACGCCCCCATTTGAGTGCCGGCAAGCGCTGTCTGGTCCTGTGCGGCGCCTACCATTGCGCCGGTATACTGGAATTCCTCGAAACACCCCGCCCCACCCCCTCGGATGAGAACAAACTCAACGACGGTGTCCATCTGGTGCCCTACTCCCTCGAACGCCTCAACCGCGCCGGCGGCTATGCCGCGGGCATGCCGGACTGCGGCTACTACGCCACCCTGTGGAACAAACTCGCGCGACGTCGATCCTCCCGGAATCCCTCACAGGAGGTGCATGCGGAACTCAGCGTGGCGCTCACCCGTCACCTGCGCGAACGGGACTACCCGGTCACTCTGCCGGACGCCGTAGAGGCCAACCTCATGGCCCAGCGTCTGGCTGAACTGCGCGGTCACCACCCCGGCCGTATGGAACTGCGCGACGCCATCGACAGTTGCTTTCTCAAACAGGCCCGGGATGGCAGCGAACAATACTTCCAACATCAGGTCGAAGGGTTTTTTGCCGGTTCCGCCACCGGCCGGTTGCCGGGGAATCTACCTATCGCCCCCCTGGTGGAGGAATTCCGCCGTCTCGGCCGGCGCTACCGTTGGCCCCTGTCGGCGTCGGACGGTCGGGAAAAAACCCTCGATCTCTATCGCAGCGAGGGCCATCGTGAGCAGTCCAGGCGCCTGCATCAACTTCGCTTTCTCGATGTCCCCTACGCCGAACTGCTGGCCGGCCCACGCTTCTCCAGTGGCGAGGACCTCTCCCGGGTGCGCGAAATCTGGCAGCTTGGCTGGCGTCCTGAGAGTGAGGCGCGACTCACCGAATGCAGCCACTACGGCAGCCGCCTTGTCGATGCCGCATTGAATCGAATACTGGGCCGTCTCGCCGATCCCGCCGAACGCGGCCCGAACCAGGTGAGCCTGCTGATCGATGCCCTCGCCATGGGTCTGCATGATGTGCTCGAACCGGTACTCGCAAGCGTGGGCGACTGGTTGCGTACCGAAACCGAACTGCCCGCCCTGTGTCAGGGCCTGCGGCAACTCGATCTCGCCTATTTCGCCCGCAGTGCGTTGGGCGGCCGGAACCTGCCCAGCCTTGAAGAGACCCTGAGTGCCTGTTTCGAGCGTATCTGCGTGCGTCTGCCCTGGGCAGCCCATTACACCGATGAGCAAACCGACACACTGTGCGACGCCCTCGCCGGCATGCAGGGGATGGTAACGGGCGGTTTACCCGGATGTCCGGCGGCGCTGTTCCACGATGCCCTGGCGGAACTGTTGGAACATACCACCCAGACTCAGCTCAGAGGCGTGGCCTGCGCCATCCTCTGGAGCGCCGATCAATTAGACACAGACGCTCTCACCCGGGTCTTCACCGGCGCATTCGGGCAGGCCGGCCTGACCCCGGAATCGGTCGGCGGCTTTCTGCGGGGTTTTCTACAGGTGGCGCGAGGCCGCCTCGTTCATGAACCGCAGCTGCTGGAACTGATCACCACCCGCTTCCTGGCCTGGGACGAAACCGAGTTTCTCGAGGTTCTGCCCACGCTTCGCCTTGCCTTCACCCAACTATCACCCCGCGAAACACGGGACCTTGCACAACAACTCGCCCAAGACTCGGCCCATGCACTCACCGCGCCCCTGTCCTGGTCCAGCGACGAGCTGGCTCGCGCGGCCGCCTTGCGTCAAGAACTGCATCAAGCCGGTCGCCTGTGGGGCATCCCATGAGCAACCTCAGTCCGGAAGCACAGCGACGCTGGCGCCTGGTACTGGGACGCGACAGCCGGAACGGCCTCGCCGAAGTGGAGGGCGGTGACCGGGAACGGGATCAGGCGCTCGACTACCTCTATCAACGGGAATACCGAAAGCGCGGCCGATCGAAGACAGACGAGACGTACGCCTCCGGCGGCAACCAATCCGGTCCGCCGACTCCGGCTCATTGGCTTGCCGGAGTGCGCCGGATATTTCCCCATAGCGTGGTCGAACGATTACAACGCCAAGCCATCGAACGCTACGGCCTGACCACCCTGCTCAGCGACCCCGAAGTGCTGCGTCAGGCCACCCCCAGCATGGCGCTGGTGCAGACCCTGCTCAGCTTTCGCAACCAGTTGCCGCCCGCCGTCATGAGCGAGGTTCGGCGTATCATTCGTAGGGTGTGCGCCGAACTGGAGGCCCTGCTCGCGCCCAAGGTGCGACGCTGTCTTTCCGGCCGCAGGATACGCCACCAGTATGGCGGACGGCCGAGTCTCAGCGATCTCGACTGGCCCACCACACTGCGCCGAAACCTCAAACACTACGACCTCGAGCAACAGCTACCGGTGCTCGAACGCCTGTACTTCACCCGCCGTCATCGACAGCGGGAACAGTGGGACCTGTTCCTGCTGGTGGATCAAAGCGGCTCGATGGTGGACGCCATCATTCACAGTGCCGTTCTTGCCGCGATTTTCTGCGGAGTCCGCACCCTGCGTACCCACCTGATCCTGTTCGACACCCGGATTGTCGATCTCACCGGACGCCTGGAAGATCCGGTGGAAACCCTGCTTGCGGTTCAGCTTGGCGGCGGCACCCATATCGGCCGGGCCCTGGCCTATGCCCAAGAGCGCCTGACCCGGCCCAAGCGCTCTCTGGTCGTGCTGATCAGTGACTTCGAAGAAGGCGACGACCCCGAACAGCTGTTCGCTCAGGTCGAGCGCCTGCACGACAGCGGCGCCACCCTGCTGGGCCTGGCCGCTCTGGACAATACCACCGACCCCGCCTACAACGAAGTCATCGCACGCCGCCTGAGCGCGTTGGGCATGGAGATCGCGGCCCTTACACCGGAACATCTGGCTGAGTGGATTGCCACCCACGTGGCGGCAGGCTCATGACCCTGTACGAATGGCTTGCCGGAATCGACGATGACTACCTGATCGCCTGGGCCAATAAAGGGCTATTGCGACGCGGATACAAATTGCTCGCGAACCAGGACCCGACCACCTGGACCCTGGACTCCGAACAGGCGCACGCCCGACTCGACGACTGGGACCAACACCTCAAGGGCATCGGCTTGGAACAGCTGCACTGCGGCTGTCCCGCCCAGGGCCCGTGTCACCATCTTGTTGCTTTACTGCTGGGCTTTAGACAACGGCTGAGAGACGAGCACCCTGCAGACAGTCCGGACGAGCCCTCACCGGAATCCGCCTCAAACTCTCCACCGCCCTGGTTGATCATCGACGCAACCGAACGCCAGTCCATCCTGGGCAAGGCCCACCTGGAGCGAGCCCGGCGTTGGTTGGCGCAAGGGTTGGATGGGGTGCTCAATGAAGACACTCAGGGTCTGGTAGTCGAACTGCCCGAACCCAACCCGGCCCGTGTGATCATTCCCCGAGCGGGGGGGCTCCCGATGTCCCTATGCAGTTGCCGGGAACCCCGTTGCGCACACCGCGCCCAGGCCGTGCTGCAAGCCTGCCGCGATGCCGGTCATGAAGAAGCAGCCCCCGCCGATGCACTCACCGATAGCCAACGCGACATACTCGGGCAACTCGACCAATGGCTCCGACAACTGGCGCTCCAAGGCATGTCCGGCATTCCCCGCATACACATCGAACGTGCCCGGGCGCTGACCACTGAATTGCGCCAGGTCGACCTGCCTCTGCCTTCACGGCTGCTGGCGCGGGTCGCGGAGATGCTCGAACAGGAGTGGCAACGCCAACTCATCAGTTCTCCCGCACGCCTGCGTGAAGCGCTGGCCATGCTCTACGCACATGCTCATGCACTCACCCGACAGCCCCTCCCCCAGCCCTTGGCGACTCTGGCGGGAAGCCACCGCCGCCGTTTCGCTCCGGTTCATGACCTGGATCTGATCGGAGTAGCCGCGGAAACCTGGGAAACCCTGAGCGGTTATCAGGGTTACAGCGTCTATTTTTACGCCCCTCAAGCGTCCCGCTGGTACCAGTTATCCGAGGCACGCAACCCCACTCTGGATCCAACCTGGCAAACCGAACAGGCCTTAGTCCATGCCCGCTTCGGCCCGCGATTTGCCACCGCTCTGCTGGGTAACCGGGTACGGGTAGATCAGGGCTGGTGCAGCCGGGACGGACGCCTTTCGCCGCGCGAGAACACCCAGCTGTCCGAACCGGATCCCCTGTCGACCCATGCTCTGCTCGAATACGCCGATGAACTGCCTCAACTGGCGCAGCGTCTCGCACGCCAGATACGCAACGCACCCTACACACAGGACATGGCAAGTTATGCCCTCACTTCCGTCGGAGGCCCCATCGATCTCAGCTTCGATCATTATCACCGACATTGGCAAGGTAGAGGACACGATGGCCAAGGGCGGTATTTCGAACTCAGGCTGCCTGATACGACGCTCGGCAACCTGGCCGCACGACGTCTGCAGAAGGCAACCGGGATTTGCGCCCTATTCGGACGCTGGCGTATCAAGGACGAGTACCTGAGCGTGGAACCTGTTGCCGCCTGGAGTGACACGAAACCCTACTATCTGACGATCCGGGCACAAAGCGTATGAACGACCCTTTTCTCGACTGGCTCGAACTCTGGGGTATCTGGCTCGACGAATTGCTGGCCAGTGGTCTCGCCGGTTCAGGACAGACCACCCGCCGGCAGATCCAAACCTGGATCCAAACCGCTCACACTCTGGGATACCAGGAAGAGGCCCAAGCCGCCCAGGCCCTCCTGAGCGAAGACACCCCACGGGACCGGCAAGTCACGCTCTACTATCGACTGTTGGTCCAACAGGATCTGTTGTCGCGTCTCTTCCATGCGCGGAACATCCAAACTCACTTGTCCGATACATAACGCACCCACCGCAGAAACCTGACCCAGAGCGACCAGGAACAGGGCAGCGCATTTTTTTCCACGCCTCGGGGTAAAAATCGACTTGGGGGGATCGCCAAAGGTTATGTAGTGGATCAGGCCATCGCCCTGCTGCAGAAACGGGGAATACAACACGCCCTGGTGACCGCCGGAGGTGACAATCGCCTACTTGTGATTGATCAAGTGCGATAACCAATCGTTTAATTACGACCATCACACAAATCTTTATCTCTCAAAGATGTTTGTTTACTCGACATCTCGTTCCCACGCTCCGCGTGGTAATGCAGACCCCGGGCAGGTAGACACATCAGACTGGGAAAATACTTCAAAGATCAAATATACACTGTAACACAGAGCGTGAGCACGAGGCATTAAGATCCTTGGATTAGCTAAGTCTTAACACCCCAAGGCTCTCAATAATCAATCTTCATCAGGACAATCATGCTCAAACATTAAACCGCTGGTGGAGGCGCAAAGCACCTGGGTAATCACCAATGGATCAGCAATAGATTCCTGATACCTGACTTCTATTAGAATTTCTAAATCTTGATCTTGTAGCGACTCTAGTCCGGAGCAGTCCACAGGATTGCACTTTATTAATTTTTCATTTCCACCACCATAGTAGTACAAGTTTTCCTCAACCTTCATCAACCCGGTGTTACCACGTTTATCTACAACTAGTCTAAACAGCGTATTCGGCTCAACAATTTCGTCCTCTAGTACTTCAAGTAGGAAATAACTTGTCCCACCACCAACGACTTCTGGGTCCGTATCTTTTTCTTTTCTGACCTGTACTTTATACCTATGTCCCCACTCATAGTTAAAGTCTTGAATCCAATCTATATCTGCATACCATTCATCACTCTTATCTGTCTTGCCGCGCAGACACAACCCGTTAGGGCCGGTTGTGCAGTGAGTTTTATAGTGATCGATATAGATAACTTCTTCTGTTATGACTGCATTTGTATGTTGGCCACTACCGGAGTTACAACCAACCAAGACAACAGAGAACAAAGCAATCGCGAAATATTTAAACATCGTTACTTCCTGTATCGATGAAATTCCTTTTCTTTGACCATATCTCATTCCCCCCACTCTGCGCACGAACGTAGACTCGGCACCCGGAAATCAACCCAAACCCAAGAAACACCAAGTACTTAGATATTAAGCTCCACACAAAGCGAGCAAATATATTAATATCGGTGTCTCACAATATAATTCTTTTGTCGCCTTAGCCGTTAATAACTCCGAGGTCTCCCCAAATCAATATTTATGAAGGCAGTCACGATCAAACGTTAATCCGCCCGGTGCAGCACACAATACCTGTGTAATCATCAATGGATCATCTACAGATTCCTGATACGTGGCTTCTATAAGAATTTCTAAATCCTGATCTTGGAATGATTCAATTGCTGAGCAATCATAAGATTTGCATGTTACTAATTTTTCACCCCCATACCAGTATAGATTTTCTTCAACCTTTGACAAAGCGGTGCGAGCACGCTCGTACACGATTAGCATAAACAGCGTGTTCGGCTCTACAACATTGTCCTCTAGTACTTCAAGTAGAAAATAGTCAGCCAAATCCCCAGGAGCTTCACGGTCTGTATACGCTTTTTTGCGCACTTTAACTTTGTACCTATGCCCCCACTCATAGTGAAAATCCTGAATTCCGTCGTTGGTTGAGTACCATTGATCATCTCCATCTGTCTTGCTGCGCAGACACAATCCATTAGGACCAGTTGTGCAGTGTGTTTTATAGTGATCAATGTAGATAATTTCTTCAGTGGTTACGGTATTCCCGTCATGATTATCTTTACCGGAATCACAACCAAGCAATAAAGCAGTAGAAAAAGCAATCGCGAGATATTGATATTTATACATCGTTACTTTCCTGTATCAACTAAAGTTCCGTTTCTTGAATATGCAAATACAATCAGTCTATGCGGTAATGAGGTCATGCATATCAATAAGTTATAGAGAAATATTGATGCTGCACAGCCGTCAGTAAAGTCCATGCCCGGTCTCTGGAGAAGACAACTTACCTAGCATATGATTCAGTGCAGCGCGCACATCACAAAGCGCCTGAAATCCGAAAGATTTTCGGACCGTCAATAGTTACACTGATTTTCCACGCAGAGGACGGGAAAGCGCAGAGACTTTCTTCATTGACTCAAAGATTCACTGCATCCCGATGCAGTTCAACCTTAGCTGGTTTTTCCGGGAGGCACTTACTTAGGCGCTACTCCTTTCTCATCAAAGGGAGTCCCTCAGTCATCCCGCCCTCTGGGTGGTTTTGATTCAGGATGACTCTAATATTGGAAAAGTCACAGGATGAGTATTTAGCGTGGTACCTTTAAATAACAGGCAATAGTCTTCAATTTTCATACGAAAGACGCCATCATCACTCTGACTTCCGCCGGTTTCATAATTTTCGTTCTGATATTCTTTCCTACCCCAGGGATTACGAAGAACGACCCATTGCTGACCGCTCTCTTCATAGACACGAAGAACCGAGTATGCATGATTGTCGACTATTTGTGTACCGATATAGCGCGAAGAATCATTATAGCTTTGCGCAACCACGGGGCTTCCATTTGCGAGAGACGAACGGATAGCACCATACAACATTGAAGCCGGTATCTGGTTACTCGTGTAATGAGCCCTGGTGCCGGTCAATGTCATTATGGTATCAGTTACAGCTCTGCTTTTGATATTCGCGTAACCCCCCTCCCACCTGGCATAGGCTTTCTCTATGATAGCGGGCCAGATTTCATTTACTTGGCTGCTGTAAGCATAGACAGGATTCCCGTTTGGATCACGATATAACTCTCCATCGACCGTAATGTATTCAGCCTTACCGTGCGAATCATATAGGCGCACAGTATAGGTGTTATTGTGATTATCGATGATCGCATCACGGATGAAATTTGGATTTAAAGACGCCACAGACGCGATGGTTGCCATCATTGAACAATCACCCACATAACCCTGACGTACATCATTACACTTCCGCCAATGCGTGTTGACCATCGGGCATTTCGGCTAATTTGTTGAGGCCTTCACGTTTTGCTTCTTTGACAAAGTCGTCTGCTAACTGTTCCTTTTCATCTGAACAACAACAACTGAACTCTTCTTTGACTAACTGTTCACGATCGGAACTCAGACTCGCTCTACGGTAAAGCAACTACCCCCGGGTTTGCCGATCAACGCCGGTCGTCTTGTTGGCTGCTGCATTTGCTCTATAACCTAATACGTTTGTAATAACTTGATTCATAATCCTTCCTTGAGATAAAAATTCCATCGAATAGCGCGAAAGACCCTACCTTCACATCGAGTGACTGTCAATGACATCTAAACAAACAAATTCTCAACCAAGTTGCACCGGACAATGAACCCTAAAATCAATCATCCTTGGAACCTCACAGAACCCGAGGCCATGCTATTGCAACAAAGACTGGCGGCAAAAGTGATAAACACTGACCAGTTGAATGAAGTAAAATTGATCGCAGGCGTTGACGTCGCCTATGCCAAAAGCAGCGAACAAACAGTAGCGGCAGTCGTTATTCTTGACGCCGACACTCTGCAAGTCATCGAATCAGTAAGCACCGAATATCACGCCCAATTCCCTTACATTCCCGGTCTGTTCTCATTTCGCGAACTGCCGCCATTGATCAAAGCATTTGAGCAACTGAACCATTCACCGGATTTGGTTGTTTGTGACGGGCAAGGTTATGCGCATCCCCGCCGTTTTGGTCTTGCCTGTCATTTAGGCGTGCTATTTGACATGCCTACAATCGGCTGCGGCAAGACCAAGCTAATAGGAGAGCACGGACAACCTGATACAGAAAGGGGCGCCAGCGTCCCCCTTTGGGATAACGGTGAAACAATCGGCAGCGTACTGAGAACCCAATCGAACATCAATCCGATCTATATTTCGATCGGTCATCGCATTTCATTAGCGACGGCCTGCCAGTGGATCTTAAAGCTATCACCGAAATATCGCTTGCCGGAAACCACCCGAAAGGCAGATCAACTCGTTAGGGCTGCGATTAACGGAAAGGATCGGTGATCCTATTTCACTCCAAATATCAACCTAATTGTTGTGTAAATCATTGGATTAGTGAATCGGGATCAAAAAACCTAAAGCGCTCGGTAAATTGATTGAACGCTGGCAGATGTTCGGAAAAGTCACTTGCAGATGCCGAACAGGTGATCACGAACCCGGTCGGTTGCGCACCGATTTCTTGTACAAGATACGATTGAATCTGTTGCACCCGACACTGTCCGACATGGAGTATATGGAGTCGCTGAAAGGCATGTTTCCCATTGATGTTCGTGGTACGTTCCTTGATTACTTCGACCTCCTCCGCCTCCTGGTTAAGCTGTGCGAGTTGCTGGTCTGCGAAAAGCTCGACGGATGAATCACTGAGCCCTTGACGCGTCACCACAATGTTCGCCGCAAATCCATCCTGACCTTTTGGACCGACAAGCGTGATAGTTGAGCGGTCCTCCCAACCTGGGACCCAGTCACTGAGGAACCCATTGGCCCAGAATGTCATATCAATACCCTGCGAACCTTCTTTTATAGCGGCAAGCATGAGGAACGGGATGTGCAGGAGGATCCCACTTTCGCCCGATTCGACGATGCCTTGATAGCCCAGATACAAATCGAGTCGGACCCGAGAGTCTACACATGGATCACGGACATCTTAGAGTACCGAGGCAAACTGACCACAGAACTGCTTCTCGCCCCCACCGCCGTACATCCTGACGTATGTGATTCTGCAGCAAGCGCTCTCAAATCGGCCGACATACCACAGAACCTCAGCCTGGCGATTTCATTACTCATCAACCCAGAAGCGGGTACGCGGTTTGATGCCATCATCGCATTTCGTAGATGGGGCAAACCCGCTATCGCCGCTCTCCGAGAGGCCTGGGAGCAGGAGGAGGACCCGGAGCGAAAGACCCAACTGGAATCAGCGCTGGAGCAAACCCGTCGTTGGTTCTACCCTTTGTAAATCCTGACACGGATCATTTTGATTCTCAGACACCGATAGCTGCAATTTACAGGTTCCCGGAACCGTATCGCACCCACCGTAAAAACCTGACCCAAAGCGACCAGGGACGCCGCTTTTCCGGCATACCCATCGCACACCTTGCATTGCACAGAGCATCCTCCAACAGGGCGTCGTGCAGGGGGCGAATCATAAACCACCAGTAAAGCCAATTCTTCAGAGAAGCCTGCATATGAATGGTATGGAGCAGGATCGATCCCCCGGGACCGTCTGGCTGAACCTCCAGCCAATGGTGTCCATGAAAACCAGAGGGACGGGTAAAGCGAAACCGGGCCAGTAAACCCGGCTGATAGGCCTCCACCGTGTAGCCGATCGGTCCGTGTCCCCCTGTCGCGCCGACCCCAAGCGGACGATCGAAGCGCATAAGCGGCCACCGCTCGCCGGGCCAGAAACGATCCTCAGCAGAAGCCAAGGCATCGATCAGTACCCCGGCCTGTGACAGACCGGCTTCCAAGTGACACTGATGAATGTTCACGATTTGCATGCCCTTTCCTCCAACCAGTGATGACGGAAACGCACCCGGGCCCCCATGCGCTCGAACAGCTTGCACAAGCCATAGATGGTGCGATCGAAAAAGATGAAGTCGTCGGCCAGACCGTGCAGTCCCTTAAGACGTTGTAAACCGTAGATCACGACCAGACCCCGCGCCGTGTAGTCCGGGTGCCTGCCGAAATCGTAGTAGTCGTCTCGAAGGGGCTCTACCAACCAACGGCCAAAGGGTCGTAGGATCTCTTTGTAGAGGGATTCCGATTGATGATCGATCACGATACCCAAGCGTTCGTAGGACTGAAACAGGGCACGCGGATCATCCCTCAGATAGGCCCCGAGCAGTTCCGGCAGACACTCGATGAAGCCGCTGGAAATCCGCTTCACACAACCAAAGTCGATCAGTGTAATCGTGCCGTCTTCCGCAAACAGGGTATTCCCCGGATTCGGATCCGCATGGATACATCCCAGATTTCTGGCGGTATGAATAAAATGATCATACAGCGCCTGGGCCGCCCGATCCCGGGCGTCTTGATCGGGTCCGGTTGCCAGCCAATCGTCCAGATGCAAGCCATCCACCAGCGAGGTCGTCAGCACCCGGGCGCCGCTGTATTCGGGAATCACCTCGGGTATCCGTGGCTGGGTATCCCCGAGCCGCTCCCGAAACCAACAGGTGTTTTCCGCCTCCCGGACGTAATCCACCTCCTCACGCAGCCGGGCATGGATCTCATCCAGAGACTGCAGGGTCAATTCCGAATTGGGCATCACCCGGGCGAGTTGACGCATCAGCGCGATATCGCTATCGATGGCCACATGGATCCCCGGATACTGAATCTTGACCGCCACCCGGCGACCGTCATGGGTGGTCGCCGCGTGAACCTGACCCAGACTGGCCGCGGCGAAGGCCAGGTCGTCGAACTCGGCAAACAGGGTTTCGGGGGTGCATCCAAACGCTTCCATCAGAACCTTTCGCACCAGCACCCGGTTCAGAGGTGGTACCCGATGGCAGGCCCGCTCCAGCTCGACCCGATAGGCCTCCGGCAGCAGCTCCATCTCCATACAGAGCATCTGCGCCACCTTGAGGGCCGTACCACGCAACTGGGAGAGGGTATCGAACAGCTGACGCGCCTGGCGCTCTTCCAGCGCCAGATCCGAGGCCTGGCGCGCCTCATCGGAAAGAAAGGGCCGTTTGGCACGCTGACCCAACTGCCCAAGACCCAGACGCACCGCCGTGCTACCCGCGATACGCGCCCGCTTCAACGGACCCTCAGGAACTTGACTCATCACCGACTCCTTCCATGAAGCGCCGCTTGGTCTTATGCAGCGTCCCCTTGAGATCACTGAATTGCTCCAGTCGACTCATTACATGGGTGCGAAAAACAAACGAGATCAGGTTCAAGGTCTTGCCCACCAACCCCAACTGCAACAGACCGATCAGCAATTCGATACTCCGATCCACCAGTTCGGTGGTATGAGCAAAACCTTCTGAGTCGTCTCTGAGCCAGTAGGCGATAATCCCGCTCTGGTAGTCCCAAAAGAGCCGGGGCAGCAGCTCCCGATAGGGTTGTTCCGGTATCTCCTCCGCCTCGATCGCCGCATCCAACAGATCCACCACCATGCGCATGTTCAGATCCCGCGCCGCCGCCAATTGCTCATAGGCGCTCATGGGCGAAGAGAGGGTATGCCGAAAGACCTGCTGCAGAAACTCCCGCGCCGGCAGCCAGATCTGCAACTCCACCTCGATCAACTGCTGTAACTGCTCCCCCAGGGTGTATTCGTGGAACTGTTCGATGGCACGCAGTTCCGCCATGACTTTGTGCTGCACCTCCTCGCAGTAGCCATAAATCAGTTTCTCCTTGGAAGGAAAGTAGTTGTAGATGGTGGCATCCCCCACCCCCGCCCGCTGGGCGATCTCGCGCATGGAGGCGGCGCGGAAACCCTTTTGGGAAATCACATCCACCGCCGCTTCGAGCAGTCGCAGCCGGGTTTTGGCCTTCTCCTCTTCACTGACCTTCATACACCCTCCTAATAAATAATTGCTATTTATAATATAGACACTAAAAACTATTTTTCAATAGTATTTTCACATTAAAGGAGGTGAGCAGACTGGGCCAGGGCTAATGTCACCTAAATCACCCCAGCAACCACCGTACTCATCCCGGCGAATGCCGGAGAAGTGGTGCAGGGATGCACCGTTTTTCTCGTTTCCACGCTCCGCGTGGGAATGCAGACCGGACTACGAATCACTCAGCAAGGCCAATCGTTACAGCAGGCTTAGTAGGCGTTCCCACGCAGAGCGGGGGAACGAGAAGACACGGCGCTTTTCCGCGAAGTGGCGATTACCCGGAGAGGTTTGCGGTAATCCTCACGGATCAAACGGGGGGAACCGCCGCATGCTGCACCAGCACCTCAATCAGTGCCCGGGAAGCGGCGGACAAACGCCTGTGGGGGGCGTAGATCACGGAGAATGGCCGCGAACGGCCACGATATTTCGGCAGCACCTCCACCAGCGAGCCCTGGCGGATGCGCTCACGAACGATGAAATCGTAACTCTGACAGATGCCAAAACCCTGTTCGGCCAGTGAAACGACCCCCAGTACGTCATCAGAAACCTCAATAGACGCCTTCGGCGTCCAATCCACATCCTGGGATCCCTGACAAAACCACCAAGGCACCACCCGTCCGGTACTGGGCATCAGGAATGAAATACAGCTGTGCTTGGAGAGACTCTCCAGATCCTCAGGCACACCCTCCCGGCTGAGGTATTCGGCAGAGGCCACCAGACACAATTCCGCGTCTTCCAACCTACGTGCCACCAATCCGCTGTCCGGTAACTCCCCCAATCGAATCGCCAGATCGTAACCCTCGGCCACCAGGTCCACATTCCGATTGGTGATATTCAACTCAATCCGTACCTGGGGATAGGTCTGAATAAACGGCCGCATCAACCGGGGCAGTCGATAGTGTGCATAAGTAGTCGGCACACTGAGCCGCACCCGACCGACCAGTCCCTGCTCCCACCCCTGAATCTCGCGCTCCGCATCGTCGATCAGCTCAAAGGCGGCACGAGCCTGTTCTAGATAGCGCTTACCCGCCTCCGTCAGGCTGAGACGCCGGGTGGTCCGGCGCAGCAACTGGCTTCCCAGGCGGGATTCCAGGCGCGTAATCGCCCGACTCAGTACCGAAGCGGTCGTCGACAAGGCCACCGCGCCTGCGGTCATAGAGCCATGTTCAACCACGGCCATGAAGGCCTCCACATCGGGAAGATGATCGAATCTGCGCCCCATTATCACCTCTCAAGAACAAATGCTTTTCTATTTAGATAATTTATCTCCTTCAATACAGTTAATACACTCTCTATCAACCTTTACACAACCGATTAGCGAGGCATTCCGATGACAACGCCCCTCAAACCCGTACTCTTCGTACTCACCAGTCACGGCATCAAAGGCACCACTGGCCAACCGACCGGCTACTATCTGGCGGAAGTGACCCACCCACTGGCGGTCCTGGAGGCGGCCGGCATACCTGTGGCGTTCGCCTCGATTCAGGGCGGTGAACCGCCGGTGGACGGCCTCGATCTCGACGACGCCACCAACGCCCGCTACTGGAGCGATCGCCATTTTCGGCAGCAGATCAGTCATACCCTGTCGCTGGGAGAGATTGATCCCGCCGACTATTCCGCCCTCTTCTTTGCCGGCGGACATGGGACCATGTGGGATTTTCCCGAGAGTCCCGACATCCAAAGGGTCACTCGGGAGATCTATGAAAACAACGGTTCCGTGGGCGCTGTCTGCCACGGCCCCTCGGCACTACTTAATGTCACCCTCAGCGATGGGCGCTATCTGGTGGCGGGAAAAAAGGTCAGTGCTTTTACCGATAGTGAAGAGCGGGCCGTGCAACTCGAAGGCGTGGTGCCTTTTCTGCTGGCCAGCGAGTTGGAAAAACGGGGTGCGCAACACCTGCCCGCCGCTGACTGGAACCGCCAGGTGGTCGTCGACGGACGTCTGGTGACGGGACAGAACCCGCAATCCGCCACCGCAGTCGGTGAAGCACTGCGCGATCTGGTTTTGGCCTGAATCGTGAATAGATGCTTTAGAGCTCAGCCACGGATATTCCGGTCCGTGGCCAAAGTTACGATACCCTTTGCCAACAGCGTAAGAGAAAGTTCATCCAGATCCTGGCTTTTCATGGCAATCCACTTCTTTTCATGAAATAGAACCGCTCTGATACTAGGATCAAAACTTTGTTGCAGCGCCTCATCCCCATAGATCGCGAGTGCGTTCCATCTTTCCCTCTGCATATTAATCGAGTCGGGGGGTAACAAGAAAACAACCTTGTGCATGTAACCGAGTCGACGCAACGTCTCCATTTCCCACTGAACCGACTTGCTGCCGGACAAAACCACCAATACCAACCGGGCCCGATTCATCAGCGCCACGACCTCGGCTTGCCATGAGGCATCGGAATAGTAGGAGCGAAAAGCGCCTGTTTCCGGGATTTCCTCACCAGGTTCTCCAATAGCGACTACAGGAGCCTTTTCCCATAAAGCGTTGACTATGACCTCTTCGAACCGAATCCGTCTTCCCCAGCTGTTCGGATCCATTGCGGGTGACTCAAGCAGCATCGGGCCCGTCAACAGGCGAGATCGATTCTCCACACTAAGCACGTCGTCAGAGAACGCGCGCAGCAACAGGACCGGAAGACGCGGATCGCTTTGTGTTGCCTCCTCAATCGATAGTGCACGAAGCCGCTCTGCCAAGCGTTTGCATTTGAATGCGTAGAGAAAAAGTGGTGCGGTGAGTCCGTACTGGATTGTGCCAATCATGATATGTTCATGAAGCCACACAGCACTTTCAATACGTTCCGAAACAGTACCAAACCAATAAATAGCAATCATCGATACCAGAAAGAACTCAAGATATTGCCAAAAGCTCTTCCACTGTGTGGCACGACGTGGCGGGCGCTTCCTAAAGCGACTTTGAACAATGAACTTTCGTAAGGGTACTTGCAGATCATTCTCTTTCTTTGCTAGCGAAACAGCCTGTACGGATGCAATGAGAATTGGAGCAATCGCGGCGCAGAAAAACATGCCGAATATCCACGCCGAATCATATTCTCCATTAATCCAATAGGTGATGAACAACGAAGCATTGATCACCAGAAACAGTACAGTTGCCATGGATGCGGGCAAATCAACGCCCAACCGTTTCCAACCACCCCAGGTTATCAACCCCAGCAGGACATACAGGCCGAGCAACACCAGCAATAACGACTTATTAGAAGGCAGGAAATATTCGGCACCTCGGTGATTCAGTAACCCCAGATAAAGCAATGGAGCGAAGGCAATAACTCTGAAAGCGAAGCCGATATTTTTGGCAATGGAAACGATTGATGAGATTTCATAATTTTGAAACACAATCGCAAACACCTATCAAAACTTAAAAGATATCCAGTCTCTAGGAATTAACAACCTCAATCCGAGAAACACTCGTGTAGTGTCTCATAATAATCCGTGATTAAAACTGGAGTCCGAATTGAAAGGCCGCACTCTTCTGGTTGCTTCCATCCCCATAGCTCAGGTCGGTATGGAAACGACCCAGTTTGAAGCGAACACCCAAGGTGTATAGCGGAGATGCGTTTGCACCGCTGCCCTTGAAATTTTTCACTATACCCGCGCGAATCGCGTGATCGCCGACAGACCATTCGCCGCCCACCCCCAACTCCTGCGTGGGATCGCCACTCGAGATCGAGTCGTTCCTGAGCAGATCGAGATCAACCGTGTAGAAGCCCCATTCGGATTGGTAGGCGGCACCGGCACGCATCTGGGGGCGAATCTCGATAGTCCTGCCGGATCGGGTGCGATACTCCTGGGGCAGGAGATTATGAATGCCGAGACCGAGCAACAGCCTCTCGTTCAGTTGCTTGGCCCAGCCCAGGTCGACGTTGAGCTTGACGTCGTTGTCATATTTACTACTCTGGGTCAGATGACTGCCGGTCGCGTCCGCGGTGAACTCGTAACTGGTGACATGTAGGACCTTCGGAGTAACACCCACCATCATCTCGCTATCCCACCAGGATACAAGCCAGCCCATACTCGTGCCCAATTCATCGATCACCAGCGCCACGGCGTCAACGGATGAGCTCAGCGACTCGACCGGATCGAGCAGTTGACCGCCCGAATACAGCTCTGGATGAAGTGTGGCGGGCGTACCGCCGCCATCAATGAAGTTCAATTCCTCCAAATAGGCTGTAATCAAGCCCTGGTCGCTTGCCGTGTAATCGAGCCTGCCATCCATAACACCTCTGCGGGATAAGTAAAAAGCACCGCCTTCGTGTCGATCCGGTATGCTGACAATCATATTCGCATAGCCATCCGCAAACAGAGGCTCGGATGAAGTATCGTGCAAATCTCCGGAGAGCGACTCAAGGCTTTCGATCAGGTTGTCGAGATCACCCGTATTATTGAATTCAGCGATCCCGCTATTCAGCTGCCGGTCATAGTCGGCATCTTCGATATCGGCAAGCTCCCAGGTGTTATCCGAGATAACCCCCACCAGCGTGGGAAACGCAATGCGTTGGTTGTTACCAAGATGCTTTCGCTCGGGATAGACAGCCAACAACGCAGGATTGAAGTAGCCGGCATGGGTACTGCCAGGCATGGCGACACCGGTTTTCCCCATGGCGGCGGAACGCGAGTCAGGACTACCGTAAGGGAGACAATAGGCCGCATCTGAAAAGCACAGGATCGCGGCCAACCATACGATGACTACCTGGCCGAGATTTTTGTCTTCCATGAGAAATAGGGTGTCCGTGGCAAGTGGCTTTCACAATAGTTTTATGACGACAGGGAGTCAATCCTTCGTATTCGCATCGTGGATATTCTGTGAGGTGATCCACAGTGCCTTATCACCGCTCTTAAACGATCATTTCCGACTGCTGGAAATACGAAGTGGTGTACCAGGCAATCCTGAATGTTCTTGACAAAGTCACATCCGGCGTACCGATCAAGCCGACGCTCGCCGCAGCGCATAAAACTCTTGGTAAAACGATGAAAAACTGTGTGTCTCGATCGCGGCACGAATATCACGCATCAGCTTTTGGTAGTAGTGGAGGTTATGAATGGTATTGAGCCGCGCCCCCAGAATCTCGTGGCATTTGTCCAGATGCCGCAGGTAGGCGCGACTGTAGTTGCGACAGGTGTAACAATCGCACAGGGGATCCAGCGGACTTTCGTCGTATTGATGAGCTGCGTGGCGGATACGCACCACACCCTGATGGGTGAACAGATGACCGTTGCGGGCGTTGCGGGTTGGCATTACACAGTCGAACATGTCGATTCCCCGCTTGACCGACTCGACGATATCTTCCGGGGTGCCGACCCCCATCAGGTAGCGGGGTTTGTCATCGGGAAGCCGGTCCCGAAGTTGTTCGAGAATCCGCTGTCGATCCTCGGGGGGTTCACCTACCGACAGGCCACCGACCGCATATCCGTCAAAGCCGATCGTTGTCAGTCCCTGCAGCGAAATCTCACGCAGGGTCTCGTACATCCCCCCCTGAACGATGCCGAACAGGGCCGAAGGGTTGTCGCCATGGGCCTCCCGACTGCGTTGCGCCCAGCGCAGGGAGAGTTCCATCGATTTTCTCGCTTCCGTCTCAGTGGCTGGATAGGGTGTGCACTCATCAAAGATCATGACGATGTCGGAGCCGAGCGCCTGTTGCACTTGCATCGACTCCTCCGGTCCCATGAACACCTTGCTACCGTCGATGGGTGAACGGAAGGTAACGCCCGCTTCGGTGATCTTACGCATCGCCCCCAGACTGAACACCTGGAATCCACCGGAATCGGTCAAGATCGGCTTCTGCCAATGGATGAAATCGTGCAGGTCCCCGTGTCGACTGATGACATCGGTGCCAGGCCGCAGCATAAGATGGAAAGTATTGCCCAGGATGATCTCCGCCCCCAGATCCACCAACTCTTCCGGGGTCATCGCCTTGACCGTGCCATAGGTGCCCACCGGCATGAACGCGGGGGTCTCGACACGCCCCCGGGGAAACGTCAATTGCCCCCGCCTTGCAGCGTTATCTTTATGAAACACTTCAAATTTCATGTCTGTTCTGCCTGATTAATAAACGCTGTTCATAATTGTGCGGTCACTCACACTTTCACCTTGACCGACAATCAGGAATATTAGAAAATACCCATGTGCTGATTTTTTCATCGGCACACACTCCTCCATCCTCCTTTGGTGGAATTATTTAAGCGCGGCAAACTGACCGCGCTTTTTTTTATCTTCGGAGCAATCTCCGGATCCCACTTAGGGTTCACCCGGGGTGAGAAACATGGCGTCGCCATAACTGAAAAACCGATACCCATGCGCGACGGCATGCCGATAGGCTTGCATGATGCGCTCATACCCACTGAATGCGGAGACCAGCATCAGCAGTGTGGACTGAGGCAGATGGAAATTGGTGATCATCGCATCGACACTGCGGAAGCGGTAACCCGGTCGAATAAATAATCTTGTATCACCGTAAAAAGGGGCCAGACGCCCCGATTGCGAAGCCGCCTCGAGGCTGCGCACACTGGTGGTGCCCACCGCCACGATACGCCCCTTCCGCCGCCGGGTCTCTTCAATCCGTTCGCATACCGCTTCGCTGACCGCCACGGACTCGCTGTGCATCACATGCCGATCCAGGTCATCAACCCGGACCGGTTGAAAGGTGCCGGCCCCCACGTGCAGGGTCACATGGACCCGCCCGACGCCCATTCGATCGAGTTGTTCCAGCATCTCCCGGGTGAAATGAAGTCCCGCCGTGGGGGCAGCCACGGCACCGGCCTTTTCAGCATACACCGTTTGATACCGACTCTCGTCCAGAGGGTTGTCCTGGCGTTCGATATAGGGTGGCAATGGCATATGGCCCTGCCGATCCATCAGTGTATGGAAATCCTGATCCAGAGTTCTCAGGGTAAAAAAACCCTGATCACGATCCAATACTTCAACCGGCACGGCATCCGTGCCCAGATAGATCCTTGAACCCGGCTTCGGGGACTTGCTGGCACGGATCTGCGCCACGGCGGTATCCGGGCCAGAGACCCGCTCGATCAACACCTCCAGCTGCCCGCCGGTCTGTTTAACTCCGTAAAGCCGCGCTTTCATCACCCGGGTATCGTTGAACACCAGCAAGTCACCGGGGTTGAGCAGCCGGGGCAGATCGGAAAACATCAGATCGTCCGGCGGGAGAGGTTCAGGCGCCAACCTCAGCAAACGACTGTCACCCCGCTCCTCGGGGGGGTACTGAGCGATGAGTTCCTGGGGTAGATCGTAATCGAAATCGGACAGGTGCATAGGGCGCGGATGGTATCACGCCCGGGGAGAAAGACCCATCCTGCCCCGCTACGTTCCCGCATTGACCCTATCCCGGTAAAAGATGCCCACATTTTCTTCTGTACCCGGCAAGGTTTTTTTGTATACTTCGCAACCTTCGGACTGTCCCAGCCGAAACAACCATGAGAAACGGGATCCTTTTGAATCCCGAGTATGAATGGGGGTAAAATCCCACCCTATGCCAGAGTGATGAAATTGGTAGACATGACGGATTCAAAATCCGTTGCCTTCACGGGCGTGCCGGTTCGAGTCCGGCCTCTGGTACCACTTCCCTGTGAATCCCCCCAGACACTCAGCCGTTTGCCCGACACCCGAGTGGACCCTTGATCGGTCAGCCCTCGCGCGTGCGGTCGGCAGCCTAAGTCACATGGTATACCGATCGCTCCGTCAAACCCGACACAAAACCGTGCGGAACCCGGCTGGGAGCAATTTCCAAATGCTTGTCACAAGTCAACCCTCCCCCACCCCATCGAGTGGATTTTGCAGCCCCATTCTGTTGAAATGAGACCCCTCTCGGGCGCACCCAACGCATCGAATTTCCCCGCCCGGACTCACTTTGAAACTGAATTAAGGTATGACCATTCCGGATTCCACCCCAACGGATGACTTAACCGACGACCCCATCACTCAGGGCCAATCCGGCTTGCTCAGAGTCGCCATCGAGATCTCCGTGGCAGCGTTGATTCTTGTGGGCATCTACTACCTGTTTGCTCCTGGCGAGGAAATCGAACTGGCGCCCCCCCTGCAGGAGAGCCAGATCGACCCGATCATTCGCGCCCAGATCGAGGCGGGCGGACAGGAGTCGACCTCATCGACTCCCCCCGCACACCCGGAATCCATCGAACCCGCCCCGGTGAATGAACCTGAGGCTGAATCAACGGTATCCGTCCTGGCGCCTACCGAACCGGTCCCGCCACAAACCGCCTCGACAAGCGAAACTGAGAAAAAAACCGAGCCGGAAGATGCCCGCAGCCTGGTCTCCAGACTTCGCGACGGGTCCCTGACCCTCGATGACGGCCAAATCATGCAGCAAGTGGCGGAATATGAGGAGTCGGAAAGGCTGACTGACGCCTATCTGTTGTTGTTCTACGCCGCCCGCGAGGGAAATGGCCAAGCGGCTTTCGCCCTGGCCAGCCTGTATGATCCGAACCACTTCAAGCCCGGCAACGAACTGCTGGCATCCCCCGATGTGTATCAGGCTCACAAATGGTATCTGAAGGCGGAAAAACAACAACTGCCCGAGGCCCGAAAACGCCTGCAGAAGCTGCGCAGCACCGTTGAGTCGCGGGCAAGATCCGGGGATCCCGACGCACAGCGCCTGTTGCTGAACTGGCAATAACCCGAGACATGATCAGGAGTTTTCCGATGGCCTTGTCGAAATCGGCTTTCACACTCGTCCTGTGTATACTTCTGGCCGGTCCCCTGACCGCCGTCGCCACAGATCACCCACTCCTCATGGAAGGCAAGCGAGCCCTCTACCAGCGCGTGCTCAGCAAACCCGGCGCCCAGCTTTTTCAGCAGATTCAACAGGGCGAGGGTTCATCCGCCACCCCGTTCAGTGTCTACTACGTCTACGAGCGTCAGCAGCGAGACGGTACGAGTTGGTTGAAAGTCGGTCTGAATCGTTATGGGAAGATTGCAGGCTGGCTACCCGAAAGCGACACACTGCCCTGGAACCAGGGCCTCACCGTGGCGTTTCGCGACCCCATGGGCAGCGACCGGGTGCTGTTGTTCAATGACAGGCAGTCACTGAAACACCTGATCGAACAGAATGACCCCGCGGCGTATCGCAGCCTTTATGAAGCGGCCGCCTCCGGAGATCTGGACAAGGACTCTCCGGTGGTTGCCATCCAGCCCAGAACCCATGTGGATATCCTCAAGGACTTCTATCTGGTGCCCATCCAGGACCATGAGGATGTCTTCATCGGCAGCGAGCAGGCAAGAATGCTGGAGGTCTCGAGCGTCCCCCTACAACCGGTTGAGGCCAAGCCCCCCCAGGCCCCTGCCAAACCGGACACCAAGACCGCCCGGTTCCGCTCGGCGGTGGTATTTGTCATCGACTCCACCCTCTCCATGGACCCCTACATCGACCGTACCCGTGAAGCGGTACGCAAGATCTACGACACCATTACCCAGGAGGATCTGACCGGTGATGTGAGTTTCGGTCTGGTCGCCTTTCGCGACAACCCGGAGGTGGCACCCGGGCTGGAATACCTGACCCGAACCTTTGTCGACCTGATACAGGGTCAGGATGCCGAAAGCTTCTTTTCCCAGGTCGCTTCCTTGAAAGCGGCCACGGTATCCAGCCGGGATTTTTCCGAAGACAGCTTTGCCGGCGTCAATGAGGCCATCGCCGGTATCAATTGGGAAGGACAGGATGCCCGCTACGTGGTTTTGATCACCGATGCCGGCCCTCGCGACCCGGGAGACCCGCTCTCGGGAACCGGCATGTCCAGCGCCGCCCTGAGAAGCCTGGCCCAGAACAAAGGGATCGCGCTCTCGGTACTGCATCTGCTGACCCCCAGCGTGATGGCCGATCATAAGAAGGCGGAAACGGTCTACCGTGACCTCTCCTACTATCCGGGTATCGGCAGCTTCTACTTCGGCGTGGAAACCGGTGACGTGGGTCGGTTTGGACGAGTGCTCGATTCCCTGGCCCAGCAGATCACCGAACAGGTGAAACTCGCCGCCATGGCCACGGCCGGAAAGAACCTGGCGCAAGCGCGTCAGGCACGAGAACAGGTGGCAACCGATGAGTCGGTTGACGAACCCCTCGCCCAATTCCAGGCCAAGGTGGCCAAACTCGGCTATGCCTTGAGAATGCGCTATCTGCAAAAAGACGACAAACAGCAAATCCCGAGTATCTTCAGCGCCTGGCTGGTTGATCGCGACCTTTCCAATCCGCAACGCCAAACCCTGGACGTTCGGGTATTGCTGACCCGGGACCAGCTCAGCGACCTGCACGCCATCATGCGCCAGGTGCTGCAAACCGCGGAAGAGGGCCTGCTGTCACCCCGCACCTTCCTCAATGATCTGAAGAGCCTGGCGGCCACCATTGCCCGCGACCCGGAACAGTTGGGCAGCACCACCCGGGCCACCGGTGCACGGGAAGGCAACCTGGCGGACATGGGGTTTATGCGCGAGTACATCGAGGATCTGCCCTACACCGGCGAGGTGATGAACCTGTCCCTGGAGAACTGGCAGGATTGGCCGGCCAAGGATCAGATCGCCTTCATCAACCGCCTGGAAGAGAAGATCAACTACTACCAGGTGCTGCACGATCATACCGATCTCTGGGTATCCCTGGACGGCGGCCCGGTGACCGGAGACTCCGTATTTCCGATCAGCCTGGAAATGCTCCCCTGACATCCGATACAGCATGACGACAGTGACCCCCCAAACCAACGGTGCTCCCGCACCGGGCCTAACGGGCGATCGCGTATTGATCTACCACTTGCGCGATGTGATCAAAACCCGCCAGGCCGAAGGCACCGCTTTTCGTTTGCGCGTACCAAGCCTGCAGATCGCCCTGGGTGAGAAAATCGCCCTTATCGGCGAAAGCGGGTGCGGCAAGAGCACCCTGCTGGACATGCTCTCCATGATTCTCAAGCCCAGTGAAATCGGCTCCTTCCGCTTTCGCCCGGAACGTGGCGCTGAACCGGTGGATATCTCCCATCTGTGGAACAAACAACAACTCAACCAGTTGGGAGACCTGCGCCGCCTGCGCATCGGTTATGTGATGCAGACCGGTGGTCTGTTACCTTACCTGACCGTGCGGGAGAACATCAGCCTGTCCAGGCGTCTGCTGGACATGCCGGATGACGGACTGGTGGAGGAACTGACCGGCGATCTGGGCATCAAACAGCACCTGGACAAGCTGCCCCACAAGCTATCGGTCGGCGAACGTCAACGGGTCGCCATCGGCCGTGCCCTGGCGCACCGCCCATCCATCGTGATTGCCGATGAGCCCACCGCTTCACTGGATCCGATCGCCGCTGAACGCATCATGTCCCTGTTTATCGAACTGGTGGATGAACTGCACATCACCCTCATACTCGCAAGCCATGCCTGGCGACACATCAACCGCCTTGGCCTGCGACACCTCGAGCACCACACAGAACGGGCCCAGGACGGTTCATTGACCGAAACCGTGGTGACCGGCTGATGAAACACCGACTCAAGGATATCGTCTGGCTGGCGGGCCGGGACTACCGCAATGAGTGGCAGATGTCCGGTTTCTTCGTGCTGGCTCTGGCCGCGGTGCTGGGACCCATGATGATCCTGTTCGCCCTCAAGTTCGGCATAATCGGCAGCATGCTCGATAACCTCATCGAGGATCCACGAAACCGGGAGATCCATCCGATCGGCAGTGGCCGCTATGATCCCGCCTGGATCGATCAGCTGCGCGCCCGTTCCGAGGTGTCATTCATCATGCCCCGCACCCGCGCCATTGCCGCGACCATTGATCTGGACAGTGCGGCGTCGAAACGAATCATCTCCGTCGAGATGATCCCCAGCGGCGCGAACGACCCCCTGTTGAACGGTCACATGACACCCGATGCCACGGATGCCTTGGTACTCTCACGCAGCGCTGCTGAAAAACTCAACGTCCAGGTGGGCGATCAAGTCGACGGCAGTCTGGCGCGACGCTATCTCGGACGTAGCGAACGGGTACACCTCAAACTCAAGGTGGTGGATATCGCGGATACCGCGAGCTTCGCCCGTGACGGCGCGTTCACCAGTCTCACCCTACTCGAATACGCGGAAGACTTTCGCGACGGCCATGCGGTACCCGAGTACGGCTGGACAGGAGCCACGCTACCGGAGCAGGAACGCTACTATCCCAGTTTCCGTCTCTACACCGATTCCATCTATAACGTGAGCCGTATGAGCGAGGCGCTGAACAAACTGGGTATCGAAGTCTCGACCCGGGCAGCCGACATCGAGATTGTGCGCGATATGGACCGCAACCTGAGCCTGGTCTTCTGGTTGATCGCCGTGATCGGCCTAGTTGGATTTTCATTTTCCCTGGGGGCGAGTCTGTGGGCCAATGTGGATCGCAAGCGCAAGGAACTGAGCGTGCTCAGACTGGTGGGGTTCCGTACCGTGGAGATTGTCTGGTTCCCGGTGATTCAGTCGTCGTTCACCGCGCTCCTGGGTTGGTTCACCGCATCTCTGATCTATCTGGGTGTGAGTTACTCCATCAATCATCTGTTTGCCACGCAATTGCAATCCGGCGAACAACTCTGCCGCCTGCTACCGGAACACTTCGGGGTGGCGCTCGCATTGACACTGGGGTTTGCTATTCTGGCTGCCACACTCGCCGGATTACGGGCGGCACGTATCGAGCCGTCAGAGGGTTTGCGGGATATTTAATGGAATCCAGGAGTATCGCACCTTTAATGATTCTGGATCACTCGCTCCCACGCTTTGCGCGGGAACGAGAGTAGAGCGGATAGGTCGGATTGCACTGTGCTAACTCGACCCGCGACTAAGATCATTCAACAATGAAGTTCTACAACGTCTGCTGCTGTATGAGACGTAGCCCAACACAACGGATCCAAATAACCAACTTTAGAAAAAACGCCGGCATAGTAATACGTAGCCTGCGCACTCAATGACATAGACGTCAGAAACAACCCAAGTATCAGTGAACGAAAGATCATCTTCTGCATGATTTCATTCTTAATAAAGTGTTTATCAAAGGGATACAATCTCACCCAAGCAGAAGAAAAATACTACTCCATGAATAGAGAGACAATACATGTGACAAATAATTGACGACTTGTCATTTTTGCTTTTGTTGAACAGTCGGACGTGCACGCAAAAAGTTTAATAAGCTTCAGTTTATTTGAAGCACTACACTATAACCCCCAACGAAAAGCTCTAGGTTGCCGAAGAAAACCCCGTTTAAAAATCTAAGAAAAAAATGTGACATAAAAAAACGGCCGCCAAGTGCACTTGACGACCGTTTTTTCTAGACAAGATCAGTTGATCAAGATGATCTTCAGACCTTGCTACGTCTGCTGTAAGAGACGAAACCCAGTAGAGCGGAACCGAACAACCAAGCGGCGGCAGGCAGGGGCACGGCGCTCATGGTCAGATCGTAGTCGGAATCGATTTTCGGATCGATTGTGTTGAGGGCAAAACCTGAGATAGTGAAAATATAATCACCTGCGGTCAGGGTGAAGGCCTCGGAGAAGGTTGTGCCCAGATGGAACTGCTCATCGGTGTTGATGTTGGTCAACAGCAGGTCGTCCCCAAACATACCGTGATGGTTACCTTCAAACAGGATATCCAGGCTGCCCGTACCGACACTGAAATGATAGGCATCAAGGAAATTTCCCTCAGGTTGAGGCGTGGCATAGGAATCACCAACCCCCGAGAATGTACCCGCATCATATGATGCAGCCTGTGCACCCAGGGACAGGAAAGCAAGCAGTGTTCCCAGTGTGAGTGTGCGTAAGAGTGACTTCTTCATAATTTCATCCTTAAAACGTTATAACTAGACTAGCTACCTTCTACCATATCGGCTTCCGGCAGCGTCAAACTACCATTTAGTTCCTAAAGGGGCAATTCGGAATATCCCCTATACGGGAACTGGTTCTCAAGATTGACGGAAGTAGCTCGGACATAAAAAAACGCTGAACAATATGTTTATATCGCCATTAAAATTACTATGTTTACGAAACCGCAATCCGTGGCTTTATGTTTCATTCAATTCGGAAAGAGAATAACCTCCACACGCCTGATACCACGACGATTATCCCGGGTATCCGGCCCGGATTCCGGGCCGACAGCACCCACTGCCGCCACTTGCAAACGCGCCTCATCAATGCCGCGTTGAGAAAAAAACCGCTTGACCTCTTCCGCACGCTTGAGGGACAAGCGGTCATTGTAGATTTGGTTCCCCTGGGGATCGGCATATCCGGTGATCTTCAGAAAACTGTTTTCATCCATTAGCATCTTGTACTGAATCGATTTCAACAACGGGAGATACTGAGTGGGTATGGAGAACTTGTTAAAGTCGAAATAGACAAAATAGCGCGTCGCCAGCACGATGTTTTCATACGAATTCACATCGGCATCACCCACGCCCAGAGTTTTATCCAATTCTGCCGCCGAAAGACTCGTATCGGTTTGTTGTTGCGGGAAAGGCTCCAGTGTTTGCGGAGGCTGCATCGATGAATCCGGCGACTGGGACACCTCCAAGACACGGGGCTGTTCCTCACCCGACGGGATTGCGGACTCCCGTGTCGCTGCTTGCTCATGCAGGAACTTCGCCTCCACCTCCTGCCATAACCGACCGGAGGCTTCAGGAAACATCCGGACCAGAAGCATCAACACGCCCCCCACCACCACCCAGGCGGCGATATGCATCAGTGACCGCAGAACGGTTTGCTTCATTCCCGATTTTCGAGGGGGGATACGATATTCCGACACCTGACGGGCATTGACTTCCGGGCAGCCATCCACCCAAAGAGAAGGCATACTCAGATTTTCGTCAACCGATAAAGAAGGCGCGGCGCTCTGAACCGGCACAGGAGGTAAACCACCTCTTGCGGGACTCATTACATTGGGTAGCGGGGAACCGTTACCACCCATACCGCTTTCGTTGGACATAAACCAAACACCACCCCAACGATGTTCTGAATCAGCCGATGAGGACGATCTGGGCTTCTGTTTCCGGGCAGGCTTCTGTTTGGCTTTCGAAACCTGTTTGGTTCTTTTCGTGGTCGATTTGGAAAACTTTGAACCGCGAGTGGAATCACTTTTTCGGGGCTCCGAAAACATGGAGCCCAAATCCTTGGAATCGAGAGACCCTGTCCAGATGTCATCGGCACTGGGCAATGAGGCTCCGCTATCATTTTCCTCCCCGGAGGGATTCGGTTGCCGCATTGCCTTTGCATCAGATCGGTCAGACGGCTCACCACTCACCTGAGGCAAAAGGGTTTGCCGCTCCGTCCGCGGTTGCGGCTCATCCTTCCATATCAGCCAATCGGAATCGGGTGAATCCCACTGATCAAGCGACTCCAGTGACAAGTCCTCAATAGCCGAGAGAAAGTTATCCGCGACATTTTGCGGCCTTTCGATCAAGTCATCCCCATCCGCCTTCACGGCTTTGCTGGAAGCATGGCGTATCGGCTCAACTTTCGGATGATCACCTGCTGGCTGCCCTGGCTCCTGATTGGGCGGTAACACATATGTATCTTTTTCTATCGATTCCTGCTTCACTTTTGACTCGGCCCCAGAGCGCGAATCATCGCTCATCTGAGGCAAGGTGGATTGGCGCTCCGTCTGCTGATGAGACTCGTCTTTCCACACCAGCCAATCGGAATCAGGCGCATCCAAATCCTCAAGCACCTCCAGTGGCACGGCATCGATAGCTGAAAGGAAGTTGTCTGCGATGTTTTGCGTATATTTTTCATTCTGGACATGTTTCGGTACCGCCGCCGAACTACCGGAACCCTGACGCATCGACTCACCTCTCGGATGATCGCCCACAGCCCGCCGCATTTCTTGATGCTGTTTTGCATTCCGATACTGAGTCGCGAACTGTTCGGCGCTCAACTGCCCCGCCAGACTGATCCGTTGCTCATCCACGAGTTCCTCGATAACGGTCAGGGCATCCTCATCTGCCAGCTCATGTTTTTCCTCCAGAGATGCATACAGCAGCAGACGGCTCATCAGATGATTGATGTTGCGGGGCACACCCTGCGACGCCTGATGAATCAGGTGATATACGTCCTCGTCTATGCAAGGATCCTGCCGCCATCCAACCACCCCCAGACGGTGTATGATGTACTCTCGGGTCTGCTCCTCAGTCATAGGCTGGATTTGACAGATTGCAATCAGCCGCTGCTGGATATGCTCCATGCCCGGCCCGAGCAACAACTCCCGCAGCTCATCATGGCCGGTTAGCACGATCTGCAGTAGCGAGTGACTGCCCTGCTGAAGGTTCGAAAGCAAGCGCAACTCTTCGAGACCATTAAAAGACAGATTTTGCGCCTCATCCAGAAACAGAATGGAACGCCTGCCCTGCTCGAACAGGTTGGATAGATGCTTTTGGATGCAGGTCAGCAGAGTCGCTTTGTTGTAGGTTTCAGCAGGAAGACCATATTCCAATGCAACTTTGCGCAATAGCTCTTCCGCATGCAACTGACTGGTGACCAGATTGAGTATCTGGTGCTTTTCGGTATCAAGTTCAGAAATGACATCCCTGACCAGGGTTGTTTTCCCAGATCCTGGCTGGCCCGTGATCATCACGAACCCCTCACCCTGTTGCAGTGCGTAAGCCAGGTAGGCAGAGGCCCTCAGGTAATTTTTATGTGCGTAACGAAACTTTTCATCCGCACTTAACCGGAAAGGTGTGTCCCTGAATCCAAAATACGTTTCGTACATTCGCTGGATTCCCTCGTATGGTCCCTCACTCAGCGTGTATCGAGCTTGAGTCTACGGCATTGCGCGGATGAATGAAAAGGGCAATACCATAAAAAAATCCCGAGGTCGGTAGTAACTACCCAAACCTCAGGATCGATATTTTAGCCCCAAACTATGCCTGACAATCACTTTGCTTCATTAAACACCTCGTTCAATTAGCACTCTTCATGACAATGTTGGACAGGGCACTGGAACGTCCATTCATGTCATAGGCCGAGATAGCAACGTAGTAATCGCCCAATTCGATGTCATTGATGGTGTATCTGACGGCATCTCCTTGAGCCACATCAACGTACATTTGCAGGTTGTTTCGGCTAGTACCCAGGTAGATAGAATAACCATCGATATCCGACAGGCTGAGCGGCGCACCGTCGGTCCGGGTCCTGGGAGCGGTCCATCTCAGGGAGATCGAACCGGTTGTTGCCGCCACCTCTACGGTATTGACCGTGATGGTAAAGGCCGCGAGGGTGGCTTCATCGGTTCCGTCGCTGACGGTGATACGGATGTTGTTGTAGGTGCCCACGTCCTGAGAATCGGGGGTTCCGCGCAAAGCACCGGTGGTGCTGTTGAAGCTAGCCCAGGAAGGCAGGTTGGCCACGCGATAGCTCAGGTCGTCCCCATCAGCGTCATTGGCCGTGGGGGTAAAGCTGTAGGCGGTACCCGCATCAACACGGGTTGCGGGAGTCCCACTGATGGTCGGTGCTTGATTCGCGGCAGCCTGGGCTTCGGTGCACATCTCATTGGAGACGTAGAACTCGGAAGCCTCCACGTAGCGGGATTCAACTTTGAAACAGTGGCGGACACTCAGATCCAGACCAGTGATCACCGCGCTGGTTGAAACAGTGCGGTCGGCGCCCGTGTCCTGCTCATCGATCCACACATCATAGCCGCCATCCGGATCGGAATTGGCATTACTCCAATTCAGCTGCACATTATCGCCACTGACGCTCGCGGAAGTCAGCCGAGGCGCCCCCCGGGAGACCTGATCCTCGACCGCAGGAGCGGGTTCCTCCTCGGCCACCGGGGCGGGCTCTTCTTCCGTCACGGGAGCGGGATCTTCCGTCACCGGGGCAGGCTGTTCTTCCACTGGAGTCACGGGAGTCGTCGGAGCTGGAGCCGGAGTCGGTTCCGATTCTTGGGAGGCCGGAGGTGCTACCGGGGTAGGTGTCGGTTCTGGGGTATCTTCGGCTGATCCGCCCCCGGAATCATCCTGGCTTCCGCTGTCCGCGGTGTTGCCATCGTCACTGGTATCTGACGCGGTCCCGCTATCGTCGGATACCACGGTTTCGTCTTGAGGGCTACTTGCCGTCTCGGTGGATTCCGTATCACTGCTTTGACAGGCACTGAGCACCAGACTGATGAAGAGCGCAAACAGGATAGTCTGAAGGGATCTCATTTCTGGCAGCCTCTAATTAAACTGCCGTATAGAGTAACGGTATTCCTACACTTCCTAAGAGGAACTAGGTCACAGATCAGCGGATTTATAGGGCGACGTCAGAACTGAGTCCACTTTTTTTCTTATTCTTTCAAATACAAATCGAACTCTTAAAAATTAAACAAAACTCATAAAAGGGTCAATACACTCCAACTATATCTGATTAATTTACTGGGTTATGAGATCCGTCACAGCACCCGCCGACCGACTGTGTCGCCTCACCCGGCTCAGAATGATTCCAACCGGAAGACAATCGGTACCATTTAGCGGGTTGAAGCCGCATCATCACGGCACTTATACTCAGGCCACCCTCTTCAACAGAATAACGATACAGGCAACCACCGCATGAGTACACCCACCTTCAATCCTCCCGCCCGGACCCTGATGGGTCCTGGTCCCTCCGATGTGCACCCGCGTATCCTGGAGGCCCTGTCACGACCCACGATCGGACATCTCGATCCCCTGTTCATCGACATGATGGAGCAGACCAAGGCCATGCTCCAGTATGCCTTCCAGACCGACAACGCCCTCACCATGCCTGTCTCGGCCCCGGGATCCGCCGGCATGGAGACCTGTTTTGCCAATCTGGTGGAGCCAGGTGAAAAGGTGATCGTCTGTCAGAACGGGGTCTTTGGCGGGCGCATGAAAGAGAACGTGGAACGTTGCGGCGGTGTTGCGGTGATGGTGGAAGACGACTGGGGCACCGCTGTCGGCCTGGAAAAGGTGGCTGCCGCCCTGGACACCCATGCGGATGCCAAAATACTCGCCTTTGTACACGCGGAAACCTCCACCGGGGCCCGCTCCGATGCGAAAGAACTGGTCGAACTGGCACATCGTCACGACTGTCTGACCATCGTGGACGCGGTGACATCCCTAGGGGGCTGTGAGCTCAAAGTCGACGAGTGGGAGATCGACAGCATCTACTCCGGCACCCAGAAATGCCTCTCCTGCACCCCGGGAATCTCTCCCGTCAGTTTCAACGACCGGGCCCTGAACAAGGTCAAGAACCGCTCACAGAAGGTACAGAGCTGGTTCCTGGATCTGAATCTGGTGATGGGCTACTGGGGAACCAACCAGAAGCGCGCCTATCATCACACCGCGCCGGTGAACGCCCTCTATGGCCTGCACGAATCTCTGCGCATGCTGGAGGAAGAGGGTCTGGAAAACGCCTGGGCACGGCATCTCCGGATGCACCAGGCCCTCAAGGCGGGTCTTGAGGCCATGGGTCTTGGCTTCATCGTCGACGAGGCGCATCGCCTGCCACAATTGAATGCCGTATCGATTCCCGCAGGTGTCGACGACGCCCAGGTGCGCAGCCGTCTGCTGAATGAATACAACCTGGAACTGGGTGCCGGTCTCGGGGCACTCGCCGGCAAGGTATGGCGTATCGGACTGATGGGATACAGCGCCCGAGCCGAGAACATTCTGCTGTGTGTCAGTGCCCTGGAGGCGGTTCTGAGCGAAATGGATGCGCCGATTCAAACCGGCGTTGCCCTGGCTGCAGTACAGCAAGCGCTCTCGGCTTAAGCGAGCATCAGACACTGCCGGTGACGGATACCCTGCCTCTGCTCATCGAACCGGAAGTGTTGCGGGATCACCGGGACGAACCGCAACTCGCAGTGATCGATCTGGGCAAGGATACGACTTTTGCGGAATTACACATCCCCGGAGCCCGTCATCTGCCCTACACCCGGATCACTGCGTTCCATCATCCGGTCTATGGACTGCTCCCTGCGGTGGAACAACTCGAGTCCCTGTTCTCCGGCCTGGGAATCGGGCCGGACACCCATGTGGTGGCCTACGACGACGAGGGGGGCGGCAACGCCTCGCGGCTGCTCTGGACCCTGCAGGCCATGGGACATCACCGGTATTCCCTGCTCAACGGAGGTTTGCATGCCTGGGCCAACGAAGGCAATCCCTGCAGTCGGGCCGAAACCGCCTGGGACACCGCGGAGTTCCGGGCCCAGCCCGATGATCGCGGGATTGCCGACGCAAAGTACATCCTGCAACGACTGGAATCTCCGGACCTGGTGCTGTGGGATGCCCGCAGTGCCCAGGAATACCAGGGTATCTCCCGGTTCTCACAGTACCCCGGCCACATCCCGGGCGCGGTCAACCTGGATTGGCTCGAGGTCATGGACCGGCAGGCCAATATGCGCCTCAAACCGGAGGCCGATCTGCGTTCCCTGCTGAGCCGACTGGGCATCACCCCGGACAAAGAGGTGATCACCTACTGCCAGACCCATCACCGATCATCCCTGACCTGGTTCGTACTGCAGCTGCTCGGATATGAAAGATACAGGGGTTATCCCGGGTCCTGGTCCGATTGGGGCAACCGCCACGACACGCCCAAAACCCAGCCATGAGACGTCCCTCGAACCGTCAACGCCGGATCGTCATCCTGTCACTGGCCGCCCTGGTATTCGGAATCGCCTACTATGCGGGGATGCATCATCCGTCGGAAAAGGCACATCCTCCTCCGATTCAGGGCATGGCAATTGACCCACCGACCCCGATCCCCCCCTTCGATCTGAGGGATCAGCGAGGCGCCCCCTATACTCAGATCGACCTTCAGGGCCAGTGGAGCCTGCTGTTGCTCGATCCGCTGGGGAATCCCATTCCCTCCCCCGCTCTGGTGCTTTTGATGCAGATCCACAATCGCCTGGCGAACCGCCCGGAACTGCAGAACAGTATTCACTTCATCTACCTGCCCCACTGGAGAGAGGCCGCTCTGAGCGAATCGATCGACCGGCTCGATAGCCACCTGACCGGGCTGAACGGTGAACCGGACAAGGTGGCTGAAACCTTCCGCCGGTTCGGTGTCGAAATCGGTGGTACCGAGCCCCTGTTTTTCCTGATCGGACCGAACCAGCGCCTGCATGCCCTGTTTACCCAGAGTGAGGATGCCGCTACCATCGCCCAGGATCTCTCCCTGTTGATCGACGCCATACCCTAACCGGACACCATGACACATCCCACATCGACACCCCAAAGCCTTCCGCAAAAAATTCTGGAGACCCTGTTCATCACCCTCCAGTACCTACTCCCTCATCATCTGCTGTCCCGCCTGATGCACAGCCTGGCAAGGGTCGAGACCCCCTCGGTAAAGGACCTTTTGATCCGCCAGGTGATCAAGTGGTACGGGGTAGACATGCAGGAGGCCCTGGAATCGGACCCTTCCCGGTACCGCAGCTTCAACGACTTCTTCACCCGGGCGTTGCGACCGGATGCCCGGCCTGTGACCCCGCAGGCCCATGAAATCGCCTGCCCCGCCGATGGGGCCATCAGTCAACTCGGGGACATCGAGGCCGGTTACCTGTTCCAGGCCAAGGGACATGACTACTCGCTGCTGGAACTGCTGGGCGGTGATCCGGAGATGGCCGAACTGTTCGACGAGGGGGCCTTCGCCACCGTCTATCTCTCGCCCCGGGATTACCACCGACTGCACATGCCCCTGGACGGACAATTGAAAAAGATGCTGCATGTACCAGGCCGTCTATTCAGCGTAAGTGACACCACCGCGCGGCGAGTCCCTCGCCTGTTTGCCCGCAATGAACGGGTTGTCTGCCTGTTTGAAACCCCCTATGGACCCATGGCGATGATTCTCGTCGGCGCGATCTTCGTTTCTAGCATCGAGACAGTGTGGGCCGGAGCGGTCACTCCCACCCGGGAACGCGTATCCCGTTGGGACTATGCCCCGGAGACTGACCCCAAGCCTGTGCAATTGAGCAAGGGCGAAGAGATGGGTCGTTTCAACATGGGCTCCACAGTGATCCTGCTGTTCGGCAAGGACCGTGCAGAGTGGCTTGAGGGACTCGCACCCGGCGCCCAGGTGCGCATGGGGGAAGCCATCGGAGTCACGACCTAGTGTAGTGTCCCATACTCGTTCAGGCACGCTCAAAATCGAAACTGAGCACCTGGCGAATATCCCGGCACCCCGACAGCACCATCAGCAATCGATCGATGCCCAGGGCCACCCCGGCGCACTCCGGCAAACCCTGCTCCAGGGCCTGGAGCAGCCACTCATCGGCCGGCCGTTGCAACGCGCCGGATGACTGCCGTTGGCGGTTGTCCGCCTCGAAACGGGCCCGTTGAACCTCGGCATCCCGTAGTTCGAAAAAACCGTTGGCCAGTTCCATGCCCTGCCAATACAGCTCAAAACGCTGGGCAAGGGGAGGATCCCCATCGCTGATACGGGCCAGGGCCGCCTGACTCCCAGGATAGTCGTAGATGAACGTCAGCCCGGAGCGTCCCAGATCGGGCTCGATCAGATGGGTCAGCAGCAGATCGAGCCAGGCATCCCGATGGTTCAAATTCAGTTGCTCCGCACCCGCAATCCCCCGGGCGATGGCGCAATCCCGCAACTGGCGGGAGTCCGCGGTATGCGGGTTCAGGGATAGAGCCTGTTCGAAAATCCCCTGATAGGTGAGCTTTTCGACCCCCGGCGGATCATCCGTCAGACTGCGAACCAGCTCAGCCACCTCGTCCATCAGGGCATGGTGATCATAACCCGGGCGGTACCACTCCAGCAGGCTGAACTCCGGATTGTGCCGGCGACCCCACTCACCATCCCGGAACACCTTACAGATCTGGTAAATGGGCCCACTACCCGCGCACAGCAGGCGTTTCATGAAAAACTCGGGGGAGGTCTGGAGGTAACAATCGAGCCCCGAACCCGCACCGGGCCCCCGATACCGGGTCACGAAGCTCTCGATCGCGGGATCCGTGGTGGCATGCCGGGAACAGACCGGGGTATCGACTTCGAGCACCCCCCGGGTGTCGAAAAAATCCCGAATCCGGCGCAAGACGCCGGCACGATGACGCAACATCTCCGGGCTTGCCGAGGGGCCCCAGAGCGCGGAAGGGTTCATGGCAGATTTACACACCCGGTGGCCCGGGTCGGGCGGCGGATAGGCAATTCCCTACCCCTACTCCTCCTTGGCGCGGGAGACATAATCTCCGGTGCGGGTATCAACCTTGATCAGCTCGCCAATCTGCACAAACAGGGGCACGCGCACCACGGCGCCGGTTTCCAGGGTCGCTGGCTTGCCGCCGCTGCCGGAGGTATCCCCTTTCAGCCCCGGATCCGTATCCGCGACACTCAGCACCACGAATTTGGGAGGCTCCACGGAGATCGGACTACCATTCCACAGGGTCACCAGACACAGATCCTGCTCCTTGAGCCACTTCACGTTGTCCCCCACCGCGGCCTGATCCGCACTGACCTGTTCGAAACTCTCCGGGTCCATGAAGTACCAGAACTCCCCGTCATTGTAGAGGTACTGCATATCGGTCTCGTGGACATCCGCCCCCTCAACGGACTCGCCGGACTTGAAGGTCTTTTCCAATACACGGCCGGTCTTGAGATTGCGGATCTTGACCCGGTTGAACGCCTGACCTTTGCCAGGCTTGACGAATTCGTTTTCAATAATGGAGCAGGGATCCCCATCCATCATGATTTTCAAACCACCCTTAAACTCATTGGTGCTATAGCTAGCCATGTCTTCCTCACGAAACAGTCACTGTGCGGCGCACATCATACCTGAGAGTGGCCTCCCTGTGCAGGGCTGGCAACAGGCGATGGCCCAGGCGTTCACGGATCTGCCGAGCCTGCTGGAATACCTCCGGCTCGATCCTGCCGGTTTTCCTGAAACGGCAGCATCCCAGGCCCAGTTTCAGCTCCGGGTCACCCGGGAGTATGCTGCATTGATGCGTAAGGGCGATGCGCAAGACCCGTTACTCCGACAGGTGTTGCCCAGCCCCAGGGAACAGGACACCCCACCCGGTTACCACGCCGATCCAGTGGGCGACACGCGGGCACGCAAGACTCAGGGATTGCTGCAAAAATACCGGGGCCGCGCCCTGATCATGGCCACCGGAGCCTGCGCGATTCACTGTCGCTACTGCTTCCGCAGGCACTACCCGTACGCGGAAGGCATCGCTGCCCAGGGGCTTTGGCCGGATGTCCTGGAGCACCTGAGACGGGATAAATCCCTCTCCGAAGTGATCCTCAGCGGGGGCGACCCCTTGATGATCAGCGACCGCCGCCTGCAGACCTGGCAGGAACAGCTGGAGGAAATCCCTCATCTGCGGAGACTGCGCCTGCACAGCCGTTTGCCGGTGGTACTGCCCCAACGCATCACCCCGGAACTGCTCGATCTGCTGGGAAAATCCCGCTTCCAGGTGGTATTGGTACTGCACACCAACCACCCCGCGGAGATCTCCCCGGAATTGGCCGAGGCCTGTACCGCACTGCGCAGCGCAGGCGTCACGCTGCTCAATCAGTCGGTGTTATTACAAGGTGTCAACGACCGGACCGAGACCCTGGTGCGGCTGAGCGAGGATCTGTTCCGGATCGGGGTGATGCCCTACTACCTGCATCTGCTCGACCCGGTCCTCGGCGCCGCTCATTTCGATCTGGATCCCTCCCAAGCCGAGGCATTGAAACAGGGGATGTTGGCGAGACTGCCGGGGTACCTGGTGCCGAAGATGGTCCGGGAACTGCCGGGGGCCGCTTCCAAAACCCCACAATAGAATTAGTTTTGAGTTATTAGTTTTGAGTTTTTAGTTGATGAGTTCGCTACGCTCACGGTTTTTGTTGTCTTTGCAGAAGTAAATCACCGTGAGCGTAGCGAACTCATCAACTAAAAACTAATAACTTAAAACTAAACACTAGACAGAAGTTAGTGATTCCATGGACCAGCGGGGCGTAACTGAGAAACTCAAGGGCTCACAAACGCCCGAGCACAGTCGCTGACAACCGGCGTACGCAATCATCGCCCCGTTGTCGGTACAGAACTCGGGACGGGGGTAGTAGGCACGCCCCCCCTCCTTGTCCATCATCTCACCGATACGCTCGCGCAAACGCCGATTGGCACTCACCCCGCCCGCCAGCACCAGGGTCTTGCAGCGGGTCTCCCGCACCGCACGCCGGCATTTGATCACCAGGGTATCCGCCACCGCCTCCTCGAAGGCACGGGCGATATCGGCCCGGGTCTGTACGCACACCTCCCCCTCCTCCACCCGGGCCGCCTGCAGGGTGTTCAAGGCAAAGGTCTTCAAACCGCTGAAACTGAAATCGAGCCCGGGCCGATCGGTCATTGGGCGCGGAAACCGGTAACGGGTCGCATCCCCCTGCAGCGCCAGGCGGGAAAGCTCCGGTCCCCCCGGATAGGGCAGTTCCAGGAGTTTGGCGGTTTTATCGAAGGCCTCCCCGGCGGCGTCGTCCAGTGTATCCCCCAGCAATCGATACGCCCCGACCCCCTTCACCTCCACCAGTTGGGTATGCCCGCCGGAGACCAGCAGGGCAACGAAGGGGAAGCTTGGCGGTTGCGGCTCCAGCATGGGCGCCAGCAAGTGCCCCTCCATGTGATGCACCCCCACAGCGGGTACCCCCCAGGACCAGGCCAGACTGCGCCCCACCGAGGCGCCCACCAGCAGCGCCCCAACCAAGCCGGGTCCGGCGGTATAGGCCACGCCGTCGATACTTTGCGGGGAAACACCCGCATCCGCGAACAGTTGCCGGGTCAGCGGCAGGACCTTGCGCACATGGTCCCGGGAGGCCAGTTCCGGCACCACCCCACCATACTCCGCATGGATGTCCACCTGGCTGTGCAGGGCGTGGGCGAGCAGCCCCGCTTCACTGTCATAAATCGCGACGCCGGTCTCGTCGCAGGAGGTTTCGATGCCTAATACACGCATATCGACGACTTTTTCCCGCTTTTTTCTATACTACCTTTGCAAACCGGGCCGGCTATGAGTAGAATCCCCGCCTTTCACCCGGTTGAGAAGCTTAACAGATTCGAGGTCACATCATCGATGCCTAACGTACGCGTTAAAGAAAACGAACCCTTTGAAGTCGCCATGCGCCGTTTCAAGCGCTCCTGCGAGAAAGCCGGAGTCCTGGCTGAAGTACGTCGTCGCGAGTTCTACGAAAAACCCACCTGGGAGCGCAAACGCAAAGCGGCCGCAGCCGTCAAGCGCAACCTGAAGAAACTGTCCCGCGAAAGCCGTCGCTTCGAACGCCAGTACTAATCATCCCCCACCGCCCCTGACACCACCTCCATGTTGAAACAACGCATCCAGGACGACGTCAAGGCCGCCATGAAGGCCAAGGACAAATCCCGGCTCGCCACCCTGCGGCTGATCACCGCGGAGATCAAACAACGTGAAGTCGACAGTCGGGCGGAGCTGGACGAAAGCCAGGTTCTGACAATCCTGGACAAGATGATCAAGCAGCGCCGGGATTCCGCCACTCAGTACGAAAACGCCGGACGAGCGGAACTGGCCGAGCAGGAAAACAGCGAAATCGCCATCATCGAAACCTATCTTCCGGCAGCCCTCAGCGAGGACGAAATCGCCGGGATGATCGCCGAAGCCCTGCAGACGACCGGCGCATCCGGCATGCAGGACATGGGCAAGGTGATGGGCCTGCTGAAACCCAAGATGCAGGGCCGGGCCGACATCGGTAAGGTCAGCGCCCTGGTGAAGCAGAAACTCACGGGCTGATTGCGCTCAACCTCGCCATCCGTTGATAATTCGGTGATCCAGGCAAGCCGCTGAGATCCGCCCAAAGTGGTGTCACAAGGTAATATAAGCCTAAGTGATCTGTTGGGCAGACCTGCCGCAGCCCGCCAGACTCTCCCGGGACGATCCAGGGGGAAACCCATGTCCGGACCGAATCAGGAGGGGCCCACCCACAGCCATGGCCGGGAAGATCCCCACGCAGTTCATTGACCAGTTACTCAACCGGGTCGACATCGTCGAGGTCATCGGGCGGCGTGTTCCGTTGAAAAAGGCCGGCCGGGATTTCCAGGCCCGCTGCCCCTTTCACGACGAAAAAACCCCCTCTTTCACCGTCAGCCCCAACAAACAGTTCTTCCACTGTTTCGGCTGTGGCGCACATGGATCAGCCATCGGCTTCCTGATGGATTACGACAACCTCAGCTTCGTCGAAGCGGTGGAGGAACTGGCCCAGCAGGCGGGCCTGGAAGTGCCCCGGGAAGGCACTCAAAGCAGCGGCCCGGACCTGCGCCCCTTCTATGAGCTGATGTCGACCTCGGCCCGCCATTATCAGCAACAACTCAAACATCACGAAAACGCCTCACAGGCTGTGAACTACCTGAAAACCCGAGGTGTGAGTGGCCAGATTGCGGCGACCTACGGCATCGGCTATGCCCCGCCCGGCTGGGACAACCTCAGCCAAGGCCTGGGGCAGGATTCGAATACCCGCAACCAACTGCTCAAATGCGGCATGCTCAACGACAGCGATGGCAGGGTGTACGACCGGTTTCGCAACCGCATCATGTTCCCGATCCGAGATCCCCGGGGCCGGACCATCGGCTTTGGCGGCCGGGTACTCGGCGATGACAAACCCAAATACCTGAACTCCCCCGAGACCCCCATCTTCCACAAAGGCCGGGAACTCTACGGCCTGTATGAAGCACGCCAGGCCAACAGTAAAATCCAGCGTCTGCTGGTCGTGGAGGGCTACATGGACGTAGTGGCCCTGGCGCAGCACGGCATCCTCAACGCCGTCGCCACCCTGGGCACCGCCACCACCCCGGAACACCTGGAACTGATCTTCCGCACCTGTCCGGAGGTGGTGTTCTGTTTTGATGGTGACCGGGCGGGACGGGACGCCGCCTGGAAGGCGCTGATCACCAGCATCCCCTCCCTGCGCGACGGCCGGGAAGTTCGATTCCTGTTCCTGCCCGAGGGGGAAGACCCGGATACCCAGATTCGCAAGGAGGGCCAAGACGCCTTCGAACAGCGCATCGAACAGGCCCTACCCTTATCCGAGTTCCTGTTCCAGCAACTCACCGGACAGGTCCATATGGATAGCATCGACGGTCGCGCCAAATTGGCGGAACTCGCCCGCCCGCACCTGGAAAAACTGCCCAAGGGCGTATTTCGGGAGATGATGTTTCAGCGCCTCGAGGAACTGATCGGCCTCCAAGGTCATCATTTGGACCGTCAATCCAACCGGCCGGACGCAACAAAACCACGCCCGGCCTCGAGGGACCGTCAGCACCCAACCGCCACACCGGTTCGCTCGGCCATTGTACTTCTGCTGGACCATCCCCATATTTACGAAATCGCGGATGAAGTACCGGCTGACTGGCAGGGGTGGGACAACCCGGGGATTCGGATTCTCAAACAGATACTTGAAATAATCCGAGTCCAACCTACGCTTAACAAGGCTGCACTGATGGAACGGTTGCGGGATACCGAGTACTACATCCACCTGAACAAATTGACTCAGGCGAACTACCGCTTCGACCTCCCGGGGATGGACCACAAGAGCGAATTTCGTGATGCATTGCTCAGATTGAATGAACAGTTTCACAAACAGACACGCCCTCATCCTGGGAATCTCCGCCCAAGTGAACTGTCTGAAGAGCTGCGAAACGAAATAAAACGCCGATATCCAGGAAAGTTAGAACAGGATGAAAAACCAGATTCTTAAAATTAGCCCAGATTGCGCGATCTTAGTGCATCTACATGAAAATGTGCTAATATGGTGAGTTCAGTCTCAGCATTGCAACCTCGTCTGATTACAAGGTAAAAGATGAACCAGGAACAGCAGCAATCTCAATTAAAACAACTGATTGCAAAAGGTAAGGAACAAGGATTCCTAACCTATGCGGAAGTTAACGACCACCTTCCCGAGGGTATCGTTGAGCCTGAACAGATCGAAGACATCGTGCGTATGATCAACGACATGGGCATCACCGTCCATGAATCGGCGCCCGATCTTGAAGACAACAGCCTCAGCGACAACGCCGTCTCCACCGATGACGACGCCGCCGAAGCGGCCGCCGCCGCATTGGCCAGCGTAGACAGCGAATTCGGCCGCACCACCGACCCGGTGCGCATGTACATGCGCGAAATGGGCACCGTCGAACTCCTGACCCGCGAGGGCGAGCTGCGGATTGCCAAGCGCATCGAAGAAGGCCTTAATCAGGTTTCGGCCGCACTGGCCACCTTCCCCAGCGCCGTCAACCTGTTGTGCACCCAACTGGAGAAGATCGAAGAAGGCGAAGTGCGCCTGGCGGATGTCATCAGCGGCTTCATCGATCCGAACGAACCCGACGAGATCCTGAGCCCCACCCCGCCTCAGGATTCGAAAGACAGCAACGAAGAGGATATCGACTCATCCGACAGCGATTCCGATGACGACTCGGATGACGATGACGACGACAGCTCCAGCGACAGCTCCGAAAACACCGGCCCCGACCCGGAGGAAGTGGCCGCCAAGGCGAAAGAGCTGCGCAAGCGCTATACCGCCCTGTGCACCAGCCTGAAGAAAACCGGCCGTGCCAGCACTAAGGCCCAAAAGGCCATGGAGGGCGTCACCGAGTCCTTCCTGGAGTTCAAGCTGGTCCCGATCACCTTCAACCTCCTCGTGAGCAGCCTGCGCGACACCATTGAGCGCATTCGCAACCAGGAGCGGATCATCATGGGCCTGTGCGTGGACAAGGCCAAAATGCCCCGCAAGGAGTTCATCGCCTCGTTCCCGGACAATGAGACGAACCTCAGCTGGATCCACGAGCAGATCGAGAAAGGCAAGGGCTACTCCGAGGCCCTCGTAGAGCACGAACCCGAGATCCTGCGCGCCCAAAAGCGTCTGGTGAACATCGAAAACGACTGTCAGCTGACGATTGGCGAAATCAAGGAGACCAATCGCAAGATGTCGATCGGCGAGGCCAAGGCCCGTCGAGCCAAGAAAGAGATGGTGGAAGCCAACCTGCGACTCGTCATCTCGATCGCAAAGAAATACACCAATCGCGGCCTGCAGTTCCTCGACCTGATCCAGGAAGGCAACATTGGCCTGATGAAGGCGGTGGACAAGTTCGAATACCGTCGCGGCTACAAGTTCTCCACCTACGCCACCTGGTGGATTCGCCAGGCGATCACCCGTTCGATTGCCGATCAGGCCCGCACCATCCGTATTCCGGTACACATGATCGAGACGATCAACAAGCTCAACCGCATCTCCCGTCAGATGATCCAGGAGATGGGCCGGGAAGCCACACCGGAAGAGCTGGCGGAACGCATGGAGATGCCCGAAGACAAGATCCGCAAGGTCCTGAAGATCGCCAAGGAGCCGATCTCCATGGAAACCCCCATCGGTGATGACGAAGACTCGCACCTGGGTGATTTCATCGAAGACTCCGGCGTGGTCTCCCCCATCGAAGCCGCCACCGCGGAAGGTCTGGGCGAAGCCACCCAGAACATGCTCGCCGGACTGACCAGCCGAGAGGCCAAGGTCCTGCGCATGCGATTCGGCATCGACATGAACACCGATCACACCCTGGAAGAAGTCGGCAAGCAGTTCGACGTCACCCGTGAGCGCATCCGTCAGATCGAAGCCAAGGCACTGCGCAAACTCCGCCACCCTTCCCGTTCGGATCGGCTGCGCAGCTTTCTCGACAATGATTGACGGCAAAACCGGCGGCACCACGGGAATCTGTACCCAGAGCTGCCGGTTCTGCTAAAATCCCGCATCTTTCGGGCCCATAGCTCAGTTGGTTAGAGCAGGGGACTCATAATCCCTTGGTCCTAGGTTCGAGTCCTAGTGGGCCCACCAATAAAATCTATAAGTTAGGTGTTTTTTAGTCATCCAAGAAAAAATGCGGTGACTACAAAATGACTACGCCAAATCGCGCCATAGAAACTTATGGCCCAACCCACAAGCCGATCAATCCATCAGAATGAAAAATCATGGCCTTCGGAAATTTGAATCTAGCTCTCTAGGCCAAAAGAACCCCTTGATACAATTTGGGTTACGAACCGCAATCTGCATATGGTTCTTTTGCTTAAATCCCGCATTGGGATAAAGTTCGTCTCCTTCGAAAAAAACCCCTCTCACCGTATCAAAGGGCTCCAAACTAGAATCCTCCCGAAGGGAATGAAGATATTTGATAACCGCACAATCCAAATGTCTTTTTAGATTATCTATATCACCAGAAAAACCAGGCTTATTTTGAGGAATTGGACTGCCCGCTGCCTCCAAGTCGCGTCGCAACGTATAGTAGACTTCCTCTAAGATCCTGAGATAGAAATAATCGACCAGATTCAGATAAAAGCCAAGATCAATGACCGCTCCCACAACACACGGACTTTCGACCTGACCGTTTTTGCGGCCGCATTCAGCCCATTCCTTGGCTCGATGCTCGCTGTTCTCCCAAAAATACATGCCACTACCAAGCCAGTCATATTCATTTTCGCTGGCTTTAAACGAGTCCTTTCCGTCTACAAGATCTTTACCAACGGAAAAATCACAGCCATGAAACCCTAAAACAAGGGTTGGGTAGGATTGGTACAAATTATGCTAGAACCTTTCGATAATACTCATTAATCTTGCCATCCTGATCAAGAATTCCGGCAGCCTTCAGACGCTTAAGCGCATGCTCCTTATCAACAGGCTTTTCTTCCCGTTCTTTACGAAGGCGATCAGCATACTCAAGAGCTTCTTTTTCATTCATAGTCGCCATCTCTTCAAATTCTATTGATCGATTAAATTTAATAGTGGCAGTAGACTACCACGCCACATCCATCAAAATATAGTAGCAACCCCGACAAATGGGCACGACCCCATACTCATTGTAGCTATCTAATTCCAATCATTCCTTTATGGTGACCCAGCTGTCAGAATTAACCTGGAATACCAAAGAGGTAATCGAGCGTTGGCAGCGACTCTTCAAAGGCCCGTTACTCGCAGAACAGTTTATGACGGAACAGCCGCTCTCCCGTGCTGAGCTGGATCTTCTCGACAGACTCGTGGAAGAATGGCGCAGCCGTCTTATGGATATCAGTTGGTTCATGCGCTGTCTGAACGAATTCGTTGCGCGCACGGCCAACCAGGAGGATCAGTGCACGGGCCGGTTCTGGGAAGGCCGGTTCAAGTCCCAGGCACTCTTGGATGAAAAGGCTCTAGCGGCCTGTCTCGCTTATGTGGACTTAAACCCGATTCGCGCCAAGATGGCTCAAACACCGGAAACGTCTCAATACACCTCCGTTGCCGAGCGGATCGCAGCACTCAGCGGCAATCATGATGAAACAACGTCAAATCCCGAACTTAAACAACCCGGTCATCTGCTACCCTTTGTGGGCAATCCACGAAAAGAGATACCCAAGGGGCTCCCCTTCAAACTCACAGACTATTTGGAGCTGCTCGACTGGAGCGGACGCATCATCCGTGAAGACAAACGAGGCCATATCCCACGGGAGTTGCCCCCGATTCTGGATCGTTTACAGATCGACCCCAGACACTGGCTATTTATGACGAGTCACTTCGAAAACCAATTCAAGGGATTGGTCGGTGCGGTGTATGCTCTGAAGCAGGCCTGTCAAATGCTGCTGGCCGAGCCAAACCTTTCAATCCAACTTCAAATATCTCGAAACTGCGCTTGCAGAGAATTTTGTGCGCCTCGCACCAGGCAAATTAACAACCCCCCGCTGAAATCACCTAACTTCTTACTTTAAGCTGGCGTTTTTCCTGCCTGCCCATGGTGCAAACCCGGCACATTGTTTCTATACATCGCTCGTTCTGCGAAAATATTTCTTCCTTACGCTGGATGTCCTGTTTGCTTCTCATTGAACAACACAGCAACGCCTGAAAACCCCAACCATCCAACAGCAAGCAACGGAGTGAATGCCATGTTGAACACACACAAAACCTCCCAAGAGAACCCCGCCACCGGCCAGGGCCGGCTTGCCCAGGTAGCGGAGGCGGCCGATGGCGAGGCGCTAAAACTCGTCGACGCCGAGCACAACCCCATCCCCTTTCTCGGCCACAACAGCCATGTCCCCTGGCTCGATGTGGGCGATGAGGTCAGTCTGCTAGATACCCCTGACGGCGCCATGATCACCGGGCGCCGCCGCCGTACCGGCGAACACCCCCCGGCGACCCTTAGCTTCCAGGCCGACGCCCTCGATCTGACCAGTGACCGGCCCCTACGCCTGCGCGCCTGCGCGCCGGCGAGAGCTGTATCACGCTGCTACCCGACGGGCGCATCCGCATCGAGGGCAAGGTACTCGACCAGGTGGCGCAGGAGACGGTGCGGCTTCTCGGGCCGGTGGTCGAGGTCAACTGATGGCCTTGTCGGAGTTTCCCCTGCAACGCGAGTACGCCAAACTGGCCAGGGATCTCTACGTACTGCGCAATCAGTTGATGAACCGCGAGTTGACCAGCCGCCGAGCCATCATCGACCTGGAACGGCGCCTGTCGATGCATCTGGCCCTTCTGGCGCGCATGGAAGTGACTGACTTCTCCCCCACCGGGCGCGATCCCGAACGATTTCTCTACTTCGCCACTGCCCTGCAGTCTACAGAAGAACCACACCTAATCGAGACCTGCCACGAGGCGTTCGAGCAACTGACCGATGAATCGCTTGACCCTCAAATAACTACTTACAGTGCTGTCGACGTCACCTCCTTTTATTTATGCAGGAGTTTCTTTATGTACAACAAGACTGAATTTGGCTCTGGGCGTGTTGCCAATCAAATCTACACTATAGGATCAGCCGTATGGTTCTCTATTACTATTGCCAATCTCAAATACCCTCCTCAGAGTATTTGGCTCATACCACCACTCGCCGTTACAACAATTATTGGAATAGTATTTGGATTGCTTATCTTAGTGGTTGCTAATCGCTTCGCAAAACACCACAAACAATCTAACCAAAAACTACGTGATCAACGTGCACAACTAATTCTTGAGCAAGCAATTCTTGGTTTAGCTCACGACTACTCACTGTATTTACGTTCATTTAGTACTACAGGCAAAATGCTGACAAAAGACACTTCTTTACATTTCCCAGGCATAGATTTATTTAGAGATCACGAAAATCTATTTGTGGACCTGGAAACTGTGTTTGCAGAAGTGTTGGAGATTTATCTCCCTGTAGTAACATTGGGGACACCCGGAGAATTTATCGGAGCAGGAAGAGTTGAGACTGATGATAGATCTTGGAAAGATGCTTTGGAGGTTTTGGCTGAAAACGCAGTTTTGATTCTTGTACTCCCCTCTACTGGTCTCAGCCTCTTCTGGGAGATTGAGTGGATTAAGCAACGTAACTATTTATCAAAAACTATGTTTATAATGCCCCCAATCAAAGCAAAATTCCTGAGACAAACCGATAAATCAATAACACGCTCTTGGGATGATATTTGGCAATCACTACGTGAGAAGCTCGGTAGCACTGAAATTAAGACGCCACAAGACGATGTTGTAGAACACCACTGGAAGGACATATGGCATAAAAAACTTGAAAATCTCGACAACAAGGGGATTAAATTTCCATCTAATGATAATGATGAACTCCCTTGGAAAGACATTTGGCAATCATTACGAGAAAATCTTGACGATAAGGGGATTAAGTTGCCACCATACGATCCTAATGGCATGATCTTTTTCTTGAGTGCTGATGGAACTGTTTCGATGACGACCTCCCTGGGCGGTTCACTACAATCGAAACAGATTGAAAACCATGTTAAGTCTCTCTTGCAGATGAAGGGAGGTAATTAATATCGTTTTGTGGCACTAGCAACACTTACATCAAATCACTGCAACGAAATCGCAATATTGGCGTAACCATAATGTGACACACACTAGTCATATTGTGGCCAGAAAGGACAACTTGAGTCACATTAGCACGGGCCTGCTTGCGCAACTCTTTGATTTGAAGTTGTCTTTACCGCGATCGGTGGATTCAGGAGGCAGGGGCCGGAGGCTCAAGGTCGCTAAACTTGACTATCGTAGAAACATAAATTGATTAATTATACTTTTGATAAAGAGCGACACCGACCTTGAATTGATCAATATTTGAAAAAATAATAGGCGGATTCAATTCGTAAGTGCAACTCAATGAGTCGGAATAGAGGGCAAGCTGCGGTAGCATCTATGCCTTTCGTTCCAGTAAAAATTGGACATCCATATTAACTGTTGCATCCCCACAGGGAATATGCCATTGGGTGGCCAGGAGGTTGACGATAGCAACAGCACCCGAGAATCCGCGATAGTCTCCGGGGGGAGTTCCCTTCCCTCTCAACTTTTCAGCGTCTCGAACCAGGCAGGCAGTTCGGACCTCTTGATCAGACCGTAGTAACCCTGGAACACGGAGGGTTTCAGGCCGGATCTAATCTTGAAGTCCCGCAAAGCCTCCGACTCATCAACTTGAGTCTTCTGCACGGCAATGGATCCCGGTATCCGCCGGGATGACGGTGGTTTTTTGGATTAAGGGCCTTGAAAAAAAAGAATTAACCGAAAGTGCGCAGGATGAATGTCTCTGTTCTAGGCGCAGCGAAGGGCGCATAGTAGGTCTATGTAACCGGAGCTGCAACAACGAACAGAGGCATTCAGACAAGTAGTTTCGGTTAATTCTTTTTTTCCAAGGCCCTAAGTAAGTACCATTGCCATTAGACCCACAATTTGCCATCTTCACCGGCCTCAACCATCTATACTTAATAGGATCTGATTCATCCGGCATGGCTGCTGAGCGGTTACCACTCGCCGAAGCTTTCCTTCTTGCCGAGACGGGAGTAACCTTATTTCAGAACACATACAAGGCGAAACCCCGAATTTTTCGTCTTTGGCCAATATTTCATTCCCTCAGCCACGGCGGCTTGAAAGGGCCGGAAGCCACCAGACCGAACCGTGATAAATGGGGATATTCCGTATAGTGAGGTGGCCATGAACACTCGCTATCTGCACGAATCTTCACGCCATACTCGCAGAGGGTATCTGGCGGCTATCATTCTGCTCGCCGGTCTGATACCAACTTGGACCGCCGGCGCGGATGAGGCCACCACCAGGAACATGCCTCCACCCGGCGTAGCGGAAAACGCTCCACCGACCGCTACAGGGGCGCCAACCATACCCGTTGACGGTACACGCACGACCGTGAACTGGATGGGGCACTGGTACAAGGCAGACAAGCGGTACGATCTGGTGCTTGATATAAAACGGGATTTTTCATTCCTCAACCAGAACGTGCGCGTCAACCTCGCATTTCCCGAGCAGATCGTCGGGACCAACGACAAAGTCGTCATCGCCCAACTGATCGTCGACATGATCAAGAACAAGCGATTCGATTGGGATATCGTCTGGATGGACAACCATATCTACCAGTTCGTCGCCGAAGAGCTGCAGGACCCCTTCTGGGGGCGCAAGCATCTCGTCAACTTCGAACAAGTGCCCGGATTCGTCAAGAGCGAAAAGCCGTTTATCATCGAAGACCCAGGCTATCGTGATCAAACCGGCGGCATTCTCGTCGGCCCCTATATCGAGGGATACTATTATGCACTGTATTACAATCGGGATCTGGCGGCGAAAATCGGGATTCAGGTCAAGCCATTCGGAATGACTTTCGATGACCTGCTTGGTTACGTCAAGGCCGCCGCCCGCTACAACCAGAATGCCAAAGACAAGATCCCCATCTTCTTCGACGCCCATGACTTGCCCTCCATGGAAGCCCTCTTCCAGAATCTGGTCAAGTCCTGGATCGCCGACTATACCGCAACAACAACCGAACAGAGCAGCCCGCTAAAACTCGAAGCGATGTACAAAGGGTTTCAGGCGTTCGAAGCACTCGGCAAGTACAGGCCCCTGATCGACTCGTACGCGACCAATGCCTGGTTTCTCACTCGGGATGTTCCCTTGAATGACAAAGCGCTTTTCTATATCAGCGGTACCTGGATGTACAGCCGCTGGCGGGACATCGATGTCGTCAAGGCTGCCAAGATGCTCCCGACCGAACTGCCGGTCTTCAAACCCGTCAACTACTGTCTGGGCGGGTTCATCCCGACCTGGGCAGTGATGAAGGATGCCCCTCACCGCGAGACCGCTGTCCGCCTGCTGATGTCGATGGCGACGCCCAAGGTCGCCGAGAAATGGGTACAGTACACCAAAACTCCCACAGGCCTGGCCGGGGATTTTTCCAAGGCAACCATGGGCAGCGACGTGTATGAGGTCTATCAACGGACCATGTCGGAGCGATATGGGAGCCGGGTACAATATTCATTCAATGCCGCCTACCTGCTTGGCAAGCAAAACAGCCTGCTGCAAAAAGATATTGTGGCGGTTCTCTGGAGCCTGCTGGAAGGAAAGACCACGGCGGATCAGGCCATGGAATCAATTCAGGCCAAGATGAGATAGCAGAGAACGGGGCGTGAGTCATATCACCCAAAGCCTGCGGTTCAAGCTCACCCTCGTGGTGATTTCGGTTGAACTGCTGGTATTTGCCAGCACAGGCGTCTATTACACGCACCGTTTCAGCCAGGAAATCGACAATTCGATCATTACCCGGCTATCGATACCGGGCCTGCTGATGTCCCGCGGCGAACTCAGCTTCAACGCAGTCAGCGACAGACGGACAATGGAAGGACTGCTCCACGAACCCTACCACGAAGGTATCGTGATCGGTCTTGACCGTCAGGTCTATTTCTCTTCGGATCCTGCCCGGTTGGATACTCGTCTGGATGAGATCGACGGGCTGAAGTTGCCCGACCCCGAATCGACACCGGTTGCCATAGACGCGCCCGATCTAATCGCACCGGTACAGGACAGCACGGGAACCTTTCTGACCTGCCTCTCTCCACTACGACCTGATGGGAAACTCACCGGTTATCTCTATCTCAAGGTGGGCACCGGGGTATCGGAAGCCGAAAAGAGAAAGGTGGCCGCTCTTTTCGCCGTCGGATCATTGGCAACGATCATAGCGACCGCGGCAATACTCTCCGTGTTGCTCCACTTGATGGTGAACAGACGCCTTAGCACTCTGGTCGAGGTATTTCGCCGTTTTGCGCGGGGAGACTATACGACTCGCGCCGAACCGTCGGGAAGCAAAGACGAAATTGCCACGCTGATGCACGGTTTCAACAGTCTCGCCAAGCGCCTGGAAGAGAGCATGGCGCACCTGAGTGAAAGCGAGACCCTGTTGAATACCACACAACAGCTATCCAAAGTGGGAGGCTGGGAATTCGATATCAAATCGGGTAAGTCATTCTGGACGGAAGAGCTCTATCGACTCCATGAAATACCCAATGATCCCGACATCGATCATATAGAGAAAAGCATGGCGTGTTACAGGTTGGAAGACAAACCGACGCTCAACGAAGCATTTCAACGCGCTTGCGAACAGGGTGAGCCTTACGACCTTGAATTGCCGTTCACAACATGTAATGGCAAGGCATTGTGGATCCGTACAACAGCCCAACCCGTATACGAAGACGGCCAGGTGGTGAAACTCGTTGGCAACCTGATGGACATCACTGAACGCAGGCTGGCCGAGGATGCGCTGCGTCTTTCGTCTGAACGACTACAACTGGCCACGCGGGTGGCGAACATTGGCATTTGGGACTGGGATATCGTTAAAAACGAGTTGTTGTGGGATGACTCGATGTACCAACTATACGGCCTTCAAAAGGGGGAGTTCGGAGGCGCTTACGATGCCTGGATAAGCACCGTCCATCCCGAGGACAAGGTGCATACGGACGGAGAGATTCAGGCCGCCCTGCGTGGTGAGCGCGAGTATGCGCCGGAATTCCGCATCCTCCGACCAGACGGTTCCATCCGTTATATCAAGGCCGATTCTCAAACGTTCAAGGACAGGGATGGCAACCCCCTGCGCATGATCGGCACCAACATCGATATTACCGAACGTAAGCAGGCGGAAGACGAACTCCGACGCTACAAGGACAGCCTGGAGGAGACCGTCGAACAGCGCACCGCCGAACTGCGTCTCGCTCGGGATGCGGCTGAAGCGGCAAACAAAGCCAAAAGTGTCTTTCTGGCCAACATGAGTCATGAACTGCGCACACCGCTCAACGCCATTCTCGGTTTCTCCGGCTTGATGCAACGCGACACGCAACTTACGGACACCCAGAGCGACAACCTCAAGATCATCAACCGCAGTGGCGAACACTTGCTGACCCTGATCAATGATGTGCTGGAAATGGCCAAGATCGAAGCCGGACGGGTGCAACTGGAACTGGCGCCCTTTGACCTCGGCGGCATGGTCCGCGACGTCACGGACATGATGCAACTGCGTGCGGAGCAAAAGGGGCTCACACTTCAACTCGACCAGGCTTCCGAGTTTCCGCGTTATATCCGAGGTGATGAGGCCCGCCTGCGACAGATCTTGGTGAACTTGGTGGGCAACGCGGTAAAATTCACCCAAACGGGCGGCGTCACTCTGCGCTTGAGCGTGAAGCAGAACGACCGCCAGCACCTGCGTATCGAGGTTTCGGATACCGGTCCGGGCATCAGCGCGGAAGACCTGGAGCAGATATTCAAGCCCTTCGTCCAGCTGGGGGAAGGTGCGGAGCAAAAGGGTACGGGGCTTGGGCTCACCATCACCAAGCAGTTTATCGATCTGATGGGAGGGACCATCAGCATCGAAAGCACCATCGGCCAGGGCTCCCTGTTCCGGGTCGAAGTGCCGGTGGAACTGACCGGCCTTGTCTCCGACCATCCGTCAGAACACCATGATGTGGTGGGACTCGCCCCCGGACAACCCGCCTACCGCATCCTGATTGCCGAGGACCAAGAGGAGAATCAGCTGCTGCTCAGCCGACTTATGGCGAACATCGGCCTGGAAAGCAGAGTGGCTGAGAACGGCAAGCAGTGTGTACGGATCTTTCAGGAATGGCATCCCGATCTGATCTGGATGGATCGGCGAATGCCGGTCATGGATGGCATGGAAGCGACCCGGCAAATCCGCCGCCTGCCCGAGGGCGACAAGGTCAAAATCGTCGCTGTGACGGCGTCGGCCTTCAAAGAACAGCAGGAAGAGACGCTCGCCATCGGCATGGACGACTTTGTAACCAAGCCCTACCGCTTCGACGAGATCTACGATTCCCTGGCGCGGCAATTGGGGCTGAAATATATCTTTCGCTCCGAGACAGCAGAGACTCAGGCTACGCCTATTGTCCGCTCGACCACCCTGCCTGCTGTACTCAAGCTTGAACTCCAGAGTGCGTTGGTGAGTCTGGATAGCAAACGTATCACGGAACTATTGAATCAGCTCGGAGAGATCGACCGGAACCTCGGTGATACCTTCTCCCGCCTCGCCAAAGAGTTCGACTATCCGGCCATCCTGCGCCTGCTCGAGGAAATCGATGGCACGGATCAGTAACGACGTATGGGAACTCCGCATCGGCCAAGCGTTCCAACTTCTCCACCCTCTGCCGTAGTGCGGCGGCGGTGGACTCCTCGGCCGAGAACGCGCTCGGGCTGATGAGTAGTAACAGGAATAAGCCCCGTCGGGCATTGCGGCCAAGGTGTTGAGTTCGACACATCGCGAAGACTCCTCTCGAAACTGGTCAATTGCCAAAATTCAGTGCGCGATCTACCCGCCTGTCCGTGGATCTCGACCTGACATATCTTCCACTGTACCAGGGCGGATCCGATCAGCCGTCATTTTGGTTTATAGTGCACCTATGATCACACGCAAATATCGCTATCTCATCGCCCTCGCCCGGGAAAAGCACTTCGGTCATGCCGCGGCGGCCTGCCATGTTTCTCCTTCTACCCTGTCAGCGGCGATTCGCGACATCGAGGAGACCTTGGGTGTCAGTGTTGTTGAGAGGGGGCAGCAGTTCACCGGACTGACCCCTGAGGGTGTCATCGTCGTTGATTACGCCCAGCGCGTGGCGGCCAGTGTGGACGATCTGCGCCAGGAGCTGGCGAGCCTGCGCGATGAGTTGACGGGGCGTTTGCGCCTCGGCGCCATCCCCACCGCCATGACCGCGATCGCCGGCCTGACTTCAGCCTTCTGCCGCCGCCATCCCGGCGTCACGGTGGAAGTGCTGTCGTTGACCAACAGCGAGATCGTTGAGCGCCTACAACACTTCGAGCTCGATGCGGGCCTGGTCTATCTGCAATCCGTCGATGACAATCCCGCCTTGAAGAGCGTACCGCTCTGGTGCGAGCGCCATGTATTGCTGACGGCGCGGGAGGGCGCCTTCTCGGGCTACGAAACGGTAAGCTGGGCTGATGCCGCCAACACCCCGCTCTGCCTGCTGACTCCCGATATGATGAACCGGCAGACCATCGATGCGGTGTTTAAGCAGGTTGGCGCCGACGCCGCACCGACCCTGGAGACCAACTCCATTCTCTGTCTGCTGGCCCATGTGGGCAGCGGTTACTGGTCCTCCATTATCCCTCACAGTGTGTTGGATCAGATCGGTACGCCGCCCAACGTGGTGGCCATCGAACTGGTCGAGCCCAGCGTGGACTGGGCCACCGCGCTGGTCACCCTGGCGAGGGAACCGGCACCCCCCATGGTGCGTGAAATCCTGAGCCAGGCGGAGCGTCTGGCAGCGTCGTTCGGCGAGGACGAATAACCGTTCGGAAAATCCCTCTTTGCTTCGCAGACTTTGACGTCTAAAAAAGAGGGTTATGAATCATGAAAACGACACCCTTATTTCCCGTCTGATCAACACTCACAAGCGGCGTGCCGATGCTCTGATGCCCCTGCTGCACGATGTGCAGGATACCCTCGGCTACATACCCCCCGAGTCGGTGCCCGCCATCGCCGAAGGGCTCAATCTCTCCCGCGCCGAAGCCCATGGGGTGATCAGTTTTTACCACCACTTTCGCGCCACGCCGCCGGCGCGCAACGTGATCCGGCTGTGCCGGGCCGAGGCCTGCCAGGCACGGGGCAGCGAGGCTCTGGCCGCCCATGCGGAGGCCGCGGTGCAGGGCCGCGACCTGGATCTGGAGACGGTCTACTGCCTGGGGCTGTGTGCCAGCGGTCCGGCCATGCAGATCGATGAGACCCAGCTCTACGCCCGGCTCTCGGCGGAGAAGTTCGACGCCCTGATCGCCGGGTTGGAGGTGCCGTCATGAACGTGACGATTTATCTACCCGGCGATGCCGCCGCCCTGGCCGTGGGCGCGGATCAAGTAGCGGCGGCTGTCGCCGAAGAGGCGCAACGTCGTGGCATCGAAATCCGCCTGGTGCGCAACGGTTCCCGGGGTCTTTTCTGGCTGGAGCCGCTGCTTGAGGTGGCCACACCGGAAGGCCGTATCGCCTATGGACCGGTAGCGGTTAACGATGTACCCGGCCTCTTCGATGCAGGTCTGATCGAGGGGGGTGATCACCCACTGCGTCAAGGGCCCACCGACCAAATCCCCTATCTGGCCAGCCAACAGCGGGTCAGCCTGAAGCGGATCGGCCAGGTCGATCCCCGCTCCCTGGACGACTATCTGGAACACGGCGGCGGCGCCGGCCTGGCCCGCGCCCGGGAAATGACGCCGGCCGAGATCGTGCAGGAGGTGACCGACTCCGGCCTGCGCGGCCGTGGCGGCGCCGCATTCCCAACCGGCATCAAATGGAAGACGGTCCTCGACACGGCAGCGGACCAGAAGTACATCGTCTGCAACGCCGACGAAGGCGATTCCGGCACCTTCGCCGACCGCCTGGTGATGGAGGGGGACCCCTTCAGCCTGTTCGAAGGCATGGCCATCGCAGGACTCGCCGTCGGCGCGACCCGGGGCTACATCTACGTGCGCTCCGAGTATCCCCACGCCATCGCCGTACTGGAGGCTGCGCGGATCGAAGCGGAGGCGTGGCTTGACGGCTTCAGTATCGAGGTACGCAAGGCCGCCGGCTCCTATGTCTGCGGCGAGGAGACCGCGCTGCTGGAGAGTATCGAGGGCCGCCGCGGCATCGTGCGCAATAAACCGCCACTGCCGGCCATCGCGGGTCTCTTCGGCAAGCCTACGGTGATCAACAACGTACTCAGCCTGATCAGCGTACCCGACATCCTGGCCCGGGGCGCCGCCTGCTATCACGCCTACGGGGTCGGCCGCTCCCGAGGCACTCTGCCATTCCAGTTGGCTGGCAACCTGAAGTACGGCGGACTGGTCGAGGTCCCTTTCGGTCTCACCCTGCGCCAGTTGCTCTACGACTTCGGCGGTGGCTCCGCCTCGGGCCGGCCGCTGCGCGCGGTACAGGTGGGCGGCCCGCTCGGGGCCTATCTGCCCGAATCCCAGTTTGACACCCCCCTCGACTACGAGGCCTTCTGCGCCATCGGCGCGGTACTCGGCCACGGCGGCATCGTCGCCTTTGACGACTCGGTCGATATGGTCAGTCAGGCCCACTACGCCATGAAGTTCTGCGCCGAGGAGTCTTGTGGCAAGTGCACCCCCTGTCGCATCGGCTCCACCCGTGGCATGGAGGTGATCGATCGCATCCGCGCCGGCCAGCCTGGCCAGATCGAGCTGCTGCGCAGTCTCTGCGACACCATGCTCGACGGCTCCATGTGCGCCATGGGTGGCATGACCCCCTATCCGGTGCTCTCGGCGCTCAACCATTTTCCGGAGGATTTTCAGTGAAACCGATCGATTACGGCACCCCGGCAGTGAGTGCGGACACAGAGGTAACCCTGGAGATCGACGGTACCCAGGTCAGTGTGCCCGTCGGCACCTCGGTAATGCGTGCCGCGGTCTTGGCCGGGGCGATGATCCCCAAGCTCTGCGCCACCGACAGCCTCAAGCCCTTCGGCTCCTGCCGTCTCTGCCTGGTGGAGATCGAGGGACGGCGCGGCTATCCCGCCTCCTGCACCACACCGGTTGAGGCGGGCATGCAGGTGCGCACCCAGTCAGCGAAATTGGCCGAACTGCGGCGCAACGTGATGGAGCTCTACATCTCCGACCATCCCCTCGACTGCCTCACCTGCGCCGCCAACGGCAACTGTGAGCTGCAGACCATGGCCGGTGTGGTAGGGCTGCGCGAGGTGCGCTACGGTTTTCAGGGCGCCAACCATTTCAAGGCCGCGGAGAAGGACGACTCCAACCCCTACTTCAGCTACGACCCGGCCAAGTGCATCGTCTGCAACCGCTGCGTGCGTGCCTGCGAGGAGCAGCAAGGCAGCTTCGCCATCACCCTCTCAGGACGCGGCTTCAACTCCCGCGTAAGCGCGGGGCAAGGCGAGCGCTTCATGGACTCCGAATGCGTCTCCTGCGGCGCCTGCGTCAACGCCTGCCCCACCGCTACCCTGATCGACAAGAGCGTCATTGCACAGGGCCAGGCCGAGCACAGCATCTCCACCACCTGCGCCTACTGCGGCGTGGGCTGCGGCTTCGAGGCGGAGATGCAGGGCGACCGGGTGGTGCGCATGACCCCTTCGAAGTCAGGACAGGCCAACCAGGGCCACGCCTGTGTCAAGGGGCGTTTCGCCTGGGGTTACGCTACCCACCCCGATCGCATTACCCAGCCGATGATCCGCGCCAGCATCAATGACCCCTGGCGCGAGGTCTCCTGGCAGGAAGCACTGGACTACGCCGCCGCCGAGTTCCGCCGCATCCAGCAGAAGCACGGGAAGCATTCCATTGGTGCTCTGGTCTCCAGCCGTTGCACCAACGAGGAGGACTACCTGGTGCAGAAGCTGGTGCGCGCCGCCTTCGGCAACAACAACGTGGACAACTGCGCCCGGGTCTGCCACTCGCCCACCGGCTACGGCCTGGGCCAGACCTTCGGCACCTCCGCCGGTACCCAGAGCTTCAGTTCGGTGGAGAAGTCCGACGTGATTCTGGTTATCGGCGCCAACCCCATCGCCGCCCATCCGGTGTTCGGTTCGCGGCTGCGCAAACGGGTGCGCGAAGGGGCTAAACTGATCGTGGTCGATCCGCGAAAGACCGAGATGGTCGACTCGCCCCATGCCGGTGCCGTACATCATCTCAAGTTGCGACCGGGCACCAACGTGGCCCTGCTCACCGCCCTGGCCCATACCATCGTCGACGAGGGCCTGCTCGACGAGCCGTTCATCGCCGAGCGCTGCGAGAAGCAGGCCTTCGACGACTGGCGCCACTTCGTCGCCCGCCCGGAGAACGCTCCTGAGGCGCTGACCGAGGAGATCGGCGTGCCGGCGCAGAAACTGCGCGAAGCGGCACGGCTCTACGCCAGCGGCGGCAATGCGGCGATCTACTACGGACTCGGCGTCACCGAGCATTCGCAAGGCTCCACCGCCGTCATCGCCATCGCCAACCTGGCCATGGCCACCGGCAACGTGGGTCGTGAAGGGGTCGGCGTCAATCCGTTGCGCGGACAGAACAATGTCCAGGGCTCCTGCGACATGGGCAGTTTCCCCCATGAGCTGCCCGGCTATCGCCACGTCTCCGACGCCGCCACCCGTAGCCTGTTCGAACAGGCCTGGGGTGTCAGTCTGGAAGCCGAACCGGGCCTGCGCATCCCCAACATGCTGGAGGCGGCGCTGGACGGCTCCTTCCGCGGTCTCTACTGCCAGGGCGAAGACCCGGCCCAGTCCGACCCCAACACCCAACACGTACAGGCCGCCCTGGAGGCAATGGAGTGCGTGGTGGTGCAGGACCTGTTCCTCAACGAAACCGCCAAGTACGCCCACGTCTTTTTGCCCGGCGCCTCTTTCCTGGAGAAGGACGGCACCTTCACCAACGCCGAACGGCGCATCTCCCGGGTGCGCAAAGTGATGCTGCCCCTGGCCGGCAAGGCCGACTGGGAGGTAACCCTGGGGCTGGCCAATGCACTGGGTTATGCCATGCACTATGACCATCCGTCTCAAATCATGGACGAGATCGCCGCGCTGACGCCTACTTTCGCCGGTGTCAGCTACGACAAGCTGGAGCAGACCGGCAGTCTGCAATGGCCCTGCAACGACAGCGCTCCACAGGGCACCCCGATCATGCACGCGGAGGGTTTCGTGCGCGGCAAGGGCCGTTTCATCATCACCCAGTACATCCCCACCGACGAGAAGGTCACCCAGCGCTTCCCGCTGCTGCTGACTACCGGCCGGACGCTCTCCCAGTACAACGTGGGTGCGCAGACGCGGCGTACCGAAAACAGCCGTTTCTTCGCCGAAGACAGACTGGAGATCCATCCCCAGGACGCGGAGGATCGCGGTATCCGTGAAGGCGACTGGGTCGGCATCAAATCCCGTACCGGTGACACGGTGCTGCGGGCCCGCCTCACCGAGCGGGTACAGCCGGGCGTCTGCTACACCACCTTCCACTTCCCCGAGAGCGGGGCCAATGTGATCACCACCGACAACTCCGACTGGGCCACCAACTGCCCCGAGTACAAGGTCACCGCGGTAGAGCTGGTGCGGGTCGAACAACCCTCGACCTGGCAGCAGCGCAATGCGCGACAGGATGCCGAACAGCGCCGATTACTGGCGGGGAGTGAGATCCGATGAAACAGCACTCCACGTTCCACGTACGCCGTCCGGGTGCGCCTCCCGCCATCGACCGGGTGGTCGAGGAGATACCGGTGGCCTTAGAGTTCAACGGCATCTCCCACACGGTGATGCTGGCGACACCCGACAACCTGGAAGACTTCGCCGTCGGCTTTTCGCTCAGCGAGGGCATCGTCAGCCAGGCCAACGAGATCCACGAAATCGATGTCGAGAATGTGCAGATTGGCCTGGTGGTGCAGATGAAGATCTCCGGCGGACCCTTCTTCCAACTCAAGCAACGCCGCCGCAGCCTGGCCGGGCGCACCGGCTGTGGTTTGTGCGGCGCGGAGAGCCTTACTCAGGTGATGCGCGATCTGCCGCCGGTGACCGGCGGCGCAACACCCACCTTGGAGGCGTTGCGCAGCGCCATTCGTCGACTGCCCGAGCAACAGATACTGCAGCGGACTACCGGCGCCGTCCACGCCGCCTGCCATGTAGCCATCGACGGCAGCATCAGTCGGGTACGCGAGGATGTTGGGCGCCACAACGCCCTCGACAAGACCCTGGGCAGCCTGGCTCGCAGCGATCACCCAAAGGAAGGTGGTTTGTTGGTGACCAGCCGCGCCAGCTTCGAGATGGTGCAGAAGACGGCGGCCCTCGGCTATGGCCTGCTGGCGGCGGTATCAGCACCGACAGCCGCGGCAATCCGCCTGGCACAGCGCCTCAATCTGACCCTGGTCGGTTTTCTGCGCAACGACAACTGCGTGATCTATACCCATGACAAACGGCTGCTGAAGGAACGTCTCCGAAACGACGTTTACCCAGCTCGCTCCTCGATGGAAAACACGGCATGAATCCAAAACACTTGATCAAAATGGCTAATCAGATCGGCGATTTCTTCGCCGCCATGCCCGATTCGGAGCAGGCTAAACGGGATATCGCAAACCACATCCTGCGAAGTTGGGAACCGCGCATGCGACAAAACCTGTTGAGCCACATCGACGAACATGGCGATGAGAAATTGAAACCAATGTTGCGCGAAGCATTAACATTGATCAGAGGCGTCTGAGTCAGGGCTGAAGAGGCCGGGCTCTATTACTGCGAAAGGATAGAACAAGCGTGGACATGTCACTACCGCCTGTGATCGATGATTCATTCATGGTCCAGCCTGCCGCTCAAAGTCATTTGCGGGAAAGGTATTTCCCAACCATTTTCAGTACAGGCATCCACACACCAACGCTGGATGGCGCGCCGCAGTCGATTATAGAGATCCCCTAACTCTCCGCTGAAATCCGCGATGACACAGATATCTAATGAGGAGCTGTTTGCGGTCGCGAACTCCACCCTCAGGTTGAGCAACTGCTCTCCGTATCCTTCGTCATTGACCCGCTTCTTGATATAGCCGGTTAATATTTCAGGGATTGCCTCAGTACTTTCCCGTTGATGCCTGTAGCCAATCCCGACCGTCTCCTTGAGTCGAAAGTTCCTCGATAGATTGCGCGGTGACGCGGCAAGGAAATCGGATGTTTGGTAAGTCACTTGAGCCCCGCCACGCTCAACCAGTTGCACCAGTTCCTGGGATATACCAGTCACCTTTCCTCTTACTCCGTCATTCAGGAGCACCCAATCATCACGCTTACAGGGGAACCAGGGTTCCTCAGCACGGCAGGGTCTCGATTTAAGATCCACCAGAGCATCCAAAGGCACCCGTTGTTTTATATTCGCGGCAGGGTTAGAGAGTGTGCTGTATACATTGATCTGCTCAACCATCCAGGGCACGCCATCCAATGCAATTCGCTCACCCTCGCGTACAGAACCGATATTAAGAAACAACTGTATTTGACTCCAGTACCTTGGAAGCGCCTGACGTAATGCCCAGGCAATGCCCAGCAAAAGCAGGATACTGAGACTGAACAGGACCCAGTCCTCTACCAGGTAAAACACCACCATTGGACCGAGGATGATAAAAAATACGGTTAAGAGTCTGTGCCCTAACTCCAACAGACGTACTTTAAAGCTACGGTGCTTATGCCGAAAACCCGGCAGATACTTTTGCATCGCTTGATAGCTGACACGTGACATCAGCATTATGGCTATCACTACCAGAATCGCTTCCGTCAGGTAGAGTCCACGCTTTTGAAAGAATGACTTAAGGTAACTCTGGGATGCTTCTGTCAAAGAAGCCTCCGATGATAACAACTCATCCAGCTGGAGTTGTGTTGATTGTAATTCACTCTGCATGAATGCCCGGTTTTTCTCAAGATTCGTCACCATCTGATCCAGTGACGCCTTGATTTTTTCGTTCTTCGCCAGCACCTTAAGCTTTTTGACATTCGATAATGCGGACTCGACAACAGAAAGGCGCTCTGTATAGTAGACAATCTTTTCGCGCAGTTCCGACTTTTTTCGGATCTTCGAGGTCATGTCCTTCATTTCGTCAATCGCCGGTTTCAGTAGTGCGAATAACTCTTGTTGGATATTGAATTTTTCCTCTTTCGTCTCACGCAGAAGACTCAGATCGACACCGGCTGAAAGATTTTCAAGATTTCGGCTGGTTGCTCTGAGATTATCCTGCAATTCCTTCAGTTCACCCTGCAATGCCTGTTTTTGCGCATCGGAATGGGCCGCAGCAATCTGCTTGTTGACTGACTCAATGTCATGCCGAAGATTTTCTTGAAGTACAACAAGGTTTCCCAGTGTCTCCAGAACGTTTTTACCCTTATCTTGTACCACAGCATCTTCCGTCTGCGCCTGAATGGCAGGCACAAAGAAAAAGGTAATGACCAGACTCATCGTATATAGCATACGGATGAACAGCTTATTATCTATTTTCCTCATGATTCACACTCGTTCCGGATTTCATGACCATTGATCATGGATACTGATGGATCAACCTCAGACATTCCTGGCCAAACTGAAATTTCACTCAGGCCGGAATTCCCGATATTCCGTTCCATCCGAAACCATTCTCACCCAGGCATGGAGAGATCGCTTGACAACATTTTCTTGTTAATGGGTCTGTGCTTTCGAATTGGCACCGCGCTCCGCCTCATACAATATTGTAATATGACCGGACTGAAGTATTGATATCCATTATTTTTCTATGGTTATATATTAAACGACATAATATTACTGATTCCACACGGTTGCTTGATTTTGTCCTACAATCGATATTTCGGAGAAATGTGAGTCCGGCAAACGTAAAACACAAACTCATATCAGGAGTCTGTCAACGCCGCTCTGATCAAAGCCAGTGATTTTGACATACAGCTCTTAAGGACCAGGTTGAACTCATGGAGACCCTATCAGGGACATATACCCACAGCAATCGACATACAGACCGGACAAACGATATTGGGCAGAATACTCAGGGTGACGAACACACCATGAATCGATTAATTCCTAAATTCAGTCAGGTACACCCTGCCACCAATCATTTGCAACACGGACCAGTATAATTTTAATTCCCTGTCTGATATGCCCTTTCTGTACTACTGTGCACCACTTAACCGCGGACACAACGATTGATTCCGGTGTTGGAATATGAAATTTCTGACCAACGCCTCAATCAAGCAGAAACTCGTTGCCATGATATTGGCGACGGTTACTTCCGTTTTGCTGCTCAGCCTGGTTTTGTTCATTATCGTCGAGATTAGAACCACTCACACCGAGACCGTCACACGACTGCAGGCACTGGCATCACTACTAGGGGCCAACAGCAGTACCGCCTTGGATTTTCACGACACTCAGACCGCTGATGACATCTTATCCACACTCAATACGCAGAGTGAGATCATACAGGCATCGATTCATTTTCCAGATGGTCGGGTCTTTGCAGAATACAAGTCTACCGAGTCCCGTATTGCGGCAACCCATCCTCTTTTCAATCTCTTATCACCCAACCTCATTGAGATTCAGCAACCCATTCGACTGAATGATGAAGCCATAGGATATTTTCGTATTACGGGGGATTTGCGTAACGCAGAAGAACGGCTTTTCAAGCAGTCTCTACTCTTCTTTGGCGTGTTTATCGTATCCATGCTATTTGCCTTGGCCTTATCGAATCATTTTCAGAGAATCGTTTCAGTACCGATCAGACAACTCCGCAGTTACATGGAAGAGGTTGCCACAAACCGTAATTTCTCAATCCGGGCAGAAAGAACCAGTAATGACGAACTCGGTGATCTTGTCGATGGTTTCAATGACATGCTCAATAGAATAGAAACCTATGAAAAAGAACTCACCACCTACCAGCAGGATCTTGAATTTTTGGTCGCCGAGCGCACTCAAGAGCTCGAGTGGGCCAAGGAAGGCGCGGAGGCCGCCAGCCAGGCAAAGGGCGACTTTCTTGCCACCATGAGCCACGAAATCCGAACCCCGATGAGCGGTGTTATTGGCTTTGCCCACTTATTGGAGAAAACCGGCCTGGAGTCTCAACAATCCGAATATCTCGACATCATTATCAACTCCGCCAATAGTCTGCTGGAAATCATTGACGACATCCTCGACTTTTCGAAGATGGAAGCGGGAAAGATTCGTCTTGATAATTCCAACTTTGTCTTCGAATCACTGGTCAACGGTGTACGCGTATTGTTCACACCCAAAGCCTCTGACAAAGGGCTAAACCTAGTGACGAAAGTTGATCCGAAAATTCCAAAGATTCTTCATGGCGATCCATCCCGACTGCGCCAGATTCTCATCAATCTGGTGGGGAATGCAATCAAATTCACCGACCAGGGTGAAGTGTCACTGGAGGTCACAAAACTTAGCCAGAAGAACAAGCGTATTGGTTTGCACTTCAGCATAAAAGACACGGGTATTGGTATCAGCCAGGAACAGCAGAATAAACTGTTTCTCCCCTTCCAACAGTGCGACAGCTCCATTACTCGTCATTATGGTGGTACCGGCCTGGGCCTCGTCATAGCAAAACGACTGGCCACGCTCATGGGGGGCCGCATCTCGCTCTCCAGCCGCTTGGGACAGGGTTCAACCTTCAACGTGCTGATCTACCTGTCATACCCTCAACCCAACAACCGATCCCTGACCGCACTCGATGCTTCCGAAACGGCTACAGAACCTGACCAACCCGTGGGCTCGCGATTGAAAGACCTGCAGATCCTTGTTGTCGATGATAGTACCGTTAATCTGATGCTGGCCGAAACGCTGCTGCGAAACGAAGGTGCCGATGTGGTTGCCGTAACAAGTGCCTCGGACGCACTGGATCATGCCAAGAACAGGAACTTTGACCTGATTTTGATGGATCTCGAAATGCCGAATATGAGTGGTATCCAGGCCGTCAAGGAACTGAATCAGAACAGCGGCTTAACCTCAGATACACCGATTATCGCCGTAACGGCCCATGTGCTACCTGAAAAAAGAGTTGAAGTGCTTGATGCCGGCATGAACGACTTGATCACCAAGCCCTATCTGCCCGAGCAACTCTATTCCACTATTTTGAAGTGGACCGGCACCGGCCCTCATCAGAATGCCTTTGCTGCGGATCAAGTGCCCGGTTCCAGAACTCATGCTCAAGCTTACGATCGGGAAGCCGCACTTGTCAGTGTCGCGGGTAACGAGGAAGCCGCAAGAACGATGTTCAGAGAATTTCTGGTAACCCTGCCCGACCTGGATTGGGATATCCGCAAGGCCTATGGTGAAAAAGATTATGGTCGATTGTTCGAAACTGTCCACAAACTCGCAGGACTGGCCAGTGGGAGTGGGGCTCCCACGATCCAGTCCTCTGCGATGCACCTGAAAGCAATCCTGAAACGCGACCCAAAACCCTACGATGAGATCGAGAACATTATCAACGAACTACTGCAGCACATCGAAGAATTTTGCGAGAAGTTTCCGAGTGCTATTTCAGGAAGTCGCTCTGATAATCCGTGAGGTTATTTTTTGCGCCGGGCAAATCCTAGAAATCCAATCAACCCACCGCCCAACAGCATCGCCGTCGCGGGTTCCGGGACTGCAACAACAGACTCTCCAGAGGGGGGCTCAGATGAGATGAGGTCATAATCCCCCAATCCTACATCACCCGCGCGGACCGCCCACGCATATTGCAGCATGCCACTCTGCTCAGGGAACTGCAGCCCAGTGTAGGTAAAGAAAGCCCAGGACACATCCGGGCGCAGGGCGTATGGCTGGTCAAGCCAATAGTAGTCATTGAAGTCGGATGCTTGAAGATTCAGGAAGGGTCCCGTGTTGAGCACCCCCCCCTGCACCGGATTCCCCAGGGTATCAAACCAAAGACTGGCCATCTCGCTGTAGACAGTGGATCCATCCGTTGTCTGTACATCCCGACCGCAATCGGTTCCGGACTGTGCGTAATCACAACCCGGATCATCGGTATCGATCATCGTGGGCAGGCGCCAATCATCAAATCCCTGATAGACCAGACTGTCCGCCCAAGCCATGGCTTCGTGCCAGGTCATAGCCCCGTTGTGAGCCTGGCCGAGTGTTCCGGCATAGTTGGCATCCTGCATCCAAGTCAGATTCAACACATCATCGAAGATCAACCCATTGCCTCTGTCAATCAGAGTCGCATTAGCTGATGCAGACAACAACAGCAGGCCCGATATCAAACCCATCCTTTGTTTCGATGAAATCATGTGACTTCTCCCAAATCCAGTTCCATGTTGAACACTGTCTTGAGCCGGCGTGAAGTCGACTCACCCCATATCATGATATTGTAGCCGTCCCGTGGCGAATCAGGCGCAAAGATCCAACCATGGCGGAATTATTTATATTGCTGTCATAGTAACCCACATCGAATGTGGAGCACAATTTCAAGCCAATCCTCTTCCACCCCTCCAGAAAAGTCAATATATCTATGTAATTCATTAGGTTAATGATATTCCCGAGCAGATTTCGACGCATATCCAAACCTTAAAAACTGCGAAATACCTGACCTGTTCCACATTTTCACGGGAACAAATCAGGTATTTTTTATATTTGCATGCAGTTTCATCCCATTGCGATTCAAAACTGCGACGGTTTTCTGCCGGTCATTCCGGCGATCACCGATCGTAATATTGCACGGTTCCGCGCTTGGCATACTTGTCGTGGTAAATCACATAGCGGTAGATATCATTTTCAGACAGCTCTTTGATCAATTCGCTGTTTTTATCCAGCTTGTGATCCAAACGTTTATACTCGTGCCTGGAAATCCGGCCGTCTCTTTCATACCGCTCAGACAGGCGATGAATCTCTCTCAATTGCTTCAATACCCGATGGTGTTCAGCAGGACTCAGTTGATGCCTTTCAAAACTCCGTTCAATTCTTTCGTACTGACGATCGATCCGGTTTTCGATACGGGTCTCCCGACTCAATTCCCGATGTTCCGATCTATCATGGTAGCCCGCCATGACAGGGGAAGACATCATCAGGACCAAAGCACCCATCATCAGGTTTTTGCGTGATCTTTTCATGGCTCATTCTCCAAGGTTGGCGGTTTATCTATTTGACGGTTTCAGAATACTCCAGCGATACTGAACGGAACCTGAACAATTTTTGATGGACTCCAATGCCGGAAGCAGTGCCTGAATCGAATTTCAACCGCCTGCTAAACCCTGTGCCACGCTATAATCGACCTTTGTCCTACAACAAGACATTCAACGGATACCCATGAAGTACAAACAGCTTTGGTTAGTTGGCACCTGCCTGATCGGTTCACTGCCTCAGGCCTATGCCGAAACCCGCTACGTGACGGATGAACTGCAACTGGCTCTGTATGAACAGATCAATTCGAAGGGAAAACTGCTCGAACGCCTGAGCAGCGGAACGGAACTGGAGCTCCTCGAAGAAAGCGGCCTCTTCGCACGGGTCCGCACCCAGGATGGGGCGGAAGGCTGGACCAAGGCAGGATTCCTGATCAAGGAAAAACCGGCCCGCGCTCAATTGGAGGACATGAAAACCGAGAACCAGAAACTCCAGGCCGATCTGGAGTCCCTGCGTAGGAAGTTGTCTGACACCGAGACACAACTCGCGGAAATTCAAACGGTAGAAGAACCCGTAGATACCAAGGCACCCGAGGAAGCTGACCGCGTCGAGCAGGTAGTGGCCGCTCTGGATCGGGTTCAGCAGGAGAATGAAAGCTATCGGAAACTACTCTCCGGAAAGGAGCGGATCATACCCCTGAACTGGGGGCTGATCGGAGCGGGACTTACCTTTGTACTGGGCCTGTTCGCGGGCTTCCGTTTATTCGACCACCTGAGCCGAAAACGTCACGGGGGGATACGTATCTACTAAGGTCCGAAGACCGGCCCGGAATGCCTCAGGATTCGATCGCGTATTTCTTCATCCGATAGAGCAGCGTATCCCGGGTGAGCCCCAGCAGACGCGCGGCCTTGCTGCGATTGCCCAGGGTTTTCATCAATGCCTGTTGGATCAGATTGGCTTCCAGCTGATCCATACTGATGCCTTGATCGGGTAGTACGAACTGCCCGTTGTCCAGGGACGATTTCTGCCTGGGAAGGGCACGGAATTCACTGGGCAGATTCTCAATCTCGATGCGTTTGCCGGAAAACAGAATCAGCATCCGTTCCGCCAGGTTTTTCAGCTCTCGGACGTTACCCGGCCACGTGTAGCTATTGAGCAACTTGAGCACCGTTTTGCTGTAGACCGGAGGACGCAGCTTGTAGCTCTCAGATAGTTGCCGGGTCAAACCATTGAGGAGCAGCTCTACATCACCACTGCGCTCCCGCAACGGGGGTAACTCCAGGGGCACGACGTTCAGTCGATAGTAGAGATCGCTGCGAAAGGTTCCGTCATCTAATGATAACGCCAAGTCCCGGTTGGTCGCGGCGATGACCCGAACATCCATTCTCTGACTGCGCGCGTGCCCAACCGTCTGGCACTCGCCGGTTTCCAGAAAGCGTAACAGTTTGGCTTGAACCGGAATGGGTAATTCTCCGATCTCATCGAGAAACAGCGTACCACCGTGGGCCGCTTGCACCTTGCCGAGATTATCCGCAGTGGCCCCGGTAAACGAACCCTTCCGATGACCGAACAATTCGCTTTCCGCCAGTTGCGTGGGCAGTGCGGCACAGTTGACTGTTATGAAGGGTTTCTGGTGACGATGGCTGTTTTCATGGATCGCCTGGGCCAGCAGCTCTTTTCCAGTGCCGCTCTCACCGGTCACGAGCACGGTCGCATCGGTTGCGGAAACAATGCGCATGGCGCGGATCAATGTTTGAAATTCCGGGGCTTTTCCTAACATAACCATCTCCACTGAAACAGACCACCATTGTAGAACAGAACAGTGTCCGGAGAAAACATCTACCCTGATCGTTCACCCGATCTTCAGTGAAATACCTCTTTGACGATTTCAAGAAAGCGTTTTGCCTGGGGTGACAGGAACTTACCCCTTCGCAAAACAATACCGTAGCTCCGATCCGGGAAGTATTCACCCAGTGGAATCGTGGCGATCTGCTCTTCGCCGGTCAGGCAGACGTCCGTTACGATGGAGATTCCCAAGCCGATCTCCACATATTTTTTGATTACTTCCCACCCCCCGGCTTCGAGAGTCACGTTGTAATTGGCATTGTGCTGCTTGAACACCAGATCCACCATCCGCCAGGTACTCAGATGGTGCGGTGGAAGAATCAGGCCGTAGGGGCTGATGTCATGCAGGCAGATTTCAGTTTTTTTGGACAATGGGTGGTTCAGAGGGGTAATCAACACCGGGGCATAATTCACCACTGGCTGGTAGGTGACATCATCCGGTATTTCCAGCATCGAGCCGATGGCCATATCGGTTTCATCCGCACGCAGCATGGCCATGCCATCCCGGCCGGTTACATTGTGCAGTTTCACCCGAATACCGGGATAACGTTCGGCGAACAGACGGATAGGTTCGGGGAGTATGTAAAGAATGGTGGACTCCCCGGCTGCGATGTTCAATTCACCGCTTTCGAGTTTGCCGCAGGATGCCAGGAAGGTTTCCTGCAGTTTGTCCATGCCCTCCACCAGGGGTTGAGAGAGCTTATAGAGGGTCTCACCCTCCGGCGTCAGCTTGATCTTGGGCCCCCGCCTCTCGAACAGAACCGTCTCGAGTTCCCGCTCGAGGGCCTGTATCTGCAAAGAGACAGTCGGTTGACTCAAGTAGAGTCGCTCTGCCGCCTCGCTGATCGATCCGGTCTGAGCCGCATGGCAGAATGCCCGCAACTGTTTCAGTCGGTTCTGCTTGTAGTGGATTTGTGGAGTGCCGGCCATTCGTATCACTCATACTATTAACTTTATCAATAGTATGCACAGATTTACCTAAAATCAACAATAAATGAGTATCCCTTTACCGCGAATAAGAATTTCCCTAAACGCTCGCGGAGGTGTCCAGAATATGCCAGAGTTATTAGATGGGGATATAGTGCGGCACACCCGGGTGGTTTGGCCCGTGTGAACAAATCCGCTGGCCGGATTTTCACCGAGGACAAACCCCGATCGGTTGTACCCTTTAATCTTTCAGGTGAGGTCAGAATGCATAAACCCGAACAAAAGCAGGATCCCATGTATCAACTCCTGAAACTGGGTCGCCTCGATGAATTCAACCAAAAACGAGCGGAAGGTGAAGTTTGCGACTTGGTGAATGCGGATCTGCGGGGCGTGGACCTGCGCAATCTGGACACCACAAACCTGAACCTGTCCGGCGCCTACCTGCGCCATGCGGATCTGCGCGGACTGGATCTGAGAAGCGCCAATCTGGAAGGGGCCAGTATTAACAGCGCGAAGATCTCCGGAACCTATTTTCCAGAAACCCTGACCGCTGAGGAGATCACTCTGTCACTGGTGCATGGCACCCGGTTGAGACAGCGCTCCTGATCAGTCCACCGAATCGAGCTGGGTAAGAATATTCCTGGCGACCTGGGCCTGATCAGCATTTCCGTGTTGGAGGACCTCGTAGAGTAGCGTGCGAGCCTGTTCGACCCGTCCAGCTGCGCGATGGGCGTGTACCTGATGCAGTTTCTGCTCAAACGGGTCAATGGCTTCCTCATCCGAGGGAGCGGCCGGCTGATCCTGCGCCTCGATGGCATTCAATTCCGCCTCCATCTCGTCTTCCGTGAGTGGTACGAAACGTTCTGAATCCCGATCTTCAGTCCCAGGATCAATGTCTTTACCCACGATATTCTGATCCGCTTCCTGATTCGTTGCTTCCGGTTCCGCGACCTCCTCGGGATCGGTTTCCGCGCTCTCTCCCTTATCCTTCATGAAGCCTTTGGAAAAGATCACACCCAATTCGAACAGACACCACATGGGCAGGGCCAGCAGGGTCTGGGAGATGATATCCGGTGGCGTGAGCAGCATGCCCACGACGAAGGCGCCGACAATCACATAGGGGCGCTTGCTACGCAGTTTGTCAGGCGTTGTCACACCGAGCCAGACCAGAATGATTGTGGCGATGGGCACCTCGAAAGCCACCCCGAAAGCAAAGAACAGGGTCATTACGAAATCGAGATAGCTCCCCATGTCCGTGGCCACCTCGACCCCTTCCGGTGCGGTGCTGGCGAGAAACGAGAACACCAGGGGGAAGACCACGAAATAGGCGAATGCCATGCCCAGATAGAACAGGAAGGTACTGGAGATCAGCAACGGCATGACCAACCGCTTTTCATGCCGGTACAGTCCGGGGGCGACGAAGGCCCAGAACTGAGAGAGGATGAAAGGAATCGCGAGGAAGATCGCCAGCTGCAGACTGAGTTTGAAGGGAATCAGAAAGGGATCGATAGGCTTGGTGGAGATCATGGTACTGCCTTCCGGCAGCGCCTCTCTCATGGGCCCTGCGATCGCGCTGTAGAGGTCGTTGGCGAAGGGAAAAAGCACCGCGAATACGATCAGTACCGCCAATACCATGCGCAACACCCGATCCCGCAGTTCGATCAGGTGGGAAACCAGGGGTTGTTCTTGACTCGTGTTCGGCACCGACATCATTCGGCCTGGTCTGAGGTCTGCGCCTTGCTGGCCTTCTGAGTCTGTCCCTTCTCCGAGGTCTGCTGGACCGATGCCGACACATCCTGCTTGATCTGATTCAGATCCTGTTGCGTCTCTTCGAGGATCTCATGTACGGGATTGGCCATCTTCTTCTGCTTTTCGAGGATCTCCTTGAGCTCTTCGGCTTTCATCTCCCGATCGATATCCGCTTTGACATTGGCCACGAAACGCCGGCCGCGACCCAGCCACAGACCGGCGGTACGGGCGACTTTCGGCAGCCGCTCGGGACCGATGACAATCAGCGCAACCAGGGCGATCAGCCCAAGTTCCCAGAAACCCACATCAAACATGAGTTTTACCCGGTTCAGTCAAGGTTAGAAACTCGGACTCAGTGCTTGTCCTTTTCCTTCGCGGTGACCTCGCCGTCGATGACATGGTTGGACTCATTCTGTTCGAGTTGATCCGGCTCGGACTTTTTTTCCTGCTCAGCGTCACGCATGGCACCTTTGAAACCCTTGATCGCGCCCCCGAGATCCGAACCGATGTTCTTCAGTCGCTTGGTCCCGAACAGCAGCAGCACAATCGCCAGAATGATCAACAGCTGCCAGATACTAATACCACCTAAACCCATAATGTTCTCCACCTCCGGACTTGCCGGTTGTCATGTCGTGCGTCATCGAAAGACCCGTCTCAACAGGCCCGACAGACACAGTTAATCTTTCACCGATAATACCCGTGTTCCAGCAGCAGAACTAGACGGGTGAGCTAACCCCTGCGCGCCTTCTCCTCCAGTCCCGAAAGACCGAAGCGACGCTGTAACTCCTCGAGCACCCGATCCGGGCCCAGTCCCTGATGCGCCAGCAGGACCAGGGTATGAAACCACAGATCCGCGGTTTCGTAGACGATCTTCTCAGCGACCCCGTCCTTGGCCGCCATCACCGTTTCGGTGGCCTCTTCGCCGATCTTCTTGAGAATGGCGTCCAACCCTTTGGCGTAAAGCTTGGCCACGTAGGAACTCTCCGGATCGGCCTGCTTGCGCGCCTCCAGAACCTCGGACAACTGTTGTAGTACGTCGCTCATGGCCCGCCTCAACGATAGATCTGATCCGGGTCCTTCAACACCGGAAGCACGTCAACCCAGGTGTCTCCCTGCAACTCCCGATAGAAACAGTTGTGTCTACCGGTATGACAGGCGATCCCCCCTTTCTGCTCAACATCCAACAATATCACGTCTCCATCGCAGTCGAGGCGGATATTGCGCACCACTTGCTGGTGACCGGATTCCTCGCCTTTGTGCCAGAGCTTGCCCCGGGAACGGGACCAGTAGACCGCATGCCCCGTCTCGTGGGTCAGACGCAGGGCCTCGGGATTCATCCAGGCCATCATGAGGATCTTGCCGGTCCCGCTCTCCTGGGCGATGGCCGGTACCAGACCATCGGTATCCCACTTGACTTGATCGAGCCAGCTCACAATCTGACCTCAACGCCCTGATCCCGCATGAAGCGCTTGGCTTCACCCACGGTGTATTCGGCGAAATGGAAGATACTGGCGGCAAGCACCGCGTCCGCGCCACCCTGTTTGACACCGTCCACCAGGTGCTGCAGGTTACCGACCCCACCTGAGGCGATCACCGGTATCGGGACCGCGTTGACGATGGCCCGGGTCAGCGCATTGTCGAAACCGATCTTGGTGCCGTCCCGGTCCATGCTGGTCAGGAGGATCTCTCCGGCTCCGTAATCACTCATGCGACGGGCCCATTCAATGGCGTCCAGGCCGGTGGGTTTGCGCCCCCCGTGGGTGAAAATCTCCCATTTAAGGGGCTCACCCTCGCCGGATACCTGCTTGGCGTCGATCGCCACCACGATGCACTGGGATCCAAACCGTTCGGTGGCCTCCCGCACGAATTCCGGGTTGAACACCGCTGCGGTGTTGATCGCCACCTTGTCGGCACCCGCATTGAGCATACGCCGGATATCCTCGCTGGTACGGATGCCCCCTCCGACGGTCAGTGGAATAAAGACCTCACTGGCCACCTGCTCCACCACGTGAACGATGGTCTCGCGATCATCCGAACTGGCGGTGATATCGAGAAAGGTGATCTCATCGGCCCCCTCCTCGTTGTAGCGCCGCGCCACCTCCACGGGATCTCCCGCATCGCGGATATCGACGAATTTCACCCCTTTCACCACACGTCCGGCATCGACATCGAGGCAGGGGATGATGCGTTTCGCTAGCATAGGCTGTCACTCTGATCCAAAAGTCTATCGGGCCAACCGGTCCGCCAAGGTTTGACCGGCGGCAAAGTCGAGAGTGCCTTCGTAGATGGCGCGACCGGTAATCGCGCCCATGATATTGGACGTTTCCGCACTACAAAGGGCCTCGATGTCCCCCACATCCGTGATCCCACCGGAGGCGATGACCGGGATGGAGATCGCGTTCGCCAGGTCCCGGGTCGCCGCCACATTCGGACCCGACAGCATACCGTCCCGACCGATATCGGTATAGACAATGGCGGAGACTCCGTCATCCTGGAACCGGCGGGACAGTTCGGTGACTTCCCAGTCGGTGATCTCGGCCCAGCCGTTGATCGCCACCTGCCCCTCTTTCGCATCCAGGCCGACAATGACATGTCCGGGGAAGGCGGCGCAGGCCCGCGCCACGAACTCCGGCTCGCGGACCGCTTGGGTGCCGATGATGCAGAAATCGACACCTGCTTTCAGATAGGCCTCGATGGTGGCCTCGTCGCGGATCCCGCCACCCACTTGAATGGGCAGGTCCGGGTAGGCGGCGGCGATTTGACGAATCGCCTCGCCATTGACCGGTTCACCGGCAAAGGCGCCATTGAGATCCACCAGATGCAGTCTGCGCGCTCCGGCCTCGACCCAACGGGTGGCCATATCGAGGGGCCGGTCCGAGAAGACGGTATCGTCCTCCATACGCCCCTGGCGCAGGCGCACGCACTGGCCGTCTTTGAGGTCGATCGCGGGTATGAGTAACACGTAAGTTTCCTGCTTTGATCAGTTTAAGGTTGGATGGATTGGAGACGGCGGGCCCATATGACCTCAGGCCTTCCAAGCGACGAAGTTTCGCAGCAGTTGCAACCCGGCATCCGCGCTTTTTTCCGGATGGAATTGTACCGCGAAAAGATTTTCATGGGCGATGGCGCTGGCGAACCGTACCCCGTAATCGGTGGTGGCGGCTGTCAGTTGCGGATCGTCTGGGTCCACATAGTAGCTGTGCACGAAGTAGAAACGGCTTCCCGGGCCAATCCCCTGCCACAGGGGATGATCACGGCTCGGTTCGACCCGGTTCCAGCCCATGTGCGGGATTTTCATGGCTTCCCCATCCGGGGCCAGGCCACCGGGGAACCGGCGCACATGGCCGGGAAACAGCCCCAGCAGCCGGGTGCCGCCGTTCTCCTCGCTATCCTCCAGCAGCACCTGCTGACCCATGCAGATACCGAGAAAGGGCCGGCTGCCCGCTGCTTCCAGGAGGGCCCGATTGAGGTGATGATCCGAAATGGCGGCCATACAGTCCCGGGCGGCCCCCTGACCGGGAAACACCACCCGGTCCGAGTTGAGAATCCGCTCCGGGTCGTCGGTGACCAGCACCTCATCACCCTCGGCGGCCACATGCTCCACCGCCTTGGCGACAGAACGCAGATTCCCCATACCGTAGTCGATCACGGCGATACGTTGTGACATGTGAACTCCCGTGATCCTCTACAGACTGCCCTTGGTCGAGGGAATCTGTTCCGCCATGCCCGGATCGGTCTCCAGCGCCATGCGCAGGGCCCGGCCGAACGCCTTGAACACGGTTTCCGCCTGGTGATGGGCGTTGCTGCCTCGCAGATTGTCGATGTGCAGGGTGATCCCCGCGTGATTCACCAGACCCTGAAAGAACTCCTGGAACAGGTCCACGTCAAAGTCACCAATGCGGGCCCGGGTAAAGGGAACCTGGAAGACCAGACCGGGCCGGCCGGAGAAATCCACCACCACCCGGGACAGGGCCTCATCCAGGGGCACATAGGCGTGACCGTAGCGACGGATCCCCTTTTTGTCCCCCACCGCCTGGGCCAGGGCCTGTCCCAGGGTGATGCCAATATCCTCGACCGTGTGGTGCGCGTCGATCTGCAGATCCCCCTCGGCCACGACACTCAGATCCCAAAGGCCATGGCGCGCGATCTGATCCAGCATGTGATCGAGAAAGTGCACCCCGGTGGCGAATCGGGCCTGTCCCTTGCCGTCCAGATTCAGACTGATACTGATCTGGGTTTCCAGGGTGTTGCGCTCAACCTGCGCGGTTCGCTGCATGACGATGACTCCGGTCTGTAATGACATCCGATGCTTAGGCGTAGCCAGTATCACTGGGTACACCGATGAAACCGGGTATTTTAGAGAAAATATACTGAAATGACAGAGGGTACGGCCGAATGGTACCTACTTACGCAAAAAAACCACCGTCATCCCGGCGAATGCCAGGATCCCGTAGGATCGACTCAGGTCTCGATCCAGAACGTGACCGGCCCGTCATTGATCAGTTCAACCTGCATATCGGCGCCGAACACGCCAGATCCCACATAGGGATGCGATTGTTCCGCCTGCTCGGTCAGATAGGTAAAGAGCCTTGCACCGGTCTCGGGATCCGCCGCGGTGGAGAACCCGGGACGCATGCCTTTGCGGGTATCCGCCGCCAGGGTGAACTGGGGCACCAGCAGTAACCCTCCACCAATATCCTGCAAACTGAGATTCATCCGGCCGGTGGGGTCCGGGAAGACCCGGTATCCAAGCAGACGTTGCAACAGACGTTGCGCCTTGTGTTCGTCATCCTCTCTCTGAACGCCTATCAGCACCACGAGCCCCTGCCCGATCTCCGCCCGGGATACCCCGTCGATTACCACACGGCCTTCCGAGACCCTTTGAAGCAGACCGATCATTCACCACCCGACAGTTGCCGGGCCAATCGATCCGTGGCATCGATCAGGGCGCTGCGAATGCCCGGTTCGGCGGCCGAATGCCCGGCATCGGGAACCACAACCAGTTTGCTGTCCGACCAGGCCCGGTGCAACGCCCAGGCAGAGGTCATGGGGCAGATCATATCGTAACGCCCCTGTACGATAACCCCGGGAATGCCTTGCAAACGCGGGCAGTCCTCCAGCAGTTGATTGGGGCGCAGGAAGGCGTGATTGACAAAGTAGTGTGCCTCGATACGCGCCAGACTCAGGGCCGTATGAGGATCGGAAAAAAATCCCACCACGGCCTGATTCGGATGCAGACTGGCGGTACGTCCCTCCCAGATCGACCAGGACTTGGCCGCTGACATTCGCGAGACCTCATTCGGTCCCGTTAGCTTTCGGTAGTAGGCCTGGAGCAGATCGTCCCGCTCCGGTTCCGGGATGGGGGCCAGAAAATCCTGCCAATAGTCGGGAAAGATCCGATCGGCACCGGATTGGTAGAACCAACGAATCTCTTCATCCCGGCACAGAAAGATACCGCGCAAAACCAGGGCCCTGACCCGCTCAGGGAAGCTCTGGGCATAGGCGAGTGCCAGGGTGGAGCCCCAAGAGCCGCCAAACAGCAACCAGTGCTCGATGCCCAGGTCAGTGCGGATCCTTTCGATGTCCTCGACCAGATCCCAGGTGGTGTTTTCATCCAGACTCGCGTGGGGTGTGGAACGACCACTGCCACGCTGATCGAACAACACCAGGCGGTAACGCTGCGGATCGAAAAACCGCCGGTGATAGGGTTCGCACCCGGCTCCCGGCCCGCCATGCAGAAACAGGGCGGGAACCCCGTCGGGATTCCCAACTTGCTCCACGTACAACTGATGCTGGGTACCGACGCTGATTCGCTGACTGGCGTAGGGTTCTATAGGAGGATAGAGATCTTTCATGGCTCTCGGCCGCTTGTTTTTTCAAATAGTATATCAGCCTGACCCGGTAACCGGGCAGGACCGTTGCGTAAGATTTTTCTTACATTTGAAAAGGAAATATCCGACCAGAATGCGTGACAATATCCCATACTCAAATCGAGTATTTATGTCAAACTATTATTGTCGTCTACAGGGATGTCCCTTCTGGACTTGCTCACAGGGATGGGAGCGAGGCTGCTAAGGATGGTGGTTTGAAGACAAGCTTGCCAACCAAGCTTGATGACTATGAGCCTGATCGCATGGAATGCGGTCGGGCTTTTTGTTTTCTGTCACCCGACGTGCGACGCCACCCAGCATCCCCTCTCTGTCAGCCCGGCTGACCCCGTGATGGGTCTGTTTCAGGTTCATAACCAATAAATACATTTCCTGATTACCCACTTTACTCAACCAGTGGATCAGTCGCCGATAGTAGTTTTGAGTGTTGAGTTTTTAGTTTTGAGTGGATGAGTTCGCTGCGCTCACAGGTTTTTTATGCCCCCTCTCCCGCGAAGGAGGGTGTCGCAAAAAGAGGAAACAATGAATTGCCTCGGTAAAGCGTTCGATAAAAAGCACAAAATCGATTGTATCTGCAACCAAAATCAGTTTGAGATGAGTCTCGGCATGCTGTTACAACACCCACCGAAGGGTGAGGGGGAACCCATAACCCGTGAGCGCAGCGAACTCATCCACTTAAAACTAAAAACTCAAAACTAAAAACTTTTCTCAAACCCACCACCCTATGGCGGAGCATAGTAGGTAATCAGGATATATTTTTACCGGTTCCCAGGCATCCATCGGCTAAGGCTGGAAATCCTTATCCGTGTCAGAAATTACTTACAGTGACTGGGGAATATTCTCACAGGCAAAGAGTGATTATTCCCACGATATAGATGCTGTTTTGTGGCACCATATATCCGTCGTCACCAAGGAAGTTTTAAAGGGATGTTTCACCACGGATGGTGCAAGGAAGAAAAGCTTAGCCAACCAAGCCGACGACCATAAGCCCGACCGCAAGGATTGCGGTTGGGCTTTTCTTTTTCCGGAGGTTAGTCCACCGGGACAACCCCTTCCAGTCACGCATCCCCTGTTGGGAAGCGCCTGGTGTACTCCATCACAGATTCCGCATCATTCAGCGTATTGGAGCTGTGAAGGGTGCGGAATCTGTAGCCGGGTACACTAGCTGCGGGAAGCACGCTTGCGTTCGTGTTCCAAAAGGAATTTCTTGCGTATCCGAATTTTGCTCGGCGTGACCTCGACCAGTTCGTCGTCTTCGATGAACTCCAGGGCCTGCTCAAGACTGAAACGAAGCGGCGGAGTGAGCAGGATTGCGTCATCCTTTCCGGCTGCGCGGATATTGGTCAGCTGCTTGCCCTTGAGCGGATTGACGACCAGGTCGTTATCGCGGCTGTGGATACCAACGATCTGCCCCTCATAGACCTCGTCTCCAGGCGCGGAGAAGAGTCGACCACGCTCCTGCAGATTGTATAGAGCAAACCCCAGCACCTTACCCTGGCCATTGGAGATCAGTACTCCGTTTTTGCGTGGCGCGATACCGCCATGCTGGGCCTCTCCGTAGTGGTCGAACACATGGTAGATCAGGCCGGTACCCGAGGTGCTGGTCATGAACTCGGTCTGAAAACCGATCAGGCCGCGGGAGGGGATGATATAGTCGAGGCGCACCCGCCCCTTGCCATCCGGCACCATATCCTTGAGTTCACCTTTGCGAATGCCCAGGGCCTCCATGATGGTGCCCTGATCACCCTCTTCCACGTCTACGGTCAACTGTTCGTAAGGCTCGCAGATCTCCCCGTCCACTTCGCGGAAGATGACTTCAGGCCGGGATACCGCCAGCTCGAACCCTTCCCGGCGCATGCTCTCGATCAACACGGAAAGGTGCAGTTCACCTCGACCGGACACCTTGAACTTCTCCGGATCGGTGCCCTCCTCGACCCGCAACGCCACGTTGTGTATCAGCTCCCGTTCCAGGCGCTCCTTGAGCTGACGGGAGGTGAGATACTTGCCTTCACGGCCGGCGAAGGGGGAGGTATTGACCTGGAAGGTCATGGAAACGGTGGGCTCATCCACGGTCAGATGGGGCATCGCCTCAGGCAGAGACGGATCGCACAGGGTATCGGACACATTAGGGGCCTCCAGCCCGCTGATGGCGATGATGTCCCCGGCGCTTGCCTGCTCGACCTCGAAACGCTCCAGTCCGAGATAGCCGTAAACCAGGCCGATCTTGGCCCGCTGTTGCTCGCCGTCATATTTCAGCACCGTGATCTGCTGGTTGGGTTTGACGGTACCCCGGGTCACACGGCCCACAGCGATCGCACCGACATAGCTGTTGTAGTCCAGATTCGACACCTGCATCTGAAATGGCCCCTCGGGATCCACATCGGGCACCGGACAGTGTTGCACTATGGTTTCGAACAGGGGGGTCATGTCCCCCTCGGTGATGCTGTTCTCAAAACCGGCATAGCCACCCACGGCCGAGGTGTAGATGATGGGGAAATCGAGCTGTTCATCGGTGGCGCCGAGCCGGTCGAACAGCTCGAAAACCTGATCGATGACCCAGTCCGGACGGGAACCCGGCTTGTCGATCTTGTTGACCACGACAATGGGCCGCAAACCGTGCTTGAACGCCTTTTGGGTAACGAACCGGGTCTGTGGCATGGGCCCCTCCTGGGCGTCCACCAGCAGTAGCACCGAATCCACCATGGAAAGTACCCGCTCCACCTCGCCACCGAAGTCCGCATGCCCGGGGGTATCCACGATATTGATTCGATAATCGTTCCAGCGGATGGCGGTGTTCTTGGAGAGAATGGTGATGCCCCGTTCCCGTTCCTGGTCGTTGGAGTCCATCACCCGCTCGACCTTGCCGAAGCGTTCCCCCAGAGTGCCGGATTGCTTCAGGAGTTCATCCACCAGGGTGGTTTTGCCATGGTCTACGTGGGCGATAATGGCGATGTTTCTGAGATTGTTAATCACGGGGAGATCCGTATGGAAAAAGAGGGCGGATTATACCTGGATCGCCAGGGAAGTCTTATAAATTTAATTACCGTTTTATTTCGCGGAGTTACATCTGACATCAATAATCCCAATCAGATACGACCCACAACCCCTTTTCAATACAAAAGTTTCTGAAATATACACAGAACCTGTGGATAACATTGTTGATAACGGCTGAAAACCGCCGGCCAGACCAGCAGAAACGGGGACAAACATCAAATCGTAAAAAAAATGAACAATATGATTAATAATTGCAAAAACAATCAGTTAGCCTCGCAGATCCGGGACAGTTCGAAACATCCCATGGGTTTCGCAACAAGGACTCGTGGACTCAATCCGCGATGTTGACAATTTCACCGGCGGAACGGGACCCGACCGGCCAGAGGCCACCTAACATAATTAGATGAGAATACTCGAATAGTTGGGAGTGCTTCTGCTGCTTGCACTCTGAACCATTAGCCGCCACGATAGTTTGAATAACCTGCTCTGCAAAGGATACGAACCGGACATTTTCGATCCGGTCGCGTGCGAGCAACCATCCGATGCCGCAATTCAACCATCAATATAACCATGAAGTAACTACCCCATGAACTCATCCCTCCTTGCTCCGTTGCGCGCGCATCTGGCTTCCCGCGTCATTGGCCAGACCGGATTTATCGACAGTATGCTGATCTGCCTGTTGAGTGATGGCCACTTGCTGATAGAAGGACTTCCCGGGCTGGCCAAAACCACGGCGGTCAAGGCCCTGGCCGAGGCGATCGAAGGCGACTTTCACCGCATTCAATTCACCCCGGACCTGCTCCCCTCGGACCTGATCGGCACGGATATCTACCGCCATGAGAAGGGTGAGTTCGAATTTCGCCAGGGCCCCCTGTTTCATAACATTCTCCTCGCTGACGAGGTCAACCGGGCCCCGGCCAAAGTCCAGTCCGCGCTGTTGGAATCGATGGGGGAACAGCAGATCACCGTGGGACAGACCACCTACCCGTTACCGGCTTTTTTTATGGTGCTGGCCACCCAGAACCCGGTGGAGCAGGAAGGCACCTATCACCTGCCCGAGGCCCAACTCGACCGGTTTCTGATGCAGGCCAACGTGAGTTATCCCAGCCGGGAAGAGGAACTCAAAATCCTTGAACTGGACAATGCCCAGCAGAAACACAGCCTCTCCCCACCGGACAAGGTCCTGAGCCAACAGGAACTGTTCGATATCCGCAAGGCGGTGAGCGAACTCTACCTGGATCCCAAACTGAACAGCTACATCGTCGATCTGGTACAGGCGAGCCGCGACCCCAAGGCCTATGACAGAGACCTGGCCCGCTGGTGCCGTTTCGGCGCCTCGCCCCGGGCGAGTATCGCCCTGGCCCGTTGCGCCCGAGCCCGGGCCTGGATGGACGATGAGGAATTCGTGGCGCCGCATCATATCCAGGCGGTGGCGCCTGCGATCCTGCGCCACCGCATCCTGCTCACCTTTGAAGCGGAGGCCGAGGGCATCACCACAGATGATTTTCTGTCCCGCCTGCTCGACATGGTCGCCATCCCCTGATCGCGTCCTGACAGGCTAGCCCCCCAATGAGTCTCTATCCGCATATCGACGATCTGCTGGAGTTGCGCCATCAGGCCCACACCCTGGGCCTGGCATCCCACCATCTGGTGAATTCCAGTTTCAGCGGCCTGTATGCCTCGGTATTTCGGGGCACCGGGCTCGATTTCGAGGAGGTCCGGGAGTATCGGGAAGGGGACGATATCCGCAACATGGAATGGAACGTCACCGCCCGTACCAATGTCCCCCACCTGAAGATCTTCCGGGAGGAGCGGGAGCGCAGCGTGGTGCTGTGCGTCGACCGGGGACCGCACATGAATTTCGGCACCCGAGGCACCTTCAAGTCGGTCCAGGCCGCCAAGGCCACCGCCCTGCTCGGTTGGGCCGCATCCAGCCTGCACGACCGGGTGGGCGGGATTCTGTTTGGCGATACCCAGACAGGCATGCAGTATTTTCAACCCACCAAGGACCGGCGTGCCTTGTGGCGCCTGCTGCACAGCCTGACCCAGGAGGGCAACACCCACCGACCGACCCAGGACTCTCTCTCGGAGGCTCTGCAGCGTGCCGACAAGGGCACCAACACCGGCTCCCTGATCTTCGTGATCGCCGACATGAACCGGGAGATCACGGGTCTGCAGCAGACCCTGGGGCGTCTCGGCCAGCATCATACCGTGGTGCTGCTCCCGGTGGATGACCCCGCGGACCGGGAGCTTCCGGACATGGGGCGAGTCACCTTCATCGGACCGGATGGCCAGGCCATCGAGATCGATACCCATGACACAGCGGCGAGAGCCCGCTACCGGGAGACCTGGACACAGCGCCGCCAGGCGCTGACGCAACTGAGCAACCGGCTGGGAATCGCCCTGTTGCCGATCGCGACCAATGAAGAGATTCATCGGGCCCTCTCACGGGGCTTGGCAAGACATTTCGGTCGATATTGATGGATCCACTACGGGACATAAGAGGCATCGATGCGGTCTCCTGGTGGCCCCTGGCCCCCGGTTGGTGGCTGCTGATCGGACTGATCCTGCTGCTCGGCCTGATCGCCGGGTGGCTGATCCGCAGACGGCGCCTCTATCCCCTGGGACAGTGGCAGCAGGACGCCCGCCACCGTCTGCTCGCGCTACGCCGACGGGCCAAGCGGGAACCCGCGAAGCCGATTGCCGCTGAACTGTCCGAACTGCTACGGCGCATTGCCATCACCCGCTGTGGCCGTGAGCGAACCGCCGCATTGACCGACGAGGCCTGGCTTGAGTGGCTGCAGAGCAATGACAGCAGCGGTTTCACCTGGCGAATCAAAGGCCGCCTGCTCCTGGAACTGCCGTACGCACCGCCGAACCGCACCGCGGACCGGGAGACCCTGACCGAACTGATCGATGCCGCCATCCGCTGGGTCAGCGAGGAGCACTGCCATGTTTGAATTCCACTGGCCGTGGATGGGATTGTTACTGATTCTGCCCTGGCTGGTGAAACTTTACTGGCCGCGCCCCGCCGCGGAGCGCAACGAAGCGATGGAGGGTCTGCAGGCCACCCTGTTACACCCCAACCTGCTGCAGCTTGAAGCCGCATTCCAGAGCCGCAGTCCCAAGCAACCCCTGAGCAAGCGCCTCTACCACCTGTTGCTCCACCTGCTGTGGCTCTGCCTGATACTGGCGCTGATGCGCCCCCAGTGGCTGGAGCCGTACACAGAAAACCGCAGTGCGGGATACGACCTGATGCTTGCGGTGGATGCCTCCCGCTCCATGAACGCCCTCGATTTCACCTTGCATGGCGAGCAGGTCAGCCGTATGCAGGTGGTCAAAGGGGTTGTGAGCAAGTTCATCGATGGGCGCGAGGGCGACCGGATCGGACTGATTATATTCGGCAACCGGGCCTATGTGCTGTCCCCTCTCACCTATGACCGGAATGCGGTCAACAACCTCTTAGGCGAGGTCATTCCGCGCATCGCCGGCGACGGAACCGCCATTGGTGATGCCCTGGGCCTGGGGGTCAAAAAACTACGGGAACGCCCCGAGGGTTCCCGGGTGCTGTTGCTCATCGCGGACGGGGAAAATACCGCTGGCACCATCCCCCCCCTCAAAGCGGCACAGCTGGCATCACGGGAAGGCGTACGAATCTACAGCATCGGTGTGGGCAGTGAGCAAAAAAACGTTCCGATCCTGGAGAACGGACGGGTAATCACCCGCGATGACCTGGGATTCAACGAACAGGCCATGCGGGAGATCGCCGAAGCCGGCAATGGCGCCTATTTCCGGGCTACGGACACCGAGGCCCTGGAAAAGGTGTACCAGAAGATCGACGAACTGGAGAAGACTGAAGCGGAAGCCCGCACCGTGTTTGTGCCGCAACCGCTGTACTACTGGCCGTTATCCATCGCGCTGCTGCTGCTGTTGATCCTGGGGGTATTCCCGGAGGGGCGGCAGCGTCAACTCAAAGGGGGGGGATATGCCTGAAACCGGTTTCCATTTCGCCCGCCCCGAATGGCTCTACGCCCTGCTTGCCATGATCCCGGTTCTGGCCTGGTTGATATTCAGTGTAATCCGGCCACAAAAAGGCGCTCTGTATCGCTATGCGGATGCCCACTTGTTGCCGCATCTGACCGGTGTTCGGGAGCTGAGTGTGCACGAACACTGGAGCCGTTTCACCCGCTGGGGATTCCTCTGGACTCTGCTGGTGGTCGCCCTGGCCGGTCCACGCTGGGACTTTACCGACATCGAGGCATTTTCACCGGCCAGCGACCTGGTGATCCTGATGGACATCTCACGTTCCATGAATGTCACCGACACCCCGCCTTCACGACTCGCCCGGGCCCGGCAGGAGGTGCAGGACCTGGTGATAATGAACGACAAACTGCGCATCGGCCTGATTGCCTTCGCCTCGGTACCCCATGTGGTGTCACCGATCACCGAGGACAGCCAGAGCCTGCTCAATGCGTTGCCCGCGGTGACCTCCGATATCGCCAATCTCAAAGGCAGTCGTCTGGCGGCCGCCCTGGATCGGGCCAAACAGCTTTTGGGTGAGCACTCAGACCACACCCGTTCCATTCTCCTGATCAGTGATGGTGATTTCGATGAGCCGGGACTGTCACAACAGGTCGAGGCCCTGCATCAGGGTGGGATCACTCTGTATACCCTGGGGGTCGGCACTCTCGGAGGTGGCCCGGTACCCCTCAACGCGGGTAGCAGCAACCTGATGCGCAGTCCCCAGGGGGAGGTCATCGTTTCCAGGCTCGGGAGCCAGCAGTTGCAACAACTGGCCAAACTGGGTGGCGGGATCTATCAACAGGCCGACTTCCGCGACCGGGACAGTCGTCGTATCCAGGATCTGGCCAGCCGCAACAGCGGCGCACCAACCCGAACCCAGGAAAAAACCCGCATCTGGAATGAGCGCTTCTACTGGCTTCTGCTTCCCTTGATGCTGCTGTTGCTGCCCCGTTTCCGCATGCTCTCAGCGGGAAGGCCTAAGTCATGATCAGGTTGGCGACGCTGTTCTGCGGGAAAAACGTAACAGGGGCGGTGCCGGGTCGCCCCCCCGGGAAGGCAACTCGCGGAAGTCGCATTTCACAGCTCCGGACATGGGGCCTTTTGCTGCTTATGTCAGTGGTGGGCGTGGTGCACGCCGATTGGTTTTTAAACCAGGCGCAGAAGGCGGCGGAAGACTACCACCAGGGACATTACAAAGCCGCCGCGGAAGGCTTCCAGGATCCCTACCGACGTGGTGTGGCCCATTATCGTACCGGTGACTATGAGCAGGCCATTCAGGACTTCAAACAGGTTGAACGGCCATCGGTCAAGCAGGATGCGCAATACAATCTGGGCAACAGCTACTACCGGAGTGGTGATTTCAAGCAGGCGATAGAAAGTTACGAGTCCGTCCTGGAACAGGATCCTGACCACATGGACGCCCGCTACAATCTTGCCCTGGCGCGGGAAAAACTCGCTCAGGAGGAGACCCAGGAGGAAAAGGACCAGAAACAGGACCAGAAACAGGACCAGAAACAGGAACAGGAACAGGATCAGCAGCAGAGCGGACAGCAAGAGCAACAGGATCAGCAGCAAAGCGGGCAGCAAGAGCAGCAGGATCAGCAGCAGAGCGGACAGCAGGAGCAGCAGGAGCAGCAGGATCAGCAGCAGGGCGGACAGCAAGAGCAACAGGATCAGCAGCAGAGCGGACAGCAGGGGCAGCAGGATCAGCAGCAGGGCGGACAGCAAGAGCAGCAGGATCAGCAGCAGAGCGGACAGCAAGAGCAGCAGGATCAGCAGCAAAGCGGACAGCAAGAGCAGCAGGATCAGCAGTCTGGGGGGCAGGAGTCATCCGAGCAGAACCCGCAAGGTTCCGAGAACCAGGATGAGCAGACACAGGATACATCGGCTAACGAATCTTCGGAATCGGAACAGTCCTCCGGCCAGGAGTCATTGGATAGCGATTCCAAGGGCGAAGAACAGGACAGACAAACAGAGCGTCAAACCGGGCAAAAAGAGGGAGCAGAGCAACTGCCGTCGGGAAAAGATCAAAACGAGTCACCCAGTGACCAGGGGCAGGACGAACAGCAGCCAAAGGATCAACCGTCTGGCCCGGAACAGGGACAGGAAATGCCTCCTAATCTCGGTGAACAGAAAGATCAGAAGGCGCAGACCGGAACAAAGCGCAACCCGGAACAGATGGGCAAGGATACCGGTGAACGGAACCTCAATCCCGACGATGCCGGCCGTTCACAGGCAGTCGAACAAGTGGACCAGAGCCAGGGACAGGGGCAGGAACCGGATCCGGCGCAAGCGGAGAATAACGAAGGCAATATCCAAAGCGAAGCACCCAGCGGCGCCAGTCTGTTGATGGAACAGTGGCTTGATCAGGTCGAAGGCGACCCGGCCCAACTCATGCAACAACAGTTCCGCCTGGAGGAGTATCGGTATCTGCGCAGTCGCGGCGGACGAGATACAGAAACGAGACCCTGGTGACCCTGCCCCGGAAAACACACATGACCGAACACACACACCTTGCCCATTTGCGCATCCCAGCTGAACTCCAACGGCGGTTGTGGAGCGCCCTGATCACGTTGTTGCTGGTTCAACCTCTGCTTTTGCCATGGGGTGTCCAGGCTGCCCCCTATGGATCACAACCCTGGCAGGGTTTGCCGCCGGGACAGTGGAATTTCAGAAATCCGGCACAACGGCAAAGCGGCACCCCGCAACAACCCCCCACGACCCCGTCACCCTACGCGGGAGGCTGGCCGAACCAGCAACCCGGTTACTCACCCCAGAGCTACTACCCGAGCAAAACCATCACAACCTACCTGGAAACGGAATTCGGCAACCCTACCCCCTATATCCAGGAGGGTGTGCTGCTCAAACTCAGCGTGGTAAGCCAGAACAACCTGTTGACCGCAACACCCCAGATCCCGCAAACCGATGACCTGATCTACCGCAAGATCGAAGGCCCGGTGACCTATTCCGATCAGAAAAAGGGCCAACGGGTGATCGTCAACGATTTCTATTACGAGGTCACACCACTCAAGCCCGGCCACTACCGCCTCCCTCCCATTGAGATCACCGGTGAAGAGCAGGTCTCGGGTTACCGGGCGGGTAATCGGGCCTTTTCGGTGAAGATGCCAGGGGATCTGAGTCTTGAGGTACGGGCCGCCCACCCGGACAGCAGACCCTGGCTCCCCTTGGAACAGATCGACCTGACTTTTACCCTCCCCAAAGAGATCCGGCCCGCCGCCGGCAAGCCCCTTCCCGTGACCATCGAGCTGACCGCAACCGGCAAAGGGGGTGATCAACTGCCCAGCCTCGCCCGGCAACTCGAATCCGATGCCTTCCGTGTCTACCGGGACCAGAGTTACGTCGAGACCCGACTCGACAAGAAGTCGGGCCGGATCATCGGGCGACGTCTGGAAACCTTCACTCTGGTCCCCCAGTTCGGTGGCGATCTGAAACTCCCGCAACTCAGTGTGAACTGGTGGAACACCCGTGCGGACATCCCCCAGCGCGCGACCGTGCCGATGCAACCGATCGCGGTCAGCGGCGTGGAGAAGTCAACCAGCTTTTTCTCATCCGACGGGGAGGAGAGTTCCCTGTTTCCCGGAGGATCCTCCTCGGCCTTCTGGATTCCCCTGGCCCTGGCCTTCGGTATCATTTTTGGCTATTGGATCGCCATTGGACTGTCCCATCGGCGCAAAGGATCCGAACAGAAATCTCCTCTCGAGCCACTGATCGTGCTGTTGCAACGTCCGATGTCGCGTATGGCTCCGGCGTTTTCCCCCCTCAGGGAAAAACTGCGTGCCACCACCGCGATACTCAACCCGGTGACCCGCTGGCATCGCTGGCGCCGACGTTTGGTTGGAGCGCTACCGCTATCGGTTCGTTTCTGGTTCTGCGTGCGTTTCGTGGATGAGGAGACCGATCCGGAGATCTGGGGCTATACCCTGCGCTTCCTTGCGAACAAGCATCTGGGCCTCCCCCCCAATGTGCCGTTCAGTGTGATCGGGAATAACATCGTGGATTTCCACCCGAAGGCGGAGCCGAGAAAAATTGAGGCCCTGATTCACGATCTGGAGCATGCCATTTACGGCCACAAAACCCTGGATTTCGAGCGCTGGAAAGAGGCCTTCAAACACGAGATCAGGCCCAGCCTGAGACTATGGCCCAGCCGCAAGCGGCGGCCACCGAAACAGGATGAAACCGCGTTGCCCGACCTCAACCCGGGACATGCGCTCTGATCCTGAGAACAGAAACCCTCGGACGAGCACTCTCGTCCCCACGCTCTGCGTGGGAATGCAGACCTGAGGTCAGACACGCATTTCAAACCTGGCCAGTACTGCCTGGCTTAGGTATGCGTTCCCACACGGAGCGTGGGAACGAACTGAGAAACCAAACGACCCGTCCGTTGACTGACAGCTCAGGATGCGCGCTAATGGTGGCATAATCCGCCTCCGCCTTCAGAATTCGCACTGTTCATGTTGAAAGCCCCAGCACTATTCTCCCATCGACCCTACTGGGCCGCCCGCTTCGGCACGGCACCCGTGTTGCCCATGAGCCGTGAGGAGATGGAGCATCTGGGCTGGGACAGCTGCGATGTGATCCTGGTTACCGGCGACGCCTATGTGGATCATCCCAGCTTCGGCATGGCCCTGATTGGCCGCCTCCTGGAAGCCCAGGGGTTCCGGGTCGGGATCATTGCCCAGCCGGACTGGCGGGACGCGGAGTCCCTGCGCCGGCTGGGACGCCCCAATCTCTATTTCGGCATCACCGCCGGGAACATGGACTCGATGGTGAATCGCTACACCGCCGACCGGCGCATTCGCAGCGACGATGCCTATACCCCGAACGGAGAGGCCGGACGGCGCCCCGACCGGTCGGTCATCGTCTATGCCCAGCGTGCCCGGGAGGCCTTCAAGGGTGTACCGATCGTGATCGGCGGTATCGAGGCGAGCCTGCGACGAATCGCCCACTACGACTACTGGTCCGAGAAGGTGCGGCGCTCGATTCTCCCCGATTCCAAGGCGGACCTGCTGATCTACGGCAATGCGGAGCGCGCCATCGTGGAGGTGACCCACCGCCTGGCGAAAGGCGAGCCTATCGCATCGATCACCGATGTGCGCGGCACCGGCTTCATGTGTCAGGAACGGCCCCCGGAGTGGTACGAGATCGACGCCACGGAACTGGATGAGCCCGGGCCCAAGGCCCTCCACGCCCATCCCTACGAGACTGCACCAACCTGTAACCCACGAGTGATCCCAACAGCCCATCTGCGGCCAAGGCAGCTGCCCCGGGAACGCACCGTGGTACGCCTGCCCTCCTACGACCAGGTGGTCGATGACGAGGTGCTCTACGCCCATGCCTCCCGGGTATTCCATCTGGAGACCAACCCGGGAAATGCCCGGGCTCTGATCCAGCGTCACGGTAAACGGGATGTGTGGCTCAACCCGCCTCCTGTTCCGTTGACCACCGAGGAGCTGGACCGGGTCTACGAACTGCCCTACACGCGTCTTCCTCACCCCGCTTACGGCGACGCGCGCAACCCGGCCTGGGAGATGATTCGCCACTCGGTGAATATCATGCGCGGCTGTTTCGGCGGCTGCACCTTCTGCTCGATCACTGAACACGAGGGACGCATCATCCAGAGCCGTTCCGAGGACTCCATCGTACGCGAGGTGGAGACCATCCGGGACCAGGTGCCGGGCTTTACCGGACACATCTCCGACCTGGGCGGCCCCACCGCTAATATGTACCGCCTCGCCTGCAAGGATCCGGCGGTCGAGTCCGCCTGTCGGCGGCTCTCCTGCGTCTATCCCGATATCTGCCGCAATCTCAATACGGACCATCGCCCGCTCATCGATCTGTATCGCCGCACCCGCAAACTGCCCGGCATCAAACGGATCTTCATCGCCTCGGGCCTGCGCTACGACCTGGCGGTGCGCTCACCGGAATATATCCGGGAACTGGTCACTTACCATGTGGGTGGCTATCTGAAGATCGCCCCGGAACACACGGAATCCTCCCCCCTGAGCAAGATGATGAAGCCGGGTATCGATCGTTACGAGCAGTTCAAGAAGCTGTTTGATAAATACTCCGCGGAAGCCGGCAAGGAACAGTACCTGATTCCCTACTTTATCGCCGCCCATCCCGGTACCAGCGACCGGGACATGCTCAACCTGGCGCTATGGCTGAAGGCCAACGGTTTCCGCCCCGACCAGGTACAGTCCTTTCTGCCCACCCCCCTGGCCATTGCATCCGCCATGTACCATACCGGGCGAAACCCCTTGCAGCGCATCCGCCGGGACAAAACAGGCCGGGTCGAAGTGGTCCGGGGCTTGAAGCAACGGCGTCTGCATAAAGCATTCCTGCGCTATCACGATCCGAAAAACTGGCCCTTACTGCGGGAGGCCCTGACCCGTATGGGGCGTAGCGATCTGATCGGCAACGGTAAACACCAGTTGGTGCCCCGCTGGCAACCGAGACCGGAAAAAGCGGTTTCGAAAACCACTGACAGACATCCTGCAACGGCTTCACGCCGAGCATCGGGCACCCCCGGAACCACGCCCCGAAAAGGCTCACGCAAGCCCCGCAAAACACGAGCATAACCCATTGTTTATAATGTACTTTTTCTATCAAGAAAAGACCAGAAAATTTACCTGAATTAGCCCCTAAAAACCCTTGAAAACCTCTAAAAATAGCACCATATTCATAGTAGGAAAGGATGATTTAGAGGAGGACATCATGAACATCACACGTTACGACCCATGGCGTTCACTGGAAGGCTGGCGTCAAGAACTCGACCGCATGTTCAATCCTCTCCTGCAACGGGATGAAGACACCTTTCACGTGGTAGGAGGCGACTGGGCACCGGCCGTCGACATCAAGGAAGAGGATCATCGTTATCTCATCCGCGCCGATATTCCGGGGGTTAAACCCGAAGAGATCGAGATCACCATGGAAAACGGGGTCTTGAGCATCCGTGGCGAGCGCAAGTTTGAAGAAACCGAAGAGAAGGAGAACTTCAAACGCATCGAGCGTTCCCATGGCGTCTTCTATCGGCGCTTCTCATTGCCGGACAACACGGATCCGGATACCATCGAGGCCACCGGCAAGGATGGTGTGCTTGAGATCACCATCCCGAAAACGACCACCGAAAAGCAGGCCAAACGCATCGAGGTGACGCATTAATCGGGTAACCCACTAACCCGCGTACCTCATGATCGGGATCGGCCCGCTGTGATGGGAGCGGAATCCGGGCAAATCAGGTGATATGGCCGCACCCGGATTCCGCTTTATCAGCCAAGATATGGCTCAAATGGGACTTTCCACTGCAACTCGTTCCTATCACAACAATTCGTTCCATCTTTATTCTCGGTATTTGTAATGACCACTTCACTGATCTGGATTGTAGGCTCAATATTTGTGTAGTTCGCAATATCACCCTGCAATTGATAGAGGTACTCTCAATACCAATTGAACAAGTGTTTCCCAGTTCCCTCGCGGAGCGTGAGAACTGGGCATAAAAACCCTATTTCAATCTATGAATCGAAGATACGCACACTATTTCTTATCCAAGAAATAAGCGCCCCATACCACTAAACAAGCACATAAGAATATGATCGGTACAACCACGAATGAGTTAGAGATGCCCGAATACACAAGATAGCCAATGATAAAAGACAGCACTAACAGACCAATGAATAATGCAGAAAGTGCCTTAGCTGTTTTAAAAAAAAGATATTGTCTTTCCATTCGCCGATTGTAATGCTCAAGTTTCGAAGCGTGTAGATGCCATGAGGGGATATTTGAGCTAATAATCACTGTCATCCCGGGATCCAGCTCCCCTGAGATATAACATGGATTCCGGCATACGCCGGAATGACGGAAGCCTGCCTCGTTACCACGCTCTGCGTGGGAATGCATACCTAAGCCATGTTGTATTGTCCTTGTTTGATCTGTTCGCCTAAGCACTGGTCTGCATTCCCACGCGGAGCGTGGGAACGAGGCAACATGATTCGCTGTCGCCAGGACTGATTCGAGGAATCGCTCAGAAGCGGAAGATCAAACCCAGGTTGGTTTCAAACTGGGGAAAGGCATCCCCACTGATCTGCAAATTGCAGCCACCGTCGCAAAACAGGCTGCCGTTGGAGTTGAGCAGGGTGCTGTAACCACGCATCTCGAAACGGATGCCCAGCCGTTCGGTGGGGTACCATTTCAAACCGCCCCCCACGCTCAGAGAGAAGCGGGTTTCATCCTGGTACTCCCGACTCCCGGGGTTCATATAGGTCATGCCCAGTCCACCGGAGAAATAGGGGGTGAAGCGATCCTGGTACACATCCACGGTTCCCCCCATGTGGATGTAATGAACCGCCAGATCGAAGGCGTTGTCGGGATCGGTGGTATCCGCCAGAGAGGTGTCCTGATGACTATAGAGAAACTCGTAGCGGGTGGTATCCGAGGCGGGTTGACTCAGGGTGAAACCCCAGTCCCGGGCGTCTTCCAGATCCAACGAGTCGCCGGTTCTTTCATCCTCCAAGGTGCCACCGAACCGGTAGCCGGTGAACGGGGTGAATTCAATTCCCAGACCGGCGGCGAAAAGAAACGGTGAACTGCACCCGTACAACCAAATTGTCAGAAGTAAACGTGTGCGCATGGCAGGTTCGGACAGGAACGTGAGTCAATAGTGGGAATTATCGCGCAATTCCTGCCGGACGTCTGGGCATTACTTCACATCCCTGTCCTTCGAAAGAATCAATGCCCGGTTATAAATGGTGTTTTTTTTCTGTCCGGTAACTTTGGCAACCAGCGAAACCGCCTGTTTGAGGGGTAATTCCTCCAACAGCGCCATCAGCAGGGATTCCACGCTCAGACTGATCTGTTCGGACTCGACAGCAGGCGCACCCTCGAGCAGCACCACGAACTCCCCTTTTCGCTGATCCGGATCCCCGTTCACCCGATCGAGCAGTTCCTGCAAGGAGCCCCGCAGAAAGGTTTCGTGACGTTTGGTCAACTCGCGGCCGATCACCCCGGTCCGATCGGCGCCGAAAACACGTTGCATATCCCGCAGACAATCCGCGATCCGATGGCTCGACTCGTAAAACACCAGGGTTGATCGTTCACCCGCCAGCGCCTCAAACCAACGCTTGCGTTGCGACGAGGTTCTCGGCGGAAACCCGACGAACAGAAACCGGTCGGTTGGCAATCCCGAGGCGGAAAGTGCGCAGATGAGCGCGCTGGCCCCCGGGATGGGTACCACCTGCCCCCCCTCCTGCGCATAGGCCTGCACCAGAGGAAAGCCGGGATCGCTGATCAAGGGGGTTCCGGCATCGGACACCAGAGCGATGCACTGACCGCCATGCAGGGCATCCAGTACGGGCTGCAGCTGGGCCTGTTCATTGTGCTGATGCAGGGCCTTGAGCGGGGTATCGATACCGTAGTGACGTAGCAGGGGTTTGGTGTGCCGGGTATCCTCCGCGGCGATCCAGTCAACCTGCTGAAGTGTGACCACGGCCCGGGGGGTCAGGTCATCGAGATTGCCGATGGGTGTGGCTACGACGTAAAGTATGCCCTTTGACACGAAGTTTCCTGTTTGTGCGCCTCCCCCTGAACCGGGTCGGCAGGGTCCAGATTTGGGAAACGGCCAGTTGGGATTCGACCCTGCCTGTGGTTTTTCACGGGACAATCTGGAATATTGGCAGAATCCCGGATACTTGTCAGTTCCCAAGCCGGTCCCGCCGTCTGTATGGACATGCTTCACGGACCCGGTATCCTGGCAGGCCAGATTGCGGGTCAGGACCGGTCCGACCGACGGGACAGGCTTGTGATTCCGATGTTTTATAAGGACAAAGAGAGACCAACCCGTTTCCGGGCTACTTCCGATTAGCGGGCTTTATTTTTTTACTGATACCGAAGTTATGCACAACATCCGTTTTTTCTCACTGACACTGCTGATCGCCCTGACAATTCTCGCGGGTTGTACCACCACCCCCAAGGATCGCTCCCAGTCAACCACGGAACTGGAGGCGAGCCTACAGCTTCAGGTGGCGGGGATGATCGAGAACGACGATTACTCCGGGGCGGCCAGTCTGCTGGAGAATGCCGCACGGATGAGCGATACGCCCGTACGTGAACGACTCCTGCTCGAAGCCGCGGGCTACTGGCTCAAGGCGGGTAACCCGGAACGCAGCCTGATCCTGGTCGATCAGCTTCAGCCGACCCCCGAAGCCAGCGATTTCAATTTCGAACTGCGTATGCTGCGCACCGAACTGGCGGTCCGGCAGGGGGATATCGAAAAGGCCCTCGACCTGATGCAGCCGGAACCCGGCGAGGACACCCCGGTGGATCTCAGAGTCCACTATCACCGCAACATGGCTGAGATCTTCCGCCTTTCCGGCAACCTGTTGGAGAGTGCCCGGGAACTCGATGTGCTGGACCCGCTCCAGGTTGACGATCCGGAGGGCCGCCTGGCGACCCAGGAATTGCTGCTGCAGACCCTTTCGACCATGACCGACACGGCGTTGTCCCTGCTGCAGCCGCCCCCTCCGTCCACCCTGATCGGCTGGATGGAACTGGCGCGCATCGTCAAACAGCAGATCTCCGATCCCATGGAACTCAACAACCAGCTGGGACAGTGGCGGGAACGCTTCCCGGATCATCCCGCGCTGCAGCCACTGCTGGCCGGCCTGCTGGAGCAGCAGGGTTTGACCCCGGATGATCACATCGCGATCCTGCTGCCACGCAGCGGCCCCTACGCCAAGGTCGCCGCGGCGGTGCGGGACGGTTTCATGGCCGCCTGGTACCAGCAACCCCCGGAGTACCGACCCAAGCTCCAGTTCTATGACACCGGTACCCTGCAGGAGACTCTTGGCGTGTATCAGAGCGCGCTGCTCAACGGTGCGCAGATGATCGTCGGCCCCCTGAACAAGGACGCGGTCAAGATGATCTCGAACCTGGAGTACCTGGATGTCCCGGTACTTGCACTCAATCAGATCGAGAAGAGTGAGGAACCGGTCGCGGAGATCAACCCCAACCTGTATCAGTTCGGGCTGGCACCGGAGGACGAGGCGGAACAGGTCGCGGAACGGGCCTGGCTCGAGGGGCATCGCAGCGCGCTCATCCTAACCTCGTCCGATGACTGGGGTAAACGCCTGGCCGAGAGTTTCCGCAGCCGCTGGCGTCGCCTCGGGGGGCAAGTGGTGGAGCAACAGGTTTACAACCCGTCGGAGAACGACTTCTCCGTACCCATCCGAATGCTGCTCAACATCAACGAGAGCGAGGCGCGGATCCGCGCCCTGGTAACTCAGCTCGGTCGCAAGCTCGAAGCCGAACCGCGCCCCCGTCAGGACGCGGATTTCATCTTCCTGGCCGCGCGTCCGCAGAAGGCCCGGCAGTTACGCCCGCAGCTCAGGTTCTTCCGCGCCGGGAATCTGCCGGTCTACGCCACCTCACACATCTATTCGGGTATCTCGGACCCCGCGTTGGACCGGGATCTCGGCACGATCGAGTTTGTGGATACCCCCTGGCTGCTCGAAGAGGGCCAGCAAGGCGCCCTGTCCCGCCCGGAACTCGAAAAACTGATGCCCGGGGTGAAAGGCGTATACGCCCGGATCTATGCCATGGGTATCGACAGCTTCAATCTGCTGCCACAGCTGCTGACGCTTCGGGAACAACCCGGACGCCTGTTCAACGGCAAGAGCGGCACCCTCTACCTGGACCGTCAAAACCGGGTGCATCGTCTGCTGGCCTGGGCCGAGCTGGACAAGGGTCTGGCCCATATCAGCGGTTACGCGCCACGCCTGGAGATGCCTGCCCAGGAACCCCTAGACCCCCTGGTTCAGGATACCCCCGAGCTGAATCCACAGCCTGACGACAGACTCCCGCCAGTACAGGATCATAACCTCACCCAACCCCCTGTCGCACAATGAAGCGGGATCATCTGATACAGGGGGCCGAAGCCGAACAGCAGGCCCTGAACTACCTGCACCGGCAGGGACTCGAATTGGTGGAACGCAACTACCGGTGCAAGGTGGGGGAACTCGACCTGATCATGCGGGACCGGGAGGAGACGACGATCTTCGTCGAGGTCCGCTATCGCCAATCGAACGATTTCGGCTCCGCGCTGGAAAGTATCACCCCGGCCAAACAGCGAAAGCTGCTCGCGGCCGCCCGCCACTACCTGCAATACCGTGGTGAGGATCCGCCCTGCCGCTTCGACGTGGTGGTGTTGAACGGATCTGGCGATACTCGCATGGAGTGGATCAAAAACGCCATTCAAAGCCACTGGTGAGGTAAAAACCCTGGCCAACAGAATCCATCCAAACCAGCGGTCTGAATACCTCCATTCGTGGTTGCAGCTGCGGTTGCATCGTCCTACTATGCGCCCTACGCCACAACCGGAACAGAGCCATCAATCCTGCATAGCCCGGATTGATTCTTTTGTCACGGCCCGAAGATTCTGACCCTTGACCCAAACAGCCATCAGCAGAACGTGATCATCGATGCCAGACACTGAACGCATCCAAGCGCTATTCAACCAGAGTATCCAGACCAAGATCGACGCCTTACCGCTGCTGATCCGCCCCATCTCCGAAGCGGCGCAGCTGATCTTCGAACGCCTGTTGCAAGGCAACAAGATCCTCAGTTGCGGCAATGGCGGCTCCGCGGGCGATGCCCAGCACTTTTCATCTGAAATGCTCAATCGCTACGAGCGGGACCGGCCGGGACTCCCGGCGATTGCCCTGACCACGGACAGTTCGACCCTAACCTCGATCGCCAATGACGTGGATTTCTCGGCGATTTTCGCACGCCAGGTCGAGGCCCTGGGACAACCCCGGGATCTGCTACTGGCGATCTCCACCAGCGGCAATTCGGACAATGTCAATCGTGCGGTACAATCCGCTCATGAACGGGAGATGAGCATCGTCGCCCTGACCGGAAGGGATGGTGGCAATCTGGGGAAACTCTTATCGCCCGGCGACGTCGAAATCCGTGTTCCCGCGGAAGTCACCGCGCGCATCCAGGAAACACACCTGCTGGTGATCCACTGCCTGTGTGACCTGGTGGATCAGCAACTGCTGGGAAGCTGAAACCTGACCGTGCTCGGGTAGGAGAAGGAAAACACGGATCGATCCAAACGGGTGACGCCACGCGCCGGGACGATAAAGATTTGTTTAACACAACCCCTTCTCGATGCACTCATTGGAGTCCATGGATCCAGAGGGTCACAAACCACAACAGGCTGTCTTTCAGAGGAAGCTCATGCAGAAACAATTCGCAACGACGCTCACCATCATCACCATTCTCCTGACCCTGCAGGGTTGCGTCGCGGCCGTTGTCGGCGGCGCCGCGGCCACCGCCACCATTGTCCACGACCGGCGTACCACCGGGGTCATGGTCGAGGACCAGAGCATCGAGCTCAAGGCCTATGACCTGCTGTCCAAGGACCCGAAATTCAAAGAACAGAGCAGCATCCATGTCACCAGCTATAACATGGTGGTGCTGCTGACCGGACAGGCGGCCAACGACACGGTGCGTCACCAGGCCGAGCGGATTATCTCGGGGGTCGAGCGGGTCCGCCGTGTGGTCAATGAAATCGAGATCGGCAGTACCGCGTCGATTGGCGAGATCAGCCATGACGCCACACTCACTTCCGAGGTCAAGGTGCGTCTGGCGGGCATCAAAATTCCCGACTTCGACCCGCTTCGGGTCAAGGTGGTCACGGAACGGGGCACGGTATTTCTCATGGGCCTGATCACCAAACCCGAAGGTGACGCAGTCACCGACGTGGTACGCCACATCAGCGGTGTGCGCCGGGTGGTCCGCGTATTTGAGTACATCTGAGTTGAACACCCCCCTGGACCGCAGTACGGCACAGAAATTACGCAGCATCGTCGGAACCGAAAATCTCTTCACCGACCCGGGCGACTGTCTCCCCTATGGCTATGACAACAGCCGCCTGCAGGCCACCCCCGACGGGGTGGTGTTTGCCGAGCACCACGAACAGGTCGCGGCTATCGCCCGGCTCTGCTACGAAGGCCGCATTCCCCTGATCACCCGGGGTACGGGAACCGGAACCACCGGCGCCAGCGTGCCCCAGCAGGGAGGCCTGGTGCTCTCCCTGGAGCATATGAACAAGATCCTGGAGATCGACGCGGACAACCGCCTGGCCCGGGTAGAGCCGGGTGTTACCAACAAGGCGTTGCAGATTGCCGCCCAGGCATCGGGTTTTTTCTGGCCCCCCGATCCGACCAGCGCCGCGGTCTGCACCATCGGCGGCAACCTGGCCTATAACTCTGCCGGCCCAAGAGCGGTGAAATACGGCACCCCCCGGGAGAACACCCTGGGTCTGAGGGCGGTTACCGGCCAGGGCGAGAGCCTGATAACCGGCGTCAACACCACCAAGGGCGTGGTGGGCTATGACCTCACCCGTCTGCTGATCGGATCGGAAGGCACCTTGGCCATCATTACCGAGGCCCGTCTCAAACTCACCCCCCTGGCACAATCCAAACGCACCCTGCAGGCCAGTTTCCGCGACATCCATTCCGCCGCCCGGGCGGTTTCATCGATCATGGCCCAGCCGGTCACTCCCTGCGCCCTGGAGTTCATGGATGGCACGGCGCTGCAGATGGTGCGAAACTTTTCCGACCTGCAACTCGATCCGGAGGTCGGCGCCCTGCTGATGATCGAGGTGGACGGCGCGCAGCACAGCATCGACCGGGAGGCATCCGCGGTGGCCGATGCCGCCCGGGTCCCCGGATTGCTGGAGATCCACACCGCGGAAACCGAGGCCGAAATCACTCGCCTGTGGAAGACCCGCAAGGCCCTGTCACCCGCACTCAGGAACATTGCTCCGAAGAAGATCAACGAGGACGTGGTCGTACCGGTGTCACGCATCCCGGACCTGATCGGTTTTCTTGACAACCTGTCCCTTGAAACCGGCATCACGATTGTCAACTTCGGCCATGCGGGCAATGGCAACATCCATGTCAATCTGTTGCTGGACCCCAATGATCCAAAACAGTTGAGCGCGGGTGAGGTGTGTTTGAAAGCCCTCTTTGAACAGGTTCTGAAACTCGGCGGCACCCTCTCGGGGGAACACGGGATCGGAGTTGTCAAACGGGCCTTTGTGGATCAGGAAATCGACCCGGTGGCGATGAACCTGATGCGCGCCATCAAGGAACAGTTCGATCCGCACCAGATCCTCAATCCCGGGGTATTTTTTCCGTAGGGCCATAAAAAAACACCCTCCGTCAACGACGGAGGGTATACCCAAAGAGGAGGTCGAGTGACTGATACGTTCCTGTTCGATCAGAGAAAGCTAACCACTCGTTGACAAGTTTATGCCCGCAGGAAAGATTCGGCTGTGACTTATTCACACTCCGGATGTGACCTATGCAACATCCCTCGCACCCCATTCACCCAGTGGCTACCGAAATCCTGGTAATACAAAGAGTTACCAGTGTTATCTCGTTCCCACGCTCTGCGTGGGAACGCAGACCATGGGTTTGCCGATCATCTCAAGTCGGGGTAATACGACGAAACATCGGTATGCATTCCCACGCAGAGCGTGGGAACGAGTCGAAAATCAGTTTGAGATGAGTCTCGGCATGCGTTTACAACACCCACCTAAGGATGAGGGGGAGCCCATAACCCGTGAGCGCAGCGAACTCATCCACTCAAAACTAAAAACTCAACACTTAAAACTGCTATTGGTGATTGGCGTACATTTGCGGCTCAATCCCCTTAAAAGGGCCCTTGATGTTTTGGGCTATAAGCGGTGAACGGACTCAGTAACGGGAAGGCAGTTGCTTGTTAATCGTGAAGCGATTGTGGGCGGTAGAGATATACCCACCCTTGACCAGATCCTTGAAGATCCGGCAGACCATCTCGCGGGAGGCCCCGATGCGGTTCGCAAGTTCCTGCTGAGTGACATGACCCTCGATGACCCAGATACCGTCCTCCTGCTCCTCGGCCAGACTCAACAGGGTCTTGCTCAGGCGACCGTAAACATCCGAAAGCGCCAGACTCTTCACCTCTTCGGTCAATGCCCTGACCCGCTGGACCAGATCCTTAAGCAGGTGGATCGCGATATCCGGATTGGCCTTCAGCACCTCGTGAAAGGCCTGTTTGGAAATCACCCCCAGGGTCGACTTGACCACGGTCATGATCGAGGCGGAGCGTTTGCTCTCGTCGATCAGGGAGAGTTCGCCGAAATACTCCCCTGCCTCCTGATAATTGATGATCGCCTCTTTACCGTTCTCATCGTTGAGATAGACCTTGACCTTGCCGTTGAGAATCACGTACATGGAGTCACTCTGATCCCCTTCCGACAAAACGATGGTATTGCGCGGATAGGTACGGCGAACCATGCGCTGTTCGATCAATTCCAGAGCATCGGGATCCATACCCTTGAATATGGAAATATTCTCGATCATTTTGTTTCGTTCTCTTGTTATGTACGTTGAAGGGCGAACTCTCCCTAACCCCTTGCATACCTCCCGAGACGCCTCCCGGCATCATCCCATTCCCCTGCGCTTGATGTACACTTCCATCAATCTGCTCATCACAGGTGTACCAAAAACAGACCCGCGTGTTGAAGTTTCTGGATGAACACAGGTTAACTTTAACAGAAAACTCAGGGACGGACAGACGTGGGGCGACCCCGGATTCGATATCGTGTGACCCATGACATATGTGCCAATCACCGCTGTAGTAACCGACCGGGATAGTGGACATCGATGACCACAGGTATGAAAGTCGAAAAACACAAGCTGGCATTCACCCTCGTGCTGGGGCTCCTGGTCGGGCTACTGGGTGTGACGATCAACCTTCTGCCGGGCAGCAGGACCTGGGAGGAACAGGTCGGGCTCGATCTGCTGTTCAACCTGCGCGGCCAGCGCCCACCGCCCCGGGATGTAGAAATCGTTTCCATCAATGGTAAAACCTCATCCCAACTGGGACTGGGTGAGGAGATTCCGGAGTGGCCCCGCTCCCTGCATGCCCGACTGATCGAAGGCTTGAGTACCGGGGGCGCCACCCTCATCGTCTATGACGTCTTCTTCAAGAAGGCCCGAGAGCATGACACCGACACGGATATGGCCCGGGCCATGCGCAACGCGGGTAACGTACTGTTGGTGGCCTATCTGCAACAACAGCAACTCAACGACGGTGCTCGGACCCATCACCTGGAACAGCTGATCCCCCCCACGCCCCTGATTGCCGACGCGGCCCTCGGCATTGCCCCCTTCGTCCTGCCAAAAATCCCCATCAGGGTCAGTCGATTCTGGACCTTCAGCGGCGCCCAGCAGCAGATTTCGCTCCCGGCGCTGACCCTGCATCATGCCCTCGATCCCCGAGGTGAACGGCTGCGTGATCTGATATCCCGAACCGAATTGCCCGCAACGGGCCTGCCAGAGCTGCCCCATCAGACCTCGAGACTGGCACAGCAACTGCGTGGCAATCAGGGACTCACCAAACAGCTGTACGAAATCCTTATGCAACACCAATCAGAGTATCCCGGATCCAAGCTCGATACCGAACTATTGACCCTGATCGGGCTGTATAAAGGCCCCACCCGTCCCTACCTGAACTTTTACGGACCACCCGGCAGCATTCGTACCCATCCCATCCAGGATCTGCTCAACGGAGGAAAAACCGACTGGTCCGTGTTTCGTGACAAGGTCGTGTTTGTCGGTTATTCGGGTGACTACCAGCCGCGACAGAAAGACGGCTTCTATACCGTATTCTCCCAACCCAACGGACTGGACCTCAGTGGCGTCGAAATCGCCGCTACCGCCTATGCCAACCTGCGCCATCAAGAGACCCTGTCCCATAATCCAACCCTGAGCGCTTCGATACTGTTGGGATACGGACTGCTCATCACCCTGATTCTGCGAAACATTCCCGGACTCAGCGGGCTTGCGGCAGGCGGCCTGTTCAGCGGCGTTTATTGCATCGGTGTCTACGCCCTGTTCTACCTGCAGAATCTCTGGTTACCCTGGTTCCTTCCCCTGGCGCTGCAGATGCCGGTGGCGATGATTGTCAGCCAGTTGAACCACTACCGACAGATTCGCAAAAGTCGGGAACGGCTGCGCCAGTTGTTTGGCTACTACCTGCCGGGAGATGTCATCGATCGACTGGTAAAGGACAATATCCAACCCCATCGCCAGTTCGATTCGGCCTTCGGGGTCTGCCTGGCCACCGATGCGGCCAACTACACGGCCCTGGCCGAGAACATGTCACCCGAGGAACTGCAAAAGTATCTGAACCGCTATTTCGAACTGTTGTTCACCCCGATCCGCTATCGCAACGGGGTGGTCTCCGATGTCATCGGGGATGCCATGCTGGCGATCTGGCCCGCCAACAGTGCCGACCCGGAACTGCCCCAGCAGGCCTGTCTGGCGGCCCTCGAAATCGACGAGTTGATCCGCGTTTCGGACCTGGAACCCAAGCTTTTCACCCGCATGGGTCTGCACTGCGGCGATCTGGTCATGAGTCATGTGGGTGCCATCGACCATTTCGAGTACCGGGCGGTGGGGGATATCGTCAACACCTCCTCGCGGATCGAGAACATCAACAAACAGTTCGGCACCCGTATACTCGCCTCCGACGAATTCGTGAAACACCTGCGGGGAATCGTCACCCGGGAACTGGGCCAGTTCATGATCACCGGGAAACAGCAACCGGTCATTCTGCACGAAATCGCCGCCACCGAAGCGCATGCGGATCCGGGCACCCAAAGCCTGCACAAGGCCTTCGCCCTGGCCTTGGCCGATTGGCAACGCGGTGACCGGAATGCCGCAAACCGGCAGTTTGAAAAGATCCTTGAACAGTTCCCCGATGACGGTCCCACGCAGTACTACCTGCAACAATACCGGGAACGCCGAAATACCCGAAGGACGGCCCTGTAACCGCCCTTCCGGCCCTGTTCGCAAATGTGAAATAAATTCACATACTTAACAATATTCGATACTATGGCGGGATATAACCCTTGTTTGGGGATGCCTTATTAAATCCAACACCTGACCGAAACGCCACCCATCACCGGGGAGAGGGTGGCTTACTCAAGCGGATCACACAGGTGCTGCGCGTAAGGTTGTGGGTGAGGTCAGGCATCTCTATTTACGCAGAGGACAACCCATGCCACATTTCCGCCCTCTTCACCAGTTCGTGAAATGTTCCCTGATCGGTGCGATCGGACTCGCCGCCGCTCAGCTCCATGCGGCGGAATGTACCCCCATCGCCCAGTTGATCGCCCTCGAGGGGGTGGTCGAAGCGAAAAAGGCCGACCAGGATAACTGGGAGACGGCCCAACTTGACGAATCCTACTGCCCGGGAGACACCGTGCGCACCCAGCAGGACAGCCGCGCCGCACTGCGCCTGGCCAATGACACCCTGCTGCGGCTCAGCAACAACTCAGCGCTCACCCTGACCGATATCGAGGCGTCGGCCCCCTCCCTTCTGGAACTGATACGCGGTGCGATCCACTCCATCAGCCGCACACCTAAACGCATGGATGTGGGCACGCCCTATGTCAACGCCTCCATCGAAGGCACCGAATTCGTGGTCAGCATCGAGAACCAGGCCACCGATGTGACGGTTCTGGAAGGCGTGGTGGTAACCCGTAACGACCAGGGCAGCGTGACACTCAGCGCGGACCAGGCATCCCACACGGAAACCGGTCAGGCACCGGTAAAGATCGCGATTGCCAGGCCCTATGACGCGGTGGCCTGGGCACTCTATTACCCCCCCCTGCCCGAGCAACCCGGCAGCGCCGACGCCCTGGCGAAATCGGCCATCGAGGCACTCGTACAGAACCGCCTGGAGGATGCCGGGCAACGGGCAGAGCAGGCCATCCAGGCCGACCCCCAATCCGCCGCCGCCTACATGGCCCGATCCTATGTGAACCAGGCCCGCTTCGACATTCCCGCTGCGCTAGAGGACAGCCAAATGGCCGCGCAACGGGCGCCCGGCAGTGCCTTGGTGCAGGCCCGCCTGGCAGAGGTCCACCTGATGTCGGGGAGTCTCGGCGAAGCCCGCCAGATCGCGCAACAGGCCGTGGAGCTGCAACCGTCCCTTGCCCTGGCCCACACGGTGCTGGGCTTCGCCTCCCTGCGGGATATCGACCTGCAACAGGCCAGCCAGAGTTTCGACACCGCCCTCAAACTCGACTCCGAAGCGCCCTTGCCGCATCTGGGACAGGGACTGGTGAAGATCCGCCAGGGAGATCTGACCCCGGGACGGGAAGCGATCGAGACCGCGGTGCTGCTCGATCCGGGTAGTGCGCTCTTGCGCAGCTATCTCGGCAAGGCCTACTACGAAGAGAAGCGCGAACCACTCGCCTATCAACAGTTCACCATGGCCAAGCAGCTCGACCCCTACGACCCGACCGCCTGGTTCTACGAATCGATCCTGCTGCAATCAGACAATCGTCCCGTCGAGGCCCTGCAGGCCCAGCAACAGGCCATTGCGCTCAATGACAACCGGGGCGTCTACCGTTCCCGGCAGTTGTTGGATCAGGACGAAGCGGCCCGCCACGCCGCCCTGGGCCGCATCTACAGCGATCTGGGGTTCGAGCAGCAGGCCCGCCTCCAGGCAACCGATGCCCTGGCTCAGGACCCTGGTAACCACTCCGCCCACCGCCTGCTGGCGGACAGTTATCTGGGCATCACTAATCGGGACTCCGCCCGGTTGAGTGAACTGTTGCAGGCCAAGATGACCCAACCCTTGAGCTTGGACCCACTCCAACCCCAGTTGAACAATGCCAATCTGGGGCTACTTGACGGCGCGGGCCCGGAGAATCTTTCCTACCAGGAGTACAACCCACTATTCACTCGCAACGGCATGGCGTTGCAATTGGACGCCTCGGTCGGCGAAAACAGCACCTGGAGTAACGACGCCATCGCGGCAGGATTGACCGACCGCTTAGCGTTCAGCGTGGGACAATACCATTCCGAAACGGATCTGGCTGAAAACCCCTTCGACTTCGAGCAGGATATCATCAATGGGTTTGCCCAATTTGCTTTGACAAACAGCACTACAATTCAGATTGAAGCGAGTAACTCAAAGGAAGATAAAGGAGATGCTTCTCAGAGACTGGTTCCGGAACTTACCAATAACAACATGCACATTGAGAATGAAGTATCCACAACTCGCATTGGCCTCAATCAGTTACTTCCAGCGAACATAAAGCTGTTGTTGACGGCCATACGACGAAACCAAGACACCAAAACAGCCCAGCAAACCCCTGAGCTAGTGGATCAAAATGATGCCGAAAGAAAAACCGGGCTTTATGAATCTCAAATTCAAGGCAACGCAAACCCGGTTGTTTGGCTGGCGGGAATCAGTCGACAGACCATGCATGATAAAGCCACGTATACCTATGATTATCCGGAATATCCTGGGTTCGGCGATACATATTCCTATGATGATAAAGCATCACAAACCAGGCTCTATGGATATGCTTTTTACGATACACTTTCGCTACTCTCTGTTTCAGGGGGCATCACCCTGCTCCAGGAAAAGCATGAATCCGATGATGACACAAAAAAAGCTTACCCAAAAATCGGCCTTAAACTATCCACTGAAAATGGGAGTGCGTTTCATCTGGCAGCTTTCCGCAACAGAACCAGTGTCATAAGGGCATCTCAGTATGAAACATTGGAGCCTTCGCAAATTGTCGGATTTAACCAGCTATTCGACGACATCGACATGACGGATTCGTGGAACTACGGCCTGGCTTATACTGATAGATTTTCGGAAAACCTCCATTTTGGAGCCTCCTCAATGTACCGAAAACTCACCAGCCCGCTTGAGATAATTGACACATCAATGCCTGGCCCAAGCAGCAATCAAGATCTGAAGTATAACGACAGGTATTCCAACCTCTGGCTGAATTGGACACCATCACGATCCTGGGCACTTAACATTGAGTACGACTACAATCGATACAACCTTGAAAAAGCCGTTCACTCTCTCAATGAAGCTCAAACTGTTTTAGCCCCAGACGGAATCATCAAACTAACAACTCACAGATTACCTGTCACACTTAGCTACTTCCATTCTGCCGGCATCACCACGTCACTTTCGACAACCTATATCGACCAGAAAGGAAGCTTTGTTGACCTATATGGGATGTCACACGACGGAGAAGACAACGGTTTTGTTACTGATCTCGCTCTCAGTTACAGATTCAAGGATAGATATGGATCCATCTCCATCGGAGTAAAAAATCTATTCGATCAGGATTTACAATTTGAAGATCGTAGTAGCTACGATACCGATGATCCGAGCGCTACTGGTTCACCGTCAATGTTTACTGCGGAACGAACCGTCTATGGCACAATCTCTTTAAATTTCCGCTAACCATTTCAAACCATTTCGTAACAAGGGGAACACAACAATGACCCGCAAACCTGAACACCATGAACACCATAAACACGGTGAACACCATGAACACGGTGAGCATCATGAGCACCACTGTAGAAACACTTCAGCATTCGACTATCATTTAATGCTTAAACCTGATGGTTCAGTCGATATAACAGATTGCCATGGAAACTGTATTGGAGAGGAGTGCACGACGGAACACCCCCCCATCAAACAGATCATCAACACCAGAACCATAACAATCATCGAAGCGACTGGTTCCAGGTGGATCTACGTTAACCCACCAGGAGTCTGGCGTAGAGTATGACCAGGTTCCCTGAAGATTGGAGGGAGGGGTAGACAGCCTGAACCCTGACACCCTAAAAAATAGAGGTCAGATGTCTGACAAACTAAAATACAGTGGTAGAGCGAAGACATAAGCAAAAAGACCTTACTTAACTAAAAGTAAGCTACACTTGGCCTGTTTCAGATAATCGATATAGACATCAAGAGATGTTCTCTTATGGTTTTCAGAAAATCCATATCAGCAATCCTTCGCTTAAAGCTAAAGAGCAAATAAAATGAGTGATAACCCAAACAATTCCGCATACAAGTACAATCTAACATTAATGTCTAACGGCACGATAGAAGTTACGAGCGAAAATGGGAACCCGATAACAGATAATGGGACAGGTGAACATCCACCGATCACTAAAATCCTCAAAGTCCGTACTCTAACAATTACAGAAGCTGCCGATACCCCATGGATCTACGTGGACCCTCCTGGCAAGTGGTATCCCGTCGATTGAGGTGATTTTTTCTCGTTCCCACGCAGAGCGTGGGAACGAGAAAAACGAGATGGGATTCCAGTCAAAATCTCTTGACGTTTTCACACGGACTATCCGAACCAACCAACAGGTTTTCCTTACCGTGCACCGTGCCCGGTCAACACCACCGGAATGGTTTTCAGCAGGATCATCAGATCGAATCCGACACTGTTCTTGCGGACATAGGTCAGGTCATAGAACAGCTTGTTGGCCGCATCCTCAATCGAGTCCCCGTAGGGATAGCTCACCTGGGCCAGTCCGGTGATCCCGGGTTTGACCTGATGCCGATAGGCATAGCCCTCGATCTCGTTCTCAAACTTCGAGACAAATTCCGGGCGCTCCGGACGCGGCCCCACCAAACTCATATCCCCCCTTAACACGTTGAACAACTGGGGCAGCTCGTCGATCCGAGTCTTGCGAATGAATCGGCCGATGCGGGTTACCCGATCATCGTTCTTTGCCGCCATGCGGGCGCCGTCTTTCTCCGCATCGGTGCGCATGCTGCGAAACTTCAGTACATAAAATTCAAGTCCTTCATATCCGACCCTAAGCTGGCGATAGAACACCGGATCCCGTCCCAAAGTACTCAACCAGATCAGCGCCGCGACACTCAACATGAGGGGGCTTGCGATGAGCAAGAGCACCAGGGCCACGATGATGTCCAGATAACGCTTTGCCTGGCCCTGAAGAAGGGAATCCTCTCCAGCCCGGGTCAGGGAGCGGAACAGCTGGGGCCGGGACAGGGACAGGGTGGTGTCGAGCAGGCCTACGGAACCCGTGTTGTCGATCTGTTCAAAGAGGTAATCATCGGTATTTGAGTGATGAACGGATTCGCGTTGATGCTGCACAGTCATTTTCCTCTCTCCTGATATTTGTCGTCATGGATGAACCACTTCCATGGTTCTATGATTTCAAATCCCAGGCTTGGGAACGTATCGAATGCAACACGCCGGATATGTGACTTTTTTACTTGTCAGGGAGGAAGAGGATTCGTCTGAAGCGCTGAACGCGAAGTTTTTGAGCTTTCTGGATCCCGGCATTCGCCGGGATGACGGTGTGCTGTTTAAGCCTTGGGTTCCGATCAAGCTTCGGTGATCAAAACGCGATCCGAACTGGGCCGCTTGCGTGGACTCGGCTAACTGGTACAGACACTTTTAACCCCTCCTTGGGTGTTCGTCCCTTCGGCCGAAACTTTCCCAGTTAGCCGAGTCCACGCAAACGGCCCAAAATCAGACGCCAAACTCCCCTTCAAGCTTCATTAAACCGGTTCCATGGTGCAGACACGGCTCACGCGGTCCTGCACGGTAGCTGATCGCCGGGTTTCACCGGCTGCCCCAGCGGTATTTCAAAGTGCGCCAACAGGGCATGCTCTGAATCCACACTGATCTGAGAGTCGATCCGGTTGCCAAATACCGGCCGAAAGTCCCCGTCGAGTCCCGGCAACTGATTCCAGGAGAGGATGGCGCGTACCTTAGGCTGCCGGCCCTGAGTGCGCGCATCCAGATAACGCTTCCCTTCAAACGGCACCGAGACCAGGTGACAGGCCGGAACCGGCTGATCCGCACCGATCTGTTCGACGTCCCGGACCCGGAATTGACACAGGCCGCTGGACTGATGTCTGGCGTCATCATCCCAGTCGACGAAGAATCGCACGTATTCCAGGGACCCCTGCTGGCGCAGCAGACCGCTGTAACCCTCCGACTGACGCCGGCTCACCACCGCAACCAGTTTGTCGGCCTTGGGTAGAAAGGCGGCGCACAACAACGCCTCCCAGTGAGTCACCTCGGAATGGCGCTGGGCATAGCGCACCACATCCCAGGGCATGGTTTGCTCGTCGTGGGGCTGTGACAACAGGACATTCCGGGTCAGAAGCAGCTCGTGATAGGTCCGCCCCGTGGATTTTTGATCGATGTTCTTGTTATTCATCATCAGCCTCAAAAGCGATTGCTCGACTGTGGTGCTGACAAAGTATTCCACGGCCAAGATTACGCCTCGATGACGCGTCACATAGTTTTCGTGTGACAAATTCACTTGACTTTCATCATTCGACCTATCTATTTCATTTGTCACAAAATATTGACCCTGTATCCCTCATCCCTGAAAATCCCCCGGAATTATGTATCAATACCCACCAAATCGACCAACAGGGGTGACCCCGTGAGAAAAACCTTCAGCTTGCTCCTCCTACTCCTCCTTCCCACGCTTGCCGTGGCCAGCGAAGGCGCGGGAGAACACATGGATTTGACCGGCCACTGGGTAGGTTTCACCGCCATTGCCATCTTCGCCCTGGCCTATGTCCTGGTCATGGCGGAGGAGTTCACCCATCTGAGGAAATCCAAACCGGTGATCCTCGCCGCCGGCATCATCTGGGGCCTGATCGCCTGGTACTACAATACCCACGACATGTCCCATGCCGCGGAAGAGATGGTGCGCCACAACCTGCTGGAATATGCGGAACTGATGTTGTTCCTGTTGGTGGCCATGACCTACATCAACGCCATGGATGAGCGCAACGTATTCGAAAAACTGCGTGCCTGGCTGGTTAGCAAAGGCTTTGGCTTCCGCATGCTGTTCTGGATCACCGGCCTGCTGGCGTTCTTCATCTCACCGGTTGCCGACAACCTGACCACCGCGCTGCTGATGTGCGCCGTGGTGCTGGCCGTGGCCGGAGACAACCAGAAATTCGTCCTCCTGGCCTGCATCAATATCGTCGTGGCGGCCAACGCCGGCGGCGCGTTCAGCCCATTCGGCGACATCACCACCCTGATGGTCTGGCAGAAAGTCATCCATACCCCCCAAGGCATCGTCGACTTCGGGACCTTTTTCGAACTCTTCCTGCCTTCCCTGGTGAACTGGCTGGTGCCCGCTGCGATCATGCATTTCGCGGTACCCAACGAACAACCCAGCGGCGACGGCGAAAGCGCTGAAATGAAACGCGGCGCCCGACGCATCATCGCCCTGTTTCTCGCCACCATCATCACCGCGGTGAGTTTCCACAACTTTCTCGGCATGCCCCCGGTGATCGGCATGCTGACCGGCCTGGCCTATCTTCAGTTCTTCGGTTTCTATCTCAAGAAGACCTATCATCGCGACCATCCCCATCTCAGCCGCGAAGAGCTGCTTGAACTGGAACATGACGGCCAGATGGGGGATATGGTCTCTTTCGATGTCTTTAACAAGGTGGCGCGGGCCGAATGGGACACCCTGCTGTTCTTCTATGGCGTGGTGCTGTGCGTCGGCGGCCTGGGTTTCATCGGCTACCTCACGGTAGTCTCGGAGGTGATGTACACCCAGTGGGGCGCGGCGCTGCAGTTGAGCGATGCCATGAACGCGACCCCGGCCAATGTCACGGTCGGGCTTCTGTCGGCCATCGTCGACAACATTCCGGTGATGTTCGCGGTCCTGACCATGATGCCCGACATGTCCATGGGGCAGTGGATGCTGGTCACCCTGACCGCGGGGGTCGGCGGCTCCCTGCTGTCGATCGGTTCCGCCGCGGGCGTCGCGCTGATGGGCCAGGCCCGGGGCAAGTACACCTTTTTCGGTCATTTGAAGTGGGCGCCGGTCATCGCCCTGGGTTATGCGGCGAGCATCCTGACCCACCTGTGGGTCAACGCCAGTTCGTTCTGAGACATGAACATCCGGGACCCTGTGCCCCGGGGGCACAGAGTCCCGGTACGCCCCGAAATGGCAAGGATGCAGCATTTACGAAGCTTCCAAGTAACTCACCTCAATGGTATGGACTCCTCCCCCACCGAGCCCTAAGGTTGGTGAGGGGGAAGTTGTCAAGCAAACAAAGGAGCCCATACCATGAAAAAGACTACCACTATCTGTATCGATCTGGCGAAAACTGTTTTTCAGATTGCTGTATTCAATAAACACGGCAACCAGAAATTCAACCGCAAGGTAAATGCCAAGACGCTCAAAGAGCTCATTGGGCAGCATCCGGAAGCGAACGTCTGCATGGAAGCCTGTGGTTCGGCGCATCATTGGGGGCGGTATTTTCTTCAGCGCGGCCACGAGGTCTACCTGATCCCGCCCCACATTGTGGCGAAATATCGCTCGGGCAATAAAAACGACGCCAACGACGCGCGGGCCATTTACGAGGCGGCCCAAAGACCCGAGAGCCACTTTGTGGCGGTGCGCACGCTTGAGCAGCAAGATCTGGCCAGTTGGCACAAAGTGCGCCAAGGCTACATGAAACAACACACCCAATTGGCAAACCGAATCCGCGGGTTGGGGATGGAATATGGGGTAAAGATCTCAAAGGGGATCAGTCAGTTACGCAAGAAGCTACCCCTGATCTTGGAATCGGCGGAGAACGAACTGACCGAGGTAGCGCGCCTGATCTTGAGGAATCTGCTCGAGCAGTTGATCGCCCTCGACAAGCAGATCAAGGAGGTGACAAAGTCCTTGATCGCACGGACCCGTCAAATCCCGCAATGCCGGGAGCTCACACACATGCCGGGTATTGGCTGGCTGGGAGCGGGAGCCCTATACGCGAAGCTGGGTGATGGATCGGCGTTTCGGCGCGGCCGAGATGCCAGTGCCAGCATCGGGTTAGTGCCGGGGCATCGAGGGACCGGGGGAGCCAATAAAATCACCGGGATCAGCAAGCGCGGTGACAAGTATCTGCGCTTCCTGCTGGTCCATGGGGCCCGCTCGGCGGTCAGTCACATCGGCGACAAGCAGGATGCCCTGAGTCGCTGGATCCGAAATCAGTTAAGTACCCACACGGTTAATAACACGAGCGTTGCTTTAGCCAACAAGCTGGTCAGGATGGCCTGGGCCATTCTGAGCAGCGGGGGTCAATACCGAGTCCCTGTCGCTCAGTAAGCAAGGTATTGATGAGTACAAAAGCACGTTTGTAAGCCAAGTATGAGCAATCGAAAGTGATGGATAAGGTGTAGAACACAGGCACGCCAGGCAAAACCTGATGGGAACGACGGCAGAATAAGCCACCCTCTCGATAAGGAGCCTGGTCATGGTGAATGACGCCATTGAGGTCAGGGGTAGCTCCCCATTGTAAAGACCGGATATACGTGAACTTGCTTTATTTCTACCAGCCAGCAGAAAAAGGTTGCTATACAAGGAGGAGTCCATATACGTTCCCCCGGTCTGCGTTCCCACCCGGAGCGTGGGAAAGCAATCGGTTAGGGGTTTCAAGCCTGCCTTGCTCGGTGTTGCGGCTCTTGACAAGGGGGCAACCCTTGCCTGCGAACCACAAGTTGATCAAGGGCAGGCTTGAAGCTCTGTACCTAACCTATTGGGTCGCCGGGTAAATATACCTGACAGGTTCATGTCATTTGGGATAGGCTATAGCACCAAGCCGTAACGGATCCCTAGTAATACCCGTCTGAGGTTCCCCGCCAAACACCCGTTGTCATGCTCAAACGAATCCCCACAGTGGCACTGATGATACTGATCCCCGGGACGGCATGGGCGATTCACATGTCCGCGAGCGGATACAGCATCAGCAACCACTGGGTGGGTCTGCTGAGTCTTGCCGTGTTCATCATCGCCCTGGTAGCGGTCAGTGTCGAAGAGTTCATCGATCTGCCAAAATCCAAACCCATGCTGCTGGCGGCCGGCATCATCTGGGGGCTGATCGGCGGATACGCTCATCACTTCCACCTGGGTGGCCTGGAGGCGGAAACGGCACTGCGCCACAGCCTGTTGCAGTATGCGGAACTGATGCTGTTCATCCTGGTGGTCATGACCTACATCAACGCCCTCTCGGAGCGGCGGGTGTTCCTGGCCCTGAGGACCTGGGTGGCGCACCGACGCTATACCTATCGCCACCTGTTCTGGACGACGGGTTTTGTAACCTTTCTGCTGTCCCCCTTTCTCGACAACCTGTCCACCGGCCTGCTGATGGGTGCGGTGGTGCTTAATCTGGGACGGGACAACCCCCGCTTTGTCTCACTGGCCTGTGTCAACATCGTGCTGGCCGCCAATGCGGGTGGCGCCTACAGCCCGTTCGGTGATATCACCACTCTGATGGTCTGGCAGCAGGCCATCGACACCCGCACGGGACCTGTGACCTTCTTCTCCTTCTTTCACCTGTTCATCCCATCCCTGGTCAGTTACCTGATCCCGGCGTTTCTGATGAGCCTGACACTTCACCAGGGACGTTTGAGCCTGCCCCAGGAGCAGATTCACATGGGTCGCGGGTCGAAGCGGGTGATGGGGTTGTTCCTGCTGACGATCGTCACCGCGGTGGTCTTCCAGGGGCAGTTTGGACTGCCGTCGACCATCGGAATGATGACCGGTCTGTCCTATCTGCAGTTCTTCGGCTACTACCTGAAGAAGACCCATGAACCCGGCCCGGAAACCGTGGTGACATCGGAGACCCCGGATTTCTCCGTAGTGGTGGAGAATCGCCAGCCCTTTGACGTGTTCCTGCGTGTCGCTCGGGCGGAGTGGGATACCCTGCTGTTCCTCTGCGGAGTCATCCTTGCGGTGGGGGGTATCGGCTACCTGGGCTATCTGACCATTCTCTCCGAGTTGCTGTATGTACAGTCGGGCGCCACGGCCACCAATGTCTCCATCGGTCTGCTCTCCGCGGTATTGGAAAACATTCCGACCATGTCCATAGTACTCAGCATGGCCCCGGATATGCCCCTGGGCCAATGGCTTCTGATCACCCTCACCACCGGCATCGGTGGCAGCCTGCTCTCCATCGGTTCCGCGGCGGGTGTCGCGCTGATGGGGCAGGCGAAAGGCAAATACACATTTTTCAGCCATCTGCGCTGGACCCCGGTGATTGCCCTGGGCTATTTTGTCGCCGTATTAACCCATCTGTGGCTGAACAGCGCCCTGTTTTGAGCAAACCCAAAAAAAATCAATATTCACTATTGATATCAGTAATTTAGGGCAGTGGCCACGGTGTATCGAAAAGCTCTCCGGGAGATTTTCCCTGCTTGATTCCCGGTTTTACCGACCGTTGGGTGTCATATCGCCGATTTTGACGCACTGTCATTGGCCGATTGCCGTGGTATAGTTGGCACCAATTTTTTCCGGCGACCTGCTGGACAGGCTATATCCACGGCCTCGAACCGGGTTACCGCAGCATAACAATACAAGTCTGAGAATTGGGAGAAGTCTATGTCTAAAAAGCATCCTGTGGTTGCCGTAACCGGCTCGTCAGGCGCCGGTACGACCACGGTCAAGCGCGCATTCGAACACATTTTCTATCGTGACGGGATCAGACCGGCGGTCGTCGAAGGCGACAGCTTTCACCGCTTCACACGAGTGGAGATGCGCGAAAAGGTTTCCGAGGGTATGAGCCACTTCGGCCCGGACGCCAACCATTTCGACAAGATTGCCGAACTGTTCAAGACCTACGGGGAAACCGGCGGCGGTGACAAGCGTTACTACCTGCACAGCCCCGAGGAAGCCGAGGAACACAACACCCGTCTGGGTTGTGATCAGAAACCGGGTGAGTTCACCCCCTGGGAGAAGATCGAGGAAGGCACCGACCTGTTGTTCTACGAAGGCCTGCACGGCATGGTGGTCAATGGGGACACGGACGTGGCCAAATATGTGGATCTGGGTGTTGGCGTGGTGCCGATCGTGAACCTGGAATGGATTCAGAAGATCTTCCGCGACAACGCCGAGCGCGGCTACAGCGAAGAGGCCATCGTCGACACCATCATGCGGCGCATGCCCGACTACATCAATCACATCACACCACAGTTCTCGCGCACCGACATCAACTTCCAGCGCGTACCGACCGTGGATACCTCGAACCCGTTCATCGCCCGTGATATCCCCACCCCCGATGAGAGTTTCGTGGTCATTCGTTTCAGCGATCCGAAAAAATTCGATATCGATTTTCCCTATCTGTTGTCGATGATTGACGGATCGTTCATGTCCCGGCGCAATTCCATCGTAGTTCCCGGTGGCAAGATGGGATTCTCCATGGAGATCATCCTGCAGCCCATCATCGAACGCATGATGGACGCACGCAACGTCTGATCGTCCTTGTGTCCGGACACTCGGACCCAGGGTATGACAAGCCGCCCCCTGCCGGGCGGCTTTTTTGTTGCTGAAAACGGCAAGTGTAGTGTCCTATACTAGTGAACCCCGTCATCCCGGCGTATGCCGGGATCCAGAAGGCTGAACGGTACGATATTCCTGGATGCCATCCTTTGATTCGTAAACGGTACATCCATTATATTGCGGATTGATTACCCCAAAACACGCATGGACACAGCTTTCAAATCAATCGCTTATCCAGACCCCTCATTTGCGAATTTTCAATGTTACCCGCAAATCCTTAACATACTATTTCACTCAAGATTTGCTTTTTGATAGGCGTTGGGTATCACAATGAACCAGAATTCTCGTCTCCCCTATTTCCCTATTTCGTTTTTTGCCATGGTCATGGGATTGGCCGGCCTCTGCATTGCCTGGGAGAAGGCCCAGATCGGCTTCCATCTGCCGTTTCGCCTGGACCTTGCCCTCCTCCCATTCACTGCCCTGGTATTCACCATTCTGACGATCACCTACCTGCTGAAGCTGCTGCGCTACCCGGGCGAGGTGGTCAAGGAGTTGAACCATCCGGTGAAACTCAACTTTTTTCCGGCGGTTTCGATCAGCCTGATTCTGTTATCCATCACCATGCTGCATACCCTGCCCCAGGCCTCCCGGATCCTGTGGATGATCGGCAGTTCCCTGCACCTGGGTTTCACCCTGTATGTCATGAACATCTGGATTCACCACGATAAGTTCGAGGTTCACCACATCAACCCGGCCTGGTTCATACCGGTGGTGGGCAATGTGCTGGTTCCGGTGGCCGGGACGTCCCATGGTTACTATGAGATCTCCTGGTTTTTCTTCAGTATCGGGATCATCTTCTGGCTGGTGTTGTTCACCATCATCATCTATCGGGTGCTGTTCCATAATCCGCTGCCCGATCGGCTGATGCCCACCTTCTTCATTCTTATCGCACCTCCGGCGGTTGGATTCATCTCATATGTAAAACTCAACGGCGGCATCGACAACTTCGCCCATGTCCTCTACTACAGCGGCCTGTTCCTGACCCTGCTGCTGTTTACCATGGTGTTGCGTTTCTCCCGGCTGCAGTTCTTTCTCTCCTGGTGGGCCTACTCCTTCCCCCTGGCGGCCATTACCATCGCTACCCTGTTGATGTTCGAAAAGACATCAAATCCCGGATTTGCCGCGCTGGGGTGGGTGTTGCTGACGCTCCTGACCCTGGTCGTGACCTTCCTGTTCTACCGTACCATGCGAGCCGTGGGGGGGAAGAAGATCTGCATGGCGGAGGAGTGATTCAAGCCGGGTCCCTGCAAACCCCGGGGCCACTCGTGCCCTGAACCGAATGGCCTATGCGTTCCCACGCAGAGCGTGGGAACGAGGTCATTCAACCCGAGTGGAGCAATGGCGCCCCGGACAATGGGTCAGTCGTATTCCCGGTCTTTCCACTGGCGCAAGGCGGTGAACACAGCGGACGGGTCCGCGAGCTTGTGCCCGGTCTTCGCCTCCGCGATGGCCACTACCTCCGCAATCCGGGTGCGCAGAAAGGGGTTGGTCTCCCGCTCTGTCTCAAGTTGCGACGGTACAGTGGGCAGACCCGCATCACGTCGCGCCCGCGCCTCGATCAGGCGCTGCTCGATCATCGGATTCTCTGGTTCTACCCACTGGGCGAATCCGAGATTGTCCAGGGTATATTCATGGGCGCAATAGATCCGGGTGTCGGAGGGTAGCTCGGCGATACGCCGCAGGGAATCGGACAACTGCTGGAAACTGCCATCAAACACCCGGCCGCACCCACCGGCAAACAGGGTGTCGCCACAAAACAGCACCCCTTCCCCGTAATAGGCGATGTGATCCGCGGTGTGGCCGGGTACTTCAAACACCTGAAGTTCCGCGTCGAGGCCGGGTATTCGCGGCCGCTCGCCCTCGTGTAACGGATGGGTCAGTCCACGGATCTTCTGATTCGCCGGACCATACACCTTCAGGCCGGGGAATGCCTGAGCCAGCTCCGGCACACCACCGACATGATCATAATGGTGATGGGTGAGCAATACGGCGTTGAGTTGAGATGCGCTGGCCTGAAGCCATTCCAATACCGGCGTTTCGTCCCCCGGATCCACCACAACCGCCCCGGAAGAACCAGGATTCCGCATCACCCAGATGTAGTTGTCATCAAAAGCGGGAAGCCCAGTGATCTCCAGCATCCGACTCACACCAATTGGAGTTTGCAACCACGCCCGACCCGGTTTATCGCCGCCAGGATCCCGGCCACGTCGAGCCCCGCCTCGGATAACTGCTCCTCGGGTGTGGCGTGGTCCAGATAGCGATCGGGCAACCCCAGGTTGAGTACCGGCACCCCATGACCCTGGGCCAGCAGCAACTCGTTCACCGCCGAACCCGCTCCGCCGGCCACGACATTTTCTTCCAGGGTGACCAGCAGTTCATGACCCTGGGCCAGCTCCAGAATCAGTGTTTCATCCAGGGGTTTGACAAAGCGCATGTTGGCCAGGGTGGCATCGATCTGGTCCGCGACCTGCTGGGCGGTGGCCAACAGGCTGCCGAACGCCAGCAGTGCCACTCGCTGCCCCTGGCGACGAATCTCCCCCTTGCCCAGGGGCAGGGGCTGGCAATCGGCCGCCACCGCCACCCCGGGACCGGTGCCCCTCGGATAGCGGATCATGGCCGGGCCGGGATAGTCGTATCCGGTCTGTAACAGGCGGGCACATTCGTTCTCGTCACCGGGAGCCATGACGATCAGGTTGGGAATCAGGCGGGCGAAGCTGAGATCGAAACTGCCGGCGTGAGTGGCGCCGTCCGCACCCACCTGTCCGGCCCGGTCAACCGCCAGGGTCACATCCAGATTCTGTAGCGCCACATCATGAATCAACTGATCGTAACCCCGTTGCAGAAAGGTGGAGTAGATGGCCACCACCGGCTTGAGCCCCTCACAGGCCAGCCCCGCGGCAAAGGTCAGGGCGTGTTGTTCGGCGATACCCACATCGAAGTAGCGCTGCGGAAAACGCCGCGAGTATTCCACCATCCCGGAGCCTTCGCACATCGCCGGGGTGATCGCCACCAGCCGTTCGTCCTGCTCCGCGGCTTCGCACAACCAGTTGCCGAACACCTGAGTGTAGGTCTTCTGAGCGCCGCCCTTACGCATCTCGCCGGTGGTCGGATCGAAGGGGGTCACCCCGTGATACACACAGGGATCCTCTTCCGCCGGGACATAGCCCCGCCCTTTCTGGGTGACCACATGAAGCAGCCGCGGGCCCCGCATGTGCCGCATGTTATGCAGGGTCGTGATCAGGGTATCGAAATCGTGACCGTCGATCGGTCCGATGTAGTTGAAGCCCATCTCCTCGAACAGGGTGCCGGGCATGACCATGCCCTTCATGTGTTCTTCCCACTTGCCGACCAGATCGCTGAACTGATGCGGCAGGTGACTGAGCGCCGACTTGCCCCCCTCGCGCATGCTGGTGTAGACCTTGCCGGAGAGCAGCCGCGCCAGGTGGTTGCTGAAGCCGCCCACCGGTTTGGAAATCGACATGTCATTGTCATTGAGGATGACCAGCAGGTCCTGATCCAGGGCGCCCGCCTGATTGAGGGCCTCGAAGGCCATGCCGCCCCCCATGGCGCCATCGCCGATGACGGCCACGACCTTACGGTTTTCACCCTTCTGGCGGGCCGCCACCGCCATCCCAAGGGCCGCGCCAATGGAGGTGCTTGAATGCCCGGTTCCGAAGGTGTCGTATTCGCTTTCGCTGCGCTTGGGAAAACCGGACAGTCCCCCCTTCTTGCGCAGGCTGCCCATGCGCTCCCGGCGTCCGGTGAGGATCTTGTGGGGATAGGCCTGGTGGCCCACGTCCCACACCAGCCGATCGTAAGGGGTGTTGAATACGTAGTGCAGGGCGATGGTCAATTCGACCACACCCAGACCCGCGGCCAGGTGACCTCCGGTCTGAGCCACGCTGTTAATCAGGAAGTAGCGTATTTCATTGGCCAGGGCGCGCAGCCTATGGGGTTCAAATTGGCGCAGATCACCCGGGATGTTGATCTGGTCCAGCAACGGGTACTCATGGCTGTTCATCGGGCAATCACCGGGGTGTTCTCCCACGAACATAGGCCCGTGAAGCCGTCATGACGGCCCTGTTTGATTGGGATGTATCCATGTTGGCGCATATGATCCGATAAAACACTGAGTCGGCGCCGGGGCGGACGGGGCCGGCACACCCTACCGGGCAAGTTTACCCCATCATGCCTGATACTGCATTTGATATTCCCTTCTCCCCGGTCCTCTACCGCAGGGGAAGCGTGGAATTACCTGGTGAAATTTGTGGTAACCCAGATGGCATCGCATTCTGCCCGATCCCGGATTCCGCTTCGCGCCATCCAGGCTACACCGGCTCATCTTTAAGATGGTGCGCCTCGGCCAGCACGAACTCCACGAAGGCCTTGGCAGAGGGGGAAAGCCGCTTGTTTTTTCGGTACACCAGGTACCAGTGGCGCTGTAGTGGGAAACCTTCAACATCGAGAATCGCCAGACGCCCGGTCTCGACCTCGAGTTCGATGGTGTGGGTAGAGACCACACTGAGCCCCATTCCCGCACGGACCGCCTGCTTGATCGCCTCGTTGCGGGTCATCTGCATCCCGGTCCTCAGGGTGATCGACTGCTCATCGAAATAGCGTTCCATCGCCAGACGAGTGCCCGAGCCAGACTCACGCATGATAAACAGCTCCTCACTGATCCGTTGCGGGGAGATGTTGGGCACCCCCTGCAAAGGATGGCCGGGTGGTGCGATCACAACCAGGGGATTCTCCATGAACGGCTTGAATTCCAGGTCGATCTCCTCCGGCGGCAGGCCCATCAGAACCAGATCGATCTCATTCTCCCGCAACAAAGCCATCAAGCGCTGCCGATTGGTCACATCCAGACGGAGATCCACCGCCGGATAACGGTGGCTGAAGGCCGCCAGCAAACGGGGAGCGAAATAGTTGACGGTACTGGCCACCGCGATGTTGAGATGCCCGGTATCCAGCCCTTTGAGCGCGGCGATCACCTCTTCCATCTCCTCGAAGGTTTGAAAGATGGTACGGGCATATTGGCAGATTTCGCGGCCCGCCTCCGTCAACTGGATTTTTTTTCCCGAGTGCTCAAACAGGGGGAGCCCCACGGACTCCTCGAGCTGCTTCACCTGCATGGAAACCGCCGGTTGACTGAGATGAAGCGCCTTCGCGGCACGGGTGAAGTTCAAATGCTCCGCGACGACCTTAAAAACCTTCATCTGGCGCAGGGTGGTATGCATCGGACTCGCAAACTCGCAATAGGGATTTCGGGTATTCTACCCGAATATTCCACTCAGCCGCGCATAATAACCATCAACTCATTGATTATGCGAAGAATATTATGATTTTTGCCAAATACCTCACGGTTCATACAGGATATCCGGTATTTACCCCGGCAACATTGGACATATATAGTGGAGGTGTCAGGTAGATTGAAATTCGCGAGCTTATGCCCTTTTTCTGACAGTCTATTTAAACACTGTTATTATTTATTCACAAAATTTCACTGACAAAATTGCCCAAGCGCGCTTTTATAAACGACCTTAATACGACCTAATCAAGAACCCATGTCTGCTGATCCGACTCTCCCAGGCGAAGATACTTACCGATCCTTCGTACAAGCCGCCTTTTTGGATATCCCTACCTGGAGCCTCACTCCACCCAAGGATTTCGATCTCAGACTGTGGGCCACTCATTTGGCGCACCGCTCGGCGCAGGAACCGCGCAATCTGCTTCACCATGTACGCAGGGTTTATCTGCATATCGCACTGAAAGAGCCGAATGAGCTGTATGGGGCGTTGCTGGATCTCTACCTGGCGCTGGGAGACAAAGGTGAACGACTGCGCCTTCGTCTACTCGCCAAGGCGAAGTCACTGCTCCCACAAGAACGGACGGAACTCTTCGTTCAACACCAGGAATCCGGGCTGCAAACCCAGCAATCACTGCCGCCAACCCAACATTCCGTGCTCGGCAATTTCCTAACGGGTGGAAAGCGCCTTACCACGCAACAGAGCGCAACCGAGAAACCGACCGAGTGGGCAGGCGACCCCCTGGAGTTAGCCAGGGAAGAACTCAACTTTGGTGATATATCCGTTGCTCAACAGATTCTGGAGGAGGCCGTGATGCAATCGCCCCAGCGTCTGGGACTGCATTACGGTCTGCTGGAAATCTACAAACACACTCAGTCACTCGAAGACCTGATCAGCATGAGAGCACGATTGGGAGAGGACTTAGGACTGGCGCAAGCCGCCTGGAATCAGACCCAATCCGCCCTCGAGAAAAAGGACAGATAATTGGCCGAATCCGCGCACAAACCCCTCGCCGTAGCTCTGTTGGGAATGAACAATCGAGATGCGGCACGACTGGAGATGTTCCTGGATCACTATTGGCCCAGTCGCTGTATTCTGGTCAACGAGGGCTTCGCGGATCTCTGCATCATCGATCTGGACAGCCTTGAAGGAAAAAACACGCTTCCCCGGGTCCTGGAGCAACAACCCGGAAAGCCGGTGGTCGCGTTGTCGGTGCGTGACACCGAGATCAATGACGTGACGCTTTTGCGTAAACCCCTGGGTGTTGAAACACTAAACCAGGTGATTGAGGGCCATGTCAATGCACTGGCCGAAAAGACGAAAAGGCTAATGGAAGAGGCTGCTGTGGAAAAGTCGCAGCGGGCGGTATCAACACCGCATGTCATCGCAAAATCCACGCCGAACCCCCCATCCGCACGTCGGCGGGAAAGCCCCAATCCTCCCCCCTCCTCGCCAGAAATCAATTTACGGCGAAGTGCTATTCCCAGTCTTTCTACCCAAGCCCGTATTATTCGTGGAAGCAGCAACCTGATAGAGAATGCCGCATCCAACATCTCGTCTCTGGATGACAAGATGTACTACAACCCAAGTACGCATTTGCAGCAGATTCTGAAAACATGCATCGACCAATGCAGGCAAGACGGTCGTGGCGTAAGATTGAGCCTGTCCGATGACAAGTTCATTGTGCTGATTCCGGGTTCCGAAATTGCAGTAACCAATCTCAGTGACAACATGCTGCGCTCGCGTTGCCTGCTACCGCTCTCTCAACTCCAGATCCGCACAGTACGCCTGGACCCCACTGAGATTCAGCAAAAGCCAAACGGCACCGATATCGTCCAGGACATCGATTTTCTACTTTGGAAAGTATCGCTGTGGAGTGCGCGGGGTCGTCTACCCTTAGGCACTCACAGCGATTCGGTTATCACACTGAAGCAGTGGCCGAATCTCACCCGATTGCTGGCCATACCCGAGTTCCTGCGTATCGCCGCTCTATGGGCGAAGACTCCCGTGTCTCTGCGCAAAACCATCGAGGCACTGAACATAGAAGCCCGCTATGTGTGCGCATTCTACAGTGCCTGCGTTGCACTGGAACTGGCCTATGTCGCACCCGCAAACGACGAGCCTGTTGTAACCACGAACAATTCGGACAGCTCGGGTGCGCCAAAAGGCATATTGCGTCGTATTTTGCAACGCCTGCGGGTAGCTTGAAGCGAGACAAATATAAAGATACTGGAGTAACCATGGCAGATTACAAAATCATCATCACCGGCCCGGTAGGCGCCGGAAAGACAACGGCAATCAGCGTATTGTCAGATATACCGCCGATCATCACCGACGAATCTGCCAGCGACATGACCCTGGAGCGCAAACAGCGCACTACCGTGGCGATGGACTACGGGCTCATGAAACTGGGTTCCGCCGAGCGCGTTCACCTTTACGGGACACCGGGCCAGGAGCGATTCAATTTCATGTGGGAGATTCTTACGGAAGGAGGACTTGGGCTGGTGCTGCTCATCGATAACTCACGCAGCGAGCCATTTCGGGATCTGCAGTTCTTCCTCGATGCCTTTAAAAAGTTCATCAAGAACACCGCTGTCACCATTGGCATCACGCGCATGGACGAAAAGGGCAGTCCGTCGATCGATGACTACCACAGTCATGTCTCGTTACTGGGTTGGCCCAAGCTGCCCATTCTGGAAGTGGATGCCCGCGAGAAGGACGACATGTCCTCTTTGGTGCAATCCTTGATCTACTCTCTTGACCCGACACTGGCCGGCTGATTCTGATGAAACTGAGTTTAAACACCGACCTTGTTCTCGAACCCACGCCCGCTGGGGCCTTTTATACCATTAGCACAAACAGCAGTGAACCCGCTCGACGACTATTACTGAATATCCTGAGTGAACGATCTCAGCCGTATCTGGACCCATCCCGCATCAGTCGTTGGAGTGGCCTGGACCGAAACGGATCCATCGAGCTTGTGCATCGATTGCAGGAGCTAGGGTGGCTGAGTGGGCGGGAAAGCCCGTTGAGCGCACCCGAGGGTCCCTTGGAAGAGGTTCTGCCAAGCATGTTGGAGAAGGTCTCCGTCGAAGGCAAGGCATTGCTGGCGGATGACCAGGGTTTTTATCTGAGCACCAGCGGCATTCCCCATGAAACCGCTGAGGCGCTTTCAGCGGCAAGCGCGAATCTTGGCACCATCTACGCAAAACACCAACGGCTGTTCAGCAACAACCTGGGCATACAGGAGCAGGCTTGGACACTCGCAAATGCGGCGGGCAACAGCCGACTCGGTTTCTGGCCTTTATATATCGGCTCACAACGCTTTGTACTGGTAATCCAGGGCCGCCCCTCATTCAATCAACCGGAGTTCCGCGACTTGGTATGGGTGCTTTCCATACGTTATTCAAAACAACTTAACCCAAAAGAAGAGACATAATGAACGACGCCGATTTCGAACAACTCGCCGCCTATACAAGGCAATTTACAGGGTTTTCCAAGGAGATGGAGTCTACGCTCAATGGTCTTTCCGAGCAGATTATGCCGCACCTACCCGAGGTAACAGACAGTTTTTATAGCGTTCTACTGGAAATTCCAAAAGCACAGCCATTCCTCGATGGGCGTATCGATGCGCTCAAACAGACCCACATCCGCTGGCTGGAACAGGTCTTCAGCGGACCGTTTGATGTTGAATATACAAAACACATGTATCAGGTTGGTGACGTACATGTGAAGGTAGGGCTACCGGTTGAGTTCATGGCGGGAGCAATGACGCTTGTTTCAACGCGTATTACTGAATTTCTGGGGGAAATTTATCAAAACGATTCAGTGCAACTGAAACAGTCAATTGCCGCTGTAAACGCGATCCTCGGCTATACCCTGATGGTCATGCAACAATCCTATGAATCGTCTCGACTGGCCGAGGAGTTGGAAAGATTTCTGAAAATCACCGGTATGAGTCGGACACTTTTCGACAACCTGGCGAGTGCATACAAATAACGACACTGCATTCCAATTCAAAATAACAGGAGCACATAACAATGCGTGAAGATATGCTGACATCCATTTTAAGCGACCTGAATGGCAGCTCGGCGGACATCGAGGCATCTGCCGTCATCTCGACGGACGGTTTGATCATGTCCGCCTTACTCCCTGCAAACCTGGATGAGGACCGTGTCGGCGCCATGAGCGCCGCCATGCTATCACTCGGTGATAGAACAGCCTCGGAACTATCAAGAGGTGAGCTGGAAATGGTTTTGATCCGAGGCAGTCAGGGTTATGTCATCATGACTCATGCGGGTCCCGAGGCTGTGGTTTCGGTACAAGCGAAGTCAACCGCGAAGCTTGGATTGATTTTTCTTGATGTAAAGCGGGCCGCCGCCGCCATAAGCAAGCTGATTTAAATACCTGACGCAAACGGAGGAGCCAAATATGCCACCGCTGCGTGATATGGATCCCGCTGATATCGTAGGTGAGTATCGTGAAAAGTTCCTTATCTATGTAGACGCCCATAAGCGCAAGGTCTTGGTGACGGATATCGAAACACCGTTTCCAGACGGGCGGCTTATTGTCTCCAGAACAGATCCCGATGGAATCATCACTCACGTAAACCGATCCTTTGTCGACATGTCAGGATACAGTGAGGAGGAGTTAATGGGCCAGCCCCACTACATTCTTCGCCACCCTGACATGCCGGCAGCGGCTTTCAAGGATCTGTGGGATACCGTACGCCAGGGCAAGCAATGGCATGGTTACGTAAAGAACCTGCGAAAAGACGGCGGCTACTACTGGGTTCTGGCTATCGTTATCCCCAATATCCGGAACGGTAAAATCGCCGGTTACACTTCGGTGCGTCGCAAACCCGCTCGTCGGAAGGTGGAAGAGTGCATACAATACTATCCCACGCTGTTCTGAGGGACTGACACACATGACCTACCAAATGACCGTCAGCCCGGATTTCACCCCCGACCACATCTCCAGTTGGTATATCTTCAACACCTGGCTGCAACGATCCCTGAATGAAGTCATTCACCTGGAACTGTATGACGGCTTTGAACAACAGCGGCAGGCCATTCTGTCCGACCAGGTGGACCTGATCTATGCCAATCCCTACGACGCCGCCATGCTGGTGCGTCAAAAGGGCTTTCTTCCCGTTGTAAAACCTCAACGCGCCTCGGACGAGGCCGTCATAGTGGTTCACAACGACAATCCCGCTCAGCAGGTAGAGGATCTGAAGACAGAGATTGGCATCGCCACGACCGATGATCCTGATGTCAATCTCATATGTCAGATCATGTTGGAACCCGCCGAGTTAAACGCCAGCAACACACATCGCATCTCCAAGAACACCTACCCGCTTGTCGCCAAGGCGTTGATTAAGCAGGAAGTCGATCTGGGGTTCTTTCTCGTGGAAGCTTTTGAATCGCTTTCGAAGATCACCCGTCGAGAGCTTCGCCCGCTGGTAAGCAGTCAGATACAGGTCATGCACCATGCACTGTTCGCAGGTCCCAGGCTGCGTGAAAAACGCACTTTGCTCTGTGACCTCCTGATGCAAATGCCCGATGATTCAAAAGGGGCCGGAGTACTTCGCGCACTGGGCTTTGAAGCCTGGGAACCCATGGATGATGAAGAGATGGAATTCACGATAGATCTCATGGACACACTAAACTATCAACCGGCTTGAGCCTCACAACATGTCCTTAATAAAATCCAGTACTTTTCTTTCATAATCGACTTTATCAAAGGAAAAAATATCTTCATGAGAAGCACCTTCAACTAACCATAATTTCTTCTCTGATTGTACAGCCTCATACATACGTTTTGTTTCTTCGGGCTTTGTGCGTTTATCTTTTGTACCACCAATAATGAATACGGGCACCTTAACTTTTTTTAATACATCGATCGGCCTAAATTCAGATAGATTTCTATCTATTCTCAATGGTATTTGCAAATATATTAGAGGTGCCAGCAATCTTCCAAGGCCACCTAATCGAATTTCCAATCTATCTTCAACCGCGTCTTCGATAGTCGGATAAACTGACTCAAGTATAAATGCATCAACGTTTATAGGCTCTTTACCCAACAGAGCCGACGCACCGCCAAGGGACTGTCCAATTGCTAATATTTTATTACATTTTTCAACTTTACTAAGAAATTCAACTCCATTCTCAGCGTCTCTTGATTCTTTTAAACCAAAAGTAATCATTTTTCCCGGAGTCTCTCCATGGGCTTGCAGATCAATCAACAATGATGTAATTGAGTTTTCTTTTAGAAACAGTGATCGACTTACCATGCTTGATCTGTCTGATCTCACGCCATGCATTAACAAAGCACACACCTCGTTTGATCCGGCTTTCAGTAATGAACCATGCGTACCTTTAAAAACAACTGATTCAAATACCTTTGGCATTGATACAGTGTGATTTACTGGCTTAGATAGATACACACCAATTCCAAAAACGAAAATACAAAAACCCGCCATCATGCAAAAACTAAATATTACTACCTTTTTCATTTTTAACCTGGCTCTATAAAGCCTCATAACAGTTTGGATCATTGGAGCAAGTGAAAGCGAGCACCCAATGAAACCATTATTTATATTTCAAGATATCTCGTTTGATTGTTTTTCCGTCCTTCGTGACCTTCGTGTTCTTCGTGGTAAAAATCTCAAACCAATTAGATTCAACCGCAGAATCACCATGGCATAAGCATTACATTATCCATAATATCAAAACATCTGACTTCTCTTATCCTTCAAGCTATCGAATACTCCAACTCACCTGGACGACAGACCGGGAGCGAACAAACCAAAGGTGACCCCACCTGAGTGAAAGACCTTTTCTGTCGTCAGAGTTCAATTCCTATTTGGAGGTAACGATACCATGGCCAAGACTTACGATGCGGGTGTTAAAGAGTACCGCGAAACTTACTGGATGCCGGACTACACCCCCAAGGACACCGACCTTCTGGCATGCTTCAAGATCACTCCCCAACCGGGGGTACCCCGGGAAGAGGCCGCCGCTGCCGTGGCCGCGGAATCCTCCACCGGCACCTGGACGACCGTTTGGACCGACCTGCTGACCGACCTGGACTACTATAAGGGCCGTGCCTACGCCATCGAAGACGTGCCTGGGGACGACACCTGCTTCTACGCCTTCATTGCCTACCCCATCGATCTGTTCGAAGAGGGCTCGGTGGTCAATGTGTTCACCTCCCTGGTGGGTAACGTATTCGGCTTTAAGGCAGTGCGTGCCCTGCGCCTGGAGGACGTGCGCTTCCCCATCGCCTACGTCATGACCTGCAACGGTCCGCCCCACGGCATACAGGTCGAGCGCGACATCATGAACAAATACGGTCGTCCCCTGCTGGGCTGCACCATCAAACCGAAGTTGGGCCTGTCGGCCAAGAACTACGGTCGTGCGGTCTACGAAGGCCTGCGCGGCGGTCTCGACTTCACCAAAGACGATGAGAACGTCAACTCCCAGCCCTTCATGCGCTGGCGCCAGCGTTTCGATTTCGTCATGGAAGCCGTGCATAAGGCCGAGACCGAGACCGGTGAGCGTAAGGGGCACTATCTGAATGTAACCGCGCCGACCCCGGACGAGATGTTCAAGCGGGCCGAACACGCCAAGGAACTGGGCGCGCGCATCATCATGCACGACTACATCACCGGCGGCTGGTGCGCCAATACCGGTCTGGCCCAGTGGTGTCGGGACAACGGCCTGCTGCTGCACATCCATCGCGCTATGCATGCGGTGATCGACCGTAACCCGCACCACGGCATCCACTTCCGTGTGTTGACCAAATTACTGCGTCTGTCCGGAGGCGACCACCTGCACTCCGGCACCGTGGTAGGCAAACTCGAAGGCGACCGCGAGGCAACCCTGGGCTGGATCGACCTAATGCGCGATCGGTATATCAAGGAAGATCGCAGCCGCGGCATCTTCTTCGACCAGGACTGGGGCTCCATGCCCGGTGTGCTTCCCGTTGCTTCCGGCGGTATCCACGTCTGGCACATGCCGGCACTGGTAACCATCTTCGGTGACGACTCCGTGCTGCAGTTCGGCGGCGGCACCCTGGGGCATCCCTGGGGTAACGCGGCCGGCGCGGCGGCCAACCGGGTGGCGGTCGAGGCTTGTGTGGAAGACCGTAATCGCAACGGCGTCGAGGGTCTGGAGAAGCGTGGCGGCGAGGTACTGCGCGAAGCCGCCAAGCACAGCCCGGAGCTGGCTGCGGCCATGGATACCTGGAAAGAGATCAAATTCGAGTTCGATACCGTTGACAAACTGGATGTTGCTCACAGGTAACAACCCAAGCGTCATCTTTATCCGAACCGTTCAAGACGAATAACCTGAGGAATCAGATCATGAGCACTATGCAAGATTACAACTCACGCCTTTCCGATCCGGGCAGCCGTAAGTTCGAAACCCTCTCCTACCTGCCGCCGCTGACCGATGAGGCGATCCGCTCCCAGGTGGAGTACATCGTCGCCAAAGGCTGGAATCCGGCTCTGGAACACACCGAACCGGAGAATGCCACCGACTCCTACTGGTACATGTGGAAACTTCCCATGTTCGGCGAGACCGATGTGGACGCGATCCTCAAGGAGGCCGAGGCCTGTCATGCGGCCAATCCGAACAACCATGTACGTCTGGTCGGTTATGACAACTACGCCCAATCCCAAGGCACCGCCCTGGTGATCTTTCGCGGCCAGGCGGTTTAGTGGCTGAAAGAACCGTGACTTGAATGAACCCCGCCCTGCTTGTTGGGGGCGGAGGTTCTTTTTGAAAAGTTTTGAGTTTTAAGTTTTTAGTTTTGAGTTGGCGGTGGAAAGTCAACCTCAAAGGAATGACTCACCCCAAAGGATCTTGTTCTGAACCGAGAGTGAGCGAAGCGAACACCAACAACTCAAAACTCAAAACTCAAAACTAAAAACTCATAACTCAAAACTATTAGTTCGAGGTGTGTGATGAGTGATCTAGACAAGGACCAATACCTGATCAAGACAGAACCCTATTACTGTCCCGTAGGCAATGAGGTCTCCCTGTATGAAGCGGCCTACGAGGCGCGCATGCCGGTCATGCTCAAGGGCCCCACCGGTTGCGGTAAATCCCGCTTCGTGGAGTACATGGCCTGGAAGCTGCGTAAACCGCTGATCACCATTGCCTGTAACGAAGACATGACCGCTTCCGATCTGGTTGGCCGCTTCCTGCTCGATATCAACGGTACCCAGTGGCAGGATGGCCCGCTCACTGTGGCCGCGCGAATCGGCGCCATCTGCTACCTGGATGAAGTCGTCGAGGCACGTCAGGACACCACTGTGGTCATTCACCCCTTGACTGACCATCGCCGGGTCCTGCCCCTGGAGAAGAAGGGTGAACTGGTCAAGGCCCATGACAACTTTCAGATCGTCATCTCCTACAACCCGGGTTACCAGTCCCTGATGAAGGACCTGAAACAGTCCACCAAGCAACGCTTTGGCGGTCTGGATTTCGACTATCCGGAGACCGAGATCGAAACCCGGATCGTCTCCCATGAGAGCGGAGTCGATGAGGGCATCGCAAAAAAACTGGTAAGTATCGCCCAACGTTCCCGCAATCTGAAAGGACACGGTCTGGACGAGGGTATGTCCACCCGTCTTCTGGTCTACGCGGCGCAACTGGTTGCGAAGGGCATCGAGCCGATGGCTGCCTGCCAGATGGCACTGGTCACGCCACTGACCGACGACCCGGACATGCGCGATACCCTGCATGCGGCGGTAAACACATACTTTTAAATAATTATGAATTCATGAGGTGCGCCAAAGGCGCACACCTTAATTCAAAATTCAAAATTACTACCCACTATGAGCATCGATTTCTCCGAATACGTCAGCTGCCTCAAACCGGATGATCATGGGCACCGGGAGGTATTGGAATCCGCCTATCACGAAGCACAGCGGGTGATGTCTCCCCGTGGGCTCGACAACTACCTGCAGGGCATGCGCGCCATGTGCGCTCTGAACCGGGGACAGGACCTGGTTCTGACCTATGTTCAGGAGATGCCCGGGGTGGCCAAAGAGGTGGGTGAGGACATCCTGCCCGACATCATCGAATCGATGATGAAGATGTCGTCCCATACATCCGGCAGTGTGGTTACCCTGATGCTCGGTATGATGTCCCTGGCGGCACAGCGTCTGGGCGATGCTGAGGTGATGCGCGGCTATCTGAAGCTGTTGCACCAGTTGGCCGGTAAGGCCCCCCGCGGCTTGCGCCCGATGATGGAGAACATGGATGAACTATTGTCCAAACTCACCCTGGGCGGTCTGCGCCGTTGGGCCCTATGGGGCGCTCAGGCACATCAGCGGGATCTCGACGGACAGATAGCCTACTTCGGATTACAGACCGAATCCTCGCGCAGCATTCTGCAGAAGGAGCGTCGCGGTACCCTGTTCATCGACAACCAGCGCAAACTCAACTTCTACCTGCGAGCACTCTGGGGACGGGCCTTTTTCATGCGCCCGACCGCAGGCGACTATGAATCACGCCGGGGCCTGAAACCCTACATCGAGTCGTTCCAGATTCATCTGCCCGATGCCTTTGACCCCTTTCGCGGAATCGACGGCATCGAGATCTACCGGGCCAGTGTGGCCCATGCCGCCGCACACATGGTCTATACCCGGGAGCCGATCTCGGCGGAGCAGCTCTCCCAGGCGCAGATGCGCTTCATTGAATTATTCGAGGATGCCCGCATCGAATACCTTGCCTACCGGGAATTTCCGGGACTGCGCAAGCTCTGGCTCTCCTTCTTTACCGCACAACCCGACAAGCAGGATACGTATCCTGACCACCACGAAACCCTGGATTACATGTTGCGCGCCACGCGTGCGATCATGGACCCGGACTACACGGATCCGGCGGATTTCATCAATACTGTCGCGCAAGACTTCCGTACCGAGCTGAAGCGGGATCCGCACGATTCACGCATCGCCTGGATGGCGGGGGTGAACTTCTACAACCTCATCCTGAATAAGGCGAAGATCCCCTCGGTGCGCATCCTCAGCGACTGGCCGATTCCCTACCGGGACGACAACCGCTACCTCTGGGCCTTCGCCGAGAACCCATTCGAATCCCAAGGCGTCGACTACCTGCCCACCAGCCAGCAGACGCTGCGTAAATACGTCTCGGTCATGGAGATGGTCAACGAGATCAACTCGGAACTGGTGCTGGATAATCATCAGGAAGTCTGGGTGCTCGCCAGTGAACTCTTCCCTTATGAAGATGATCTGGAAAACACCCGGAGCTACAACCAGACCGAAGGCGTCGAACCCTTGTCCGATCCTTATCACTACCACGAGTGGGATTACCATGTGCAGCTCTCCCGCCCGGACTGGGCGACCGTCATCGAACGCAAACAGGGCAAGGGCGACCCTGAAATCATGGACGAAATACTCATCAAACATAAGCCGATCGCATCGCGCATCCGTCACCTGATCGACGCCCTGCAACCCCAAGGCATCGTACGCCGACGGGGCTACGAGGAAGGCGAGGAACTCGACCTGAATGCCGCGGTGCGGGCCATGATCGACATTCGCCGCGGCATCATGCCCGACCCACGGATCAACATCCGCATCACCCGGCATATCCGTGACCTGTCCATCGTGCTGTTACTGGATTTATCGGAATCAACCAACGAGAAGGTGGGCGATCTGCAGGAAGGCGAGACCGGATACGAAGATCAGCCCAGTATTCTCGAGCTGACCCGGGAATCCGCCGGCCTGCTCTCCTGGGCCATCGACGCCATTGGCGATAACTTCGCGGTACACGGTTTCGCCTCCGACGGCCGTCACGATGTTCAGTATTTTCGCTTCAAGGATTTCGATCAGCACTATGACGATGAGGCCAAGGCCCGTCTCGCCGGTATGAAGGGCGGCCTGTCCACCCGCATGGGTGCCGCGCTACGCCATGCCGGCTGGCATCTGACCCGGCAGAACGCGCAGAAGCGTCTGGTGCTATTGGTCACTGATGGTGAACCGGCCGATATCGACGAGCGGGATCCCCAGTACTTGCGCCACGACGCCAAAAAGGCGGTGGAAGACCTTGCCATGCAGGGTGTTTATACCTACTGCCTGACCCTGGACCCGGAGGCTGACCGGTATGTGGCCCGGATCTTCGGTGAAAACAACTACTCCATCTTGGATCACGTAGAGCGTCTACCCGAACGGCTACCGAACGTGTTCGCGGCGATCACGGGTTGATGCCTCCAACGACACTCACTTAAAAGCAACCAACGGATAGATCAACTCCCGCTCATACACCCCATAACATCACCGTAGTTCTTTGCCAGACAGCGATACACTGCTAGGTCCTTTCCCTTGCTGGACATGCACTTTTCATCCGTCAGCATGGATTCAATCATTGTGAATTTTGAGATCGTCTCATCATAGTTTGCTTGGGTAATATGGCCACCCTCAAAATTCTTCTTCAGCGTTTCACGATAGGTCGTAAGGGTATCGTTTGCTTCTAATATGGCCTTATCGCACATAGCCTTGTCGGGACTGTCATCTGCTACAACAATGCAGGGACTCAACAGAAACAGCATGGTACATATTGTTTTCTTCACTTATTTATCTCCGGATTAATAATTTTCAAAGACTCTCACGACAAATGAGCATTTCACTCATCACTTCCATGAAATGGTTGGCCTGAAAACTCTCGTCTTGCAGGTACGGGCCCAGCTTCTTCATAAGCACCTCCTGGTCTTCAATACCAGAGGGTTTCACATATTTCATCAAGGCTGCTGTACGTTCCGCGTCATTAGTATAGCCTTTACTGTAACAACCTATTCTTGCAATCAATTTAATAGCCTGTTGATCGGTCAGCGAATCACCCACAGGACCCAATCCCTCGTCAGCCCCCGGATCCGCCTGAGCAATGACGGCCCGCTCATCCAGCTTGCGAAAGTACAGTGCCTCGCTACCATTACCAAGAATCATCCTGTCTTTCGCGATACAATGCACACCTAGATGCTGGCTCGACGACTCGCCTTTACTGATCATATACAGTCCCAGGTGGCTTCCTTTCAGTACCCAAGTACCTAACTCTCGCTTCTGAATCCCGAACATCTCAATCTTGCGCTGAGCCTGACCATCGGAGGTGAGTATCAGATCCACACCCTCTTCCACCTGTTGTCGCCAAGTACCGATAAACTCATCTCGTTTTTCTGCTAATTGTTCATTGGCTAATGGTATCGTTGAGGCCGAGCAGCCATCCTTACGGGTGTGGGTAAAAAGGTCTGCAAATGTACCCTCTCCGTGACTTTCCAAATATTCACTGAGCTTCTCGTCATAAATTTTCAGCTCAGGGTCCAGGCCGGCATCGACAAGCAATCTGACAAGATCACGCTTATCTTCATCATCGAATACATTGCCATAGAGAAGATCCTCCCCCTCGAGGGTTCCGATATCCGCTCCATACTGCAGGAGCAATCGAACCAGTTCCATTTTGCTCTCCGCCACAGCCGTCTGTAGGGGAGTTTTATGCGAAACAGCACTCAGTACATTCGGATCCAGACCGGCAACAAGCAGCTGGCGCAAACTATCCCAGCTACCTCCATTAATCGCTAAAAACAGCAATTGCGCATCTTCCACCCTGGCACCGGCATTGATCATCTTCTCTGTCATCCAGTACTCACCACTTTTCAGAGTGGTTTCCAACGCATGCTGTAACAGATCCGCCGGCGGGTTTCGAGCAAGCAGCATATCAGCAACACGTTGACGTCCTTTCCCGCCACCCGCAAGCATATCCAGTACGCTCTCACCCTTGTTGTTCTTTACCCAGGGCACATCGGCATTCAGGTTGTAGACCTCTATGAGATGATCCCGTCCCCACGCTGCCGCCTCCATGAGTAGCGTGGTACCTTCCTGGTCAATCACATGGGTCTCGGCTCCCCGTTCCACAAGCATGACAAATATTTCATCGACATAACTCGCTTTATTCGACATGACATGGAACAGGGCATTCCTTCCCTTGCGATCGCGCAATTTCGGATCAGCACCGAGATCCAGCAAAATACGAACGGTTTGCGGTTTTGAGCCCATCGCCGCAGTCATCAACAATGTCTCTGCGTTTTTATTCGCAAGATTGATATTGCCGCCAAGATCAACCATACCCTTGAGCATTGAGGGATGGTCAAGAGCCATGTGCATGGCTGATTGTCCATACAGGATAGGCTCGTTCGGATCAGCCCCCTGTTCAATGAGAAAGCGAACCATATCGCCCTCACCCTGCTGAGCAGCCGCTAGCAACAACGACATACCGTATGCCCCCTTAGCCGTAGCTGGCAAACCGCCTTTCACCAGTTCCATGGCATGCGACAAATTCCCGCTATTTATCGCGTTCAACGCCTCATTCGCCTGCTTTTGATCATATGTTGGCTGGTCTGCATAAAGCTGCAATGTGGTCATCACAAATACCAGAAACAATGCAAATAACTGCTTTGCCATTCCTACTCCATCAAGTCATGGTCTATGCAAACCCAAACATAGATCTCTCAATTCTTACCATAAAAACAAAATAACCAGAGTTATCAGTGAATCACTCTGGCTTTTCATATTAAGAAATCAAATACCCTAATCTTTTTGTGTGTATCGTACTTTTATACTGATGACACTCTATCCGCGCAACATCCGTCAGGAAGTAAACTCCTTAGCGAATACTAATGGCACTCTCGAACAGCTCAGGCGATTGACCTGCGTCATGAATAGCTTTCCTCAGTTGACTTGGATCAATCCGACAGGTCAAACGGACCCGTATGCTTCAGGGAAACCCTGATGAGCATTGAGAATAGCCATACCTTCCGGGAATCAGACGGTGATTCAGGTTTTCAATCAAAACCCGGCGCCCCACAAAGCATAAGCATTTACTTATCGTTTCTATCAGTTTATTTTAGTTTACTTATAAACTGGGGCTCTGTATGGTTTGCCTCCAATTCCCCAACGCTATCCAGGGAATATCGGCGGGAAACCGCTGAAAGCCTTACTCACCGACAAACGGAGCAGACATCATGGCATTAGACCAATCATCGCGCTACTCAGATCTGAGTCTTAAGGAAGAGGATCTCATCGCAGGCGGCAAGCACATCCTTTGCGCCTACAAAATGAAGCCCAAGGCGGGCCACGGCTATCTGGAAGCGGCTGCCCACTTTGCCGCCGAGTCCTCCACCGGCACCAACGTAGAGGTCTCCACCACTGACGACTTCACCAAGGGCGTCGACGCGCTGGTCTACTACATCGATGAGGCCACCGAGGATATGCGTATCGCCTATCCCATCGAGCTGTTCGACCGCAATGTCATCGACGGCCGCATGATGCTGGTCTCTTTCCTCACCCTGACCATCGGCAACAACCAGGGCATGGGCGACATCGAAAACGCCCAGATGATCGACTTCTTCATGCCGCCGCGGGCCATCCAGCTGTTTGACGGTCCGTCCAAGAACATCGAAGACCTGTGGCGCATCCTCGGCCGCCCGGTCAAGGACGGTGGCTACATCGCCGGTACCATCATCAAACCGAAGCTGGGCCTGCGTCCGGAACCCTTCGCCGAAGCGGCCTACCAGTTCTGGTTGGGCGGTGACTTCATCAAGAACGACGAGCCCCAGGGCAACCAGGTCTTCGCCCCGATCAAGAAGGTATTGCCCCTGGTCTATGACGCCATGAAGCGCGCCCAGGACGAAACCGGCCAGGCCAAACTGTTCTCCATGAACATCACCGCGGACGACCACTTCGAAATGTGTGCCCGTGCCGACTTCGCCCTGGAGACCTTCGGTTCCGACGCCGACAAACTGGCCTTCCTGGTCGACGGCTTTGTCGGTGGCCCGGGCATGGTCACCACTGCCCGTCGCCAATACGCGGACCAGTTCCTGCACTATCACCGCGCGGGCCACGGCATGATCACCTCGCCCAGCTCCAAGCGCGGCTACACCGCCTTCGTGCTGGCGAAGATGTCCCGTCTGCAGGGTGCCTCCGGTATCCACGTGGGCACCATGGGCTACGGCAAGATGGAAGGTGGCGCCGACGACAAGGTCATTGCCTATATGATCGAGCGCGACGAGTGCCAGGGTCCGATCTACAACCAGAAGTGGGACGGCATGAAGGCGACCACCCCGATCATCTCCGGTGGTATGAACGCCCTGCGTCTACCCGGCTTCTTCGAGAACCTGGGCCACGCCAACGTCATCAACACCGCAGGCGGCGGCTCCTACGGCCACATCGACAGTCCGGCGGCTGGCGCCATCTCTCTGCGCCAGGCCTACGAGTGCTGGAAAGCAGGCGCTGATCCGATCGAGTACGCGAAGGAGCACAAAGAGTTCGCCCGCGCCTTCGAGTCCTTCCCCCACGATGCGGACGCCCTGTTCCCGGGCTGGCGCGAAAAGCTGGGCGTGCACAAATAAGTCTGCGCGTTCAGTAAGCCATTCGGCATTTCAAAGCCCCCGCACGGGGGCTTTTTCATGTGTCCGTTTTAGCGATTTGCTCGGGATGACGGTGTTTTTACTCTCAATGGCAGGGAGTCTCGAAAGCGCTAACTTGAAGGTCCTTACATTTTCTCCATCACTTCAATCCCGAGCAAATCCAGCCCTGTACGTAAGGTCATCGCCGTTGCCTTACTCAACTGCAAACGGCTGAGTTTCGTGGACTCATCAATGCCGGGTTTCAAGATGGGGCAGGCTTCGTAAAAGCTCATGAACAGACTCGAAAGCTCATACAGATAGTTGCACAATACGTGAGGATACGCGTCTTCGACAACCTGCTCGATGGTCTCCGAAAAGCGTATGAGTTTTAACGCCAGATCCTTTTCCTGCATTTGATTAAGCTGGATTTGCGCATGAAAGCGATCCAAATCCAACTCCGCTTTTCTGAAAATACTGGCAATCCGCGTGTACGCATATTGCAGATAGGGTCCGGTATTGCCTTCGAAGTTCAACATACCGCTCCAATCGAATACATAGTCGTTGGTCCGGGTTTTACTGAGATCGGCGTATTTGACCGCGCCGATGCCAACCTTACGGCTGACCTCCTGCATTTCACTTGCTGAAAGATCCGGATTTTTGTTGCTAACGACGGCAGCGGCCCGCTCGACCGCCTCTTCAAGCAGTTCGGCTAATTTTACGGTACCGCCGGTTCGGGTTTTAAAAGGCTTGCCGTCTTCACCGAGCATCTTACCGAAGGCACAGTGTTCAAGGCGCATGGATTCGGGGACAAACCCCGCTTTTCTAGCAACCGTAAAGACCTGTTTCATGTGCAGCGACTGGCGGTCATCCGTGAAATAGAGTATCCGGTCGGCGTTTAGAACACCCGCGCGGTAGCGCAACGCCGCCAGATCGGTTGTGGCATATAAATATCCGCCATCCTTTTTCTGCACGATAACCGGACCCGGCTCACCGTCCTTACCCGGCAGTTCTTGCAAAAATATCACCTGCGCCCCGTCGCTTTGCGTGGCCAGTCCTTGGGTCGTGAGTTCGTTCACCAGAACGGCGAGGTCATCATTGTAGGCGCTTTCACCGCGTACATCGCTTTCCTTCAGCGTGGCGTTCAAACGCCGGTATATCGTTTCGCTGTGCGAAAGGGAGACCGTTCGGAATTGATTCCACAGTTTTAGCACCCCGGCGTCACCGGACTGAAGGCGCACCACATACTCCCGGGCGCGATCCGCAAAATCCGCGTCCTCGTCAAACCGCTTTTTTGACGACTGATAGAACTGCTCGAGGTCTTTCAATGCCAGTTCCGCAGAGTCGCCCTCGTCCATTTTGTCTTCAAGCTCGGCGATGAGCATGCCAAATTGCGTTCCCCAGTCCCCCACGTGGTTCTGGCGAATGACGTTGTCTCCCGAAAATTCGAGTACCCGGGCAATGGCGTCACCGATAATGGTCGAGCGCAGATGACCGACATGCATCTCCTTGGCGAGGTTGGGGGAACTGTAGTCAAGCACGACACAGTCGGAATGACTTTTCCGGGGAATACCCAGATGCGGGGCTTGGATGGTTTCACTGAGTTGGGCCGCCAGCCAGGTTTGATTCAAAGAGATATTGATAAAACCCGGTCCGGCTATTTCGATCTTCTCGGCAATGCCGTTTAACGACAGTTTGTCGCAGATGGCTTGGGCCAGGTCACGGGGTTTACTGCCCATCGCTTTCGCGGCAGCCATGGCGCCGTTGGCTTGGTAGTCACCGAATTTCGGATTTTTACTGGGTGCGACATGAGCACTGAAATGAGCGGGAATACCGATCTCAGTCATGATCTGGCGAACACGGTCTTGTAGCAGGGCGCGAATATTCATCATTAATCTGTGTTTATTAACCCAAGCGGGGATTTTAACGGCTGCGCAAGATGATGCAAAAGCCAAAAGCTTGCTCGACGGTTTCAATCCCTATGCAGATAAGATGAAGCCACGACACTATTGAGTATGATGGAGTAAGATATTATTAACCCGGCAACCCAATCAGGTTTGATTGCCGGATTAATAAGAATTCCCCAAGCATCCGGAGTCATCATGAGTGCCGACAGCCACCAGTATGTGATCCAGCAAGAACCCTACTATCAACCCCAGGAAGATGAGATCGAACTCTATGAAGCGGCTTATGCCGAACGGCTTCCGGTAATGATCAAGGGGCCGACGGGTTGCGGGAAGTCCCGCTTCGTGGAGTACATGGCCTGGCGCCTCGGTAAACCCCTGATCACCGTGGCCTGTAACGAGGATATGACCGCCTCCGACCTGGTGGGCCGCTACCTGCTCGACAGCGAAGGCACCCGTTGGCTTGACGGCCCGCTCACCACCGCCGCGCGCATCGGCGCCATCTGCTACCTGGACGAGGTGGTGGAGGCCCGCCAGGACACCACCGTGGTGATCCACCCGCTGACCGACCACCGCCGCACCCTGCCCCTGGACAAGAAGGGCGAGGTGGTCAACGCACATGAGGATTTTCAGCTGGTAATCTCTTACAACCCGGGTTATCAGAGCCTGATGAAAGACCTCAAGCAGTCGACCAAACAGCGTTTCTCTGCCCTCGATTTCGATTATGCGACCGCGCAACTGGAAAGCGCCATCATCGCCCGTGAGACCGGTGTCGACGAGGCGCACGCCGGACGCCTGGTGAAGATCGGCGAAACCGCCCGCAACCTCAAGGGCCATGGTCTCGACGAGGGCATCTCCACCCGTCTGCTGGTCTATGCCGCCCGGCTGATCAAGCGCGGCATCAAACCCGCCGCCGCCTGCCGCATGGCCCTGGTGCGCCCGATCACCGACGACCGGGATATCGTCGCCACCCTGGACCACGCCATCGAGGCGGTGTTTGGCTGAGCAATCCGTCAATTTTGAATTGTTAATGTTGAATTTTGAATTCCGGTGTTCGCTTCGCTCACGCCTATATTTAATAGGCAAGCACAAAGCGCTCTCATCAATTCAAAATTCAAAATTCAACATTCAAAATTCATAATTACCCAACCCGATATGTCCGATAGAACACGACTCAACTGCGGCTTCAAGGAGATCGACCCGATCTTCGATGACGTGATGGATAATGCCCATCGCCATTTGAGCGAGACCGGGATCGAGGCCTTTCTCGAAGGCGCTTCGCTGACCTGCAAGATCGGCCGGGGGGTGGAACCGGTGATCGTATTTCTTGAAGAATTGCCTGAGATAGCCACGCGAGCCGGCGAAGCGGTCATCCCGCTGATATCGCAGACGGTCTGGAAATTCTCCCGCAGCCCCAACGGCAAGGCGATCCTGCCGTTTCTGCAGATGCTGCCCCAGGCGAGCCGCCGACTGGGCAGTGAACAGCTGTTGTCGAATTTCATCGCCATGCTGCTCGATATGGCTGAGCGCACCAGTGGGTCGATCCACGGTTTTCACACCACCATCCCCAGCCCCGGTCTGCCCGATCTGCTGAAGAAACTGCCCTATCTGCTCAATCAACTCTCCTGCGAGGGCCTGCACAACTGGGTCGACTACGGAGTGCGCAATTACGCTACCCACCCTCAACGTCAGATCGACTATTTCAGCCTGCAATCGGCGGACAGCCGCGCGATCCTGCAACGGGAACGCCACGGCACTCTGTTCGCGGACCACGAGCGCCAGCTCGATCTCTATATGAAATCCCTGTGGCGCAACAAGGCCCACTTCGTCCCCTACTCCGAGGGATTCGATGAACTGCGCAAGCCGATGCCTTACTACGACAGCCTTGGCATCCGCATACCCGATGTCTACGACGACTACCAGGAGGTGTCCGGTATCAACCGCTATCGCGCCCTGTTGGCCCATGTGGCGGCGCATCAACGCTGGTCGACCCAGGTGGTGGCCGACAACTACAGCCCCTTCCAGCGAGTCGCCATCGAGACCTTCGAGGATGCTCGGGTCGACCGTCTGGCGATGCGGGAGTATCCGGGTCTGGGCAAGCTCTTCCTTGCCCTGCATCCCGCCCCCGGTGAACAGGATTGTGATCCGCAACGGGAATCCTGCATCCGCCACCGCCTGGCGATGTTCTCCCACGCCGCGTTGAATACCGAACACGGCTACACCAATCCCGACCTGCTGGAGTTCATCGACAAGTTCAATGCCCTGATCGAAAGCGGTGAGTCAGATACCCCACGGATCGCCGCTCTCGCCATCTCGTTCATCGCCCGCACCCGGCGTCAGGCCGACCTGGCCGCCAATGTCTATTTTACCGACACCGAGGTGAGCTACCGGGACGACAACCGCCACCTCTGGATCTACATCGAGGAGGGGGACGAAGAGGAGATGTTCGATGCGGAGCACAAACGCAAACGCTCTGAGGAGGAGATCGAAGGGCTCCCCCCTCGTCACTATCCGGAGTGGGACTACAAGAGCAAGACCTACAACCCGGATTGGGTCAGTCTCTACGAAAGCCTGCATCCCACCGGCGACGCCTCGCAGATCGATGCCCTGCTGAACAAACATCAGGCCCTGGCAAAACAACTAAAACGATTGCTCGATCTGCTCAAACCTCAACAATATGTACGGGTACGCTACCAGGAAGAAGGCAGTGAACTCGATCTGGATGTGGCCATCCGTTCACTGATCGAGTACAAGAGCGGCACCAATCCCGACCCCCGCATCAATATGAGCCACCGCAACGACGGCCGGGATATCGCGGTGATGCTGCTGATGGATCTTTCCGAATCGGTAGACCAGATCCCCGAGGGAAGCCAGCAGAGCATCCTGCAGTTGAGTCAGGAGGCGGTCTCCCTGCTCGGCTGGGCCATCGAACAGCTGGGCGACAGCTTTGCCATCGCCGGCTTCTCTTCAAACACCCGGCACGAGGTGCGCTACCAACACATCAAGGGCTACGGGGAGCGCTGGAATGATGAGGTCAAGGGACGCCTGGCCGCCCTCCAGGCAGGCTGGTCAACCCGTATGGGGGCCGCGATTCGCCACGCCAGCCACTACCTGAGCGCTCGCCAGGCGGACAAGAAACTGCTGCTAATCCTTACCGACGGAGAACCCTCGGACATCGATGTGCATGACGACCGTCAGCTGATCGAGGACAGTCGCAAGGCGGTCCAGGAAGCCGATCAGGACGGCATCTACACCTACTGCATCAACCTGGATCCCCAGGCCGACCGCTATGTGCGTGATATCTTTGGCAATCACTTCACGGTCATCGACCGGGTTGAGCGGCTACCGGAACAGTTGCCGCGGCTGTTTATGGCGCTGACACGATGAATACAATAATTTTGTATTGTTAATTTTGAATGTTGAATTGATGTGTGTGCTTCGCACACGGCTTAATTAGCTTCAAAAAATCCTGTTCAATAGTTCCCGCGCGGAGCGCGGGAACGAGTTAAAAATCCACAGCCTCAGGCGGCATAAAGCGCTTTCGCCTCCTGGGCCGCCCGGGCCTCCTCTTCGGAATAGGCCTTGCCGGACCAAAGCATCTCGTAGGCGATCTCCTCGTTGCCGTTCTCACAGAGTTCCAGAACCCGTTTGAACAGGGGTTGAAAGGTGTCGCTACGATGGGACTGCTCATGATCCTCAAAGCTGTCCCAGAAGGTGACGATCAGGGCCTCTTTGCCCGCTAGCCCGCTCTCGAGCGCCTGCCCGACGGTAGAGCCCTCGTTGGAGATCATACCGCTATTGAGGGCTACGAACCCCCCGACAAATCCGGTATCGGAGTGGTAGGTTTTGACGTTCTCGCACAATTCCGCAACCCGTTCCTGGAGGTCATCGACCGTGAAACCGGGTTTGAGAATCACACGATTGACCGTGACCACGCCATTGTAAGGAAAATTAGCAATCAGACCGTTCATGGGACAACTCCTGCTTTATCTGTTTATTCGAATATTCTGACTTATTTACTCAGGAATTGTTTCACAAGGGTTCCGATCATCGTCCCGACACTTTTTGGGGAATTGAAGCGACTAACCGGGAAATTGCCTAAAGGGTAATATCACACCAGTTTTACCCTTTTTCCCGGCAGCTTCGGTTCTTTTAGCCATCAATTCCAGGGCCGCAGGAAATTCACTCATGATCCGACGCTGCAACTCTCGTCCCCCCTCCCGGTAGTGAACCAGATCCATGCACACGGGTTCCGTCAGGGATTCCCGGGACCTGCGGGGCCGAAACTTCCAGGCCATCACAATCAGCCGCCCGCCCTCTCCGTCCTGAACGGCATACCCGCCGTGCAGATCCACGAAGAAGATTTCATCCACAGCCATTACGGCCATAAACTGCATGCTGTGAATCGGAACGAACACATATTCGTCATCGGAGTGCTTGTGTAACAGACGGCAGAGATTGAACAGAGACGCCGGAAGAGTCAGGGACTCACGTTCCCGCTCAAGGGGGCGAAAAAAGGTCTCATGACGGATGCGATCACTCATCGAACAACCACTCTGGGGGTGCGGCGGATACCACGGGATAGTCACAACCGCTATTTTAACCGGAACCCATTTCCAAGGGAGAGGGATAAGCGCGGAGTTCACCAGGTTGAACAATGTGGAATTCACGGGTTCGCCAACAGGTATCAGACATCATGAGCACTCGCTGAGCGTCCTGATGTATGTATAATTGACTGCTTTTCAGTCCCAACCGACTCCGTATTGCATGAAACAGACCGACGACCTTCGTATTAAAGCCATCATGGAGCTGAGCCCTCCGGCGCAGATACACCAGGAATTGCCCATTTCCGAACAGGCAGCGGAAACCGTGTTCGCGGCCCGCCAGGCGATTCACCGTATCCTCCAGGATGAGGATGACCGGCTCTTGGTCATCATCGGTCCCTGCTCGGTGCACGACCCGGAAGCAGCCCTCGACTACGCCCGGCGGCTCAAACCGGTACGCGACCGCCTGAAAGAAGATCTGGAGATCGTCATGCGGGTCTATTTCGAGAAACCCCGGACCACCGTCGGTTGGAAAGGCCTGATCAACGACCCAACCCTGGATGACCGATTCGAGATCAACACGGGATTACGATTGGCGCGAAAACTCCTGCTCGACATCAATGAGCTGGGAATGCCCGCCGGTACCGAATACCTGGACCTGATCAGCCCCCAGTACATCGCCGACCTGATCAGCTGGGGCGCGATCGGTGCCCGTACCACGGAAAGCCAGGCGCATCGGGAACTGGCCTCGGGCCTCTCATGCCCGGTGGGATTCAAGAATGCCACCAATGGCAGCATGCAGGTGGCGCTGGATGCGATCCGTTCGTCATCCCGTCCGCATCATTTCCTTTCGGTCACCAAACAGGGCAACTCGGCGATCTTCTCAACCCACGGCAACCCGGATTGCCATGTCATACTGAGAGGCGGTAGCCGCCCCAATTATGACTCGGAGAGCATCAATATCGCCTCGGAAGAGATGCAGAGCAACGGACTCAAACCCCGTCTGATGATCGATTTCAGCCATGCCAATAGCCGCAAACAACATCCCCGACAACTGCTGGTCGGGCGGGATGTGGCCAGTCAGGTGGCCCGGGGAGACAACCGTATCATGGGTACAATGATCGAAAGTTTTCTCACTCCCGGCCGACAGGATAGAGTTGAAGGCCAGGCATTAACCTATGGTCAAAGCATCACGGACGCATGTATTGGCTGGGATGACAGTGTTCCATTGCTGGAAGCCCTCGCCGAGGCGGTGAGAGAGCGACGTAAACAGAGTAACCAAATTTTTTGAGGTTTGTATCCCGGAAAATGGCGACACAAGCCTCTTTTCATAGTTCATGATCTCCCGACAGGTGAGTATCAAATGATGACACAACAAATTCCTACGCATTTGTAACAGGACCGTACACTATGCCAGAAGAAGCAATAGAGTTACTGGTTTTAGGAAACACAACTCCGGAAGTAGAGACCTACCTGGATGCCCTGCGCAACCAGGGAATCGCGGCTCATGCTTCGATGATCGCTCACGACACCACCGCCCTGAGTGATGAACTGAAGATGAAGCGACGCCTGGATCTGCTGATCTACACCGTTGAAGGCGACGCCCTGGAAACCACCCACTTGCTTGCGCTGCTGGGCGCCATCGGCTCAGCGACACCGGTCATCGCGGTGTGCGATGAACCCAGCGGAGAACAGCGTGTCGAGCTGATGAGCCAGGGAATTACCGACCTGGTCGACCGTAAGGATCTGCCTCATCTGGTCCAGGTCATACTCCGGGAATACAAGAACCTCAAGAATCTGCGCAAACTGCAACACGTGGAACGCAATCTGGAAGAGGCCGAAGAACGCTGTGATGCCCTGACCGAAAGCTCCCGTGACGCGATTGCCTATGTGCATGAGGGGATGCATGTCACCGCGAACCGCGCCTACTTGGAGTTGTTCGGACTGGCCAGTGAAGAAGAGATCGAGGGGCTACCGATCATGGATATGATAGCCGCTTCGGAACACGCCGAATTCAAGAAACTGCTGCGTAAACTGAGTGCCGACAGTGAACACAGCAGTGAGATGAAAACCACCTGCGTGCGGGAAAATGGCACCAAATTCAGCGCAAATCTCCACTTCGCACCCGCGAGCATTGATGGTGAACCCTGCACACAGGTGATGATCCATGATCAGTCGATCACCCGTGAAGTTGAGGAAAAGCTCAGGCTCCTGAGTACCCAGGACGTCCAGACCGGCCTCTATAATCGACAGTATTTCCTGTCCCAGCTTGATGAAGAGATCAAGCGCATGGCTAGCCCGGGGCAGAAGCCCCAGACCCTGTATTACATCACCCTGGATAACTTCACCGATATTCGCAGTATCACCGGCATCAAGGGCAGCGATGCCCTGCTGCTCGAAATCGCGGGTATGCTACGTAGCGTTGCGGCCCACCAGGACATCCTGGCACGCTTTGGGGATCACACCTTCACCATCCTTTCCGCCGAGCAGGACAGAACCCAGATCGAAAAGATCTCCCAGCGTATCTGCGACGGGATCGAGTCCAAATATCTGACGGAAAGCGATATGCAACCCACCTGCAGCATCGGCGTCGCTTTTTCATCCACGGATTTCACCAGTGGCAACGACTTCATCACCCAGGCCTATCACGCCTGCGAGCAGGCCCGTTCTCAGGATGGCGACAATTACTTCATTGCGGACAGCCAGATCGTTCGGGGATCCGACGAGCCATCAGGAGAGGCCAATCTGGATCGTCTGATTCGCTTCGCCTTCGATCAGGACCAGTTTCAACTGGTCTACCAACCCATCGTCAGCCTGCATGGTGATACCCGGGAAAACTATGCAGTCACCGTTCGGATGCTGGATGAAAACAAGGAAGTAATCACCCCCGAGCATTTCCTGAGCAAAGTCGATGAGATCGGGCGCATGCAGGAACTCGATCGATGGGTGATCCGCCACGCCATCGAAGAATTGGCAATGCAGCGCAAAAAAGGTAAGAAAATCAACTTTATCGTCAGTGTTTCCGGACGCTCACTGGAAGAAGACACCCTCCTCCTGTACATCTGTGATTGCCTGCGGGATTTCGAGGCCAAGGGGTCCTGGGTGACCTTCCAGTTCGACGATACCGATGCCAGGACCCACCTGCACCAGTTACAGAAATTTGCCGAGGGACTGAAAAAGATCAAATGCAAGATCTGCATCGATCATTTCGGGCTGGCCAAAAAACCCGAGGCGATTCTCGGCAGCTTTCCGATCGACTTCATTCACTTCGACGGCTCGTTCCTGGCAGAACTGTCCAGCGATCAGGACAAGCAGGACAAGCTGAACCACCTCAATGAAGTGGTCCAGGAAGAGAACATCAAAACCATCGCATCGGGGGTGGAAGAGGCAAACAGTCTGGCCATTCTCTGGTCGATCGGTGTGAACTACATCCGTGGTTACTTCATCCAGGAACCCACGCCCAACATCGACTACGACTTTACTACAGATTAATTAGGGGCCTTGAAGGGAATGGGGACACCACCATCACCAAGGCATGAAGTTGTTCCAGAAGGTCATGGGACGCGAGGCATCATGAATGTTGTAGTTCATGGACTGCATGCCGCGCTCGATGTTGTAGGTGGTGTGAGTCATCGCCTTCATGGACTCCTCCATGGAATCCATACTGGTGAGCATGGGTTCCAGGGTACGCACATCCTGGGCCATGGACTCAACACTGACCGCCATGGTACGCACATTCGCTGAGAGTTGACTGACGCTGTCGGTCATACTGATGAGATTGCTGGACATGACGTTCATGTTGGAATCCACGCTCAAAGCGAGGAAATGGACATCTTTGGCAAGGCTGAAGACCAGATAGAAACCGTAGGCCGCGAGGAGAATGAAGGCGAACAGTGAGGGATAAACCACGAGTTCCCAACGCCGGGCACTGGTCTCAAATGCCTGGGACAAACGATCCATGGATGATTGCCCATCCTTGATCTCATCAACAACATCCAGGTCGTCGTTCATGAGCTTATCATCTTTCTTCTCAGTCATAGGTGTTCAACCCACTTTTCCCGCACATTACGGTCTGATGAAAATATTAGCATAACAAGCACTTATGGCAATTAAGGGATTTTTATGGGCTAATACTGCTGAGTTGTGCCCAAGCACCCGCGGCCCCGCTCCTTCCGATCATCCCCTTGCTGAGTCGGCATCCGCACCCCCTTCAACCGCCTTCTCATCACCTTGAGAAAAACTTAATTTACAAGTGGTTACTCAGTTAGTCGGTCACATGGGCGCCGCCACTGCTTGCCTCGATGTGGGTAGGGAAGATGCGAGGGGATGCCCTGCACCTATCCATTTCAGGAGCTATACCATTTTTTTTCAGTGGTTATCGCCCAAGTATCCGCAGGCACACCCCACCCACCAGGTGGATGATCCGGTTTTTTTAAAACTCCCCGGTCGCGCCCCGATTCATGATATCCAGAATGTACTCCTTGACCTTGATCGCCTCTTCCTTCAATGCCGGGGGGAGGGGTTTGCCGCCGTAGATCATCATGTCCATGTTGAGCGTGATTAGCCACAGCTTACCGTCCTTGTCTTCCAGCAGGGTGATTCGGCAGGGCAGATAGGCGGAAAAGGCATCGGAGTAGTCGAGCATATCCGCGGCAGTCAGAGAGTTGCAAAACAGGAAGATTTTAACGAACCGGTAATCGCTGCCTCGTTTTGCCGCAATGTCCTTGGAGAGCGGAAGCTCGCCAACATTCGACATGTTGTGCTCGTTGGCCACGAACTTCATGGTCTCTTCCACATCCTCGGCGGTAAGATCCTCGTTCACTGGAATCTTCCAGATACTGGCATCAGCCGCACTCTTGGTATCCACCACCGCGCGGGCAAACTCCTTGAATACCCGGGGAGATTCAGGGTCGAAACCCTGCACAACCCCCTGGTATTGGGTATAGCCCACCCCGGCGCCGATCACCACCAATAGCCCGATCAGTGCCAATAAATTTCGTATCATCCCCATCTTCTTCTCCAGTCTCTATTCTTGCTATTGCTGAACCGATACGATTGCCGGTTCTGCGTTATTGTATGTGCGTCGAGCGATGAATAACCACATAATTCAACGCCTTATTATTGTCAGTGCTTTTTAGTGCCTGCCCAGGCACCATAATCGCAATCCTTCAGGAGTTCAAGAAAGCCCAAAGGGCCGAATGGCACTTACTTTTCTCGTTCCCATGCTCCGCGTGGGAATGCAGACCGAGGTATGGATCACTCAGTAAAGCTGATCGTCACAACAGGTTTAGTAGGCATTCCCACGCAGATCGTGGGAACGACTCCCAAAAGGGCCCATCCGGCCTGAACCGCCTCGCGCGGGGCCCTTCACCCATGAGACACGTAGTTCGGATAAAGCGCCGCTGTCAGGGCATAAAACTCTTTACTGCCCTTACCCCGGGGATCCAGCTCGAATACCGCCAGACCTTCACTGAATGAACGGCGGAAAACCGTCCTCTGGCAGAGTCTGTGTTTGATGAATCGAACATCCTGCAGGGTGATCAATGCCGCGGCCGCCTCATCGGATTCACGGATGGCATGGTGGGTGTCGGCACGGTTGATGAATGCCATCAATTCCGGACGCTTGCCGTCGACGGCCTCGTCGAGAAAGCGTATGAAACGCTGGGTAGACCAGATGTCCGCCTGGGAGGGCGGCACCGGCATGACTACCCGATCCGCTATCTGCAAGGCGTGCTTCATCGCGGAGATATCCGAAGTCCCCACATCGATCAGAACCTCGTCGTAACCCTCGAGTTTCTTCTTATCCAGGGCCTTGGCATCCTTGATCTTGAGAAAGGGCTCATAGCCCTCCTCCGTGCGCACTTCCGAAACATCGCTCAGGGTTGCCTGGGGATCCGCATCGATGGCCAGAATATCAGCCTCCGCCATCTCCAGCCAGACAGCCAGATTGAAGGTGACCGTGCTTTTGCCGGAACCTCCTTTCAGACTTCCGATAACCGTGATCATACACTCCCCTTTATTATTGTCATGTGGACCGGATTCGGGTGGGATAATTTATTATTTCCACGGCCCCCTACTCTCCTGTCCCGCGCTGGCTAACCCTGGGCCACTCCTTGTTTTCAACCAGTTTGTACCAGGCACCGTCACCGTCGGTCTGCCCGTCATACCAATCGACGCCGTAACGGTTCTGAACCATGCGTCGGGAAGCCGCTCCAGGATTGGGCGTCACAGGCGCAACAGCCTGGGGCAGGCCACGGGGTTCCCATACAGGTCTTTCCCGCATCGCAGTGTCGTATCGTCCCGGGTAGCCGGATTGTGATCCGTAGCCTCTGCTCGGGTGTGGCTCGCCCCAGGGTCTCCAGACATACCGCTGCGGGTAACCCGGTAACGGGCGCATCCTCCTCTCCCGGTTGGCATATCCCGGGATCGGTCCCTGGTATGGCCTGGAATAGTGCGCAACATACCGGTCAGCGGCGGGTTGCGGGCGGAATCTCGGGCCCATGTAGGGGTTGCCGTACACATAGCGTGATTGGGGCTGGGTGCGCAGTCCCATGGGAGGCTGGGGATAATAGGCCGGATACCTTGGGTATGCATAACCGCCGGGAACCCTGGGGCGACCCGCATAGCGAGGAAAACCGGTCGGTAGTGGCGGCCGGTAGCTGGGACGTGGCGCCTGCTTGACCGGATTGAGCGGACGATAGACGTACTGTCCGGGTATCTCGATCTGCATGGGCCGATAGACATATCCCTGGGGTTGAGGGGGCGCACTCCGTGGTTGCGGAGCCAGGGGTCTGAAACGATACCGCGGAGCAACCCGGGTTGTCTGGCCGGGAGCGGATCGCATCCCGGCATAGCCGCCCCACGGAGGGACGGACGATGCCCGGGAATTGGGCGGGGCGTGTTGCCTGCTCCGCTCCGCCTCCGACCAAGGGCGGAAACGATAACCTGAAGTAACGGGGTTATCGGGGTAACCCATGGTTGGCGTGAGCGGGGAATTGTGTCCCCAGACGCCCCCCGGAGCAACCCCTTGCGCGGATGAGGCCTGTCCGGGCAATAGCATGCCAGCGGCCAGGCCCGTGATCAAAAATGCAAATGCAGCAAACTTCATTAAGGACACCTGTCTCGTTTCGATCCGCGCCCACCGAGTATTTCCGGGCTAGCGTACCCCATCACAGAATCTGAGACGGGGGTACACTGGATTGATTGTTCTCCTGTTAATTACAACAGTTTAGCGGTAAACGACCTGGGGAAAAACCATCTTTGAACGATTTCTTTAGCCGTACATGAAGTGCGATCCACTGCCCTGACCCGGTGCTGGAAAGCGTTTCAGTTTTGGAGTGGGCGAAACTGTGTGGTGGGGTAGAGTTCAGAGAACTCAGGATTTGGATTGTAGTGCTGCAGTGGATCTTCGTTTTGAGAGGGGAAGCGCGCATCGGGCCGGAAACGAAAACCCTCCTGTCCAGGAGTGACCGGTGCGTCGGCAGTTTGGGAAGCATACTCCGGGCGAAATCCGTCCATTCTGCGACGCACCGCGTTTTGCTGATCCGCGTTGCGCTTGCGGACCCGAACCTGTTCATTGGGCGTCAGGGGACGGAAGCGATACCCCTGATGATGCGGGGTGATGTTGTGACGCTCTTCGACGGGACGATAGACACCCCGAGGCAATCCAAACGGACTATCCGTATAGTCCCGGTAGGGTGGTGGTCCCAGGGCTCTGTCAGGAGGGTAAGAGACATTGTCGTGGGTCTCGCGCCCCGTCTCATTACTGCCCAACGGACGCCAACGAGGGGAGGGTTGCGCGGAATAGTCTGTACGTACACCCGGTGCCGAATAGATTCCGTATTCGGAAGCCTGTGCCGGGCTGCCCGGCAAAGCCGCCAACCCGAGGAATATCCAGCCGTAAACCCGTGTCTTGATTGACAAACCGATGTACTCAGATGATTAAAACGGGAACACACCGGGTAGACCCGACGGATCTCGAACCAGGATGGAAGTATAGACCACGAATCCGTAAAGACGCTCCCGCCAGCGGTTGCCCGGCGACGGGAACGGAAGGGATTTCTGGTTACTTGAGACGAATTCCTCGTCGTGCAGGCTTTTTGCGCACGGGAAACGGCGCCACATTGGAGACGGTTTTTTTCTCTCTGGAGTCCGAGGCAACCACCTGTTTCGGCGCGCCATTACCCTTGGCTTTGGCAGGGGCTTTGGCATGAGGGGTTTTGCTCGGGGTCCCGGACTTTCTCACCCCATTGCCTTTGCGTTCAGCGGCGGCCGCGACCCGTTGCGTACCATTGCCTTTACCCGATCTAGCGGCAGCCTTTTTCTTCGCCGCAGCCTTGCGCAGGGTCGAGGGCCGCTTTTTCGGTTTCGCCCCTGCCAACGGCTCAGGTTTCGGTGCATTCTGGGTTTGTGTCGAGGGCTCTTCCTCCCCTTTGACCCGCGACTCGGGCTTCGCCACCTCGACCCGCTGGGTATCGGCCTCTGCCCCGGCATGTGCGACCGGTGTGGAATCCTTTGATGCTCGCGGTTCCTCTGTTCCGGGAACAGCAGAAGCTTCCATCGGTTGCCGGGTGTCGGAAGCCAGCACCTCGGCCTCATTCATCGGCGTGGCCGATGTTTGATCCGCCTCACGGGCTAGCGGTTTACTCGTATCTTCAGCGGTCGATTGAACCGCTGATTGCACGGCTTGTTCATCCTCCGCGGGGGCCGCAGCAAGGGAGTCCTGATTTCCGCCGGACACAGTACCCCCGGGGGCCGGCCCACTGCCTGCACTGCCGGGTGTGCCACCACTCATCGCCCCACCCCCTGTCTCGGGAGGTGTCTGTCGGGCCTCGGGAGCACCCTGCTGTTTGGCGGTTTTAAACAGATGCGCCAACATCAGAAAAAGGCCGCGGATCAGATAGAACACCAGGGTGAACAGACCGATCAGCTTTTTCCATGCCAGCATGCCCCATGAGGCTTTGGGTGCGGACGCCTCCGGAGCGGCATCACGGCTGTCAGCCGGTTTGTTTACCTCAGCCAGTGCCTCCATGACCTCAGACTGATCCATACCGCTCGACAGCAACGCCACCTTGCGAATATCGTCGCTGGCGGCGATACAGCCCAGAGGGATCACGATCAGGGTCAGTACGGTGGATACCAGCACACCGGACGCCAGGGAAATGGCCATACCCTGAAAGATCGGATCGAAAAAGATCACCGAGGAACCGCACACCAGTGCAAAGGCCGTGATCAGGATGGGCCGGGTACGGGTCTTACAGGCCATGATCACGGAATCGACCACGGAAGTCCCCTGCTGAACCTGGTGAATGGAGAAGTCCACCAGAAGGATCGAGTTACGCACGATGATTCCGGCCAGGGCAATCCAGCCGATCATCGAGGTGGCGGTGAACTCACCGCCCCAACCGGCCTGGAAAAACACGAAGTGGGCGGGGATGATACCCAGCAGAGTCAGGGGTATGGGTGCCATGATCAGGGCCGGAATCCGGAAATTACCAAATTCCCACACCACCAGGATGTAGATCAGTACCAGGGCGACGGCAAACGCCGCACCCATGTCACGGAAGGTCTCATAGGTCACGGTCCACTCACCGGCCCATTCGATGGCGCTGACGGCGTCGTTCTCCGGTGGCCCGAGCCAATCCGCACTCAGGCTGACATTATCCGGCGCCTTGTAGTCCTGTTCCTTGAGCAGATCCTGCACCTGCAGCATGCCATATACCGGCGCGGCGAGTTTGCCACCGACCTCGGCCACCACATACTCCAAGGGACGCAGATCCTTGTGATAGATGATCGGGTCCTCATAGACCTGCTCGAAACGCCCCAGTTCACGCAGAGGCAACGTGATACCGGTGCTCGACTGAATCGGCAGATCCCCCAGACGGGTGATCTCGGAGCGCTCCGCCAGGGGCACCTGCATGGTGATATTGATCGGTTCATGCCCGGCGCGCTGTTTGACATCCCCCATCGGAGCCCCGCCCAGGGCCATGGCCAGATTGCGGTTGATAGTGTCCACGGAAATGCCCCGGCGTACCGACTTTTCCGTATCCACGTTGAAACGCCAGTACTGGTAGGGATCGCGCATGTAGTTGTCCACATCACGCAGACTCTCGGCCTGTTTGAAAACCCCGGTGAGATCCTCGGCCACCTGACGCCGTACCTTCTCCGAGGGTCCGTGGACCTCCGCAACCACCGACTTGAGCACCGGAGGTCCCGGCGGCATCTCCACCACGGAAATCTTCGCCTCGTTCTCCTGGGCCATCTTGGCAAGCATCTCACGGGCATGAACAGCAATCTGATGACTGGTGCGCTTACGCTCCGTTTTGTCCAGCAGTTGAACCTGGACCTCGGCCTGCCAGGGATCGCTGCGCAGGTAGTAGTGGCGCACCATGCCGTTGAAATCGAAGGGACGGGCGGTCCCGGCATAGACCTGAACCGCGGTCACCTCGGGCAACACCCGCACCTTCTCGGCCATGCGGTGCGCCAGATTCGCGGTCACCGGCAGGGCGGTGCCCTCCGGCATGTCGATCACCACGGAAAATTCCGGCTTGTTGTCCAGGGGCAGCATCTTTACCGCCACCCACTTGAAATAGAAGAAGGTGCAGGTCAGCAGAAAGCTGCCCCAGAGTATCAGTTTGAACAGACGCGCCTTGCGCCGGGACTCGATCAAGGGAAGCAGCATGCGCTTGAACTGGCGCTCCAGCCATTGCGCCTCCTTGTGTTCCCGTTCCCCCGCCACTTCGAGGTAGCGCATGCTCGGCTTGAGCCAGTGGGTCACGGTCAGATAGGGGGTAAAGACGAATGCCGCGAACAGGGATATGATCATCGCCATCGAGCCCAGAGCCGGGATCGGCTCCATGTAGGGACCCATCATGCCGGAGACAAATCCCATGGGCAGCAGCGCGGCGATCACGGTCAGGGTGGCGAGAATGGTGGGATTGCCCACTTCACGCACCGCATCCACGGCGGTGGCTACCTGGGTGTGTCCCTCCTCCAGCCAGCGCCGGTAGATGTTCTCCACCACCACGATGGCGTCATCCACCAGGATGCCGATCGAGAAGATCAGGGCGAACAGGCTCACCCGGTCGATGGTATAGCCCATCACCCAGGCACTGAAGATGGTCATCAGCAGGACCACCGGAATCACCAGCACCACCACGATGGCGGGACGCAGCGCACGGAAGGCGAACAGCACCAGCAGGAAGACGAAACCGGTGGCGACGAAGAGCTTGAAGATCAGCTCCTTGACCTTGTCATCCGCGGTCTTGCCATAGTCACGGGTGACGCTCACCTCCACGTTGTCCGGAATCAGGGTGCCTTTGATCTGATCCACCCGCTTTTTGATGGCATTCGCCACGGTGACCCCGTTGGAGCCCTCTTTCTTGGCAATCGCCAGGGTCACGGCGGGAACCCCGTCCGCCTTGATATCCAGATCGCTGGCCGCGCCGGTGTAGTAGCCCACCAACTGCTTGGCATCCTCCGGCCCTTGTTTGACCCGGGCGATTTCGTGCATATAGACCGGCACGTCGTTGTGGGTGCCCACCACCAGCCGGTTGATATCGTCCACGGACTTGAGGAACGAGCCGGTGGTGACGTTGAACTGCAGGCTGCCCGCTTCCACGTTGCCCGCCCGTTGCTCGCTGTTGGAGTTCTGAATCCGGCTGGCCACCTGATCCAGACTGATACCATAGCCGGCCAGCCGCTCCGGCATCAGTTCAATGGTGACCTGCTCGCGGCGACCGCCCACCACGAATCCGTTACCGGTGTCGGGCAGTTCCTTGAGGGCCTGGAGCACATCATGTCCCAACATGCGCAACTGGCCATCGTCCACATCGGGCACCCCGTTCCGATCCAGGTCCTTCGACCAGAGGGTCAGGGTAACCACCGGTACGTCATCGATACCCTTGGCCTTCACCAGGGGCGGCATGACACCGGGGGGAATCAAGTCCATGTTGGAGTCGATCTTGTCGTTGACCTTGACCAGCGAGGGTCCCATCTCCTCGCCCACCTGGAATTCCACGGTCACCACGCCACCGCCGCGCTGGGAGGCGGAATAGACGTGTTTCATGCCGGGGATCTCCGACATGATGCGCTCCAGCGGCTCGATCGCCAGGGTCGAGACCTGATCCGCCGCCGCCCCCGGGTACTGGACAAAGATATCCACCATGGGCACGGAGATCTGCGGATCTTCCTGACGGGGTGTGATCACCAGTCCCAACAGGCCCATCAGCATCATGGCCATGAACAGGAGCGGTGACAGGGGCGACTGAATAAAGAACTTGGCGGTTTTACCGGCAATACCCAGATGCACCGCCTGATCGGTCCCGTGGGTGCTGGTCTGGGTGTGTTGGTCGTTGTTCTGACTCATAGTTGATTCCGTTGCAATGCCATCAGGCCGGCTTGGTACCTCGTGAATTCAGTATGACTTCAGGCGATACGGCTGCCCGGAATACAGGTCTCGTGCGGGGGGTGTTCCCTACCACGCCCCACGAAATGTTCTGGCGCCGCGCTTCCCGGCGCCTCATTGGCGTCAACGTTGCGGCGTGGACCATCCCGAGGTGACGTCAGGTGGCGGATTCCGCAACACCCGCTCACCGGCCTGCAGACCGGACAGCACGGTACTGTAGTCACCACCGGGTATTTTTTCACCCAGACGGATCAGCCTGAGAGTGGGACGGCCGTCCTCGCCTTCAACGTAGACACCGGGAAGACTCCCGTTGTAGCGGATCGCCGTATTGGGAATCACCGGACTGGCCCGGGTGGGGGCATTGAAGTCTGGCACCAGCACCTTCGCGTACATACCGGGGGCCGACACGCCCTGCGGCAGATCGAATTTGATGGTTACAGTATGCCGCTGAGCATCCGCCATGGGGAAGATCTGCGCCACCCGCACCGGAACCTCCCGGTCACCCACATCGAGTTCGGCGCGCAGCATCATGCCCTCGTTCAACCCGGGACGCAGCCGCCCCGGCACGTCAACAACGATCTGCAGATACTCCACGTCCGCATACTTCAGCAGGGGCTGTCCCGGTTGTACGGTATCCCCCACCTCGACGAACTTTTTCATGATCACCCCACCGAACGGGGCCAGGCTCTTAGTGTCCCGCAGCTTGGCATCGATCGCCTGGATCTCCGCCTGAACCCGCAGGATGGTGTTCTGGGCCTGCTGGATATTGGTGCGCGAGGAATAGATATCCGCGGTTCGCTCGGCATTCTGATCCCGGTCGCCGAAGCTATCCTCGAAGGGACGGGTAAACATCTGATCAAACAGATTCGGGACCCCCATCCCGCCCATGGAAGACTTGGATTTTGGCGACCACAGCTCCCGGTTATACTGGACCCCCGCATTACGCAGCTGTGCGTCGGCATTGGCCAGTTGCGCCAGAGCGGCCTGGCGCTTGGCCATCAATTCGCTGGCATCGAGTTCCACCAGCAGATTATCTTCCTTGAACCGATCCCCCTCGATACCGGCCAGGTAGTTAACCCGTCCGGGCAGTTGGGCCGATAGGGTCACCTCTTTGTAGGGAACGACCGTGCCTCCCAGTGAGACATTCGGAACACCTTGCCTCTGTTGAACCACGTAGTAGGCGCTGCCCGCCGCATTTGGCTGAGCCTGTAACCCGCCCGCCGTCACAACACAGGCCAAACAGGCGCTCACAACCATCGCCTTGAATCTAAATCCCATCGTTCATTACTGCCCAGTTAGAAATTCGAGGAAGAGCCACGCTAGAGATCGGCCGATCAGACCCGTCCCATAACAGAGAAACTCTTAATGAAAGGCCCTGCCATGCGTGGGTCCTTGATCATGGCGGAATAGTCACCCACGGCGAACTTCATCTTGCGGGAGGTGAATGCCATACCGAGACCCATCATACCTGGTGGCTTTGACATCCACTTCCGCCATTGGTCTTCGGAGGCCCGAATATCCCAGTTCAGGGTCTGGCCGCTGTAGGCCTCACCCTTTGTTGCCTTGCCGTTTTCCACGGTCAATACACCCTTGGGATCGGAGTCACCGTCGAAACCGTAACCGATCACACTATTGAAACCAATGCCGGCCAGCGCGTCGGACAACTCCGGCTCGGCATTCCAGTGGGAAACGAAATCACCCATCCATGCTTCGGAAAACAACTCTGCCATCTCGATCTCCTTTGTCATTTCTCTGTAGTTTTTCTTTGAGGTTACAGATGAAATCTAACCCTATATAAGAGCGTCTCAGTATCCATAAACCCCCCCTGCATTGCAACCAAGGAATTTAGTAAGAAAGCCCATAAAATCAGGTAGTTAAGTAATTTAGCGGATAGTTAATTACCATTTCCAATCAATGAGATACGCGTCAATTTCGACCAATATTCGAACATTATTTTATCCGAATATTCAATTAATCTTTTTTAGAATCTCATAACATTCAAAACTTTTAATTCCCCATAAAGGGGCAAATTCGAAGAAACAAAAAAACATGCAACCATTCTAACCAACCATTAAGATTAACCTACCTGGACACAACAATCGGTAACAATCTCAGCGCCAAGTGGGCAGGGATGGAATCCATGCCTTCTCGAATTGATGTTAACAGGCCGGGGTAAAAATACTATCCGGACCCACCCAACGACAAAAGGAGCAAGCCAATCATGCATCCAGCCGGACAGGTCATCGAATCGCGTCTGCAACACCTCGAAACCCACCTGGAACAGGAAAACCCGATTCTCCTGAGTACGGTCCAGAGCTTCCGTGTCCTTGACGCCGTGGCCTTTCGCATGGGACTGCTGACGGGTGACAACTCCTTTGCCACGCAGATTCCCTGGTGGCCGCTGATCTCCATACTGGGTACCTTCTCAGCGGGCAAATCCACCTTTATCAATCACTACATCGGCAGCAAGATCCAACGCTCCGGAAACCAGGCGGTGGACGACAAATTCACGGTCCTCTGTTACAGCAAAGAGGCGACCGCTCATGCCCTTCCGGGTGTCGCCCTGGATTCCGATCCTCGCTTCCCGTTCTATCAGATGTCCAACGAAATCGAAAAGGTGGCCAAGGGCGAAGGCGCCCGAATCGACGCCTATCTGCAGCTCAAGACCTGCCCCAGCCAGAAACTTCGGGGCAAGATTCTCATCGACTCCCCCGGATTCGATGCGGATGCGCAGCGCACCTCCACCCTCAGGATCACCGATCACATCATCGACCTGTCGGATCTGGTACTGGTGTTTTTCGATGCCCGGCATCCGGAACCCGGGGCGATGCAGGATACCCTCAGCCACCTGATCGAACGCACCATACATCGCAGCGATACGGGCAAATTTCTCTACATCCTTAACCAGATCGACACCACCGCGAAAGAGAACAACCCGGAAGACGTGATCGCCGCCTGGCAGCGCGCACTCGGCGAGCGGGGCCTGACCGCGGGACGTTTTTTCTCGATCTACAGCCCGGATGCCGCAATACCGATCGAGGACGAAGCCCTGCGTAACCGTTACGAAACCAAGCGCGATGCGGACCTCGGGGAGATTCACAGCCGCATGGAGGAAGTCGAGATCGAACGGGCCTATCGTATTGTCGGCGCCCTGGAGAAGACGGCCCGGGATATCGAGGAGCGTTGCGTTCCCATGGTCGCCTCCGCCTTGGCGCATTGGAAAAAACGGGTCCTGATCGGGGATGCGGTAGTGATGGGAGGTCTGTTGCTGGCCCTGTTGGCCTATTCCATCAATGCGGGTTACTGGCAGGGATTCCACTTTGCCCCGTCCTGGCTCGGCCCGGAGGCCAGTCCCTTCATTGCGCCGATTCTGGCCATATTGCTGGTGTTGGCGCTGGGAGGGATACACTTTGGAGTCCGGACCCTGGCCGCACGCAGTCTGCTTTCCGGTCTGCGCAAAAAGGCGAAGGAACTGGGTATCAAGGCTAACCCGGTCAGCGCATTCCTGCGCAGTACCCGGCCCTGGCGTTCGATCTTGCGCAAAAACCCGGCGGGATGGAGCCGCAAATCCCGCAAGCAATTGAGAGCGGTATTGCAATCCACGGATGTCTACATCCAGACCCTGAACGATCAGTTCACCAATCCATCCGGCAGCGAGAAACTGTTGCAACCCGAAACCGCCGTCTCCAACGAACCGGAAAACGAGACGCCCGACTCCCTGCAGGCCCAGTCAATGTGAACCGGACTACGCCATGAAATGCCGGCAACCCATGGATACCTGGATCGCGCCACTGCTGGTGGTAGCACTTTCGGTGCTCTCTGGGTGCCATGAGACCTACACCGCCGACGTCGCGACCGAGCAGAAGATATCCGCCGAGCATGGGCGTTTCTACGGTGACCTGGACGACAACGATCAGTTTGGCCGGGCCATCGCCCGGATCGGCGACCTGGAGTCCGACGGAGTCGACGATCTGGCGGTAGGCGCACCGGGGGATGACGACGGGGGAACGGACCGGGGCGCCGCCTGGGTGCTGTTTCTGGATTCGGACGGCAAGGTCGATGTGTACCAGAAGATCTCTTCCGACAAGGGTGAGTTTGTCGGCAATCTGGATGACGGTGACGGTTTCGGCCAGGCGATCGCCCCCCTGGGGGACCTTAACGGGGACGGTTTTCTGGACCTGGCGATAGGCGCTCCGGGGGATGATGATGGGGGTGACGATCACGGGGCTTTGTGGGTGCTGTTTCTGAAGGATGACGGCAAGGTACGGATCCAGCAGAAAATCTCCGATGAGGCGGGGGAATTCACGGGCAACCTGGATAGCGGTGATGGCTTTGGCTCGGCAATCGCCAGCCTGGGTGATCTGGATCGTGACGGGGTGGATGACCTGGCTGTGGGCGCACCCTGGGACGATGACGGTGGTACCGACCGCGGGGCAGTGTGGATCCTGTTCATGAACAGTGACGGTACGGTCAAGTCGAGTCAGAAAATCTCTTCCAGTGAAGGTTCACTCGACCGGGAACCCCAGGACGGCGACCATTTTGGCAGTGCGCTGAGCACCATTGGTGATATTAACGGGGACGGTCAGATCGATCTTGCGGTGGGCAACCCCGGAGACGATGATGGTGGGACGAACCGGGGTGCGGTGTGGATCCTGTTTCTCAACCAGGATGGTACGGTTTCCGGGATGAGAAGAGTCTCACAAACCCGGGGAGATTTCGAGGGCGACTTGCCGGACGACGCCGGATTCGGTGGTGCCCTGACGAACCTGGGCGACTTGAACGATGACGGTTTCGATGAACTGGCGGTGGGCGCAGAGGGAATGGATGATGGGGGTACGGACCGGGGCGCGGTCTGGATACTGTTTCCCGATAAGGACGCCACAATCATCTCCGCCTCGAGGATTTCCGACTCCAAGGGCGGGTTTGACGGCCAGTTAGCGGATGGGGACCGTTTTGGCTGCGCCCTGGCCAACATTGGAGACCTGGATGACGATGGCCTCAGTGATCTGGCCGTCGGTGCCTGTGACGACGATGACGGGGGGAGTGGCAAAGGCGCGGTCTGGATCCTCTTCATGGCCGGAATCGACACCCATATCGACACCAGCGGCGGGGTCATCTTCGGTCAATTCTGATGGATCATCCGCTGGTTGCGCCCCTGATCCTTGGCATCGTACATCGCCTGGTCAGCCTGTGCGTACAGGGTATCCACCAGGGTATTCGGGGAGATCTCCGGATCCACATCTTCAGCCAGGGTGGTGATTCCGATACTCACCGTGAGACCGATGCCTGACAGGCCCGGAGTATTTCCCACTCTCCGCAGTCGCTCCTGAATGCGCTGCGCCGTCAGATCGGCGCCCTCAATGCCGGTTTCCGGCAACATGATCACGAACTCTTCACCGCCCAACCGGGCCAGTAGATCCCCGCCGCGCACTTCATCGTGTAACAGCTGTGCCAGTGCGATCAGCACCTGATCGCCCTTTTGATGTCCCCATCGATCATTGACGCATTTGAAATGATCCACATCGATGAGCACCAGGCTGCAAGGTTTTCGGTAGCGCAGCGAACGGGAGACCATGGCCGCCGCTTCGCGGAAAAAATAGCGCCGGTTGTTCAACCCGGTCAGTTCATCAATGACGGAGAGCAGCTCGTATCGTTTGCGTAATGTGTTGGCCTCGTTAAGTGCCTGTTCGAGTTCTCGGGTGCGTTGATCGATCATCGCCTCCAGATCGTGAAGCATCCGGTGGTTATACAGAATCTGACCAAGGCAACTACTGAACAGGCTCAGTGTGTGCTGTTGCCAGGGCTCGAAATATTCGGGCATGGGATGTGAGGCATTGAGCACACCCAGAACCTGATTGCCCATCTTGATCGGCGCGCACACCAGACTTCCAGGAATATCTCCCCCGGACGTGGGTGGGACGACAAAATCGTGGCTCTGGGAACAGTCCCGGCAGTACTGCAACTGACCGCTGGTATAGGCAATGCCCACGATTCCCTCTCCGGGTTTGAAACTCATGCCTGGGCGCAGATCCCGCTCGTTCGAAACACCCTTGAGCTGGGCCTGTGAATCGATCATACCCAGCCCCGCCACACAGCGAAGCAAATCCCCGTCGAGGCGGAATACGGAGCACTGATCCAGACTCTGGTATCGCACCAGTTCGTTCAACGCCCGATCGATCAATTGTTGTTCATCGACCGCTTCCAGGTCGATTTGTGCAAGGGCACGCAGTGCTGACAGGGAATCGAGCAGGCTGAAAAACCGTTCCCGCAGATCCAGAGACGACTGTGTGAACGAAATATTCATCAAACCCCGCAATCAAGTGGCCAGTAAACCGGCGATACCCTTGATCTCCTCCTCTTTCAGAAGGAATCCCCGTTTGATCAGTAGCAGATTATCCGCAGACAGGCCGCTCACCCGGGAGAGTGCCTGCAAACGTCCCGGCTCCAGCTCCGGCTGCTCCCAATCGCCCCGCAACCAGCGCGCCACCTGATCGACCAACCGGACTTCCACGGGCAGATCTTCGGGACTCTCGAACGCGGATTTACCCACTCGCTCGATCACTTCGATAATGATCCTCGGCAGGTGCCAGCGATCCGCCAGCAGCGCACCAGCCGTATGCTGATCCAGACCAATACACTCCGTCTGCAGAATATCCAGCGGCTTGTTGCTCTGGCTGAGCTTGCGCAGAACCTCGGCAAAGGCATCGGGAAAACTGTGCGCAAGTACCAGGACACCGATGTTTGACAACAGTCCAGCGAGATAGACCGCGTCCAGGTTGGGTCTGCGATCGATCTCCATGGCCATGCCAATCTGGCGTGAAAGTACGGCCAGGGAGAGGGAATCAGACCAGTAGGCCCTCAGATCGAATCCGGGGCAACGGGTGATATCGAACACGCCGCTGACCGCAATGCTGAACGCCAGGCTCTTGACCATATTCAGGCCAAGCACCCGAATGATCGCATCTTCCACGGACAGTACCGGTTGGGATTGGCCGAAGTAGGCGGAATTCGCCAGTCCCAGTACTTTGGCTGAAAGTCCGGGATCCTGGTTGATCGTCTCAGACAGGTCTCTGAGGGAGAGATCCTCGTTACCGAACAGGACCAACAAGCGCGTGGCCGTCGCCGAAAGTGGCGGCAGATACTGGATTGCAAGAACCTGTTGCTTCGCTTGATGCGCAAGATGCATTTTATAATGACCTGTAATTGGCGAAACTGCTTGCCTTCCCAACCTACTATCGGCTGTTTGCCGAACAGCTTTATAACTTTGCCATGATTGGTGTGGCGAAACCCAAACTCCCGCCATTAGGAGCAGTCCCGTAAAACGGTTTTTACATCCTTGCTGACCACGACACAAGTATATGCGCTCCGCCCCATCTTTCCTGTGCACATCAGCCAATTTTTAAACACCACACTGTTTCGATACTCCCGCAAACCACCCGACTCAGGCCCCAACCTGATGTAAAGGGCCACCACACCATGATCGCAGAGACTTCGTTTTTATTTCGTGTATCTGATACACTAACAAGTATCAACCTGACCGAAAGGCCGATCTCAGCGCCCATGAATCGTCACCTCGAACACTGCTACGCCTACCCTCATCCGGCGGTTACCACAGACGTGGTCGTATTCACGATACGGGAAAACACCCTCAACGTACTGTTGATCCAGAGAAAAAACCCGCCCTTTCAAGGTATGTGGGCCCTGCCGGGCGGATTTCTTGAAATGCACGAGGATCTGGAGATCTGCGCGAAACGGGAACTCCGGGAGGAGACCGGAATCGAGGGAATCTATCTCGAACAACTCGGCACCTTTGGAGAACCTAAACGGGATCCCCGGGAAAGGGTCATCAGTGTCACCTACTTCGCCCTCACCCCATCGGATCATCTCAAACCCAGGGCATCCAGCGATGCGGCCCAAACCGCCTGGTTTCCAATCACCGCCCTGCCCGATCTGGCCTTCGATCATGAGCGCATCCTCCGTCTGGCCAGACAAAGACTGGTGGCGAAACTCAGTTACACCAACATTGCACTGCAGATCCTGCCGGAGAGTTTCACCCTCAGCCAATTGCAGACGGTCTATGAGATTCTTCTGGATGAATCCCTGGACAAGCGCAATTTCCGCAAGGCCATACTGGCCCGGAATATTATTTGTGAAACCGGCAAGACCCTTCGACAAGGCAACCACAGACCGGCGAAAACCTACCGGAGCGTCAATCCGTCACGGGTTGAAATCCTGTCCTGAAGCCAGTACTTCATAAAAGAGAGACCTATGAATCCTGAATCCTTGAAACTGCCCGCAATCCAGGTCCCGGAACACCCCCGTTGGCCAACCTTGTCGGATTCACAAAAGCAGGCGCTTAAGGCGCGCATCATGGATAAACTGAAACAGCGCGATGCGGTGCTGGTGGCCCACTACTACACCGATGCGGACCTTCAGGCCCTGGCCGAGGAGAGCGGCGGCTGCGTGGCGGATTCCCTGGAAATGGCCCGTTTCGGAACCGCCCAGGACGCCAGCACCCTGGTAGTCTGCGGTGTCCGTTTCATGGGTGAAACCGCGAAGATCCTGAATCCCGAAAAGCAGGTCATAATGCCCGACCTGGGCGCCACCTGTTCACTCGATGAAGGTTGTCCCGCGGGTCCGTTCACCGCCTTCTGCGACGCCCACCCGGACCACACCGTGGTGGTCTACGCCAATACCAGCGCCGAGGTCAAGGCGCGCTCGGACTGGGTAGTCACCTCCGGTATCGCCCTGCCCATCGTTCAGCACCTGGCCAGCCAGGGTAAAAAGATCCTCTGGGGTCCGGATCGTCACCTCGGCCACTACGTACAGCGGTTGACCGGTGCGGAGATGCTGATGTGGCCGGGTTCCTGCGTGGTCCATGAGGAGTTCAAGGCGGTGGCCCTGGAGAGAATCCGCCGCCTGCATCCCGACGCCGCGGTGCTGGTACACCCGGAATCACCGGACAACGTTATCCAGCAAGCGGATGTGATCGGTTCCACGACCGCGCTCATCAAGGCGGTGGCTGAAATGGAAAATCGTGAATTCATCGTCGCAACCGACGGTGGAATCTTCTATAAGATGCAACAGATGGCACCCGATAAGCATCTGATCGAAGCCCCCACCGCCGGCGAGGGCGCCACCTGTGTCAGTTGTGCCCATTGTCCCTGGATGGGCATGAATGCTCTGCAGAATCTGGAACAGGTACTGGACAGCGGGCAGAACCGGATCGAGATCGACCCCGGGATCCGGGAACGGGCGGTCATCCCCATCCAGCGGATGCTCGATTTCGCGGCGCAACACGGGATCGGCATGAAAGACAAAGGCAATGCCTGAGATGACTCAGGCAATGGGATCATCACCAACTCCAAGGAGACCGGCCTGTGAGTGAAACCTTCGATGTCTACTTTTCAGGCGCCCTGCTGAAAGAGAGCGACCCGGATCAGGTCAAACGCAAACTGGGGGCGATGTTCAAACTCGAGGGAGAGCGCCTGGAGCGGCTGTTTCACGGCAAACCGGTCGCCATCAAGCATGGTATTGATATGGACCGAGCGATCAAATTCCGGGTCGCCTTTCGTGACGCGGGGGCCCTGGTTGACATCGTACCTGCGGGTGACCCGCCTCCCCAACCCAAACCGGTCCCCCCGGCCGCAACCCGAGAGCCCTCCCGTCCCACGCCCTCACCCACTTCCCCCACCCAAGGGGATGGTCTGAGTCTGGCGGCACAAGGCCCACTGGAACTCCCGGAGGGTGAATCGCCCCCCCCGATTCCGGTTCCCGACTACGATCTGTCGAAAGCCAGCGGCTTTGATCTGTCCGATTGCGCACCGGAAATCACGCCCCAACCCCTGCCGGACATCAGCGACCTGGATCTCAACCAGCCCGGTACCCAGCTGGATGACACACCGGCCCCGGAACCGCTGAGCATCGATACCACTGAGCTGGATCTCGACGCCCCGGGGGTCACCCTGATCGCCGCGCAACCCCAACCGACACCCGATATCAACACCGACGACCTCAGTCTCAACCCGCCAAACTCAGGCACTCTGGAGGATGTCGCGAAACCGGTGGAGGCCGCGGAAATACCGAATATCGACCACTTGGATCTCAAGCCCGTGGAAGAGGCAAAGCCAAAGGGCAAGGCGCAATTCAAGATTGCGGATGACTAGCGGAATGATCCCTGCCCCCGGATCTCAGAAATCCAGGTAGGTTTCCATGCTGTTGCGGGTCGCCTCCGAGAGGGGTTCCTTGCTCGTCGCCAACTGTGGCCGGCCGGTTTCGAGAATACCCTCCATGGCGCCGAAGGTGCGCTCCGCGTAGAAACGCAATAGTAGGCGTTGATCGTCGTCGCTTATCCAGAGCTGTATATCATCCCCGAGGTCGCCGTTTTCAGGATCCACTTCGCGGATGGTCAACCGGTAGGCGGAGCGGTCCCAACCGGCCCTTTGCAGATGATCGCTTTGCATGTCGACACGAAAGTGCTCGATCTCCCGACCGTTGAAGGCCACGAACTCAATACGCTTCCCGTCTCTGAATGGCATCTTGCGCAGGCGGTGATAGATCCCCATGTAGTCCACCGCGTCCGCGCCGTTCATCTTTACGCTACGGTTCTCCACCAGTGCCTGCCACAGCGCCGGACTCAACTCGGTCACCGGTTGAAGTTTCATGGGTGGCGTAATGGGTTCGATCTCCGGCTTTTCGTCGTTTTGGTAGTGACGGGCAGTGTCCGTTTCCCGGTCGAACCAGAACAACTCCTCCCGCTCCTCCTCATGACGCAGGGATTTCACCGCAATCACAGGATAAAGTCCCCCCGCATCCAGCCAGCTGCGATAGCTCAGACGCACCGGGTAGAGCAGTTCCGCCTTGGCATAGGGCTCGGTGGTAAGAAACATGCGGGTCACGTAGGCTGGCCGCTCGATGACCTCCTCCATCTGCCCCTCGACCTGGAGATTGAGTTTGGCGATATCCAGTTCCACAAAACCGGTAATCCAGCCACGGAACTTGAGCGTATATTCCAGATCCTCACCCAGCACCGGCAATGAGGCCATCGCCACCTGCGTGCCACTCCAGAGGAGGAGCAATACCCAGGCCGTTCGGAGAACGAAACCAGCGGCACCAGCGCAGCCTGGAACAGGACGGGACATCGTCTGCGCGCTATGCCGGGTCTTGAGGAGTTTAAAATACGCTGAAAAACACATTTGCTACCTTTTTTGGCATATTTCTCGCAGACAGGTTAATAAAGCCAATGAACACCCCCGAGGCGTCAAATTTCCGTCTGAACAGGAACCAAACATATGATCAATCCTATTAACAGCAATAAAACCGTCAATACCACGACAGATCGGGCAGGAACAACCCACAACCCCGGTCGGTCCGAAGCTGTCAACGGCCAAAACCCAGCTCCGTCACGGGACACAGAAGGCGTCACCGAGACCAGCGACGCGCCCGACATCGAAAATGCCCGCCAGCTCTACCAGCTGGAGCACACCCGTGGTGCCAACGGGGTTACTCTGGAAACCTCCGCCCAGGCCCGTTCCGTACTCGACAATCTGCTCCAGCAGTTCTCGGAAAATCCCGCCCGTGCAGCTTCGGCGCAACTGTCTCAGGTATCGCAACCCATGGGGAACCTGCTGAAACTGATGCCCGCCTGATTTAATATTAGAGAGTGCTTGAACCCGGCTCGGGTTCCAGACGATTCTCCGCCACATCCTTTTCCAGACGGATGATCTCATCCTTCAGCCCGATCACCACAAGGATGTCGCCGGGGTCCAGGTGGTGCTCGATCCCGTTGTTACAGAAGATCAGTTGGTTGCCCAACTCGAGATCAACCACTCCAAGCACGATCAGATTGTATCGCTGGCCCAGTTCGAGCTCATCCAGGCGCACCCCGGAAAGGGCGGAGTCCGCGGGAATTTCGAGTTCGGCGATATCGATCTGCTTGCCGTACATGGTGTGTTCGAGCATTTCCACCAGATAGGGCCGGGCGATGAGTTCGTGTACCCGGTGTCCGCTGATCTCATAGGGATCGATCACCTTGGTCGCCCCCGCCGCCTTAAGACGCTTGCTCGCGGCGGTCGATTCCGAAACGCAGATGATCTTCAGATCGGGATCGAGGGAACGCACGGACAGGGTCAGGAAGAGATTTTTCGCTTCCTCGGAGAACAGGCAGAAAATGGTCTTGACCCAACTGCCGATCCCCACGCTGCGTAACTTGTCATCATCGGTATAGTCCAACACCCCGGCATTCAACCCCTTTGCAACCATCTTACCCACTTCGTCCAGGTTGTCGCTGTAGAGATAGGCATCGATATCCCGCTCGGTCAGTTGAAGCCCCACCTGATGGCCGAGGGCTCCGCAGCCGAATATCAAGGTCTCATAGTGGCTCATGAAACGATCCCCTTATCCAGGCTTTCACGCAGGTGCAGCACACTGTATTTATGGCCGAACAACACCAACAGGTCATTGCCCTGAAGCAGGAAGTCTGCCCCGGGATTGAAGTAAAAACAGCCGTTCTGCAAGGGGAAATTTGAAACCGTGGACTCTAGATCGCATCTCCCTTCCCGGATCACTCCGAACAGAATCAGTTTTCGGGCTCTGAAATTCATCTCGCCCAAGGCGCGTCCCGCCATGGGATGATCCGAACTGAGCCGTATCGCCTCGATACCCTCATTGGATTGTCCGGCAAGCAATCCGTAAACCGCCTCGAAGGCCACCGGCTGACCGGCATACTCCGCCGCGATCAAGCCAAACACCTCATACGGGGCCACGCAATGGGTAGCCCCGGCACGGGTCAGTTTGCTGGCATTCTCCCGATGATTGGCACGGGAGATGATTTCGATATCCGGGTTGAGTTGGCGGGCAGTCAGGGTGATGTAGACATTCACCACATCGTCGCCGGTCAGACATAGCAGCCGGCGGATCCGCGAGCCGATGCCCAACCGGCTGAGCAGTTCCGTATCCTCACCATGCCCTTTTACCGCCGGATAGCCGCGCTGGGTTGCGAGCTTGATCGATTCGATATGGGGGTCGACCACCACGAAGGTACGCTTGTCCATGGCCAGGCGGTCCGCCACCATCTGACCGACCCGGCCATAGCCGCAGATCAGCGTATCGATGCTTCTGCGCTCCACATCCGAGAGGATCCGATGCTCCCGAATCTCATCGATTTTCTCACCGAAGGCCGAAACGATGATCGAGGTAAAGAAGGAGATCACACCGAGACCGGCCACAATCAGCATCAGTGCCACAATCCGTCCTTCAGTGGTGTGCGGTGTGATATCCCCATATCCCACGGTGGACATGGTGACCAGGGCCCAGTAGATGCTGTCGAAGAAGCCGTTGACATCACTGCCCCGCTCTTCCGCCTCAAAGAAGAAGATCGCGGTGGCGGAGGTGAAGGTGATGAACGCCATGAAGATGAGCAGGGTCAGCAGTTCAATGCGTTTTTCCGACAGCACCTTGACGAATTCGCTGATGCTGCGCGCGTATCGAAACAGCTTGAACAGGCGGAACAGGAGAAAAATCCGCAGGAATCGTAATGGACGATAGCTGGGGATGATCGCCAGCAGGTCGACGATGGCCATGGGCTGGACCATATAACGGAGTTTCTGAATCACGGCTTGCCACAAGGCGCTCCAGACCTGGAACGGCTGGTTGATGAACTCCGCCTTTTCATAATGCTCAATAACCACCTGATGACTGTTGTTGAATATCCAGAAGCGCAGCAGATACTCGACGATGAAGACACTGACGGCGATGAGTTCCACCAGATTGACCCACCCCCCCATCTCATGCCGCACCCCGTAGATCAGCAACCATACGCTCAGCAGAACCAGCAGGATCAGGGTGATATCGAAATAGGGGCGAACCGGTGCGTGGGGATTCTCCAGGAGATCATAGACCCGTTGTTTGGAGCGTTTGTAACGATCCGACCTTTCCAGGCTGTAACAGACCTTGATCACGAGATGGGCGAATGACATAGATGCGCGGGATCCATACAAAATCTTGGGTTTATTGGCGACGGGCATCTGCGGGAACACAACCTGGGTACAGAGCCCGCGAAACCGCAGGTCAGCTATCGAGATCACCGTTCAAGCAGATCGCGAAGCTGCGCTCACTGCCTGCATCGCCCGGATGATGCAACGGGTACACACCGATGCGCCATCAATAATCCTATCGGCCCGAATTTGGGAATCTGGAGTACACCCGGATCCTATTAACCCGGCAACCCAATAGGTTAGGTTGCCGGGTTAATATCTTTCAACACCATCTTGCAGGCCTCAGGCGTAAGGCTTTACTATCCTGGCTATGTTTTACCGATTGCTCATCACACTCGTTTGCTGTCTGGCCCTTCTGAACGGCTGCAGCAAACCGCCGGAACCAACCATCACCCTGGCCCGAGCCGTCAGCATCGGCGATCTCGATCAACTTGAGCGCAATCTCTACTGGGGGGCGGATCCCAACCAAACCGACGCGGCGGGATTGACGCCATTGCACGTCGCCGCGCAGAAAGACAGCCTGGTGATGAGCCGTATCCTGGTCAAGCACCAGGCGAATCTCGAGGCACAGGACAACCAGGGACATACACCGCTGTTGAAGGCGCTGATCGCACGCAATACCATTGTCGCCGACTTCCTGGTGAACAGTGGCGCCAAGCTGAAACCGGACAAGGCCCTGCACATCACCGCCAGTCTGGGAAGCGCGGATCGGGATGTGATCGATTTCCTGCTCAAACGCGGAGCCAGCCTCGACAGCCAGGACGAGGATGGCAATACCCCCCTGCATATTGCGATTCTCAATGACCAGCGGGTGGTGGTGAAGTATCTGATCAACCGGGGCGCCCGGCTGGATATCAGCAACAAGGCGTCGCTCACCCCCCTGGCCCTGGCGATCGCCCGCCACAAGCCGGATATCGTGAAGCTTCTGCGCCAGTTTGGAGCGCAGGAGACCTACTGAGATTTTTTCCCAACCCAAACCAAGGATTTTCACACCGACATGGCATCCACACCCGAAGAACTCAGCGTTACCTATACAGAAGACGGCATCGATGTCGTCAAGGAACTCGACAAGGTCATCCTTTCGAAAGGTGCCTGGACCACCATCCTGTTTCGTTACCAGGATTGGGACAGGAGCAAGGAGCAGTACGGTCCTGACAAATACACCATCCGCCGTTACCAAAAGCGCAGTGGTGACTATATGCAGAAAAGCAAATTCAACATCTCGAGCCGGGATCAGGCCAAGGCGATCATCGAGGCGCTTCAGAGTTGGATAAAAGATTGAAAATCTGAGTCGTCACTCGGGTGCGGCGACACGGGCTCTGTGCGCCGCATTCGCGATACAGTGCGGCTCACACCGATGCGATCCGTTCCGCCCACTCCAGCAGTTGGGGAATCAGAGCGCGCCGATCATCGCTTAACCCGGGATCTTCCTCCAGGCGGTCCAGTTGCTGGAGGTATTCATCCAGAGTGATACTGCCCCCCCCATCTCGCTGGGTGAGTCTTGCATGGCGATACTCGTCCCAGTGTTCCCGTTCGACCCCGCTCAGGGATTCCGGCCAGTTGCGGGCCCGGTAACGAAACAGCATTTCGGGCAAACGCGGATCGTCGAATACCTGGGGGTAGTCGGCCAGTTCGGCGGGCGTGCAGCGGAGTATCTGATCCATGCGCTGACGATCCTCCCGGGAGAAGAACCCCCCGGCATAGATCGCCAGATCCGGATCCGAGACAGGTTCGAATTCACTGTTCCCGTGAATTGCTTCGACACCCTTGAGAAAAGCGGATTGTTGCATGATCCGGTCCCGATACCGCCTGCCCTGTTCTACATCGATGCTCCAACGTTCGGCCGCCTCCGGAGTGAGTGTGTTGAGGGGAACCACGACCGGACATTTATTGATATGCACCGTTTTAATCGGTAACCGGCGCACGCCCTCGGGGAGCTCCGCCACGGGTGTGTAGAGTCGTGTGTGCAGTTGCTCCAGGTTCAGGTCGAAAAAGGCCTCGGGATCCTCCCCCAGGTCATAGACGATCACGCCATTGGGATTGAGCGGATGCCGAATCAGGGGCATCACCATGGCGATACAGCCCCGGGCCGCGGGGTACATGGCGGATACATGCAGCACCGGCTCGCACTGTTGCAGGTTGAGTCGTTCCGCAACCACCTGCTTGGCACGGCTGTTCAACAGATAGTCATACAGTCTGGGCTGTCGCTGGCTGATCAGGCGTGCCAGCCCGATGGTGGCATGCACATCGGACAAGGCATCATGGGCAGCGCTGTGTTCGATCCCGTTCACCGCACTCAGCGCTTCCAGGCGGAAACTGGTTACACCCTGGTCGTTGCGGGGCCACTCGATGCCCTCCGGGCGCAATGCATGGGTCAGCCGTACCATATCGATGATGTCCCAGCGCGAACCCCCGTTGCGCCACTCCCTCGCGTAGGGGTCATAAAAGTTGCGATACAGGGTATTTCGAGTCACCTCGTCGTCGAAACGCAGGCTGTTGTAGCCGACTCCGCAGGTGTCCGGTTGAGACAGTTCCCGGTGTATCCGGCGAATGAACTCCGCTTCGATCACCCCCTCCTGAAGCGCCTTTTCCGGGGTGATGCCGGTGATCATGCAGGCCTCCGGCTGGGGCAGCATGTCATCGGTCGGTCGGTTATAGATGACCAGGGGTTCCCCCAGGATGTTGAAATCCCGGTCCGTGCGGATTCCGGCGAATTGACAGGCCCGGTCCCTGCGTGGATCCGCCCCCCAGGTCTCATAGTCGTGCCAATAGAAGGTAAAGGTCATCCGCGAGTCCTGCTTGATAATCGAACCGCAAATATACGCCAATCACCGCTAATTTGCGCAAATGGACTTAATGTCGAATCACTTTAAGGCTGTGTCTCAGTACACTGAAGATTGCGTCGACAAAGCGGCCGGACTGGTCAGATAAATCATACTCCCCAGGGTTCTGAATCCAGCTCTGCACATACCCCTCGACCATCACGTGGATCACCTGGGCACCGGCCTTTGCATCCAGGTCGGCGGGCAGTTGACCTTTGCGCTTGGCATTGTCCAGAGTCCTGATTTTGTCTTCCAGGGACTTGTCTACAAGTTCCCGGATGCGCTCCGGAACCTCCTGCTCCCGGCGCATGAATCGCTCATGCAGGATGATCTTGAAGATATTGCGAAAGTCCTCCTGCGTCGCCACATTGACAAAGATAAACTGCAACAACTCCGACAACCGTCCCAGGGGATCGGATTCGGATTCCCGCTGGCCCGCCCCCGCCAGTTCATCCATCCGCGCGGAATAACGGGACAGGATCGCCTCGAAAAGCTCCCACTTGTTCTTGAAATGCCAGTAGACCGCTCCCCGGCTGACACCTGTGGAATTGGCGATTTCCACCAGACTGGTGGCACTCACGCCCTGACGGGAAAACAGCCGCAGCCCGGCTTCAATGATCTTCTGCCGAGTGATTTCGGCCTCTTCTTTCGTGCGTCGCAAACACTTATCCCAAAAATAGTCGATACAAACAGTTTACAAGCTTTGGTGTTGATTACTATTATACAAACACTTGTGTATGTAAAACCCCTTGCGCCAGGTGTTCCATGACCCGATTCCGCTCAGTCTCCCGTACCATACTATTTGCTCTGGCCGGAATGACCGCCAGCCTGCTACTGAACGGCTGCGACAAATCCGCTGGCACCCAATCCCAGGGTGGACAACCCAAGCCACCACCCTCGGTTGAGATCGTGACCATCAAACTCCAAACCTTCGATCTCAAGGAGACCTATGCGGGCCGGGTATCCGCTTACCGTATTGCGGAGATACGTCCCCAGGTGAATGGCATCATCCTCGTACGCGATTTCGAGGAGGGTGCGGAAGTTAAAAGCGGCGATCAGCTCTACCAGATCGACCCCGCGGTCTACCAGGCGGAACTCAACCGAGCCAAGAGTGAGTTGGCGGTCGCCGAAGCCAACGCCGAGAGTGTGCGGCTCAAGGCCGAACGATACCGCGAACTGCGTGCCACCAAGGCGATCAGCCAACAGGATGCGGATGATGCCGAGGCCTCATGGAAGCAGGCAAAGGCACAGATCCAGGTGGCCCGGGCCGCGGTACAGAGCGCCCGGATCAACCTGGACTATACCCACATTACCGCACCGATCTCCGGGCTAATCAGCCGCTCGAACGTCACCGAAGGCGCCCTGGTGTCGGCTCAGCAGCAGACAGCCCTGGCGACCATCCGCCAGCTCTCGCCGGTCTATGTGGATATTCAACAGCCGGCTTCGGCCCTATTGCGCATGCGTCGCCAGGGCGAATCGATCACCCACGATGTTCATCTAAAGCTGGAAGACGGCACACCCTATGATGAGATCGGCCAGTTACAGTCCTCTGATACCCACGTGGATGAAGGCACGGGCACCATCAATGTCCGGGCGCTGTTCAATAATGAACAGCGGTTGCTGCTGCCGGGTATGTTCGTGCGCGCGGACGTGATCATCCAACACTTCGAAAAGGCCATCCTGGTGCCGCAACAGGGGGTCACCATCAAACCGAACGGCAAGACCACCGCCATGCTGGTGGGGCCTGAAAACAAGATCGAGAACCGTGAGATCAAGCTGATCCAGGCCGTAGAGGACAAATGGCTGGTGCGCGAGGGTCTTTACGAAGGTGATCGGGTGGTGGTGAAAGGCCTGCAGAAGATTCAGGAGGGAGCGCAAGTCAACCCCGTCGATCCCGCCGCGTCGGCAAAACCCGCTCAGGAGTAACCCGGATGGCCAACTTCTTCATCGATCGGCCTATCTTCGCCTGGGTGATTGCCCTGGTTGTCATGCTCACGGGTGCACTCTCGATCATGCAATTGCCGGTACAGCAGTATCCCAGCATCGCCCCTCCGACCATCAGCGTGACCGCCCGCTATCCCGGCGCCTCCGCCAAGACCCTGGAGGACAGCGTCACCCAGATCATCGAGCAGAATATGACCGGTCTGGACAACCTGCTGTATATCTCCTCCCAGAGTAGCAGTTCCGGCTCCGCCACCATCACCCTCACCTTTACCGCGGGAACCGACCCCGACATCGCCCAGGTTCAGGTGCAGAACAAGCTCTCCGTGGCCGAGCCCTTGCTGCCCCTGGCCGTACAGCAGCAGGGGGTCAGCGTCACCAAGAGCACCCGGGGTTTTCTGATGGTGGTGGGCCTGGTCTCCACCGACGGCAGTATGACCCGTTCCGATCTGGCGGATTACGCCATCACCCAACTCAAGGACCCCCTCTCCAGAACCCAGGGGGTCGGCAGCATCCGGGTGTTCGGTTCCCAGTACGCCATGCGCATCTGGCTGCAGCCGGAAAAACTGACCGCCTTCGGCCTGACCCCGGTGGACGTGACATCGGCCATCTCGACGCAGAACAGCCAGCTGACCAGCGGACAGTTGGGCGGATCCCCCTCGGTGGCGTTCCAACAACTCAATGCCACCATCATCTCCCAGACCCGTCTGGAGCACGCGGATGAATTCGAGAACATCCTGCTCAAGGTCAACTCCGACGGCTCCCAGGTGCGGCTCAAGGATGTGGCACGGGTGGAACTCGGCGCCGAAGATTACAGCGTGACCAGCCGCTACAACCGCATGCCGGCCACCGGCCTGGCGATTCAGCTGGCCAGCGGCGCCAATGCCCTGGATACCGCCCAGGCGGTGCGTGACACCATCGACGGTCTGCGGGACTTCATGCCCGAAGGGCTCGAGGTGGTCTACCCCTACGACACCACCCCCTTCATCCGCATCTCCATGAAAGAGGTGGTCACCACCCTGGTGGAAGCCGTGGTATTGGTCTTTCTGGTCATCTTCCTGTTTCTCGGGCGTCTGCGCGCCACCCTGATTCCGACGATCGCCGTACCGATCGTCCTGTTGGGCACCTTCGGGGTAATGGCCGCCTTCGGTTACAGCATCAACACTCTGACCCTGTTCGGCCTGGTGCTCGCCATCGGCCTGCTGGTGGACGACGCCATCGTGGTGGTGGAGAACGTGGAACGGGTGATGGAAGAGGATGAACTGCCGCCCCGGGAAGCCACCCGGAAATCCATGGGGCAGATCACCAGCGCCCTGGTGGGTATTGCCCTGGTGCTCTCCGCGGTGTTCGTACCCATGGCCTTCTTCGGCGGCTCCACCGGAGCCATCTACCGCCAGTTCTCCCTGACCATTGTCTCCGCCATGGTGCTGTCGGTTCTGGTCGCCTTGATTCTCACCCCGGCCCTCTGCGCCACCCTGCTGAAACCGATGCACCGAGGGGATCATGACAAAATGGGGGGTATCTTCGGCTGGTTCAACCGCAGCTTCACCCGGGCCAACCGGGGCTACATCAAGGGTGTCGGCGGGATACTCAAACGTCCGGTCCGGCTGATGATCGTCTACCTGGCCGTGATCATCGGCCTGGGCACCCTCTATGTGCGCATGCCCACCGCATTTCTCCCGGAGGAGGATCAGGGGGTACTGTTCGTCTTCGTGCAACTGCCCACCGGCGCCACCCAGTCCCGGACCGTGGAAGTCATGAAACAGATCGAGGACTACTTTCTTGCCCAGGAAGAGGTGGATTCCCTGTTCACCGTGGCCGGTTTCAGCTTTGCCGGTCAGGGCCAAAACATGGGACTTTCCTTTGTCCGGCTCAAAGACTGGGATCTGCGCAAGGACCCTGCCCACTCCGCTAATGCGGTGATCGGCCGGGCCTTTGGCGGGCTCTCGCAGATCAAGGACGCCATCATTTTCCCCATCAACCTGCCGCCGATCCCGGAGCTGGGCACCGCCTCCGGCTTCGACCTGATGCTTCAGGATCGTAATAACATCGGCCACGATGCGCTGATGGGCGCGCGCAATCAACTCCTGGGTATGACCTCGAAGGATGAGCGTTTTACCCGGGTACGCCCCAACGGTATGGAGGACGTACCGATCTTCCGCATCGACATCGATTACGAGAAGGTCAAGGCGCTGGGTCTGGACGTGGACGCGGTGAACAAAACCCTGAGTATCGCCTGGGCCTCCAGCTACGTAAACGACTTCATCGACCGGGGTCGGGTCAAAAAGGTCTATGTCCAGGCGGATGCCCCCTACCGGATGTTGCCACGTGACCTGCAGTACTGGTATGTGCGCAACGGTAAGGATGAAATGGTGCCCTTCAGCGCCTTCACCTCGACCCGCTGGGACTACGGCTCTCCCCGCCTGGAACGCTATAACGGAGTGCCCGCACTGAACATCCAGGGACAAGCCGCACCGGGTTTCAGCACCGGTGACGCCATGCGGGGTATCGAAGCGATGTTACCGAAACTCCCCAAGGGGGTCGGCATCCAATGGACCGGTATGTCGTTCCAGGAACGTTTGGCGGGTGCTCAGGCACCAGCCTTGTATGCACTCTCACTGCTGGTGGTGTTTCTCTGCCTCGCCGCCCTGTACGAGAGCTGGACCGTACCCTTCTCGGTGATCATGGTGGTACCCTTGGGCGTCATGGGCGCCCTGCTTGCTGCCACCCTGAGAGGCTTGAACAACGACATCTACTTCCAGGTAGGCCTGCTGACCACCATCGGCCTGTCATCGAAAAATGCCATCCTGATCGTCGAATTTGCCAAAGCACTGTACGACCAGGGCATGGACCTGACTCAATCCGCATTGGAAGCGGCACGCATGCGTTTGAGACCCATCATTATGACCTCCATGGCCTTCATCCTGGGAGTGCTGCCATTGGCCACCAGCACCGGTGCCGGCGCGGTAAGCCGTCAGGCTATTGGTACCGGGGTTATTGGCGGAATGCTCTCCGCGACCTTCCTGGCGATCTTCTTCGTACCTTTGTTCTACATACTCGTGATAAAGCTCAGCAAGGCTCTTGGAAATTCACCAAGACACAGGTGAGTTTTCCGACATCACTCAAAAATGTTAAAGAAATTCTGCAGAAGATAATATGAGAGTTACCGATCAGCTTTGACGGTGGTTTTATTTCCATCATCTGCGCAAGGCAAAGATCATCGCTTAATTATTTTTCTTTATTACACAACTTTCTTTTTTGTACCATTGGCCGTAAAGCTCAATGAGTTGCGTACAATATAATCAGATTTACTCGTAATGAAACAGGGCATGCATGTGCCGTTCATAACCTAAGCAACGGTATCAAGCACATTGGACCCTGATAATTAGAGCGTGTTTTTCTGTATCAAATGTCGCAGCCGATATATTGATATGTAGTCCGTCACGATATCCAAGTGTTGGCATTAATCAGAAGAATGCGCCTCTTCTAAGAAACACTGCTCAACTCAATAAACACCGCTTGTTTGCAGAAGAGTTGGATCGTTATTCAGCACTTTCTCGATTTCGCTTTGTTTGTGCCCTAAATGTAAATAGCCATGTCATCAAATACTAACAATATCAGCCATATCTCGCTATTTTGGACATTTTTGAAAATCGGTAGCACCGCCTTTGGTGGATTCATGGCGCTTATCTCTGTAGTTCAAAACTACATTGTCGAGCGAAACAAGCTACTCACTCAAGAGGAGATGCTCGATGGGGTGTCCTTAGCTACTGTTCTACCCGGTCCTGTAGCAATGAATGTTGTCGCCTATGTTGGATACAAGCTACGAGGAGGCATAGGCGCATTAGTCTGCACCACCGCCGTTACCATCCCGACTTTCATATTCATAATCATACTTAGTTATAGCTATTTTACCTGGGGCGAAATACCCTCAGTAAACATGTTTTTCAAAGGATTTATTCCTGCAGTATCTGCGATTATTGTCGCATCCGCTTGGAACATGGGCCGCAAGAATTTAACAGACACCTCATCCCAGGTCATCGCCATCCTTTCTTTTATAGCACTTATTAGCATAGGCGGGTTTTCCGCTACTCTGAGCGTCATCTTCTTGTCTGGACTGATCGGATACTTGGTTTATAGAAAGCCCAAAAACCATCATTCGAGCAGCGAAGAAAAAGACATCAGATCTGATACGAGCGTAAAAAGCGAACGCGCTAAAAACCTACTAAGCATTAACCCAGCACCAATCATTGCAGGCACAGCACCAATACTCTGCACCGATCTGACAATGATTTTCAAAATACTTGTCACCTTTGCTGGAATGAGTCTGATTTTATTTGGTGGCGGCTTTGTATTTATCCCTTTGATCCAGGAAATTGTTGTAGACGGGTATGGTTGGGTTACACATAAAGAGTTCATCGATGGTATCGCTCTTGGGCAAGTCACGCCGGGGCCTATACTGATTAGCGCAGCATTTATTGGCTATAAGTTAGCAGGATTACTCGGGGCCACTGCCGCAACCATAGGAATATTCACACCCCCCGCACTATTGATGACATTCTGTACAAAATATTTAGATCGCATCAAGGACTCTCAGGCAATCAAGGCCTCAATGAGAGGCATAAGAGCAGGGGTGATCGGTATGATTGGCGCAGCCTCAACGGTAGTTGCCTCAACCGCCGAACCAAACTGGATATCAGTAGTCATTTTCACATTATCCATTGCGGCAATACTCAAGTTTCGCCTAGAGGTTGCAATCATTATCCCACTTTCCGGACTAACAGGATTTCTTCTTTATTAAAAACATCATAGATCTGCATTTTAGTGCTGAATCTAATGACACGATTTTTGCGAGGATAACCATAGTTACTTAACAACGTTACAACAATCAGGGATAACCCGTCATATTAATTATTACAGACAGGAGATATGGACATGGAAAATCAACCAACTTTCATAATTGGCACTCAACGATCAGGATCAAATCTTCTTCGCTTGATGCTAAACCAGCTAGACGACATTGCTGCGCCACATCCACCACACATTCTAAAGAGGATGACCCCCCTGATAGATCAGTATGGAGATCTTACTAAGACAGATAGCTTTCAGCAACTCGCAGAGGATGTTTGTAGATTGATCGAATTAAACCCAGTGCCTTGGGAGGGAGTAATTCTTGATCGAGACGAAATGATATCGAAATGCAGGGAAAACTCGCTAGTTGCCCTTTATGGTGCTGCATACGATATTTGCAAAGAATCCTGGGGAGCAAAAAGTTGGTGCTGCAAAAGCCTAGAAAACATTGCATACATTGAAGAGATTGAAAGATATTTTGATAACCCACGATATATTTATCTCTATCGTGATGGCCGCGACGTAGCACTATCCTTTCAAAAAGCTGTTGTAGGTGAAAAACATGTGTTCAATATCGCCACGAACTGGGCTCAAACTCAGTCAATAGCTCTTGACCTACGCGACAGAATTAGTTCATCCCGATTTTTCTCAATTTCGTATGAAGAATTAACCAACAACACCGAATACAGCACAAAAAGATTATGCAGATTTCTTGGGGTTGAATATGATGAAGCCATCTTAGAATTTCATCGTAGCGAGGAAGCATCTCGATCCGCAAAATCGAGTAGCTTATGGAACAGCCTTACTCAACCCGTAATCAAAAACAACTCACAAAAGTTTTTAACAGAAGCCAGTCGAGGTGATATTGTTATTTTTGAATCGATCGCCGGAAATATATTGGATAATCTCGGGTATGATAGAGCCTATGTCAAACAAGGCGAAGAGATTGAATTCTCTCAATCAGATGCAGAGACGTTTAACGCTGAAAACAAACGACTCAAACACGTCGTGCTTCTCAACAGCGACAAGGAAGACATAAAGCGTAGAGACCAACAAGCCAACCACCTAGATATGATAAGGCTTCGCCATTTAAACACTGAAGAATACAAACTTACATAGTAGTATCGATATGACACAACAACTTCAATTTCTAATTGTAAATTTGAATGGAAATCGCAAACAAACCGCTTTCAAATTAATATATTGAGGCACCAAAAGGGAGTCTAAACGATGTTAAACTCAAGGTTACAAAACTCATGGAAAACCGATCACCTCAAAACATCTAGCCTACTGCAAAATACCATCTCCTATGGTAAATCGTTCTTAATCATGTCAATCATTTTATCGTCATCACAAGCGACAGCACTTGAAATAATTCAATCGCCCACCCTTACAATGAACCCCAATGGTACAACGCCTCTTGCCGCCATCGTCCAATTCGAAACAGACATTCCCGCTCGTGTTACAGCCCATATCAGTAATGGCGTAGAGAGTTGGACTAGAGAATTTTCACAATACATGACTCAGCACGATATACCTATTCTCGGACTCAAGCCAGATAACGCTTATTCCGTAGAACTAACCGCCACCGGTGAAGATAACAATCACATAACAATCTCTCCAGCACTTCAAGCAGTTACAGATTCATTGCCAGATGACTTTCCTACAATTTCTGTTAGTGTTAGCGAACCTTCCAGAATGGAACCGGGATACACACTGATTGACAAATTCTCACGAAAAATGCCAACCCAAACTAATACTCTACCACCTGACTCAAACCTCCCTATATACTCAATCATTCTTGACAATACAGGAGATGTTGTTTGGTACTCAACACTCGGGTCGAGTCATATGGGACAGCTATCAAACGGACATATTCATTACAACAATGGAACTCACATAGTCGAGATAGATCTACTGGGAAATATTATAAACACGATTAATCTTGAGGCTTCCGCGATTCATCACGATATTTTCTTTGAGGGTTCCGGAAAAATACTCAGTTTAACAAACGATCAAGTTGAAGTAGAATCATACCCCATAAACTACACTGATCCGAACGCACTCAATCAAAGCACACTAATACGTGATACCCCCGTTGTTGAATTTTCATCAAACGGCACTCTACTGAATCAGTGGAATCTAACCGACATACTCGACCCCACTCGAATTGGTTACTATTCGCTCTTCAAGCTTCCCGATGACAGCGCAGACTGGAGTCATGCTAACGCCGTATTAGAAGTATCAAACGATGATTCAATTATCGTATCTGTCCGGCATCAAGATGCCGTGGTGAAGTTTTCAAAATCAACAGGCGAGATACATTGGATCTTAGGTGATCACTCTAACTGGCCACCCAAGCTACAACCTTACTTGTTAACCCCCATTGGCTTGAACTTTGAATGGCAGTACCATCAGCACGCTCCTGCAATATCACCCTCAGGAAGCATTCTCATGTTCGACAATGGAAACAAACGAGCGATTCCATTTGATGGAAAAACTCCACAAGCCTCCATCGACAGCTATAGCAGGGCCGTTGAGTACTCCATAGACGAACAAAGCATGGAAATTCAACAAGTTTGGGAGTTTAAAGGACAATCAGATCAGCTAATTTATTCAGGATCGAGAGGTGATACAGACTGGATGAAGAATACGGGCAATGTACTTATAACATATGCCGACACTACATATGTCTCAGGCGAATACAGCAACTCTCTTGGAATGGGACATACTCACACTCGAATCATTGAAACCGAACATACTGATGAAGCTGATATAGTATTTGAGGTTGCAATTTACAATGAAACACCAGGCTCCGTAATGTTAGGATACAGAAGCGAAAGGATACCCGACTTATATCCTCTCGACACTGATAATGATGGAATTCCAGATTATCAGGATAACTGCATAAATGCAGCCAATGGCCCTCTCATTCCAGATTCCGGAAATAATTCTCAACTTGACACTGATGCTGATGGTGTGGGGAATCTATGCGATGCCGATCTCAACAATGACGGACTCGTCAATTCGACGGATCTGGGATTACTCAAGATTTCTTTTCTCAGTCACGACACACAACCCAATTTCAATCCCGATGCGGATCTAAATGGCGATAGCACCATTAACTCGCTTGACCTTGGCATCATGAGAACGTTTTTTTCTCTAACACCTCAAACTGCTGGATTCACTCCCGCACAATGACCTGAACCTCAACACAGACTGTAGAATGTGGACAGCAGAGAAATGGAGAACGCCATGAAATATTTCCTCATTAGCATCGCAACCCTGCTGATGCCTAATCTTGTCACCGCCGCAAGCGTACAAACAAGCGCACCAAATACTGTAAGTATCGGCGAGGCCTTCACCGTCGAGATCGTTGGTTCTGACTTCCCAATTACTCAGGGCGGCGGTTTCAACCTTACATACGACCCAAACATTATTGCTGCAACCAATGTCAGTATCGACGATACTCAAACCTGGACATTTTTCAATAACACTGGAGTGATCGACAACCAGAATGGGGCATTATTCGATGTCATCGTCTCTGACTTTCCCGGTCGCTCTGGGGATTTCACTGTTGCAAGTATTGAGTTTATTGCTGTCGGAATAGGGATATCGAATTTTGGCCTTTCAGAATCCGTCATTAATCCATGGGCCAGTGACGGCAATCTTATCTCACCCACACTACTCAGTGAGTCCAGTGTGCAGGTCGTTCCTTTGCCAGCGACATTTATTCTTTTTGGATCTGGGCTCCTCGGCTTAATCGGTGCCCTAAAAAGATCGTAAATGTTTGCCTGACAGTTTGCTCCATCCCCAAGTACGGACACCCTGGTCAGGACTAACCCGAAATTTACGCTAATTACTACAAATACGAGTTCAATCGAATATACGCGAATATCCCTTTGAAATTGCGGTAATTAGTGTAAATTCCAGATTAAACTAAGCACATCATCAACCCATGAGAGTCGGCGTTCATGGGTGAGTCATTCTCAATGCTTAACCAGACAAGCATCCCGTAAAATAAATTGTAATTGCATGTTATGAATTGCTTAAATTCGGGAGCTATTTTCCAAGGCTCAGTACGCCCCAATCTTCTACATACTCGCAATGAAACATAGTCAGACCCTGAGGGCCTTGGAAAAAGAATTAACCAACGACTCGCATTAATCTGCAAGGCTGTAGCCGACAAACCTGATCGAACGGGAAGACATGCCCGCGCATACTGGGAAATCTCAAAGGTATGCCCTCCTCCATGGCGTAATCACTGCGGAATCTGGGTGACGAACAAAGCCATGCCAAATTACACTGTTCAAAACCCCAATCACCTTCCGACATAAAACGGTCTCGACTGTTTATACCCCAACAACAAATTGAAATTTGACCATTCAGGTGTTAAATTCCCACAAAATACCAGGATGCTAAAGGGGTTTTTATATGCTCCACATGGCAACAAAGGGGCTATACCGGTCACTACAGGTGGCTACACCCATTACCCGGGTTGTATCCATCTTGGCATCTGTCGCCTATCCCGCCACTCCAATCAATTACTTTTCAACCTCTGCACTTGATAGGCAGAGTTTCCACTCCTTAGACCCGTTGAGTCAGAGTGGGATTTACACTTCCTCTGCTTAAGCGTGTCCAAGGATCGCGAGAAATCGCAGTTACGTAAAAATAAGGAGATTGAAGTAATGAAGATGAAACAAGGCATTGTGACATGGACCACGGCACTCGTCGGCTTGGTTGTTACGCAAACGGGTTATGGATCGACCATCGAATATTCGGTGGATGCCTCGGCTGGGGGAGTCATCCCGGTGACTTATGGAGATCACACGATCAACTCGTCGGTGGCATCGACGGGTACCGGTAGCTACAGTTTTAACGCTGTAGCCGGGGACTCGGTACGCATTGTGGCCGCCGGTCATACAAATAACTTTGACTCAAGAATAGAACTACGCGATTCCACAGGTACTGTGCTTAACTCTACATACTGCGGTGCGGACAGTTATCATACTTGCAGTACACAGTTGAGTGAGTCTATCAGCACAACTGGCACCTATTACTTCAACATCTCTGATTCTGGGGCGAACAATGGCGGCAGTTACACCATGCACCTGGATCTTGTTCCACCCTCCGATCCAGCTGGCAACAATTGGGACGGCCTCGGCTACTACAGCCTAGTCAGCGACACTCTAGGCCATGCGGGGGATTATGATGTATTCGGTTTTTGGGGCGCCAACGGCTCTGGAATCAGCGTCAGCGTGGATGGGTTAACCAACAATCTGGATTCACATTTAGAGATTTGGGCGCCATCGGGTGAACCAGCGCTTTTTGATAGTTATTGTTCCGCCGACAGTTATCACAGCTGCTCGGTCACTGCCAGCCTCGCCCTTATTGAAGATGGGCTTTACTTCATGGCGCTCTCGGACTCAGGGTTAAACAATACCGGTAGCTATTATCTGGAGTTAGCATGCACCTATGGTGATTGCCCACTCGACAGGGCCCCACCCCCTAATCCTGTTCCTGTTCCCGCTGCCGTCTGGCTTTTCGCCTCCGGATTGATTGGGCTGCTGAGAGTAGTCAGAAAATAAAATACTTTTCAATAGGCTAAACTCCACCCAAACCATGAACCCACCAGCCACCCACTTAAACGATTCCATCTACTTTAGCAAAGAGTGGGTGGCTGACAAATCACAGTCATATCTCTGGACCTCAAGATTTGCGTCACGGAACATCTCTGAAATAAAACTAAAATATTCCCATTCGGATAAATCTGATAGATTCAGAGACAAGCTGATAATAATCAAAAAATATGACAAGCCTCTGATACAGCAATACTGTAGCTTTCAGTATCCATATGCATCGCTAATCAGAAGTTCAACTGGAACACCCAATCACTAGAGAATCAATCCCCTCATACACTTCACAAAGGATTCGGCACAGCACGGAGAACCCTCATGCCTTCAGAAAAAAAGCACAATAATGCCAAAACCGCCCTCCTTGGCACCTACTTCGCATTCAGTATCTCACTCTCCCTCCCCGTCTCGGCATTGGATTGCACATGGGGTGGAGGAATTGGAAACTGGACCGACACCAACTGGACAGGCTGCCCAGGAAGCTATCCCTCAACCGCGGACAATGCAACCATTGGAACAGGCTCAGTAACCCAGAATACAGGCCAGACGGTGCAGAGCCTGAACCAAAGTAACGGCACCCTGAGCGGAGCGGGTAATCTGAATATCAGCGGACAAACCACCCTCAGCGGCGGCGTCCAGTCCGGCGATGGCACCACCCGCGCCGAGGGCGGGCTGCTCATCAACGGCAACTTCATGGACATTCGCGAGAATCGCACCCTGGTCAACGCCGACGGACAAACCGGCGCCTGGACAGCAGGCGGGCTACGCCTGCTCAACACCGGCTCGACCCTGGTCAACGAGAGCGGCGCTCAGTTCAATATCTCCGCCGACAATCAGACGCTTTACGGGACCGGCCTGTTCGACAATCAGGGCCAGATCAACGTCGCCCTGAGTGACGCCCTGCAACAGGTCACCCTCGCCAGTCAATTCTCCAATGACGGCACTGTCAACGCACAAACCGGTGAACTACGCATTGGTGGCGCGGGGACCCATACCGGCGTCTTCACCAGCGATGCCGACGGCATACTCAATTTCAGTGGACACACCCAGACCTTTACCGCTACATCGAGTATCGACGCCGAGCAGGTCCGCTTCACGAGTCTGACCAGTGGGGCCGGTAACTTCTCCATCAACGGCGCCTATTCCGCCGCGAACACCCGGGTCGAAGGCAACACCGTCCACTTCAATACCACCGCCACCACGGGGAGTCTCACCCAGACCGGAGGAACCCTCAGCGGCCTCGGCACCCTGACCGCCAGCGGGTTAACGACCCTCAGCGGCGGCGTCCAGTCCGGCGATGGCGCCACCCGCGCCGAGGGCGGGCTGCTCATCAACGGCAGCTTCATGGACATCCGCGAGAACCGCACCCTGGTCAACGCCGACGGACAAACCGGTGCCTGGACAGCGGGTTGGCTACGCCTGCTCAACACCGGCTCGACCCTGATCAATGAGAGCGGCGCTCAGTTCAATATCTCCGCCGACAACCAGACGCTTAACGGGGCCGGCCTGTTCGACAATCAGGGCCAGATCAACGTCGCCCTGAGCGACGTCCTGCAACAGGTCACCCTCGCCAGTCAGTTCTCCAATGACGGCACTGTCAACGCACAGACCGGTGAACTGCGCATCGGTGGCGCGGGGGCTCATACCGGCGCCTTTACCAGCGATGCCGACGGCATACTCAATTTCAGTGGAGGCACCCAGACCTTCACCAATACATCGAGTATCGACGCCGAGCAAGTCCGCTTCACGAGTCTGACCAGTGGGGCCGGTAACTTCTCCATCAACGGCGCCTATTCCGCCACAAGTACCCGGGTCGAAGGCAACACCGTCCACTTCAATACCACCGCCACCACAGGGAGTCTCACCCAGACCGGAGGAACCCTCGGCGGCCTCGGCACCCTGACCGCCAGCGGGTTAACGACCCTCAGCGGCGGCGTCCAGTCCGGCGATGGCACCACCCGCGCCGAGGGCGGGCTGCTCATCAATGGCAGCTTCATGGACCTCCGCGAGAATCGCACCCTGGTCAACGCCGGTGGACAAACCGGTACCTGGACCTCAGGTGGTTTACGTCTGCTCAACACCGGCTCGACCCTGGTCAACGAGAGTGGCGCCCAATTCAATATCAGCGGTGAGACTCGCTCTCAGACTGGCTCTGGCAGTTTCATAAACAACGGCACTATCACCGTCAACACCGTGGATAATACCCAAACCATATCCACGTCAAATCTCACCAACAACGGTCACATCGATGTGCAGCAAGGCACACTGAATGCGACGGGTCTGGAGTTCGCCAATGACGGATCGATCCGTGTCGCCAGCGGTGCCCACATGAGCAGTTTGCGCGATATCCGTAATAACACCCAGGGATTGTTCACCGGCGACGGGATCATTGACCCGGGTCAGAACTTCACCTTCACGAATGCGGGATCGATCAACCCCGGAGATGGCATTGGCTCATTGACCGTGGACGGCGATCTGTTCATGGAATCCTCCTCCATCTTCAATGTGGAACTCGGGGGATCGAACACCTTCGATCTGCTCTCCGTCACCGGTGAAAGCACCTTGGATGGTACGCTGAATGTCTACCTAACGGATGGTTTCCTGCCCGAGCAGAGCCAGACCTTCGATATCCTGTTAACCGACATCCTGTTAGGCGAATTCTCGTCGGTGGTCTCCATGAATCAGGGATTCGAGTGGTATGTCACCTACATCGAGAATCCGAACGGACAGGACATCGCCCGGTTGGGTCTGACTGCGGTTCCTCTGCCTGCTGCAGGATGGCTGCTGCTGTCCGGTCTTGGCCTGCTGGTAGGATTCGGGCGGCGGCGAAGCGCCTAGTGTCGTGTTCTTGGCCAGGGTTGGGGCGGACCCAATCCTGGCGACCTCACCACTAGACTCAGATTGTTTAGGAGTGTAAGTGTGTCCTTATGCTGGATTGTGATTCTTGAGAAGGGCTTACCATTTCCTGTGAGTCGCATCCGAAGGAAATACCATTGGGGTGGACCTTGATCAAGGACATTCTTGTAGCCTTGAACCTGCCTATGCAGGTGCCAGATTGAATCCTGAGACTACTTCACATCTAGCAGAACGGGGGGCATTGGCGGGTTTAGGTGCGTTTCACCATATTCGTAAGCGCCAATATCCGGTGCCCCACCACGCCAATGACGACAATCCGCTTCAAGCCGCATCGGATCGTCGTTGTCGTCATCGGCTCTTGTGCAATGCAATCCGGAAACCAGGGCCCCCGCATCGATCAGACCACTACCCGCTTGCGGTGAGAGAGCGGTTTTTACCTGATTGAAAATATAGTTGTAGCACTGATGATTGTTCGTAATCGCTGTCGGCCTGGCACGGCAATCGGTAATGATATCTGAGCTGCTAAAATCCGGGTTTACGACCGATGGTATTCCATCGTCATCCTCAGTCCAGTTGTTTTCATTGGTAAAACTATCTCCAACCGCTATATCCGAACTACCATTATGGAACGAAAGGTTATTCACAACAGAAATCGCTGAGGAACCGATATCAGCACTGGCGATAATGCCTTGCGCGTTGTTTCCGAATACCGTGTTGTTAATCACCTGCCCATTATCATGGAATCTGGGCTCCAGGCCTCGACCCTGCGAGAAGAGGACATTGTCATAAATCTGCAAACCACCCAGTACATTTCTGAGAAGTTTTATACCTTTGTTGCCTTCAGGTCCATTTTCCCAGCCGATGTTGCCGAACACCCTTGAACCGTCGCCGAAGGAAAAATCATAACCATCGTCCGCATTGTGCCAAACGATATTGTGGTGCACCGTATTATCCGGACATAGATTCAGCGCATCGACCGTTCCACCCGCATGGATGGTCCTGTCGTGACAATCCTTTGTTGCGCCAATACCATCCGAATTTCCCCCTCCCGCAGGGTCACCGGTAATTGCGGGTACTTTTCCCCCATTTGGCATGTAACCATTGTCATGAGCGATGTTGTACTCAACGGTATTGTTTCTCAACAGGGTAGAGTGCGTGCTTCTTCTTGCCAGGGTTATGCCGTTACCATGCCGGATACGATAGATGTGGTTGTACCTGAAAATATTGCCTTCTGTCAGCGTATTATTTCGACCCGCGGATATACCGGACTGGAAACAGTCGTGAACGTCGAGCTCTTCGACGATATTGAAATTCCCGTTTACAATCACACCCAATTGGGTTGAATCCGAAAATTCCAGATGGGTGACATGAATATGATCGCCGTTGATCTCAAGCAGGGTTTCATTGTCCAGCCTTGATGTCGCGCCGTCGGTAAAATCGAAACCAATGATATGAGGTTTCAAATCATTGCCATCGATACCTCCGTCACCATTCGTATCCTCTTCGGCACCGACTATTTTGATCGGATTTGCTGCCGTACCCGAACGGTCAATCCGTAAAAATGTTCGATGGGTGTAAGCGTTGAGATTGTGTTTGTAGGTCCCTGCCCGTATCACGATGGTATCGCCAGGGTTAACAACATCCGCCGCCGCCTGGAAGGCATCTTCTGTATTACCCTGGTTGGTATCGAACTCCATACCCGCCCCGACACAGAGAATCGACGCAAGCGCACAACTGGCAGGATCAAACATGACTAATTCCCTTTATTGTTACATCGGCACTATTAATGAACGGCATTCATTCTGCGATATAAATCTCAGTCTGTACCAGGATACACTTCACACTTCAGAATACTTAGATAGGGTATTGACCTGTAAAGAGTCTCCTCCCATTAGGATTCGGGCAACGGCAAAACCTTGGTACAAGGTCGGTCCCAGGGCAGCAACCAGGGTCGGGTGCTTGCGCAATCCCTGTAATCTTCTTACCCACCTATTCCAACCCCATTAACACCCGCACATGAGCCTCGACACTGCGGCCCAGAGAGCTGTTGTCATAACCGCCTTCCAGTATCGATACAATGCGACCTTGGGCGTAAAGATTTGCCAGTTCACGGATCTGTTCAGTCACCCAGCGGTAGTCCGCCTCGGTGAGGCTTACACCGGACATATCGTCCTCCGCATGGGCATCGAATCCCGCCGAGACGAAGAACATCTGTGGTTTGAAGCGATGCAAAGAAGGCAGCCATATTTGGCTAACCGCATCCCGAAACTCGGCACTCTTGGCGGTTGCCGCCAAAGGGGCGCAGATGATGTGATCCGGGCTCTCCTCGATTTTCGTGTAGGGATAAAACGGATGCTGGAAAGTTGAGCAGAGGATCACCCGCTTGTCATCGCGAAAGATGTCTTCACTGCCATTGCCGTGATGTACGTCGAAATCAAGGATCGCCACCCGCTCAAGCCCATAGTAATCCAAGGCATGAGCCGCGCCCACCGCGACATTCCCGTAGACACAGAATCCCATGGTACGCATACGCTCGGCGTGATGCCCGGGTGGACGTATGGCGCAAAAGGCATTTTGAATATCCTCCTGCATGATCAGATCAACCGCCTTGATAGCCGCGCCCGCGGCGCGTTTCGCGGCCTTCAGACTTCCCGGGCTGACAACCGTGTCCGGATCCAGATTTGCGAGGCCCGTTTCAGGCATCAGTCGCTCCACCTGATCGAGATACGCGGCATCGTGACATCGCAGCAGCTGTTCCCGGGTCACCTCGGGTGCATCGTAGTGGCGCAGAAAGTCGTAGAGTTGGGCCGCCATCAGGCGATCATCAATGGCCTGCAACCGGGAAGGGTGTTCCGGGTGTTCCTCACCGGTATCGTGAAGCAGGCAGTCCGGATGCGTAATATAGGCTGTTTTCAAAAGCAACTCCCGTACATCAAAGACACTGCATTAAGCCCTCTAATACTCAGTATACATTCTTTAAAAAACCAATAGTTATGTAAAGATTTCTTGATCCGATGAAGGTAAACTTTCACTGAGATACGCCGATATATTGAGAACACATTTGTGACACCATTTTGCGCTATCATTGCAGACTATCACAAAGTGCCATGATGCGTTTCCTTGGTAAAACCACTTCCCGGACACCCTCAAGGTGTTCAAAAGGCAGGAACTGATGCAATCACACTACCTGAGTCCCCTTTTTGCCCCCAAGAGCGTCGCCATGTTTGGCGCCAGCGAGAGAAAAAACTCCGTTGGCGAAGTGGTGTTTCGCAATCTGATTACCTGCGGATTCAAAGGCGAGGTCTATGCCATCAATCCGAAACACGGCCAGATCCAAGGCGTCAAGGCCTACAAGAACATAGCCGACATCGCCAAACCGGTGGAGCTGGCGGTGGTTGCCACGCCCGCCAAAACGATTCCCGCGATCGTGGAGGCCTGCGGTCAGCATGGCGTCAAGACCATGATCATCCTTTCCGCCGGATTCCGTGAATCCGGCCCGGAGGGGCGCCGACTCGAAGACCGGGTCGTGGAAGTGGCCAAGGAGTTCGGCATCCGCTTCATCGGCCCCAACTGCCTGGGTCTGATCCGTCCCGACCGGGGCATCAATATCACCTTCGGCAACAACAACGCCCGGCCCGGCAACCTTGCCCTGGTCTCCCAGTCCGGTGCGATCTGCACTGCGATTCTCGACTGGGCGGAGATCAACGACATCGGTTTCTCAACGGTCATATCCACCGGCATCTCCGCGGACCTGGATTTCGGTGACTACCTGGACTTTCTGGTCTCGGACCCGAAGACCGACAGTATTCTGCTCTACATCGAAGGCATCAAGGACGCGCGGCGCTTCATGAGCGGACTGCGTGCCGCGGCGCGCATCAAACCGGTGATTGTCCTCAAGGTGGGTCGCCATGCAGCGGGCGCGGAGGCCTCCATGTCCCACACCGGGGCCCTGGTAGGCTCGGATGAAACCTTTTCCGCCGCCCTTTCCCGTTCCGGCGTGCTGCGCGTGGAGACCATTACCCAGTTGTTTTCCGCGGCCAAGGCCCTGTCATCCCGCTACCGGGTTTTCGGGGATCGTTTGGCGATCATCACCAACGGCGGCGGCCCCGGCGTGATGGCGGCTGACCGGGCCTCTGACCTGAACATCGAACTGACAAAATTCAGTGACGAGACCATCAAAAAACTCAACGAGGTGCTCCCCGATGTCTGGTCCCACGGCAACCCGGTAGACATCATCGGCGAGGCCCCCCCGGAACGCTACCGGGCGGCTGTGGATATCTGTCTCAAGGACCCGGGTGTGGATGGCACCATCGTCATACTCACACCCCAGGCCATGACCCAACCCAACGAAGTCGCGATGGAACTGATCGACCTGGCGGACGCGCATACCAAGCCGATTCTGACCAGTTGGATGGGTGGTAATCAGATCTATGGCGCCCGCAAACTGTTCAACAATGCCAAACTGCCGAGTTTCCGCACCCTGGAAAACGCGGTGGATGCCTTCTTCTATCTTTCCTCCTATCAAAAGAACCAGCGCCTGCTGCTACAGACCCCGGCAAAGAGTTCCCGGCGCCACATACAACCGGACACCGAAGGGGCCCGTCTGATCATCGAGAGCGCCCTGTCCGAACAGCGCAAGGTACTGACCGAACCGGAGTCCTTCGCCCTGCTCGGCGCCTTCCGTATCAACTCGGTGCGCAACGGCATCGCCCGCTCCGCCAACGAGGCGCTGATTCTGGCCGAATCCATCGGCTTTCCGGTGGCGATGAAGATCTACTCACCAGACATCTCCCATAAATCCGACGCCGGCGGCATACGCCTGAACATCAGCAACGCCCAGGTAGTGCGCACCACCTATCGGGATCTGATCGACCAGGTTAAGGAGACCCGCCCGGAGGCGAAGATCGAAGGCGTGACCGTGGAGCAGATGTACCAGAGTCCGAACGGCCGGGAACTGCTCATCGGTATCGTCAGGGATCCGGTGTTCGGACCGGTGATCAGCTTCGGCAGCGGCGGCACCACGGTGGAGGTGATGGGGGATTCCGCCATCGCCCTGCCCCCCCTCAACCGCAGTCTCGCCAGTGACCTGATCAGCCGCACCAAGGCATCTAAGATGCTCGGGCAGTTCCGACACATGCCGGCGGCGAATGTAGAGGCCCTGATCGATGTGCTGTTGCGGGTCTCCAGCATGGCCTGTGAACTGCCCTGGATCCAGGAGATGGACATCAACCCGCTGATCCTCGATGATCAGGGCGCGGTTGCGGTGGACGCCCGTATCCGGGTCGATTTCCCGCGCCCCTCGACCGATCCCTATCATCACCTGGCGATCCACCCCTACCCGGTAAATCTGATCAGCCGCTGCCAGTTGCCCAACGGGATCAACGTGGTGATCCGTCCGATCCGCCCGGAGGATGCCGACCTGGAGCAGACCTTCACCCGTCAACTCTCCGACGAGTCCAAGTACTTTCGTTACATGAGTTCCATCCACGAGCTCACCCCGGAGATGCTGATCCGCTTCACCCAGATCGATTATCACAACGAGATGTCCCTCATCGCCGTGACCGAGGACACCCATCACGAGGTCGAACTGGGTGTCGCCCGCTATGTCACCAATCCGGACAAGAGGAGTTGTGAATTCGCCCTGGTAGTCTCCGATCAATGGCAGCGCCAGGGTATCGGCCACAGACTGATGCACTCACTCATGGAAATCGCCCGTGATCGGGGATTGGAGCGGATGGAAGGCGAGGTATTGAGTAACAATGTGAAGATGCTGGAACTGATGCGATCCCTGTACTTCACCATTACCACCTCACCGGATGACAGCAGTATCAAGCAGGTGGTGATCGATCTGTAGGAGAGCGTAGCCCGGATGGCGCGTAGCGGAATCCGGGCTACGGTCCGCCCTAGGCAACAGAATGAAAGTTCAATATTTGCGCAAAAGCGAACACCAAGGGCCGGACATGACTATTGGTCAAGTCTATGAAGTTATCGGTATCGAGGCTAATAACTACCGCCTCATCAACGATGCGCATATGCCCTATCTATACAACCCGAATCAATTCAAGATGATTGAGTCCGAGAGGCCGGATTTCTGGGTGACTGAGTATGGAGAAGAAAGAGAGGAGTACTCCTATCCTTCTTCATGGAGTGCGCCCGGCTTCTTCGAGGATTTCCATGATGGAAAAAACGAAGTTATCAATCAATTCTGGACTGAACATGAAGCATTGTACGGTATAAGAAACAGCGGATAGCTAATGCTCCGGATTTTCTTCTCTTCTCAATGGTATGGACTCCTCCCCCACCGAGCCCTAAGGTTGGTGAGGGGGAAGCCGTCAAGCAAACAAAGGAGCCCATACCATGAAAAAGACTACCACTATCTGTATCGATTTGGCGAAAACTGTTTTCCAGATTGCTGTATTCAATAAACACGGCAACCAGAAATTCAACCGCAAGGTGAGTTCCGAGACGCTCAAAGCGCTCATTGGGCAGCATCCGGAAGCGAACGTCTGCATGGAAGCCTGTGGTTCGGCGCATCATTGGGGGCGGTATTTTCTTCAGCGCGGCCACGAGGTCTATCTGATCCCGCCCCACATTGTGGCGAAATATCGCACGGGCAATAAAAATGACGCCAACGACGCGCGGGCTATTTACGAAGCGGCCCAAAGACCCGAGAGTCACTTTGTGGCGGTGCGCACGCTCGAGCAGCAGGATCTGGCCAGTTGGCACAAAATGCGTCAAGGCTACACGAAACAGCGCACCCAATTGGCGAACCGGATCCGCGGGTTGGGGATGGAATATGGGGTGAAGATCTCAAAGAGGATCAGTCAGTTACGCAAGAAGGTACCCCTGGTCTTGGAATCGGCGGAGAACGAACTGACCGAGGTGGCGCGAATGATCTTGAGGCAACTGCTCGAGCAGTTGATCGCGCTCGACAATCAGATTAAGGAGGTGACCAAGGACTTGGTCGAGCGGACCCGTCAAATCCCGCAATGCCGGGAACTCGCACGCATGCCGGGTATTGGTTGGCTGGGCGCGGGCGCCTTATATGCGAAGTTCGGAGATGGATCGGCGTTTCGGCGCGGCCGAGATGCCAGCGCCAGCATCGGATTAGTGCCGGGGCATCGAGGGACCGGGGGAGCCAATAAAATCACCGGGATCAGCAAACGCGGTGACAAGTATCTGCGCTTCCTGCTGGTCCATGGGGCCCGCTCGGCGGTCAGTCACATCGGCGACAAGCAGGACGCCTTGAGTGGCTGGATCCGAAATCAGTTAAGTACCCACACCGTTAATAACACGAGCGTTGCTTTAGCCAACAAGCTGGTCAGGATGGCCTGGGCCATTCTGAGCAGCGGGGGTCAATACCGAGTTCCTGTCGCCCAGTAAGCGAGGTATTGATGAGTACAAAAGCACGTTTGTAAGCCAAGTATGAGCAATCGAAAGTGATGGATAAGGTGTAGAACACAGGCACGCCAGGCAAAACCTGATGGGAACGACGGCAGAAAATGCCACCCTCTCGATAAGGAGCCTGGTCATGGTGAATGACACCATTGAGGTCAGGGGTAGCTCCCCATTTTAAAGACCGGATATACGTGAACTTGCTTTATTTCTACCAGCCAGCAGAAAAAGGTTGCTATACAAGGAGGAGTCCATATACGTTCCCACGCTCTGCGTAGGAACGCATACTAAGCCTGCTATAACGATTAACCTTGCTGGGTGATTCGTACCCCGGTCTGCATTCCCACGCGGAGCGTGGGAACGAGAAAACCCGGGGGATTTCGGAGCCATTTGGGTGATGCTCTGGATTTTCGTCATTCCGGCGCATGCCGGAATCCAGAATGCTTGATGGTGAAATATTCCTGGATCCCGATATACGCCGGGATGACGGTAGTTAGTGACTTAAGTAAGCGCCATTCGGCTCAAAGTCTGGGCTTCCCGGATTACGCTGCACTCCATCCGGACTACCTGTTTGACGCCGGTTAGCGCGGGACCAAAACAAATAAAGCCGCGTGACCCGAGGGTCACGCGGCTTTATTGATACCCCACTGAATGACAGTGGATAGTATCAGATCTTCTCTTTGATACGGGCGGCCTTACCGGTACGGCCACGCAGGTAGTAGAGCTTGGCGCGACGCACGTCACCCCGGCGGGTGACTTTCACGGATGCCACGGTGGGGCTGTAGGTCTGAAAAACCCGCTCGACCCCTTCCCCATGGGACATCTTGCGTACCGTGAAGGCCGAGTTGAGGCCGCGGTTGCGCTTTGCGATAACGACGCCCTCGAAGGCCTGAAGACGCTCACGCTCACCTTCTCTGACACGCACCTGAACAACGACGGTATCACCTGGGCCAAAGTCCGGAACCTCACGGTTCATCTGCTCGGCTTCGAGATCTGCGATGATATTGCTCATGGTCTATTGCTCCTGTGTTTGCTCCGCGTCTCCCGACGCAGCAATAATTTCTGCTAAATAGGTCTCTTCTTCCGCGCTCAGCGTACGATCCCGCAACAGATCGGGGCGACGCGCCAGAGTGCGACTCAGTGCTTGCTGCAAACGCCAACGGCGTATCGCTTCGTGGTTGCCGCTCTGCAGCACAGCGGGCACCGACATCGAATCAATCTCATCCGGACGGGTGTAGTGGGGATAATCCAGCAACCCATCCATAAACGAATCCTGTTGTGCGGACTCCGCATCTCCCAGCGCTCCCGGAAGGAGGCGGATCACGGCATCCAACACCACCATCGCGGCCAGTTCACCGCCGCTCAGCACATAGTCCCCGATGGACCACTCCTCATCGACGTAGCGTGCGATGACACGTTCGTCGATGCCTTCGTAGCGGCCGGCGATCAGCAGCAGCGGCTTGTCACCTTCTGCGATCCTCCGGGCCTGGCATTGGTCGAAGGGACGACCCTGGGGACTCAGGTAGACGACCCGGGGGTCTCCCGCCTCGGCGCACGCCGACTCGATCGCCTGCCGCAAGGGTTGGTACTTCATGACCATCCCCGGACCACCTCCGTAGGGTCGGTCATCCACGGTTCTGTGAACATCCGAGGTATAGTCCCTGGGATTCCAAAGTTCCAGTTGCGCCAGTCCCCGTGCGATGGCGCGGCCAACCACGCCTTCCGATTTCAGGGCCTCGAACATGCCCGGCATCAGCGTGATGACATCGAAACGCATCGTGCTTCAGAAATCCGGATCCCAGTCCACCGTGATCCGGCCTTCCTGCAGATCCACGGATTTGACCGCCATCCCCTGGGTATAGGGGATCAGACGTTCACGCTCGCCCTTGACCACCAGCACATCGTTGGCGCCGGTTTCGAAGAGGTGCGAGACCACGCCCAACTCGATCCCTTGCAGATTCACGACCCGCAATCCCTCCAGGTCGCTCCAGTAAAATTCACCCTCCGCCAGCCCCGGCAGTTGCTCCCGCCGGATCGCGATATCGCTGCCCAGCAGATCGGCGGCCTGATCCCGGTCGTCATAACCTTCCAGATGGACCACCACGCCCTTGCCCTGACGCTGTCCCGCGGCGACACGGAAGGGTTGCCAGTCGCCGTCCCGCATCAGGTACCAGACCTTATAGTCCAGGATCCCCTCTCTCGGCGCGGCGTGAGAATAGATCTTAAGCCAGCCCTTGACACCGAACAGGCCGGACACCCGGCCCATCAGAATCATTTCATCCTGCGACACGGTCCCGGTCCATCAATGGCTGGCCGAAGGACGAGACTGCCGATCGAATCAGGCAGCCTGCTTCTCGGCCTGTTTGATCAGAGTGCTGACGCGCTCGCTGGGCTGAGCACCCTGGGAAACCCAGTGCTGCAGCCGATCCATATCGATGCGCAGTTCCTCTTCGCCACCGACCGCGATCGGATTGAAGAAACCCAGACGTTCGATATAGCGGCCGTCCCGGGGACTGCGGCTGTTGGTGACCACGATGTGGTAGAAAGGACGCTTCTTAGCGCCAGTTCTCGACAGGCGTATGCTTACCATGATGTATCCTTAGAAATTCGCTGGCACGCCGGAAACCCGGCTGCGGGAAACCGCGTATTATAGCCATATTTGGTTTGATGTGAAGACCCTGGAGACGGATGTGCGCGGGATTTTCGGCACCGAGGGTCCCGGGCTACGAGCCCGAGTTTGCCCAGGCGCCACTCATCAAAGATAACTCACTGATAAATCTATTAAAATGGAAATCCGCCACCGGGCGGCATGCCACCCGGCAGGCGTCCCGCCATACCCCGGAGCATCTTTTTCATTCCCCCGCCCTTCATCTTTTTCATCATTTTCTGCATCTGGGTGAACTGTTTGAGCATTTTGTTCACATCCTGAACCTGGGTCCCGGACCCGGCGGCAATGCGGCGTTTACGGGAACCTTTGATCACCGCGGGAAAGCTCCGTTCATGGGGCGTCATGGAGTTGATGATGGCGATCAGCCGGTTGATCTCCTTGTCGTTGACTTGGTTCTTCACGTGATCGGGCAGTGCGCCGACCCCGGGCAGCTTGTCCAGCAGACCGCTCATGCCCCCCATATTGGCCATCTGCAGCATCTGTTCGCGAAAATCCTCGAGATCGAAGCCCTTACCCTTCTGCAGTTTTTTCGCCAGTTTGGCGGCTTTGTCCTGATCAACCTTGCGGCTGACCTCCTCGACCAGGGTGAGCACGTCGCCCATGCCGAGGATACGCGAGGCGATCCGGTCCGGATGGAAGGGCTCAAGGGCGTCGGTCTTCTCCCCGACACCGATGAACTTGATCGGCTTGCCGGTGATCTGGCGGATCGAAAGGGCCGCGCCGCCCCGGGCGTCACCGTCGGCCTTGGTCAGGATCACACCGGTCAGGGGCAGCGCATCGTTGAAGGCCTTGGCGGTGTTCGCCGCGTCCTGGCCGGTCATGCTGTCCACCACGAACAGGGTCTCGATGGGATCGAGCACCTGATGAAGCTGCTTGATCTCGTCCATCATCTGGCCATCCACATGCAGACGGCCCGCGGTGTCCACGATCAGCACATCGGCGAACTCCCGTTTCGCCACATCCACCGCCCGCCGGGCGATGGCCACCGGTTTCTCATCTCCCTGAGAGGGAATGAAGTGGGCCTCCACCTCCCGGGCCAGGGTCTGCAACTGATCGATGGCCGCGGGACGGTAGACGTCACAGCTGACCACGCTGATCTTCTTTTTACCCTGTTGCTGAAGCCAGCGGGAGAGTTTCGCCACGCTGGTGGTCTTACCGGAACCCTGCAGACCCGCCATGAGGATCACCGCCGGAGGCTGGGCATTGAGGTTGAGCGAGGCATTCGCCTCACCCATCACCTGAACCAGTTCATCATTGACGATCTTGATGAAAGTCTGCCCCGGGGTCAGGCTCTTGAGGACGGTCTCCCCCATGGCCTTCAGCTTGACCTGTTCGACAAACTCTTTGACCACCGGCAAGGCGACATCCGCCTCCAGCAGGGCCATACGCACTTCGCGCAGGGTCTCTTTGATGTTGTCATCGCTCAGGCGTCCCTGACCGCGCAGGTTATCGAGGACCTTACCGAGTCTCTGTGTCAGATTGTCGAACATGGCTTATCCGTGGTGTTGGCGGAAACAGGCGGGTGATTATATACCAGGTTCAGCTTTCACTGACATTGCTAAATATGCGAATATCCCATGCACTTACTGGGACATGAGGTAATTCCGTTGATCGCTCTTCTTGCCATTTTGGCCTATCTGGCGGCCGGCCTGGTCATTGCACTGCGGCTTTTTCATGCCGGGTCGAACGCCCGGCTGCCCCGGGCTTTAGCGCTGGGACTCGGTTTTGCCGGGGTGATACTGCATGCGGTGCCCCACTACCTGAACCTGGTTTCCGCCTCGGGCTTCAACATGGGCATCTTCAATGCCCTGTCACTGATCGCCTGGACCATCGTGCTGCTGCTCCTGGTCTCCAGTCTCACCAAACCGGTTGAAAATCTGGGCATCGTGATCATGCCCCTGGCGGCACTCTCCGTCTATCTGGAGCATCGCTATCAGACTGTACACTTCCTTACCGACCAGTTTTCCACCGGTCTGACCTTTCATATCCTGGTCTCCATGCTTGCCTACAGCCTGTTCGCCCTGGCCAGTGTGCAAGCGATTTTGCTGGCGATTCAGGACCACCATCTGCGCAAGCGCCACCCGGGTGGATTCATCCGCGCCCTGCCCCCGCTGCAGACCATGGAGAGCCTGCTGTTCGAGATGATCGCGGTGGGATTCGTGCTACTGACCCTGGCGCTGCTCTCGGGATTCGCCTTTCTGGAGAACATGTTCGAACAGCATCTGGCCCATAAGACCATCCTGTCGATCATCGCCTGGGTGGTGTTCGGCACCCTGCTGTGGGGCCGCTATCGTTTCGGCTGGCGGGGACAGAAGGCCCTGATCTGGACCTTGAGTGGATTCGTGGTTTTGATGCTGGCCTATTTCGGGACCAAGGTGGTGCTGGAGCTGATACTGAACTGAATCGGGTTAATCCCGGGACTGTTTGAGATAGGCCGCAACGGCGGTTCGTCCCTGCTTGAGCCGGCGGCCCTTTGTCAGCATGGCGCCACGAGCTTCTCCACAGAGTGCCAGGGCCTGATCGTTGAGAGAGAGGATCTCCTCCAATCGATCCCGATAGTCCGCGAGGACGGGCTGAGATTCAGGGTCGTTGAAGAGGGATTTCAGAATCGGCAATCGCTCAAGATCGAGCTGCTCCATCTCGCCCCACTCCGACTCCCGGGCGAGGTTCACAATACGCCGGCTCAGGTCGAGCGCCCGATCGAGGTTTTCCTGAACCTGAGACATAACCCGATATTACAGATCCTTGATGGTCTCTTTGATATTGGGGGAATTCTGAATCGCCTCCGGCATGGCGTCCCAGGCGCTCTTGACCTCCTTGAGCAGCGAGGCCACTTCATCCAGGGCTTCCACATTCTGCTCCACGTTGGCCAGAAAGAGCCGCCGGATCATATAGTCGTATAGCATATCCAGGTTGTTGGCGATCTCGCCACCCTGTTCAAAATCCAGGGCGCCCCGCAGGGCATCGATGACCGAGATGATCCAGTTGATCTGATTGTTGCGGGCTTCGTGGTCCTTGCGCAGAATCGACCCCCGGGCGTTGGCCATACCGTCCAGGGCTCCGCTCATGAGCATCTGCACCAGTCGAAATGGGGTGGCGTACATAGCCTCGGACGAGGCGGCTTGACGATAACTGTTGATTGCCGATTGTTTTACCATTACTCCACCTATTTATTCCCGTTCAACTGATCATCTGTTCAGTTGTTTTTGTTCCAAGCCGCCAACTGACTCGTCAGATAGTCGCTGGTACTGGTCAGAATCGACATGGTTTGATCCAGAGCCGCAAACTGCGCGACCAACATTTCCTGGTAGCTCTGAATATGCAGTTCCTGCCGATCCATCTGAGTCTGCAGCGAGTCTTTCAAACTGTCAAAGGACTCATCTTTGCTGTCCAGTATGCCACCCACTTCGAGCAGTTGGTCCGCATAGTCGTAGAAACGACTCACATAACCAGTGGTCGAATCGGAGAGAATCTGAACAACCCGATTGAAATCATCAGCCAGCGCCGTGGACAGTTCGCTACTGTTGACGGACAGGACCCCTTCTCTGTCTCGGGTAATACCCAGCTCAAACAGATAGGCATCGGCGCTGTCAATACTCGCCGACTGATTCAGAACATCGACAAAACCTTGACGAATATTGCGCACACTGGAATCGTTATAGAGCGACCCGGCTTCCAGATCGTCGATCTGTGCAATCAAAGTATTATAGGCCTCCACGAATGCGCCGATCTTCTCTTCGATCTGGGAATTGTCCCTCGTCACGCTGATGGAGGCTGACCCTACATCCACAAGATTCAGGGTTACCCCGGAAATGGCATCGGTGACTTCATTCGTGGTGCTTTGGATGTCGAATCCGTCGATGGTAAGCAGGGCATCCTGAGCGGTTTCGACTTGTTCGGCCAGGCCGTCGCCCCCCGCGCCGATATAGAACAGTCTCGAGAGTCCGTTTTCGTCGGTATTGTTGCCATCGTCCCCATCCACGACATTGATGCTGATGGCATTCGCGGCACCGGGATCCTCACTGGTGAGAATCAACCGGCTGCCCCCCGACTCATTAAGAATGGTGGCGGTAACCCCCGGATTATCGGCGGCGCTGTTGATGGCATCCCGAAGGGCCGACAGGGTGTTGTTGGAGGCGTCCACGGTCAGATCCATAGTATTGCCATCTACCGTGATCGACAGAGTACCCGTGCCAACCGCCGTGGCGCTGTCGGCGTAAGCGGACGACGCCAGTTTGTCCCGGCTGGCCATTTGAGTGACGATAACATCGTAGCTGGAAGCCACCGCGGAACCGTCCGCGGAAACGGTCAATACGTTCTCATCCGTCGAGGCTGAACTGAATGCCGCGAATCCCGCGGCATCCGTCAGATCTTCAATACTGCTTTGAAAGGTATCGATGGCGCTCTTGAACAGACCGAAATCACTGATCTTTTCATCGAGCGCCCGCTCCTTGGACTGCAAGGTATAAAGCGGTTGACTCTCAATCTCCACCAATTGGTTGATGATCGAGTTCCAGTCCGATCCGGTGCTGATACCTGAAACGCCTAATGTCATAACCCTAAGCCCCCCTGATCCGGTGAGCATCCTGTTTCATACTATGCCTGGTCGTCCAATAATACGCCGGAAAGCTGCCCATCTCTGGCATTTTGAACCTGGGAAATAACATGCAAGATCTGGTCCGGCGGAATCTGCCGAACCACTTCGCCGGTATCAGAGTCGACGACCCGAACCACCGAGCGGCCGGTCTCTTCGTCGACGCTGAATTCCAGGTTCCTGTGTACCAGTTGGTTGAGATTCTCGACTTTGCTCGCCAACTCCGTACGGTCAAGCGGCGACTGAGCCGGCACCACCTCAACCTTTTCAGGTCTTGACGGTTGCGGACTCCCCACTTCGACCTTGCTGCCAGTACTGGGAACTTCGCGCTTATAGGCGTATTGGTCAGCCAAATTTGAGATCATGTTTGGCATGATTTAACCCTACCCTATCCACGTTCCATTCTAGCACCCGGGAGCGGGTTAGGCTCCCGGGTCCCTAGCCTTACTGCAGCAGGCTCAGGGCGAGCTGCGGTATGGAGTTGGCCTGGGCCAGAGCGGCCACACCGGCCTGCTGGACGACCTGGGAACTGGTCATCTTAGCGGTTTCACGAGCGAAGTCCGCGTCCATGATGCGTCCGGCCGCGGCATACTGTGCCTCTTCCATACTGGCGGCTACCCGACCAGCCTGTTCAAGACGGCTTTCCAACGCACCGATGCTAGCCAGCGCTGAGGCGGCGGCATTCAAATCCGCATCCACGGTGGCGGTATTGGAGATAACTGCGGTGCGCGCGGCCAGAGCTGCCACGCTGATGTCGATGGTCTCACCCGTGTTGGCGCCAACCTGGATAACGCCGCCACCACCAAACACGGCGGTGCCGTTGAAGGAAGCGCGTCCCAGTGCCGCTGTGATTTCAGCTGTGAGGGCATCAAATTCCGTACTCATCAAACCCTGCTGAGCAGCGGTGTAAAGGCCGCTACCGTATTGCACGGCAAGTTCACGCTGGCGTTGTTCCATCTCACTCACTGTCTGCAGAGTGGAATCCGCAACTGCCAGGAATGAAGTACCGTCCGCGATGTTGCGCTGGGCCACGGTCAGACCGCGTGCCTGTGCGTTTTGCAGCTGGGCGATGGCCAGACCGGCCGCATCGTCTTTCGCCATGTTGATGCGCAGACCGGAGGAGAGGCGCTGAATGGAAGTTTCAAGGTTGGATTGGGTTCTATTCAGGTTCTTTTGTGCGGCCAGAGAATAGACATTAGTGTTGACAGTAAGTGCCATGACTGATTCCTCTATCGAGACCGGTGACGGCATCTGTGGTTAAGCGCTCTGTCACCGGTGATTTGCATTTGGCGGATATACCATTCAATTTTGGTATTCACCGCCTCCGCTATTTGTAACGGCCCGACGAGGCAGAACTTTAACCCGATTTAACTTTTCCCCCATGGGGCCGGCTGCAAAAATGCGCTCATAACCATCTGTATTTTATTGATATTTATTTCTATCAGTGTAGAAATTTGCGGGAAAAAACATCCTATACTTTTGCTTCCCGGTCATTGTTTAGCGGGAGTCAGTCCAGAGGGGGAATGGAATCTGGTGTACCCCGTCCTGCATTCAGGATCCCGGCATACGCCGGGATGACGGTGGTTTTATTCTGCATGGGAACGAGACCCAAGAGCTATTGCGTAGGAGCGAGCGCCTGCTCGCGATAGCAGGTTCGAAGCGATCTTGGTCATTATCTTGAGGAGCACCGATACTCAGTCAATCGCGGCCAGCGGCCGCTCCCACAGAATAGGAATGAGTGTCGGACCTGAGCCCTATTGAAACCGCTCTTGCCTGATATCAGAGATAGTCGAACAGTGACAACCCTTGCACTTTGGTAAAGGTCTGCTGGGCCGCCTGCAGCGCCACCATGCCCTGCTCGAACCGGCCGATCGCCTCGGCCAGATCGACATCTTCGATATTTGACCGGTTGACCGTCATGGTATAGATAAAATCCTCGTTGACCGTCGTCTGAGCATCGATGGCATTGAGCCGGGCACCGCCCCGGGCACGCACGGAACTGAGATGTTCCATGGCCGTGTACAGATCATCAATGAAGGCGCCGTTGGGCGCATCGGCCTCGAGTCCGGCAATAACCCCGTGAACGGTCTCGAACAGATTGCGTTGGGGGCCCGCCGCGGTTTCGACATTCATGAACACATCGTAGCCATTCTCACGGTCCGGGATCTGGCGGGTGGCGGAGATCCTCAGGGAGCGGCTGCCCATATCCCCGGAATAGCTGAACACACCGTCCGCCGGGTTACTGAACGGGATGTTGTCGGCGCTGAATCCGGCGAAGATGTATTCTCCGTTGCTGTCCTTGGTGTTGGCCAATCCCATCAGTTCGGCATTGAGTTCGCGCAATTCATCGGCAATGGCTTGCCGGGCGCTGGCATTGTAGGTGTCATTCTGCCCCTGCAGGGTCAGCTCCAGGACCTTGGGCAGGATGTCGTCCACCCCGGCCAGGGCGGTCTCCTGCAGATCCAGCCGCGCCCGGGCCTGATCCGCATTCTCCTGGTACTGCTCCACCTGGGTGATCGCGGTACGCAGGTTGAGTATCTGGGCGGCTCCGGGGGGATCATCGCTGGGGGTCTGAATGCGTTTGCCGCTCGAGACCTGTTGTTGCGCCTCACTGAGCGCCATCTGGCGCTTCAGCATGCTGGTAATCCCCCGATCGAAAAGCATTGAGGTTGAAATCCGCTCCATTGTCTATTACCTCACAGCATTGAGCAGACTGTCGAAAATGGTACTGGCCACCGAGATGACCTGGGCCGAAGCCTGATAGGCCTGCTGAAACTGGATCAGCTTGGCGGCCTCCTCATCCAGGTTGACGCCGGAAACTTCGTCCATGGCCTCTTTGGTCCGGGCCAGCAGACTCTCCTGAGCGGTGAGATTGAGTTCGGCGTAGTGGGTCTTGGAACCCACATCCGAGACCATCTGGACATAGGTTTCGTCGATGGTCGCGGTGCCGCCCAACAGCACATTCTGATTTTGCAGGGCCTCCAAAGCGAGGGCATTGCGATTATCGCTGGTGCCCCCGGTGTTGTTACCGATTATGAAGGTATCACCGTCGTCGGGCACCCCGGACAGATCGAAACGGATTCCGCCGAAGGCGGCAAATGTTGCCGCCGGCACCTGGATTCCGGCCACCGTGGCGGGGTTGAGATTGTCATAGACGATGAAATCGTCGAAAGGATCCACCCCGGGCGTGGACCCGGGATAGTAGACCTCGTAGCCGCTGGTGGGACCGGCCTGATCGTCATAGACCAATTGGATCGTACCCCCCGCCAGCGGCAGCCCCGCCATGTTGCTGTTGGACGGTTGGGTAATCGCGGCGGTACCGGTATTCAGGGGATTGCCGTTGGCGTCTACCGCGGGCTGTGCCTGCACAGGTCCCGCCGCCGCCAGACGACGCACGTCCTGAAACAGCAGATTGATATCCTGGGAGCCGTTGCGGGTCGGTTGAATGAGGAAGGTATCCCCGGCCAGGGCCCCGACCGCGTTGATCGTGATGTCCAGGCCATCCACCGTATTCAGGCCCGCCACCAGGTTTTGGGTGGCATTGCTGGTCAGGTTGGTCAGCACGAAATTGGCCCCATCGTAGGTGAGTTCGTATTCATCGCCGGTGAGATCGCCGATGGCGTTGAAATCCGCGGTGATGGAGCTGCCGTTGCCCGGTCGCGGCAATACCTGAACCGAACCCTGGCTGAACATGGCGGTACCGACCAATCCATCCAGATCCAATCCAAGTTGGTTCTGGATATTGATCTGCTCGGCAACCCCCAAGGCGACCAAACCCACCTGGTCCTGAGCCTGATCGAGCACCTCGCTGCGAAATCTGAGCATGCCGCCGATCTGGCCGCCGCTGATCTGGTCGGTCACCACCTGGCTGCCAAAGCTGTAGTCGAAGGTGACTTCCAGATGACTGGGATCCAAGGTGGAGGGCTGGGTTCCGAGGGAAGCGGCCTGGCTGGCGATCACCAAGGGCTGCCCCTTGCCGATAAAGACGTTATAGGCGCCGTCGCTCTGCTCGACCACCTGAATATTGACCAGCTCCGCCAGGTCATTGACCAGTTGGTCCCGCTGATCGAGCAGATCGTTGGGGGTGCTCCCATAGGCGATCTGGATATCATTGTTGATCTCCGCGATGCCCTGGGCCAGTCGGTTGATCTCATCGACCTGATATTTGACCTGGTTATTCAGCTGGGTGCGCATCTCCTCGAACTGAGCATCGAAATAGTGGAACCGGTCCACCATCGATTCCGCTTCGGTCAACACCAGTTGCCGGGCCGCCACCGAGGTCGGGTCATCCGCCAAACCCTGCAGAGCGCCGAAAAAACTCTGAATCGTCGGCTGCAGACCGGAGTCCGCGTTGGCCACCATTTCGTCCAACTGGCTGGCGCCGTCGAAATAGGCCTGTAGTTCCGCCGCCACGGAGCTGCTGGAACGCATCTGGGTAGCCACGAAGCTGTCGTAGGTGCGTTTTACTTCGGAAGCCTTTACCCCGTTGCCCAGATAACCGGCCGGGGTGGCAAAGGATTGCCGGGTGGCAAAATCGACCCGCTGACGGCTGTAACCTTCAGTATTGACGTTGGAAATGTTGTGGCCGGTGGTATTCAGGGCGATCCGACTGGCGATCAATCCGGAGATACCGATGGTTTGCATACTCACTGCATTCGTCTCCTTATCGCTTTATATCGGCTGTTTGGCAGGGCCCTTTAGCCCGTCCAAAGCGGCCTGCATCTCCGGTCCCTGCATCACCCGCAGGATCTTGTCCGCATACTCGGGATCGGTGGCGTAGCCGGCATCCTGCAAGGCCCGGAAATAGGCCTCGCTGTCATGGGTGCTCCGCAGGGCTTCCCCATAGCGGGGGTTTTGCCTGAGAAACGTCACATAATCCCGGAAACTCTCCTCATAGGAGGGATAACAGCGAAAGTGCTCACGCCGGCGCACCGCTACATCTCCGGCGAACTCCAGGGTCTCCTTGTGTACCTGGGAGCCCCCCCAACGCTGATCGGCCTTGATACCGAACAGGTTGTGACTGGGCGCACCTTCGGCGTTGGGCATCACATGCGCCCCCCAACCGGTCTCCAGGGCCGCCTGGGCCAGCAATGCCTTTGGCTCCAAACCCAGTTCTTCCGCCGCCTGTAGCGCGGCATCCCACAGCTCGGTGACAAAGGATTCCGGGGATTCGATCGGCGCAACGGGCCGGGGCGTAGCGTTGCGGGACATCGGGGCCCGGTCCGGCTCATCCCGGGAGGGTTGAACCTGCGCGGGATTGGCCCGCAAGGTGGGATGATGCCAATAGGGCTGCAAGCCGGAGCCTTGGGTCTGTTGCGTCTGGGCCGAAGCTCCGCCCAGATGCTGTTGTAACAATTCGGCCATCCCCATGCCCCGCTGTTCCGAGAGATGCACCGCCAACTGCTGATCGTACATCTGTTGTACGAATTGGGTCTGTTTCGAATCCATCAGACCGCCGCCAAAACCGGCTTGGCGCATCTGTTTGAGCATCATCTGAATGAACAGGGACTCGAACTGGCGGGCCACCTTTTCCCGGGCGCCGGACGAATCCTGCCGGGCCTGGAGCTTGAGTTGCGCCAGACCGGAGAAATCGTTGTAGACCGAGGTCGCCGCGCCGTTCATCAGATCACCACCAGCTCCGCTCGCAGGGCGCCGGCCTCTTTGAGGGCCTCAAGGATGGCCACCAGATCACTGGGAGCGGCACCCACCTGATTGACGGCACGCACCACTTCATCCAGGGTGGCGCCGGGATTGAACAGAAACATATGGTTCTGGCCCTCTTCCTCTACCGTGACCTGACTCTGGGGAACTACCGTGGTGGTACCGCGGGAAAAGGGCGCAGGCTGGGAAACCGCGGGATCTTCACTAATGCTCACCACCAGATTGCCGTGGGAGACCGCGGCCGGATAGACCCGCACCTGACTGTTGATCACCACCGTGCCGGTACGGGAGTTGATGATCACCTTTGCCGAGGAGACACCGGGCTTGATCGGCAGCTCTTCGAGCATCGCCACGAAGGTCACCTTCTGTCCCGGATCCATCGGTGCGTTAACCTGGATGGAGGTGGCATCCACCGCCTTGGCCGTCCCCGGACCGATGGTGAGGTTGATAGACTCGGCCACTCGCATCGCCGTAGTGAAATCCCCTTCGTGCAGATTGAGAGTCAGCATTGGCGCCCGGTTGAATCCGTTCGGCACCTCACGCTCCACCGTGGCCCCATTGGGGATACGTCCGGTGCTGGGAATGTTGACCGTCAGCTTCGAGCCGTCCTGACCTTCCGCGCTGAGTCCCCCCACCACCAGATTGCCCTGGGCCAGGGCATAATTGTTGCCATCCGCGCCTTTCAGAGGGGTCATCAACAAGGTACCGCCCCGCAGACTCGTGGCGTTCCCCAGGGATGAAACAGTGACATTGATCTTCTGCCCCACCTTGCTGAACGGGGGCAGATCACCGTGAACGATCACCGCCGCGACGTTTTTCGGTTTGATATTGGTCCCTTCAGGAATCTGCACGCCCAACTGGGAAAGCAGGTTCTTCAGACTGTTGATGGTGTAGGGAGAATCGGTGTCTTTGTCACCGGTGCCGTTGAGCCCCACCACCAGTCCGTAACCGATCAACTGGTTGTCCCTCACACCCTGGATGGAGGCCAGATCCTTGATCCGTTCGGCCGCCGCGGGTTGGACGGCAAGCAGGACTAAGAGAGCAGTCATCACAGTTTTTACAACAAGGGCCTTCATGTCAGCGCTCCTTAGAAGGGTGACAGCACGCTGTTGAAAAAGCGTGACAACCAACCCATGGAATTCGCATCCGCCAGGGCCCCTTCACCTTTATAGGTGATGGTGGGGTCGGCGATGCGGGTCGAATCGACAGTATTCGTCGGAGTAATATCGCTCGGACGAATGATGCCGGAGAGACGGATGTATTCCGTACCCTGATTGATGCCGATGCGCTTTTCACCCCGCACATAGAGATTGCGATTGGGCAGAACCTCGACCACCGAGACGGTGATGTCACCGCTCAGGGCGTTGCTCTGGGTGGCGCTGCCGTCACCGCTGAATTCGTTATCCGCGGAGAGATCGAAGCCCAGATTGACATCCTTGTTGTTGGCGATCGGCATGAAGCCCGGCACGTTGAACTGCATCGCCTGTCCGAACAGAACCGGACTGGTAATGCTATTGCTGGAACTCTTCGCGGTAGAGGTGGTAGCCGATTTGTTCGCCTGGGTGCTCTCCACCAACTTGACGGTCAACAGATCCCCGACCCGGCGGGCGCGAATGTCTTCGAACCAGGACTGCTCATATCCGGCCTGATAGATCGAACCGTTGCCACTGGGGGCCGGAGGCGGCATCACCGGACGGATCGGCGCATAGGCGGCGTCCCGGACCGGGTTGCTGTTTTGGCAACCCACCAGCGCCAACATCAGCAGCGGAAGCCAAAAGAGATTAATGGACCTGCTCATTGCACTGCCTTGCGATTAAAGCTGCTGATTGACATAGGAGAGCATTTCATCAGTCGTGGAGATGGCTTTGGAATTCATCTCATAGGCCCGCTGGGTTTCGATCATATTCACCAGCTCTTCCACCACGTTCACGTTCGAACTCTCCAATGCGCCTTGAATCAAGGTACCGGTGCTGTCGCTCCCCGGTATCGCCGTATTCACGCCGCCACTGGCGTTGGTCTCCCGGTAGAGATTGTCGCCGATGGGCTCGAGTCCCTGAGGATTGACGAAGTAAGCCAGTTCGACCTGACCGATTTGGGTCGGCGAATTGTTTCCCGACTGCAGCACGGAGATGATGCCATCGGAGCCGATGGTCAGACTGGTGGCGTTCGACGGCACGGTAATCGCAGGCTGGAGCTCATAACCATTGGGTGTAACGATGTTGCCGTCGGCGGTGAGACTGAAGGTACCGTCACGGGTGTAGACGATGTTGCCATCCGGATGCAGCACCTGGAAATAGCCCTTCCCTTGAATCGCCATATCCAGCATATTGCCGGTTTGGATAATGTTGCCCTGGCTGTGCTCTTTTTGCGTCGCGACCACCCGCACCCCCGTCCCCACCATCAGACCGGACGGCAGTTCGGTATTCTCCGAAGATTGCGCCCCCACCTGACGCAGATTCTGATAGATCAAATCGTTGAACACCGCACGATCACGTTTGTAGCCGGTGGTGTTTACGTTGGCGAGATTGTTGGAGATCACAGACATTTGGGTCTGTTGCGCGTCCAATCCGGTTTTTGCGATCCAGAGTGCCGGGTACATAGTCGCTTCCTCTTAGCCTTAGATTCAATCTTGTTCAGTGAAAAAGTTGCAAATAACCTGCCAATATCAACTCATCTTCATCAGACTCGACGAGGCGGTATCCATCTCTTCCGAGGTCTTCATCAGCTTGACCTGCATTTCGAACTTACGGGACAGTTCAATCATGTTCACCAGGGCATCCGCCACATTCACGTTGCTGCTCTCAATCACCCCGGAAACCAGCTGGGTCCCGGCATCCGCGCCCGCCTCGCCGCCATCCTTGAGTCGTAACAGGCCGTTTTCATCCTTGTAGAGTTGGTCCGTGCCAGGATTAACCATCTTGATACGATCCACGATCGCCAGGGAATCCGGGGTCGTGCCCTCGGGGAGAATGGTGATGGTTCCGTCCGGTGCGATCTCGAGATTTTCGAACGGCGGCAGCGCGATCGGTCCGCCATTGCCGATCAGCGGCAAACCCTGGCCGTTGGTCACCAGACCGTTGGCATCCACCTTGAGATCACCGCGCCGGGTATAGGCTTCGCTACCATCCGGTGCCTGCACGGCGAAGTAGCCTTCGCCATTGATCGCCAGATCCAGCGCATTGCCGGTGGCTTGTAGACTGCCCTTGTCAAAATTGATGTCGGGTCGCTCATCCAGAGCGTACACCCGAGTCGGATATCCGCCGCCAAACACCGGCATACTGCGGAATTGATTGAAATCTTCCATGAATCCCGGCGTATTCACGTTTGCCAGATTGTTGGAGTTGTTCGCCTGGGCGATCAGCGTCTCTTTGGCGCCGCTCATCGCGACATATAGCATGCGATCCATGGGTGGGCTCCTGTCTCAGCGTCGATCCACAAGGTTCTGACAGGAAAGGTGCAATAATCGGGCCGGACCTTTGAGTTTTGAGTTTTGAGTTTTGAGTTTTGAGTTTTGAGTTTTGAGTTTTGAGTTTTGAGTTTTGAGTTTTGAGTTTTGAGTTTTGAGTTTTGAGTTTTGAGTTTTGAGTTTTGAGTTTTGAGTTTTTGCGACT
>JBNKJP010000021.1:0-125916 GCA_050291245.1 Candidatus Thiodiazotropha sp. | reverse complement strand
CACACCTGGACCTACCAGCACTGCATCGAGACCATCGGCCTCGACCAGGGGGAGATCTACAACCGTTACCGGGTGGTCCCGGAGATCAACCGCAAGATCCAGATCACCAACCGCCGGCTCTCTTCGATCCTGCGCGCCGACATCGACCTGCGCGACCCGGACGAGTTGCAGAATTTCGTCATGGCCTACACCTTCTTCGCCGCGATCTTCGAAGGCTGCTGGTTCTACAACGGCTTTAGCCCGATTTTCGCCCTGCAGCGCCGGGGTCTGATGAAAGGCACCGCCGAGCAGCTACAATACATCATGCGCGACGAGGTGCTGCACGCCTCCTTCGGCATCCGGGTGGTCAAGCAGATCCTCCACGAAGAGAAGATCACCCTGGACAAGAAGGCGTTAAGGGAAATGTGGGACGAAGCCGAAGCCGCCGAGGCGGGCTATGCCGGTTACATCATGCGCGATCCGATTCTCGGTTACTCGAAAGAGGACCACATCGGTCAGTTCCGTTTCACCGCCAACCGGCGTGCCCTGCAACTCGGGATCGACGAACCCTTCCCGGGCGCGGAGGCCACCCTGCCCTGGCTGGACGAACAGGCGAACATGCGCAAGGAGAAGAATTTCTTTGAGACCCGGGTTACGGAGTACCAGACGGGTGGAGCGCTTAAGTGGGACTGAGCTGAAGAGTTTTAAGTTATGAGTTTTTAGTTTTGAGTTGAGTGCCGAGTGAGCGCATCTATTCAAAATTTAAAATTAATAATTCACAATTATTTGGAGACAAATAATGCACTGTTCTCACTGCAAATCACTGATGGCGGAAGTGGGTGTTCAACGGGACAGCCGGACCGAGCAGACACGCTATGAGTGCCCTGTATGCCAGCGAACGGAGTTGATTACCCGGAATCTGGTGCATTGGCGGAATGATTTGTCAGTTTCCAATTGCCGGGTTGGGGGACGTGTGTTGAGACACGTATAACTCCCGACCCATTCATTCCACTTATCCAGCGTGGTGAGGTTGCGCATATACCGCACCACTAAGAGATCCGACCCCCTAGCCTGACACTTTTCGGGAAACAGAGATGAATAAAGCACTCGTAATTAGCCTGTCTCTGCTGATAGCACTAGGCATGAATAGTTTTTCCTATGCAAAAGACAATAAAGAACGGAATTTACCGCCAGGATTACAAAAGAAAGCAGATCGAGGCGAACGCTTGCCGCCGGGATGGCAGAAAAAGCTGGTTGTCGGCGACGTCTTGGAAGAAGACATCTATGAGCATGGAAATATTATTGCCACGGATGTTAACGGTTTGATAACAATCAGCATTGAAGGTAAGTTAATTAAACTCATTAAAGACACGAGAGAGATTGTGGAAATATTGGGTGGCATGTGAATCCAGGGTATTCGTTAACCAATCCCCCCCTACTCATCCATGCATTTCACGCGTTTCCACGCTTCGCGTGGAAACGATCCAAGCTTTCGCATACCTGCATAGCCCGACACCCTGGTAATTTACTATCCACCAGACTTTTTATGCGTCATCATTCACTTAGCCGATTGCATGCTTCCGTTGGAGCAACAAACCTGAAACACAAATATCCAACATGAGAAATCCCGACAAAGAGTTTGAAATAGGCGATCTCAGCTCCATCCTTGCTAACGATAACCCGTATGCGCCGCCGAAAAGTATCAAGGTAAATCAAACGATAGATATCAAGAAACTGATCGCGCAAAGAAATTGGCTCATGATTTTCTTTATATTATCGATCCTTGTATCGCTTGTTCCTTTTATATTCTTATACATGGATATAGCTTCTGGAATTAGCACCATTGCGTACTTTATTGGATCAATCCTCTCAACAATCCTTAGCATAATTACACTAGCCTATATCTATATAGTAAACACCTATATAAGCTCCAAGGGGAAAGCGATTATTGTTACTGTAATAGCGCTCTTACCCCTGCTAGGTCTCTATATCGTCATTCGCACCCTCATAATCTCAAAAAAGCTGATCACTCAAAGCACATAACTATTCACTCAATCCCACGCAAAGCATGGGATCGCGTCAACCGCACTGGATTCCGCTCTACCCCATCCGGGCTACACAGTTGACAAGTAATGCCCTCACTTCTTGGAAACTTACCAGCCCCCATGGCATACTTGAGAGAAATTGCGTTAAAATACAAAAACACAGAAGCTAGTAGTGGCATTATCGGGATGGGCTGCGCTTAGTTTACGCCACACTACTTCATCATCTACCAACATCGGTAGAGTTAAGGAAAATATATGACGGTAGAAAGCCAACGCGATATTGATGGGATCCTGAATGCCGGTCGGGTAGTCGCCCGCGTGCGCGACACCATGCTGAATGCAGTTGAACCGGGAATGACAACCGCTGAACTGGACAAGTTAGGAGGCGAACTACTGGATCGTCATGGAGCCATACCAGCTCCCAGAGTCACTTACAACTTCCCTGGCGCAACCTGCATCAGCATTAATGAAGAGGTTGCTCATGGCATCCCAGGCCACAGAGTTATTCAGCCTGGAGACATTGTAAATGTCGATGTTTCCGCTAACCTGGATGGCTACTTTGCCGATACGGGCGGCACAATTGTTGTTCCACCGGTCACAAGCATCAAGGCGAGATTGTGTCATGCCACACAATCGGCCTTAAAGCACGCGGTAGCCAAAGCCCGGGCGGATGCACCGATCAACCAAATCGGAAAAGTTATTCAACATACCGCAAGGAAACATGGATTCAAGATCATCAGGAATCTTGCCGGCCATGGCGTCGGACGAAGTCTGCACGAGGAGCCTGAGGACATCATCAGCTACTTTGACCGTCTTGATACACGCCGGCTAAAACTTGGTCAAGTCATTGCTATCGAGCCGTTTCTTTCAACAAAAAGCACTCATGTCACCGAAGCGGATGACGGATGGACGCTCGTTGGGCAACCAGCGAGTCTTTCCGCACAATACGAGCATACGGTTATTGTAACAAGAGGGGCTCCCATTGTTGCTACACTTCCTGAAGCTATTTAATTTACCTTCTCTGCCGGATTCCTGATTCCAGCCACCTCCATCCGGATCATGAGATTACCCTGAGCTTGCCCAAAGCCTCACTCGTTCCCACGCTTTGCGTGGGAATGCATACCTAAGCCAGATGGTATTGTTCCGACTTGATTTGTTTGCCCAATCCCGATTATGCATTCTCACACTGAGCGCGGGAAGGAGTAAAAAAATGAATTGTGAAACGATCAGAAGAGCGAAACACAAACATTTTTAGTGAGCGAAATCACAGTAATTATTCCTTACATTGGCAGAATTTATATACTCTTATACTTGGCCTAAAAATGACTTTTTGGCATGTATACTGGGTACACAAGGAAGGTTCCCACGCCATTTGTAGCCGGACTGATGCACGCGACCGAGTGCGGAGCGGGAACACTCACTGGATTGATACGCCTAACACCTTTATGGAACAAAGGACCGAACCATGACTATCAAAACACATCAGCTGCTGGGAGCACTATTTCTCGGGTTTGGGCTGAGCGGCACTGTCAGTGCCGCGCAAACACCCAACCACTATGAATGTAGCGGACATAACGCGAGTCTTACTCTGAACATCGGTAGTGACAACGGAACCATTGGAATTCTACCTACCGAAACAAAACTTGACCTTCAAATCAACACGATGAGTTTCAGCTATGGAGTCACTGAAATCACCACTGAATCGACTCTGATCGGAGAACTTTGGGAAGTCCAGCTGGAACAAATACCGGACCTTTACGTTAAGTACGCAAGCTTAATCATACCAACCATCGCATTGGGCCAGGGGCATACCCGATTTAATACCAAATTAGTGCTTACAAAGGTCAACACGCCCTTCAGTCCCGATACTTTTCAAGGCGTAGCCAATCCTTCGCGGTATATCAACCTGAGATGCACAGCATCGATGATTTATTACTAAAAACCATTTGAATATCTATTCGGGTTGTCCCGACACCCACTTAGCTCGTTCCCGAGTTCCGCGTGGGAACGAGCTAAGTTTTCGCACGACCCACATAGCCCAGCGCCTTGGAGCATTTACAATACACCCGTCCTTGTATATTCGGCCAAACAGCTAATCTACCGATGTAGCAACAGCCATCTAAAAATCTTGCCTGACCACTCGCTAACAAAGCACCATTAGCAGCTGGCCCCTTGTATTTTATTGAACAGCCATTTACATTCATACTGCGCTCAGGATGTAACAGTACATATCGCCTGTTACCCGCAACCAGAACAATACCTGGCAAGCTAATTTCGAACGAAACCTTTGTGCCAACCGGGCACTTCGTCGTGTTTCGAGATCAATATGCCGCAATATGGAGTAGTCTATGGCTTATTTTATCAGGTTCATTTCCTTAACCCTCATTCTATTTTCAAGCCAATTGTTTGCTGACATTAAGCCCACAGCCGCAATTGACACCCCGGGAATCTACCTGTCCACCAACAGCGGCTATGTTAAGATCGAACCCTATCAGCACGACTATCGATTTGTAGACTTCAATTTCCTAAACGAACTCCCCTATGCGGTTCGCGCTGAGAAACGACTGGCGGTCGTGATCTATGAGAAGGATTTCAATCCTGACTCGATTGAACTCGAACTCAGGCCCCTCGACGTAAAGGTCAAACTCCAGAAGCTCAAATTCACCGTTCACCCCATGCAAAACCCAGACATGCATGAACTGGTTGTCGACCAACCCGTCAGTGACGGTGCCATGCTTCAGGTGCGATCCTGGTCCTACTTCGAAAACTTCGGCGCGATCATGCTGGGCGAAACAGAACAGCAGCTGGTCAACTTTTTCAGCCAAAAAGAGATGCAGAACGCCTCCACAGTCATTCAATATCTCGATGACGCCCGGGTTGCATTTCCAGACAACACGAAACTCCAAGAGCTTTCAACCTATTGGAAGGAAGCCGCAGAGATAGAGATCGATAATAGGGACTACACCTATGTTCAAGAAAAGTGGCAAAAATACGATGAAGCCACCAAACTCAGTTTGAAGGAAAGATACCTCAACGCACTCATCGTTGAAATCAATGGCTACTTGAGCACACACCCCAAAGGGGTACATGCCGAAGAAGCTATCCAACGAAGAGCCTTCGCTGAAGAACAGCTAAAGGAGCTGGAGAAACTACTCTAAAGATCATCTGCTGATGACAGTGGTACACCCCCGTTAACTTGCATCCATAATATCGCGCAGTTTAATAACCCAGGGTCCAAGCAAAGTATGTCGTGTTTAGGGCTTCAAGCCGTGCCTTGATCGATGCGCGGCTTAAGCTCTAGCTGATAGTGCTGTTATCCACCAGGGTGCCGCAGTTTCCGTACAGAACCCCATATACTACCGTAGGATTAGAGCGAGTCAGTAACTTTGACAGGACTCTCGCCACGCATCCAGATCGAGGTTCTTGATCAAGGTATCAAAACCAAGCCGATTCGCCTCGGGGCAATAGACCTCAGGATTGCCTTGATACTCAATACCGAACACCGCCTTGCCCGCGCGAATGAACGGCAGCAACAGTTCGCATTCCTGATACTGAAAACACTGCTCATTCACCACCCAGTCGAAGTCATCGACCAGGTCCTCGATCTGGTCCAGATCGTTCTTCAACCCGACGGAGAGCCCCCGAAGATGCGCTTCAGACGCCAACCAGGCATTGAACGCGATTTGGTCCTGGTAACTGAGCGGAAATCCGGTTGTGTTCGTAAATCCATCGACATTATCTGGATCGACACCATCGCACTGCCTGCTGAGCGCAAGATCCAGCCGTGCCTGAAGTATCGGACCCAGCACATCCAAATTTCGAATATCCAACCAGACTTCACCCGGCCAGCCATTGCTTCTGCCTTTCACGCTTTCAGGATAATCCTGAGCATCCGGACGCCAATCCTCCCAGCTGCCGGCGCTGAAGTAGCAGATAACGGTCTTACCCTGAGCATGCAGCTGATCGATGAGGCTTTGCGAAGTATCGAACAGATCAATGTCGTACATCTGAACGTTATAACGAGTATCAATGATCCCTTGGAGCTGTATTTGCCATGAGGTTCCCGGTGCCGGCTGCCATACAGGACTCGTCCCTTGATCAGGTTCCGGTTCAGGCTGGGGTTCAGGGACCGGATCGGGATCCGGTAATGGGGTGTCACCCCCGGATGCGAGGGTTACATTAAGGGCTAAATAGTCGAGATCCGAGTTGTCCGCACTACTGTTAGTCACATAGCGCAGTTTGATCCGGTTCCGGTTATTGACATAGTGCTCCAGGGTACCTGTTGCATCCGCCTGAACAATACTCCATCGTCAGGAACGTACGCCGGCATTATCCGCCAGATCGACCCACCGCCCCTGTTCGAAATCCCTGATCTGCCAACGCCAACGTTGTTCCGCGGCTTGCGGTCCCTTGAAACCCGCTTGCATACTCAGCGTTGAAAGATCCGCAGCTTGAATATCAGGCTCCAGTTGATAGATAAACACACCGGCATAGCCTCTCGTACCCGTGTAGAATTCTTTGTAGGCGTTCCAGTCATCATCCCTGCCCGTTTGATCCTGCACGGACAGGACATCGAGGGGTTGATTGCTGACACGACCCTTTGTGGTATTCAGACGCGTCGGCGTGAGCACCCATTGCGTCTCCGCGAAGAGACCACTGTGCCAACAGAGGGTCAAAACGACCCCAAAAACAGCCCATGGGGAACGAGACAACCTGATGCTCATAACAACCTCCTTGGTTCAAGCTGTTCAGTTTATGGGTGTATCCCCTTATTTTTTGTGAGTGATGTCATACAATTCATGCATTCCGGATCCCGGCATACGCCGGGATGACAATGATTTTGGCTTAGGCTTGTGCCAATAGTAGGTTTGCAATCCCTTACTCAGGTATCTCGTCAACCTTCCAAACCACGGTTGCGAACCGATCCGCCAAGGCAGCCAGGGCCACCTCCTGTACGCGACGGGCAGGCACCACGCCACCCTGTCCATCGGGCAGATCCCGGGTCGCCGTTACAGAGGCCACCACCGTGGTGACGTATCCCAGATCCAAGGCCGCCCGAACCGTCGATTCCAGGCACATGTGCGTCATGAAACCCACCACGATGAGCTTTTTACGCCCGGTTTTCTTCAACATCTCCAATAATGAAGTACCCGCAAAGGCGTTCGGTAAACGCTTTTCGATCACCGTCTCTTCCTTCTCAGGACGCATCGGTTCGGCAATCGCAAAATAGGGAGAATCCGGATTGAACAGTTTTCCACCACCACGATGAACCACATGAATGACTGGGGTTCCCGAAGCACGGGCACGCGCCAATAAACGCCGCCCCTGCACCAGTGCACCGTCAATACCCGCTAACGGCAATGCACCGTCCACGTACTCCCTCTGTGCGTCGATCACAATCACGACACTTTCCGACAGGGATGCCGGTGTCAGTGACACACCAACCATCTCATACAGGGTTTTGGGGACCCCATCGGCAAACAGCAATGACGGCAATAACCCCAGCAAATAGATAAGTTTTTTCATCGATCACGACCTCCTGTTAATTTCCAAGGACATCATGAGGCTGGGACTATTCCGTGCGTAGTGGCAGAATTGACAAAAAACAGGTGAAAACTGACATGACGAGCCTTGCCTTACTAATCGAACCCGGTTCCACCCCTTCCAGCGTGACCGCCACACTGGATCTTTTTCAGATAGCCTGTCGCCTCGCACCAGACGATCCTTTCGATCTGACCCTGTTTTCCAGTCAGGGAGGCGTCATCAGCCTAAACGAATTCGTGCAGATTCAGACACAATCGCTGCCGAAACAGCTAAGCGGATTTGATGCGGTGATACTGCCGGGATTTTTTGCTCAGGATCCTGTTGAACTGTTCGAGAAGCTGGCAGATCAGTGGCAGCCCGTGATCCAATGTCTGCGCAAACTACCCTCGACAACCTATATCGCCGCCAGTTGTTATGGCACTTTTGTCCTCGCCGAGACCGGGCTGCTCGATGGACGCAGAGCAACCACGACCTGGTGGCTTAGATCCCTCTTCGAAGCCCGTTATCCAAAAATCGGACTCAACGCGGATCAGGCATTGATAGATGGAGGCAGGCTCATCACCGCCGGCGCCATGACAGCCCACATCGATCTTTCTTTACACTTGTTACGCCGACTCAAGGGTGACGTTCTCACACGGCAGGTCGGATCCATTATGTTGATCGACGAAGCGCGTTCGTCGCAACTTCCATTCATGGCGCTACAACGCCGATTCGCGGACGTTCTTATCGACAAGGCTATAGCCCTCATGGAAACACACATGAGCGAGCCGCTCTCATCGAATGACCTGGCTGAGTCACTGCATGTCAGCTATCGGACCCTGCATAGACGGTTTCAAAGCATTACCGACATGCCACCCCTGAAATACTATCAGGCCTTACGCATCGAACAGGCGAAAGAACTATTGGAAACCACGCAAAACAGTATCGATCAAATTGCCCAGGAAACAGGCTATGTCGACACCACCTCATTTCGTCGTCTTTTTACTCGCATGACTTCGGTCTCACCCACGCGCTATCGACAACGATTCCAAAACACAAAGACCTGATGAAGAAAACAACGATACAAGGTGAGCGTATTTGTCAGGCACTCATATATTACTCGTTGTACGACTGATTGGGTTTTTCCAGTGCCGTCCTAAGAGGTACACGCATTTCCCTAAGAAAATTGAAATAAGCCCGTGTGGCCTCTTTACTCATGCCGATAAACATAATGCCGATTCGGGATTCAGAGGTATAGACCACAAAGCCACGCAGTGTTTGCAACTCACCGTTTAACCATACTCGCAGCAGTACAATGTCGTTAGGGTGCACGATAGGCTTGTCTAGTAACAGCGTCATTCCACCCAGGCTCAAATCCTTAGTCACCGCGCTCCCAATGAGATGACCTCTCTTTACAAGGTCGAGTTCCAGGGAAAGTTGAATGCGGGGATAGTAGCGGTTTTCCACTGTTGACTCCTGGTTTTCTGTTTTGACCGGTTTTGTACACTCCCTGACAATTTGCTATTGAGTTGGAAAATGGTGGATTACTCTATTTAAGAATCAAATGTTTGGTCCATGCATATTCCGACTGAGCGTCCGGTTTAAAAACACTCAAAAACAGTCGGAAATAGAGTAATCCGATAGAATCCTGCCAACCAAACCAACATAAGAGCGAATCAACCACTCCTTGTACCCAGTATGGTCGAAAAACGGCTACTGGTAATTTGATAAACACTAATCAATGCCATATATCAAGATTACATGAACTTATTCACCGATAATTGGGTTTGCCAACTATTTATCCTCCCTGGCTTTCACTTTAATTTATTTATCTTTCTGCGTTTATCCTAGCTAAAAAAATATTTATCAGAAGCAATCGACTCAACTCATTCACTCCTGGGTGTCCCGAGCAAGAGACGAGGCATTACTGCGCCATAATTCACACAATGTGACATTCCATCAAAAGGGCAGGAATGAGAGGTACAAACCATGTTAATGAGATATATTCGCATTCATCAGGTAATTCATCACTCAGACAAAGTGAAAAAGTCCCCCCGATGAAAATGTCCAGTAATTAAACGGCACAAACGATCGCTCCATCACTTTCTCAGACCGAAATGCTTTCTTATGAAGAAACTCCTCATTCTATCCGCGCTCTATGGCATCTTCTGGTTTCTCTTCATTCATGAGAGCGAGGTCAGGTTGCGTCCGGGTGTCATGGTGAAAGAAGATCCACAGCAGGAAATGCTGAGTAACGCCGAAACCTTCGACTTCAAAGGCTACCGTATCACGCCCCTGGCCAGCTTTGATATCAAAGCCAAGATCTTGTCCAAGATGAAATACCGGATCGGGCGGGAAGCGGATATCTCCCCTATCGACCTGGCTCTGGGCTGGGGCAACATGTCAGATGAAAGCGTTCTGGAGACGATACAGTTTTCACAGTCGAATCGTTACTTTTACTGGCGAGTCGAAGCGTTCCCCATACCCCGAAAGGAAATAGAAACCCATGCCGGTAATATGCATATCATACCCGCTGACGAAACCACGGAGGACGCCATCAATCGGGCCCGTAAAGGCGAGATCGTTCACTTTTCCGGATATCTGGTTCGTGTCGATACCCAGGATGGTTGGCACTGGTCAAGCTCGTTGCGGCGGGATGATACGGGTGGCGGTGCCTGTGAGGTTGTCTGGGTTGAACATTTCCAGGTGGAGCCGTCACCTTAAGTGACGAACCATCGCGGCTTTGCGTTCAGTCATTTTTTCAGCCAGTTTTCGGCTGCCGCCATTTTCCAGAACAACCTGAACGATCTTTTCATCGGCAATTCTTATCACCACTTCTATAGCTGAGCGGATCTCGTCAGCGTTCATGTCCGCGAAGAGTTTCACGGCATGCGGGTTTCCAGTATCGGTCCGCAGGATTTGAAGTTCGTCCACACGGTTGCCAAACGCCCGTCCCTTGGGATCGCCCTGAGCGCGAAATTCCAGCGCTCCACCCACGTCAAGCGTCAACACTCTTCCGTCGATGACACCTTGATTGTCTCCAAGGTATCCTGCGACATCCCAATTGGCGGTCCAGGCATGTACACCGAACCAATGCTGCGCCTGTTTACGTTCGCTTTCGGTGAGAAGTGATACACAGGACTTTTCGAGTTCCACCCACTCCGTAGCGATCTGCTCGGGTGCTTTTGCCGGCACATAGGTCAGAGTCGGCGCGCCTGCCAATTGATAGAGCCGGGCGGCAGTCCATTCATTACGAGCATGCGCGGCGGTCTCCAGGGTTTTCACATAGTAGCGACGGCCGTTGTCGTCTTGATAGATACCGGCGGGATTTGAGCCTAATTGTCCTCCCACCCGCTGTAATGCCTCAATATCAATAGTCATTCATCATTATTCAGTCTATTGGCAGCGTATCACGCACCAGAGCCAGTTGCGCTGATGTTTCGATGGCGCCTTTGCGTACACGGCGCACCATGCGGATCGCTTCCTCGGAGTCCATGCCCAGTTCCACCAGCAATCTGGCGGCAATCATACCCGCCCGTCCCAATCCACCCTTACAGTGAATCAGCACATCTTTACCCTTGCGCAGCATATTGCGAATTTCTCGCCCCTGGGTGAGCCATTGTTGCTCGAAAGCCGCACAGGGAACGGAATAGTCGGCGATGGGCATGTGACACCATTGGATGCCCCGGTTGCGTACCTCCTGCCCCAGATCAGGTACCTTGAGTTCCCTCAGTTCCTGGGATTCCACCAGAGTCAAAACCAGTTTTGCGCCCCAGGCGGCGATCACATCCAGATCCGTCGCCAGATCCCGTTGCCACGCCCCTGTGTGAGCGAAAAGATCGTGTTTTCCCGGACAGAAGGTAATTCCGATTCGGCCCTGCGATGACTTGGCCCGTACTTCTGCAATTTGAAGAGGGTGCGTCTGACTGGTTCGTGCCACTGACTTAATCGGTCCTGGAGGATGTTTGAATGCTGCCAGAAATACTATCAGGCTCGGTATCAGAACCATAGAGGAACAGGGTTCCCATTATCTACGGCGCCGATCAGGAATTATGTTCTTTTTTCGTCGGAATATCTTACACAAGATAACATGCTTACCCTTTATTGCTGTAAAATCAATAGTCTACATTCTGGCAGGTATATTGCATATTTCATGCAATCAATGATCTTTTCGGCCACAGGCTGAACCTATCATTTTGCACACACCGCATGGAGTACCCGGTGTTTTCCGGGTAACCCTTACCAGGGTGGCAGATTCTGATTCCAAGGACGCGTTACGTAGTTCTGGATATGATTTTTGGATAACTTCAGAGGAAAGTAACTTGAAAAAACTGATCGTATCGGGATGTCTGTTCCTGAGTTCATTTGCCGCGCAGGCTGACCTGATTACACTGTATGATGTGGACTTCTCATCACCCACCCACAGCCTGGGATCGACTCCCAGCATCGGACCCAACTCCGATCAGATCAGCGGCATTATTTTCGGCACCCCCACCGTCGAAAGCACTTTTGCCGGAAACCAGGATCCTTCCCTCCACTTCAATGCCGATACATCGACCTATGAACAGATTCGCCTTAACATGGGTCAGGGATACGATAATTACCAGCTTCAATTCGACTTCTACTCGTCGAACTTGAGCGATTCAAACTACGCGTTCACCCTGCTCGCGGATACGCCTCAAGTCAGAAACTTCTCTTTCCATGGCACGGTAGGCATCTACTCCTTTGCACCTTTCGTACAGCCCATAAGAGGCGGTAGCGTTCAGGACGATACCACATATCATGTCATGCTCGACTACAATCTTGTCGCGGGCTCCATGTCGGTATGGCTCAATAACGGATTGCTGGGCGCCAGTGAGTTTTCTACCAGTGGGGATGATATTGAGTCCTTTCGATTCTCCCTGTCACCCGCTATGGGTGGTACGGGCTTGGATCCTTCCATCTCGGTCAATCTCGACAATATTCTTGTCACCAGCCGAGTTACAAGCGTTCCCGAACCCTCGACCCTTTTGCTGATGTCGATGGGTCTGATTGGTGTCGTCTCGATGCGGTTTCGCTCCGTCGGCAAATCACGATTCACCTGCTGACCCACTCCAACAGAGGTGCGCGCGTTTATGCTTACGCGCGCGCCTCGTATCTGATTGCCATACCTTTTGCATCTCCGGAAAACAATGTACCGTTGTTTTCTTAAATACTATTCATAAAAACAATTACCTTACACGCGCAAACCTGGTGCGCATAACCCTTGGCAGCACCCAATACAATCTCCCTGAAGCGCATCATGAGTGTGCACACTTGCATTTCCATCACAAAACAACGGGGATAACCGGCTCAAAATAGGGCGGCATAGCGCCATACTCAAAACCCGCCATGCATAGATTGAATCATATTGGTGCACACCCACGGACTTTTTTGCATCCGAGATTAATTTTCCACTTAGAACTCATAACCCATGGTCATAACCTGCCACTTACATACAGATGCGCCTCCACAACCAACCTGTCTATAATGGCGTCGGTTTCCCTTTTCTCTGTACCGTTAATTAACCGAGTGGAGTGCACAATGGCCACGATTTATTTCTCGTCCCCGATCATGAGTAAAAACAAAAAGGTGACTGCGGTTGCCGGTAAACGCGATACCTTGCTGGCTGTGGCCAAGGAGAACGGCATCAAGATTCCGTTCGAATGCGAGGATGGTGAATGCGGCTCCTGTCTGGTTAAGATAACTCACCTCGACGGCGATCACATCAAGGGTGTCATGTTGACCGACAAGGAGCGTGAAGTTCTCAAATCCATCGGAAAACTCCCCAAATACGAAGAGGAACGCGCCAACGTGAAGGACCTACCCCCCACCTTCCGCCTGGCCTGTCAGACCATCGTCACCGACGAGGATCTGCTGGTCCAGTTCACCGGAGAACCCGGCGGCGCGTGATGACTTCAGACGGGCTATCCATGTAGGATAGCCCGGTCTTCCCGCCACAACGGCCCATACCCATGCCGAGAATCGCCTGGCTTGCGTTTCTGATACTTTTACCCGGCCTGCTGTTTCTATTCTCGCTGACCCTGCCCGCCCTGTTCGTCGCCCTGCTCCTGGGTATTGTCGAGTACCTGTTCGAACCGGGTAAAACCAAAATCTGAACCGGGCGCTCTATAGCAGGATGGTTATATCACCGTCATAAAGCTCTCAAACTTGATCCCTACAATCCGCGGCCACACATCACCCTGCTGCGAAACAACCCATGACCATCACTCGACGCGACCTACTCAAACTCGGTACCTACGAATTATCATGACAACCAATGATCTTTCGATGACCATTCTGTCAATTATTGTTATAGGAGAAAAACCGTCAGAGGACTTGAGAAATCGCAATGACCGGCCCGAGGGATTCCCATAGCATTTTACTCGGTTATTAGCCCGTTCATCCGCGCTACGGACACTCAGACACCCCCCGCGGTTGAACATCCAAGTCCATGAAATATAACTGAGTAACCGCTATGAACCTGAATAAAACGACCCTTCTCGACAAATACCCCGTTTATGCCACCGAGATCATGAAAAGCGACACCCAATGCGCCCATGTCGATGATGTGATGGCACGCTTCCAGGCGAATATCGCAGCGCATCCGATTGCCGCCTACATTGGTGAATTCGATCACCACGCCCACGTCGCCACGCAACCCGAAGGTAAGATCGCCGACGGCATCCTGGCCAGTAAACACATCCTGTTCTGTGTCGCCAATGCCATACCCAACCCGCTCATCGGAGCGCTCAGGCCTCGCGCCCTGTCGGTCGTGGAGTTGGCCGACCGGTTTGTCATCAGCTACCTCGAGGCGCCTGTTGAAACCGCCAATCAGTTGATTGCGAGTTGGATCGAACAGCTCACCGCAAAAGCCTGATCCCGCAGTAAGCGCCCCCCTTCACCTGTCCGGCCAGGACGCCGTTTCCTGGCCGGACACTTGCCTGCTACACACCCTTGCCGATAGGATACCGGGCACATCTCCTCAGTTTGTTTCAGGGACAGGAATGGGATCACCCCCGGCTTTTGCCATGGTACAAGCCCTTTTCAGATTGAAAAGGCATTCGAAAATCGGCCTGGTTATCCCATTGCTTCTGCTAATACTCTACGGATGCGGCGGTACCGATACGCAGGGTAACGATCATCCCAATGTTTCCACAGAGACCACCGACATCCTTTCAACCGACCTGACGATCGATCTGCAAACACTCAACGGTCGGGCGGATATCATCCTCTCCGCAGCCCCCGATGCTCCGGACATCGTTTTCGAATCCGGCAACCTGGACATCCTCCGGGTTTCCTCGAACGGTCAGGCGTTGGACTACCGTGTCGAGGGGACAGACCTGGTCGTCGCACTGCCCACTACCGACCAACCGATACGGGTGAGTATTGAATATCTGTTTCATGAACAAACCACATTCGAGGGCTATACCCTCAGTGGTGCAACCTTCACCTGGCCCTACTTCTGCGGCAACCTGTTTCCCTGCCACTCCGAGCCCAGCGAGGGGGCGACCTACACGATGAATCTCACCGGCCTGCCGGATAACCTGACGGCGGTCTACCCGAAGCAAATCGAGGCGGATGCACCCGCCTACATGCTGGCCTGGGCCCTGGGAGATTACCATCACTTGGATCTGGGTCAGACCCGGCAAGGCACCCGAGTCGGCGTCTATTACAAACCGGGGGAAATGGAACTCGCGCAATCGGGAAACCGCTATCTGAAGGACGCCTTCGACTTTTACGAACAAACCTACGGGGACTATCTTTTCGCCGACGAGGTGGCGAGCGTCTCGGTGGACTGGAGCGGACAGCAGTATGGCGGCATGGAGCACCACCCTTTCTGGCATATTTCGAACCAATCCCTGGCCGATCCCCTGGTAGCGATTCACGAGGCGGCACACGGCTGGTTTGGTAACGGTGTACGGCTCGCCTGTTGGGAGGATTTCGTCATGTCGGAGGGGACCGCCACCTATCTGGCGGCACGCGCATACGGAGCGGCTGCGGGAGCCGAGTATGAGGATCAGACCTGGAGTGCTTATCAGGCCCGCCTCGAACGGTTGCAAAGCAGCGGGGGCAACAAAATTGCATGGCCCGATGGCTGTAATCAGACCGACATCCTCAACGACGGGCTGTTCGGTGAGGCACCTTACATCAAAGGCGCAATGTTCCTGAGAAATGTGGAGCAAGTCATTGGGCGAGCCGCTCTGGACAGAGCATTGCGCCATTTCTACCAGACCTACCAGACAACCGCGACCGGTATGCAGACGCTGGTCGATACGATCGAAGCCGAATCCGGTATGGCATTCTCGGAGTGTGCCCGCGCCTGGCTGAAATCGGAATCGATACCTGCAAATGACGATTGCCAGCCACCGTCTGCGCCATACTCAGCTTCCCCTATGCAAACCCAGGTAATCCAGCCCATTCACTGAAACAGAACCCGTCATTCATTAACGCGCTCCGCATGGGAAGCAGACCTGGGCCAGGAGAACAGCTCGAACTGAAACAGTGCTTCGTGACTTGGCATGGGTTCCTTCGCAAAGCGTGGGAACGAGGACATAATTCCTATTATTCAGTCTGTTACATTACACAGGCAGGGCATGCTCAATCGTTGAGCCTGATGGGTAGCCAGGATAAGTTATGTGTGATTACCTGCAAATTTTAACTTCGAAACTTGACATGAAAGGCCACAAGCTCCAAGGGGGCCGGTTGCATTCCCTCCTCCCCATGGCATAATGGTAGGCAACACGCTTCTTTCGCGGTCATTGTTCGATGCCCGCGAATCCCAGGCATCGCAAAGATGCTCTCTCTAATACACCCGGATAGCATCATGCGCTGCCATGCACTAAGCACGACGACGTTACGTAGTCGCGCTTATGTTCAACAACTCGGCAAAAATCGAATGCCGCAGGCACAGCCTGGCGGATTCCGCGTCCGTTCCATATCCACTCCCCTGCGCTGCGGCCAGTCTCGCACAACCATAGGTTCCCGGCATTTCGCCGCCCTGATCGGACGCCTCTGGATCGGCGGCCACTGACCTGTCTTAGATAAATCCCAAACCATCCGTTCTTCTCGCTTGAGCCGATTCTTGGCTGTCATGGCCATGTGGCTTGTTTGTTAATTAGTTTCTGGTACTTCGCATGCCCAACACGAAAAAAACACTATTTTGCTGCTTTATAACCACTTGCGGACTGATCGTGTCCAGTCCGTCACTTGCCTTGGATTTTGATTTTTACGGATCGATCCGAGTTCATGGGGAATACGTTGCCCCGGACGATGACCAGACTATGGACAGCTACAGCGGCTGGCGGGATGCCTATTCCAGGATTGGCGTCAATGCGACCCATCCGATTAATGAACAGATCACGGCCTACGCAAAACTCGAACTGCCTCTGGACATTCCCAACAAGGCGGTCCAGGACCCATGGGACCAGGAGGAGGACATCCGTATTGGCAAGATCGGCGTCAAGGGTGCCTTCGGGGAAGTCAGTCTCGGTCAGATGTGGATGCCCTACTACAACGCCATCGCCTATCCAGTGGATATGTTCAGCAGCTACTACAGCGGTTTCGCCACCTATACGACCTTTCGCAAAGGCGACACTCTGGCGTACTACTCACCCAACATCCTGGGTCTCTCCGGCGCCGTCGGTTACAGTCTCGACAACGGAGCCAGCGAGAGCAACGGTGAAACCGATGACCGGATTCAAGGCACACTCAGCTATCAATACGGTGATGTCACGGTATCCGGTGGATTCGATCATCTGGGAGGAAGTGAAAACAGCACCATCCTGGGCACCTCCCTCATGTGGCAAGTGATGAGCGATCTCTATGTTGGCGCCAAATACGAACAGCACAAGAGCGATATCGACAATGGTTACGGCGCCGATGGGGATCATGCGATGAATCTCTATGCCGGCTATACCCTCGGTCAAAACACCTTCAAGGCCATGATTGCGGATGTGGACCGGTACGGCGAGACGATCCTCCACCTCGGCTGGGATTATCAGTATCAGACGGACCTTAAGTTCTTCGTCGAGTATTACCAGGAGGAGGAAACCGCCGCAATCACCCAGGAACATGGCGGGATGAACGAAACCTGCTGGAGTTGCGACGGCGGTCAGGTCGTGGCCGCCGGTTTTCGCTACGACTTCCGCGCCCCCTGATGTTGACGGGAATGATCTGAGCGCTACCAGCTCAGAAAACACCGTTCAAATACGCTCATAACCCGTCAACCCGGAGTCTCTCATGCCAGATCGTTATGACACAAACTATGAAATCGGTCAGGACAACCTACGCACATGGGGCATGGATTTTCACAATCCCGTGTTCTTCGTTTCCGCCCTGTTGGTGTTGTTTTTTGTTATCGGAACCCTGATGTTTCCCAGCGAAGCCAAACAGGCATTCGACGGCGCGAAAAGCTGGTCGATCAATTACTTCGACTGGTTGTTCCTGGTCGCGGGCAATATCTTCGTGATCTTTTGCCTGTTGCTGATCGTATTGCCCGTCGGCCGCATCCGGCTGGGCGGAACGGATGCCAAACCGGAATTCTCCACCATGTCCTGGTTCGCCATGTTATTCGCGGCCGGCATGGGCATTGGACTGATGTTCTGGAGCGTGGCCGAACCGGTGGCTTACTATACCGACTGGTGGGGCACACCACTGAACGTACCGAAACAGACTCCGGAGGCGGCGCGGCTGGCGATGGGCACAACCCTGTTCCACTGGGGCCTGCACCCCTGGGCGATCTACGCGGTGGTCGCCCTGTCCCTGGCGTTTTTCACCTATAACAAGAACCTGCCCCTGACTATCCGCTCTGCGTTTTTCCCTTTCATCAAGGATCGTTCCTGGGGCTGGTTCGGTCACATCGTGGATGTAGTCGCAGTAATGGCGACGATCTTCGGTCTCGCCACCTCCCTGGGTTTCGGCGCCCAGCAGGCGGCTGGGGGGTTGAAATACCTGTTTGACATTCCCAACTCCATCAATACTCAAATTGCAATCATCGTTGGCGTCACCTCCGTTGCTATCGTCTCGGTGGTGCGCGGCTTAGACGGTGGGGTGAAGATTCTCAGCAACATCAACATGGGTCTGGCCCTGCTGCTGTTACTCTTCGTCATCGTTTTGGGTTCCGGGTTCAGTATCTTTGGCCAGGTGCTCGATTCCGGCCGTGACTACCTGCAAAATCTGCTCTCGCTGAGCAACTGGATCGACCGGGAGGATCAGAAGTTCTACCATGGTTGGACCGTCTTCTATTGGGCCTGGTGGATCTCCTGGTCTCCTTTTGTCGGCATGTTCATCGCCCGTGTATCGAAAGGCCGTACAGTGCGTGAATTTCTGGTTGCGGTTCTGCTGGTCCCCACCCTCATCACCCTGATCTGGATGACCGCCTTTGGCGGCAACGGGCTGGCCCAGGTTCAGGCGAGCGTGGGTGAACTGGCGAACGGGATCAGTGACGTCTCGCTGGCACTGTTTCAGATGTTGGAAAATATGCCCCTTGCCAGCATCTCGTCGTTCATCGGTATCGTTTTGGTACTGGTGTTTTTTGTTACCTCTTCGGATTCGGGTTCGCTGGTGATCGACAGTATTACGGCCGGAGGAAAACTCGACGCCCCCGTTCCTCAACGTATCTTCTGGGCCGCCATGGAGGGGCTGATCGCCGGAGCCCTGCTGTTCGGTGGCGGTTCGGACGCCCTGGGGGCGCTACAGGCCGCGGCCATCACGGTCGGCCTGCCCTTCACCCTTATTCTACTTGCCATGTGTACCGCCCTCTACCTGGGACTTCGGCATGAACAGAAATTTGTAGCGAAATAGCGAATTGCTATCTGAAACAGTGTCAGCCTATATGGCGTAGCACAGGAAACCCACCCCCGGATCCGCTTACTATCTGGGGGGTGGGTTGACCTGCATCTGATCCAAATGCCGCAACACTAGTGTAGTGTCCTATACTAGTGTGGCAGGCGGATTAATCAACATAATCCGATAGCACACCACGGCTCCGAACATCCAACGCATTCAATGGCGGGAGATAGAATATATCACCTGCCACATCGCGCAACAGAAAGCCGCCTCCGGGCATAGTTCTTGGCCACTCATCCAATCGAGTCTGAAAGATTCGTTCCCCTTGCTCAGTGGTAACAATCCAGTTGCGGATCTCAAACTCCACCTCTACGCTGACAATCCGTTGTATCCGAAAAACAAACCCTGACGCAGCCAGTCCAGCCTCCAGAGCCGATCGGGAATCCTTATCCAGGAGAATGGGATCATCCACTAATAACAACTCTTTGTTCTCAAAGTCACGCAAGGAGATATATTTACTTGGCTCGCTCCAAGGGAAACAGGGGCAGGCTTGAACGATCACCGACGAACCATCGGTGCTGTGTAAATATAAATTGTTATCCATAAAACTCAGTTGTTTCATATCACTTAATCTTTCATCAAAAGAAGTTATTCCGTACCCGTTGTACTACACAAACATCTCATGCAGTTCCCGCTGGCTTTCGTGTAACGTTCGATAGACGCCATTCTCAATATCCAACAGCTCACGGTGGGAACCCTGTTCCACCAAACGTCCCTCTTTGAGCACCAACAACCTTGTGGCTCGACGAAGTGTCGAGAGCCGATGGGCCACAGCAAATACGGTTCTACCCTCAACCAATCGCTCTAAGGCCTTCTGGATTTTCCGCTCGGTTTCGGTGTCCACACTACTTGTAGCCTCGTCCAAAATCAGGATTCTAGGGTCGTTCAATATTGCTCTCGCAATTGCGATCCGCTGTCGTTCACCGCCAGACAGAGTATGTCCACGTTCTCCGACCACTGTGTCATAACCATTCGGCAGTCGACTGACAAATTCATGGGCATTGGCTGCCCGTGCCGCTTCGATAACCTCGCTTAGGGTGGCTTGTGGCGAACCATAGCGGATGTTCTCCAGAACGGTGCAGTGAAACAGATGGGAATCCTGCAACACCACACCTATCTGACGTCGAAAATGACTGGTATCCAAACGTCGGATGTCACAACCATCGATCAGAATTCTGCCACTGGTCGCTTCATAGAAACGGGAGATCAGGTTGGTAATCGTGGTTTTACCTGAACCCGATGGCCCCACCAGCCCGATCATCTCTCCCGGCGCGATGTCAAAGGAGGTATTGCGTAAAACCTGGCGAACACCGTCATAGCTGAAACTGACATCCTGGAAGGTCACTCGCCCACTGATGGGTTCCAGCCGCACCGGCTCTGCTACATCCGAGATGTCAGGCTGGGTATCCAGAATCTCGAATATTCGTAAAGCAGAACTGGTTGCCCGATTCATCATCCGGGTCACCATACCAATGGTTTCGATCGGCTGGAAAAACATCCCTGTATAGAGTAGAAAGGCCAAAAAAGTACCGAAGGACAGTCCAGCTTCCTGACCACTCTCTCCACTCAACAGCCTGGGAAAAGCAAACATCCAGACGGCAATAGCCATTGCGTGAAGAGCGAGCATCAGCAACGGCCAAAACCGGCTCCAGATACCGTGTAGATTGTTAAATTCAAATAGTGCATTTTCGTTACTTGCATTGAATCGATGGATCTCCCTTCCCTCCTGATTGAACGCCTTGACCACACGCATACCAGGAATAGTGTCCGATAATACCTCTGTCACTGCCGACCACTTTCTCCAGGCGCGCAGAAAGAGTCGCTTCAAAGTTCTGCTGTGAACCAATATGGCAAAAAATACCAAGGGTAATGGCAACACCATAACCAGACCCAAACGCCAATCCAGGAACAACAGCATCGCACTCAAGCCCAGTAGCATGATGATTGAAAGAGAGACCTCAACGACACCAAAGGCGATGAAGTCCCACAATCTGTCCGTATCATGACTGACTCTACTGATAATACTTCCAGTCTGTTTACGTGAATAAAAGCTCAATGAGAGTCGCTGTAAATGCTCGTACAAATCCCGCCGCAGATCCGCTGCTACGAACTCACCCAATATCGACATATATTTAAGACGCAACCAGTGACCCACTTCACGCAGCATATAGGCCAAAGCCAGGGTTGCGATCACCAACCAACCGACTAGTTGCGCCTTATCCATCGTCATTGCACCAGTTTCAAAAGGCTTAACCACCTGATCGATCAAGTATTTCGTTAGATAGGGTGGCAACAGACTCAGAACCGTCATCAAAACCGCCGCTAACATGCCAGTCATCAGTTCTCTTCGATAGGGACCGAGATAGCTCAATAAACGCCAAAGCACAGTGCGTCGCTGCCCAGCAACGGATGCCTGAGCATCTCGTACGGGCTCGGCAATGGCGGAAGCATAAACCTGATCAGCGTTCGCTGATTCAATATCGCCCCCTGTGATACGTTGTTCCAACAGGTATCGGATATTTTCGATAGCACGGCGCTGACGATGGCTGTAACGTAGAACCGCTAACTGGGTATCTCCAGCGGTGACAGAATCGATCACCAGACAGGAACAGCTCAGTCCGGATATTTCGCGCACGGTACCAATAGAATTACGATCAATGACCTTAAAATCATAGCCATCCTCACCATCACCCGACTCGGCGATCACCAGATAGTCATGGCTAAGCGCCACCCATTTCTCACAAAGTTGCATTGCTTGATCGAGATCAGCCAACGCATAGAGCTGTACAGGCTGAGCGTCGATTTTCCCCTCGATTTGAGCGCGTAACTGCAACGGCAGTATTGACGGCTGATTGGTGTAGCGCGCAATCAGATCCCTATCATTCAAATTCCGTTTGTTTTGTGCCTTCATGGCGTGTTCCTCATCATCTATTCCTTCAAAGCAAAAAAAACCTCCCGGGACACTGGCCCCGGGAGGTTTTTTGAAATCTTAGTTACAAATATCTATCAACCTATCGGGGGATCTTTTGCCATACGACCCGAGTTAAACAGTACGCGCTTCATACCCTGGCGAAAAAGCGGTCGGGGCGACACCGCACTCATGCACACAGCGCTGGCTGGCTTGGCATTATGTCGTGTGTTCAGATGAAGCATCGTTGCGGTCTGCCCTGTTCAGTTCATAGGTTATTGAATGCCACGGTAGATAAGTAAAAATGTCTTGTCAAGAGGAAATAGTTTTTAACAATGATGCGTGAACTAAGGGAAGTAGATAAGTGTCAACTTATGTGGAGCAGTTCCCTTTTTCCAGCAAAAGGATGGATTATGCTCATGCGGAATAGGTCAAAGTGTTGTACTGGATAACGGATTGACCCAGCAAAGGAACTGCGTTTTTCCACTTCACGCTCCAGGTTTCGTCGGCGTAGCACAGGAAACGCACCCCGGATCCGCTTACTGTCTGGGGGTTGGTTTACGTGCATCTGACGCTTTTGTTACTTCTGTTTTTTCTGCTCCTCGGTGTGGGTTTTCCTATGGTGCTGCACAATGTCTACCGTGCACCGCGTATCATGGAGACGCGCACACCACATCGCATTGGCCTGCCTTTTACGCAGCAATATCTGTCGGGAACGAATAGTAAGCGCCTCTATTCCTGGCACATTCCGGCACCCGACAGCGATGCCACCTTGATTCTCGCCCATGGCTGGGGGGCAAACATCGAGCTGATGCTGCCCCTGGCACAGCCTTTCCACCAAGCCGGCCAGGATGTGCTGATGTTCGACGCCCGTAATCACGGAAAAAGCGATGGCGACAGTTTCTCTTCCCTGCCCCGTTTTGCCGAGGATCTTGAAACCGCCATCCGCTGGGTCAAGCAGAAAAAGCCGCAACACCGGATTATTGTCATGGGCCACTCCATCGGCGCCGCCGCCGCAATACTCACCGCCTCCCGTCGTAAGGACGTGGACCTGGTGATCGGATTGTCCGGGTTCGCCCATCCCAACCTGTTGATGAATCGCCACCTGGATCGTCCCTGGCTGCCGAGATTCCTTCGACCGATGATTCTCAACTACATCCAGTGGGTTATAGGATTTCGCTTCGATGAAATCGCGCCCATGAACCGCATCCAACGGGTGGCCTGTCCGGTCATGCTGGCCCACGGCACGAATGATCGGGTCGTGCCCATCAGCGATATGCATCTGATCGAGGAAAATGCCTTACCCGGCCAGCCGATCAAGATCTTTCCCGTAGAGGGGGCGCGGCACGATTCCGTCGAGTTGTTCCAGCAGCATGCCGGCACACTGGTTGAGTTCATCCAGTCCCATTTGGGACTTGAAAATCAACCGGTGGTATTGAGTACGCAATCAGGTTGAGTAGCCTCGCAGATTCCGCAATACCCAATCAGTCAACTAGACGACTGCAGTAAAAGGGTTTGGGTCGGATAGGCGAAGTCGATACCTTGCTGTTCAAAGGCCTCGTTGATGCTCAGGTTGATCGCCTGCTGGATGTCCATGTAGAGGTTATAGTCGGGACCGAGCACGTAGTAGACCGTCTCGAAGATCAGCGCATAGTCCCCATACTTGAAGAAATGTGAGCGGTCGAAACGGGTTTTCTCCTGAGACTCGATCGCCTTGCGCATGATCTGTGGAATCCGCTGCAACTGTTCACGCCGGGTGCCATAGGTCACGCCGACCTGGAACGCGACCCGGCGTTCATACATCCGCCCGTAGTTGCGCAGGCGACTCTTGAGCAGATCGGAGTTGGAGAACACCAACTGCTCGCCTGAGAGACTGCGGATCCGGGTGGTCTTGAGTCCGACGTGTTCCACACCGCCCATGTAATCGTCCACGATCACGAAATCGCCCACCACGAAAGGTTTGTCGATGAGGATCGAAAGGGAAGCAAACAGATCACCGAGAATGTTCTGCACCGCCAGGGCCACCGCCACGCCGCCGACTCCCAGACCGGCAATCAGTGCGGTAACGTTGTACCCCAGGTTATCCAGAGTCAACAGAATGACCGCCAACCAGATCAGTCCCCGGGTGAACAGCCCGATGGCATTCAGGGCGGTGACGCTGGCCGGATTCCGCTTCATCTGCCGTTCGCGATACACCCCCAGCGCATAGTTGAGACCCGTGCTGAACCAGACCCCCACCTGAACCAGGAGCGCCACGATCAACACGTTGTCGGCAATCTTCAACACCCGGGGAGGCAGATCGGTGAACAGGGCGCCGGCATACAGCGCAAGGATCGTCAGCAACCACCCCTGAGTGCTGTTGATGACCTTGATGACCCCATCATCGATGACGGTCTCGGTACTCGCGGCGATCCGTTCCAGACGGCGTCCGGCCAGGTGAAGCAGCAGTTTCAGGACCAGATAACTGATCACCACTACGACAATGGCCACGACCCACATCTCCCAGGGTTTGCCGCTCAGTTGCAAATTGAGGGATTCGTTGAGGAAGGCTTTGATACTCTCGTTCATGGCTGTTTCCGTGATTTGTGAGGTCAGCGCATCAACAGCAATTGTCGATAATCCTTATCGCGCAACCCCAGGGACTCCTCCAAGGCTTGTGCGAAATCGCGTTCGGACAAATCGAGCAGGACACACAGTTCGTCTCGAGTCGCGTTTGATTCCAGGCCATCCAACAAACGCAGATTCCGGGTCAACCGGTCCCGATGTTCCGAGATACGCGGCTTCTTGATCCGTCCGGCCAAAATCCGCTGACGCTGTTCGATCTGGAGATGTCGCTTGGCCTGTTCGAGCTGCACGGCCAACGGCAACTCGAGATCGAACACCAGCGCCGTAAAGCGGTTCGAATCCCTAACGACTTCGGCGCTCTCCAGCACAGGCGGATCGAATGTTACCGGTCGCCACACCAACCGCTGGCCACCCACCGGATCATCGTCCGATGGATCGGGAGGAAACTTGTAAAAACCCCAACGGGCGCCCAGGGCACATTCGATGAGCACCTTGTCACCGTCGACCCGGCAATCACTCTGTTCGCAGGAGGCCGCCGGAACCCAGGCACGGGGGTCCCGATTCCAGGCCCTCATGTCCCGTTGCGCGGGTTTACCGTAGCAGGCTATCAACGCTTGCCAGGTTTCGATGAATGCCAGCCACTCCTGCCGATAGATCGGATTGCGGCGCAGGAATTCCCAGGCCCACTGATCGGCATTCAACTGCGAGGTAAATGCATAGCGGTCTACAGGGTTCAAATCAGGCATGGTATCCGGTGCGCAGAACAGATGCCCCTATGATCTCAGAATATCCGCCGGGATCAACGACCCAGGGCGGATTAAAGACGCGCACACAACCGAATGGCACTTACTTGGGACCTCGTTCCCACGCTCTGCGTGGGAATGCATATCTAAGCCAGGTGGTATTGATAAGATGTGAGTTGCCCACCGGGCCTGTGTCTGTGTTCCCACGTAGCGTGTGGGAACAAGTAAATGTCTTTCGTGTTCACCCCCCATGAACAGCGTTCCATCCCAACACCGACCTCCGTCATACCTCCATGCGCCAGACATTTGACTTATGAATATTTTTTGTCAAACAACCCCGCTAAATTGCTATTTTGTGTGGTAATTAACACACAAAATGTGACCTATCCAACATTTTTTTGACAGAAAAATAAGAGTTGCTATTATTCCTGAGCGCTGTAAACAGCGTTGTGTACCTCGCTACAGGGGCACTCATCCACAAAACCATTGCTGGAATGCAATGACAAAAAAAGGAGAAAATCATGAGGATTTTAAATGAAATGGAACTGAAACTGGTGGAAGGCGGTTGTGATGATCCCGTGGTCACACCCGAACCGGAATGCCCCCCGGAACCGGAGTGTGATCCCACTCCAGTTTGTGAACCCCCTCCGGTCTGCAAACCCAAACCCCATCATCACCATCATCACTTCCCAATCTGCTTTCGCTTCCTGTTCCCCAGGTGGTGCTAAGCCGCGGCGCGATGAGCCCGTCCTGATTTGACGGGTTGAGCGGATTGGCAGGCCTCAGCCAATCCGCATCGAAGGATTGCTGTTTATTGGGCGAAAAAAGGATGAATGACTCGCTGTTCCGGCATGAGGTGGTAAAAGCCCAGCAGATCAACCGACAAACCGGCGACATCTTGCTGACCCAATCGCTGCCTATGTGGGGCATCACCCTGGTGATCGTGGTGATGACCCTGTCGATTCTTCTGTTTCTTTCCTTTGGCGAATTCACCCGCAAGGAGCGGGTGTTCGGACTGACGGTGCCGGGGCATGGCGCAATCCGGATGAACGCGTTACAGACCGGAACGATATCGGCCTGCCATGTACGGGAAGGCGCTCAGGTGGCGGCTGGTGACTTGTTGTTTGAGATTCGCCAGGAGACCTTCAGCGATCTGGGGGAAACTCAAAAACTGATCGAAGACAATCTCAGTCATCAGAGTGCGAAGCTGGCCGATGAGATCAGCAATCGGCTGAAGCAGGCACAACAGCAGGAGTCGGGACTGAAAGACAAGGCGAGGATTCTCCAACAGGAGATCGCCTCACTGAAAACCGAGATCAATCTGCAAACCCGGCATGTGGAATCCCTTGCCGCCATGCTGGAGAAGATGCACCCCCTGTTCGAGGATCGCATCATTCCGGAAATACAGTACCAACAGCAGATCAGCGAACACATTGTGCAACAGGCAAGACTCGAAACCCTGAATCGGGACAAGCTCAATCTGGAATCCCGCCTGCTCGAGATCCGCAACGAGTTCGATTCCGTGCACCTGCGTGCCGAAGCGGACCGCTCGGCGCTGGAACGCACGCTGCTCTCCACCCAGCAGCAGAGCCTGGTGCAGCGCGGCTCTCATCTCAACTACATCCGCGCGCCGGTGGCGGGTACCGTCAGTAATATCCTGGTGGACGTGGGTCGCCAGATCGAGACGGGAAGCCCACTGGCCACTCTGTTACCTCAAGGCGTCAGTCTCGATGTCCAGGTCTTCGTTCCCAGCAATGCGATCGGCTTTCTCGAACCCGGTCAGCAGGTCAAGCTGCGCTACGATGCCTTCCCCTATCAGAAGTTCGGCGTCTACAGTGGCGAACTCACCGAACTGACCCATGTCGACGTGCCGTTGAAAGAGTTGCAGGAACGCTTTCCCCATCTCATGGACAAGTATCTGGGCATGACCTTTTTCCGTGCCACGGTCCATCCGGAAACCCAGGCGGTCGAGGCCTACGGCAAGCCCATTCCACTACGTGCGGGCTTAACCCTAGAGGCGGACATCCATCTGGACCGGAAACGGCTCATCGAGTGGGTGTTCGATCCGTTGCTGGCCCTGAGCGGAAGAATCTAATGCAAGCATCCTCCACCGGCGAGGCGATCCGCCATGTTTGAACGTCTGAATCTGGGCAAACGTCAGCCGGTCCCCATGATCCTGCAGACCGAAGCGGCGGAGTGCGGCCTCGCCTGCATCGCCATGTGCGCGGCCCCCTTCGGCTACCAAACCGACCTGCGCGCCCTGCGCAACCGCTTCTCCCTCTCCCTGAAGGGGATGAACCTCAAAGGTCTGATCGATATCGCCGCGGCCATCGGTCTGGCGGGACGCCCCCTGCGTCTGGAACTCGGTGAACTGCGTCAATTGAACCTGCCCTGCATCCTGCATTGGGACCTGCGCCACTTCGTGGTGTTAACCCGCATCGAAGGGGACAAGGCGGTCATTCACGATCCTTCGATCGGCAAGCGCAAACTGACCCTGCAGGAATTGGGACAATCCTTTACCGGGGTGGCCCTGGAACTTACACCGGGTACGGAGTTTACCCCCCGCCAGGAAAAGACCCGGGTACGCCTTCGCGACCTGATGGGACATATCTCCGGACTGCGCCGATCCCTGGGTCAGATCCTGCTGGTCTCCCTCGCGATCGAACTGATCGCGGTAATCCTACCCTGGTTGAATCAATGGATCATCGACGACGTGGTGGTCACCGGTGACCATACCCTGCTTATGGTATTGGTCAGCGGCATGTTTATGCTGGCGTTGTTTCAACTCACGATTACCGCGTTACGCTCCTGGCTGTTGATGGTGATGGGTACGCGCATGAATCTGCAGTGGTCGACCAATGTGTTCTCCCATCTGTTGCGCCTGCCCGTCTCCTATTTCGAAAAACGCAATCTGGGTGATGTACTGTCCCGTTTCGGTGCGGTGGATCAGATCCGCCAGGTCATCACCAACAGTTTCATCGAGACGGTAGTCGACAGCATCATGGCGATCGTGGCCATCGCGGTCATGCTGCTCTACAGCGTAAAACTGACACTGGTGGTGTTTTCCGCCACCTTGCTCTACGTACTGTTGCGCGCCTACCTTTACCGAACCTACCGACTGCGCAGCGAAGAGGAGATCGTGCGCGGCGCAAGACTCAACAGCCTGACCCTGGAGAGCATTCGCGGCGTGCAGAGCATCAAACTCTTTAACTTTGAAAACGCCCGGGTCTCCTCCTGGCTTAACCAGCAGGTGGATGTTTACAACGCACGCATCGCCCTGCAGAAACTCGATATTGGCTTTCGTCTGGGTCAGGGATTGACCGTGGCGCTGGAAAACGCCCTGGTAATCTGGCTGGCCGCGAGCCTGATCATGGACCGGGAATTCACCATCGGCATGCTGTTTGCCTACCTGGGATACAAAGAGCAGTTCATTTCGAAAATGACCGCCTTCGTCGACCGAATCGTAAGTTTCAAATTGTTGACCATTCAGACGGAACGTCTCAGCGATATCGTATTTCATCCCACCGACAACCCTCAGACCGGGGTGTCATTGATGCCCTCGCCTCAGGGTCATCGCATTGAATTTCGCGACGTCTGGTTTCGCTATGCGGATGGAGAACCCTGGGTGCTCAGCGGAGTCGATCTGAGTATCGAACCGGGTGATTCGGTGGTGATCCTCGGACTCTCCGGTGGCGGCAAGACCACCCTGATCAAACTGCTGCTGGGTCTGCTGACTCCGAATCAGGGCGAGATCCGGATCGACGGCCTGAGTCTTGGTCAGCTCGATCTGACCCAGTACCGTGCCCTCATCGGCACGGTGATGCAGGACGATCAGTTATTCGCCGGATCAATCCTTGAAAACGTAGCCTTTTTCGATCCCAGTCTGGATATGGAACGGGTGATCGAATGTCTGAAACAGGCCGCGCTTTATGAAGAGGTTCAAGCCATGCCCATGGGGATGCAGACCCTGGTCGGGGATATGGGCACTACCCTGTCGGGAGGACAAAAACAACGCCTGTTGGTTGCCCGGGCGCTGTATAAGCAGCCAGAGATCCTGATTCTGGATGAGGCCACCAGCCATCTCGACAAGACGAACCAGGCCTTTGTGCATCAGGCACTGCGCGCCGCGGGACGCACCCATATCTCGATTACCCATCGGGAAGAGTTGCTGGAGGCCGCAGACCGGATGTTCGTTTTGCATAATGGAAAACTCTCGCCGCATTCCAATGCAAAGCCCCCTCTATCCCTTGCTAATGACGATACGCCAAACCCGGAGGAATAGTTTGTGGCCTGCTTTCCCAGCAGAGGACCACGAAAAGATCCGCAACACAGTTCAATGGAGGGTCCCTTCTCCCTGAAGGAGAGGAAGTACCCGATGAAAACCGCGCAGAGGTTTTGATAGGGTGAAGCGCCTTTTTAACAACCCTAGTCCAAATATGCAAAAAAACTTAAATATCCCAGAACCAACCCTAGAAGAATAAAGCCAATTCCTGAAAGGCGTAACGTTATAACAGTAGGTTTACCTAATTTAAGTATAAATTCCGGAATCACAATGATTACTATGCCCTTAGCAAGGTACATAAAACCTAATAGAGTAACAAGTATCGCTAAAAGATTACCCCATAGAAAATGATTCGTAATAATCGCAGCTCCGATATACAAATGAATCGCCCCTTGCAACGTAACGGCCAACGAATCACTCTTACTAGAGTGCAATAATTGATTTGCGTAAAATTTTTGTGAAATAAGAAATCCGAGTCCGTAAACCAGCCAATAGATTGCAGAGATCTTGCCGATAAATAGAGTTATTGGTTCCATCCGAATATTAGATTCCTAAATGGCCAAGGAATCCAGTTACGTGGGATTACCTCAGGTGAATGTTGATTGACAAGATAAACAATTATAGACGCCCCGATATATGGAAATATCCACGTTATCAATATTTGCGCCTTCTTTTGAAATGGATCCAGCGTACTATCATATTTTGCAGCAATGGTACCAATCAGTGAAAGCCATAGCCAAACAACCACAGGAACACCGATCAGTATAACTGTTGTGATATCCATTTTCGTAATTATTCGAACAGGTTTGCTAGCGCTGATTACTTTGAACAAACTCATTTAGTAAATCCTTTTCATGAGAGGTTAACCTGCCTAAGGGGTAATAATATGAAAAACCATTAAACTTAAAGCATAACCAGTTAGACAGAAATTTCTTGATGCGTAACTCATGCAGCTCATCAATTTGAAATGTGTCAATTTTCAATGAGTTTCTAACTCTTAGGGTTTCATTTGATATTTCCAACCTATCGTTATTTCGGCGCACTCTCCAAGAAACAACGAAAATACCTGTAAATACGATGAAATTTATGATTGGAGTAGCTATCTGATAAACCTTACCCTCAGACCACGCTTGATATGCAAAAAAGGAAGCGACTAAAAGTAATCCGCTTATACCCAAAATCAACTCTGAAATTTTCGCCCGACTTTTACCTATAATCATAATTGCTTCTTTTTTCTCATTATACATTTATTGAAAGACCTCTATTTGCCCGTCTATCCCTGACGCCGTAACAGCGCCGAGAATTCCGCCGCATTCATCGCCGACCAGAACAGGTAGCCCTGTCCTTCGATGCATCCCGCGTCGCGCAAGAAATCGCTCTGCGCTTCGGTTTCGATGCCTTCCGCGATCACCTGCTTGCCAAGGTGCCGGCCCATGTCCAGAATCGAGCGCACGATGGTGGCGTCGTCATGAGCATGGGGCAGATTGTAGACGAAGGAACGATCGATCTTGAGTCGGTGCACCGGCAGTCGCTTCAGGTAGGAAAGCGAGGAGTAACCGGTGCCGAAATCGTCGATCGCCAGTTGCACGCCGAGTGCGTTCAGGTCGGCGAGCGCGCGCATGGCGTGTTCGGTGTCTTGCATGATCACGCTCTCGGTCAACTCGATTTCCAGACATTCGGGTTCGATACCGGAGTCGCCCAGTACACGGCGTACCAACGCGGCAAAGCCGCCGTGCCAACCGAATTGACTGCCTGAGATGTTCACCGCCAGTCGGGACAGGGCGATCTCTTCGCGACGCCATTGTTCGAGGTGCCGACAGGCCTGCTTCAGCACCCATTCACCAATCGCGATGATGATACCGATCTCTTCGGCGATCGGAATGAAGCTGTCCGGCATCAGCAGTCCGCGCTCGGGATGGTTCCAGCGAATCAGCGCCTCGGCGCCGACGATCCGGCCGCTGGCCAGCGCCACCTGCGGTTGGAAATACAATTCGAATTCCCGCTGCTCGATGGCTCGGCGCAAATCGTGTTCCAAGGTCAACCGTTCGGCGGCCGCAACGGCCAGGTCGGCCGAGAAGAACTGGTAGGTATTGCGTCCCTGCTGCTTGGCCTGGTACATGGCGGCATCGGCATTGCGCAGCAGCTTGTCGGCATCCGAGGCATCGTCCGGATATAGTGAGATGCCCAGGCTGCCTGTCGGATAGAGATCGTGGTTATCGATCCGGAACGGCTGACGAAACGCGGCCAGCAGCTTTTCGGCCACCGCTGTCAGATCATGCATGCCGAGCACGCCTTCCATGAGCAGGACAAACTCGTCGCCACCAAGCCGCCCAAAGGTGTCGCCGTCCCGCACCTGCTTGTTCAACCGCTCCGCCACCGCCTGCAACAGATGGTCGCCAACCTGGTGGCTGAGGCTGTCGTTGATGGTCTTGAACTGGTCGAGATCGAGAAACAGCACGGCGACGCGGTCACTGGAACGCTGGGCACGCACGACCGCATGCTGAACCCGATCGTAGAACAATCGCCGATTGGGCAGGCCGGTCAGGGCGTCGTGATGAGCAAGGAATTCGAGCTTCGACTCGGTGCGCTTGCGCTCCTCGATCTCGGCCGTGAGCGACTGATTCAGGATTTCCACCCGCGCGTAGTAGCGCGACACCTCGATCGACGAGATGGCCTGAGCCGTCAGCAGTTGCAGGACCCGCGTATGGGTACGCGTGAAGGCATGCGTGGCCAGGTTGTTCTCCAGGTAGAGAATACCGGCGAGGCTGCCGCGGTTGACAATCGGCAGGCACAGCAGCGATTTGCAACCCCGGCGCAGGATGCTGGTATCGGTACCGAACGCCGCGGACTTCAAGGCATCGTCCAGATTCACGGTTTCAACGGTATGCGCCACATATTGGACGACAGAGGCCGCGATATCGGGGCAGGCGTCGAGTTCGCGCCATTGCAATACCTCCGCCATGTCGCGTTCGGCAAGCTGTGCCGCCACCACCCGCCACGATCCGTCCTGCTCCAGCAACAGGTAGCCGCATTGGGCTCCGGCCGTCTCCACCACCAGCGCGATCAGACGCGCCAGCATCCGGTCGGTCACCAGTTCGCCGGCCACCGTCTGTGCCGCTTTGAGAACCGACTGGATGTCCACCGCATGCAATCCACCGCTGCTGCTGCTCGAGGATTCGTCGTCGGCAGGTTGCACCGAATACAATGAGGCCACCAGGGACGCCTGATCGCGCAGCAATTGCGCCACCTTCGCTTCGGCACCCCAGAACTCGTAGTGTTGCAGGGCTCGTTGCAGATACATAGCCGCCAAATGGGGTTTGCTGCGCCGCAGCCAACAGTTGGCGGCAAGCTCGTTGGCCAGTGCCTCGTCGGGGCTGTGCATGGCATGTGCCGCGGCGTCGATTGCGGCTTCGTAGGCGTCGAGCAGCACGCCGCGATCCCGGCCGTCGAGATCAGCAAGTTCCGCCTCGACGAGCAAGTGCTTGGCCCGATAGTTCTTCGGGCTATTGCTCGCCCATTCGGCCAACTGGTCCCGGTATTCGACGATGCGCGGGCGCGCGTCAGCGTGTTCCAAACGCCCTTCCCTGGCTGCGCTGGCCAGTGCCAGCGCGTGCACGAAATGGTGCTGCGGAACCCAGGTCATGCCACCCACGCCGCTGAGGTTGGGTAGGGCCAGCTCCGCCGCCGCCAACGCTTCGACAGGCTTGCCAAGCAACAGCGCGAGCTGCGCCTGCAGGACGTAATAGAAAGCCAGCACGGCGGCGTTTCCCGACTCGCGCCAGATATCGACCATGCCATCTCCGCAGCACCCGTCCGCGAGATCGGGCAGATCCTCCTGGGGACGACGCAACCCCGCGATACAGCCGGCGATGAGCAGGAAGACCTGGTGGGCATGTTCCTGGCGCAGTAGATTGCTGGTGTCGCGGAAGCGCTCGACACTTTGTTCGAGCTCCACCAACGACTGGCCCGCGAACAGGCCGTTGCCGTGTATATGATTGATGGCGTAGGAGGCGAATTGCAGGTCACCGGTCTCGACGCCGATACGCCAGGCGCTGTCCAGCGGCTCGAGTGTGGCCTCGAGCGGTTCGCTCCAGTGCATGACGAACGCGGCGTGGAAAAAGTTGACTTGGGCACGCTGTGCCGTCTCGGTGCGCTCCGCTGCCTCTACCGCCAGGCGCCCGATGGCGGACGCATCCTCGTAGCGTCGCAGCATCAGAGCCAGCAATGTGGCATAGACGCAGAATCCGAAGGCGGCAAAACACGAGCGCCCGCCCAGCAACACCTGACGGACCAGTTCGATCGCCAGGAAGGGGAACACATCGGCCCCGGCAACGTAGGCGGCCGGTATCAAGTGGGTCAACAGGCCGACCGACGCCAGTTTCCTCTCATCGGTCATTTCCCGTGACTTCAGAAAATGGTCAAGCGTGCGGCCGGCCAGCAGTTGCTCGATTTCCGCCACCCCCGCCAGTACGGCATCGATGGAACGCTGCGACGGTAGGGTCACGCCCAGTTCGGCGAGCGCCCCGCTGCCCGTGGTCAAGGCTTCGGTCAGCTTGAAGGTGACCGTACCTATGGCAATCAACTGTTCCGACACCCGGGTGCGCGCCAGCGTGTCGGGCGCCTGGGCCATCAGTTCATGCAGTTGGTGCAGTGCCCTCTCGCTGTCGCCGCAGCAGAAATCGCTCTCGGCCAGCTGCAGATGCAGCTCGAATTGCAGCGCCGCCTGACGCTGACCAGGGTCGGCGCAGGTTGCCGCCAGCGCGTCCCCCAGCTCGAAGAAATCCCGCGCCGCGACGTACGCCATCGTCGCCTTGGCAATCCGGCCTGCCTCGAGGTTCAGTTCCGCAAGGTGTAGACGTTCCGCGTTGGACTCGATCAGCGGTGCGCCGAGATTGAGCTGCTGCACCGCCGGAAGCAACGAGTCTCGCCCCTGGCGCCGGGCGAGCAGGTATTGGCCAAGCCGTCGATGAATGCTCTGTGCCTGTTCGGGTAAGAGCGTCTGGTACACGGCCTGCTGGATACGGTCATGGGTGAAACGAGCAGATCCATCGAGCGTGGCGACCAAACCGTCTTCCACGGCCGGCGCTAAAAGCGCCAAGGGATCGCATGGATCGTTGTCGAGTCCAATACTGAGCAGATCCAGTGCGAAGGTGTTGCCGATGCAGGCGGCTGCCTGGAGGGCGGCACGGGCGTCCGTCGGCAATTTCGCGATCTTGCGCAGCATCAGTTCGATGACGTTGTCGCTGATGTCGAGTGCGCGTACGCGCAAATCGTCCCAGCGCCAGCGACCGGTCTCGACATCGCAGTGCAACGCACCTTCCTTGACCAGGGTTTCCAACACCTGACGGATGAAGAAGGGATTGCCGTCGGTCTTCACCTGGATCAACGCAGCCAGGGATGTGACATCCTTCAGCGCAACATCGAGAACGTCGGCAAGCATGTGCTCCGTTTGCGGCAGGGTGAGCCCCGTCAGAGACAATTGACCGATCTGACAGCCGTCGTGCTGCAACGACGCGATCAGATCCGGCAGCGTGCTGTCGTCACCTAGTTCGCTCGGACGATAGGCACAAACGATCAGGAAGTGGCGGCTTACCGCGCGGGTCATGATTGCGCGCATCAGCGCCAATGAGGCGGCATCGGCCCATTGCAGGTCGTCGAGAAACAGCACCAGAGGACGCTCGGAAGCCACCAGGCAGTGGAAGAAACCCAGCAGAGTAACGGCAAAGCGATTGGCCGATTCCATTGTCGGTAGCGGCGGCGGCATGGGTTGCGGACCGATGACCGCTTCCAGCGCCGGGACAAACTCGACCATCAAACCGGCGTTGCTGCCTAACGATTCCAGGACGCGTCGGCGGAACAACGCCAGTTCGGCGGGTGTGCCGCCGAGCAGTTGATAGCAGAACTGCGCGAAAGCTTCAGCGAACGCCGCGTAGGGAATCGCACGCAAGGTCTGGTCAAACTTGCCACCGATAAAGCGCCCGTCGGCGGCGGCGGCCGGAAAGCGCAGTTCGCTGACCAGCGCTGTTTTGCCGGCGCCGGCGAAACCGGCCACGAACAGCAGCCCGGGTTCGCCGGCGATTGCCTGCGCCAGCGCCGAGCGCAGCATCTCCCGTTCCGGTTTACGGCCATAGAGGTGTGGTGGAAAACGCAGGCGCCCGGAGTGATCCATCCGTCCGAGGGGAAAGGGTTGTACGTCGCCGTTCTCACGTATCTCGGCCAGACAATGCGCCAAGTCGTGGCACAGTCCGCGCGCCGTTTGATAGCGATCGTCGGGAACTGTGGCAAGCAGGCGCATGACGATATCCGAGACGATCTGCGGCAGCTCCGGTACGCGCCAGCGCGGCGCGTCGGGAACCCGCGCAAGATGGGCATGGATCCAACCGGCGGCATCTTCCGCCTGAAAGGGTAACTCACCGGTAAGCATCTCGTAGAGCACCACACCGAATGAATAGAGATCGCTGCGGACGTCCACCGGCAGGTCGATCCGGCCGGTCTGCTCGGGAGAAAGGTAGGGAAGCTGACCCTCGACGGCGGCCACGCGCTCGGCATTGTGGTGGCCGCCATGGGTGGCCAGGCCCAGGTCGATGAAGACGGCGCGATCGGCCGTGTCCGTTACCAGCAGATTGCTGGCGGCGATGTCACGATGGAGGACACCCGCGGCATGTATCGCCTCCAAGGTCGTCGCGGCGCAGAGCGCCAGACGCAGAACATTTTCCGGATGGCGATGTTCCGAGACCTGAAAGTAGGATTTAAAAGTCTTGCCGGCGACGTAGCGCAGTTTGATGGCCGGACGTTGTTTCCAGGTAGTACGGCCGATAACTTCGCGTACGTTATCGTGGTGCAGCAGGCTTCCGATGGCGTACTCGTGATCGAGCCGTGCCAGCACTGAGGGTGCTGGAATGGCTGCTGTCGGAAACTTGACCACCACCGCACCAACATCCGGTAAATCGACCAACTCCAGGGTAAACTTGCTGCCAACGTGAATTAACGGCCTGGAATCCAATAGTGCCCCCTTTGCCAACTCTCTTATTGAGGCTGCCGCGATTATGACACTTTCGGAACTTGCGAGTCTATCTTTGGTGACAGGAAAGCGCTTTGGCTTCTGTCGCTATGCCCACTGAACCTCCATTTCTTCATGTCTCTTTATGCATTTTTAAGATTCTTCGATATGGGCGATAATTTGTTTGATAGTCTCAAGTTGTTCAACCTCATAGTCTTCAGGCTTTACTTTTCGGGCATATTTCTCATGCTCATGAACCCATCTTCCATCGCGGGTGGCATACAAAGGTAATGAATACAATCTTTCCGCCTCCTTAAGCCAATCCAAGGCAGTCTGGTAATTTCCAGATCTAAATTGGAACAATCCATAATTTGCAGCACTTAAACTGTCTAAATAATCAAGCTGCCCGAGCTTCTCCTTTCTGAGATTTGTAGATTCAAAGTAACGTGCTGCAATATCGCTAATACCTTTTATTTCGGCAAACCACGGTAGGGCTTGTACTCGGTAGAGTCTCAAAGCCAAATTTGCGCTGTCCTGAACTTGGTCTTTTGTAGTATTCGGGAATCCCTGATCATGACCGTCTACCAAACGCCTTGAAAGCCAATAGCCTTGACATTTCCAGTCTATATTTGTTTCAAACGGTTTCCATAGATTTGGAACCCCTATACCATAGTTAATATAAAAGAAATCATTCCCCCATGAAGAAGCTTGAAGACTAAAGCCTTCGAACCAGTCTTCGTTCTGCTTGATGTAGATAGTGCCGGTAATTTGTGTATAGCCTAGTTCTTTAGCCATACCTTTAAAGCGTGATTTTGCGATTGATGAAAAGCTGCTGTAGTCCTTAGTCATTATGTGAACCGTATGATTGTTCTAACAGTGCTATTATTGAGCACCCCGTGCCACGTTATGTATTTCCGCGTTCTTGGGGTAGCCCTGTTCTCAAACAGCGAATTCTCTCGTAACATATTGCACAAGACGTGTAGGGTAGCTGTGCCGGTTTAGTGAAGAGACTATTTTTGATCTCTTTGTTCAGAAAATTGTTCATACCTTTCGCCAAATTCCTTTTCCAATGCGTTTCGAATAAGCGCAGGATAGCAAAACCAATATTGCCTCCGAATACAATCAAGATATTCCTTCTCCCCATACCACTCTCGGTACAATTTCTGATGAACCGCATCTAACGGCTCCCTCTCCACATCGAGAAGCCAGCGTCTATGCCGTTTCAAGAAGAGACGCAATTGCTTCTTCGTAGTAATTCCGAACTCCTGCAGCTCTGCCACCGCCTCTTCCAAATCCGAGTTTGAGGCACAATCATTTCGCTTAGGAAAAAGAGAAAGCATCACCTTCCACACGTAGCCTTGGTCAATTGGCTCACCGTCAATCTGCTTGCGCTTGTTAATGTGCATACCTATCTTTGAATACATATGCCCAGGTAATCAGAGATGAGCCACGCAGAAGTGACGAATCGACTTGAGCGAATGATTGTATTTAATCAATGCTCCGTCCATATACTATGCCCCGGATGGTGCTCTTTTATGGTTTCAATGGCCCCAAGAATTTCAGCATCATCCTCTTTATCTATTTGATAGTTGAAGTTGGTGATATCCAGTCCTGCATTTCTTAGTTCAGCTAATTCGTTTTCAGACAAAACACCATCACCTACCCATACAGGTAACGGAAAACTTTTAACAAAACCCACTATTTCATTAAAACCATTCTTTGTTGTTACAAATATAACCATAATTTCCAGAAATTTTTTGGAATACTATTTTCATCAAAATCCATTCCATTTGCTATAGGATTAATCTTAATTAAGTAATCTATAGACTGCTTACCTGGGCGAAAACTAACACCGGCCTTCCCTTCCACTTAAAAAGACGATATCCATCTAATAGTTTTATAAACGACCCTCTTGTCTCGTGTACATTTTATGTGTTTCCCTTTACTAATATTTCAGTTTACCGCACTTTTTCTCTGAAATTATAATCATTTTATCCGGCAATTCTACCTCAAGATTTTGTGATAAAGTAATCGCATATAGCGCCTCATTCCACGGTATACCTTTCAAATAAACTAGTATTGATCCCAACTCAGAATCTGGAAGAACCAGCCCTCTACCTGAGAAATCTGCAATTATTTTCAAAACTTTAGTTGTTTCTGTATTGGTAAAATCAAGCATAATTTACTTTCCACCATCCGACCACGCCAGAGAAGACATGAGAGAAAATGCAAATATCAAGCACTTAAAACCATTCACACTCATTCTCGTATATCACTGTATTTATCGTAAACTTAATACTAGGACTCACTGGAGAGCGGCCACAGAAAGAAAGTCCATTGAATCACATTGTTAGAAGCTATAGTTCGATCGAAGGTAATTCGCAATATTATCATTACCCATGTCTTTCACTAGTTCGCACGCATTTAAGCCGGTTTCTTCATCAATTGCATCTAGTGGTGCGCCAGCATTTGCAAGCGCATCAATAATTCTTGTACTATCAGAGAACGCTGAACCATATACACCTATTAAGAAAAGTGCTGGATCTTCTACACAAGCACCATGATCAATTAAAAAATCCACCATATCTTCCTTTTCACACGCTACCGCCGCCATTATTGGGGTTATGTCATTATTGTCAGGGGCGTCTATATCAAAACCTGCTGCCAAGTAAAGCTCAACAAGTTTGATGCTACCCGATTCGACAGCTTTAACGAATGATCTTTGGGTAAGCTTCTTTCCCTTCTTTAATATTCGTTTTTCTGCGTCTTTTTTATCTATATTCATGATATCTTTAGCACTTCGAACGGCTTTATTAACGTGACTCGTGGTATCGATTTGTCTTCTTAAATGCTAATCCTCCCACCCCATCTCCTTGTATGTACGCTTTGATTCATCTAATTCCCTTTTTTTATAACGTAACCACCACCAAAACCTAATAAACCTAAAACCCTTGAATTCCAGGTACTTAACCTGCGCCTCATAAGCACTTTCCACATCACAATACCAAATAACTTTTGCACCAACAGAAAGCGTTTTTCTTCCTAAATCTCCTATCTTATGAGAAATGATATACATTTCTTTTCCATCAACATCTTTCCAAAGCTCCCATTTCATATGTTTCATTCCATTTTGATCCTTTAGGGTATTCAAGTACCACCCACCAACCCAATAACATCTTGCAGATGTGGACAGCTCATGATCAAAACCTACCAGCTTTTCTAACGACCCTTGTCTCATTGTGCATTTATCAATGCCTATTTCTTACATAGTTCTTGACCAGCAATCCGATACCGAAAGCGGCGCATATTGCACCAAGCCCTACAAGCCCAAAATCAACATGTTCGGAGCCAATACCCGACCAGTAAGCAATCAGATACAACCCATAGGCAATGACAAAAATTGGACCAAGAATGCGCATAGCCATGGCTTGCCGCTGGATGACGGGCATTTTTTCCTGGCCTGCATTTATAAGCTCGACTTTTTGCTCGCAACTGTTTACGCAAGCAAGAGAATTACCGATTTCAACCCCGCATTCGTGACATATTCCTTTCATGCAATATTTACAAACCCCAACTGCGTCTTTATCTTTGTGGTTGAAGCATTTCAATGTTACTCGTCCTCATTACACATAACTGATTATTTAGGATCATTTAGCTTGGCATTATTGCTCCCTATATTTTTTACTGAGAACCAAAGCAATAACGCACTTCCTAATAAAGATCCCACTGAGCTAATTACACGCCAGACATAAAACTCAAAGACAATGCCTGATTGATCTTGCATTATTTGCTGCGCTTCCACAAATGCCCTTTGTGCTACCACTTGATAATGGGCGCCAATAACAAAAGCAAACAAGAAAACTGCAGCTGCAATGAGTGAAAAACTGCGGATTTTCCACGCAAGAACTGAGACTGCCAAAAAAACAAGAACTTGCCCTCCATTATAGAAGTAGACAAGCATCCATTTGTACCAAGTATCTATTTCCATTATTTTGTACCCTAATAGCCCCAACAAGCGACGTAGGGAACGAGCGTTCGGTGACAGCAGGAAACGCACTTTGTTGGTTGGCCAGACATGTATCTCTTGTTACTAGAGGAAATTGAATCATATTCTTTAGAAACCAGTCTGTACATTTTATATACCTAACAGCTTTATCACCGAACCTCCTTGTCTCGTGACACATTTTCAGGCCAATTATTTCATGGGTTGCCTGATAACCGTTTTCCACTTTTCTGGTGCTGCTCTGCGCATGTCACTAAGATATATTTCGTGATGTTTACCCACCCGCTCACAGCCGGAATCACAAATATATGAATGAACCTTTTCAATTGTAGGCCCTTCCTCAGAAAAAGGTCCCATATGCATAATTTGAGCAGCTTTCCCCTCATAGAATGATCCAAATCTTACCGATGATAATGATTTAGGAATTTTCTTTTTATTTACTAATTTTCGTTCTTCCTCAACCATTTCCTGGGTAATAAAATCGGGCTGCATTATCATCAGTGTCCATTTCCACTTATCTTTGTCTCCAGAGGAAAATGAAGACATGTCATCCGCCCACCACAATCCTTCCAGAGGCATAACCCCATAGTCTATTTCAAGATCACTTTTCTTTACTCGAAATTTTAGTGCATACGACAGTGGATATAGTGCCTCAATGGCATCCACAAATTCTTGTGATGTGCTTGGGTCACCCTGACCATCAATCATTAGAAAGTTCATCTCTGGCACAGTAACTTCCTCTACCTTTTTGAGAGATGGCTTGTATAAGGTTGTTAGTTCTTTCTTAAAATCAATTTTTCTCACCGAACCTCCTCGCGGACCTAACCGCTTTATTACCCCCCGCTATTTTGGCCATTCCGTGTCTTCACTCAACGGGCGTCTCAAAACCATCGGCTCGTCACCCATGCCTGGATGATAAATATACAGCTCCTTGATTGTTTTATGTCCTGGCCTAAACTTAATCCAAGTCTTCTTAACACCATCAATGTTGCTCAGAACAAAAATGAGATTCTCGAGATCCTCATCCCTGGGGCGCCCCTCATGCAAATCTAGTCCTTCGAGATCGAAGCCTAAATAGATATAATCATCTTGAGCGGCGACAAATTTCAGTCCATAAATAAGAGCTTTCGGTCCCTCGTACCAATTTTTGTTTTCCTTCCACTTGAAGCCACACCATTTGATATCATGTGTTTTAGATTTCACCAGCCCTACAAATGAAGCCTGGAACTTTTCTAGATGTTCATGGCTGATGTCGATAAATTCATCGAAAAAGATCTTGATTGCTTCGCGCTTTCTTTTGGCCTTAACCTGAAATCGTATTAAAGCCGTCTTGTTTTCTTTTCCTTTTCCGTAGTTAAAGGTCGGAGTTGATATCTCGCCAGATGCCTCTTTTCTGTAATCTTCTAAAGATTCCAAGCTTTCAAATGACTCATATTTGCCATTGACTACTGTGGAGAATTGCTCCTCTCCAACATTATCAAACCAGCTACGACAAACGATGTTGTCGCAGCCTATTGTCTGAATTTCTCTGATTATTTTCTCTATCTCACTACTATCGAGTGACATGAATTCATAGAATGCATCAATTACTTTATCAGTTTCACTGATCTCGAAATTGGTACAATTATTTTCCCTTGCAACTCGTCTTAAAATGTCAGACGTAATCGAGACATCGCAATCAGTTTGGTTAACATAGACCGTTATTCGTGTGGTGTCTTCGCTCATGTATTCACCTTCTTAACTTGTTGCATAACGGCGAAGCTGTGCGGTGCGAACGAAGCGCAGCGTAGTGAGCGTCCGAACAAGCGAATGGTTATGTTCAATCATGCTATATGCTTCCTTACCTCGCTGTATCGCATGTGTGACAAATTGCCTTTTGCTTCAAGTTTCTTTTCACTTACTAGCTTTTTGACTCTATGTGAATAATAAACATCGGGTATGCCTTCGAATCGAGATGGCAGCTCAAGCATTGTTGTAGCTACTACCATTGCTACTTTTCGCCATTTTTCATTTGTATTCGATAAAAGGGCCATATCGATTTCATGCACTTCGCTCTCAGATAATTGGCCCACCAATTTTTCTTGAACAGGAGATAGCTCCCCATCTGGTTCTATACCGTGGTTATCCATGTGCTTATTTCAAAAACATAGCAGCTTTATTAACGAGACACCTTGTCTCATTATATATTTATTGAGAGACCTCTATATAACACCTTAATTGACAGAATTACAATGACTTAGCTTCCTGACGTTTCGTTATACATTCTCAGAATTTCGTGACAGTGGCGCCCAGTGGACTTCGGCTAAAAATCATGGGGTCACCCTACTGAACCACACATGATGTCTCTGTCAGTCTTCCGACGTATCACATGACTGAGACCTAGCTCGGATTAGCTCATCTTGTCCCGACAAACGGCGAGAATATGCCATGTCATGATCGGGTTGCCCTCGCCAAGCCAGCCGTTGACGGCACCCATGGTATGCATTCCCACGCGGAGCGTGGGAACGAGAAAACCCGTGAGCGTAGCGAGTTCATTAACTAAAAACTCAACACTCAAAACTCTCTGCTTCCGCGTTGGGCGATCGATCCGACAGCATGCCTTCATGTTCGATGAAGCGGACAATCTCATCCACCCCCTGTCCGGTCTTCATGTTTGAGAAGACGAACGGCTTGTCGGGCCGCATGCGCCGGGTGTCGGTTTCCATTACCTCGAGGGATGCCCCGACATAGGGGGCCAGGTCGATTTTGTTGATCACCAGCAGGTCGGAGCGGGTGATGCCCGGTCCGCCCTTGCGCGGCATCTTCTCCCCTTCGGCCACATCCAATACATAGATGGTCAGGTCCGCCAGTTCGGGACTGAAGGTGGCGCTGAGGTTGTCGCCACCGCTCTCGATGAACACCAGGTCGAGTTTCGGAAACCGGGCGATCAGGTCTTCCACCGCCGCCAGGTTCATGGAGGCGTCCTCGCGGATCGCGGTGTGTGGACAACCGCCGGTCTCCACGCCGATGATACGTTCGGCTTCCAGGGCCTGGCTGTGGATGAGGAATCGGGCGTCCTCCTGGGTGTAGATATCGTTGGTCACCACGGCCAGTTCGTAGCGCTCGCGCATGGCCTTGCACAGGGCGTCCAGGAGGGCGGTCTTGCCGGACCCGACAGGTCCGCCCACGCCCACTCTCAGGGGATTGTCACTGCTCATATCAAATTTCTCGCTCAGGATCGGTAGATTCGGGTGTATTGGGTTTCGTGACGGCTGCTGGCCATCGCCTGGGCGAGGCAGCTGGCGCCGATCGCCTCATCATCCAGGCTCAGGCCGGTCTCCACCGCTGGGGGGATCGCCTCGATGAGTTCGGCCAGCATGCCCTGCCCGGCGGTCTGCCCCAGGGGGATGATCTTGACTCCGGCCAGCACCATGTTCTCCAGCCAGCCCCAGACATACCCCTGGGCCGCCTGTGGCAGGGGTATGTTCCAATGGGCGGCGGCATGGGCGAAACCGGCAAGCTGACAGCCCCGCAGCACCGGCATCAGGGATTCGCTGACCGGTACGCCCAGATGGGGTAGCAGGCTTGCCAGGGCACGGCCCCGGTTGCGCTCCTCGTCGCGCAGTTCCCGGGTCTCCCGGAAGGCGATCAGGGTATCGCTCCAGTGGATTCGGGCCTCGTTGTCCTGATCCCGGGAAGCGTGGTAGAGACGCCGCAGGATCGGTACTTCCAGACGGGTGATACCGGTGACCAGCAGATCGGCGATCCAGTCACGCAGACTCGCCCGATCCCTGACCCAGCCGCACTCCACCGCCCACTCCAGGCCCTGGGAGTAGGTGAAGGCGCCTACCGGCAGGGATGGGCTGACCAGATGCATGAGGCGCAGATCTGTGTTCATAGCAGGCCTGAATCTATCGGCAAGCCATGCCTCGTTCCCACGCTCTGCGTGGGAATGCATACCCCACTCCGATGGATTTCACGAGATTCACCGCACCCAGGGTATGCGTTCCCACGCAGAGCGTGGGAACGAGAAGGAGAACCACGATCAATGAGAGTGGTGGTGATCATGGCCATGACTGTGAGTATGGGCGTGGGCATGTCCCTTCTCGGCACTGCCGCCGTAGGCCCCCGGTTCGGGTTCGAAGGGGGCTTCGACTACTTCGACCGTCAAGCCCAGCCCCGCCAGCATCTCGTCCAGCACATGGTCGTGCAGATAGCTGACCCGGCCCGGTTCGATCTGCAGGGGGACATGCCGATTGCCCAGATGATAGCAGGCCCGTGCCGTCAACAAGGGATCTTCGCTGGCAACCCGGGACAGGACCTCGTCGGCGGCCTTGATCCGAACCCGTAATCCCTGTTCGGACAACAACAGATCTCCCGCCTGCAACGTGGTGCCCCGGGGAAGAAAAAGTCCGGCCTCCTGGCCATCGTCCAATGCCACCCGCAGACGGCATTTGATGCGCTGGTGCAGTGCCAGGGTCAGGGTGGTGTCCGCCTCGCCGTGGTCCTGTTTTTTTTCGATCAACCGGATCATGTCAGTCACTTCAAAAGAGGAAATATTTCTGCGCCATGGGGAGGATCTCCGCCGGTTCGCAGACCAGCAGTTCACCGTCCGCCCGCACCTGGTAGGTCTGGGGATCGACCTCGATGTTCGGCCGGTAGTCGTTCAGCACCATGTCCGCCTTGCTCACCGAACGGCAGTTTTTCACCGTTCCGATCAGGCTGCGCAGACCCAGTTGCTCGATCATCCCGTCCTCCCGGGCCGCCTGGGAGACAAAGGTCATGGAGGTGGCCTGGGAGGCGGCGCCCAGAGCCCCGAACATGCGCCGGTAGTGGACCGGCTGGGGGGTGGGGATGGAGGCGTTGGGATCCCCCATGGGGGCCGCGGCAATGAATCCGCCCTTGAGGATCAGGCTCGGCTTGACGCCGAAAAAGGCCGGTTTCCACAACACCAGGTCCGCCAGCTTGCCCACCGCCACCGAGCCGACCTCGTGGGCGATGCCGTGGGTGATGGCCGGGTTGATGGTGTACTTGGCAATATAGCGCCGGGCTCTCAGGTTGTCGTGATGGGCGGGATCTCCCGGCAGGGAGCCCCGCTGCTGTTTCATCTTGTGGGCGGTCTGCCAGGTGCGGATGACCACCTCGCCGACCCGGCCCATGGCCTGGGAATCGGAGGCGATCATGGAGAACGCACCCAGGTCGTGGAGGATGTCCTCCGCGGCGATGGTCTCGCGGCGGATGCGCGACTCGGCAAAGGCCACGTCCTCGGCGATGTTCGGATCCAGGTGGTGGCACACCATCAGCATGTCGAGATGCTCGTCCACGGTGTTGACCGTGTAGGGTCGGGTCGGGTTGGTGGACGAAGGCAGTACGTTGGGGTAACCCGCCGCCTTGATGATGTCCGGGGCGTGACCGCCCCCCGCCCCCTCGGTGTGGAAGGTGTGGATGGCCCGCCCCTTCATCGCCGCCAGGGTGTGTTCCACGAAACCGGACTCGTTGAGGGTGTCGGTGTGGATCGCCACCTGCACGTCGAAGGCATCGGCCACGCTCAGGCAGTTGTCGATGGCTGCCGGGGTGGTGCCCCAGTCTTCGTGCAGCTTGAGCCCCATGGCCCCGGCGCGGATCTGCGCCTCAAGCCCTTCGGGCAGACTGGCGTTGCCCTTGCCGAGAAAGCCCAGGTTCATGGGCAGCGCGTCGGCGGCTTCGAGCATACGGTGAATATTCCAGGCCCCCGGGGTGCAGGTGGTGGCGTTGGTGCCGGTGGCCGGCCCGGTGCCACCGCCGAGCAGGGTGGTCACCCCGGACATCAGGGCCTCGTCCACCTGCTGCGGACAGATGAAGTGGATGTGCGCGTCGATACCTCCGGCGGTGAGGATGCTGCCCTCCCCGGCGATCGCCTCGGTACCCGGACCCACCACGATGTTGACCCCGGGCTGCACATCCGGATTACCCGCCTTGCCGATGCCGGCGATGCGTCCGTCCTTGATCCCAACATCCGCCTTGACGATGCCCCAGTGGTCGAGGATCAGGGCGTTGGTGATCACCGTGTCCACCACCTCGGGTCCGCTGCGCTGGCTCTGGCCCATGCCGTCGCGGATCACCTTGCCGCCACCGAACTTCACCTCGTCCCCATAGACCGTGTGATCCTGCTCGACCTCGATGATCAAACCGGTATCCCCCAGCCGAACCCGGTCGCCCAAGGTCGGTCCGTACATCTCGGCATAGGCCCGATTGCTGATCTTGGCCATCAGTCCAGTCCTCCCATCACCATCCCGTTGAAACCGTAGACCTTGCGATCCCCCGCGTAGGCCACCAGGGTCACCTCCCGGGTCTGGCCCGGTTCAAAGCGTACCGCAGTGCCTGCGGCGATATCCAACCGGTAGCCGCGGGCCTTCTCCCGGTCGAATTCGAGGGCCGGGTTGGTCTCGGCAAAGTGGTAGTGGGAACCCACCTGGATGGGCCGGTCGCCGGTGTTGGCCACACTCAGGGTGATCCGTTCCCGGCCCGGGTTGAGTTCCCGCTCGCCCTCCGGGGTGAAGAGTTCTCCCGGTACCAGGGAGGGCTCCGGAGTGCCCGCCTGGGGCAGGATGGGGTCATGTACGGTTACCAGCTTGGTGCCATCCGGAAAGGTGGCCTCCACCTGAACCTCGTGGATCATCTCGACGACGCCTTCCATCACATCGTCGGCGCTCAGCAGGGTACGCCCGAACTCCATCAGTTCGGCCACCTGCTGGCCTTCCCGGGCACCTTCCAGAATGGCGGCGCTGATATAGGCCATGGCCTCGGGATAGTTGAGTTTCAAACCCTTCGCCTTGCGCCGCTCGGCCAACAAGGCGGCGGTGAAAAGCAGCAGCTTGTCTTTTTCTCTCGGGGTGAGTTCCATGGGTCTCTCCAGATGATGTCAGGTATTCCAGATACGTGGTGCGCAGGGGGGCCGGCCGATCACCATCGATCTAAGCCGCTGCCACAGCGCCACAAAACAGTTTCTTGCCCGCTCGGTGGAATCCCCCAGATAGCGGGCCACCAGCAGTCCGTCTACCCAGGTCAGGGCGAGTTCGTTCCCGGACAGGCCGTCGCGCAGACCGTCGAGGGACAATCCATCCTCCAGGGTTGCGACCAGGGTGCCGATCACCGGCTGGCCGCGCAGACCGGCGGGACCGTCCAGGGTCTCGGCGCCGTTCAGGTTCAGGCGCTCCAATAGGATCGGCCTGCCCTGGCGGTAGAGGCTGAAATGGAACAGCGCCCGGCCCGGTTCGAAGCGCTCCTTCAATACCGTTCTCCCAAGACAGTTGATCTCCCAGCCAATGAACGCCCCTGAGCCCTCCAGCACCACCCGGGTGTGGATCTCAGCGACCGCCCCCGGGAAGAAGATGTTCTCCTGGGGTAGCCACTCCAGCGTGCCGTCCTGTACTCGCAGCTCCTGTGTCAGGCTTGCCACCGGTCCCGCCGAACGGTAGAACTTGGTGGCCCCGGGGGTGGTGACTAGGGCCTGGGCTCCGGGCTCCACACAGGTCTGAATGTTCAGTTCATCCCCCCCTGCGACACCCCCCGGAGGATGCAGCAGGTAGACATGACAGAGATCCCCTTCGGGATAGAGCGCGCGCTGTACCGACAAGGGTCCCCGGTGACGCCGCTCGGCCAGCACGGTGCGCGCCGGGCTCTTCCTGAAACCGAGGCTCAGGCTTGCCCGCCAACCCGGTTGAGTTTTGAGTTCTGAGTTTTGAGATTTGAGTTGTTGCGTGCTGCTAACAACGGACCCCGGGGATCTCATCACTCAGCCTTGCCCTTCTTACCTCGTTCCCACGCTCTGCGTGGGAACGCATACTCAACTTTGTATACACTGATCACTATCGTCTGCTCCAATTAACCGAGTATGCATTCCCACGCAGAGCGTGGGAACGAGGGAATACCGGGATTCGACACTTTTACAATCATCAGTTATTTGGATCCCCTCATCCTGACCTTCTCCCTGAGGGAGAAGGGACGCTTGATTCTCAGCCTTTGGCATCTTCAAATCCGTGTGCCACTCACCGGTTGAAATGAACAGGAACTATTGACCCATATGATGGATCCACAATGCGAATCGTGATCCCCCTCTCCCTCAGGGAGAGGGCCGGGGTGAGGGGATCCGAATAAACGGTTTTCACCTCACTACACCGTCAGGTATTGTCGAATCAAATCGTCATTGAGTTCGTTTATCTCCCCTCGGGCCACATGGCGTCCCCGGTCGAGGATGCAGAAGCGGTCCGCCACCTTACGGGCGAAAGGCAGTTTCTGTTCCACCAGCAACACGGTCAGGCCGATCTCCTTGTTGAGGCGACGGATGATCTCACCGATCTCCTGGACGATATTGGGTTGTATGCCCTCGGTGGGTTCGTCCAGGATCAGCAGTTTCGGATCGATCACCAGGGCGCGGCCGATGGCCAACTGCTGTTGCTGGCCGCCGGAGAGATCGCCGCCCCGGCGACCCAGCATCTCCTTGAGCACGGGAAACAGCTCGAAGATGAACCGGGGTATCTCCTTGCGCTTATCCTGACGCACCGGCAGGCCGATGAGCAAGTTTTCCTCCACCGTGAGCATGGGGAAGATCTGCCGGCCCTGGGGCACGTAACCGATACCCAGGGGGGCGCGATGTTCGGCGATGCGCCGATTCAGGTCTTCACCCCGGAAGCGCATCTCACCGGAACGCACCGGCAACAGTCCCATGATACATTGCAACAAGGTGGTCTTGCCTACCCCGTTGCGTCCCATGAGGCAGGTGCACTGCCCTTCCGGCACTTCGAGATCGAGATCCCAGAGGGTGTGGGACTCACCGTAAAACTGGTTGATGGCGTTGACTGTGAGCATGGCTAGGTCGCCCTTCGTTTTGTAATACTCATGATGTTGCGTTCATCATTCACCCAAATAAACCTCAACTACCCGGGGATCGTTCTGCACCTCATCCATACTGCCCTCGGCGAGCACACGGCCCTGATGCAGCACGGTGACCGTGCGGGCGATGGAACGCACGAAATCCATGTCGTGTTCCACCACCACCACCGAGTGATCCCCCGCCAGGGAGGTGAGCAGTTCCGCAGTACGATCCATCTCCTGATGGGTCATCCCCGCCACCGGCTCGTCCACCAGCAGCAGCTTGGGATTCTGCATCAGCAGCATACCGATCTCGAGCCACTGTTTCTGCCCATGGGAGAGCGCCCCGGCAAGGCGCTCGCGCTGTTCGGCGAGGCCGATGATCGACAGCACCTCGTCGATATGATCCCGCTGGGCGCTGTCGAGGCGGGCCACTAAAGTGGGCCAGACCCGCTTGTCGCCGGCCATGGAGAGTTCCAGATTTTCGAACACGCTGTGGTATTCGAACACCGTGGGCTTTTGGAATTTGCGCCCGATCCCCACCTGGGCGATCTCCGGTTCGCTCATGCGCAACAGGTCGATGTTGGAACCGAAGAAGGCGCTGCCCTGATCGGGACGGGTCTTGCCGGTGATGATGTCCATCATCGTGGTTTTACCGGCACCGTTGGGTCCGATGATGCAGCGCAGTTCCCCCGACTTGATGTAGAGGTTGAGATCGTTGATCGCCTTGAAGCCGTCGAAACTCACCGAGATACCTTCCAGGTAGAGAATCACATCATGGCTCAGGTCCACCTCGATCTGGTTGGGATCGACCATGAAGTCGAACACCCGATCCCGGCGCATCAGATCACGGATTTTTTCCATCGTCTGCATCAACCCTCTCCCTTGCGTTTGAGAAGCCCCACCACGCCTCTGGGCAGGAACACGGTGACCAGCACGAACATCGCGCCGAGGGCGAACAACCAGACCTCCGGCAGGGCGGCGGTCAGGTAGCTCTTGCCATAGTTGACCATGAACGCGCCCAGGGCCGCGCCGTAGAGGGTGGCGCGCCCGCCCGCCGCCACCCAGATAACGATCTCGATGGAGTTCAGGGGGGCGAATTCACCAGGATTGATAATCCCCACCTGGGGCACGTAAAGCGCACCGGCAATACCCGCGAGCACCGCGGAGAAGGTGAACACCGCGAGCTTGACCCGCTCCACCCGGTAGCCGACGAAACGGGTGCGGTTCTCCGCATCACGAATCGCCACCGCCACCCGGCCGAGGCGGGAACTGACGATCGCCCGGCAGGCCAGGTAGCCCAGGGCAAGAAACAGGGCGGTGGCGATGAACAGGGCCACCCGGGTGCTATCCTCCTGCAGGTTAAAACCAAGGATGTCCTTGAAATCGGTCAGGCCGTTGTTGCCGCCGAAACCCATCTCGTTGCGGAAGAAGGCGAGCATCAGGGCGTAGGTCAGGGCCTGGGTGATGATGGAGAGGTAGACCCCGGTGACCCGGGAGCGAAACGCCAGCCAGCCAAACACCAAGGCCAGCAGCCCCGGCACCAGCAGCACCATCAACGCGGCGAACCCGAACATGTCGAAGCCGTGCCAGAACCAGGGCAGACTATCCCAGTTGAGGAACACCATGAAGTCGGGCAGTTCCGGATTGCCGTAGACACCCCGCTCGCCGATCTGGCGCATCAGATACATGCCCATGGCATATCCGCCGAGCGCGAAGAAGGCCCCGTGCCCCAGACTGAGAATACCCAGGTAGCCCCAGGCCAGGTCCACCGCCATGGCCAGCAGGGCGTAGGCGAGGTACTTGCCCAGCAGGGTCACCGTGTAGGTGGAGATGTGCAGGGCACTGCCCTCGGGCACCGCCAGGTTCAGAATCGGCACCAGTACGGTCAACGCCACCAGCAGGCCGAGGAAAACCAATCCACCACGATCGCTTGTCAACCACTTCATAATCCTAGAATCCTCAACCTTCCGCCGCCCGGCCTTTCTGCGGGAACAGTCCCCGGGGCCATTTTTGTACAAAGAGAATGATGAAGATCAGCACCAGGATCTTGGCCAGCACCGCACCGGCCCAGGGTTCGAGAAACTTGTTCACCACACCCAGGGACATGCCGCTGACCAGGGTGCCCCAGAGATTGCCCACACCACCGAACACCACCACCATGAAGCTGTCGATGATGTAGGCCTGACCCAGGTTGGGCCCTACATTGGTAAGCTGGCTCAAGGCCACCCCGGCCACCCCCGCAATTCCGGAACCCAGGCCGAAGGTCATCGCATCAACCCACTCGGAGCGCACCCCCATGGCCCGGGCCATCTGCCGGTTCTGAGAGACCGCCCGCACCTGCAGGCCCAGGGTGGTCCGCTTCAGAATCAGATAGAGCACGACAAACACCAGCAGAGAGAAGAGGATGATGTAGAGCCGGTTGTAGGTAAGGGAAAGGGCGCTGTTGATCTCCCACACGCCGCTCATCCAGGATGGGGTTTCAACACTGCGGTTCAGCGGCGAGAAGATGGAGCGCACCGCCTGCTGCAGGATCAGGCTGATTCCGAAGGTAGCCAGCAGGGTCTCCAGGGGCCGGCCGTAGAGAAAGCGGATCACCCCCCGTTCGATGGCGATGCCCACCAGGGCGGAGACCAGAAAGGCGGCGGGGATGGCGACCAGCACCGAGGCACCGATGTAATTCGGCATCAGCTGCTGGATCACGTAGGTGGTGTAGGCGCCGATCATGATCAGCTCCCCATGGGCCATGTTGATAACCCCCATGACGCCAAAGGTGATGGCCAGGCCGATCGCCGCCAATACCAGCACCGAACCGAGGCTCAGACCGAAAAACAGGTTCTCGACAAAGCTGTAGAAATCCCGCTTCGCCTGGATGCCCTTGAGGGTTTGCTCGATGGTCTGCGCAAACTCCGGGTCTTTAGTCTCCTGCAGCAGGCGTTGCAGGCCGTTGCGCACCGCCGGGTGGAGGTTGCCGTCGAGCACCTCCACCGAGGCGACCCGCTCCGCCTTGTCATCCGAGCTCAATCCGGCCAGGGCGATAACGATCTCCATCGCCTCGCGTACCCCGGCATCGGTCTCCTGGCCGACCAGGGGTTTGAGCATCTCCGCATGGGCCTGCTCCGGCCGGTCGAGCATCTGCCCCACCGCCGCCAGGCGTTTCGCGGGATCGGGATTGCGGATGTCCAGGACCGCCAGGGCGGCCCGGATCTGCACCCGCATCCGGTTATTCAATGTGATTTTCTTCAGCGCACTTTTCTTCAGGCTGCCAAGGGATTCCCCGGTCTTGCCGTCGCTCACTTCACCGCCGCCCTTTGCGGTGATCACCACACGCTTGTCTGTTTTCAACAAAAAGAGGCGGTTGTTGAGCAGTGCATCGAGCCAGGTCCGCGCCTGCTCATCGCTCTGCTCCGCGAGCAGATCCACTGCCTTGTATTTATCTTTAAAGCTTTTGGAACCCAGCCATGTAGCGGCCTGATCCAGGTTGTCCGCCGGCTCCGCCGTAACCATGACAGGCAGTAACCACAACATCAGCAGCAGAATCAGCGATCGGGTAGTACAGGCGTATTTCAACATCGGGTTCAACTCTAGTTATCTCGTTCCCACGCTCTGCGTGGGAATGCCTACCCATGCCATAGGGTGCTTAACCGGCTTGGGGTTCTCGACCAACCCCTGATCTGGATTCCCACGCAGAGCGTGGGAACGAGACTATGATCAGGCTCTGAAACCCGGATTCCGCTACGCGCCATCCGGGCTACAAAGCGTACGAAGAGGTATCAACTCATTCGTAGTTCTGACCCGAACACTTGCCGGTCTTGACGTTGTAGTTACCGCAGGAGAGCGGTGCGCGCCAATCGGAGATAATGTCCTTGGAACCGGGCAGGAAGTCGGACCAGGCATCACCCGCCACCAGACCCGAGGTCTCCCAGACCACGGCGAACTGGCCATCTTCCTGGATCTCGCCGATCAATACCGGCTTGGTGATGTGATGGTTGGGCATCATCGCGGAGTAGCCGCCGCTCAAGTTGGGCACGGAGACACCGATAATCGCGTCCTTGACCGCATCCGGATCCGTACTGCCGGCCTTCTCCACGGCTTTCACCCACATGTTGAAACCGATGTAGTGGGCTTCCATGGGATCGTTGGTCACCCGTTTGTCGTTCTTGATGAACTTGTGCCAGCTGTCGATGAATTCTGAGTTGGACTCGTTGTCCACGCTCATGAAGTAGTTCCAGGCGGCCAGGTGGCCCACCAGAGGCTTGGTGTCGATACCGGAGAGTTCCTCTTCACCCACGGAGAAGGCCACCACCGGGATATCCTCGGCGGAGATGCCCTGGTTGCCCAGTTCCTTATAGAAGGGCACGTTGGCATCACCGTTGATGGTGGAAACCACCGCGGTCTTCTTACCGGCGGAGCCGAACTTCTTGATGTCGGATACGATCGACTGCCAGTCGGAGTGTCCAAAGGGGGTGTAATTGATCATGATGTCCTTGTCGGACACACCCTTGGCCTTCAGATAGGCCTCGAGGATCTTGTTGGTGGTGCGGGGATAGACATAGTCGGTACCCGCCAGCACCCAGCGTTTCACGCCCACATCGTTCATCAGGTAATCCACCGCCGGGATCGCCTGCTGGTTCGGCGCGGCGCCGGTGTAGAAGACGTTCGCCGAGGACTCTTCCGCTTCGTACTGAACCGGGTAGAAGAGCAGACCGTTGAGCTCCTCGACCACCGGCAGTACGGATTTACGGGACACCGAGGTCCAGTTACCAAAGATCGCCGCCACCTTATGCTTGCTCAGCAGTTCCCGGGCCTTCTCCGCGAACAGAGGCCAGTCGGAGGCGGGATCGACCACCACGGGCTCCAGCTTTTTGCCCAGCAGACCGCCTTTGGCGTTCTGTTCTTCGATCAGCATCAACATGGTGTCCTTCAGGGTGGTCTCACTGATGGCCATGGTGCCGGACAGGGAGTGCAGAATACCCACCTTGATGGTCTCGGCGGCCTGCAGGGCACTCGCCCCCAGGGTCGCGGCCGCCAGGGCGGTGGGTAGAAGGATCTTCTTCAGTAACGTCTTTTTCATCAGGAGTGCTCCAGGGTAGTCAACCTACGTTGTCGCCCCGGCGGTATGCCGGGGACTCGACGAATCTCGTAGGTTGATGGTGCCCGGTCCCGGAGCAGACCACTATTCGGAGAAACACCACCCGACATACGTCATTTGACGTAGCCGGGGTTGATACTGATGTTTTAGAGTTCTAATCCCGACCCAAACCGCATTGTTTGCGATGGAATTGGAGAACGGAAGATTTCAAACCGCGAAGGCTAGTGACAGCGCCCCTGGTCCCACATGGACACCGGCTGTTGTGCTCATCACCGAGGTCATCACCTCGATACCTTTTTTATGCGCGTACTTGGCAAGTACCCGCATCTGTGCATGACTGGCGATTACCTTCGGGTCTCCCGCATAGCTAATGGCGATGGCACTTGTCTTCAGACCTTTATCGATCGCCGCCATCGTGATCTGTGTGAGTTTTTCCACCGCCTTATCGAACCCCCGGGCTGTCGTCACTGTGTCGGTATTGCCCTGGTGAGCACGGATAATCGGCTTCATATCCAACAGTGTTCCAGCCCTATAACGTAGCCAACTGACACTTTTCTCCCCCTTCTGGCTTGCGCGTTTGCGGACATAGTAGAGATCTTTTGGAATCAAATAGGCATGAATACAGTCGCTGAGCATATCTGCCTCTCTGCAAAGATCATCGAAATCGATCGATTCATTGCGCAGCAACCGCACCATTTCATGAACCAGCACGGCCTGCCCGGTGAAGAGTGTCTTACTGTCGTGAACCCGCAAAAAAAACGAACCTTTCATCTGATCCCGCTTGCGTAGCTGTCTTACCTTGTTCAACAGTGGAAGCTGTGAATTGATCACCTGTTCGAAGATCTTGCTGCGTGTACTGCTAATGGTGATGATCAGCAACCGGTCAAATTGGTTTGCAGCATATTCGGAAAGCCATTCGACAATTTGTTCGGTGCTGGGCGGAGTGGTGACCGCAGATTGCCGATTTGTTGCATATCGTGAGTAAAAATCAACAGTCTCAATGGGATTTCGCACATCAATCGTTGCATCCTTACCAAGCTGGAGATTAACTGGCAGGACTCCGATATTCTGTTCATTGAGGTATTCGGCGGGCAAATCACAGGCGGAATCTATGACAACACCTACACGCATAAGAGGCCTCCAAAAAAGGTTGGTCAGGTTTGAGATAGCAACAGGAAACCGTCTATTCTCTACAGCCAGCAAAGCACCATTCAATCGTTTTCTTACTTTAATATTTTTAGACGGTACGAATCCACTAACATATCGCGAAGAGTAGACAGAATAGCGGTCGAAGTCCAGCCGCAACAAGCCGTATTAATTGGTTTTTTTCAGCCAGGAAGAACGTAAGAATATGTAAAGATATTAATCCTGAGGAATCACGTGCCGATATCGGCAGTAGAACATAATCAAGGTGAACGCCTTGATTTGACACCCCAATCGACGGCCGGGATGACTATGGTTTTTGGCTTAAGTAAATGTCAATCGGGTTAGCGCTGGCTATGGTTCAACCGGCTGGATGACAAAGCTGATTTTGACCAGACCGGCGCGGTTCGCCAAAGCCATCGCCTGCGCGACCTTTTCATAGTCTGTCCGGCGGTCCGCGCGAATGAGTAGATCCGGTAGGGGACGGATTTGCGCTGCGCTATTCATACGGGATTCCAAATCGGCGGCATCGATCTGTTCGCTGTTCCAAAAAAGTTCGCCACTCTCCCGCAGAGCCAGTTCGAAGGGCTTATGGGGTTGCACGACCTCGGCGCTCGCCTGCGGTAGATCAACCTTGATCGCATGAGTCAGTAACGGAGCGGTCACGATAAATATGACCAGCAACACCAACATGACGTCGATCAACGGTACCATATTGATCTCCGAGCGTTGACCATCGGTTCCACCCATACCCATCAGAACCTCCCGGCCCATGCCGCTTCGCCGGCGGGCTGTTCGGCTTTCTCACGGGAGGATGCCGGTACACCGGTGGTCATGAATCCGAGCAGTTCCTGTACGAAATCATCAAGATCCCCGGTGACGTGAACCAACGCCCGCACACAGGCGTTGTAGGCAAGCACCGCGGGTATGGCCACACTCAATCCGATCGCGGTCATGATCAGCGCCTCTCCCACGGGACCGGCCACCTTGTCCAGGGTGCCCTGGCCGGTTGCGCTGATGGCGATCAGGGCGTGGTAGATGCCCCAAACCGTTCCCAGCAATCCAATAAAGGGTGCGGTGCTGCCAACCGTAGCGAGAAGTGTCAGACCGTTTTCGAGACGCTTCCGCTCATGGTAGACCGCGCGCGCGAGCCGGGCCGATACAAAATCATTGCCGGTCGAAGCATCGAGCAGGCGCTGATCACCACGCCTTCGCCAGCGCCCCAGGGCCTCAAATCCGCTGCACGCAATCGCTGCGCAACCGCTGCTTCGCATCCGATCCAGATCGTCACGCAACACAGCCGGAGAGGTTACTGAGCGATAACGCTCGAAGAATTCATTACGCGTCCGCGCCGCGCTACGAAACTGCACCAGTTTGTACAGAATCACACTCCAGGAAGCGAGGGACATGCCCAATAAGGTCATCAATACAAAATGTCCGACAGGATCCAACTGGTCGAGAAAATGGCTCAGGCCGATGTCGTTCATAGGGTTCTCCTCAAACTGAATTCCAGTGGCACCACCACCCAGGCCATCACCTGTTTGCGACCTTGGCGGGCAGGTATGAATGTCCATTGCCGCACCGCATCCAGGGCCGCGCGATCCAGGCGCTTGAAACCGCTGCTCCTGTGCAACGTCACCTCCATGGCGTCGCCGGATTCGGAGACCCGCACCTTGAGGAGCACCCGCCCCTCCTCGCCCAGATAGCGTGATTTCCTCGGATAGAGCGGCGCCGGGTTCGACAAATAATCCGCCTCGAAGCGCGGCGCAACCACCGGTGGGGACTCATGGGAATGCGGTGTGGATGTAGCCGGCTCAGAGGTAACGCCAGCGACCTGTGCAGGTGCGGGGGCAGGCTTCTCGGACTTGGGCGGCCGCGCCACATCGCGGGTTGTTTTGTCGCCTACCGCTTGGGATGTCCGCTTTGCCGGAGCTTCTGCTTTGGATGCCGATTGCCGGGCTTTTTTTACGGGTGTCGCCTCAGTGCTAACGACCTTTGGTTGTGGAGGATTCGGTTGTTTTCGGGATTGTGGCGCAGGTGTTTCCGGCGAAGCAGCCGTTTCCGATTCCGAAGTTTGCACAGGCGGCCTTTCGATGACCATTCGGGCACTGAGAACCCGGGTCGGCGGTTGCGCAGGCCCCGCTCGGTCCATCAGCATCAACGCGCCTATCGCGGTACCATGGCCCAGCAGGGCCAAACTCACCGCCAACCCGGGGAGAAAACGCCTGGGTTCGTCCCTGTTGTGCGTCATCATGGAGACCTCAGTGTCTGCAGACTGCTCTTGACGTTGGCGGATGGGGACACATCGATGACCGGACGTACCCGCTCGGCGAACAGACTCAGCGATCTGCGATTCACGACCGGATCATAAGAGGCCGGTTTGAGCAACAGTGTGACGGGATAGGGACCCAGCGCTTCCCGCAGGGCAAGACACTGTTCGATGCAGGCGGCCGGATCACCGACGATAGCCTTTTCGAGCAGCCGGGCCTGCGCATAAGAGTCGGCCGATTCGCCGAACGGCCGTATGGGTTCCCTGGCCGGCGTACTGTGGATGGCCGCCCGCATGTTCTTGCCAAAATCACGAATGAAGGGCAGCGCCTCCTCCCGGGCACGCGCCGCATCATCGGCGCAGAGCAGATAGCGGGCCAACACGAAGGGCGGGCTGTTCACCGGTGATAGGGCATGAAAGCCATCGAGCAGCGCACGAATGCGTTCCACCGGGGCCGCCGACGGCCCCATCAGGCCGTAACCGCGCCGGGCGGCCAGACTCAGGCTCTCCTCGGCCATGCTGGCCAGCCAGATCGGCATAGGCGCGCGCATCGGACGAGGGTAGACACTCAGCGACTCATAGTGGAAGTGGGTACTTTCATAATCGACATCGGTACCGGCAAACAGCTTCTCCAGCAAGTCGATGCCCTCGTAGAGCCGCTGCCGGCTTTCATCATGGGTCACGCCAAAATGGCGAAACTGATCGGGGAAGGGCCCCCCCTTGCCGAGACCGAGCAACAGTCGGCCACCGCAGAGCGCATCGACGGTGGCCGCATCCTCGGCGACCCGCAACGGATCGTGAAACGGCAGCAACACCGCACCAGCGCCCAGCTTGATGCGTTCGGTCCTGGCGGCCAGATGGGCCAGCAGGGGAAACACAGAGGCGCTGACACTGAAGGCGTTGAAATGGTGCTCGGTCAACCAGACCTGCTCGAAACCCAGGGCCTCGGCATGCACCACCGTCTTGACGGATTCTCCCAAGGCGCGCCGGCTATCGCCGAAGGGATTCTCGAAATTCGCAAACAGCGCGTATTCGTTCATGCCACCGGCTCCGGCTTCTGAAACAGGATCCAGTTGCCCTCGTCACCGGTCTCGACGACCCCCTCGATATCGCGCTCGGCAAGAAGTGCACGAAAATGCTCGGGGGGGTTGTTGCGCATGCGCCCTTCCCGACCTTGGTGCCATTTTTTATCATTCGCCTTCGCGGCGTAGATCTCATCGCGCAAGGCTTTGTTGCCAAAACCGCCCCCGACGAAACTCCAACCTCCGGGCCTTAGGACCCGGTAGATCTCGGCCAGTCCCTGAGCCTGGTTCTCCCAGAAGAAGATCGAACCACGGCTGACCACCAGATCGATGCTGTTGTCGGCAAAGGGCAGTTGCTCCGCTTTGGCCCGTTGGGTGGACACCTGAGCGCTCACCCCTTGCTCATCGATGTTCTCCCTCGCCAATTCCAGGCATGCCTCCAAGGGGTCAACGATTACCACTTCAAGCTCGCTGGCTTGAGCGATGCGGATACCCAACATGCCGGGGCCGCCGCCGATATCGAGACAGCGGCCCTGACGGATTCCCGTGCGGGCCAGCGCCTGCTCGGCGATAACCGGATAGATCTTGCGAAACAGCCCCTTCATGGTCTGTTCATTGTATTGGCGGGCATTCATAGACTTCACGACACACTCCTTTTCTCACTGTTTGGGATTGGGCGAAAGGCAATCGCCCGGCCATCCACGCCGTGCATCAGACGGACCGGCACACCGTAGAGCCGTTCGACGGCCGCCGGGGTCAAGACCAGTTCCGGGCGGCCGTCGGCAACAACCCGGCCGTCAATCAGCAGCGCTACCCGGTCGCAGCCCTCAAGGGGCTGATCGGGATCATGAGTAGTCATCAGAATGCCGTAACCTTCGACCGCCAGCTTTTCCAAGCGCGCCAGCAGACGCACCTGATGGCCGTAGTCGAGACCGGTCAGGGGTTCGTCCATCACCAGCAGCTTGGTCTCCTGGGAGAGCGCACGGGCGATCAGCGCCAGCTGCCGCTCCCCTCCTGAGATCTCGGTATAGGGCCGCTCGGCCAAATAGGTGATACCCAAGCGCGCCAGCACCTGCTCGACCACCTCCCGATCAGCCTCACCTGGGGCCCGCAACAGACCATTGGCGGGCAGGCGCCCCATCAGCGCCACCTCGCGCACCGTGTAGGGGAAAGGCGCCGCATGCACCTGGGGCACATAGGCGACCCATTGTGCGAGTTGCCGCCGAGCCAGCCCACTCAAGGTCGCGCCATCGAGACTGACCTCGCCCCGTTGGGGCGCGAGCAACCCCAGCAGGGTACGTAACAGGGTGCTCTTGCCCGCCCCGTTGGCGCCCAGCAGACAGACCAGTTCGCCGCTGCCCAGAGACAGGCTGGCCCCGTCGAGTACCGGACGGCCCTGGTAGGCGAAGTGGATATCGCGCGCTTTGAGCATCAGGCCCACCCCCGGCGCACCCGGCGCAGCACCAGCAGAAACACCGGAATCCCCAGCAACTCGGTGACGATACCCACGGGCAGTTCGGTGGCAAACAGATTGCGCGACAGGGTGTCGGCAAACAGCAGGAAGGCGGCGCCCAGGCTGGCCGCCGCCGGCAGCAGGCGTGCGTTGCCCGGACCGACCAGCAGACGCGCCACATGGGGTACGATCAGTCCCACCCAGCCGATCATGCCGGCGATCGCCACCGTCAGGGCCGACACCAGGGTCGCCATCGCAATGGTTGCCATACGGACAGTGGCCACCGGCACCCCCAGGGCACGGGCCTCGTCGTCACCCATGGCCAAGGCATCCAGCGCCCGTCCCAGCAGACTCAGGACCAGAATGCCCAGACTCATGGGGATTGCCGCCCAGCCGATATCGGTGAGATCAACCTGCCCGAGACTGCCCATCAGCCAATAGACAATGGCGGGCAGTTCGTTATAGGGATCGGCCAGGTACTTCACCATCGATAATGCAGAGGTGAACAGCGCCCCGCACAGGATGCCACCGAGAATCAGCATCAGCACCGAACCCCGTCCAAACAGCTGGGCGATGCCGACTCCGATGGCCACGGCCAGTAATCCCATCAAAAAGGCGCAGGCCTGAACCAGTAACCAACTGCCACCCAGAATGATGCCCAATGCGGCCCCGGCCGAGGCCCCCGCCAGCACACCAAGCAGACCGGGGGAGACCAGCGGATTACGGAACAACGCCTGGTACGCGGCGCCGGAGACCGACAGGGATGCCCCTACCAGAACAGCCGCCAATACCCGGGGCAGCCGGATCTCCACGATCAGGTTGTAGAGTAGGTCGTAGCGTTCCGGATCAAGCGTGATCAATCCTGCAAGGGCGGCAAAAAAGCGCAACACCTCCCCGGGGGGCAGTGGATAGCGGCCGATGGAGAGCGCGAAAAACGCGAGGATCAGCGCGAGGATCGGAGCCACCAGCCAGCGGGGCCAGCGCCTACGGGAAACCGGTATGGGCGAATCGAGTGTGGTTACCAGTTCAGCCATGTGTGCAGATCCTGTTCAGAGGGCTTGATGCCGAGATAGCGCGCGTGAAACTCGCTCAATGCCTGGCGCAGGTCGAGGGGATAGCGCTGCGGATAGAAATGCCCGGCCAGCCATTGAATACCGACAATCCGCATCACCGATGGCGGCCGGTCGATCCAGTTGAAAGGGGTGCGGGGTACGGTCAGGATGCGCCCCTCGGCCACGGCCCGGATCTTGGACCAGCGGGGATCAGCATAGGCCATGGCGGCGAAGTGCGGATCGTTGGAAACGATCACTTGGGGATCGTAGGCAATGATCTGCTCCAGACTCACCTTCTCCATACCCATGTGGCTCTTGAGCAGGCAGTGGTGAACGATCTCTCCTCCGGCCCGTTTGATGGCATCCGTATGGAACGACTGATCACACTCGGTGGCGAGCCCATCGGCCGATTCGGCGTAATAGACCCTGACCCGCTGCCCGTGCGGGATCTCCGCCACCATGCGATCGACCGTTTCCAGGACACGCCGCGCGTACCCGGCCAGATCCTCCGCCAGGACCTCCCGACCGATCAATCGGCCGAAAAACTCGATGCCAGCCGGATAGTCGTCGATCGTCTCCAGGTCGACGAACACCACCGGCAGTCCCAGTTTGGCGAACTTCTCCACAGATCGGCTGACATTACTTTGAGCATTGCCTTTCACCAGTACCAGATCCGGTCTGGCTGATAATACAGTCTCCATATTCACCTGCCGGCCACTACCGGGCATACCGCCCAACAGGGGCAGATCCCGCGCCTCTGCCCTAAGAAAGCGGCGCTGTTGTTCGCCGAAGAGCGACAGATGGCCAACCAGCATGTCCGGCGCGAGCAGGTAGGTCAGCACGTGGGTATAGGGCTGAGCCCCATAGATATGCTCGATCTGATCCGGCAGGCTGACCTGCCGCCCGGCCATGTCGGTGATGACCCGGGCCTGGCTGAGGGGGGCGATCAGCATGATGCCTCCCAGGAACCATGTCCGAATCCGATCAACAGGCCACCTGCGAAAAGTGTTGTTAACTTGCATCGTGATTCCCTCATGCTGAGCCTCAGAAACGGCTCATCAGTTCAAGACCAAAGGTGCGTCCCCGGTCGTAGTAGTAACCCGTGGTGTAGCGCGTGGCGTATTGATCATCATTGATGTTGCGGCCATAGAGCTTGGCCGAGAACTGCAACCCACGGTAGGTGAAATCACGCACGATGTTGGCGTCGATACGGTTGTAGTCGCCGAGATCCAAACCGCTAACCGTCCCTCTTGGACTGCGCGACTCACTCCATCCACTCACCCGTTTGTAGGAGAAGTTGAAGCGATAGTCGTCCCAGGCATGGGTCAGCCGGGCGCTGTAGAGTTCGCTAGGTGCCGTCACATCGAGACTGTCGGTGGTAACGCCGTTGCGGGTGGTCTCGTTGTCCGTCAAGTGGGTCCAGGCCACCTGATAGGTGGTGCGTCCGGCTACCCTGCCCTTTACCAGCAGTTCCAGACCACGCTGATGCGAATCGCTCTCGGTGTAGTAGTAATAGGTTTCATCGTCGATCTCATAAGTATTGGAGCTGGCGCTCTTCTGATTCTTGATGTTCACATCGAACCAGGTCAGGGCGGGACGTAAATAGGGCTGCCAGGCGGCCTCCAGCACCAGCTCGGATCGCTTCTGTTCAGCCGCATGGAGTGCTTCGCCCGATTGGGTGACGAGATCGAAATCACCGGAGGTGTTCTCATGTCCGTCGAAGTAGCGGCCGCTCAGCGTATAGGTATCATCGATCAGCCAACGGGCGCCCAGGCTATAGGTGCGCGCCGGCGCCAGCTCGGTATCGCTGTTGGCATCCACCAGGGACGCTTTATTGGTGGAGCGATCGATGTGCTTCCGGTCACTGCGGTAACCGACATCGGCAACCAGACGCTTGTCCAGCAGACTCTGCTCCAGAGAAGCCGACCAGCCCGTAACACGGGTCTTCCAGTCGTTGTACGGTTTGTTCGTGTTGGCCCCGAAACCCTCGCTGCCGGTACGTTGCAGTCCGAATTGCAGCAGCGTATCGCCGAAATCGCTGGCGTAGCGCGCATTGTGGCGCAGGTTGAAACCTCGGGTCTTCTCCTCGAACTCCCGTTCCGCCAGTGGCGCAACGCCGGAGAAGTACTCATTGTGTTCGGTCTGCTCATAATCGGTGGCAAACACTGAGAGCAGGGTAACCTGATCGTCGCTCCAGGCCATGCCCAAGTTGGCGGCGATCACCGTGGTTTCCAGGGGATCGTAGTACCACTTGGCGTCATCCAGGCTGCCATCCGTGGTCACACCCCGCTGCATCTCGAAACGACTGTCACTCTTGAAGGCGGTGAGATGGGCGCTGAACCCATGGATAGAGGTTCCACCGCTCAACATGCCCGCCTTGGCTTCCTGGCCATCGAAGCGCTCATCATTGCCGGGTAAGTCACGGCGCGAAACCGTAGCCCCCAGATGCCCCGACAGCGCATCCTGTCCGCCCAACCCGGTGCCCAGATAGAGACTCTCCCCATTAGCGGTGGGTTGGGATTTCGCCTTCTCGACAAAACCGCTGGCCTCCCCTTCGCTGTGGCTCGCCCGGCGGGTTCGAATCACGACAAAGCCGGTGTTCACACCGGAACCTGAGTTGGAAGAACCGATGGGAATGGTCGGTCCAAGCGCCAGTGACGTGGCGCCCCGCACAATCTCGATCTGCTCGATGGCAGCCAAAGGTATCGACTGCAGAATACGGTTGAACGAAGTGGGCAATACCGCGCCATCCAGGATGAAGGTCATGCTGCCCCCGCCCCGCTGGTCGAAAAAGTAGGGACTGCGCCGCCCCTGATAGGTCATGTTCATACCGACTGCCTTATCGAGCAGATCGATGGTGTCCTTGGGACTCAGGGCATCGATATCCTCCCGGGTCATGACCTCGGTCCCGGCCTGGGCGGTCGCCTCGACCCGATAGGGATTGCGGATACTTTGCGGCGTCAGTTCCTGGCGTTCGGCATCGGCCGATACTTCAACGGTGGGAAGCATGGGATCGGTGGCCATGGCATGCAATGGAAACAACCCCATCAGCGTCAAAGACAAGCGGGCAAAACCCGGTTGATAATTGAGAAAAGGCACAACAAACTCCAAAAATACTTCAAGGATTCAACAATTCATCAACCTCGGCATCGCTCAGGCTGACACCGAAAAAAAGCTGATAGAAGGTTCGCGTCTCCCTCTTTAAATCCAAGGGAAAGCGCTCGGGATAAAACAGATTGGCCAGCCACTGGGCCCCCAGCGCGCGCATGAATGACGGCGGCCGGTCGAGCCAGTTGTAGGGCCAGCGGGGTACCGCATGGATATGGTTGTTCTTGACGGCGCGCACCCTCTGCCAACGCGGATCGGTGCGCAGAATCCGAATGGCGGAGGGATCCTGAACCACGATGATGTCGGGATCGAAGGCCAGTACCTGTTCGATGCTGATCGGCTCCATACCCTTGTGATCCCTGGACTCGCAGCGGTAGACGTTGTAACCACCGGCCAGTTCGATGGCTTCGGCATGCAATAACACATTGACAGGGGGTGATGAGCCGAAGACCCGGGTGATCCGCTCAGGAATCATTACCGAGCGCCCAGCCATATCGGTGACCTCTCTCGCAACCACTTGGCCGGTGATCATCACCGAGAGCGACAGAGCAAGGATGCACCATGCGACGCTACTCATCTGAAATCTCTCAACATTGTTTGCAACCCCTATCGGAATATTCATTTCTATATAACGATTCACTCAATGGGTTTTTAGCAATTACAATGCCATATTTATATACTTTTGTTTTTTATATACTTTTTATATTTTATTGGATTCGATTCACGAAAAACGTTGTCGTTATGTACTGATCAATACAACGAATGTAAGATTCGATTCAAACATCGAAAAGGAAGGGAGAAAGAGACAGGATAGGTGCTGGCCAGGCAGGAATATCGGCGTAAAATACCGCTTCAACTCCATCAGACCAAAGGCCATGCCGACAAAAACCACTCCTTTGCTTTTGGGCAAACTCGCGGTTGATACCACTTCGGGCAGTTTTCTGGGCGATACCCGTATCAAACTATTGGAAGCGATTGCGGAAAATGGTTCGATCTCCCAAGCCGCCAAGGCCGTACCCCTCTCCTACAAGGCCGCTTGGGACGCCATTGACGCCATGAACAACCTGGCGCCGGAACCCCTGGTCATCCGCACAACCGGCGGCAAACGGGGCGGAGGCACCGAGTTAACCGCCTACGGACATCGACTGATCGGTTTCTATCGCGCACTCGAACAGGAGTACCAGACCGCCGTGACACATCTCTCAGCCCGCATGAATGAGGTAGCGGGTAGTGACGTCAGCGACTTTCGTCAATTTCTCCGCAGAATCTCCATGAAGGCCAGTGCGCGTAATCAGTTTGCCGGGCCGATCTCCGTGATCAAACAGAGCAAGGTCGATTGCGAAGTACGTATCCGGCTTGACCAGGATCTGGAGTTGACCGCCATCATTACTCAGGAGTCCGCGGAAAACCTGGGATTGAAGATTGGAAAGGAGGTAACGGCCTTCATCAAATCTTCATCGATCGTGTTGATGATGGACCCTGATGCACGCACATCGGCCCGTAACCACTATTGCGGCACCATCACCCATATTCACAAAGACAAAGTCAATGCCGAGGTTACCCTGGCCCTACCCGGCGAGCGCTACGTTGTGACCGCAATCATTACTCATGAAAGCCTGCAAAAGCACGGTTTGAAGATCGGCGGTAAGGTCTGTGCGGCATTTCAGGCATCCAGCGTGTTTCTTACCGTTATTGAATGAGATACTAACCAACAGCATAGGTTTTATTGCGCTTCAGCACCGATTAACGGAGCGGGAGGAGACCATTTCATCGGCGACAAGCCATGTCATCTTCAGCCGCCTAGCGTACCCCGTCATAGCCTCGCTTATCCGTTCATTCCATGCTATTGGGAGCAAGCTGAGTCAAGGTTTCTAATTGATCCGCAGGGCTGGAAAAAAGGTTCTGAAAGCTTTCCTTCTGGCGCAGTTTCATTGCTGCATCCACCACATCAGCGTCGTAAAGACGACCGCGTTTGTCTTCCAATTCAGCAAATGCCGCCTCCAAACCCACACCAGGTCGATAGGGACGGTGCGAGGACATAGCCTCTAGTACGTCCGCGACAGCAAGAATCCGGGCTTCCAACGCGATCTCGTCATCTTTCAATCCCCGGGGATACCCCGAACCGTCGAGGCGTTCGTGATGTTGCAAGACAAACTCAGCGATGGGCCATGGAAAATCGATCTCCTTCAGAATCTCGTACCCGTTCCGTGAATGTTCCTTGATCAAGCTGTACTCGAGTTCGTTAAGTCGGCCTGGTTTACTGAGAATTTCCGCCGGAACGTGGATCTTACCCAAATCGTGTACGATCCCAGCCAGCTTAAGACCTTCGATCTTCGCCTCGGGGTGTCCGAGTTCATGTGCAATGGCAGCTGCTATCTCAGCCACCCGTCTCTGATGGCCGGCCGTGTAGAGATCGCGCAACTCCACAATCGCGGTAATTGCCGTGATCGTATCGATCAACGTTGACTTGAGTTTCGCTTCGCTTTTAATAAGCGATTGGGTACGCACTTCAACTATCTCTTCGAGATGATGACGCAGCTTATTGAGTTCTATGTGATTATGTACCCTGGCAAGAAGCTCCTCACGGTGAAAAGGTTTGGTAATGTAATCCACAGCGCCCTGCTTAAAACCCTTGATTTTTTCCTCCACGTCAAAAACGGCACTGACGAAAACCACGGGAACATTACGTGTCTTTTCCATCGCTTTGATACGTGCACAGACCTCGAAACCATCCATGCCCGGCATATTGATATCCAACAAAACCAGGTCAGGCGGATCAAGCTTGGCAGCTTGCACAGCCAGTTCTCCATTGATGGCTGGACGAACATCGTACCCTTCTACGGTCAGGATCTCAGTCAACAACTTGAGCGATGCCGGTGTATCGTCCACCGCAAGGATGAGATCTTTCCTTAAGGGATCGAAGACTGGAAAATACTGAGGGTTCAAATCACTCATTGCCTGGATCTATGTATGTGATTTAAATCGGAATATTGACTTTTCCGCGCGCCTTTTCACTGCTTATGCAGATCAATATAATACAATTCTATCTTCTTTGCGGGTAAGCGCATAGCCTACAGTTCTTCAGCAACATTTAAATCCCTACCTTATTAATCAAAATTACGGCACAGGGATATGCATTGATCATGCCATAACATTTTCGCGTATCAGCAATCGCGCATGAACATACGATAATTAATCACCGCTCCGAATAGGGACTGTAAAAAACATGGTTTTTCCAGAACCACTTCACCGACCAGTGAAAACAAACAAAATCGCCCGCACTTCATCCAGAATGTCACGCATTGTTATCAAATATTGTCGACTGATCGAACCCGTCAGTTAAGCATGAAAGTTATGAATTCAGTGCATCACTACGATCGGCTATCATCTCGCCGGTCCAGCATTCAGACTGGAATCCCCGGGCTTTCTAAAACGGTGCCTTGTCACCGGTTCTCACATTATTATGCGCGGACAAGATCAATTTCAAAATGATATCATATCGCAGGTCTTTTGCTTTCTCAGCGAGTTGTTCAGCAATATCGGGCCGACAGACTCTTATGGCTTCAATCGCATGCTTGACAGCGTCACTGTCGAGCAGCACAACCGCCTCATTCAATCTATTTTTCAACTCTGCAGGCAACTCGGCCAGATCATCAGCTGTAAGCTGATGTGAAGAACCCGGATATTGGGAATTTCCATCTTCGTAAATAAATACTGTTTCCAGGTGTGCCGCCAATGCCGAAAATATTTCGCTATACCGATAAGGTTTTCGAATAAAGTCATCACATCCGGCTGCAAGGATTGTTCGTCGCTCCTCTTCTAGAGCATGAGCAGTAAGTGCGACTATTTTTGTGTGCGCACCTTCTGTTGTTGATTTGATCCGACGCGTTGCCTCCAAACCACCCATGATCGGCATTCCGATATCCATGAAGATAAGATGCGGATGCCATTGCGCAAACAGGTCAACCGCCTCCCGTCCATTAACAGCCTCCCGCAATTCGAAACCTATTGGGGCAAGCATTTTGTTTAGCAACTGACGGCTCTCCGGCTGATCATCGACAATAAGCAGCCGTTTGACCGGTTGTCCTTCTGCTAAACCAATGATCCTACCGTATTGCGGTTCAATGGAACTGTCCACAGCCTCAATCACCTCTAGTGGGATCTCGAAGTAAAATATTGATCCTTGCCCTGTCTCACTACTAACACCGATCGTGCCACCCATCAGTTCAACGAACTGTTTGCAAATGGCGAGTCCTAAGCCGGTACCTGCCTCGGTTGCCGGTCGCTCCTCCAATTGTTCGAAAGGTATAAAGATCCGCTCCCGGTCTTTCTCAAGCATACCAGGCCCGGTATCCTCAATTTCGAAACGTAACCAAACCGGTTCAGATTCACGCATTTCCGATACCATAGCCCGTATGATGACAGAGCCGCTCGGGGTGTATTTGATGGCATTTCCAATCAGATTAATCAGTATTTGACGCAATTTACCCGCATCCGCAATGACGTGTGCCGGAAGATCCGGCGATTGATCAAGTGTGAGAATCAACCCTTTTTCATGTGTTCTCACGTACATCAAGGATTTTATTTCTTCAAGAAACTGGTAGAGATGAACAGGCGCCTCTTCCAGCTCCACCCGACCGGATTCGATCTTGGAAATATCGAGCACGTTATTGATCAGATTCAGTAAATGTTCACCGCTTCGGATAATGATGTTCAGACTTTCTATCTGTCCGGGAGAAACATCCGATGAATTTCTCATCACTTGCGAAAAGCCAAGCACGGCGTTCAAGGGCGTACGCAGCTCATGGCTCATGTTAGCCAGAAATACGCTTTTTGCCCTGTTTGCTGATTCAGCTTGCTCTTTGGCGAGTTGCAGCTCCCGTGTTCGCTCCACTACTCGCTGCTCCATCGTTTCAAATGATTGACGCAATTGCTGGCTCATCGCATTAAAAGCAGAGGCCAATTGTCCCACTTCATCGTGTACATGTAGGTTAATCTCAATCAACTTGTCCGAAGCAATCGGCCTCGCCGATTGACCGCTTTTATCCTGCTGAATGTTCAGATCGAAACCTTGCACTGCTTCAGTGAGTGCCCGTATCGGCTTTACCAACCGGTCGAACAGAAAATAGCCCAAGGCTCCGCCTGCCAGAAGTACAATACCTGCCACGCCCACCACCCATATTATCGCCTCTCGTACTTTATGCGACGTGCTTGCCGCTGATTGTGCAAAGCTGATAACCAACCGGGGTTCTTTTTCAAATCGCCACAAAGCCAAGGTTTGGTAATAAGACCCGTGATTTAGTTCACGCAGTTGTTTATATATCTTTTGGTTATGTGAGGCCTGCGTCTCCAATGCCCATCGAGCAATGTCTAAAGCTTGCATTTGCATATCTGTTACTTGAATTTGGTGTCTTCCATCGAATGAATACAGGGCCGGTAATAAGCCGGTTTTGTTGGCGATTTCGTTCAAAAATGCTCGATCAAATATCTTTCTGAACACAAATGCTCCGATAACGCTCGGTTGATTTTGTCCGGAAAACTGCTGATTCAATGTATCCGGCTCGGCAATTGACAAATCATCAACCTGCAGACCTTCAGGAGACCCTAAGGTAATATTACCTCTCATAACAGATCGCGTGGTTGCTTGCACTGGAACGACAATTACCAAAACCATCCGCTGATTTGAAGAAAAATTAAAACTAATGGTTGTGCGGTTCACAGGCGAGATATGGCGAGTGACTAATGCAGTAGGATTCCCTTCGTTCCAGTTAGGCCAATTATCAAAGGGTATATCACCGGATTCATTCTTACTGATCTTGAACTGCGCTATGCCGTCGACACTGATCGTATTCATCCCGGCCTCGGTAGTCGTCAAGTAGTGGCTCAACCTATTGTCTATATAAACAGCGGCGCTGGAGAAATCGGCCGTTCGCAGAACAACTTGGAGCCGGTTCAGTGAAATAATCTTATTGAACAACAGCCCCCGTTCATACTGTGCCGCTTGCTCCGGATATCTGATTAAGTGTTGTGTTTTGGCATATAGAGTGGCTAGATCACTTAAATTATGGTTACCGGAAACATTTTTTTTCGCAATTTCTCTTAGTGAAATTACCGTTTCATTGAGCTCATTTTCCAGCAAATCGGTTTGTCGAATCAGACTGGCGAATGCCTCCCGTTCACTCTGTTGCTGGATAAGATAGGTTGCCAACCCCACATTCAGTCCGGTAATAACGGCGAGCACCACGATAAAAGTAAGTAGCAATTTTGATTTAATGCCTAGTACTTTCATCAAAGTCAAGCGGAGATCCGCTTTATTTACTTGACCGGATAACCCTGGTGAGCATTTATATCCTGATCGATTTTCTGAGCTGCAAGACTGAGCTCCTTTTTAACATCCGCCCCGTAAATAATGTTGTCCACGGCTTTGGCAAACACCTTGGATATGGTGGCATACGCCGGTGTTATCGGACGCGGAACAATCCTATCGCTATCGAGCTGTTGCCACACAATATATAAGGGGCCCGCTTTACCATACAACTGCGATTGCGCCAGAACTGATCGGCGCGATGGCGGACCACCGCTTTCATTTGTCATACGTAACATTTCTTTTGGTGTGAGCAAGAACTCAATAAACGCCCAGGCACCCGTGGAATCCTGACAGTTGTTGGAAATGCTCCAGCTCCAGTTGCCCATGGTAGTTTTAGGCCCGGAACCGAAATCAGGTAACGGCATCACAACCAGGTCTTTCCCCAAACCCTCTGAGTGTGGTTTGTACATCCAGGTACCCACCCAGGCAAGTGCCGCCTTCTTAGTTCCATAGAAATCATCATCCGTATCGGCTGATCTACCTGCCCAACCTTTTTCAAACCAGCTTTGAAAGTGCTTCATGGCCTCAACCGACCGGGGCCCGTCCAATACTCCACTGGCTTGTTTGTAGGTTCTGCGATCTATCAAGTCACCGCCAAAGGATTGCACGATTGGTGAAAATCCATAGGTATAAAACTCACTGCGTCCGTAATTGACTTTCATGTCGATTGCGTATTCCACTTCAGGCAGCGCAGTCAGTTTCTCCAGAGCCTGTTCAAATTCCGCAAGGTTCCAGGGTTTTTCAAAGGTCGCTATACGGACACCCGCCGCCTGCAAATATCGACGATTACCATAGAGCATCATTCCAGCCTCAAACTGTCCCACGCTATAGAGCTGACCATTGTATGTTCCCTGGGCGATAATCGAGGGTAAAAAGTCGGCTTTTAGCGCCGGAGAAACAAAGCGGTCAATCGGCTGAAGGTAACCAGACCAGACAAAGTTGTAGAGGTATGGACCGTCAAATTCCAGGGCACACGGTAATATCCCGGACTGGGCACTGCCGATGATCCTGTCAGCATAGATTTCAGGAGAAATAGACACTACCTGTATTGTATATTCATCTTGCGCCAGCTCGAACTCTTTCACGGTCTTTGCAAACACGTCACCTTCAATGCTCCCTGGTAACATGTGAGTCCAGACACTGATGATTTTTCGTTGATCGTGTTGACCTGTATTCAGACTGTCAGCTGTCGATGACATCGGCGGTGCCGCGGACACGCTGGGAATCCAGTCGAGCGAAATGAGGCATACTCCAAACAGCAGACCCAGCATCACATCAGTCAACGTGTTTCTAGTTTCGTTCAACATGATTCAACTCCGCACATAGTTAATAACTAACTGACTGACTTGAGTCATCGATGAAAGCTAGGCTAAAACCATATCTCCATCTGGACACCATAGTTCAAACCGCTGGTGTCGTCCGAATCAATGCCTGCCGGATCGTCGAGATATTCGTTGCTCTCAGCATCGCCCCACCAAGCATAGGTCGCATAGAATCGAATTTCGGGACGCGCCCAGAACCCTAGCTCTGGCTGAATGGTGGGCGCAAAGGTAACCTTGTACAAAGTATCCCGCAAATGACCGCTGGGCGTCTTTGAGGGTTCACTGTCCAGGTAAATGCCACCGGCCTCCAATTGTAAGGCGAAATTCTTGTTTAGGCTGTATTTCGCGCGACCACCATAGAGAATCTTTATGATCGAGTTGTCTTGATTATGACCATTGTCGAACGCCTGATAGGCGAGCACCGGCATAAATTGGAATCTGGGATTGAATTCCATTAACCCATCCAGCATGAGGCTCCATCGGCTGCTGTTCTTCCAGTCGATAGAGGTTGTAAACGGGTTGGATTGCATATAGCGATTATTGAACAGAGTGGAACCATAACCGGTCCCGTATCGGCCGATGATTCGCCCGGACCCGCCTTTCATGATCCCGAAAAAATCATCAAAGTTCACATAGATCGCGGTCATCCAGCCGGATTCCGAATCCAGTTCGGTAATTTGGCTGCCATCGTCGGCCAGTACCGGCTCGGAAAACTTTCCACCGGTTGTCCAGGTGGGGGCGAACTGCCATAGCATATTACCCATACTGAAGGGGATCTGTTCAACCCGAAAGTCCACAACATAGCTGGCCGGTTTTCCGTTGTCGGTAACCTCGGTCGTCCCCCCCGAAATTGTTTCATACTCATTTTCATCGATGAATCCCAGAGCGGCAATACTCAAGGTGGAAGACTCTCCCATGGGGATATCGCCCACACCACCCCCATAGCCAGAAATGTCCAGGAATTGCCAGTCCGTTATGTGCTGATCACCTGGATGGCGATACCATTTTTCCCCAGCCCAGAAGGTTACGCCCGGCGCCCAGTCGAAATTTCCCATCTCGGTATAAAGTTGGCGTACAACCACACTGGTCGGTTCCCAATTACTCTCGCCTTTGGGTGCGACGACCAGAGTAGCCGCGAATTTTGCGAAGGAGTCATCCTCAGTTTCGATGTTCTTGATGAATGTTAACGCGGTGTAGGAATCATGCGGTTCATTACCCAGACGCCAATAATGCTCATCCAAACCACTGGCGTCGTAGTTCCAACGAAACTGGTTCCCCGTACCACCCTCACGGTTCCAGCCAAAACCACCGCGGGAGTATCCTTGGAACTCAAAGTCCTTGAAATCATCCTCATGCGTTTTACCGGACTCTATCGTTTCCAGCTTTTGTTCCAGCTGATCAATGGCGTAGCGTAGTTCGGAAATGTTATCGGCATATCCTTCCATGGGTCGATACAACATGCACGCAAACCCAACCACACCAACAAGAGCCCACAGTTTATTGGAAAGTACGGATCGAGCTGTCATTTGGTTCATCATCAGGCCCCCGGTAAAGTATCTTTAACGGATCCAAGACCCAATCCTGCCCTAAGATGCTGCACATCCCTCTTTGAGTTCACTCCCCCTGGCCCACGGCATTGAAACGGGTATCAGCGACCAATACCCCACTGCCTGCGGTACAGATTCAGGGCAATACGGTGCCGCAAACAACCCTGCTCACGCAGGTATTTGCTCGTCCATTACTATGAAGGGAAATAAGATCTGATCCTGGTCTTACGGCTGGATACCGGGCCCGCTATCACCAAACTTGATGCTCAACCGTGCCCTTTCGAGACTGTTCCGATCTGCTATGTGGCCCCGAGAACCTCGCCGCCTTTCCCAGCTTCCAGGTGAAAGTGCCTCACGCATTTCCAGTATAGACATTCTGTTACGCTGAACCTGAAAAATATCCAACGAATATTTTGATTTACCTCATTGAATATCGTCTATTGAACAAAGATTCAGCATCACTCCTTGTATACAGCCTATCAGCCCTGTCCAAGGCATCGGGAGCACCCTTGCATGTTTAAGCTGATATGATAGTGAAATTCGTTCAATTCCAAACCGCCCCGCAGGAGAACCGTCCCGGTGTCAGCCGAACCCCGCATCATCCCGACCCGCAGACGCTACAATCAATGGGTCGCCAACGAGACACTGGAGGATTTCGCCCTGCGATACACCGCGCGAAGGGCGCGCAAGTGGTCGGATGTACGCATTGCCAACACCGCCCTGGGCATCGTCTCGTTTCTCGCCCTGGAGGCGATCGGCGGAGCGATCACCCTGCAGTACGGATTCACCAACTCCCTGTGGGCGATCCTGGTGGTGTGCGCGCTGATCTTCCTGTTCGGCCTGCCGATCTGCTATCACGCCGCCAAATCCGGCCTGGACATTGACCTGCTCACCCGGGGCGCCGGGTTCGGTTACATCGGCTCCACCCTGTCGTCCCTGATCTATGCCTCATTCACCTTTATCTTTTTCGCCCTGGAAGCGGCCATCATGTCCATGGCGTTGAACCTGATGTTCGACATTCCCCTCCCCTGGGCCTATGTAATCAGCGCCCTGGTGGTGATCCCAGTGGTGATCCACGGCATCAGCCGGATTAGCCACTTTCAGCTCTGGACCCAACCGATCTGGATCATCCTGCAGATCGCTCCGCTGTTGATCATCTTCATCCACCACGGTGAAACCCTATCGGAGTGGACCGGTTTTCGCGGCTTTCAGACAACCGGCGACTCCGGATTCAGCCTGCTGTTGTTCGGCGCCGCCGCCGCGGTGATTTTCCCCCTGATGGCGCAGAACGGGGAACAGGTGGACTACCTGCGCTTCCTCCCCAGGCAAAAGGAACAGGACGCCAAGTGGTGGACCGCGCTGATTCTCTCAGGACCCGGCTGGACCCTGTTTGGAGTCATCAAGCTGCTGGCCGGTTCCTTCCTCGCGGTAATGGCGCTGGGACAGGGCGTGAGCGCAGACCTGGCCGACGACCCGGCCCACATGTATCTGGTCGCCTACAGCTACATCACCCATAACCCGGATCTCGCCCTGGCCCTGGTTGGCACCTTTGTCATCATCTCCCAGCTCAAGATCAACGTAACCAATGCCTATGCCGGTTCCCTGGCCTGGTCCAATTTTTTCTCCCGCCTGACCCACAGCCACCCGGGGCGGGTGGTGTGGCTGTTTTTCAACGTAATCATCGCCCTACTGCTGATGGAGCTGGGTCTGTATCATGCTTTCGAGAGCATCCTCATCACCTACTCCCCCCTGGTGCTGGCCTGGATCGGCGCCCTGGTCGCAGACCTGACCCTTAACCGCTGGCTGAACCTGCGCCCCCGGCAGATCGAATTCAAGCGCGGCCATCTCTACGACATCAATCCGGTGGGCGTGGGTTCGATGTTGATCGCCTCAGTGCTCGGCATCACCGGACAGCTGGGCCTGTACGGTGACACTTTCAAGGCCCTGTCCCCTTTCGTCGCCCTGTTTACCCCGTTTCTCACCGCCCCGTTGATTGCCTGGCTCAGCGGTGGCCGCTACTACCTGGCACGCGAACAGACACCTGATACCGAAGCTCAGGAGTCGCGTTGCATCATCTGCGAGAACCGTTTCGAAGCGGAGGACATGACCCACTGCCCGGCCTATCACAACAGCATCTGCTCGTTGTGCTGCTCCCTGGATTCGAGCTGTAACGACCGCTGCCGCCCCGAGGCCCATCTTCAGGTTCAGACCCAACATGCCCTGAGCCTGTTGTTACCCCGCTCACTGGTACAACGGATGCACGGCATGGTCAGCCATTTCCTGACGATCCTATTCCTGACCGCACTTTTGATCGCAGGCCTGTTCGCCCTGGTATCGGTATCCGGTGATGTGGACACACCCCAGACTCAGGCTCTGATCGATGCCGCCCTGTGGAAGACCTTCTTCCTGCTGATGATCGTCACCGGGGTGTTGATCTGGCTCTATGTACTGGCCCAGGACAGCCGGCGCAAGGCGTTGGAGGAGTCGCAGAACCGCACCGAGCAGCTCAGCCGGGAGATGGCCGCCCACGAACGCACCTATCAGAAACTCCAGGAGGCCAAGGAGGCCGCGGTGAACGCCAACACCGCCAAGAGCCGCTATCTCTCGGGTGTCAGTCATGAACTGCGCACCCCCCTTAACACCATCCTCGGCTATGCCCAGTTACTGAAAAACGATGCTGAGCTGCCCAAATCCGGGCAACGAGCCGCCTCGGTGATCCTGCGCAGCGGAGAACACCTGGCGGATGTCATCGAGGGTTTGCTGGAGATCTCCAAGATCGAGGCGCGGCGTATCGACCTGCACCGCACTCCGATCTCGCCCCGCGCTCTGATCGATCAACTGGTGGAAATGTTCTCGATCCAGGCCCGGGCGAAGAATCTGGAGTTCCGCTATACCCGCCGCAGTGAATTGCCTGACTCGGTTCTGGCGGATGAAAAACGCCTGCGCCAGATTCTCATGAACCTGCTCTCCAATGCGGTGAAATTCACCCAGGAAGGCCGGGTCTCACTGGAGGTGAGCTACCGCAACGAGGTGGCCAAGTTCGTGATCAGCGACACGGGCGTGGGCATCGATCCGGAGCACCAGGACCGCATCTACAGTCCCTTCGAGCGGATTCGCGACAAGGAGACCCAACTGATCAGCGGCACCGGTCTTGGGTTGACCATCAGCCGCTTGCTGAGCAACCTGATGGGCGGCGACATCGCCCTGCAGAGTGAATTAGGTCAGGGCAGCAGCTTCACCTTCACGGTCATGCTGCCGATCGTGCGCACGCCACAGCCTCCCCTGCCGAGCCCGGAGCGTATTACCGGCTACGCCGGTCCGCGCCTGAAGCTGCTGGTGGTGGACGATGAGCCGATGCACAGGGCGCTAATCAACGACTTTCTCACCCCCCTCGGCTTCGATGTACTCGAAGCCCACAACGCCGAGTTCGCCCTGCAGATGAGCAACGAGACCCGGTTTGACCTGTATCTGCTGGATGTCTCCATGCCGGTCACCGACGGTTGGGAACTGGCCGCACAACTGCGTGACCGGAGCGTCGCAGCACCGATCATCATGATCTCGGGTAATGCCATCGAGAACCATCGGGAGGAGCTCAATCTCAGTCTTCATAATGGCTACCTGATCAAACCGATCCGCCTGGAATCTCTGCTTGAGAAGATCGGTGTAACGCTTGGGTTGAATTGGACCCATGATACGCTAAAGCCACCGGAACCCCCGTCACCCCCAGTCACTCCCGGCGCTGAGCGGGTTGAGCTTCCGGATAGTGCCGCCCTGGACAAACTCGTCTCCCTGGCGAAAATTGGCTATCTCAGCGGCGTGATGCAGTCTCTGGAAAGCCTGGAGCACAGCAAAATCGATCCGAGACTGCTTTCCCATCTCAAATCGAGAGCGGAACAGTGCGATTTCGAGGGACTCATCCAAACCGTAAAAGGCCTGACCCCACAAGATGCTGGATAACAACAACCCCATCGTCCTCGTCGTCGACGATTCGCCCGACTCCCTGGGCATGATCAATACCGCCCTCAACCAGGCGGGTTTCACCGTGCTCGTCTCACTCAACGGACAGCAAGCTCTGGACATCGTCGCGCAGATCAAACCCCATGTGGTGCTGATGGACGCGATGATGCCGGTGATGGACGGCTTCGAATGCTGTCAGCGGATGCGCCAGTCCCTGCCCCTGACCCCGATCATCTTCATGACCGGTCTGACCGAGGTGGAGCACATCGTCAAGGCCTTCGAGCATGGTGGCACCGACTACATCGCCAAGCCGATCAAGCCGGAGGAACTGCTCGCACGCATCAACCTGCATCTCAACAACGCCAACCTGATCAACAATGCGCGTATTGCCCTGGATGAGGCGCGCCAGTATGTGATGGCAGTCAACCCATCGGGTCAGCTGTTGTGGGCGACCCCTGAGACCCAGGACCTGCTGAAACACCAGGGCATCGACCCCAAGGCTTTCGATCCCGATCTGCAATCCCAGATCCGGGAATGGCTCGACCAGAGAACCGGTGATGAACGGGTGATCCATACCCGGCAGAACCCCCTGACCCTGAGCTATTTCAAACAGTTAAGCCAGGAGGAGCACCTGATCCGCATCGTTGCCCAGGAGCGCTTGATGGACACCGAGAAGCTTGAAGCCATGTTGCCCATCACCAAGCGCGAGGCCGAAGTGCTGCTATGGGTCGCCCACGGTAAAACCAACAAAGAGATCGGCGAGATTCTCTCCCTCAGCCCGCGAACCGTAAACAAGCACCTTGAGCAGATCTACCCGAAGATCCATGTCGACAACCGGGCCGCCGCCACCTCCGTGGCGATTCAGACTCTGCTTGGGGTACCCTTTCACTAAGCGGGTATCTCCGAACCACCAGACCACAGCCTTCCTCTCTGAAACACCCATCAGCTGCTCGCCGCCCTTCTCCCAGGCAATGGAATCCATCAATCATGCCAAAGCAAAAAAATGCAATTTCGTCCAATAGCGGCGAATCTATCGTGCTAGACATTCGACAATGTTCAATAGTTTGAATTGGATCAACCTATTTATAGAACCACCTCTTATACATATCAATATCATGTTGATATTCTGAAGAAATACCAACATTTTTCGTATAACGCATGATTGCATTGAATCAGTATTGAAAGGATGAGGGTAGGGATATGCGTCAATCCGAAGTGTCCATGAAGGGGTTATATCGCCTCTGTATCGTCATTGTACTGAGTATTCTACTTGGCTGTGGCGAAGCGAGCACCGGTTCATCAGACACACTCACGGCGGATGACATCGCCCTATCCACCGACGAAGACAATCCCGCAACCGGCAATCTGTCCGCCTCGGGTCCGAGCGGCAGCGTTCTCACATATCATATTACATCGACACCCAGCAAAGGCAGTGTGGCGTTGAACAGCGCTGAGACGGGATCATTTGTCTACACGCCTGCGAGTAACGCGAACGGAAGCGACCACTTCGAGTACCGGGTAAGTAGCGGCAATGAGCAATCGTCGGTTGCCCGCGTATCCATAACGATCAACCCTGTAAACGACGCTCCAGAATGTACACTCGACAGTTTCGAGGTAAGTGCAAATCAGAGTATCGAGATTCGGGATCTGACTGCAAACGACACGGATGTCGACGGTGATGCTTTAACCATTACCCGTGTCACCCAACCGTCTCACGGCACCCTTGAGGATCTCGGTAACGGACGCTACGAATACACACCATCACAAGGATATCTCGGAGAGGACAGTTTCACATACCGTGTCGATGACAGCCAAGGAGGAATCGCCAACGGCGTTGTAGACATTACGGTCACGGAACTTTCCGCCGCGCCTGTCGCGCAGGATTTACAAATCTCAACTGAAGAAGACACCCCCGTAACAGGCAACCTGAGCGCAAGCGACCCAAACAACAGTAATCTCACCTTTGAAATTGTCACTCAGCCGACCCACGGCACCATTGACCTTAACAACAGTTCCTCGGGCGCATTCCTCTATACCCCTGACGCCGATGTGTACGGCAGTGACAGCTTCTCATACACAGCCAGCTCCGCCACGGCGAGTTCAGCGGAAGCGATTGTTGATATCACGATTAGCGCGGTAAACGATAACCCGGTCGCGGTAACTGACAGCTATACCGTTGAAATGGACCAAAGCCTTGCGATTGTCAACCTGACCGTAAATGACACCGATGCGGATGGAGATGACTTAACCATTACGCAGGTTACTCAACCTGGACATGGTATGTTGGTTGATAATGGCGACACGACATACACCTATACGCCGACCACCGGATACACAGGCAATGATAGTTTCAATTACACCATCGAAGATGGCCAGGGGGGCGTTGGCACCGGCGACGTGAATATAGCCGTCCATGCTCAACAATCGGCATCTCAACCGAATATCCTGTTCACGGATATCGTTTCAGGCCCCAACCTGGGTGGCGAAAACAACAACGGTGCCTATTTATCCCTGTTTGGACTCAACTTCGGCAATCCTCAGGACTTAGGCACCTCAACACATGTTTTGATTAATAATGTTGAAGTTGCGGACTATAAGTTTTTCGGGACCGCTAAAGCGCAATTCCTGGGTTCAAACAAGCCAATACAAATGATCAGCGTTCAGGTCGGCGCTCTGGACAACCCGTCACCCGGAATCGCCTTACCCATAAAAATTGTGGTCGACAGCTTGGAATCCAATACTGACCATAGCTTCACCATTCAACCGGGCGACATGATCTATGTTTCCAAGACAGGCAGTGACACACTGGGCGACGGCTCGTTTGAAAACCCATATCGAATGGTTCAAAACCCTACCAAAAGCAATCCCGCATGGACCTCCTGGGATGCTGGAGACACGATCATACTGAGACAGGGAACCTGGCAGGATACCGGGGCAGACAACAAATTTCTCCGAATTGACTCCAGCAAGGATGGCAGCTTACCGAACGGTGTAGCCGGAAATGGCTACCTGACCATCCTGGGCTACCCCGGCGAGACGGTTAATATTGACGTCCAATATTCCAACGGCACCGCAAATGGCGGAATCGTAGGACCCGGGAGTGGTTTCACAGAGATGGCGAACTATGTCGTGATCGCCAACCTGCAAATCAACGATGACAGCACAAAAAGCTTTGGTGACGGTGGTGACGGACCGATCTACGCCAGCGCATCGGGTCTTGGATGGCGCATCATCAACAATGAAGTAACGGCACGCGTCGGCACTTCAGTTGATCAACGAGCTTCCGGTATTGGAGGCGGATATCGCGATTCCTATATATTCGGAAACTACGTCCACGACATACAAGGCATCACGAGTGGTGGTGGGCCGACCTTCCTGAACCATGGCATGTATTTTGATTATCAGTGCAACACGCTGGAGATCGCATACAACATTGTCAAGAATGTAGACGGAGGTAATTCGATACAATGGCACGGCGGCGCCTCATACAGTGACGTTTCCGTTCATCACAACCTGTTGGATGGCGCCGGCAAACATGGATTTAACGATAACGGATTAAATAGCAGCCGACTCTATAACAACATCGTCGAAAACATCTATCAGGCAGGTTACCGGCGGGCGGCAAACAATGCCAGTAATGTCCGCGTCTATCACAACACATTCTACAACTGCAATGCGTCTAACGGGGGTTCCTATGCCACATGGTTTGAGGATGCATGGCAGCAGAATAGCGGCCCCTCTTACGCCAATAATATCATTGTTGTGACTGACGGTCAGAACTACCACCGAAACAATACGATACATAACGAAGCGACCACGTTGAGTAACAACCTGTACTTTGGGGATGGCGAAGGACCTTCAGCGGACCCCCAGGCAGTCAATTCAGACCCCTTGTTTGCAAATCCTGATTTGGATGAATTTCAGATACAAAACGGCAGTCCGGCTATCAACAAAGGGAGTATGGAATCGGTCTACTCCGTGGTCGACGATTTCGCGTTCAAACTACGAGACATTTCAGATGGCGTGGACATCGGCGCTTATGAATTCCAATAAGTGGCCACGAACCTGTAGTCTCGTCGAGAGTTCCAAACACCACTGCTTTAGTTAGGCGATACATCGACCGTCGGTATTTCGCGTCACGGTACCATTTTTCCAATGAACCCGATCACATTCCCAAACTTCAATCCAACATCACAGCAGCAATTGGAATAGACTCGGGCAGAATATTTTTCCCGTTTATTTGAATCGGGAACACAAATAATAACAAGACGACAGTTAGTATCATTTCTATCGCTCTTCGGGAGTATTATGTTCATGGACACCCAAAAAATAACAATCGCCACCTCAGCCTTACTGGTTTGCTTCTCCCTCTCGGGATGTGGAGACTCGGATTCGGACGGAACCTCCACATCGAGCACCACCGACTCCAGCTATCAGACCGCCTACCGGGGCGGCCATTCCTGGTGGCGCAGACGCTTCAACCTGCCACCCTACGCCTTCATTAGCGCAAGTGACACCGCCCTGCCGGGTGAGACGATCACCTTGGACGGCAGCGGCTCATTCGATCCGGACGGCGACTCATTGCAGTTTGCCTGGAGCCAGATCACGGGGCCCCGTGTCACCCTGTCGGACACCGCTGGTTCCACCCTCACCTTCATCGCCCCGGAAGCCACCGATACCACTCAGATGACCTTCCAGCTGATCGTCTCGGATGGTCGGTACTCAAGAAGCACCAGTCATACCTTGCAGATCTCGCCTGCTCAGGACACTATCGCTCCGCAGATCATCACACGCTCGCCGGCACAACAGGCACAGAATGTCGCGGTGGATAGCAAAATACTCGTTGCGTTCAATGAGGCGTTATCAGAAACCAGCATCGATGCTTCCGCACTCCTGCTGACTCAGTCCGGACAGATCGTGAGCGGCACTCTCAGTTACGACAGCACCCAATACCGTCTCCTGTTCCTGCCCTCGGAACCCCTCCGGGCTGATACTCAATACCAGGTCACACTGGGTGACGGCCTCTTGGATCTGGCCGGTAACGCCGTGACCCCGGAAAGCTGGGGTTTTAGCACGGCCGCAGCCGAGATTCCGGATGATGGCAACCCGGATGATGGCAACCCGGACGATGGCTCAGACACGGGTGATAATGGCTCATACAATCTGGGCGATACGAGCCAGGAAACCATTGCCAGTTGCATGAATGACAATGACAAGCTGATGCTGACACTGATCAACAACGCCCGCGCCCAGAGCCGCAGCTGCGGCACCACGAGCTATACAGCCGCCCCCGCGCTCGCCTGGCACTGCCAGTTGGAAACCGCAGCCACAAATCATTCCGAATCCATGGCCCAGGAAGACTATTTCAGCCATACCGGTTCTGACGGCAGCAGCCCCGGAGACCGGATCACCGCAACAGGTTACCGCTGGCGGACCTATGGTGAAAATATCGCAGCAGGATATAGTGATGAACAAGCCGTAATGGACGGCTGGTTATCGAGTCCCGGACATTGCGCCAATATCATGAACTCGACCTTTACCGAAGTTGGTGCCGGCAAGGTCAATGGCGGCGGGTACTACGGAATCTACTGGACCCAGGATTTCGCAACCCCCTATTGATAGCCCTCTATTCATTAATCCGCCCATCAGGCCCGCAGTGATACTCCCCCTCAGGGTATCGCTGCGCGCCTTCAGCCCACCGCAACGCATCATTCCCCACCCAGGAATAAACCCCTGGGTGGACCCTCTAATCGCACTTACTTGAGCTAAAAATCACCGTTATTCCGGTGCATACCAGAGTCCGGAAGAACCCACTGCCAAACATTCTGGATCCCGGCAACTGCCGGGATGACGGTGGTTGTTGGCAATCAGTGCGTGCCATTCGAGATGACCACATTTTAGTTCTCGTTCCCACGCTCCGCGTGGGAATGCATACCTAAGCCAGGTGGTATTGAATAGATTTGTGTTGACCACCAAACCCATGTCTGTTCTCCCACACAGAGCGTGGGAACAAGGAAATAATGGACGCAAATTTACACTGATGGACAGGGACTGCTCATCGAATTTTGCAGTGATTTGCGGCTCAACACCCTTAAGAAGTACCATTAGACTTAAAACCCCACCCAATTTGAGGTGACCAAGCACTGAATCGTTTTTAGTAGAACCGCCTTCCATGAACTGGCTAGCCCACATCTTCCTTTCCGAAGCCTCCATCGCCTACCAGCATGGCAACCTGCTTGCCGACCTTCTAAAAGGCAGAAGCTGGCAAGGCGCAAGCGACGATTTCAACGCAGGGCTGGCCATGCATCGGCGTATCGACGCATTCACCGACGCTCACCCGATAGTTCACCGCAGCAAGGCCCGGCTCGGACGGTCAGGTCGCTTAAAGGGGGTGGTTGTGGATATTGCCTACGACCACCTTCTGGTCAAGCACTGGTCACGCTTCGCCCGGTCCGAGTTCAACGATTTCCTTAAAGCCTTCCACATAGGATCACTTCATCCTCCCAAAGACTATCCCATGGTCGCCCGTGAATTCCTGGCACGGCTGACCGAAACAGGACATCTCTACGACTACAACAGTTTCACCGGTATCGAACGGGCCCTGTGGCGGATCGATCGCCGGCTGACGCCAAGAGCACGTTCCCGAGAACGAACAAACGACTACCTGCCGGCACTACATCACGCGCTCCCCGGACTCGAAGTGGATTTCCTGGGCTTTATGCCGGAACTGGTTGCGCACTTTAAAGACTGTTCGGAATCATTGAACAAACCACACTGGATACGTTGATTCAAACAACCCAACCCATATCCGCTCTGGCAATCCGCAGTCCATTGTTCTCTTGGGCTTTTGATAAAAAGAGAATTCACCCAACGATATTAGTTAACCCATAATAGAGCGTACCTGAACATCCTTTCCGGCCACCTGTAACTGCTCCACCAGGTAATCACAAACCCGTTGCTCCAACCAGTAGCGGGGAAAACCCGGCAGGATTCCCGCGATAAATCCCACATGACCGCCGTGGGTACTCAACTCCAAGGTGATTCCCGGGCCCAGCTCAGGAACCCCAGGCACTACCTCCGGGGTCATCAACGGATCATCCGTCGCATGCAGGATCAAAGTGGGTGTCAGGATCTCTTTGAGATAGCCTTTGCAGCTGCAACGCTGATAGTAATCCTCGGCATCACGGAAACCGTTGAGCGGTGCGGTGATCCGCTCATCGAATTCATATAGGGTATGGATGTCTCCGGCCGCAACCGGCAACGGTGAACCATGCTCGCGGGTTTTTTTCCGAAAACTACGGATCAACCGGTTAAGCAGGTAGCGGCCATAGACACGCGAAACCCCTTGTTGCATGCGCAAACAGGCGGTCTTGAGCTGAAAAGGCACCGAAACTGCCACAGCGGTACGGGTCAAGGCGTCATCGCCGCGTTCCCCCAGGTATTTCAGCAACAGGTTGCCCCCCAGGGAGATCCCGATCAGGGCATCCGGGCACTCGCCCCGGGCATCGAGCTGCTCCAGGACCTCAGCCAGATCGCCGGTCGCACCGGAGTGATAGCTGCGCGCCAACCGGTTGGGTTCCCTGCCACACCCCCGCAAATGCATGAATATGGGACAGAATCCCGCCTGTTCAAGGGACTGCAGCAAAGGGATGGCATAGTGGGATTCGAGTGAACCCTCCAGACCGTGGATCACCAACACCCGGGGGCCCCGGGTTCGCCGCCAGGCCAGATCGATGAAATCGCCATCCGCCAGTTCCAGACGTTCCCAACTGATCTCGAGTGAACGTCTGGGACGCAGCAGACTGGGCCAGACCGTCTGCAGATGCGCTGACCTGAGCCACCAGGCCGGACGGAAGTCGCTCGCTATGATACGACCTGATATTGATTTCCCCATACCATCGATGACACTCTGGCCACTATCCCCTTGAAAACATGTACGGTGTGATATATCAGTGATGCAGCTGAGATGGCCCACCGCTGCCTACCCGTTCGAACTGGCTGACCAGCAGGTTATAACGGGACTCGAAAGAGACGGCCTCGATAATCGCCTGTTTGTCCTCGTGGTGCAAGGGCAACAGGGTCGTCAGGATGTTCATTAACCGGGCCAGCGGAATGTCGTGGATGACATTCTGATCGATACTCAGCTCCTGAACGGACATATACCCTTCAAGCTGTTCGAAAAACCGCTCCTGCTGTTTAGAAACTTCGAAACGAGGATAGTCATAGTCCAGTTCAAACCGGCTCCAGTCCGGGATTACCAGGCGGTAACCCCGGGTGGTGGGTAATTCTTCCTGCATATCGAAGCGGCAGACGCCGCTGAGCACGATCTCAATACGACCATCAAAGGTTTCCTGGTAGGTCGTGATGCGACCGGCACAGCCTGTTCTGCGTAGCGAATAACCTTGATTCTCACCATGCGCTTCGGGCTGAATCATACCGATCAGGTGCTGGGACGCCATCGCATCCTCGATCATATTGAGGTAGCGCGGCTCGAAGATATTCAGCGGAAGCTGAGCACCGGGCATTACCACAGCACCTTCGAGCGGAAAAACCGGCAGGGTATCCGGCAGTTGATCGAACGCCTGGATAAACGGGCTTTGCATCTCGAATTCCTCCGCTGGTTAAAGAATCAGCGATTCCGGTATCGATTATAGTCAAGCAACCCCGCCGTGACCGGATTATGGGTCTCTAACCAGTCGTGATACCAATCCGATTCCGTCCAGAATCGGCCGTTGGTGCGACGTATTCCGAAACGACCGACAAACCGCTCATAGTCGTCACGGTCAACAATGCTTTCCACAGCCTGTACGAAATCCTCGAGCTGATCGAGCTCGATCGAGAAGAAGAAGTTGGGATAGGCCCCAACCAATCCCCGGACCACTGTGAGCGTATCCTGGGACCGGGCACGCCGATCCTCGCTTTGAAACATGGAGGTGATATTCGAATAGCCTTTATTGAGGATCAGCGTATAAACCAGATCCTCTCCCTTCGGAACCTTGATATGTACAAAGGATAGATCGGGAAACACAATCAGGGACCGGCCTCGTTTAAGGGCGATTCTGCGCATCAGCCGATCCGCTTCCTGTGGCGTACTGACAGCGCTCTTCACACACGCTTCACCAGCGCAACGGTTAATCGGATCCATTCCTGCAATCTCCGGCCCAAGTCGCTGGATGAGCAGACCGTACAGCTCTCGCTGAGTATCGTCCTGCTGATAACCCCTCACCGTATCGAGTTCCATGGTTACTGAGAAGGCCTGCTGAAAATCATCCCAGACGTTTTCATGCAGTCCCTGATACCAGCCGTCACGGATCGCCTGGCGCTGTTCAATGGGCAGGAACAGCAGGAACTGGTTCTCCGCCTCCATGCGAAGAAAATCCATATACAGACGGGTCGTCAGCTGATGGGTCAAGTTACCGTAGACATTGAATCCGGCCACTAAAAGGTAGTGGATACGTTCGAACAGCGGATAATCGATGACCCAGGCGGTTTCCGGAAAATCACCGACCAGTCCCTGGCTCACAGAAGCACTGTCGTAGTGACGGAATACGCTCAGACCGGCATTGGGGTTATTACCTTCCCCATCCCAGATCAGCTCAACCCCTTTATGGATATCAATCACCTTTTGCTCAGAGTTAAAATACTCTTCCAAAAACAGATTCTTTCTCGCCAGATATTTGCGCTGGCGCTTGAGATAGTCCTGCCAGGTCGCAAACACCCGCAGATTATCGTCGCCCTGTTCCGCGGGAAGATTCAAGTAGTCTTCGGAGGCATCGATGAACTCAGGCTGGAGCGTAATCGACTGCTCGCGGGGCTGCAGGAAGAACACCCAGAACTGATCCTCGATCACGTTGAGGGCGATCTGACCCCGACAGACCGGCCCCTTGATGAATCCTTCAATGAAGAAATGGGCATCATCGAGAAGAAACCGGTAGCGGGAGATCGGCGGGATCGCCTCGTACACCTTGAACGGATTGGCGGAAAGCTCCGCCGCGTACCCAGGCAGCGTGTTCACAGTGTAATCGGGCTCAATAAACAGCTCCTGGTAACGCTTCATGCGCGACGCTGACCATTCATAGACACTATGAGCCTTCAGTACACGGCTGGCGTCATAGGGCAGCAATCGATAGTAGAAACTACCACCGGGATCGTCGTAGGGGCGTACCGTGGGTATCTCCGTGATAGGTTCTCCTGGTGGGTTCGGACTTCGCACCAGACGAAAAAACTCGTCGGCCGGTGTATTCTCGAAATGGATGTGCGCCTGAAGCAGATGTTCATAGAGGTAACGGCTGACCAGACGCTGTTTGTTATCCGAACGATTGAGAAACGCCTCCCAGCTCTCGATCTGCCTGCTCGACTGAACGGATATCTTCACAGGTTGCGGACCAGGAGCGCCTTGAGCCAACCACCAGACCAGGGTGCTGTACTCATCCTCGTTCAGATTCGGCAGGCCGTAGGGCATGCCCCACATGGGATGTGTCCGTTCCAACTCGGCGAAGCCGCTGTTGCTGGCGCATACCTGAGCACGATCGAGTGTCACATCCACATCGTCTGGGAGCATACCGACCCGAGGTTGGGGATGGCGCTGCTTCATGCGCAGCAGTTGGTACATGATTGACTGTTGCAGGTTCTGCTTGGGCGAGTCCGAGACGTTTTCCGACAATACCGGATGAAAACCTTTCTCTCGCCACTCCTCGAGTGTCGTGGCATCGATACCTAATCGAGTCGGCTCCATGGCGAAAATACGCGCCCCATCATAAACCCTTTGGGTGCTACCACCTCGTCGCATCCCCTGATATGAGGAAAGTTTGAGTTGGCAAGGCGCATCGTAACAGCCATGGCACACCACGCACCGGCGCTCGATGACCGGACGAACCTGATCCTCGAAATTCATGGCTTCGGATGGCATTGAAAGCACCAGGTCGTAATCGACATCCGCCTGCTTTTCCGTGGGTTGTGGGGCAGTTGAACAGCCCAGCAGGGTCAGCACCCAAGCTAGTACAAACAGTTTTATGAGACTAGTTAATATTGGTTTCATGATGTTTTTCAATAAGTTGCATAAGAGTCTATGCTGAAGAATAGACGGGTTTGTCCTGTTTATCCAGGTTACTCTAACCCTTTTCTATTAGAAAACGGGCAGCGTGACTTTCAAGATTCCTGGGGCTTCCGGGGAGCAAATTGGGCACAGATCTCAGTTCCAAGACATGAAAGCAAGATAGTTGGTCTTTTGTGGGCTGGTTAACGGTAACGGCGATAAACTCCGGTAATGATCAGTCTCTCTAACAACACTCAATAAATATCAAGGAGAAGGATATGAAGTACCATACCGCCTTAGGATGCTCTCTCAGTCTAATCGCCGCCCTTACAGCCAGTTCATCGGTCTTCGCGGCGCAATATACTGATACGCTTGATTTAAACGATACCCAATATCCCGTAACCATTAATGGCTTAGATTTTAATGTTGCAGCCGATATCACCCGTTTCGACTTGGGCAGCGGTTGGAATGGCCAAATGGACATTCAATTGACCACCAGCTCATACAGTGACTTAACAACGCTGGGGTTTGCCCTGACAACAGATGCCAATGACACATTATTCAATGATCCAACACCGTTTTTATCGCTCTCCGACCCCAATACCAATGTCACGCAATTCTTCAATGATAATGTCAACGGCTGGGAGTTCTTTAGCTGGGGAAGCGATTATATCAATGCAGGAGGCACCACGGATCTGACCTCTCAGTTCGCTCCCATGATTTTTGACCCGAACGAGCACTACTATGCTTTTGTAGCGGGCGGTTCAGCGCTTCCCACAACAGTCGATGTTGACCTACAGGTCAGCGCAGTACCCGTGCCCGCGGCGGTATGGTTGTTTGGTTCAGGACTACTGGGTCTGATTGGATTTAACCGACGCAAGCAGACACTCTCCTGAAGCTAGTAAAACAACAAATGGACACGCATTGAAGGGTTCAAGATGTTTATCCTGAACTGAAATGCCCGCTCCAGGGATGGCGACAACAAAATTAAGACCTTCGATTCGACTCATGGAAGAGATATCACTCTATAGATACTTCACTACATTGACACTTTCCAGGCATGAATTTCACCTAGAAAAGTCATAACCAATCAGGTTCATAGATTACTTGCTCGAAAGATTATCCGTAGCAGGATGTCATGATTCCAAACTCGTAGCACTCGTTCCAGCCAGATAACTCAAACACCCGTTACAAATTCTACTCAACCAAGTTGAATTCTGCATTCGCACTCATCCTATCGATCAGCATTTCGACTGTACAATACTCAGAGACCGTATCGAGTGGCGTTGGATCATCAGCACAACTACAACCCGCAATCACCCCCATATAAATGACACCGAACCGTACCCTAACCAGGTCAGCCTCATCTTCGACGTTAAGAACTGTCACCTGTATCGGTTCATCACTGACATAGCTGCTGTATTGCAGGCCTTGCTGTAAGGGCAGCAGGTGAGCGTGTAGCATTTCTATTTCTCTCTTGATTACCGATATGGATGCGTTAGACTCAAGTTCACCCAGTAAATTTGTTAGCTTAACCATTGCCAGTGTTTCATGAAAATCTTATGATCATTCAATCATTTAGTAGACCCGCGTCATTCATGCTCTCGAAAAACACAAACATTCGCATGAATACCTGATTGCATGAGTAAACAAGATAGTTGTAACGTTCGGATAATATACTATTTGTGGCGTGAATCAGGTATCCATACTATGCTCAGGACCATCCGAAATCTAACCATTAATATCCTGGATGAGGGCAACAACAACAAGGACCCTATCAGTGAGGTAATATTCGACAACAGACCTACGGGGTACTTCGTTCAAGGCGCAATACTCGAAATCGCACTCCAATGGAACAACCGATTCATACTATTTTTAACCGATGATATACCCTATGAAGAGCAGCTTCGTATTATTCTTCTGGATGATCAATTTCACATTATCGATTCCGCCGTAATCGGCTCGCCCTATTCAACCGGAATATTTTCTGATATTGACCTATCAGGTCCTAATAGAGTCAGTTTTCGGTTTATCGGCATTAGAAAGTGGGAGATCGAAATACTGCAAAGTCCTAGGTTTCGAATTCCATTGATCTCGGAGCCACAAGGGGTCTGGCGCCCATTCGGATTTTATCGACATTTTATCGTTCGAAATATTATTAACAGTTAAATAACATCATAAGCTGGTAACAACACTATTTACTCTGGCGTGAAGACAATCGATATCATCGGTATCAAGAATAAGACCTTCTGCACCAAGTAGGATGGACAGGAGACGCAAAGCGGACTTTGTTACGGGTAATACACCCACCAGTTAGTTAACATCGTTTATTTTATCCATCATAGAGACATGTAAGGTAGGAAAACATTTCATCCGCTATCTATTGCCACTTTAGGTTACTCCAATCAACCTACTGAAGATTGGAATGAGCGAAAGCGCGCATTATTGACATGAGTATAATAAGTGGTATCTTTGAACTGCTGAATAAATGCTCTTCTGTTCGCCATGAAATTAATCTTTTCATTAAGAGCATGTAAATCTTTTCACCTATACAAGGAAGTTTGATATGCATAATGAACTGCTTATTGTCAACCGCGAGATTATTCTTGATTCGGGCGTTGGCGGGATTGACCAATCCTTTAACAATATCCCTAATGACAAACACGCACTCATTGAACTCTTCAGCTACAAATTCAAAGAAGAGGTCAATTCGCAAGATCAACCCGAACCCCTTATCCTATGGGCATATCCAGCTGAAAATGGACCGCCTCGTACCAAGACAGTCTTCTTCCCATTGAGCAGTCTCTCATCGGAATCCGCCTACTGCGCTGATACCTATACAATTAATTTCAGACTTGAACCGGGTGACGCATGGGGCATCTCACTCTATCGAAATAATTCAGCAACAGCATCTGAACTCAGTATTTATATCTCAGGCTACTATTACTCTCAAAGACACTGAAGTCTTTAGAAGTAGATAGTATATTCAGGCCTTTACTGGGAGGGTAACTTCAAGTCCCAGGCACTCTTGTAAGTAAAGGCCCTAGTATCTTGCCTCGCCCACAAGTAGTATCACCCTATACGCACCACACAGCAGAAACACCGTAAACACCCATGCTAACTTTTATATCAGGATAACTATGCCCCTTTAGATGCTCAGCGTCCAAAGCTCGTGAATACCACTGAGAATGGCATCTTCACCAGCACTCGCAAGCTCATGCTTATCACCGAATCCCAAAAGTACACTCTCCGATATTTCCAGGAATCCGCGAGAATGAAGCATGTAATTGACAGATTTGTATATTCCGAGGCTTGGGTAGTTGATCGTGCCATCCAGATCAAATGCCGCGAGCTAATTCATTGAGTTGCCGATCATGCACTCCGCGAAGCAGTAGTAGTGAAACAATGGCACCGACCATTGCAAAGAACATATCCGACTGGGTATCCCAGATATACCCCTGGGTACCGAGAAAGGCTTCCGCGGATTCTCCCGAGAGCAATGCCACCCACCATTCGATAAATTCATAAAAGGCACTAAACGCCAGACAGAAACAGACTATAAAGAAATTACGCCAATTTGGAGACGGTATAATACCATTTCGAATGACAATTTCCCTTGCAATGAGCGCTGGAACGAATCCTTGCGCAAAGTGCCCCAGTTTGTCGTAGTTATTCCGTGAAGACTGCGTTAATTCCCGAATGGTATCGAACAGTGGTACCTCTGCATAGGTATAGTGTCCTCCAACCATGAGAATGATGCAGTGGATCAATATAAAAATATAAGTAATTCTTGTAAGAGGATAGGCTTTTACCGTCGTTGCCATGATTATCAATGCCACCAGCGCAGGAAACACTTCCAAGAACCAGATCAAGTAATCTTTTGGATTGATTGCCGACCAGACCAGAACTGAAAAGTAAATACCGCGCCAGGCAATTGTGTTTAGGTTCATCATGACATTAAATTACTTTGGTGGCTCCCATAAGTCCTACTTAGCTTCAAAAAATATAATCAAATAAACCGATGGATCCTTTAATAGTAAATATATCGATTATATAAGCACCACTTATCAAGTATAGATACTAATGCAGCATTCATTAAAAGACCAATGGAAATCACCAATATAGTTGTAACAAAGAAAGCTATAGAACTAGTTTTAGCAGAAAGATTATTCAAAAAACCCTCCTATATACTCTGAATATATATTCGTTCATGTCATCAACACGATGCCATAGGTCCGATCCATCCTCACAAAGTCAGCGAATATCTCATTGGCGACTCTTCCTAATTAAAATAGCGATCAAGCCATGATGCCTAAGGGACCGCCGAGAGCGAAAAAAGCCACATGCTATGCATTTAGTCGCCAGCGCAAATAAAGTAATCTACTGAAATAGTCTCACTGCTGGAGTCATATGTGAAGGACGCTCTAGCCCCCAGGAATACTATTGACTTATCAGACCATTGCGGCGGTGATAGGCACGTAACTTTTGTAGTACCTTCTACTATTTTACACCCTTGCTTTAGTGTGAAAAGCATTTCATCAAAGCAGTATTGATCCGACCCATACGCTCTTTCTATACAACCGATACCTTCATCATCCGGGCCAAACCCGCACTTCGTGGTTTCTTTCTCATACTTTGATATAGATTTCCAGTTATGCACTTTAAATGTATTAAAAAATTGTGCATACGACAATATGAAGTCTTCTTTAACAACCAGGCTTACCTCATCCGCATAAACAAACGCAGGGAACATGAATACAAATAGCAATAATGTTACGGAACTATTCATTTTAGCCAGCCAAACACCCAACCTAACAGTTTCATCAGACGATCGAAGTTATGTTTCTTTCATTATTCTGCATGTTATGCATTGAACACTTTAAACTCAATAGAGTTTGCAGTGATCGAAATTACGCCACTAACCAAATAAACATATGTTGTGCCCTCACCATTTGCTGGGTGCCAATAAGATATATTACCTGCCGATCTGTTATTCTCGAGATCATTAAGATCCGAAATCTCATTTACGCGCTCAACACCCGCAAATAGTATTTTTGCTGGTGTACGTTCCTTTGAACTAACTGGATCTTGGTAGTAAGCCACTTCAAGGACAGCTTTTTTCTTTTCATATTGTACAGAAAACCCTTCCAGGATGGCATCGTGTAATTCAATTAGTTTTGGGTTTATAGTTTTATGCATATCGGCCTAGCTCAGCGGAGCGAGCTTTAGCATCCACTGGATGCTAAAGGTTATGTGTTTGGTTTTGCATATTCTAGAATCTTTGAGAATTTCCGTTGGTTTACTAGTCATTAAAATACGGCTATCCATCTTCAAAGTATATATCATATTTTTTGCTAAAAGCCCTGAGGACTGGATCTACGTCTACTGCTTGCTGAACAGCTTGTAACAAATCTGCACCGTACATTGTTTGGACATATGGCTCACTAAAACCTATGATTTCTAAATTACAAATTGCCATTTCCACGTCAGATTCAAATATTAAGCAAGAGGGTAGAACAAACTCCGGCGCGCTGATAAAAACAGTCAGATTTCCTCTTAATTGCTTTCCTTTTTCAGAAAATCTTAAACATCTATGAGCAATACTGTTCTTCATAATCTACACCAGAATTTACTGTTAAGATAACGCTCTGCACAAGAGCCCTGCGTAACGGAGGCTACTTGTGGTACAGTTTGCGCAGCAAACCACAAGATGCCGGAGCGTAGCGGGGTTTCTTGGTGCTGCTTGTCAGCCCTATGCTGATATCGATTTTTCAATGTTTTTACGGGCTCTAGCTTCAAATCTCTTTCGAAGCTGGGAAGTCGAGTATATTGGATTGCGAGAGAGGAACTCTTTAAGTATTTGCTTCCGCTTTCGCCGGTAAATAAAACCCGGTACATAAGAATACTCGTTCCGGACCTGGTGCTCATATTCATCGAATCGACTTTCATTCGCTCCGAAAATTGAAAGATCAATATCTACGAGCATTTTTTGATCATCACCTTTCGGTAGAGCTGCGTGTTTCGTCGCTAATATAAGCTCATAAATACGACTCAGTCTATCCGTCGCAACGCCATGGTACTTCAGCTCATCCACTGCCCAAATTACGCTTCGCTCTTCATTGTCTAATGCTTTCACATCATATATAGCATCATGAAACCATAGAGCCATTTCGACTTCTCCTGGTTCATTTGCATATTCAATATACTCACTAAATATAGTGAGGCACTCAAGCAAATGCTGACCAGTGTGATATTTCCTTTGAGGTTCGTTGTAAGCATCAACAAGCCTTTGCATCAGTTCTTTTCCTGTGCCTTCAGCTCCAATTGCTTTCCAGCATCGATTCCACGATTCTTCAAACATATTTCACCCGGGGGCTAGGCCTAGGTTAGTGGGCCGCAAACACGTAGCGCAGGGAAGAGTTTGAGGGTCCGTTAGACCCACTCGTTATCGTTTTACATTAAAAACATATAAACCTTTTTCATCTTCACGCATGAACATTATTGGAGGCATATTCGGTGCCTCTCTAGTAAAGTTTATATAGGAATGTGAAATGCTTCTAATTAACCTCCCAGCGTAATCATAACTTACATCTCGGCAAGGGTCTAAAAAGCCTCCATACCAAACTGCATTGTCTTCTCTATTAGTGTTAGGCTCTGTTTTTGGATAATGCTTAACCAAGCAACCTGGATCGATTGTTCCCCTGCCATTAAATATGAAAAAGCTTTTTCCATTTTTAGCCTTATAGGTAGTGGATATTATTGGATTCCATACATGCGGTGATAACTTTTCAAGATCACGAAGCATTTCATCAGAATACGCAACAACATAAATTGGACCATCTCCATGTACTAACCGCACTTCTCCCGGTTCATTGTCAAGAAAGCCAATTTTCACAATTTGAGCCTCTTCTCTTGCACTAGGGGAAAGAGAGCCAATGAAAATTCTAATAACCAATGTAATGCCAATAAGCATAAACACTAGAACTACAGATTTAAGTACGATTTTTCGATTCATATACGATAACGTCGCATTCAGCGGCATGTCCGCTGTAATGCCTGGTTAGCTTCTGTATTTGAGATTATGTACCTACTCAAGCCCTTAATAAATACAGAATGTGCTCCATGCTTAAATGACCTGCAGTTGTCTCCTGAAAATACCTGATATAGATATATATCTCCCTTTTTGCTTTCATATTCGACCGCCCTAAAACACTCCAATACACCACCAGAATAGACTCTCAGCATACCTTCATAGGTGTGTTTTGTTTTGGTTGGCCCCATGCTTGCCTCATTAAATAGCATCAATGATTCAATTTCACTTAAGTTGTCTGTTTTTCTGCAATTTACAGATTTTCCACATTTCGTTTCACATATATCTATTTGGTCAATACCCTTTTTTACTTTGACAGTAACATACTCGTGAAAAGCAACTTGAGCGCTATATTTCCAGTATATGGTAGAGCCTATAAATACTGACATAGCTAAAACACCTACTGTGGTAACTATTCTTTTCATAAAGCTAACAGGTGATTATATAGCTGGCACATCCGTGGTGATATGCCGCTGGCACAAATAATTGCAATACCCCGACACTTGTTCTATAAATGTACTCGAATTACTAATCACTGGCAAGGAGCGCCTTTCAGAATGGAATCTAACGAACACATTTCTGATCCCAAGATCGGAAGGTTTTGGTTGAAATACTCGCAATTGCTCAGGAGTTTTCGTGTTTCCGAGAAGGCGATTCCCTGGTACCGTCGCCATATCGAGCACTTCATGGTGGATCACCCAAATGTTAAGCTGCGAATGCATACCGCCCAGTCTGTTGAACTCTGGCTTATAGGCATCAGCAGGAACCCCAACATCACCGAATGGCAATTCCGGCAGAAAATTGATGCCGTGAGGATATTGGTGGGACACTTGTTGAGACTGCCTTGGAGCCAATCCTTCGATTGGGATCGCTGGTTGTCCGGCACTCAAGCACTGGAATCGGACGGTCAATCGGTTCCTTAAATTTCATCATGGCAAACATCCCAGTAGTTGCGCCGAAGCTGATGTTGCCTCCTTTCTAGAACATTTAACCCTTGAACGCAAGGTTGCAGGCGCTACCCAGGCCCAGGCGTTGAACGCGTTGGTTTTCTTTTTTTCACGTGTTTTAGAGATTCCACTGGGGGATATTGGTCCCTATAAACGTCCCAAAAAACCTAAACGGATACCTCTCTGGACTTACTCATTAAAGCTGCCACCTGGAATTCAGGTGTATCACGCTCTTCCAGCATCCTGGATCCCGGCATTCGCCGGGATGACGGTAGTTTTGGCTTGTAACAGTTCCCTTAGGAGGATTCCCGCGCTTCACAACCGTCCGGCGGTCTTCACGTCCAGGTAGGCGTTTACCAGATTGACCGGCAGTTGCTGGGGACGGCTGTCGATGACTTTGGCGCCCCGGTATTGGATGCGCTCGTGGCCCGCTTTGCGGGTTTCGAGGTAATCGAGCACGGATTGAAATCTCAGTGCGCTTTCCCGATTGGTGACCGGGAGGGTGAGAATTTTGTCGAGACTCGCTTCGTGCAGGTCCGCGACCACGACCAGATGCCGACGGGCGAGCAGGTTGACCGCCGATTGCAGGTTTTGCTGCTCCTCGGTGCGGCTGTTGGTGATGATGACGATCAGGGCGCGGCGGCGCTGCAGGGGCATGAGCTTTTGCGCCGCGCCGAGGTAGTCGGCGGCTTCGAGGGTGGTTTCGAGGTCGTAGCAGCGATCGAGCATCCGGCGCACCAGATTGCCGCCTTTGATCGGCGGCTGCCAGCGGTCGACGCCGCCAAAACTGAGAAAGCCTACCGCATCGCCCTGGCGGGCGGCGACATAACTGAGCAGCAGCATGGCGTTGAGGGCGTGGTCGAGGTGCGCTCCGTCCGCATCCTGGTGGCGCATGTGGCGGCCGCAGTCGAGAAGGAATACCAACTGCTGGTCCCGTTCATCCTGGTACTCTTTGGAGATTAGCTTGCGGTAGCGGGAGCTGGCCTTCCAGTCGATCTGCCGCAGGGCATCGCCGGTGCGGTATTCGCGCAGTTGGTGGAAATCGCTGCCCTCGCCTCTTCGCTGGCGTTTGCGCACCCCGATTTGACTGAGGTGGTTGTCGGTGGCCAGCAGGGCGTAGTGGGCGATCTCGCGGAAGTTGGGAAACACGCGCACCCGGGTCGGCAGATCGATACGACGTTTCTGCCACCATAATCCCAGAGGTGAACGCACGATCAGGTCGACCCGGGGGAATATCCGCTCGCCCCGCTCTCTGGGTTGCAGCCGGTAGCCGATGCTGAATTGACGTTGGGCGGGGATACTTGCGGGCTGGGGTAGCCCCTCGATCCGGCAGTCCGGGGGGTGGTGGTCGTGTACACGCAAATCCAGGGGCACATCACCCCGGTTGGTGAGACTGAGCCGCACTTCGCTCCACACCCCGACCGGGATGGTGGTGTGGATCTCCCGGGTGACCTCCGGGGTCGGCAGGCGTCGTAGCCGCAGCAGATCGATCAGGGCGAGCATCACAAGCACCGCCATGCCGCCTTTCCACACCTCACCGAGCACAGGCATCCAGGGCGCCGCCAGGGCCGGCAGGCCGAGTAGTGCCAGGCTGTTGATCAGGCGGGCGGAGGGTCTCACTGACGGGGCGCCGGGATGTTATCGAGCAGGTCCTTGAGTACGTCATCCGGGGTGTAGCCCTCGATCTCCAGGTCGGTGGTCAGGCGCACCCGGTGACGCAACACCGGCAGAGCCGCCGCCTTGAGATCGTCCGGGATGACGTAGTCGCGTTGCTGCAGGAAAGCCTCGGCCCGGGCCGCCCGCAACAGGGAGAGACTGCCCCGGGGACCGGGGCCCGCTTCGATGCCGTTCCAGTCCCGCGCGGCACGGACCAGCCGCACCGCGTAGTTGATGATCTCCTCGTCCATGCGCAGGGTTGCGATCCGCTGCTGCAGCTGGGGGATCTCTTCGGCCTTGAGAATGGGCCGGATCGCGGAGGTGTCGAGTTGGTCGGCGACCCGGTCCTGGGCCACCTGCTTGACCATCGCCTGTTCGTCCGCTTCGCTGGGGTAGTTGATGAATACCTTGAGCAGGAACCGGTCGAGCTGGGCCTGGGGCAGCGGGTAGGTGCCCTCCTGTTCGATCGGATTCTGGGTGGCGAGCACCAGGAAGGGGGCGTTGAGGGGGAAGGTGCGCCCCTCGATGGTGACCTGCTGCTCCTGCATCGCCTCCAGCAGGGCCGATTGGGTCTTGGCCGGGGAGCGGTTGATCTCGTCGGCCAGCAGCAGGTTGCAGAACACCGGTCCCCTGCGCACTCGGAAGCTATCGCTCTTCATGTCAAACATGATGTGCCCCGAGATGTCGCTGGGCATCAGATCCGGGGTGAACTGGATGCGGCTGAATTCACCCTGGATCGCGGCGGCGAGACCGCGCACCAGCAGGGTTTTACCCAGTCCGGGCACCCCTTCCACCAGTACGTGTCCGGCGCTGAACAGGGCCAGCACCACTTCATGGATCACCTGCTGTTGGCCGATGACGGCGCGGGCGATCTCCGGCTCCAGGGCCCGGGCCCGGGCAAACAGGTCGGTCGATTCGGGGGAGGCGTCATTCATGGGGTTTCAACTTCCTTTCTGGATGCAGCGCCGCGTGCAGACGCTGCAGATGGGCTGTGGATTTGATCTGCGTTTCAGGATCCCGGGGGTCGGGATAGAGGGCGGCGTTGATCGACCGGGGAGTCAGACCGGTACGTTCGGCAAGCCAGGCGCAACGCTGTTCCTGATTCAGATTGAGCAGTCCGGGATGGGCGCTGAGCCAGCGTTTCTCCACCTGTTGCCGGGCCTGCTTGAGCAGACCGTGACGGTGATCAAGCCGCCAGGCGAACTCGGCGCTGGCCTGGAGGTGTTCCAGCAGATCCCGGCGTGCCGGACTCTCTACCATAAGCTTGGGACCGGACTGGCGGGTCATGCGCCAGAGGGTCAGCGCCAGCCAGGCCAGCAGAGTGGTGACCAGATAGGGTGCGAACTGCCAGAGCAGGGCCGGAAGGGTTGGGACATCCGAGCCGTACATCAGCCAGGCCGCTCCTTCGGGGGGTGCGAAGTAGGCCAGCAGGCTGGCGTGGTCGATATCGCCGATCTGCTCGTTGGTGAAGATTTCGCCGTCGCTGAGAAAGGTGACCCGGCCCTCGCCCCAGGCGTAGGTCAATGACTGTTCGGTCTGGCTGAGTAACTGCGCGTCGTTGTCGGGTTGTGCGATTTCAAACCAGCGGGTGTTGTCGAATGCGATCTGGAAGGGCTGCTCCCGGCCCGGTAGTTCGACCCAGGTTGCGCTGTCGGATTCATAGTCGTCATCCTGGCGCAGGGTGATCGAAAAGGTCTCCATCAGGGTATGAGGCTCCTGATCCCCCCAATCATTGCCAGGGCTCACCACCAGATAGCCACCCCGGGCCACCCAGTCCAGCAGTGCGGTCCGTTGGGTTTGGTTGAACGAGGGTCCCAGGTCGCGGATCAGGATCAGTCCCTGGGATTCGGGGAGATGCGCCAGCAGGTCCCGCCCCGGCAGGCTCTGTACGGTCACCCCCTGACGCTCGAGAAACATCTCGGCGGCGAGCAGCGGGTTCTCCCGGGCCTCCCGCTCCGCACCATAGCGGACCTCTTTGGTCTGGCGTTCAAAGTTCTCAAAAAACCAATAAACACCCAGCCCCAACAGCAGGGCGAGCAGCACCACCAGGGCGATCACGTTGGTTCGGCTATGCATCCTGGGTCACCCCGAACTGGCGGCTCCAGTCCTCGCACAGGGCCAGAGCCCGGCCTTGATCCGGCGCCTGATGATCATAGGCGAGGTGTAGCCAGTGACGGGTAAGATCGGCGAAGTAGTCTTGCATTCCCGGCTGGGTCAGCACCCGGGTGCGGGCCAGACAGGAGCCCTCGGTGTCGCCTTCATGAATCTCCAGCTGATACCCATGCACCAAACGGGACAAGGCCGCCCGGTAGAGCAACCCGAGCGCGGCCCGGTAGTCTCCTTTCCCGACCAGTTTTCGAGCCACCTCCGCCGGATCGTCGGGCAGACTCTCCTGACGCAGATCCAGTCCCGCCAGTTGGGTCGGCAACGGGCGCATCGGTTTGTCCCGGCGAGACGAACCTTTCAGCCAGCCCCAGTTATTCGCCATCCAATAGATCAGGTAGGCGAGTAAAGCTCCCAGACCCAGCCACATCAGCAACTCGACCACCATTGCCAGGGGTTTTAGCCAGGCAGGGTCCCCTTTGTTCGGCTCATCATCATCCTTTTTGCTATCCTTCTTGGATTTCCAATAGAAGACCGTCTCGGTGTGACCGAACACCGGTTCGGCCAGCACCGCGTCGATGTTCTCCCGAACCGCCTGATCATCCAGCGACAGGCCGTATCCCGGCAATCGACCCGCGGATTCCACAATCGGCACAAACTCCGAACGGGGCTTGCACTGCGAGCCTCCTGGGGCATCCCCGTCGGTCTCTTCGGGTGGGTCCTGTGACTCCGTTGCCTCGGTCAGGCTCAGTTGCCCCGTGCAGCCCCATCCGTCCGCCAGCGCTTCTTCAGGGACCGTCCCCAGTACCAGCCAGGCACCCAGGATTAACCCCACCCCCGCGGCCACACCCCGGGTACCCCGTTGGCGGCCCGCCATGCGCCTCAGCCCCAGTTCCAGATCCCAGGCCTCGAGCTGGCTGCGGCGGGTCAGGTAGAGGGCAAAGCCTCCGGCCACATAGAAGGGGGCGAACAGCGACATCACCAGGGTAGCGACAAAGTGCTGCAACCACTCGGTGGCCAGATCGGGCTCGAACAGGTAGCTGTGCCAATCGGTCCACAGCAGATCCTCGGGGATCAGGGACCAGATCAGGATCAGCACGCCGAATTCCAGGATGGTCTCGATGTGGATTCCCACCACGGTGAGCCAGAAAGCGGCCTGGGTGGAACGGGTCAGGACCCGGATCCGCTCGGCCCGGCGTTTGCCCTTCAGACCCTCCAGCACCACCACCGGCATGAGAAACGAGCGGGAGGCCATGAAGCGCCGCCAGGTCAGGGCGGCGAACAGTTGGGGCAACACGATCCGCCGCCAGGACTTGAACACCGCCTTGAGACTCAGTTCCTCGGAGAACACCCGGCGGCTCAGCCAGTAGAGCAAGGGGGGCTCGTAGACCGGCTTCAGCCACCACAACAGCAGCCCACTCAGCCACAGGGGCAGGGGCAGCAGGGTGAGCACCAACATCACCGGCAGGGCACTGCCCAACCACAGCAGCCAGAGCGGACGAAACCAGGACTGGGCCATGGCGAACCCCAGGTCGATGCCCTCCCAGCTGTTGCGGGGACGCAGCTTGATCGCGATCCTATCGAGTTCCACGATCCCCCCGTCCGCTGAAGCTGAGGTAGAGAATCACCAGTGTCCACAACAGGCCCGCGACGCTGTACTTGGCAGCGGGCGGGAAGTCCGAGGAGGACCAGAAGGCCTCGATGAAGGCCGCTACCAGCAGCATCAGCGCGGCGCCCATGACCAGCGGTAGCGCCTCATGGGCCCGCTGCTTCAGCGCCTGCACCCGGCTCATCTGCCCGGGAGCGATCAGTGCGTGTCCCAACATCAGCCCCGCCGCGCCGCAGATCACGATAGCGGTCAATTCAAATGCACCGTGCCCCGAGACGAAGGGCCAGAAGGTGTCGTAGTATTCGAGCCGGCTCAGATGCCCCGCCACACCGCCTATGACCAGACCATTGTAGAGCAGTAGAAACAGGCTCCCCACCCCATAGAGCAGACCCAGGGCGAAGGTGCGGAAGCCGATTCCGATGTTGTTCTGGATGTAGTAGCCGAACATCATGAAGTCGGTGTCCGAAGAGCGCTCCCGGGAGATCCCGAGGCGGGCGTTGGCGGGGTCGTAGCTCTCCTCCATCTGCGCCACCGTGGCGCGGCTCATGAGGCTGTAGACCAGGTCCTCGCTGTAATAGGTGCCCAGGCCGCCGAGCAGTGCCGGCAGCACAAAGGCGGCCAGGGCCACCCAGAAGTAACGGGCCTGACGGCGCAGGGCACAGGGAAAACCGCCGAATATGAAGTGCAGCACCCGCCAGCGCCAGGTCCCGGAAACCCGGTACAGCAGGGGATGGCCGCGCATCACCAGGGCGTGCAACTGCTCCACCCGGGCCGGGCTAAAACCACGGCTGCGCGCCAGGGCATAGTGACTGCACAGCTCCCGGTACAGCTCCGGGAAACGCAGGTGCTGCTCGATGCTGAGGTTGCGTTCACGCCGCTTGCGGCCGAGATCATCCATCAGTTCGGTAATCTCATCCCACAGGGGTTGGTAGGTCGTTTCGAATTGCTGCTGTTTCATCAACGCCCCTTAAGCACCCAATGGGCGTAAGCGTACAGCGCTTTCACACCCGATTCACCCCGTCGGCCGGTCAATGGGGTTACCAGCTCGGCCAGTTCCTCGCGCCGCTCCCGGGTCAGTGATTCGCTGCGTTCCGCAAAGGCCAGCAGCAGCCACTGCTCCTCCTCACTCAGGCTCACGGGGGGTTTCAGGGGTTGTGTCGGCGGCGGCTCACTGAACCCCCAGGGTTCGTCCCGATAGACCACCAGGGTACCCGCCGCCAGGTCACCCAGACGCTGGAACCGCCGGTTGCAGAGCATGGCGACCACTCCCGTGGCGTAGAAAAAGGGTAGAAAATCCGCGCTGCGCAGCAGATTGCGGATCACCGAGGCACTGGGGGTCACCGGAAGGCCCTGATCCTGGATCACCACCAGTCCCATGGATCGCTTTCCCGGGGTAGCTCCGCTGCGGATCTCGAATACCACGGGGTAGAACCACTCGATGAGAAACACCCCGATCAGGGTGATCCCCTGGCCGAGTTCGCCCAGGTAGATCGCCACGGATCCAAGCGCGATATAGATCAGGCTGCGCCAGGCAAGATCGATGGCCCAGGCACAGGCCCGCACGATGGGCCCCGCCACCCGGAACTGCAAAACGACCCCTTCCGGAATCTCATAGCGGTGCCGAGTATCAAGGGATGAAACAGGATTCCCTTCCTTCACGTAGTACACAGTGCGTCAGCGATAGTAGATATCCTTGAAGGCCGTGTACATGGCGCCGATCAGCACCGGAAACACGATCAACAATCCCAAACCCACCGGAATCGCTCCAAGGAACATCAGCAGCATGGCGAGAATGCCGTAGAAGATCAGCGGCAGGATGTTTTTCATCGAGCCGATAAAGCTCAATTTCATCGATTCCCAGGCGCTGAGGCTTTCAAGACCCGCCAGGGCGGGGGCAAACAGGTAGGCGAAAAAGACCAGGATAAAGATTACAAAGGCAATTCCCAAGCCGACGAAGGTCGATGCGGAGAACATCATCGCACTCATCGCCTCCGGGTCGATCTCTTCCCCCATCATCCCGGCACTCATGTTACCGAAGATCAACGCCATCATGCCGAATGTAAGCACAAACATGGTGATCATGTAGAACAACCCGATGAGGATGGTCTGACCGGTATTCTGGCTGAAACCGGCAAACAGGTGACCGACCGAGAACTGACCGCCCTCCTCGTGTTCCCGGCAACCGATCATGAATCCCGCCATCAGGGTGGGTGCTATCAGGTTGACTGCGATGGCGCCCGCCAGGGGAATCAACGAAAGACCGAAATTGAGACCGATCCAGACCACCAGCGCCAGAATCCAGGCCAGGGGCGACTCCTTAAACAGGGTCCAACCACCGGCAATCCAGGCAAAGGGACGGCCGATGGATACGGAACGAGGCCCCACCATTTCCCCTTCGAGAGGCTCTTCAAGGTCCGCATCCGGTGGTGAATAGGGATTGTCGATGACCTCTGTGTCCGCTTCGCTATTATCATGCTCTTCCTCTTGGGGAGAGGTACGCACCTGGGCGGCGATATACTTGGCGGCGACGATGCCGCAGGACTGACAGATGCCCATCTCCATCTGAGTGGAACCGCACTTGGGACATTTGTTCACGGTACTGGGTTCGAGCACCTCGGTAGTATCGTCGTCCCCACCACTGTAGATATCTTCCAGGGCGAGTTCGGATGAGAAACTGGGTTGCGGTGGCTGGGGTTTGGGATCAAGCTCCATGATCATACCGAGCTTTTCCAGAGCCTCCGCGAATTTTTCAGCCTTATCCAGCTCCAACCCCTTCTTCAGGGCCAACGGCCGGCCGCCCTGGATCAGTTTCTGGGCCTTCTCAGGCCCCAGGTTGAATTTCTCGCTGAACAGGGCGATGAGCCGCTCCTTGTCGGTATTCGGCTTGAGTTCTCCGGTAAAGATAACCTTGTATCCGTCAGACATTCCTCACAATCTCCCAGTAATTCCCAAAACATGTCAGCCTAAATCACCACCAGGTACTGACATGGACGGCCCCCATTAACCCTTGGGCGGCAAAGGTTATCAATTCTTGAGTCAAAACAGGATAGTGACTAACCAGGCCAGATCCCGATCCTGCCCCCCCGAACGCTCAGATCGAGTCCTGAATTATCCCTTCCATCATCCTGACGATCGCCTCATAGGCCTGATCACCCTCGCCATGAAGCTGTGGACGACGATAGGCAACATAGACCTGATCCGGTTCATCCACCTTGACATACACCGAAATGGTGAAGGGACAGGTCACCACGTTTTCCGGGGCGGCCAGGGCCATCTTATGGGACATCAATGCACTGCAGAACTCCACCGACTCCGCTTTGCTGAAGACCGGTTTGAAGCCTAAGTCCGGACCGGTGCGATTCAGCATGTCGCTGATATGCAAGGTTCCACTGACCAGCAGACCCCGCTCCACGATGGCCATGCGGATGTTCTCGACAACGTCCTCGTAACCTTCACCGGAGGTGAAGATCCGGATCGGTGAGGCCTCATCCGTTGCCTGCGCTGCCGCGAGACTACCGCTCCCCAGAAGCAAGGTACAGAGTAAAACTACCCATCTCATGGTAAATTCCCATCGCTTTGTGTTTGACGCCGCCGCTGCCCGATCAGGATCAGCCCCAGCAGGAGCACCGGCAACGCAAGAAACCAACGTTCATCCGGTTGCGTTCTGCGCAGATAAAATGCGCTGATGCGGCGGGTATATCCCGGCTCGAGACCCGCTGCCTCCGCAGGGCTCATGAATCCCACATCGAGTACCCGAAGACTATCGTTTTCCGCCTCGGTAATAAAGCCCAGGGCAGCCATAGGATCGGATTCTGCGGCCTGTGGGAGCTGCAGCACCACATCCCGCATTTGCAACTCACCGGTATCGTCCGCCACTTCGACCTCCAGTCGCAGCCGCTCGCCCGGCAGTACCCCTTCCAGATAGGTGGGCAGATCCCCCGCGGGATGCCGTTCATAGGGGGGAAACCACTGGGCCTGCCAGAAATCGGGGCGAAACAAGGAGAACACCAGGAGTAGCAGCACCAGGGTCTCCCACCAGCGGTTGCGCACCAGCAACCAGCCCTGGGTTGCGGCCACGAACAGCAGCATCGCCGCCAGACCCTGCAACACGATCCCGATGAAATCCCAGAACCCGTCGACACCGATCATCAGAAATTGGGTGTTGAACACGAACATGAAGGGCAGGATAGCGGTGCGGATATCATAGTAGAAAGAGCGCAGGCCGGTGGCGATGGGGTCCCCACCGGAGATACCCGCCGCCGCATAGGCCGCCAGTCCTACCGGAGGCGTGTCATCGGCCAGGATACCGAAATAGAACACGAACATGTGCACCGCCACCAGGGGGATATCCAGCCCCTGGGCCGCCGACAACTGCACGATGACCGGCGCCATCAGGGTCGACACCACGATGTAGTTGGCGGTGGTCGGCAGACCCATGCCCAGGACCATGCAGATCACCGCGGTGAGCAGCAGCATCACGAATACCGAACCCAGCGACAGGGTCTCGACCAGTTCCCCCAGCACCTGGCCGATCCCGGTCAGGCTGACAGTGCCCACGACAATGCCCGCGGTAGCGGTCGCCACACCGATGCCGATCATGTTACGGGCACCGTTTTCCAGCCCCAGGACCAGGGATTGAAACCCCTGTTGCAAACCCGCGCGCATACCCTGCTTGCGAAACAGTCCGCGCAAGGCCTCTTGGGTGAGCTGAATCACCATCATCAGACAGATGGCATAGAACACCGCGGTCGCCGGCGAGAGCCGCAACAACATCAGGCACCAGACCAGCACCAGGATCGGCAGCAGGTAATGCAGTCCACCCAGCAACGCAGGGCCCAGACGCAGGGCTTGCAGATCCTCGCTGTCCCCGCCGGACAGGGCACAGCGCACCTCGCAAGCGATGAGTACCCCATACAATCCCAGGATCAGGGCGCTGCTGACAACGAAGGCATAGCTGCCGAAGCTGCGCTCGATCAGGGTGATCAGGGCATAGGCGAGAAGAAAGAACAACGCGGTACCGCTCAGGCTGAGCCCCAAGCCCAGCAGGCGCCGGGTGAGCGGTGACGGCGCGGCCCGGGCGGATACCGGCATGCCCGCCTTCACCGCTTCCAGATGAACCAGGTAGAGCAGCGCGATATAGCTCAGAACCGCCGGCAGGAAGGCATGTTTCAAAACCTCCAGATAGGTGATGTTCAGGTACTCCACCATGAGAAACGCGGCGGCTCCCATCACCGGGGGCATGATCTGACCATTGGTCGAAGCGGCCACCTCGATGGCACCCGCCTTCTCGGCCGTGAACCCGAGGCGTTTCATCAGCGGTATGGTGAAGGTTCCGGTGGTCACCACATTGGCGATGGAAGAGCCGGAAACCATCCCGGTAAGCCCGGAGGCCAGCACCGCCGCCTTGGCCGGGCCACCCCGCCGGTGTCCCACCAGGGCATAGGCCACGCGAATGAAATAGTGCCCGCCCCCCGCTTGCTCCAACAGACTGCCGAACAGCACGAACAGAAACACGAACCCGGCGGATACCCCGACCGCCACCCCGAACACCCCTTCGGTGGAGAGCCACTGATGGGAGGCCACCCGGCTCAGGGAGGCGCCCTTGTGGGCCAGCAGGTCCGGCAGCCAGGGTCCGGCGAAGGTGTAGGCCAGAAAGGTCAGGGCGATCAGGGTCAATGGCCAGCCCAGGGCTCGGCGGGTCGCCTCGAGCAGCAACAACACCCCGGCCACCGCCACTCCGACATCCCAGTCGGTCGGTGCGCCGGCCCGTTCAGCCAGCCCTTCGTAGAACAGATAGAGGTAGGCGGCACAGAAGGCGGCGGCCACCGCCAACAACCGATCAGCCAGGGGTATCCGGCTCGTGATCTGATGCCGGAACGGGAAACTCAGATAGGCGAGAAACACCGCGAAGGCCAGATGGATCGAGCGAACCTCGGTGTTGTTGAACACCCCGACACCCAGGACAAAAGGCAGTGGCGAGGCGACCCAAAGTTGGAACAATGACCAGCACAGGGCGGTACCCAACAGGAATCGACGAGTCAGTCCTGTGGGCTGCCTCCCACCGTACTCAACGGCCTCGACCATTTCGATTGCATTTACGTTATCCTGTCGAGCCATATACGCCAGCAACCCCTAATTTATAAAAACCATGCAAGCAAATAAAACGTCTTCTACTCTAACATTGTTAGCCCTGTTGGTGATGTCAAACCCGGCACAGGCCGAGGATAGTGAGGAAGCACCGCCCGCCTGGCATCACCAGGTAGAGCTGGGCGCCAATGGTTCATCGGGCAATACCCAGGCGAACCAATACCATGCCGGATATTCCGCGGACTATGCGGACGAGCGCGATACCTGGAAATTCATCTCCGCCTTTGACCGTGCCGAAAGCAACAACGAAGTCTCCGCGAAACGCTATTTCGCCGACCTGAAGAAGGAGTGGTTATGGCCCGAGACCCCCTGGTTCGGATTCACTCAGGGCCGCTACGACAACGACGATTTCAAGGACTGGCAATACCGCGTCTCGCTCTCCGGCGGTATCGGCTACCAACACTACAAGGACGACGACGGGTATATCGCCAGCCGCATCGGTATTGGTGGTAACATCAGCCGTGGTGACGATTACGATGTCTCCACTCCGGAGTTGATCCTGGCCCTGGACGCCAACTGGCACATCAATGAAATTCAGGCCTTCGACTTCACCACCGCGTTCTTTCCGGATCTGGACGATGCCGGGGAGTATCGCAATCTCACCGCGATCAACTGGTCCGTCAAGATCACAGAAGAGAGCAACCTGGCACTGAAACTGGGCCTGACTAACGAGTACAACTCATCCGTTGAAGAGGGGACAGAGCATAATGACTTCACCTACAACTTCTCACTTGCCTGGCGTATTTAGCGTATCGATCCTATGCGCGGTACTGGCCGGCTGTGGTGGCGGCTCCTCGGGTGACGACAACACGGGCGGTGGCACCGACAATCCACCCAGCAACACGGATGGGACCTGGTATCAACCAGAAACAGGGAGCAGTTGGCAGATCCAGCTGCAGGGCAATCCGAACACCGGCTACGATGTGAACCTCTACGATCTCGATCTGTTCGATACCCCGGGATCGACCCTGGACGACCTGCATGCCGCGGGTCGCAGGGTGCTGTGCTATTTTTCCGGGGGTTCCTACGAAAGCTGGCGCATCGACGCGAACCAGTTCGCCAGTGATGATCTGGGTCAGGATCTGGACGGCTGGCCCGGCGAACGCTGGCTCGATATTCGTTCAGAATCGGTACGCAACATCATGCTCGAGCGCCTGGATCTGGCGGTCAGCCAGGGGTGCGATGGGGTCGACGTGGACAACATGGACGGGTATGCCAACAGCAGCGGATTCGAGCTGACCGCCAGCGACCAGCTCGACTACAACCGCTTCATGGCCGAGGCGGCCCACCAGCGGGGCCTGGCCATCGCCCTGAAAAACGACCTGGACCAGATCACGGAGCTGGTGGATCTTTATGACATGGCGGTCAACGAGCAGTGCTATCAGTACGACGAATGCGACCTGCTGGCTCCCTTCATCGAACAGGGCAAGCCGGTGCTGCAGATCGAGTATGAGATGCGCTACGTGAACGATACGGCGACCCGCAATGCGCTGTGTGCGCAATCCGCGACCAACCAATTCAGCACCCTGGTGCTGCCCCTGGAACTGGATGACAGCTATCGTTACAGTTGTGCCGACTAAGTACAGGTTCTGGATTGGTTTCGAATCCGTTCGACCTCGGGGGCACTCAAACCCAGAGAACGGAGAAATACCTGATGAGCATCAGGCGCGTCGCGTTCGAAAGCCGTATGCCAAAGCCGGCGGGCCCGTTCATCCATTCCGGCCTCCTCAAGCATCTTCACCCACTGATCGACATCCACACCCGGAAGGTGTGGATGTCGCCCCCTGTGCCGCAACAGCTGCACCACCAGATGCTGCTGCGCTTTTAAATCACTCATTTCCTGGCTGAGTGCCGCCAACCGCCTTTCCAACGCGTCTTCAACGACGTCTTCCGATACGGCCGCCATGATCGCCTTGATATCACTCAGGGAGAGGCCGGCTTTTCGGTACACGTCGATACGTCGCATACGCTCAGCATCAGACGCCGTGTAAAGGCGGTAGCCCAACGGACTCTTGCCACTCGGATTGAGCAGATCGATACGATCGTAATAGAGAAGTGTTGAACGTGACAGATCGAAACGTTTCGCGAATTCAGTAATGGTCTGTGGTTTCACGCGGTTACTTTGGAAGATTGATTCAACGGCAATCGATCCGGCTCCACCCATGCGCTTCGCGCCGACTCGCTATTCAGCCGTTCATCACTGTAGTGACGGGCCAGTACACCGATACAGTCGTCGACAAGATCGGGGTTGGCCTGTAAAAAGGCATCGAAGTCACTCGGAATGTCCCCCCGCATGCGTTCCGCCATGATCCGCATCAACGCCTCGCTCAAGGTATGGTTGAATTTCTCAGGCACCCCAAACTTCGCGGCCAGCTCCCGGATACCCTGGCAAACACGCCGACTGGCCTCGTCGACCTCATAGCGGGCAAGATGCTGCCAGGCCATCCAAAGATGACCGCGATGGTCGAAGTGCTCCGGTCCCAGTTCACGGGCGGCGAATTTTTGCAGATAGTTTTCGTCAATCGACTTCATCGTATTGCTCCTGTTGTTGTGGCACCGGGAGCTTAGGGTGTGAAGTTATAGTCGGGTCAAGAAAGACCCTCCATGAATCTCATGGTTATGTGCGCGGTATCAACGAAGCGGTTTTGACTGAAAGATCACCGGAACTCTGCGAGCAGGGTATGCGTTCCCACGCAGAGCGTGGGAACGCGTCGCGCTTATAACCAACCCTTCTCCTTGTAGTAGCGTAGAGCTCCCGAATGAAAGGGTGCGGTATTGCCCTCCAGCATCTCGGCCGCCTTGAGATGGGCAAAGGCGGGGTGCAGTTTGCGGAAGTCGTCCAGGTTGTCGAACACGGCCTTTACCAGTTCGTAGACCACGTCTTCATCCACCGAGGCCGAGGTCACCAGGGTGGCTTTCACACCGAAGGTTCGGGTATCTGTATCGGTACCGCGATACATGCCACCGGGAATCATGGCCATGGCATAGTAGGGCGTTTCGCTGACCAGGGTCTCGACAACCTTGCCCTCCACCGGCACCAGGCGGGCATCGCAGGCGGTCGCGGCTTCCTTAATCGAGGCATTGGGATGGCCGACCACATAGACCATGGCGTCGATCTTGTTATCACACAGGGCACGGGCCTGCTCGGTGCCCTTGAGTTCGGAGGCGAGTTTGAAATCCTGCTTGCTCCAACCCACCCGATTCATCATCACCTCCATGGTGCCGCGCTGTCCCGACCCGGGATTGCCGATATTCACCCGCATGCCTTTCAGGTCTTCAAAACGCTTGATCTTACTGTCTTTGCGGGCCATCACCGTGAAGGGTTCGCTGTGGATGGAAAACACCGCGCGCAGATCAGAATTCGGGCCGCGCTCGGAGAACTTCGACGTGCCTTTGTAAGCATGGTACTGCCAATCCGACTGGGCCACACCGAAGTCGAGCTCTCCGCTGGCGATGGTGTTGAGGTTGAAGATCGACCCCCCCGTGGATTCCACCGAACAGCGAATGCCATGACGTTTGCGCTCCATGTTGAGTAACCGGCAGATCGCCCCGCCCGTGGGATAGTACACCCCGGTTAACCCCCCGGTGCCGATACCGATGAAACGCTGTTCGGCGGAGATGCCCGAAAGAGGTAGCAGTAATAGACAGATGCCCAGAATAATTTTCATGTTTCCTCCGAGAAAATTAGAATGCCTAGTGTGTCAAAAATCGACGCAGTGCCTGTGCGAAGACCTGCGGCTGCTCCGCATAGAGCCAGTGACCGGCCTCGTGCAGCAGGCGTTCCCGGTAGTGGGGGAAACGCCGTTTGATGACCTTGCGAGCCGCCTCGTCCACATAGTTGGAACGATCCCCGTGGATGAACAGGGCCTCGCCTGGAAAGACCCGACTCTCCATTTCGGGAAAACCCGACAGGGTTGTAATGGCGCGGTTCAGAACCGGCAGGTTGCAGCGCCAGGACCAGCCCGAGGCCTGCTTCACCAGGTTTTGCAACAGATAGTCTCGGACTCCGGACTCGGAAACTCGACCCGCGAGACAACGGTCTGCGTCTTCCCGATTGTCGATCCGCTCCAGGGGAAGCTGGGTCAATCCCTGAAAGATGGCCTCGAAACGGTTCGCGTAGCGCACCGGTGCGATATCCGCGACCACCAGTTTGTCAATGCGCTCCGGCGAGGTCAAGGCGACCCACATGGCGGTCTTACCCCCCATGCTGTGTCCCAGCAGGTTGACACTGGGCAGTTGCAACTCATCGAGCAACGCCAGAACATCACCGGCCATGGTCGGGTAATCCATCGGTTCCCGGTGAGGGGAGCGGCCATGATTGCGCAGGTCCGGCACGATCAGGCGAAACTCATCCTGCAGTTGCCGGACGATACCCATCCAGTTACCGGAGGAACCGAACAGACCGTGCAGCAGGCACAGGGGCGGGTTCGCCGTATCGCCGACCTCCCGATAGTAGAGCCTCATGGTTGGATGGCTTTAGTGACGCTTTTTCGGGGGTAACAGATCGGTGATACTGCCCTCGGCCATCTCCGCGGCGAAGCAGATGGTCTCATTCAGGGTCGGGTGGGGATGAATGGTCAGGCCGATGTCTTCCGCGTCGGCGCCCATTTCCAGGGCGAGCACGGTTTCACCGATCAGTTCACCCGCGTTGGGTCCCACGATACCGGCGCCGAGAATACGCTTGCTCTTCGGTTCGAACAGTAGCTTGGTCATCCCTTCGTCACGCCCGATACCCAGCGCGCGACCGCTGGCCGCCCAGGGAAACAACCCCTTCTCGTAGGCGATACCCTGGGTCTTGGCCTCGGTTTCGGTCAGTCCCATCCAGGCCACTTCCGGATCGGTATAGGCGACGGAGGGAATGGTCATGGGATCGAAACTGGCGGGTAGTCCGGCAATGACCTCGGCCGCCACCTTGGCTTCGTGGGTGGCCTTGTGCGCCAGCATGGGCTGGCCCACCACGTCGCCAATCGCATAGATATTCGGCACATTGGTCCGCATGGTTTGATCCACCGGAATAAAGCCGCGTTCGTCAACGTTCACCCCGGCGGCCTCGGCATTGATCTTTTTGCCGTTGGGGGTGCGTCCCACCGCCACCAGCACCCGGTCGTATACCTGGGGTTTGTCCGGGGCCTGCTTGCCCTCGAAACTTACCTTGAGACCGCTTTTCTGCGCCTGGATATCCACCACCTTGGTACCGAGCATGATGCTGTTATAACGGGACGCGATACGTTTCTGCAGCGGTCGCACCAGATCCGGATCACAGCCGGGAATCAGGTTCTCCTGAAGTTCCACCACATCGATCTGGGTGCCCAGGGTACTGTAGACCGTGGCCATTTCCAGGCCGATGATGCCACCTCCCACCACCAGCATACGCTTGGGAACATCCTCCAGCGCCAGGGCGCCGGTGGAGTCGATCAGGCGGGGGTCGTCGTGGGGAAATCCGGGAATCTGTACCGGGCTGGAGCCGCAAGCGATGATCGCATCGGTGAAATCGATACTCACCGGCCCTTCGGCGGTCTGCACCGAGATGCGCTTGGGGGAGTCGAAACGCGCCAGGCCATGCACCACTTCCACCTTGCGCTGCTTGGCCAGCTGGCTGAGACCCCCGGTGAGACGTTTCACCACCTTGTCCTTGCCGGCGCGCAGCTTGTCCAGATCGATCTTCGGTTTGCCGAAGCTGATCCCCATCTCGGCCATCTCCGCGGCCTCGTTGATCACATCCGCGGCATGCAGCAATGCCTTTGAGGGTATGCAGCCCACATTCAGACAGACGCCGCCCAATGCGTCGTAGCGCTCGATCAGAATCACCTGTTTGCCCAGGTCGGCGGCGCGAAAGGCCGCGGTGTAACCACCCGGACCGGCACCCAACACCACCACATCCGCCTGTTTGTCCGCGGTGCCTTTCACCGCGTCCGAAACCGGCGCCTTGGTCGGCGCGGGTTTCTCGCCGGCGTCGGCACCGGCATCCCGTTCCAGTTTGAGGATTGCTCCACCCATGGAGATCTTGTCGCCGACCTTCACCAGCAGTTGCTTGACGGTACCACTGTATGGCGAGGGAATATCCATCGTGGCCTTATCGCTCTCCAGGGTGATGATGGACTCCTCGGCCTCGACCCGATCACCGGGGGATACCAGGATTTCAATGATATCCACCTGCTCGAAATCACCGATATCGGGAAGGGTCACTTCGACAATGCTCATGGTTTCTCCTCTCGCGCTTGTTGTCTTGTACCGAAGTTCAGGGTCACGGAAAAAATACACTATCCCAAAATACGCCGGATCAATGCCTGCCTTCTCGGCGTAGCGCAGGGCGCTTAGCTGAGCCTATGCAACCGAAACTGCAACAACGAAGGCGGGTATTAAGACAAGTAGTTTGGGAAAATTTATTTTTTCCGCGGCCCTCAGACCACTTTATAGCATTTCTGATCCGAAGAACGAACCGCGTAATACCTGTTGCACTGCGCTCGTCAGGAGGTACCTGTCTCGCGCAGATCGCCATTGAGCCACGCGGTCAGGTTTTCGGCCTTCATGGGTTTGGCAAAGTAGAAACCCTGCAACTCGTTGCATCCCGCCGCCAGCAGGAACTCCACCTGCTGGCGGGTCTCCACACCCTCTGCGATCACCCGCATCTTCAGACTGTCCGCCATGGCCACGATGGTATTGACCAGGGTGGCGTCCTCGAGATTGTCCGGAAGATCACTGACGAATGAGCGGTCGATCTTCAGCACATCCATGGGGAAACGCTTCAGGTAGCTCAATGATGAATAACCGGTGCCAAAATCGTCCACCGACAGCTTGATACCCAGATCCTTGAAACTGGTCAGCCAGGTCATGGCCTCCTCGGTATCACGCATCAACAGGCTCTCGGTCATCTCCAAGGTAAGATAGTCTGAACTCAGCCCGGTCTCTTGCAGCAACTCCTTGAGGAATTCCCCTTGCAGACCCAGTTCCCGTTGCCGGCTGGAGAGATTTACCGCCATCTTGAGGTCCTTGAATCCCGCGCGATGCCACTGCTTGAGCTGTTCACAGGCCCCGCGCATCACCCATTCGCCGATCGGACCGATCTGTCCGGTGTCTTCCGCCAAAGGGATGAAGATCGCCGGTGAGACCATGCCGCGAATCGGATGGTGCCAGCGCAACAGTGCCTCGACACTGACTACCCGGTTTTCCCTGGCATCCACCACAGGTTGGTAGAAGATCTCAAGCTCCTCCCGCTGGATGGCCTGCCGCAGATCGAGTTCCAACTGCTGACGGACCAGGGTGTGCTGCTGCATCGAGGCGGTAAAGAACTGGTAGGTATTGCGTCCCCGTTCCTTGGCCTGATACATGGCCATGTCCGCATTGCGCAGCAGGGAATCCACATTCTCCGCATCATCGGGATAGACCGTGATGCCGATGCTGGCGCCGATGTAGATCTCCCGTCCATATAAGGTGATGACCCGGGTAGTGCTGTTGATGATGTTGGTGGCGATATGTGCCACTGAATCCATCTCCGTGACATCCTGCAGCAGGATGATGAACTCGTCGCCGCCGAAACGGGCCACGGTATCGGATTCCCGCAGACACGATTTGATCCGTCCCGCAACCATTTGCAACACCTCATCGCCCACCACGTGGCCGAAGGTGTCGTTGACGATTTTGAAGTGATTCAGGTCGACAAAAAGCACCGCAAGCATCCAACTCTCTCGCTGTGCGGCGACGATGGCCTGACTCAACCGATCCGAGAGCAGGGAACGATTGGGCAGTCCGGTCAGGGCATCGTAATTAGCCTGATAGAGAATCTGCTCCTCATCCTGTTTGTACTTGGTAATATCGGAAAACACCGCCACGTGTTCCCTGACGATACCGTTGTCATCCCGGATGGTCGAAATGGAGAGCCACTCGGGATAGACACTGCCGTCCTTGCGGCGATTCCAGATCTCACCGGTCCAGTAGCCTTTTTGCAGCACCGATTCCCACATCTTTTCATAAAATCCGCGGTCATGCCGTCCGGAACTCAGAACACTCGGAGAACGCCCCTGCACCTCATCCTGGGTGAAGCCGGTAATTCGGGTAAACGCCGGATTAATGGTCTTGATGAGGTTCTCCTCGTCGGTAACCATGATACCTTCGGTGGTGGTCTCGAAGACCGCGGTATTCATGCGCAATTGGTCTTCTGCGCGTTTCTGCGCCGTAATGTCCTCTTTGATGGCGATGAAATGGGTGATCCGGCCACGCTCATCCCGTAATGGCGAAATCGATGCGGACTCCCAATAGATGGTGCCGTCCTTGCGCCGGTTGTGAAACAGGCCACGCCACTCTTTACCGGCAAGCAAGTTGCCCCACATCTCGTCGTACTCTTCCTGGGACTTGTCGCCACTCTTGAGAAATCGGGGATTTTGCCCGAGTGCCTCCGCGGATGTGTAGCCGGAGACCTGCTCGAATTTCGGATTGACGTACTCGATGATACCGTCGGTATTGGTGATCACCACGGATGCGGGACTCTGCTCCAGGACACGGCTCAATTTGCGCAGATCCGCTTCGGCGCGCTTCGAGGCGGTCACATCACTACGCACGCAAACCACCCCACCCTCGGAGGTATCCACATTGCTCGCCAGATACCAGGTGTCGTTGTCCACCTGTTCCATAAACTGGCCCTTGGGCAGGCTGCCGATGATCTCCTCCCCTTCCTGATTGAAACTTCGCACCCGCCCACCGGTGGCCGCCTTGATGGCATTCAGGTCGATCCCCTGTTCAAGCCAATCCTTCAACCATGGATAGAAGGTGAGAAAGCGACGATTATGGAGCACCAGTAGCCCATCCCCATCGAAAAGGGCAAAAGCTTCGGAGAGGTTCTCCACCGCATCGTGAAGACGGTGCCAGGACCGGTTCACTTCATGATGTGCCCTTTGCAGGCTGTGGATCAACAGCCATAGCCCTAACACCAGGACGAAAACCATCAGCGAAAGGACGATGATCAACTCCCGCTTGTGTTTCATCTCGGTGATGCGGCTTTCTTCATGATGGCTATGGATGTTCTCGAAATACTCCAGGCTGGGAACCGCCAGATACTGACTCTTCCACTGTCCCAACGCGGTCAGATCGTCAAGATTCGAATTGACGTGAAACAGGACCTTTTCGAGTATTTCCGCACCCTCGTGAGTATTGAGTGGCAGGTGCTCCAAGCCGGTCAGCATATCGCGAATTTCGTCGAGCTGAGAGTCGGTATAGAAAAGTTCATAGGTGTAGAGCATGTTCAGCAGTTCGAGCACCTTCTGATAGGCCTCGGGCTCTATGGCACTCAACTCCCGGGAAACAATCGGCAGGTAGTGGATACCATTGCGTACCAGGGCTGCCTGAAACTTGATTTTCTCGAGGATAGCGAGCTTATCGTCCATACCCTGCCAGTAAATGCTCATCAGTGCGTGAAACTCTTCGTCCTGATGAGCCGTGGCATCCTGCAGTAGATGGCGTAGCTCCTTGAGCCTCCAGGAGGTCTGGACCAAAGGATCATACTGCACCAGCATAAATGAAGTGACCCTCAGGACATCGCGATCAAGCCGCGCATCCATCTCCTTGAGTTGCAGCAGGGTGTGGGATACTTCGGCATATTCACGGGATTCGTCATCCCAGAACAGAAACAGCAACATCATGATGGCGACCAACAATGCGGCGAGCAGGAAACTTCGCTTGGAGCCGATGGTCTTGAACATTTTCATGGCTTGAATCTGACGTTCTCTCCGACCAGAGTTCGCAGAAACGCCACGATATTTTGAATCTCCCCGTCAGGGATCTCCCGCCCCAATTGATAACGCCCCATGATGCGAACCGCCTCATCCAGGTCGGTTACCGTTCCGTCATGAAAATAGGGGGGATTGATTGCCGCCAACCTGAGGCTCGGAACCTTGAAGTAGTGCCGGTCCTGTTCCTGGTGGGTGACGTTGTATCGGCCCATGTCCGCACGGGTGATCTCGGAACCGCGATCCTTGAAGTAATCCCCCATTGCACCCATGTATCCGTACATATTGCCACCCACGTTGACTCCCTGGTGGCAACTGATACAACCATAGCTTTTGAACAGGCGATAGCCTTTTAACTCGACTTCCGAAAGGACGCCCTCCTCCCCTTGCAGCCACCGATCAAAACGGGAATTCACGGTGATCATCGAACGTTCGAAGGTGGCTATCGACGTGGCGATGTTAGCCCCGGTCAGGCCATCCTCGAAGATGGCATCGAAGCGTTCGACCAGGTCAGGGTCCTTACGCAGTTTGGATATCACTTCCGACCAGGAGGAGTTCATCTCAATCGGATTGTGCACGGGTCCGGCCGCCTGTTCCTCCAGGGTTTCGGCGCGACCGTCCCAGAACTGCACGAAATTGTATCGGCTGTTGTAAACCGTGGGCGCTTTGATCTCGCCCATGGTACCGCCGACGCCCATGGAACGGGGTTGCCGGTCAGTACCGCCCGAGGAGAGCAGATGACAGGAGGCGCAACTCAGGCTGTTGTCCTGGGACAGCCGCTTGTCATGGAACAAACGATCGCCCAGCGCGACCAGCCTGGGATCCAGATCCGGATCCGTCACGAGGGGTAATATGGGCTCATTTTTCACACTTCCAGCCAACACCGGAGGCATAAAAAAAGCCAATATCAGTATAAATATCAGTCTGTTATGCATAGAAAAATTGGGTCATGCCATCAATAGCACCCGGTTTCGACATCCTGTCGAACCATACCAGTACTCTTGATGCAGGTGATGCCTGTCTGTTGTATCGGTCAAAAATCAGACAACTTTATGAGTTTCAGAATATTAAAAAATCCTAATAACCATCAGAAGTGACTGAACAGACGCTGAAATACGGGCATGAATCCCTACTTTCTATAGCAGCAAAGTGCGTATATCACTCAAAAGACCGGACACCAGGCCGGTAAAGCGAACCCCCTCCGCTCCGTCGATGACACGATGGTCATACGAGAGCGAAAGGGGCAACATCAAGCGGGGTTGAAACGCCGTGCCATCCCACACAGGTTGCATACTGCTGCGAGAGACCCCGAGAATCGCCACCTCGGGGGCATTGACGATGGGTGTAAAGGCGGTGCCACCGATACCGCCCAGGCTGGAAATCGAAAAACAGCCGCCCTGCATATCACTGGGTGCCAATTTGCCGTCACGGGCCTTTTCACTGATCCCCATGAGCTCGGCTGACAGATCGAAGATACCTTTCTGATCCACATCCCGGATGACCGGTACCACCAGACCGTTCGGTGTATCCACGGCCACGCCGATATGCACGTACTTTCGGAATACCAGGGATTCCCCCTCGGCATCCAGGGAAGCATTGAATTGAGGCATTTCACGTAAAGCCGCAGCCACGGCCTTCATCAGAAATGGCATCAGGGTGAGGCGCAGATCGCGCCGTTGCGCCTCGGTCTTTTGCGCAACCCGGAACGCCTCCAACTCGGTGATGTCCGCCTCGTCAAACTGGGTGACATGAGGAACGGTGAGCCAGCAGCGATGCAGGTGGGCGCCGCTGAGTTTTTTCAGCCGTCCCAGGGGACGGGTCTCCACCTCGCCGAACCGGCTGTAGTCCACTTCGGGTGCGGAAGGCAGGGCCAGTCCGCCCCCCGCGGGCCGACCCGCTTCACCCCGTCGCAGGGACTGCTTGACGAATTGATGCACATCGTCTTTGAGGATCCGCGCCTTGGGCCCCTTGCCCTTGACCAGCGACAGGTCCACACCCAGCTCCCGGGCCAGACGACGTACCGCGGGACTGGCGTGGGGTTTCGCCTGCCCCCCGGACTCTGACAGCCCCTGGGGAACCGGAGGTACCCGGAGTTCCTTATCGCCGGGACGTCGGCTCTCGACCACCTCCGTGGTAACCGCATCACTGGGTGTTGGTGCCGGCGCTTGCACGGTTTCGAGCTCCTCGGCGGCCGGAGCCGGCCCCGCAGAGGCAGCCGTGGTGTCAGCGGACATCGAAGTATCACTCAAAGCAATCGTCAGAATGACATCGCCCTCGCTGACACGATCGCCTACCTTGACCCGCAGGTCGCCCACCACACCACCGTGGGGCGAGGGAATCTCCATCGTTGCCTTATCGCTCTCCAGGGTCAGCAGCGAATCATCCACCGAGACTTCATCACCTTCTGAAACCAGGATCTCGATGATCTCCACGGATTCGAAATCACCGATATCCGGCAACACTACCTCTGTCGTTTTACCCACTTCTTATCCTCTTTTGCCCTTCAGGCAGTCACTGTTTCGTTCAAGCACTTTCGATTCTCGTCTCCGGAATCCCCGAAAATTCCCTAGACACGGGAGGGATTGGGTTTATCCGGATCGATCTTGTATTGCTTGATAGCCTGGTTGACCGCCTCCGCCTCGAGTGCGCCCTCATCGACCAACGCCTTCAGCGCGGCGATGACGATGTAGTAACGATTGACTTCAAAAAACTTGCGCAACTGACTGCGCATATCACTGCGCCCGAATCCGTCCGTGCCCAGTACCGAGTATCGGGCCGGAACAAAGGCGCGAATCTGGTCGGCATAGCTGCGTACATAATCCGTGGCCGCGATCACCGGACCCTTGCGACCGGTCAGACAGCGAGTGACATAACTGACCTTGGGTTCGGCATCGGGATGCAGGGTGTTCCAGCGTTCGACCTCCAATCCCTCGCGGCGCAGTTCATTGAAGCTGGTCGCGCTCCAGATATCCGCCGAGACCTTGAAGTCCTTTTCCAACAACTCCGCCGCGGCAATCACCTCACGCAGGATCGTACCGCTGCCCATGAGCTGGACCCGCTTCTTGTGCTTGCCCCCCTCCTGCAACGAATAGAGTCCGCGAACGATACCCTCCTCCACACCCTCGGGCATCGCGGGCTGAACGTAGTTTTCATTCATCACCGTGATGTAGTAGAAGATGTTCTCCTGCTCCTGATACATCCGGCGCATACCGTCCTGAATGATCACCGTGAGTTCGTAGGCGAAGGTCGGGTCGTAGGACACACAGTTAGGAATCGTGGCGGCCATGAGATGGCTATGCCCGTCCTGATGTTGCAGCCCCTCGCCCGCCAGGGTGGTACGCCCCGCGGTGCCGCCGAGCAGGAATCCCCGTGCCTGCATATCTCCCGCGGCCCAGGCCAGATCCCCGATCCGCTGAAAACCGAACATGGAATAGTAGATATAGAACGGGATCATGCTGACCCCGTGATTGCTGTAAGCGGTGGCGGCGGCGATCCAGGACGACATCGCGCCGGCCTCGTTGATACCTTCCTGCAGGATCTGACCTTTCTTGTCTTCCCGGTAAAACATGACCTGATCGGCATCCACCGGTTCGTACAACTGCCCCACCGATGAATAGATACCCAACTGGCGAAACATTCCCTCCATACCGAAGGTCCGCGCCTCGTCGGGCACGATGGGTACGATCTGTTTTCCGAGCTGCTTGTCCCGGACCAGCATGTTGAGCAATCGGACAAAGGCCATGGTGGTCGACTGTTCCCGATCCCCGCTGCCCTCCAACAATGTCTTGAAGGTCTCGAGGGGCGGTACCTTCAACGTCTCCACCTTGGTGCGGCGCTGGGGCAGGAAGCCACCCAGTTTGCTGCGCTGATCGTGCATGTATTTCATCTCAGGACTGTCCGCCGGCGGCTTGTAGAAGGGCGCCGCGCCAATCTGATCGTCCGAGATGGGAATATTGAATCGATCGCGAAACGCCTTCAGCGCCGCCTCGCCCATCTTTTTCTGGGAATGGGTGATGTTCTGACCCTCACCGGCGATCCCCATGCCATAGCCTTTCACGGTTTTGGCCAGAATCACCGTCGGCTGGCCCTTGTGCGCGGTCGCCTCGGCATAGGCGGCGTACACCTTGTGAGGATCGTGGCCACCCCGGTTCAGGCGCCAGATATCCTCATCGGTCATGTTGGCCACCATCTCTTCGAGTTCCGGGTAGCGGCCGAAGAAGTGTTCCCGGGTATAGGCGCCGCCCTTGGCCTTGTAGGCCTGGTAATCCCCATCCACGCACTCTTCCATGCGTTTGAGCAGAATGCCGTTCTTGTCCCGGGCCAACAGCGGATCCCAATATCCGCCCCAGATCACCTTCAAGACATTCCATCCCGCGCCCCGGAACACCCCTTCCAGTTCCTGGATGATCTTGCCGTTACCCCGCACCGGACCGTCCAGGCGTTGCAGATTGCAGTTGATCACGAACACCAGGTTATCGAGTCGTTCCCGCCCGGCCAGGGAGATCGCGCCCAGGGCCTCGGGCTCATCCATCTCACCGTCACCGCAAAACGCCCAGACCTTGCGTTCGTCAGTATTCAGCACCCCCCGGTCGTGCAGATAACGCATGAAGCGGGCCTGGTAGATGGCCATCAACGGCCCCAGGCCCATCGAGACCGTCGGAAACTGCCAGAACCCCGGCATCAGCCAGGGATGGGGATAGGACGACAGACCATGACCGTCCACCTCCTGGCGAAAACTGTAGAGCTGCTCCTCGCTGAGCCGGCCTTCCATGAAGGCCCGTGCGTAGACACCCGGCGCGGAATGACCCTGGAAAAAGATCAAATCCCCGTCCCGCTCCTGGGTCGGGGCACGAAAAAAGTGATTGAAGCCCACGTCAAACAGGGTGGCGCTGGAGGCGAAACTCGAAATATGTCCACCCAGTTCCGTGGAGATCCGGTTTGCCTGGACCACCATGGCCATCGCATTCCAGCGGATGAAGGAACGAATACGCCGTTCCATCGCCCGATCCCCCGGAAAGCGTTTTTGCTTGGTCACCGGAATGGTATTGAGATAAGCCGTGTTCGCGCTGAAGGGCAAATGGGCACCGGAACGACGGGCCTTGTCCACCAGACGCTCGATCAGGAAGTGGGCGCGCTCCACCCCCTCATTTTCCAGCACGGCCTCCAAAGCATCCAGCCATTCCTGTGTTTCAGTCGGGTCGATATCGGGTCTGTTCGGCATTGTTATTCTCTAAACTGTTCAGATTTACACAGGACGAACGAAAGTCCTGAGCATACTCTTCCCCATCCAGACAATCGAATCTCCGGCCTGGACCTGGAACGATTATTTGGATTAGCAATGGTATGAATTGACGTGCGTAATATACAGCAAGACAAAGGCAATTTCAGCGCCAGCGAAAAAAAATCTAATATCGCCCTAATTAATTGTTTTTATTGCCTATTTTAAGTTCCCTGAAGATTATCCCACAGATAATCCGGGTATACCCTTTGACCTTGAGTCACCTATGGCCAGTTTCTGACTCCCTTCCCTTAACTCTGTATGTCCTTCCAAATAGCCTTATTAATGGGTTAATTGTGAAGGGTTTGAATTGTACTGACTATCACAACAAACTCCGTATAATTTCGCGGATGCGTGCCTCATGCAAAGACTTCTTCAAACCACACAGCACCTCTACCTTGAACTCTTACAACAGTGCGCAATGGCACTATTGAATGATGGTCGCCAACCTGCCCGGAACCCGGTCGACTAGCGGCAGATTCCACTACAGGAATAGCCGGCTTGAGCTGTGCAAACACATATCTGTCCCGCTGAACATCCCTGGGTTACCAAGTCCCCTCCCTCAAGCGGACCATTGGAATCAGTAACGGTACATTTCTGCTCCGTTTCCTGAGATATTTCCGGTTTTGTCGCTTCCAAAGACATTGTCGTCGAAGAAAAGTTGGTTTTTTCGTGGATTGTTTTACTCCCTCCCTCACCACAACCCAGACAAAGCAAACAAAGAACTGAAAATACACCAATGATTGTTCGAAGCATTTTCATATCACCTTATCCTCTGAGACCATCCTGTTTGCATGGAAACCCGATTAAATAAAAGGCGTTCTTATACAAGAAATACGCACTGATAGTAAATGTGTATATTAATCAGCAATTAACAAGAATCACTCTGTTGAGGTCATTAAAAATATAATTAATCACTGATTTAATAATGCCCTATAATTCAATGTAGGCGATATTCTAAATATGCCGGAGGTAAGCAATGTATACATCTCGCTTTACCTTCATCACCATCGTAATCTCGACCATTATTCTCGCAGGATGCTCTATGGGAGAACTGATGGTTCATGAAGTCAAGAGTCCCTACGATTTCGAAAAAACAGTCACACTCGTCACCGAGACCGCCAAAGGGTTGGGATGGGTCGTCCCAAAGGTGTACGATTTTCAGAAATCGCTGATCAACTTCGACCAGGCAGACCCAGGAAAGATCAAAGTGTTAAAGGTCTGCAAACCAGAGTATGCGGCGAGTCTGCTCAAACAGGACAAGACCAAATTCATATCAGTTATGATGCCTTGTTCTGTATCCATTTACGAAAAATCGGATGGAAGCACCTACGTAGCCACAATGAACTTAGCGCTATTTTCGAAATTGTTCCGTGGTGATGCAGGTAAAATCCTCGCCATTGTTGCGGAAGAGGACAGCGACATTCTAGCATTCATGGCCCATTGATTCAGGGAAATATCGCCTACCCTGAATCCAGCATATCAACTGTGCTAATTTGAATGGGGTGGTCGGACCGAATAGTCAGCATTTAGCGGTAAGTCCGCAAACCTGCGTACAACGGGACACCCCCTTTAAGCACTTGCTTAAAGGGGGTGTGTGAGTGGGAAATATAATGCTATAACCCATAATGAATCGATGATTAGCTTAACTTACCTGATAGATCTGCAACGAAAACCCACTTGCGCAGAACCACTTTCTCCCTCTACCTATGGCTTGAGTGAACTGCTTAATCCCTTCCCTTGTGCCTATGACTGTGTTGTAGTTTTTGCCATAGTTTTTCACGTTATCCAGCCAGGCCTCCGAATCGATATTCAACCGCTCCAGGATTGGTGCCAGCCCTGAGGGAATCGCACCGGATTTCTCCTCTCTGATAGCCCGCCCTGCCCAATCGGTCAATTCCAGGTAGTCTGGCAGGCTAAAGCTCAAGCCTGGTGTCTTGTCTTGATGCTCGCCACCCACGAACGGCTCTAAATGTTCAGGGGTTGCGGTGGCAGCTTCTACACGATTTCCTGTTTGCTCAAGTGCGTTTTGATAATGTCTGATACGATCCTGAATAGAGGTAAAATCTGATTCTTCGGGTCTATCGGCTATCTTTGCCCGTATCGGGTTAAGATCAACGTAGCTCATACAGGTCAAGAGTGCCGCATCATCAAGTAGCGCCTGGCTTTTGAACCTGCCTTCCCAAAACTTCCCGGTACAACCGTCCTCTTCATTGGCCTGCCTTGCGATACCTTCATTGAGATTACGCATAAAC
>JBNKJP010000020.1:0-248689 GCA_050291245.1 Candidatus Thiodiazotropha sp. | reverse complement strand
GCAGCCACCTTATAAGCCCCCGGCGGGGGTTGGGGGCGCACATTCAGGGCCATTTATACATAACGCTGCGTTATGCCCGCGGGCCGCATTCACAGGCGAGGCACGAGCGTGCGGCCCGTGGGCATAATGCCGCGTTATGTTCATTGGACCTGCCCCACATCCCCCCTTGAGGGGGGCTTGGGGGGTGATCTCAGCCAGGCAACAGGAAGCCCCTACGCGCCGACCTTTCAGCCTGCTGCCTGACCCGCTTGGGCTTGCTGTTGCCTGGCGTATCTTCACTCGCAACACGGGCGTAGCCGGTGTTGCACCGACCCGGACCACCGACCTCGAACGGAAGCAGCAGCCTTGCAGACCGGCAACGCGCCAGCCCGGCGCGGCGCTTGCCCCACTGTGCAATAAGCGTGATTCATGCCATGGATGGCTGGCGCGCTTGTTGCTCAGTGATGACAAGCGCCGTGACGGGCGATCCGAGCGGTTCACTGTCCGACCACCACCCCAACCGCCGTTCACTCCGCTTTGTCCGAGGGCGGCTCTCTCTCCCGCTTCAACCCTCTCGGGTGCGTTGCTGTGTGTACCGCTCTGAGCTTCTCCACCGAGACCTGGGTATAGACTTGCGTGCTGCTGATGTCGCCATGCCCTAGCATCGCCTGGATAAAGCGGATGTCGGCCCCGTTCTCCAGCATGTGGGTTGCCATGGCGTGACGGAACAGGTGGCAGCTCCCAGTCACTTCGATGCCTGCCTGTTTCAAGTAGCGCTTGATCAACCGGCCCAGGTGGCCACCGTCGAACGGCTCGCCGTAGTCGGTGATAAACAGCCGTTCTTCATCGAGCGGACTGGCAAGCTCGTCTCGGGCTTCATCCAGGTATTTTTCCAGCCAGGCCTGTACCGTTTCTCCCAGCGGCAGGTTCCGGTCCTTGTTGCCCTTGCCGCCACGGATAGCAAGGATGCCTCGCTTCAGATCGATGTCGTAGGGTTTGAGGTTAGCCAGCTCCGTGCGCCGGATGCCGGTGCCATAAAACAGCTCCATGATACAGCGGTCTCGCAGGCCGTTCGGCGTTTGGGGATCGGGCTGCGCCAGCAGCTCATGGATCTGTTCCAAGCTCAGGATCGTTCTCGGCAGGTGCTTCGGTGGCTTGGGCAGTTCCAGTTCCGAGGCCGGGTTGGTGCCCAAGTGATTCTTTCGTGTCAGCCAGCGGAAGAAGCTGCGCAAAGAGGTGAGTACGGTTTTCTGCGAGGTAAACGAGAGTGGTTGACCGTTGGTCTTGCGGTAGTAGTAGAGATGCTTCTGGTAGCGCTCCAAGATCGGTTTGGTGATCTCCGTAGGGCTATCCAGGCCCCGTTCCTCGCACCAGACGGCAAAGCGTCGGATGTGGCTCTCGTGGCGGTCTTGGGTTGCCTGGGAGAAGCCCTTCACCGCGATCCCTTCCAGGTAGTGTTGCAGGTAAGGATAGAACCCGGTGTGTTCGATGGGCTGTTTTTTGCGATTGCGGTGGTTATGCCTTTTGCGCCGCAGGGACATATCAGACTGCCGGGGTTTCCATTATGTGGGTACGGTACGACGAAGTCGTTTCCGGCCTAATTACCTTGTTTTGGCCGTTGAGCGGTTCCGCTTCGCGGGAACCCTTATCGGCACTGGGCTGAACCTCTTTTTTATCACTGCTACCCTGGGGCTCCTTGACCGCTACCTGGGGGCTTCTTGGGGGCTCTTTCTCTTTATCTGACCGCTCCTTCTTTTCGTCATACGCTAACTTTTCCGGTTCACACAGCCCCAACAAGAAGGTGTTTCCATCCTCGCCTTCCCCTTGATACAGCAGTTCATAGACGAAGGACTGCCCTCGCTTGCCCCGATGAACCAGCACATATTCCAGTTCTTGCAGGCGGGTCATGTGCTTTTTAACCTGGAAGTCTGTCCAGCCCGAGTGGGTTCTTACCTCCCGGCGGCTAAAGCGATAATCACTTTGTTCCATGCCTTGCTGCTTGCATTGCTCTACGACCATTTCCCGGATCTTTTTCAGCAAGGTACTGGTCTGCGGTGGTAGCTCTTCAAGACTCCGGCCCAGCACATCATGGGCCAGGCGGTTGGCTGTCTCGATGTCTGCCGGGACCACCTCGATGTATTCCAAAGCCTGGCCGTTATGCTCGATGGTTTTGATCTCGCGCTGGTATTGATGCAACAACGCAATGGCGCGGATCAGGGTCAGGTACTTCATGTGATCCCGACGGGTTCTTGTCTTGTCGTCGATGAACGTCAGTTGTTCGGCGAAGGGGTTAGCGACTAAAAGAGGTTTGAGCAGACGTTGGGCATTGCGGTGCAACTGGATCAGTTGTTTTTTATCCTCGTTGCGTAACAGCCCTTCCAGCGTTTGTTGGCGGCGTTGCAAGGCGTGGATGGCTTGGGTCTGTTCTCGGCTCTCGTTCACCGTCAGCACCAGGCAACGGTTCATCAGCTCTTCATCGATGTCGATGGCCGTGGTGGTTAAAAACAACATCACCGGCCCTTCAACCCGGTAGGCCTTGGTGACCAGCGTGCCCGTGCTCTCATCCTTGCCGGTGCTTGCAATGGTCAGCTCCCCTTCACTCTGCAACAGTTTTAGGGCATAGCTGGCCTGCTCCGCCCCTTCCTCTTCGGCAATGGCCAGGATCTTGTGCTTGAGGTTGGTCTCACCCATGTAGAACAGGCTCTGGCCGGTCATGGCGCTATACTGGACCCGCTCCTCTTCCGGCACCAGATTCAGCACCGCATCCATCAACGAGGATTTACCCGCCGCGCTGCTCGACTGGATGATCACCGCCAGGGGCTTGTCGAGCTTGCGCGAGACCGCCGCCAGATAGCCCACCAGTTTATTACTCTCTTCGCCCACCACACCGCAGGTCTCGAAGTCGGTCAGGATGCGGTCCAACAGGTCGGGGGCTTTCAACAAAGCCAGGGCCTGGTTCCGGGCTTGGTCGTCCAGTTCAACCTCCGGACCCTCCGGTGATTGATCCCGCTGGATCTGTTCGGCTTGCAGGGCCTCGCATTTGAGCAACACACGGCCCAGGTCTTTCTTGATCACCGCTTCGGTTACACCCAGTTCGATGGAGGCCTGACGGATAAAGCTGTAGCGCGCCTTGGCGGCATAAAGATCGAAGCTGTCCACATGGATCGCCTCGTCTCGCGACACCAGCAGGTTCACCTTGAGCTGATTAACCACGAGGTTTTTATCCAACCCCCGGATACGGTAGCGCCGGTCACCGAAGGCGATAATGACCTCATCTTCTTTAACTTCGGCGGGGATATCAGGCTTCGGGGGTTCGGGTATAACCTTAGCGGGTAACGGCTCGAAGGACTCTGGAGCCTCGTTGACTTGCTGGCGCTCCAACTTTGCAGGGGCTTGCCCCTTGCCCAACCACACCGCCGAGCGGATTACCACCCCCAGACTCTTGCTTGCCGGTTTTACCTGGCAGGCGTATTCGTTGGCGTCCATCCCTTTCGGGAACTGGATACGGTAACAGTCGATCCCCTCGGCCATCAGTTGTTTTGAGAGCTTCTCGGAGGCCGCCTCGCCGGCGGCATCCCGGTCGTAGGCGATCAACACCCGCTCGGTGTTGTGGTCCCGGAAGGCCTTCAGATGCTCCGGCATAAAACCCTCTATGCCGTAGCTGGCCGTGACGTTGCGGTAACCGGCGCTCCAGAAGGTCAGCGCATCGATCAGGCTTTCACACAGGATGATCTCTTTTGAGGTGAACAGGGCTTCGAGGTTGAAGATGCCTTGATGCGGCCCCGGTAGATAGAGATGCAACGGCGTACCCTTGCGCAGCCGTTCGCCAAGCTTACGGCCATACAACTCTTGCACCTGGTTTTCATTGATCACCGGAACCACCACCGAACCGTTAAAATGCTCATGGCCGGATTGACGCAAGACCCCCAACCCCTGCAACCGGCCCCGGATCTCGGCGCCTGCCTTGCGGCTCTTCTCCGGCAGCCGGTAACCCAAGGTGCGGTTGGCCAGACCGATCCGGAAGTGATCGATCGCTTCAACGCTGATGCCTCGTTTCTCAAGATAGGCCAGGCCTTCAGCATCACCCTTCAGGGTCTCGTGGTAGTAGTCCACTACCTGCATCAGCAAGGCTTGGTCTTCGGCGGAGGCCTTCAAGGGGTCCGGTTGTTTTCGGGTCTGGTCACGCCTGGCCGGAGCGGCATCGGCGACTAAAGAGGGATTGCTGTCGGCTTGTAACAGTTCTACTGCCTGGCGGAAGCTCACCCCCTCGATCTTCATCACCCAGTCGATCACCGTGCCCCCGGTCTGGCAGGCACCCAGGCAGTGCCAGAGGTTTTTATCCGGACTGATCACCAGGCTCGGTTCCTTGTCGTCATGGAACGGACACAGCCCGATCAGATCCGCGCCGTGGCGCTTGAGGATGATGCCCATTCTTTCGACCAAGCGTTGCAGGGGAACGTCTTGTTTCAATCGCTCTATCTCTTGCTCTGGTATACGTGCCATACGCGCTCCTCTGTCCATAACCTTGTCAAGACCATAACTATGGATTATTATAGTACATACTTATGTTCTTTCAGGCAACAGGGTCATCAACCAAGGGTTAGGATTATGGCAACATCAATCAATGTGGTTTTCATGATGAGCCTTCGGAAACGATTAATTGACCTACGTAAACAGCAGGGCCTGACCCAGCAACAGATGGCGGATTCCATCGGCATCCACGTCAACAGTCTGAAGAAGTACGAGACCGGCCAAGCCCAGCCTTCTTTGGAGGTATTGAAGAAGATCGCCCTGGGATTGCACGTCAGCACCGACTTCTTACTGTTTGAAGAACATGAGCGTGTCCCTCAGGAAGATCTGGCTTTGCAGTTCGAAGCCATTGCTGAAATGCCCGATGATGAACAGATGGTGATTCGGGAGGTACTGGAGAGCCTGATTATCAAGTACCAGTCGAGAAAATGGGACACAAGGAGGCAGAGCGCCATTAAAAGATAGGCAATCAACTAAGTCGCTGACCAAGGGTGTTGGAGCACCCAAGGCCAGCTCACCACAACAACCTGCACAAGAGGTTACTATGGCTGATGATAATACTAAGTCAGGGGCACGGCTGACTAAAAGCAAAACCTGCCAGGAACGCAACATCAAGGTGAACCAGATCCATTACATGTACACGCTCAAGGATGATCCCGTCGGGGCCGGACGGCCCGTGCCGTGGATTCAGCTCAAGGGCCACTGGCTGCAACAGGCGGGGTTTGAGATCAACACCCCGGTCAAGGTCAGGGTTATGGACGGTTGTCTGGTATTAACCACGCAATAGCCGATAATGATGCAATGAACTCTAAAGTCAGGAGCACTCAACATGCAATCACAAACGCTCAAACAAGAAGCCCTGGAATCCCTCCAGCGTCTACCCGACGATGCCGATATCGATGAGATCATGTACCGTCTCTACGTCATCGATAAACTGCGTAAGAGCCGTGAAGCCATCGAGCGCGGCGAGGTGATCAGCCACGAGGATTTAAAGCGCGAGATCGAACAGTGGTAATCGTCTGGTCAAAACCAGCACGTAAAGACCTTGCGCTCATCTACCAATACATCGCCAACGATTCCAAGCGCTACGCCAAGCGCGTTGTACAGGACATCACCGACAAAGTGGAGGTGCTGTTGATAACCCCCAGACTCGGCAGGATGGTAGCGGAAATCGGCGAAGAAAATGTACGTGAAATCGCTATGTACTCCTACCGCATCATGTATGAACTGATGCAGGACACCATCTATATCCATGGCGTCTTTCACAAACGTCGGCATTTTAAGCCAGAGGACTTACAACGTTGAATCTCTGAGCGGTGATAACGGCGTATGGGGAACAGACCGACCACTTAACAGACTCAATAAACGAAGGGGCCACTGGCCCCTTCATTTTTTACGCTCGTTACGATGGGTGTCCGGGTAGTGTTCCCTGAGCTATGGCATCCGACGTGCCAAAATCATCGTATTTTTCGTCAATTGGAGTGTGCGACGACAAACCATTGCCCGATTTTACGAGGGTAGCGTGATTATTTTTACGATCGTATCTGGGAAATTCTACGATCAGAATTTGGAAAAATGAAAACAGGTTACGATGAGAAAGTGGCAAAACGGTCGTAAATCTTCAAAATCCTACGACCGCTAATTTGGTCGAAACTACGAGGGTAATTTTGCGCTCTACAGCTGATCTTGACCACCAAGTAAACCCCAACAAAAAAGCCCCGCTCAGCTATGAACGGGGCTTCTTTTTGTGATCGTTACGATGGGTGTCTCGATAGCGGTTATGGTAATTTGGTGCTCTATATCAATATATTTTCACTCTCTCCACGATATCCAATCACCCGCATATATCTCCACAAAATCCGACTCATCTAACAACTCAATATGATTACTCTGCTCATTCACTCCAACCATATATCCATCACCAGGCCCATTGAGTAAAGACCATAAGTATTCTTTTGCAAATTCAAAACTACATAAAAATCCGGGCTCATCCGGATAAAAGAACAAGCACACATGCTTATACTTCGATAATGGAGACTTCAAAAAAATATCATCTATTTCTTTCTCTGATGAATTAGTGCAATCAATAGAAACTGCCGCATCCACATTTCTCCAGTCAATAGAGCCACCAGTTAACTCCCATGGGTAGTTATCATAAATATACTTAAAAAACCAATCCGAGTATTTGGCATCGACTACTTTACCGAATCCTTTCGATTCCAATTCTATAAAATAACCCAACTTTGCTAAATTACTCATTGAAAACGACTTCACAGCCATGGAAAGTGTTCAATTATTCTTAAATAATCGTCATAAGAAGAGCCATCGATTTTATTAGCCCCACGCATCAAAACGCCCTCTTCTTCAATCCACCAGTTAATATGCATGCCCTTACTTCCTCGCGTATCCCAGTCTAAGCGCCACCCACGCTTACCATCTTGGCTTTGCATACCTGTCACTAGTTTATTCTTATAAGGCCCTTTTTGCTGAACAAACGGAACTGCATTACCACCTAATTTAGCTGCATTTCTAGCATGATTCCTAGCAGATATAATTGAAGAAAAGCTAGCTTCAATCTCTGGCAGCCTGCACCCTTTCTTGCCCATATTATGAACAAGAACACCACTTTCACCAACATAGTAAGTATGAGTTTCATCTACTGTTAGGTTATAAACCTTCTTTCGACTTGTACGCGCAGAAGTCGATTCAACTTTTCTTGTATTACCAAAATAATCAAGCAATGAGATAGATGCATTCAGATCTTCAGCAAAGAGCCATTTCTTATCATCATTAAACGCATAAAAAGGGTGACCAGAAGTTGCCTCAATAACTTCCCCACCAGAAAGCATCACATCTACAATCTCATAATCACCTTCTCTCTGAATAAGATGAGTAACCTCTTTATATTCAGTATCACCAGTTTCCTCATTGTAGGAGGCAACTAAATCACCTATAGAAATATCCTTAATAGGTATCAATCCATTCAATGTATAAACTAATGTTTCTCCATCAAAGCTATTACAAGCTTTACGAACACTACTTGATAACAAACGAGCCAACCTAAACCCTGAAGATCCAGCAAGAATCCCTAAACCCATGCCCTTGAAATTAGGGCCTGCTGCTGCAGCATCAGGATCTAATGCCGCACCCAAAAGATTCATTCCAAATTCGGTCTGCAAGTTCGTCAACGTCATGCGGATGTTGTTGGCAACACCTAAACTCACCAACCCAAAATGTCCACTCGGATCGGTGACGTTTGCCGGATCGGCATTAGCGTAGAGATATTTATGAAGGGTGATGGGATCACTGTTGTTACCCATCCAAGAGTCTTGCTGGGTAAAGCGTCCTGAAGCCGGATTGTAGTATCTCGCTCTGAGATAGTACTGACTTAGTGTGTTATCAAACTGCTCTCCGGCAAATAAATACCCATTCTCCGTACTCCCCGTACGATTCAACACTTCCCCGAACGCCTCATAGTCGTAGGTGTCGGTCAGGTTCCCAAGCTGGTCTGTTAAAGAGCGAGTGCTGCCCAGTCCGTCGTAATGGTAGTAGCTGGCTACACCATTACGATCCTGGCTGATCAAGTCGTCTCCGTAAGTGTAGACGATACTGTTCGCGCCGTCTTGCTCGACCAGCACCTGGGCGTAATCCCGGTTTTCGTCCACCACGTAGCCAGTTGTGACACCGCCCTCGGTCTTGCTGGTGCGGATCCCGTTGGGATTGTAGTCATACTCGGTGGTCACGCCGCTTTGGGTAACGCCGACCAATTCGTTCTTGGCGTTGTAGCCATAGCTGACCGTGTCGGTATCCAGGCTCTCATTCAGGGTGTTGCCGTTGGCGTCATAGGTGTAACGCGTCCCGCCCTGCTGGGTCAGCCGGTCGTTGGCATCATAGCTGTAGGCGGTCTGTACCCCGTTGACGGTGCTGTAGGTGCGGTTGCCGACGGCATCGTACTGATAGCTGGCGCTATAGTCCCCGTTCTGACCGTCACTGATCTGCTCGGTGGTCAATCGATAGAGGTCGTCGTAACCATAAGCGGTGGTGCGGCCACTGTACTCAGTGATTTCAGTGCGCCGCCCGGTGGGGTCGAGGGTGTAGTCGTAGGCTCCAACCAGGGTGCCGGCTCCGTCGTAAGTCTCTTTACGAATCAGGCGGTTAAGACTGTCGTATTGGTAGACTTCACGGCTACCGTTGGGGTAGCTGACACGGGTCCGATTGCCTACCGCGTCGTAGCCGTAGCCGGTGGTGCCCGCAGCATCGGTGACGCTTTGCAGCCGGTTGAGGTTGTCGTAGGCGTAATCGGTGGTCAGAGTACCGCCGTCGGGCAGGTCGATGCGCACCTGGGTGCGGTTGCCGGCCCGGTCGTAAGCATAGCTAAGTACCGTACCATCAGGCAGGGTCGCTGTGTCCAGCCGATTCGCAACGTCGTAGCCGTAGTAGTAAGTCGACACATCACCATCCGGACGGGTGAGTTCGGCCAGGATTCGGTTACCCATTTCATCATAGCTGAAGTCTTCCCGATTACCGTCGGCATAGTCACTGCGAATGGGCCGGTTGGCACTGTCGTATTGGTGGGTGGTGGTCTGGCCGTTGAAGTCGGTATGGCTGACCAGATTACCATTGGCGTCGTAGGCAAAGGTCTCTTGCTGACCCAGCGGCAGGGTGCGGCTGAGGACTCTGCCGAGGCTGTCGTAGGTCCAGGAGGTGGTCCTGTTTTCAGCGTCGGTTTGGGTCAGTTTGTTGCCCGCTTCGTCGTAGGTATAGCTTGTTATACCACCCAAGGCATCGGTGACCTGGACGAGACGGCCTTGAGCGTCGTATCCGTATTGGGTTGAGCGCGTGGCCTGATCGGTCCCGAGGGTGCGGCGCCCCACCCGGTCGTAGGTGGTGCGACTTATGCTGAGGTCGGGATAGCGGGTTTCGATCAGACGGTCGGCCGCGTCGTAGACGTATTCGGTACGCCGATTCAGAGCATCGATCATCGCCACACGGTTGCCATGGACGTCGTATTCGAAACGGGTCTCATGACCCAGAGCGTCGGTGGTGCTGATCCGTTGGCCGACAGCGTCGTAGGCGTGTTCGGTGCGATTGCCCAGGGCGTCAATCTCGGCGATCAACCGACCGGCCGCATCGTATTCGTTGCGCCGGGTGACGCTGCCGTAATTCGAATCGGGGCTGATGGTTTCGCTCAGGCGATTGGCCGCATCGTAGACCATGCGGGTAGTCTGCCCAACCCGGTCGGTCTGAGCGATGAGATTGTTCTCTTCATCGTAGACACGACCCTCCGTGGTGCCATCCGGATACAGGACCTGAGTCTGGTTACCCCGATCGTCGTAGGTGTATTCGGTACGGTTGCCCAGGGCGTCGATCTCGGCGCTGACCTGACCGGCCGCGTCATACTCGGTCTGTGTGGTCTGGCCCAACGGATCGGCGGTACTGGTACGCCGTCCCGCCGCGTCGTAGGTGTGACGGGTGACCTCGGTAAGGGTTGTGCCCGCTTCGGTTCGGGTGCGGGTCTCGGTAAGAATCCGACCCATGGCATCATGAGTGTATTCGGTGACGCTGCCATCCGGCGCGGTCTCACGAATCATTCGACCCTGGGTGTCGTAGGCGTATTGGGTGGTTTGTGCTTCCGCGTCGGTGAGTCTCACTGGCTGATAGCCATTAACCGGATAGCCCAGTTGCGTCTGGTTACCCAGTCCGTCACTCAGACCGATCAGAGGGCCGGCTTTATCAAATCGCACACCACCGCGGATGATGTAGTTGCGATAGTCGAAACTCGTAACCCGGCCGTCGTTCGCGGTCTCGGTTTCCATCTGATTGTACCAACTATAGGTCCAGGTCTTAGTCCTGCCCAGAGGGTCGGTCTCGGTCAGTTGGTTGCCGTGGGTATCGTAGGTCGAAACCGTGGTGTTACCCAACGGATCCGTGTGACTCAATTCGTCACCATAGGCGTCATAGGTGCGCTGATGGGTCTCACCCAGGGCGTTGGTCTCGGCGACGATGTCACCCCGTTCATTGAACACCAAAATACGGCTGTTGCCCCGCCGGTCGGTGACCGTCTGGCTGCGTCCGCTCAGATCGTGACTGTAGTCAACCTGATTGCCCTGTGCGTCGATCTGACCGATCAGGCGGCCTTCGCTATTGTAGAGGTTACGGATCGCCCGCACCCCTCGGGCATCGACAATGTCCTCAAGGTAGTGATCATTAATGTAGGTATAGCGGGTGAGCGCATCCGTCTGATCCGCATAATCGGTCAGGTCACCATCGCTGTTGTAAACATAGGTCAGATGCGTGCCATCCGGCGCCTGGATCTGTTCGATACGGCCTTCAGCATCGCGCACGAAGGCGACCGTGGCACCGCTGGAGTGGGTAATGCCGTTTTCATCGAAGGTCAGGACATCGCCCGAGGGAACCGTGAGGGTTCGGATGCCGACCCCCTGTTCCAGTTCGTAGCTCTGGCCTTCCCGTGTGGTCAGGCGGTAGCGGCTGATATCCAGGGGAATGCCGGGCTCACCGGGGTCGACCAGGTGCTGATTGACCAAGCGGCCGGAGTTGCCGTTCAGGGCCTCCAGAGTCGAGTCGGTACCGTCCAGGGCCTCGAAAACGATCTCCACATCGAGGAGCGGCATCGCCTCGTTGCATTCGGGGGTGGCGACCGCGCGAAAGCGTTCCACGTCGCCGTCCGGCATGGTCACGGTGACGATGTTGTCACCATAGGGGCGTACGCAATAGGTAGTCAGTACGCCCAGAGGGCCGCTGGCGTAGGAATCAAGGAACCAGTTGAAACCGGCGGGACGCGACTCCTGCACGAACACATCCTGGTAACCCACGCTCCAGCCCTGACCGAAGTCGAGGGACTGGTTGCGACGCCGGCTGTCATAGGTTCGGGTAATGGTGATCGGAATACCGGCAACAGGAACCTCGAGATCCTTGAAGGTGATGCTGAAATGACCCAGTTTCATGTCACCGGTCACCTGTACCACGCTGTCGTCACGCGCTTCATTACCCCCGGCGTCGACCGCGCGCAGGTAGAGACGATGCTGCCCATTCATCAGCAAGGTCGGGTCGAGTTGGCCGATCTCCTGATTGTTAACGACTGTGGAACCACTCGCCAGCAGGGTGGCCTGGGAAATATCCACCGTAGCCTGAGAGGGTGGCACCAACCACAACTCCCATGCGGTAAGATCATCGTCTTCGATGGTCGCGATCACAGGAGTGGGTGCCGTGATCTCGCTGGCATCCGCCGGACTGACCAGCGTAACAACAGGAGCGGCGAGACTATTGGGATCACGCACCAGGAAGCTGCCGTTCTCGGTAATCGTGGCATAGGCGTCGGTAACGGTTGCCGTCACCGAATGGCTACCCAGGCCGGAGGCCTGGATCTGAGCCTGATAGCTCTCATCCAGTACCACGGGACTGCCATCGACCGTGAGTGAAACACTGACCGGTGCAACCGCATTATCGGGGATAACCCGCAGGGTCACGGTATCGCCTTCGGCCACATTTTCCGGGGTGATTGCGAGCTGAGCGTTCAGTTCCGCATCGGCCGGGACCACTTCGATCATCCAGCTTTGCGTCACATAACCCTGGCCGTCGCTCACCCGCAGGGTGACTGAGACGGTCTGTTCGCTCGTCGGTGCCCAGGTGATCTCAGCAGTGCCATCCACGCTCATGCCGGACGGGGCATCGGTGAGGCTGTAGCTCAGGCTGTCACCATCGGCATCCGTGGCTTGTACCGAATACCGGTACTCCAATCCATTTCTGGCCAGGGTGCCGGGCTGGCTTTGAATCACGGGCAAGGCGTTGGTTGCGGAGCCGTCGGACACGCTCAGTGAATAGCTCTGCAGGGCGTAACCACCCCGGCCGTCTTCCACCCGCACATGAATATCGAAAGAGCCGCTTTGGCTGGTCGACGGGATCCAACTGATCTGTCCTGTGGCGGGATCGATACTCATCCCGCTCGGGGCCGAAATCAATTGATAGGTCAAGGTATCCCCATCGGAGTCGATCGCATCCAGATCATATCCGTAGAGCTGATCGAAAATCGCGCTCCCGACAGGATTTGAGGTGATTCGTGGCGCCGTATTACCCTCTTCGGTCACGACCCTGAGCTGATAGCTTTGCGAGGAGGTATTGCCGTTGGAATCCGACGCCGTCACTTCGACCGAGTGAACCCCGAGCTGATCGATGCCCGGCGTCCAAGTCACCAGACCGGTTGCTGTTTCGATCTGCATGCCGGTGGGACTGTTTACCAGACCAAAAGTGATCGTCTCGTCTTCCGGATCGGTCGCGGTGAGCTGATATTGATACGTCTGGCCTTGCAGCACCGTCATGACCGGGGTACTGGTGATTTCGGGAGACTGGTTAGGCAACACCACCGTGATCGTGAATGTCTGGGTGGTCTCGAGTACCCCGTCGCTCACCACCACAGTCACCGGGAAATCACCATTGGTATCGGGCGTCCAGGCGATCAAACCGCTGTCCGCGTCGATGGTCATTCCGTTTGGCGCCTGATCCAGGCGATAGCTCAGGGTATCCCCTTCGGGATCCTCCGCCTCGACATCATAGGCAAAGGCCTGGAAAGCAAAGCTGCCCGTCTGCGGCGTGCTGGTGATTACCGGCGGGTGGTTGGTCGCGGGTAAAACCGTGATGCGAAAAAAACGACTGGAAAGACCGGAAAGATGGTTCGCGCTGATAGTGACATCTTGAGTTCCCGCGGACCCATAAGGCGGCGTCCAACTCACCACACCGCTATCGGCATCGACGCTCAACCCCTCCGGACCGGAACGCAGATAGAAAAAAGCACTGTTGTTATCGTCGGTGTAGTCCCTGATGAGAATATCGTAGTCCAGTGTGAACAGTTCGCCTTCCGTAGCGGTCGGCACAACCGGTGTAGTGATGCTGTTCGACGCATAGTTATACTCGACACCCAGCAGGTAATTCTGCGTATCCACCGCTCCAGCATGATCAGAGAGTGTCAGGTCCATGGTATAGGCGGAACTGGTGTTGTTGTTGGTTTGGCACTCCTGCACACCGTTTCGCGGCACGACACGAGCAACCAGTTCACCGACAAAGTCCACCGGCACCAAACCCGTGAATGTCAGGGTATGCCGCTCGCCGATATTCAGATTGGACAGTGTCTGGGTGCCTAGCAACACCCCCCCATTTTGCGGATCACCGGCAAAGAGCTCGACATCCAGCTCCCCCTGATAATCCGCGGTGCCGCGATTGGCCACCTCTACACTGACCGATTGGCGCTGATCACCTTGAGGTGCGTCCACCCACAAGTCGGGCAGACCCACATCGAAGACACGGGTGGACGGTACCGGAATTTGGTCCGTGTTATGCGCCACCCAAGGATTTGGCAGTTCCGGATTGACCGCTAATTGCTCATTCAATCCCTCGGGCTGCCACCAGCTCTGGTAGATGGCATGGGGCAGATTGGGATTGGTTTGACTTCCTGTGTAGCCGACGACGGAGATTTCAGAGGATGCCGCACTGACGACTTCCACTTTGCCGTCTCTGTCTAGATCCACCAGCAAGGGCTTTGCCATGGATTCGGTATGCAGGGTATCGGTATAACCGACTTCCGTCCCGGTCAAGGCATCGAGTATCAAGGCCCCGTTCAAACGATGGACGATAATCTCGATACGACCATCGTTTTGGAGATCGGCGGCGACGCCTGTCATGCCATCGTGGCGACTGTAACCGTTCAAACGCCACTGTTCCTGGCCCAGGTGATCGAGCAGGACATCCTCGCCCGAGACAAAGATCTCCAATTCGCCGTCAGCGTCCATGTCGCCGACAATCGGCTGGCCCACAAACTCCAGACTATTGGGCCCCCAGATAAAACTTCCGTCATGATCCAACAAGCTGACGCTGGCCGATCCATCGGTACCATCACTGCGCTCAACCAACACCATCTCCGGCTCTGGGTCGGCGTCAAAATTGGCGAAAGCCGAGTAGCCCAACATCGTGTCATGACCATCCGCAAAGGGTGGTCGAAACACCACTGAGCCATCCATGTTGTAAACCACGCCGTTGCGTATCAGCTCTTTGCGGTTATCCGAATCCCAATCCAATGCATAAATGGAGCCTATTGGGAAATAGGTTGAATTATGCACCGGCAGTGAGAAATTCAGCAGTGCATTACCCTGGTAGTCATACAAGGTGTTACCCACCGCAATCTCGGGCAGTCCATCACCCTGCAAGTCTGTCACGGTTATCTCGCTTCTACTGGCACTTCGAGCAGATACCGGTACCGTTGATCTCCAGAGCTCGCGTCTGTCATCACTGCTGATCGCGATCAATAGTTGACTCGCGGACTCGACCAATAAAATATCGGGCACGCCATCGGCATTGATATCCGCAATCGCAGGTACAATATATTGCGACGGTCTCACATCCAGGCCATTGAACTCGTGGGTCCAATACACCTCTCCGGTCAAACTGTCATAGGCCCGCAGATAGGTCGAAGCGCCGGCCGCATAGGTCATCAGAATCGCACTACGATCATGGACATTGACCTGTCCATCGCCGTCGGTATCCGTTACCGGCGCTGCCAGCAGGTGCCGTCCGACAAAGGTCGCACGAGCATTCCAACGCTCGGTGAACGGCAGCGCCGCACTGGGGTGTTCGATCGCCGGGTTTTTACAAAGATAATCAGAAGTCGACAAATGAGCCGGATAGGAAGCCGATACGATACCCTGGCGCCAGGACATTCTCGCACTCTGATTATCCAGTCCATTGGTTTGATAAATAACCGCCGCCAGTCCGGATGCCGTCGTATCGATTTGCAAATCGAAATCCTCGCGGACATTAGGGTCTTCGTATCGCAAAAGATAAATGTAATTCTGATTAAGAATTGCACGGTTTACCGGATCAGTGGTAATCACAGGGGCCTGATTCGGCTCATCGCCGAATACCATAAAGACGAGACCGTCCTGATTCCCGTACTGATCGGCAACGAGCATCGTAACCAGTCTCAGGCGATTGATGTCCGTCTCGTCAGGAACCCAGCTGATACGGCCGTCAACCGGATCGATACTCATCCCGGTCGGGCTTTCCAACAGAGAGAATGAGAGTACGGCCGTGGAATCCGCCGTCACGGACGGTGAAAAGGTATAGGTTTCATGAATCACGGCACGGAGGTTATCCGGTGGCCCGTCAAAGCGAGGCGCCAGATAGTCGCCATTCACATTCAAAACGAATGTCTGGGTATCCGAAGCGGAAGCCAGATCCATTGCGTTGATGGTGAAACTCTGTTCACCCAGGTCTGTCGAGTCCGGGGTGAAGATCATAAGCCCCGTATCCGGGTCGATCGCGGCATGGGCATTACCCGTGAGGGTAAAGCGGTGGTCATCCCCCTGATCCGGATCTTCAATCACCACTTGATAGGTATAGGGCTGACCAACCGAAGCGGTCAATTCCGGGGTGGATGAGATGACCGGTGGTTGATTGATGTCTTGAACAAGAATGCTGAATGTCTGCGAGGCGCTATTTCCCTGATTGTCGGAGACCGCTACCCGCACCACCGGTATTTCTGTCTGATTATTGTCCGTCAGACACTCAATAGCGTCTTCGACACCCAGTTCGACCGAGATATTACCTGTCAGATCGACCGCGCCGATTGCGAGGGATATCGTTTGAACGGCGCCTGCCGCCAACCCGGAAACCGACTGACTGGCCAATAGGATGTCAGGATGACTGGAATCGGCAAGATTCACTGCAATAGGCGTGGTAATCTCACGAGCGCCTCTGTTGAGCAACGAAACCTCAACACGCTTTGCCCCGTCCGATGTCTCATGCAGTGTGACACCTTGCACCGCGATATCCGCCAACCCACGTTCCGCTTCATTGACGATGCTGGTTCGAAACATCCGACTGGTCAGGGCTTTCCGCAGTGATTCGGCTTGAGCAGGATCCCGCAAGGCCGTGATACTCCACGCGCCCCCACCTGTCGCCAGAGCCGGGAGGATGAAAGGTTCGACGTAGCCTGTCCGATACCACTCCGCCGCCTCGTCGAAAGAGGCCAGATCGACCTCACAATAGTCAAATCCATCTGCTCCGTCCGCCACGTACCCCCGACCCTCGGCATCCACACCCAGAACGGCTTGCCCGTCACTCACGCACTGAAGCTGTAGGTTAGTTACGACGTTGACATTGTAACGTCCGTCGATCAGCCGTTGCGTGAAGTCTTCTAATGACTCATCGTTTTGCAAGACACCTTGTTGCGGTTCATCCGGGATCCAAATGAGATTCCTGACCACGTCCGAACGGAATGGATAACTGTCAATGGCGAATTGCAAGGCCCGAAGTCCGTTCTCCGCAGAACCAGAGCCGCCGGGGCTGATCCCATCGTAGGTCACCTCATACAGATCAGAGACCGCACCAAACAGATTCCCGTCAAAGGTTTTCGATGCCGGACTCGTCCCGAAGCCGACCAGCCCATAGCGGTTCCGCTCGGGATCAGCACCCACGCCGTTTAACTGAAGATCCATATCCAGGGTGGCCATGGCATTGGCCACCCAGGGCCAACTATCCTTATTGGACCCCGAGCCATCCACCACCATCACCGCATCAACCGCTCTCGGACGCTGCTGCTCATCCGAGGCGGGTATCCGGCAGTAGGCGTTAGCCATCAGACTGCCCATGGAGAATGTTTCATCCGGAACCCAATCGATCACGCCGGTTGCCGGATCGATCGTCATGCCCTGAGGCGCTAACGCCAGAGCGTAGGTTAGCGTATCGCCATCGGCGTCCTGAGCTTCAACATCATACTGGTAGGCACTCCCTTCAACAGCCGTATTGACGGGGGTCGAAGTGATGAGAGGAGCAGCGTTCGCGGAGATTACCGAGACCGTGAAGGATTGAGTGGCCGAAAGACCGGCAATATCGTTCACCGCCAGGGTCACCGGGTGATCACCAATCTGCGCGACATCCGGAGACCAGTGAATCAGCCCATCAACTGAATCGATCGTCATGCCGTCCGGCGCGAGTGTCAGAGTAAAATTCAGCGCATCACCCGTATCCGGATCGGATGCGTCCACATCGTACTCGTAGAGTTGGCCGACTGTGGCCGAGATTCCCGGTGTACTCGTGATCGTTGGCGCGCGATTTTCCGGGGAAATCGTGAGCTGGCAGGTTTGCGTATCCGTCAAGCCATTCTGATCACTCACGCGAATCACGACATCATGGACACCGGCCGTTCCAGCAACCGGCAGCCATTCAATCAAACCGGTTGCCGAATCGATCGTCATGCCTTGGGGCGCAGTAACCAATTCGAAACCCAAGGTATCGCCGGGATTCGGATCGACAGCGACAACCGAATAGGTATACGGATCATTTTCCACCCCGGTCGTTATAGGCGTGGAGTCGATCCGGGGGGGCAAATTCCCCTGGGCAACCGTCAGCTGATAAACCTGGGTGTCCGACAAGCCTCCCGGGTCGCTTACCTGTACCGTGACATCGTGGATACCGGCCATCCCCATTGGCGGTAACCATTCGATCAATCCACTGGCCGGATCAATCGTCATGCCTTGCGGGGCGGTGGTCAACGCGAAATTCAGCGTGTCTCCGACATCCGGATCTTCCACGGAAACCGCATAGGCATATTGAACATTTTCCGTACCTGCCAGCACAGGGGCACTCAAGATATGCGGCGCCCGATTCGTCTGCGCAATGACAAGTTGATAGGTCTGAGTATCGCTCAACCCGGCCAGATCATGAACCGTGATACTGACTTCATATGTTCCCGCTGTTCCAAATTCCGGCAGCCAGTCGACCTGGCCCGTCTCCGCGTCGATAACCATACCTTGCGGGGCTTGCGTCAGCTCGAAGCTCAGAACATCCCCGGCATCAGGATCCGATGCGGACAGGCTATAGCTATAAGCTTGATGCTCGGCTCCCGATGTCACAGGCGTTGATTGTATGACCGGCGAATGATTCTGGTTCGTCGGTTCCGTTACCGTTACATAGTAGGATTGCTGATCAAATTCACCCGCATCATCAACCACTCTCACGGTTACATAATGACTCCCTATCTGCTCATGCGTGGGGACCCAAGTTATCTCACCTTCATCCGGGTCAACGCTCATACCCTGGGGCGCTACTTTCATCGCGTAGCGGATGGCATCACCCTGATAGTCTACTGCATCGACCGCATAGAGGTACGCCTCACCCACAATAGCCGTTTCGATTGGAGAACTCAGGATCCAAGGGGGCTTATTACCCACGCGCTCTTTCGGGATCACTATAACAATCGGTGATTGGCAGGTTTCCACACCATTTTCATTGACCACCGTTACCGCATAATGGTAGGTGTTCCCGGTTATTACCTGGGTATCCTGATATTGAGGATCTATCCCGTAAACACCCGCAACTTCCTGAATTACCTGATACTCTGCCCCACCATTATCACTACGATATATTTTATAGCTTGGCGCTCCGGCGTTCGCCCAGATTATCTGAACATCATCTACACCGGCATACACTTCAAGATCGGTTAAACAGAATTCACGACCTTCCGCTATTTCAGAGATAGGCTCATCTACGATGGGCTGTTCATCATCCGCGCGAGCATTCCATGAAGACAACAATGCAATTGATACGAAGCCGATTTTCAGACAACGCAGAATGTTACAGACAGACATATCCATTCCAATGACCACTCATGTGATCTGCTACTCCAATCAGCTGTATTGAGTTTGATTTGAATGTTCTTAGAGTTGCTCGTAAACGAGCAGGACTATAAAGAAAAAAGCGGGATCGAAAATCGTGACTGGCAAGACTTCCATGTGTAAGAAAGTTCCTACAAACTTCCCCTATTCCAAACCTATCTGATTGAATAATTTAAATTATTTAGGACATCATCCTAAGAAATCAATTAACTGAATACTATACAATTATGCCTTCCGTAATCAAGAAAAATTTCAATTCAGGGAATTAACCACCCAAACATTTACGGCCATTACTGAATTATCAGGATGGATGAGTTATTACCATTTTATTTCCCTTGTACAAAGGGGTATTCTTCTCCCCAGCGGACCATTACCCGCTTCTTGACGCCGAGCTTGCGAATCGTCTTCTCTGTCAAACTCCACATCTAGCATCACAATTTCATCACCTTAGAAGTGATGCCTTCACTTTTTCCTAATCGATAGATCCTTGAAGATTACACAACATTCACCACAACCCTCTCTTAGACCTTCATTCATTAATCCAGAGATTAAATCTGATGAATTTGGAATACCCGTTAAGAAATGCAACTTCGGATTGCTTCTTATTCTTGCAATCACATCTTTTTCAATGTGTTCTTCACTCATTTTGCATGCCCAAATTACTAACCACTTTTAAAGTGGAGCCATACTCGGGATTATTTGTCCTTTATGCATTAAATTATTGAACACAGGGAAAACTGGAAACACACAAACAGGGACAGTCATCGACCTCACTTGTATTTTACCGGAGAGACGATTCACGAGCTGCTGCGACCACTCCCATACCCCACACGTGCAGCGGTAGATATACCCAAAAACAAGAATATGGCATCAATGAAATCAAACGACTCCTTTATCAGATCAAACGGTGAGACAGAACTTAAATTTGCCTCAATAGTCGATTGATACCACTCCTCATAACTGGGAGGCCTATCTGAAAAGCTCATGAGACGGGGCACAGTTTCGTTTTGAAACTGATCAAGTTCTTCCCTTGTGACACTTTCGGCATCGTCGGCTTCGGTGTAACCATATTGCACCATAAACCTGCGCGTTTCCTCTTCACCATCCACTGTCTCAAGTGCCTTGGCGTCTGCAAGCTCTTCTTTATAGAGCGCTTGAAACTCATCGGTTGAATCAGCAAACACTTCTCCCAGATTACTTTGCAGATCCGCATAGAACAGGTATTTGCCACCTATAATGGCCACCAAGGCCATGACAGCACAATAAACTGCGGCCGTTTGCCCCCTGCTACCGCTGAAAGCGACGGCAAAACCGATACCACCACCGATCGCCCAGGCAATCATGCCCAATTCATAATCAATAGCAATGGCTATTCCTTTCCATAGCAATGCGCCAAGCAGTGCCGCAACAGCACCCAAAACCACACCTTTTACAGTCAGGCCGCCCTCCAGGTCATCGGTATCTTCTGCGACGTCATTCTCCTCAACAGCCGAATGGGTCGATCGTGATGACTCTGGTTGCGATCGGGAAATAACTTTGTGGGGATAGACGCCACAATGGGGGCACGGATCGGTCAGCGATGTCACATCACCTTCACAATTGGGACAGCGAAGACTGCTCGAGACGGTCTGAGCAAGATGCGGCTGAACCGATTCGCGGACCTCTTCCTCCATAGGCACCAGTGACAGAGATAACTCACCGGTGTTTTTCTTCTGCTCTTGTGGTTGAAGGCTAACCTCCAACCCGATCTTTTCGAGCTTTTTTCTCATGCGTTCCGCGGCACCCTTTTCCAAGTCCTTTTTCAGGGTACGTGGCTTTCTGAGAATTCTTTGGCTTTTTTCCAATGGCAGTCTGAAAAGTTCTGAAAAGGCCTTTTCAACCTGCGCCGTTTCGAATCCCTGTATCAATTTTCCACTAAAAACGATGTTGTAGGTAGTCTCAGATGCATCCATATAACCGTTTACTCCACTAACCAGTAACCCTTGCAACTTCAATCAAAATTACCACGAAATACGCTGACTTCCCCATCGAACCGATCATTCAGTATTATCCGGGTGCTCGATTTCCTGCCATTTTTGTCCATCGAACATCAGTATGTCCTTCTCCCCCACGGACCAGAGCAACCCCTCCTTGACGCTGAGCTTGTGGGTCGTGATCTCTCTGCCCACCCCCACATCAAGCGGCACAATTTCATCGCCTTCGACAACCGCCAGTTGTTGATTGCCCGCCAGATAGGTCTTTCCCTCATAGACGGCGACACAGTACCAGTTACCCGTCATCTCTTCGCTGCTGATCTGCGTCCATTGGTTGAACCGGCCGTGCAGAACCACACCTTTGTTTCCCGCGATCCAGACGCTGCCGTCTTCGGCGCAGCAGACGCTCGCTAGATGGCTGTTAGTGGGGCTATCATCTTTATGCCACTGATTGCCATCGTAAAAGAAGATCTCTCCCTTCCAACCCACCGCATAGATGTGTCGGCTATCGCTGCCATCGATATCGAAGAAACCCGTTGCGGAATCATGTGTGAGGATTTCATCACTGATCGATTGCCACTGCCCATCCGTAAATTTGTATACTTGCCTCCCATACCCGCAAACATACAGTGTTGCATCGATCTTTTTAATTGCCTCCACGTAACCGTAGGCATCCTCCCGGTTGAGTCCGGCACCGGGAATCTGTTGAGTATCCGTATTCTCCGCAGTCAACTCCGCGATTTCTCCATTCTTTCCCAATACCCACCATGACCAGTTTCCGCTAGAGGAATCTCGGGTATAAGTGATCGATTTTCCATCGAAATCAAAATCTTCATGTCCCCATTGACCGTCGAGATACATAAAAAAACGGCTAAATACCGTATCGCTGGAAAAACTATCCGGAAATCCCAGAATACCCACCAATCCCTTCCTCCCAGAATGGGCATTCAAAAAAGTAACCGGCAATTTCCCTGAATTCATCGATTAATCTCCAAGTCTGATCCAACTATCCTATACGGGCTCTAGGTGTTGCGCCTTTCGGTTCAAAATCAGGGGGTGTACGATTACCACTCGAATCCGCCCTGAGCATGAGCTTGTCGGATTTATCCGGACCCACGTCGAGTCCCATCTTTTTGTGGGCCGCCTCGCACTGCTTTTTCATGCAGGCCTTGTTGCAGGTCTGTTTGACCTGAGTGACAGCGTCGGCACCCTTTTCGTTGGCGTCTTCAAAACTCCAGGAACCGGCGGATTTCTTGGTGGCCCGCTCGCCCCCGCGCATCTTCGGTTTTCCGGTTGGCGTGTCGAGTTCCTTGACACTCATGAACTTGTCTTCTTCCACATCGACGATGGCATGCACCCGGCCATGTTCCTTGAGCTTGTTGGCGGCGTCACTCTCGCTTTTAGTCCCGCCTTCGAGACAGATACAGGGCGCCGTGGTGTCGTCGTATTTGTCACATCCCGGGTAACGCTCACCCGAACCCGCCTTGCGCTCGCCGGAGGGCATGAAGCAGTGCGCGGGAATGACGTGATGCGGTGTCTTGCCGTCACAACAGCCGAAATCGAAGGGCACCAGATTACAGTCGAGCTGGCTCTTGCACTCATCGTCCTCGCACAGGTCCCGGGTGGCGCCCGCCTTGTTGTAAAACTCCTTCTTTCCCGCATCCGCTTCCACCATGGCGTCCCAGTCGACCTTGTCATTGTTCTCCACCGCGGCCTTCTTGGTGGCCCCTTCCACCTTGTGATCCTTGCGAGGCTGCTGCTTGGTATTGTTCTTGATGTGCTTTTCCATGCAATCCTGGGTCTTCTGCGTTTCAGCCTTGCAGTCGTCCGAGGCGGTGGACATGGCCATCGCGTCCATGTAGACCCAGGGTGGGGTCTGGCCGGGCTGGCTGGCGTGGTTGTGGGTGGTCAGATCCATACTGCGCACCACATTCTTGCCTTCGAACTTCACATCCATCGACCAGGCGTTGAAGTAGACCTTGCCTTTGATCTTGCTAGTGATGATGCCCTTCTTCGGCGCGCAGCCGGCTTCGTCACCCATCGAGGTCTTGAAGTGGGACTTGTTCTTGAGCATGACCTCCTTGCCGGAGATCTTGACCTTTTTGCTGCCGGCGGTGGTATCCGACGCCATCCCGGTGTTGGGATAGGGGATGGGCACCCCCGGTGGGGTAGCGGGGGTCTGGGGCGGTGTGAAGCAGACATCGGGAAAGGCGCAGATTGCCTTACCGTCCGCTTTTTTGCAGGAGACCTCCCGGCCGTTGGCATACACCTCGTTGGCCATGACTATTCCCCTCTCTTCCAGAACAGCACCCATGAGGCGCGTTTGCCGTCATCGTTTCCCAGGTGGGCGAGGATCCGCGTCCCCTGGGTATAGCCTTTTTCACAGGCGGCTTTGAGAACCACCAACATTACCGCCCCCGAGGCAGCGCCCACCTCCCCGATGCAGTCAGCCGGATGCCAGATATCGAACTGCTCCTTGCGGGTTCTGAGGGTGCGACTGAGGGCCAGACTGGCCTCCTTGAAGTAATATTGCTCACCGGACAGGTCGGTGATACGGAAATCGAGATCCCCCATCTGGCAACCCGCATCCCGCAGGGAATCCTTGATCGCCATGGTCAGACCGTCCCCACGCAGGGGCAGATCAGAGGCCACATGGGCGGATTCAACCCCGAATCCCAAGCCGTGACAGCAGAGTCGCTCGCCGGATACCCGACCCGGGGACTCCAGAACCAGGGCCACCCCCGCCTCACCCGGAATGAAACCGTTGGAATTCTGGCTGGTCAGGAGTCGATCCTCCTGCTCGAAGTGGGCCAGGGTGGGGGTAACCAGGAAACTGTCGGTGGCAACAACCAGAGCCCGGAGATGCCCCTGCTGGTGAATCAACTGCTGTGCATGGCGCAGGGCCAGCGCCACAGAGACATGTCCCGAGGCGATGATGCGGGAGTTTTCGTGAAATTCGAGCCCGAGTTCCGATTGCAGTTCGAAAAACAGTTGATTGTCGTTGTCCAGCACCCGGCCGGGACGATTCAATTCCGGCAAACACAGCAGCAGAGGCGTTTCAGGGGCATTGAATTCCGGACAGTCCGCCAATGCCTCCCGTACGGCCATGACCGCCATTTGGAGCAGTTTCTGGCGACCCCGCCAGGGGCGTTCGAGGGACACTTCACAACCCAGGATCCATTCACCGGCGCGATCCAGAAAACAGGTCTCCTGAAAGTTATCGATGGCGCAGCGGATTGCCGCGCAACTCGACGGGGCGTCCAGACCGACCCCGGTCACCATGCCAGTCGCACCGATGGCCAAAGCCGTCGCCATTAGTCCTCCTCCTCAGTCACCGATCTTTTCGCCTCCGCCAGATACGCCAGGGAGGGATAGTAGACCTTGCCCAGTTCACGGGCCCGCCACCAGGCCTTCGACTTGCGCCCCGCAAGCACCTCCTCGATCTCGAAGATGTTGCGTTTCAACGGGATGTGGGTTCGCCAGGTCAGGGTGAACAGTCTCTCATCCGGTTCCAGCACCACGGTATCGATCACCCCGGTCTGTCTGACCGCATCCCCGTTGCGGTAGAAAAACACCACCGGCACAGCAATCAACGGAAGATCGAAGGTTGTCTGCCCCTGGGGCGTCAGGTTTTCCAGAAACACCCGCTCACCGCCCTGAAGGTGGTTAACCTGCTGATCCTCGGGGGCCGCCTGATAGTAGCGCTCGTCGAAGTCGGGGGGTAAAAAGGGAGCGTGCTCCTCCAGCCAGTCATCGTCATAAGTACCCGCGAAGCGGCGGCGGGGCTCCCAGCCACGCCCGACCGGCCCGAGGGCCATGGGAGCATAACTGCCGTTGGGCATGTTCACCGGGCGTCTCAGCTCTTCCGTGTTGGGCATCGGTGACCCATCCACCCACTCCCGTGAAAGGTGATGGTGAAATCCCACCCCAACCGGGTTACTGGCCCAGGCGGCGTGCTTCTGTTCATTCTCATGGCGGTCATCAACGCCACCAAAGGCCCGGTCATAGGAGATGGGCATGGACTCGAACAGGCCCGGGTAACCGGGACTGATGGCGATGTTTCCGGACTCCCAGTAGCGATTACCGACCACGGCAAAGGACTTGAACAGGTTGGCCAACCTTAAAGTGACTTCCACCCGGGTAACCGGCTGCCCCCCCGGGGCATAGGCGCTGCCATTGAGCAGGACATCGCAACGGGGTTTGAACGGCGCGAAATCGGTTTCATAGAGGGGTGCGGAAAATCCGGGTTCGCCGCTGAACTGGTCTGCGGTAAGCAGCGGTTTCTGAACATCCGCCCGGCTGACGGGCTCATGCCCCGACGGAATGGTAAAGGTCCCCTTGACCACGACCGCGAGTAATTCCCGACCGTCGGGTCGCATTCCCATACAAAGGCTGGCGGGCATGCCTGTGGCGTTGAGCAGTTGCATCGTGTTCCGGTTATCGTGGCACTATGAGTCAATTCCAGCGTTCCCAAATTTGGTGGAGTGTAACGCCGCAGACCCCAGAGATCCTGTTATTTTACTGTTTCACAAAGCATAACCCCTTTTCAAAGGCTTTCCAGGACAATATTCCCGCTTCAGAGCAGAACCACCCGAACGCACCGGGATCCTATTAATCTTCATTATTTTCCAAGGGTGTTTGGCTTTGAAACACCGGCAGATCCCGTCCCGACTCCTCCTGCAACTCCACCTTTTCGATCTTCTCGAAACGGGAGGTGATCTTGCGTGCCGAGATATTCACGTCACTGACATCCTGATGTGCCTGGCCGATGTGCCGGGCCAGATTGTCCATGCGCGTCTGGAAACGCCCGAAGTCCTGAGACAATGCGCGCAGATGTTCCTGGATGATGTGCACCTGTTCGCGGGTGGCCGCGTCCTTCATGACCGCCCTCGCAGTGGTGAGTATCGCCATCATGGTGGTGGGTGAAACCAGCCAGACACGCTTGCGAAAGGCCTCTTCCACCAGATCGGGAAAATGGGCGTGAATCTCCGCGAACACCGCCTCGGCGGGAATGAACATCACCGCGCCGTCGGAGGTTTCGCCAGAAATGATGTAGCGGGAGGCGATATCATCCATGTGTTTACGGATGTCGTTACGGAACTGACGCTGGGCCTGGACCCGATCCGATTCGGCCAGTTGGTCATCCAGCATGCGCTGATAGGACTCCAGGGGAAACTTGGCGTCTATGACCACATTTCCGGTGGGATCGGGGAGGAACAATACGCAATCCGCCCGCTTCCCATTGCTCAGGGTGTGTTGCAGGGCAAACCCCGACTCCGGCATCACGTTACGTACCAGGGCGGTCAACTGCACCTCGCCAAACGCTCCCCGGGAACGCTTGTCCGCCAGCACCTCCTGCAAGGACACCACGTTGCTTGACAGCTCAGTGATCTTTTTCTGCGCCTCATCGATACGGGTCAGATGAGTCAGCACCTGCTGGAAGGTCTCAGTGGTCTTTTCAAACCCCTCGTTGAGGCGTTTTTCCACCTGACCGCTGATCTCCTTGAGGCGTTGATCCGTGGTCTCGGTCAGGCTGATAACCCGTTTACCCAGGTTATCCGCATGTTGCGACAGGGCCTCCGCTACCTGTTTGCGCACCTCGCCCATGCCCTCGTGCAGGGTCTCCTGCTGGCGCCGCATACTTTGCATCTGGTGTTCATCGAACACTTCACGGTGCTCGCGCAGGGAACGGCTGAGGCGCTCGCCCAGTTCGGCCAGTTTCTCCTGCTGCTGCAGGCGGCCATCCGCCAGATTCTCGCTGACCGCCTTTTTCAGGGTCTCGAACTGTTCCAGCAATTCCAGACGCAGGCGACCCGCGTCCCCTCCCAGCAGCTGTTGCATCTCCGCAAAACGCCGCTCCAGGACCTGTAACAGTCGCTCGGAACGCTCCTGCAGGTTCTGCTGCATGCCATGCAGAAGGCGCTGTTGGGCAAGCATGCTTTTGGCGATCCGTTCCGAGAGCAGCTCCCGTAACGCACCTTGATCCTGGGCCAGTCGCCGCTCCAGTTCCTGCAACTGCTCCTGCTGAGTCTGCTGCTGATGCAGACGGGCCTGCTGCTCCTTGAGCTGATTATCGAGCAACCGCGCCACCCAGGCGAGAATCCAGGCCATCAGTCCCAACCCGAGCGCCCCGAGCACGATCAACACCTGCTGAGCGGTTGTTATCTGTGTCCACCATTCCATGGCCCGACTATACCCTAATCGGTAGCTCAAAACCTGAGCCTGCCCAGTCCCCAAGAGACGTTCCCACGCTCTGCGTGGGAATGCAGACCTTGGGTTCGTCGCCCATCTCAAGCCTGGCCAATACGACGAAACACAGGTATGCATTCCCACGCAGAGCATGGGAACGAGATAATCAGGAGTTTCAAACCTTCTCCCCGGCGCAGTCCTACAAGGGGGCGATTACCTGGAGAGGTTTGTGGTAACCCACACTGTTTCGCATCCTACCCGACCCAGGAATCCACTTCTCTCCATCCAGGTTACGTCGAGCTGATGACTTGCATTCAACATCCGGAATCTTTACTTTTGCCCATCTCACCCACGGTTGAAGAACCTCCAGGCTCGATATCCCATGCGCATACATCTGAAGACACTCGGCTGTCGCCTCAACGAGGCGGAGCTGGAGACCTGGAGCCGGGAATTCCAGGCCCGGGGGCACCGCATGACCGAACAGCCCGAGGAGGCCGACCTGGTGGTGGTCAACACCTGCGCGGTGACTCAGGAGGCGGTACGCAAATCCCGTAAACTGCTTGGCCGCAGCGGGCGGGAGAACCCCCGGGCGCGTCTGGTGGTCAGCGGCTGCTACGCAACTCTGGAACCCGATGCGGCCCAGCAGATCGAGGGCGTGGACCTGGTTGTGGACAATCGGGACAAGGCCCACCTGGTGGAGATCATCGAGCAGAAACTGGACCTGCATGTGATGCCGCAAGCCGCTATGGAGAACCCTGCCACGGGACTCCTGGAACGGGGCCGGCAACGGGCATTCATCAAAGTCCAGGACGGTTGCCGCTACCGCTGCACTTTCTGCATCGTGACCCTGGCCCGGGGTGAGGAGCAGAGTCGCCCCGAGGCGGAAATCATCACTGAGATCAACCGGCTTCACCGGGAAGGTATCCGGGAGGTAGTGCTGACCGGGGTACACATCGGGGGTTACGGCAGTGACATCGGAAGTTCACTGACCCGGTTGGTTGAGCGAATTCTCGCACAGACCTCCCTGCCCCGCCTGCGTATCGGCTCCATCGAGCCCTGGGAACTGGATGACGCCTTTTGGGGACTGTTCGACAATCCCCGTCTCATGCCTCATCTGCACCTGCCCCTGCAAAGCGGCTCGGACACGGTGTTGCGCCGTATGTCCCGGCGCTGTCGGAGCGATGAATTCCGGCAGTTGGTGGAGACAGCACGTCGGCGGGTGGCTGATTTCAACGTCACCACGGATATCATCGTAGGCTTTCCCGGTGAAACCGAAGCAGAGTGGCGCGAAACCCTGGATTTTGTCGAGACTCTGGGTTTCGGCCATCTGCACATCTTTGCCTATTCACCCAGGTTGGGCACCAAGGCGGCAAGCTTGCCCGACCCGGTCAGTCGCGAGATCAAACGCCAGCGCAGTGAGACCCTGCATCAACTGGGGGAGAGACAGAAACGCCAGACCCTGGAGCACTATGTCGGCCGCCAAACCTCGATACTGGTGGAGGGATCCGGGGAACAGGGTTGGAGCGGCTACACACCCAACTATCTGCGAGTGGTGTTGCTTCCGCCGGAGGGGATGGATCCGTCGAATCGGATCCTCAACTGTGAGTTAGTGGGATTGGCAGACTCCGGCGACGCCCTGCTGGGTCGGATCTGCCCATAAACAAACCGCGGATCACGGTTCATGAACCGGGCGACGTCGAGCGCCGCCCGGTCCCTCAGACCGCTATGGCCAGGTGTAGGTGGTTCCCACGTTTTCGAAGGTCACCACATACTGGGTACAGCTGATGAATTCGACCGTGGCCACCGTGCCATTGGCACCCGTCATGCGAATCCGTCCCGCATCCGGGCGGCCGTCGGAACAACCGAAGGTGACCGGAACCTCGGTAGTAACCGTCACATAGCCGTAGTCCGGATCATAGACACGGACCGAAACCGAATAACCGGAGCTTGCATCCCCGGAAACGGTCACATCACTGACCCGGTAGGTGCGGTCGTCGTAACCGTGGTAGTCCGCATAATAGTCACAACTGACCGTCGTACCTTCGTTGTCACCCGTGCAGGTCATGGACATATTGAACGTATCGGTGTAGTTGACCGTTGAGCTGTGTACCGAGACGGTAAAGTTCACATAGCGTAATTCCAGACGGTAGCCGCTGCCGGTATCGGTGTAGACGCCTTCCACGGTGCCATCGAAGGTTGAGCTGTAACTGCCCGAGCCGTAAGTGACACTGCGAGTACACTGATCGAATACGATACTCCAGTTGCCCGCGGTCCCGGAATCCGGGTACTCGATGATAACGCTACCACTGTCACAAAGCTCCCCTGAGAGATCCTGGGTGCGTTCAGCGGTGACGCCCCGGGCGGCCAGACCAGACCTGTCGCCGCGTAAGACCTCCGCCACCCAACCGGCGAACTCCTGCATGATTTCATCATGACTGACCGGTGCATCCGCGCGAGATACCATACTCATCGGGATACTGTCCGAACTGGTCGCCTGCTTGGTGCCCGAGGCCCCAGCGGTGGCCAAGGCCTCGGAATTCTCGCTGGTGAGGGTCGCCTGCCCGGTCTCACCGGAGTAATTCAGGGATGTATTCGTGCCGCCGCCGCCATCATCATTGCCGCCATCATCGCCACCGCCCCCTCCACCGCAGGCAGGCAGCAATGCCGCGATCAGTAGCAAAGGCAGGGATTTTTTGATTTGCTTCCACATAATTGATACTCCTGAATGTATCGGTGGTTGAGTGTAATCCGGTCAAAGCCCGTCCAGACGCGCCTTTTTTTGTTCGGCGTCCAGCTCGTTGGCCAGGTAAGCGATTGAAATTCCGGGTTTTCGCATCCAGCACAACGCGATATGCCAGGCCTCCCCCGGAAGCTTCCAAAGCAATTGTATCTCACCCTCTCCCCGGCGAACCGCTCCGATTTTACCGGCCATGTTGTGCACATAATCCGGAAAGGCGCTCTGATCCATGGGGGGGCCGTATTTTTCCTGCAGATGGCGCCGCAGCTCCTTAAAGGTTACCTGATTCGCCGGTTCATAGGTATGCAGGATCTTATAAATGCGATCCCGGTAGGCCATCACATAAATCAACTCCCGTTCACTTCGGTAGACCACACCACGGCGATCTCCGTCGATTACCGGTGCCGAATCCGAGGGTCTTTCCCTGAGCAATTGGCTGAAACTGCCTCCCAGGCAGTAGTGCTTGAAGACCGTGCGAATGCAATCCCCCATCGCGGGGGTCGCAGCCATCAGACCGGCAAACACCACGGTCCCTGTCATCAGCCATCGTCTGATCATGAATCCCCCGTATTTCGCAGCGCATCAACCCAGGCAGACAGCTGACGATAGTGACTCCCTTTCCAGTACACCCGGCCACAACCCCGGCACAGCCAGAATTCATTATAGTGGTGCCGCACCCGATTGGGCAGCCTGTCGGAAATCTCTGCCGGATCGACCGTCTCGAGCACTGCGTTGCACATCATGCAACGGCTGAAGGGCGCCATTCGGGCAGCGAGATCGAAACGCCCGACCACCTCTTCAAGTTGCCGATGAGGATCGATGGCATGCACATAGCAGCCGTGGGTCAGATCACGGTGCATCAGCAGGGCCCGGTCACGGGTCAGAAGAATGCGCTGCTGCGAGATCGCACAATCCACCAGGGCAGGATCGCCCATATCGTTGTTAAAATGGGTATCGAAACCCACCAGCCGTAGCTGACGGGCCAGTTTGCCAAGGTGCGCGTCGGCCAGGAAGCGGGGGTTTCTCAGAGGGGTTTCCCGGAGTTTCAGCAACGCACTGACATCCAGGGCCTCAAACATGGGATAGACACTAATCCGGTCACCATCCCGCAGGTGATAGTCGAAACCCACTGAACGGCCGTTGGCCAGGATGATTTCGATCTCCGTATGCGGTACCCCGAGTTTCTCGATCAGGTGCTTGACACTCTGGCCGGGCTGGAAACCCTGCACCTGATCCCGCTTACGCAAAGCGCATGGCAGAAAATCGTTCAGCTCCTCGTAGAACCTCAGGGTGACCTCAGGCATGGGCGCCTAAAAATCGAACTCCGCCCACACGGGACAGTGATCCGACGGTTTCTCCATGGCGCGGATATCATAGGCGATACCCACATCGGTACAGACCTCCATCAAGGGCCGGGTCGCCAGCATCAGATCGATGCGCAGCCCCCGTTTGGGTTCCCGTTCGAACCCCCGGCTGCGGTAGTCGAACCAGCTGAACCGGTCATCCACGTCCGGCCTGAGGGTGCGAAAGCTGTCCTGCATCCCCCAGTCCAGGATGGCCTGCAACCAGTCCCGTTCTTCGGGTAGAAAACTGCACTTGCCGGTCCTCAGCCAGCGCTTGGCGTTGTCCTCGCCGATTCCGATGTCCGTATCCAGGGGCGCCACGTTCATGTCTCCCACCACCAGCAGGGGCTCGTCCGGGCTGTGATGAGCTTGCAGATAGGCAAGCAGATCCGCGTAGAATTTCTGTTTGGCGGGAAATTTCACCGCATGATCCCGGCTCTCCCCTTGGGGAAAATAGCCGTTGATCACACTGAATTCACCCCCCTTGGGCGAGCGGTAGCGGCCCTGAATCAAACGGCGCTGGGCATCCTCTGCATCCGTGGGAAAGCCCTTGCTTACCGCCAGGGGTTCGCTCTTGGAGAGCAGCGCCACCCCGTAATGGGTCTTCTGGCCGTGATAGGAGGCCCGGTAGTTCAGCGCCTCCACCATTTCGAGGGGAAAATCCGGATCCTGAACCTTGGACTCCTGAATCCCGATGACGTCGGGGTCATAGACGGTTTTGAGTTGCTGCAGCTGGTGGGCCCGGGCGCGGATCCCATTGGTGTTGAACGATACGATCCTCACGGATGTCTTGCCTCTGTTTTGATGATTGTAGGCGCTTGGCCTGTGACTTTTTGAACGACTGACGCAGACTCTGGCTGTGCGATCAAAGGCACATCCCGAAATATTCAGCCATTAGGGGGCAACACTTCCGAGGTCTCCCGCTCCCCTGTTTCATAGCCGTGTCGATAGGCCTTGCCCCAGGGCAGAAAGGGGCTCTCCTGTGAAACCGGTTCCGGGAACGGCCGCAACTCACCCCGTAATATCTGTTCGTAACCCAGCTGACACATGGCGCTGAGCATACCGTCGGCATAGCCCCGGTTGTACCACAGCTGAAGCTCTGACTCATCAGCGGCCAGACCTACCGTCTCTGCATAGAGGTTACGTAAGACCGGCAATAGCCGCCCCAATACTCGACCGTCCGATTGATTCATTCAGCTCCAGAGCCTCGACCCAATGAAGCCGCAAGCCTACCACGGCCCCCGACCCGACCACTAGTATACCCCGTCATTTTCCACACCCGTCACTGGTTGTAATTTGCCGTGAGTCTAGGGAAGATGAGCGGCTATTCCGATGCAGGAACCTGAATCATGCTGATCGTCGTTTCACCCGCTAAAACCCTCGACTTCGAAACACCGCCCATCACCCGGACCCATACCAAACCCCGGTTCCTCAAAGACTCCCAGCGGTTGGTCGAGAATCTGCGCAACTACTCCGCGCTGGATCTGGCCGAGCTGATGAAGCTGAGCATGAAACTGGCGGACCTCAACTTTGAGCGCTATCACGACTGGAAGACCCCGTTTTCACTAAACAACGCCAAGCAGGCGGTGCTCGCCATGAAGGGCGATGTGTATACCGGGCTGGATGCGGAAACCCTGGACGAAGAATCCCTGGCCTTCGCTCAGGAACATCTACGTATCCTCTCCGGACTCTACGGGGTGCTCAAACCCCTGGACCTGATGCAGCCCTACCGCCTGGAGATGGGCACCAAACTGCCCAACGAGGCCGGCAAGGACCTCTATGCGTTCTGGGGCGAGACCATCACCCAGGCGATTAACAAGGATCTCAAGGCTCAGGGTGACGATGTATTGATCAATCTTGCCTCCAACGAATACTACAAGTCGATCAAACCGAAACGGGTCGAGGGGCGCATCATCACCCCGCAGTTCAAGGAGCGGAAGAACGGCGCTTACCAGATGATCGGGGTGTTCGCGAAACGGGCCCGGGGCCTGATGAGCCGCTACATCATCGATAAAAGGCTGGAAAAACCCGAGGCCCTGAAACGCTTCAAAGTCGGGGGCTATGCCTACAACAAGGAACTTTCGAAAGGTGAGCAATGGGTGTTCACCCGCGGCTGATCGACGCCCACAGCCATTTCGATGACGCCTCGTTCGACCCGGACCGGGAACAGGCGCTGCAGCGAGCCCATGCGGCGGGAGTGCGCGAACAGGTGATTCCCGGGGTCATTGCCGACGGGTGGCCGAGAATCCGCGAGCTGTGCCGGGACCACAACGGGCTCTACCCGGGCTACGGTCTGCACCCCATGTTTCTGAGCGATCATCGGGAATCTCATCTCGACGACCTGCAGCATTGGATTGAACGGGAGCAACCGGTGGCGATCGGGGAGTGCGGCCTGGATTTTTATATCCCCGATCCTCAGCCCGAACGTCAGCAGTACTATTTCGAGGGCCAGGTACGCCTGGCTCGGCAGTACGACCTTCCCCTGGTCATTCATGCCCGGCGCTCCGTGGAAGAGGTGATCAACACCCTGCGACGCTACCCGGGCGTACGGGGCATGCTGCACAGCTTTTCCGGCAGCGAACAACAAGCGTTGCGGTTGATCGATCTGGGGTTTTACCTCAGCTTCGGCGGACCAATCACCTACCCCCGGGCCCAGCGTCTGCACCGACTCGTGCAACGCCTGCCATTGACATCACTGATGTTGGAGACCGACTCACCGGACCAGCCCAATTGCGCCCACCGGGGGGAGCGTAACGAACCGGCCCGTATAATCGAAGTCCTTGAACAGATGAGCCAGTTGCGGAACGAATCCCGGGAGGTCATCGCCGAACAGACACGTCTCAATACCTACCGGCTGTTTGGCCTCGAACCACCTAGATCCCGGCATACGCCGGGATGACGTGTTTTTTTCACCATTCGACTCCACCCACTTCGGTAATATTCAGCTCGTTCCCACGCTCTGCGTGGGAATGCCTACTAAGCCTGTTGTATTGATCAGCCTTGTTGTGTGATCCGTACCGCGATCTGCATTCCCACGCGAAGCGTGGGAACGAGAAAATTTGCGGTGATTGGCGTCCATTTGCGGTTAATTTCCTGTTGGATAGACCTCCTTGATCAGGTTTGCTATCCCGGCATGCGCCGGGATGACGCTGGTTATTTCACCATTCGGTTCAGCTCTGCCCCGGTAATATTGCCGAATTTCACCAAACGGGCATGACTCAGACCCGCTCCCCCGCTATCATGGGTCGGTTTTTTTAAACAGGAGTAAAGCCATGTCGAAAAAAGGGATTCTCGTTACCGGTGGCGCCGGATACATCGGCAGCCATACGGCACGTCAACTGGGTGAGGCGGGAGAGCGCCTGGTCACCCTGGACAACCTCTCCACGGGATTCCGAGACGCGGTGCTCCACGGCGAACTGGTGGTCGGAGACACGGGGGACCGGGAACTGGTCAGCCGCATCCTCAAAGAGCACGATGTGGATACGGTCATGCACTTCGCCGCCCACACTATCGTTCCGGAATCGGTAGAGAACCCCCTCAAGTATTACGCCAACAACACCTGTAACACCCGCAATCTGTTGCAGTGCTGCGCCGAGGCCGGGGTCAAGCATTTCGTCTTCTCCTCCACCGCGGCGGTCTACGGCATCCCGGATTCCGGTATCGCCTACGAAGACGCACCCACCCAGCCCATTAATCCCTACGGCACCTCCAAGCTGATGTCGGAAATGATGCTGCGGGATCTGGCCTTTGCCAGCGACCTGCGCTTCATCGCCCTGCGCTACTTCAATGTCGCGGGCTGCGATCTCGAGGGGCGCATCGGCCAATCCACCCCCAAGGCCACCCTGCTGACCAAGGTTGCCTGTGAGGCGGCGGTGGGCAAACGGGATGCGGTGTACATCTTCGGTACCGACTATCCGACTCCGGACGGCACCGGGGTGCGGGACTACATCCATGTGGAAGATCTCGCCGACGCCCACGTTAAAGCCCTGGATCACCTGCGCCGAGGCGGTGCGTCCGACACCCTGAACTGTGGCTACGGACACGGCTACTCGGTGCGCGAACTGCTCAAATCCGTGGAGGAGGCCAACGGCGCACCCTTGAAGATCATCGAGGCGGAACGCCGCGCGGGGGATCCCCCGGAGCTGGTCGCCGGCGCAAAGCGGGTTCGCGAGGTACTCGGCTGGGTACCCCGCTACGACAACCTGGCCACCATCGCCAGCTCCTCCCTGGCCTGGGAGAAGAAACAACTCGAGAACCCCTGGAAGAACTGAGCACATGGATCTGCTGCAAATCATCATCCTGGCGGCGGTCCAGGGTCTGACCGAGTTCCTGCCGATCTCCAGCTCCGCGCACCTGATCCTGGCCCCCCAGGTGACCGGCTACACCGACCAGGGACTGGCCTTTGACGTGGCGGTCCATGTGGGCACCCTGGCGGCGGTTATCGGCTATTTCCGCCACGAGGTGATCCATATCGGCGGGGACTTCTTCCGCTCCTGGATCAATCCGGCGGCCCGCTCCCGGGAGTCCCGTCTGGGCTGGATGATCGTCCTGGCGACAATCCCGGTGGGTGTGTTCGGCCTGTTGATGAAATCCCTGGTGGAAACCGACCTGCGTTCCCCCTTGGTCATTACCTTCACCACCATCGGCTTCGGCATCCTGCTTCTGCTCGCGGACCTGCTAGGCAAACGCCAGCGGGACGAATACTCGCTGAACTGGATGCATGCCCTGGTAATTGGCGTATTTCAGGCCATGGCGATTATCCCGGGCACCTCACGTTCGGGCTCCACCATGACCGCGGGATTACTGCTCGGTCTGACCCGTGAGGCCGCATCCCGCTTCTCGTTCCTGATATCCATTCCCACGATCGTGCTGTCGGGGGGATTGCTGGGACTGGAACTGCTTGAAAGTGAAACCCCCGTGGACTGGCTATCCATCGGGCTGGGTATCGGCCTGGCGTTTATCACCGCCTATCTGTGCATTCATTTTTTCCTGCGGTTCATCGAGAACATCGGTATGTGGCCCTTCGTCATCTACCGTTTTCTGCTTGGGGGTCTGATCTGGATCTACCTGGTGTAGGGTGCCATTTAGATCTGTAAAATCAGAGGCCCGTCATGAAACAGAGCATGGAGAAGCAACCAGGATTGCGCTAGGCTAAGCCTATCTTATCGGCGAGTCTTGCGGCGCAAATCAAATCCAGCCTGCATACAAACCGATACAATCGACGTCTTGACTCTATTTAACACGGAATGGGATAGTTTCCTAAAGACACCGAACTCTCCCTGACTGCCCAAGGAAGGAGGAATCCGAATATGTTCAAAAATATCATCAAACTCTCGGCCACGGTCCTGTTCACCCTGAGCATCGCCGCATGTTTCAGTGGTGGCGGTGACGACGTCAAGGTCAAGACCTTCAAGATCAACGGCTCAACCACGGAACTCGAAGATGGCCGGGTTGTGATCGATTCGAACATCAACAACGGTAAGTTCGAACTGGTATGGGAGGTCGATGACGATAATGCCAGTGGTTACTACACCTGGTTTTACGCGAGCGTCAACAGCGACCTTTCCCGGGGCAAAGACATCGATTTCTACTATGTCTATTGCGGAGAGACCGGTCGTTGCGATCATGATGACGACAACAACGAGGATTGCTGGTTCGATAACAACCTGGAGTTGGTCTGTGAGGACGATGACGATCCCACAACCGACATAGATGACCTCATTGACAGTCTGCCTGAAGACCTCTACATCATTATCGAGGCCTGCAACGATGTGGATTGCGACACTGAAGTCGTACCGGTGAGGTTCCGCTGATCCACCCCCCAGAGCCGGTTCTCTCGGCTCTGGGCGTATTGAAGAAAAATATACCGCGTCCATTGGCGGCGGATATCCAATCAGCCTGGATGAAGTGAAACGGAATCCAGGCTACGCCTTCTCTACCCAGCTGATTATGTAATGATTGGGATAACGGATCAGCCACCGATATACCGCTTGCGCTTACTCTCCTTGACCCGGTCCAACGCCACCAGAATCATCCCATCGGCACAGCCCGCGAAATCCGGGTCGATACCGAAATCGAGAAAGCTCACACCCCCCGGCTCACACAGATCCGTGTATTGCTTGTAGAGGGTTGGAACGGTCAGGTCGAACTGGGCCAACTGATTTTTCAACTCCTGCAGATCCGCCTCGTAATCATCGCCGCAAAACACCTGACCCAGTTCGTCCCAGGTTGTCCGACTGGTCTGGTAGGGATTGCGTGACGCGCCCAGAAAGCGTGCCGGCGGGAAATAACGCAGGTAAAAATCCACCATCAGGTCCCGGGCCGGTTTCGGGTAACGGGCACTGATACTCACGGGACCGAACAGATAGCGTATCTCAGGATGGTGCCTCAGATAGGCACCCAGCCCCTGCCACAGGTAATCGAGCGCCCGTGAACCCCAGTAGCGGGGTTGCACAAAGCTGCGTCCCAGTTCAATAGCTTGACGGGCATAACTGTCGAAGGCATCGTCGAATTTGAACAGGCTGTGGGTGTACAACCCTTCCCGGCCCTGCTGCTCGAGTATCCCACGCACCTCACCGATTCGGTAGGACCCCACCATCTCCAGTTCACGCTCATCCCAAAGCACCAGATGACGATAGTGCAGATCGTATTTGTCCGTATCCCGACGCTTGCCGGTACCCTCGCCCACCTTGCGAAAGCTGATCTCCCGCAGCCGCCCGATCTCCCGCATGAAGGCGCTGCCCGGCTCCCAATCCATCAGCAGGATCAGCTTACCGTCACGGGTCTCACCCAGTACCTGGCCCTTACTCAGTTCCTTTTTCAGTGCCTGGCGGGATTCCGGATGGGCAATGCTTTTTTCCGTGGTGAACACCCCGGACTTGCGCTGGGAGATCCGGTAGAGATGCTTGCGCACCATCTTCACCCGGGACTTGAGACGGATACCGTCCACGTTCAGATGGTCGAAAGGGATCAGTTCTCCGACCCGGAAGGCGATGGTGTTGGAGCGTTGCAGGAACATCTCCTGAACCAGCAGGAGTGCCGCAATCGGTTTATAGAGCATCGAGACTCCGTAGAACAAGGGGGAGTTCCGGGCGTCGATGTAGATCGGCAGGAGGGGTGAACCGGTGCGCCGCGCGAACTGCATGAAACCACTCTTCCAGCGGGTATCCCGGACCCCGTTGGGTCTCAGCCGTGAAACCTCGCCGGCGGGAAAAATGATGACCAGTTCCTCCCGCTCAAGGGCCGCGTGGATCCGCTTGACCCCACGGCGATTCGATCCTCCGCCCAGGTTGTCCACCGGTAACAGCAGATCCCCCATGGGCTCTATGGCGGTGAGCAGGTCTGTGGCCACCACCCGGATATCCCGGCGCACCCGGCTGATCATCTGGATCAGGCACAGGGCATCGAGCGCTCCCAGGGGGTGATTCGCCACCACGATGACCCGGCCGCTGGATGGGATGTTTTCCAGATCCTTGTTCGAAACCAGGTAATCGAGGTCGAAGTATTCGAGGACCTTTTCGATCAAATCGAATCCCCTGAGGGACTGGTGTTCCTGGAGAAAACGGTTGACCTCCCGCTCCCGGAACAACATGCGCAGAACCTTCAGCATCGGACGGGTCAGGAGACTCGGCTGCTTTTCGAAAAAGCCCGGAAATCGATTGGTCAAGACCTGCTCTACGTTCAACAAGACGGTGCTCCCCGAATTAAATCAGCAGGAGCATACGGACCGATCATGACAAGGGATTTGCCGGGATGTGAGCTTTGCGTGTCCGAATCGTGACCGATCGATGAAGTGATCAAACGGAACACAACATCTTCCCGGAGTGTGGGACCGGGCTTACTTCCCCATGCCCGGATATGCGATAATTCGCGTTTTTCTCACCAAGCCCGGACACCCTCTGGTGGGTCTGGAACCCAAGTCTGCAAGTCGAAGCCCCTATGAACAACACCCCGCGTAAGATCCTGATCACCAGCGCCCTGCCCTATGCCAACGGCCCGATCCACATCGGACATCTGGTGGAGTACATCCAGACCGACATCTGGTCCCGCTTCCAGAAGATGCGCGGTCACCAATGCCTCTACGTCTGCGCCGACGATGCCCACGGCACCCCGATCATGCTGCGCGCCCGCCAGGAGGGCATCGCGCCGGAAACCCTGATCGCCCGGGTCGCCGAAGAACACCAGGCCGACTTCGCTGACTTCCGCATCGGTTTCGACAACTACCACTCCACCCATTCGCCGGAGAACCAGGTCTGCGCCAACACCATCTATGAGCGCAACCGGGACGGCGGGCACATCGCCAAGCGCACCATCACCCAGGCCTACGACCCGGTAGAACAGATGTTCCTTCCCGATCGCTTCATCAAGGGCACCTGTCCGAAGTGCGGTGCGGAGGATCAATACGGGGACAACTGCGAGGTGTGCGGCGCCAGTTACTCCCCCGCTGAACTGAAAAACCCGGTCTCGGCAGTCTCCGGCGCAGTACCGGAACAGCGGGAATCGGACCACTATTTTTTCAAACTGGCCGATTTCGAAACCATGTTGAAGGAGTGGACCGGCGCCGGTCACGTGCAGAACGAAGTCTCCAACAAGCTGGGCGAATGGTTCGAGGCCGGACTGCAGGAGTGGGACATCTCCCGGGACGCCCCCTACTTCGGCTTTGAGATACCCGATCATCCGGGCAAGTACTTCTACGTCTGGCTCGACGCCCCGATCGGCTACATGGCCAGCTTCCGTAACCTGTGCGACAAGACCGAGGGGCTCGACTTCGACGAGTACTGGTCCCCGGAGAGCCAGACCGAGCTGTACCATTTCATCGGCAAGGACATCATCTATTTCCACACCCTGTTCTGGCCGGCGATGCTCCATGGGGCGGGTTTTCGCACCCCCAACGCGGTGTTTGCCCACGGCTTCCTCACCGTGGACGGCTCCAAGATGTCCAAATCCCGGGGCACCTTCATCAAGGCGCGCACCTATCTGGATCACCTCAACCCGGAATACCTGCGCTACTATTTCGCCGCCAAGCTCGGTTCCGGTGTTGACGACATCGACCTCAACCTGGAGGACTTCGCCGCTCGGGTCAACAGCGACCTGGTGGGTAAGGTGGTCAATATCGCCAGCCGCTGCGCCGGGTTCGTCAGCAAGCGTTTCGCCGGACGCATGGCCGAACAGGTATCCGAGCAGGCCCTGTTCGATGAGTTCGTGACCGCCGGAGAGGCCATCGCCGGGCATTACGAGAAGCGTGAGTACAGCCGCGCGGTACGTGAGATCATGGCCCTGGCCGACCGGGCCAACCAGTACATCGACGAACGCAAACCCTGGGTGGTGGCCAAAGAGGATGGAAAAGACGCGGAGCTGCAGGCGATCTGCAGCGACGGCCTCAACCTATTCCGGCTGCTGATCGGTTACCTGCGCCCCATCCTGCCCGCAACCGCGGAAATGGCGGAAGGTTTCCTGCAGATCGACCCCCTGACCTGGGAACAACTGGCCACCCCACTGAGCGGACATGAGATCGGCAAGTTCACGCCCCTCATGACTCGGGTCGATCCCAAGCAGATCGATGCGATGCTGGAGCACTCGAAAGAGGATCTGGCCGCCCAGGCGCCGGCCAAGGCGGCCCAGCCGGCTGGGAACTCGCCCCTGAGCAAAGACCCGATCGCCGCGACCATCGAGTACGAGGATTTCGCCAAGCTGGACCTGCGCATCGCCCGCATCGCCAAGGCGGACCATGTGGAGGGCGCCGACAAGCTGCTGCACCTGACCCTGGATCTGGGCGGGGAGACCCGCAACGTATTCGCCGGCATCAAATCGGCCTATGCCCCACAGGACCTGGAGGGCAAACTCACGGTCATGGTTGCCAATCTGGCGCCGCGTAAGATGCGCTTCGGGGTATCGGAAGGCATGGTGCTGGCCGCGGGACCGGGGGGCAAAGAGTTGTTCATTCTGAACCCCGACGAGGGGGCTCAGCCGGGGATGCGGGTCAAATAGTCATCGGTTCAGGATAAACAGTCTTTACACCGTGCCAGTCCCATACCGATCAGACCCAGACTCACCAGGAGATAGGTTGTGGAATCCGGAACCGAGGTTGAAGGCGATTGGGTGGACACTGAAGTCAGTACGAGATCATGAAAGTACTGATTGTGATTCTTTGCGTCATCCGTCAGGGTCATACGTGCCAATGCGGTGTTAAGCGAAGTCCTGGCCAGCCAATTGGAGAAGTCTCCGGATGAGCCGATGTCTTCTCGGGATACCAAGGGACTCAGATCAACAAATCCCGATCCGTTCGAAGCACCTCCGGTCAAGGCCACATCAGTGAAACCCGGCACTTTGTAATACGCAGAGGATGGCTGACAACTGCTCGAGAATAAACCTGAGAACCCCGAAAAGCCGCCACTACTCTCATCTTCCGTCATCCTGCCATCCCGCATGAAAACATAGGAAATCGGATTGCCGAGCGTCACCCCGGTCAGTTCTTTGTAAACATCGGATTCCTGACCGTTAACATTGTTAAAATGATGAGTTGCACCCTCGATGGCATGATACATAGATGCCGCAAGGACAGCCTCTGGTCCAGCCAGGGCGATAAAAAACATCACTACAGAAAACCGATTAATCTTCTTCATTGAACAAATACTCCCTTTTATTTTGATCCTGAAGGATCAAACAAAAATCGAGCCAGTCCTATAAAGATCAAGTAACTCAGAATGTTATCTTTCATGCATTTTTCAGCATGTAAAATTTTCCGACAAATTTCTGCCAATCAGGAGACAACCTACAATCCGACTCACGCCCAAAGTCTGTCTACTGCGATGATACCTACCCCTGTATCACCCGACGCTCCGCGCAGGTGAACGGTATAGGTACCCGGCTCCAGCTCCTTGAGTATCGCGGCCTCCTTGTCTTGTTCCGGGGCAATATCGAGTTGTGAGATCTCCGCGGCGTTCGCACCGTTCTTCCAGTCGTTGCTACTGGCAATGATGGTACTGCCTGAGAATAACGTGATATTGGGATCGTTGAGTGCATTGCTTACACCCTTATCCCGCAATTGTGGACCCAATCCGCGGATGAGCACCTTGACCGGTGTATCGCCTTCTATGACAAACCCACCGATCGTAATCGCTTCGCCCTCGTCGACAAACGCCCGGCCGGAAATGTTCACCTGAAGCGAATTGGTTGGCATTTGATTGTCAGCATCCACGCCGATGATACCCACCCCCGTATCCCCGGGCTTACCTTTGAGATGAACGGTATAGACACCAGGATCAAGACGCACCCGCAGGCCGGATTCTTTAGGGTGTTCCAAGCCGACGCCCGCTGTCTCGATCATATCGGCACCATCCGCCAAACCCCAGTCGTCATTATGCGCAATCAACTTATCCCCTGAAAAAAGAAACAACTCGGGGTCTTGCAACGGGTTTGAAATACCCTTATCCGTCAAGCTTGGACCGATACCTCGCAGAATAACGGTCTGAGGTGATTGACCTTTTATGATAAATCCGCCGATTAATATGTTCGCACCCTCTCCGACATAGGATCGGGTCGAAAAATTCACGATCGAGCCAGGACTCGAATCAAGGTTCCAGTCAACACCGGAATTATAGACCGTATCAACATCACCATCTCCATCGATATCAACATCGACCGAGTTATCGTGAATTTGAGTTAAGCTAAGCGCATCTGGCGCTAATGATACAGGCCCAGAAAATGTGAGCGGATCTTGCTGTTCGAACAGAAGGATAGGTTGAGTTTCTTCACTATCCGGGTAATAAAACTGAAGCGCAATATCTAATTTACCATCATTATTGGCATCAACGAATTCCAGCCGCTCGGACACACCGTAATTTATCTCAGTACCTTCATAGATTATGCGTTGCTCAAAAAAATTAAAATCACGTTTTACCAGTAATATCAACTTATACTCTTGATAATCATTCTGATAAACAACCAACATCTCTTGATATCCATCATTATCAAGATCCGCAAACACCTCCCCGCTTCTTGAAATAGAATATGCATTCGGCATTCCACAGAAACCAGGATTCTGCCAAACGGGAAAATTAGTAATTGTTATAGGATCTTCATAGTGATTACGAAGTTTATTATTTCGTTCAAAATATAGGATATTACTTTGACCTTGATAAACCAACAGATCCATATCCCCATCTGTATCGTAATCAGTTACCCAAACGGCATCCTGATTATCTAACGGGACCAAAGGATAGGGGTTGAAATACTGCGTTTCACCATCGATATTTGACTGTTCAAAATAACTTAATCTACTTGGCAATTGACGCCCCATCAGCAAATCAAGATCACCATCCGAGTCAAAATCAAATATCACCGGGTAGTCATATCTCGTTACCGGAGTATTAACATCAGGAAAAGGATATTCAAACATAGAATCAAAATAGTCGTAAAACCCGCTTGGTAATGTCGAATAATAATTAGCCATTACGTCATTAACATCATCATTCCGACGTAAAAACACAGGTGCCTCTGGAGTACCTGTATTTTCAAAGAAAACGCCATCTCCTTCACCAGCCTTCCAACTGGAGGTAAAGACATCCAGATCACCATCATCATCTACATCGACGAACCTGGCATAGGCATCATCACCTAAACTCACCTCACCGTTAAACACATCCTCCGATATTATCTCATTGTTATTATTAATATCGTATTCTTTCCCGGAAACAATTAGGCTATTGATTCCATCATTGTTCAAATCAACCAGAGAAGCTGTTGCATGCGGTAACGAAGGATACCAACCCTTATAAAACCGCACATCGAAACTTACTGATTGATTTAAATAAATCAGGTCGTTCCATGAAATGGTTCCATCAAGCAATTTATCGAGTGGTCCCGCAATGATATTTTGATATCTTCCATCCTGATCAGTCCTAGTTAAAAACTGCAGATATCTCTGTCCTCCCAATGATGTAACAGCAGGCCCCGCTACAATCCTGTCAACCACATCATTTGGAATTGAAAACGCTTGCGTACTGGAACGTAGCGTGGGAATTGCGGCATCGGCCGAAGAAAATGCAACCACTCCAAAAACACCCAGTGAATAGAGCGCCTTTTTAATCCCCTTTGACAATTCACTTCTGTGTATTAACAAATCATAATCCATACATCGATGTCTTCGCATAAAACAGACCTTGCCCACAATCCATGCCCGATTTCCGGAGTAAGTTTTATGAATCGGTAATCAGAGCCTATCTACCGCGATAATACCTACTCCCGTATCACCCGTCGCGCCGTGCAGGTGAACCGTATAGGTACCGGGCTCAAGCTCCCTGAGTATCGCGGCCTCCCTGTCTTGTTCCGGAGCAATATCGAGTTGTGAGATCTCCGCGGCGTTCGCACCGTTCTTCCAGTCGTTGTTACTGGCAATGATGGTACTGCCTGAGAATAACGTGATATTGGGATCGTTGAGTGCATTGCTCACACCCTTATCCCGCAACTGCGGACCCAACCCGCGAATGAGCACCTTGACCGGTGTATCGCCTTCTATGACAAACCCACCGATCGTAATCGCTTCGCCCTCGTCGACAAACGCCCGGCCGGAAATGTTCACCTGAAGCGAATTGGTTGGCATTTGATTGTCGGCATCCACACCGATGATACCCACCCCCGTATCGCCGGGTTTACCCTTGAGATGAACAGTATAGACACCAGGATCAAGACGCACACGCAGGCCGGATTCTCTAGGATATTCCAAGCCGACTCCCGCTGCTTCAATCATATCGGCACCATCCGTCAAACCCCAGTCGTCATTATGCGCAATCAACTTGTCCCCTGAAAAAAGAAACAGCTCGGGATCCTGTAACGGGTCTGAAATTCCCTTATCCGCCAAGCTTGGACCGATACCTCTCAGAATAACGGTCTGAGGCGATCGACCCTCTATGATAAATCCGCCGATTAATATGTTCGCGCCTTCGCCAACATATGATCGGGTCGAGAAATTTACGACTGAACCTGGATTTGAATCAAGATTCCAGTCAACGCCGGTATTATAGACAGTATCAATATCACCATCTCCATCTAAATCAACATCAATAGAGGTATCGCGAATCTGCGTAAAGCTAAGGGCATCAGGCGCCAATGTTTCAGGCCCAGCAAATGTAAACGGCTCTTGCTGTTCAAATAGAAGGATAGACTGAGTTTCTCCATTTTCCGGGTAATAAAATTGAAGAGCGATATCTAATTTTCCATCATTGTTGGCATCTACAAATTCCAATCGTTCAACGGCCCCATATTCTATATCAGTACCTTGATAGATGATCTGTTGTTCAAACCGATCGTCATCACCCTTTTTCAAAAGCAGTAATTGGTACTCTCTATAGTCCGTTGAGCGAACGACTAGCATCTCTTGATACCCATTGTTATCAAGATCGGCGAACACCCCCCTGCTACCTGAAATGGAAATCGCATTCGGAATGCCTAGAAAATAACTACCCGTCCAGGTAGGAAAATTAGTAATTGTTACCGGATCCGCATATTGATGGGGGTTTTTTTGATTATTTCGTTCAAAGAAGCAGAATTCGTCTTCAAGTGAATAAACCAACAGATCCAGATCACCATCTGTATCATAGTCAGTAATCCAAACAGCTTTCGCATTACCAAACGGCAGCGAAGCAAAGGGCTCAGAATACTGTGACATGCCCTGATTATTGGATTGTTCAAAATATTTTATATCGTTAGGTACATCCCGAGCCATCAGCAAGTCAAGATCGCCGTCCGTGTCGAAATCAAAAATTATCGGGTAGTCATACACAGATGGGAAGGAGTAAGGAAACAAAGCGGTAAAATAGTCATAAAAGCCGACCGGCAATGTCCCAAAGTAACCACTCAGCACATCGCCCACATCACTATTACTGTGACTGAAAACAGGCACCTCGGGAGATCCTGTATTTTCATAGAATCTACTACCACCGTATTTCCAATCAGAGACCAGAACATCCAAATCATCGTCACCGTCCACATCGAGGAACATAGCATCCTCGAAAGCATCAAACGATATCGCGCCATTGAAAACATCTTCTGATATTATTTCATTGTTATTATTGATGTCATATTCTTTATTGTCAGACACCAGCGTATTGATTCCATCATTATTCAAATCAATCAGGTATGAATAGGGATATGTTAGCGAATCAAAATCGAATGATTGATTTAAATAAACCTGATCATCCCAAGGAATTGTTCTATCAAACAACCGGTCAACCGGCCCGGCAATGATATTTTGATAGCTATTATCACGGTCAGTACTGATAACGAATTGTAGATAATTTTGCCCACCCATTGTTGTAATAGCCGGACCTATTACAATTTTGTCAACCACCTCATACGGGATTGAAAATGCTTGCGTACTTGAACGTACAACCGGATTTGAGGCATCGACAGAAGAACACACACATGCTCCGACAACACTCAACGAGTAGAGCGCTGTTTTAATCCCTTTTGACAGCTTGCTTCTTTTTTTCAAACAGTGATAATTCATCATTATTGCATCCATATTTTCTTTCACTTAATCTCATTCCTTCAATAGGTCTGAAGTCGAATCTATTCATTAATACGCTTAATTGGTTAAAAACGGCGATGATACTCGCATCCCATCAGAGCCGGTCCACCGCGATGATACCCACCCCTGCATTGCCCGTCGCACCACGCAGGTGAACGGTATAGGTACCCGGCGCCAGTTCCCTGAGTATCGCGGCCTCCCTGTCATGTTCGGGAGCGATATCGAGTTCCGCGATTTCCGAGGCATGCGCACCGTTCTTCCAATCGTTATTGTTGGCAATGACGGTACTGCCTGAGAAAAGCGTGATATTGGGGTCGCCAAGCGCATTGCTCACACCTTTATTCCGAAGTTGCGGACCCAGCCCACGGATGAGCACCTTGACCGGTGTATCGCCTTCAATGACAAACCCACCGATCGTGATCGCTTCGCCCTCATCGACAAACGCCCGACCGGAAATATTCACCTGGAGAGAATTGGTTGGCATTTGATTGTCGGCATCCACACCGATGATCCCCACCCCCGTATCCCCCGGCTTGCCTTTCAGGTGAACGGTGTAGACGCCCGGGTCAAGACGTACGCGCAAGCCGGACTCCTTGGGATGTTCCAATCCGATACCGGCCGACTCGATCTTGCCGGCATCCTTGGCGGCTTGCCAATCGTCGTTATGGGCGATCAGCCTGTCCCCCGAAAAGAGATAGATATGGGGGTCTTGCAAGGGCGACTTCACGCCCTTTTCCGCAAGGCTGGGACCAATGCCCCGAAGAATTACCGTTTGAGGCGACTGACCTTCGATGATAAAGCCACCGATGAGAATATCGGAACCCTCTCCAACATAAGAACGGGTTGAAAAATTCATAACAGAACCCGGACTGGAATCGAGATTCCAGGTAACGCCCCGGTTATTGACGGTGTCGATATCGCCATCACCATCGATATCGATTTTTAAATTGTTGTCACTGGATGGTTTGAACACCACAGCATCTGCTGCCAGTTCAATCGGCGCGGAAAAGGTCAAACGGTAGTATTGTTCAAATAGCAGTACAGATTGCTTTTCATGGGTAAACTCATCCGAAAACTGTAGAGCCACATCGACCATGCCATCATTGTTGACATCGATTAACTTCACATCATAATACAATCTGAAGTCGATATCATTTCCTTGATAAACAAGTAATTGATTGAATGCATTATTATCCTCTTGTTTTATCAGCAGTAATAATCGAAATTCCTGAGAATCGGTTACTTGAGTAACCAGCATATCCTGATACCCATCGTTATTCACATCTGCAAATATTTCACTGCTTGTCAAAACGGAATAAGAATCAGGCGCGCCAATCGAGCTGACCCCTGACCATTGTGGAAAATTCGTGATTGTGACCGGACTTGCATATCGGATGGGATTGCTATTGATTCTCTTGTAAAACTGTATTTCTCCAGGCACCGAATTAACCAACAGATCCAGATCTCCATCCGTGTCGAAATCTGTTACCCAGTAAGCATTACTATCCTTCACAGGAAACAAGTCAAAGGGTTCGGAATAGATGGGCGTTCCATCCTTACTCGACTGCTCATAATACCTCAGTGCCCTGACGTCATCACCCGCCATCAGCAGATCCAGATCCCCGTCCGAATCGAAATCATAGACCAAAGGGAATTGGTACTCTGAAGGAAATGATTGCGAAAAATGTGAATTAAAATAGCTCACAAAACCCGCGGGCAGTGTTTGATAATATTGATCAACAGTATGTTCGATATTACCATGATCGAGAACGAACACCGGAACCTCCGGCGTGCCTGTGTTTTCATAGTATTCATTAATTTGATACAGCTTTCGACTGGACATAAAAACGTCAAGATCCCCATCCCCATCAGCATCAACAAAGTCCATCGGACCTGTTATTCCATATGGAACTTGTCCATCAAATATATCCGTGGATACTCTCGCAGGCGTATTATTAATATCGTATTCATCAACACCATAAACCAATGTATTGACCCCATCGCTGTCAAGATCAACCAGATTATTGCTGACAGAGAGGTGATTAAACAAAAAGGTCTGACTTGAATATATCAAATCATCCCAAGGCGTGGTTCTATCAAACAGGCGTTCAATCGGTCCTACGATGATGTTTTGGTAGAACACAAAATCAGAATCAGGACTTTTCCAAGCGACAAACTGTAAATATTTCTTATCATCGATTGTCGTTATTGACGGGCCAACAATAATATTCTCAACAACTTCATCCGGAATCGCAAACGCATGCGAACTGGATCTCACGATTGGGTTTGCAGCATTTACTGATAACCCGGCCATGCAACCAACGCAGCCTAAAGCAAGACAAGCTCTCTTAATGCTCAGTGAGAGGGATTTTTGTTTTACTTGAAAAGTCCGATCTGTGCGCATATACCACTCGCTGTCCGTTTCTTTGTAATCCAGCATCCTAATAAACCATGTTCAGCCGACGTCTGTCTACTAATATCAATCTGTTAGGGATTTTTCAGATCGGTACAAGGTCGCCTCACTCAAAATCGGATCAAAGCGTTTGCGTACAAACCTGAGCATCAGGTCATTTTCGACTTTGACTTGAAATATGACATTTTCAATCCGAGAGTCCGCGAGCCGTAAAAAACTTTCACCCAATAACATAATCGTTGCACCGGATGAACGATACTCAGGCTCAACGTATAACGAGGAGTATTCAATCAAATCCGATCGAATGCGGACAGCCATGAGCCACCCGATCACTTTTTCCCGCTGACACAGACCCAAACTGAGTGCTTTGTCGATTCCTTTCTCGCCGCTTAAAGGCAGAAGTTCCCTGCGAAACTGATCGTCATGACGCCAGCGTTCGAGCAACTCCGTGTATTGCCGGTTTGAAATCGACTTCCAGGGTGTCACCTCGAGACCGGATGGCTTGCGTCGATAGCGATCCCATTCCAGATTCCGCAAGGTCTCTGCCGCCACTTTGAAACGATGCACCAGGGGTTGCTGTTGATTCCATCCCTGCTTTTGCAAAATGTGTGAGGCCACCGGATAAGAGGCGTTTGAATCCCTCAGTTCAAGGGTCATGTTTTCGATGCCTTGGCTGAGACACCAAGCCTCCAGACCCGCTATCAGCTGTTGACCCAGACCTCGTCCGGCGTGTTCCGGTATCACATACCAAGAAACTATTTTTGCCAACCTGTGATGCCGACTCACAAATGCAACGATAAGCCCCTGAGATATCGAGTCTTGTTGCGCTACAGTCGTCAGCCAATCCACCTTCATCTCCGGCTTGTGAAGATAGATGTTAGCGGCAGGCAGCACCATTTTTGGAAACCCCTGGACAATAGGGAGCAGACCGGGCTGCCGAGTGATTTGTATCTTAACTTCTTGATTGTCCATATTTTTCTTGAAATACCCAAATTCAACCCGCAGCCTGGATGAAACGCAGCGGAATCCGGGGGCGATCCATTCGCCGTCACTCACCCGGATTCCGCTATGCTCCATCCCGGCGACTGCTGACAGACGGCGGCATTAAATACCACGCTCCCGTCACACCGCTCTGTGTTCATGCGCCTTGAGCGGCATCCAACGCCTGAGCAATATCAGCGATGATGTCATCCACATGTTCGATCCCGATGGACAGGCGCACCATGTCAGCGCTCACCCCAGCTGTTGCCAACTCCTGCTCGTTCAACTGGCGATGGGTAGTGGTCGCCGGGTGACAGGCCAAAGACTTAGCATCTCCGATGTTGACCAGGCGCAGGATCATCTGCAGCGCGTCGATGAACCGGGCACCCGCATCCGCGCCACCCTCGATCCCGAAGCTGAGGATGCCCGATGCCTGCCCTTTGGTGATCTTCTGACAGCGATCAAAGTGGGGGCTCTCGGGGAGCGCCGCGTAGTTGACCCATTTCACCTGGGGATGCTGCTTGAGGTACTCGGCCACCTTGAGGCTGTTTTGGCAATGGCGTTCCATGCGTAGGCCCAAGGTCTCGAGACCCTGCATGATCAGAAAGGCGCTGTGGGGGGAGAGGGCCGACCCGGTGTTGCGCAGGGGCACCACCCGGCAGCGGGCAATATAGGCCGCCGCTCCCAGGGCCTCGGTGTAAACCACTCCGTGATAAGAAGGATCCGGTTCGTTGAGCATGGGAAAGCGCTCCTTGTTCGCCACCCAGTCGAATTTTCCCGAGTCGATGATGATGCCGCCGATGGTGGTGCCGTGACCACCGATGTACTTGGTCAGAGAGTGGACGATGATATCGGCGCCATGCTCGAAGGCGCGGCACAGGTAGGGAGTGGCCACGGTGTTGTCAACGATCAGGGGTACCCCGTGGCGATGGGCGATCTGCGCCAGCTTATCCAGATCCACCACGTTACCGGCCGGGTTGCCGATGGATTCGCAAAACACCGCCCGAGTCTTGGTATCGATCAGGCCTTCGAGTTTTTCATAGTCGTCGAAGGAGGCCATGCGCACTTCGATGCCTTGACGCGGGAAGGTATGGGCAAACAGGTTGTAGGTACCGCCATAGAGCTGGCTGGTGCTGACGATGTTATCGCCGCTCATGGCAATGCACTGGATCGCATAGGTAATAGCCGCCATGCCGGAAGCCACGGCCAGGGCACCAATACCGCCCTCCATCTCCGCCAGACGCTGCTCCAGAACCGCGGTGGTGGGGTTCATGATGCGGGTATAGATGTTGCCCGGCACCTTCAGATCGAACAGGTCGGCTCCGTGCTGGGTATCGTCGAAGGTATAAGAGGTGGTCTGGTAGATAGGCACCGCGGCCGATTTGGTGGTGGGTTCGGATTGGTAGCCCGCGTGCAGGGCCAGGGATTCCAGTTTCATGTTTTCCTCGCATCTTCGTGTTGTCGTTATGTCCGGGTACCATAAACGCCATTTTGCAGGGCATCAAGACACAGCCCTAAACCGCCAACCCCGGACACGCCGGCCTAATTGATCGGCATTTCCCACCGTTTGCGGCTTATCAATGCGGACAGGCTGCAAATGACTCATATTGCCCACCGTTCAGGAAATCACCTCATACTCACGAGTTGTATCCGCGCAAATGGCCGCTTATCCTTAATACACTGATTGAATTTCGGTCTATCCATGCAAGAGTACGCCCTCATACTGATCAGCACCGTGCTGGTTAACAATTTCGTATTGGTCAAGTTTCTTGGCCTGTGCCCGTTCATGGGCGTTTCGCGCAAGCTGGAAACCGCCACCGGAATGGGTCTGGCGACCACCTTCGTGCTGACCCTCTCGGCGATCTGTTCCTACCTGGTCAATGAATATGTGCTGATGCCCCTGGGACTCGAGTACCTGCGCACCATCGCCTTCATTCTGGTGATCGCCGCGGTGGTGCAGTTCACCGAAATGGTGATGCACAAGACCAGCCCGATGCTCTATCAGGTATTGGGTATCTTCCTTCCGCTGATCACCACCAACTGCGCGGTGCTGGGCGTGGCTCTGTTGAACACCCAGGAAAAACACGGGTTCATCGAATCCGCCCTGTACGGTTTCGGCGCCGCCACGGGATTCTCCCTGGTGCTGATCCTGTTTGCCGGCATCCGCGAGCGGGTCGCGGTCGCCGACGTCCCCGAACCCCTGCAGGGCAACGCCATCGCCCTGATCACCGCCGGCCTGATGTCACTGGCGTTCATGGGTTTTGCCGGTCTGGTCTCGGTATGAAGGTGATGACATGTTGATCGCAATCCTCACCATCACCGCACTGGCCGCCCTGTTCGGCCTGCTGCTGGGCTATGCCAACATCCGTTTTCATGTGGAGGGGGATCCGATCACCGACCAGATCGAAAAGATCCTGCCCCAGACCCAGTGCGGCCAATGCGGTTTTGCCGGCTGTCGACCCTATGCCGAAGCCATTGCCGGGGGCGAGGCGGATATCAACCGCTGCCCGCCGGGGGGTGAATCGACCATGATCGCGCTGGCCGACCTGCTCGGTCGCGATCCGGTGCCGGTCGACGCGGAAGGCACGGAGGAAAAACCCAAGGCTGTAGCATTGATCCGGGAGCAGGAGTGTATCGGCTGCACCCTGTGCCTGCAGGCCTGCCCCGTGGATGCCATCATCGGCGCGGCAAAACAGCTGCACGTGGTCATTGCCAGCGAGTGCACCGGCTGTGAACGCTGTCTGCCCCCCTGTCCGGTCAGCTGCATTGAGATGCAGCCGATCAAACCCCATGCAAGCAACTGGCGCTGGCCCTTCCCCCAGAGCGGTACGGACGAGATCGCGAGCGGGGCACTCTGATGTATGTAGAATCCAAGAAAGGCAAGACCCGGGAACTGTGGCGTTTCCATGGCGGCCTGCATATCCCCGACCACAAGGAGATGTCGTTGCAGAAACCGCTGCAGAACATCGCCCTGCCCCAACGTCTGGTGCTGCCCTTGCAACAGCACATCGGCGCCCCGGCCCAGACCCTGGTCACAATCGGTGAGCGAGTGCTCAAGGGTCAGAAGATCGCCGACTCCCCGGCCCCGGTAAGCGCCCCGCTGCATGCCCCCACTTCCGGTCAGGTGGTGGCGATCGGTGAACACCCCATCCCCCACCCTTCGGGGCTTTCCGATCTGTGCATTGTCATCGAGCCCGATGGTAAGGATGAGTGGGCGACCCTGGCGGAGCCGATCCGGGATTTTCGCGGGGTTGACCCGGACACCCTGCGCCGCCGCATCCGTGAGGCGGGGATCGTCGGCATGGGGGGCGCCACCTTCCCATCCGCGGTGAAGCTCAATCCCGGGAAGCCGATCAAGACCCTGATCATCAACGGGGCGGAATGTGAACCCTACATCACCTGTGACGACCGCCTGATGCGGGATTTCACCGACAAAGTGATGGACGGGGTGCGCATCCTGCAGCACATGCTGCAGAGTGAAGAGTGCCTGATCGCCGTCGAGGACAACAAGCCCGAGGCGATCCACGCCCTGTTCCAGGCCCTGCGCGATGACGAAAACATCGAGGTGGTGCGGATCCCCACCCTCTACCCCAGCGGTGGCGAGAAACAGCTGATCCATATCCTCACCGGGCGCGAGGTTCCTACTTCGGGGCTGCCTGCGCAGATCGGGGTCATCTGCCACAACGTGGCTACCGTGGCGGCGATCGCCGACGCGGTGCTGGAGGGTCGCCCGCTGATCTCCCGACTGGTGACCCTGACCGGTGAAGGCATGCAGGCACCGGGCAACTATCAGGTGCCGATCGGCATCCTGGCCCAGGATCTGATCGAACAGGCGGGTGGTTACCGCAACCAACCCCGGCAGTTGATCATGGGCGGCCCCATGATGGGCTTCGATCTGACCACGGATGCGGTGCCCATCACCAAGGGCGCCAATTGTCTGCTGTGTCCCAGCGAGGACGAGCTTCCGCCACCGGAGCCGGCCCGCGCCTGCATCCGCTGCGGACGCTGCGCCGATGTCTGCCCGGCGCATCTGCTGCCCCAGCAGATGTATTGGTACAGTCGCGCCAAGGATCTCGAAAAAGCCCAGGACTACAATCTGTTCGATTGCATCGAATGCGGCTGCTGCTCCCATGTCTGTCCCTCGCATATCCCCCTGGTACACTATTTTCGTTTCGCCAAGACCGAAAGCTGGGCGGCGGAACAGGAACGCAGGGAATCCGAGCGGGCCAAGCGCCGCCATGAATTCCGGGTCGCCCGGCTGGAACGCCTCGAGGCGGAGCGCAAGGCGAAACTGAGACAGAAGAAAGAGGCGTTGGACAAACCGGCCGCGAAGAAGAAACCGGCCCCCGCCCGGGCCAGCGCTGGAGACGACAAGGATGCCAAGCAGGCCGCCATCGAAGCGGCCATGAAACGAGCCGCTGAAAAAAAGGCCCAGCAGGCGCAAAAGCCCAGGAACACGGATAATTTGACCCCCGACCAGCAACGCCAGATCGACGCGGTCGACCAGCGCCGCAGGGCCGCCGAGTCGAAATCCCAGGAACAACCGGAGCAGCCCTCCTGATGGAATTTCATACCCACAGCTCCCCGCACACCCTGAAACCCAACCGGGTCGACCGGGTGATGTTACAGGTAGTGCTCGCCCTACTGCCCGGCACCGCCGCGCTGATCTTCTATTTCGGCTGGGGGGTACTGCTGAATGTCATCCTCGCGGTGGGTTCCGCCCTGGCCTTCGAGGCTCTGGTGATCCGCCTGCGCAAACGCCCCGTGAAACCGGTGCTGATGGATCTCAGCGCGGTGGTAACCGCATTGCTGTTCGCGGTGGCAATCCCCCCGCTGATGCCCGGGTGGCTGGTGGTACTGGGCATGGCCTTCGCCATCATCATGGTCAAGCAGATGTACGGCGGTCTGGGTTATAACCCGTTCAACCCGGCCATGGCGGCCTACGTGCTGCTACTGATCTCCTACCCGGTCGCCATGACCAGTTGGCTGCCCCCGGGAATGCTCGCCGAACATAGCTTGAGCCTGAGCCAGGTATTGGCCTATAAGTTCTCCGGGATACTGCCCACCGGCCTGAGCCTTGACGCTATCACCATGGCAACCCCCCTGGACGAGATGGGCACCAAGCTGGACCAGGACATCATGATCAGCGAGATCCGCCAAAGTCCCTTGTGGGGCGACTTTGGCGGTCTGGGCTGGGAGTGGGTCGGCAACTGGTTTCTGATGGGCGGCATCTGGATGGTCTACAAGCGCACCATCACCTGGCAGATCCCCCTGGCGTTCCTCGCCGGGCTGGTCGGCATGGCCGCCCTGTTCTGGCTGTTCGACCCGGAACGCTACCCCTTCCCCCTGTTCCATGTGTTCAGCGGCGGGGCCATCCTGGGGGCGTTTTTCATCGCCACTGACCCGGTCACCGCCTGCACCACCCGGGCCGGACAACTGATCTATGGGATCGCGATCGGCGTTCTGGTCTACATCATCCGCACCTGGGGCGGTTATCCGGACGCGGTAGCCTTTGCGGTGTTGCTGATGAACATGGCCGCGCCCACCATCGACTATTACACCCGTCCCCGCACCTACGGACACGGAGCGGTCAACAATGAATAATCGCCGCGCCATACTCATGGCTTCCGTGATTCTCGGGGCCTTCGCCATAGCCGGGACCGCCCTGGTCGCGTTTACCCATAAGGCTACCGCGGCACGTATCGAGCAGAACGAGCGGGAGGCCCTGCTGGAGTCGCTGCACGCCCTGGTCCCGGAAGCCAGTGTGGACAACGACATGGTCTCCGATGTCATCCGGATCAGCGCCCCGGACGATCTCGGCGCTCCCCAAACCATGGTCTATCGCGGGCGCAAGCTGGAGCAACCGGTTGCCGCTGTGCTTACCACCATGGTGCCCAACGGTTACAGCGGACCGATCAAGCTGCTGGTGGCGGTAGACTACGACGGCACCCTGGGCGGAGTCCGGGTGATCAGCCACAAGGAGACCCCCGGACTGGGTGACAAGATCGAGGAGCGGCGCTCGGACTGGATCTACGGCTTTACCGGCAAATCCCTGGATAACCCTCCATTGGAAAAATGGGCCGTCAAACGCGATGGCGGTGTGTTCGATCAGTTCACCGGTGCCACCATCACCCCCCGGTCGGTGGTTGAGGCGGTAAAAAAGACCCTGCTCTACGTACGCGACCACAAGGACGCATTGTACGACCGGCAAAACAGCGCAAAACCCGAGGGAGCCGCCCATGGCTGATCACTCCTACCGGCAGATCGTGAGCGACGGTCTGTGGCACAACAACCAGGCCCTGGTCGCCCTGCTCGGCCTGTGCCCGCTGCTCGCAGTGAGCAATACCGCGATCAACGGTCTCGGCCTGGGTCTCGCCACCACCGTGGTCCTGGTCGCCTCCAACGGCACGGTTTCCCTGATCCGCAATCTGGTACGCCCGGAGGTACGCTTGCCGGTCTTCGTCCTGGTGATCGCCTCGTTCGTGACCGCCATCGAACTGGGCATGAACGCCTACTTTCACGAACTCTACAAGATTCTCGGCATCTTCATCCCGTTGATCGTCACCAACTGCACCATCATCGGCCGGGCCGAGGCCTTTGCCTCGAAGAACAGCTTCAGCCGCTCACTGCTCGACGGCCTGAGTATCGGCATCGGCTTTACCCTGGTGCTGATGACCCTGGGCGGGATGCGGGAACTGGTAGGCCAGGGCACCCTGTTCGACCAGGCCCAGCTGATGTTCGGCGACATCGCTCAGGGGCTGACCCTGAAGATCGAGAATTTTCCCGGCATGCTGGTGGCGATCCTGCCCCCGGGTGCGTTCATCGGACTGGGTCTGATGATCACCGCCAAGAACCTGATCGATAAGCGACTCGCCCAACGCAAACCAGTGGAGACCGCCGTGACGGACGACCAAACCCAGGGCGTGGCCGGCTGAACGCAACACCTTGAGAATCCCGCGCATCCACACCCTGCAAACCCTGTCGCAAGGAGTGCCCCTGACCCTGGACGAGGCATCCTCGCACCATGTGCGCCAAGTGCTCAGGCTGCGCACGGGTGACCCGCTCATTCTCTTCACACCCCAGGGCGAGGAGTATGCTGCCCGGCTCACCCAGGTCAGCAAACAGGCTGTCACAGCCCACATCGGCGAGCCGTTGCGTCACGAACCGCCCCCCGATCTCGCCATTCATCTGATGATCGGCATCTCCCGGGGCGAGCGCATGGATTTTGCCCTGCAGAAGGCTACGGAACTGGGGGTAACCCGCATCACCCCGCTGCTGACCCGGCGCTGCGTGGTGAAACTGGATGAGAAAAAACGCACCAGCCGGATGGATCACTGGCACAAGGTGGTGATCAGTGCCTGTGAACAATCGGGACGTTGCCGCGTGCCGCGGCTCGACGACCCTCGGGAACTGTCCACCGCACTGGAAGAAGCGCTGCCGGGACACGCCTTGCTACTCGACCATCGTAGTGAACAAACCTTGACTGACCTCAGCAGGCCAGAACGCTCGGTAACAGTCCTGATCGGACCGGAGGGCGGCCTCGCCCCCGAAGAGCGGGAGCAGGCCAGGAACCGAGGTTTTCTGGGTGTTCGGCTGGGTCCCCGGGTACTGCGCACTGAAACCGCGCCGCTGGCAGCCATCACCGCGATCCAGACCCTGTGGGGAGATTTCCGTTAGATTCAGTATTCCTTATCGAACCACTTCGCGCGTCCTAAGTTTTTCTTTCGATTATCTTCTTCTTTTCACACCGAACAAGTCAATCAACGCCTCTTACCGCCACGCCGCTGCTTCATGCGATCCGGACCCACATGGATCAGACTCTCCTCGAAAACGCTGTTATCCAGCGCGGCCATGGCGGCACGCGCTTCGTGCCCTTCCATGTCAATGGTGGCGAATCCCCGACAATCGCCGGTAAAAATGTCACGCGAGAGTTTCAGATCACGGACCACGCCGTGCTGTGCAAAGAGGGCCGTCAGACTCTCTTCGGTGGTTTTTTTTGGCAAGCCACGAACGGATAGGGTAATCAATGCTCAAATCCTGTTTGACAAGCAGTCCATCCATTGCGACGGACTGAGAAGGAAAGCCCGGCTGTGAATGCCCGGCGGCGATAGACCGGACGATGCCTGAAACGGCATCGTCCGGTTGCAATCAAATCACAGTGGCGTGACGTTATCGGCCTGAGGCCCTTTCTGCCCTGCAACTTCAGAGAACTCGACCCTTTGGCCCTCTTCCAGAGAGCGATGGCCAGTGCCCGCGATGGAGCGAAAATGGACGAACAGGTCCTTGCCGTTTTCCCGCTCAATAAAGCCAAAACCCTTGGCGTTGTCGAACCACTTCACGGTTCCGGTTTGTCTTTCTGACATCTGTAATTACCTAAATTTGTATGGAATAAAAACGCTGACATTCATCGTCGGCGTACAACACATACCGTGCAGACATGCTATGGCTTGATTCAGATGTACCGAAGGGAACAGTGAAGATAACGCGAAATAGATGAGGGCTGAGGCTGTGTTGTGCAAGACACGGTACACCCTCACGGGGTAAGAAACAAGAACTATATGCGACGGGGTACACTAGCTATCGCTGTGGTGAGCGATCACACCCTTGTAAACAATCGCGGAGACATCCCGGATCACCTTGCTTCGGGAACGGATCCAGGTCGTGTAGTTCTTGGCGCTGTTCTGCTTTTCTATAACACCGATCAGGATGTAGGGATAGCGTTTGCCATCCGAACCTTTCACACTGAGGATACCCATATCACCGCACAGGCGAGCGGTGCTGCCGGTTTTGTTGTAGACCCGGGTGTCCTTGGGTACCTCCGGAACACCGGTATAGAGACGATCGGATCCCGGCAGGGCCATCAACCGCTTGATTTCGTCCGCCCCGGCGATTCCCTGGTTCCAGATGGCATAGAGAAACCGGCTGTAGTCATGAACCGAGGCGCGGTTGCGGTAGGTTTTACCGTTGGCCGGAATATATTCGACCAAAAGAGTATCCTGGAAGATGCCGGGATAGTGCTGCTTGAGTAGTCTCTCCACGGTCTGAGGTCCACCCACCTGGCGGATCACCCAGTTGGTCGAGGCATTGTTGGAATGCTGGATCATCCGTTGCATATGGCGACGGCTTTTAGGCCCATATTTCAAGGCGCCGTCCTTAACCTTCTGAAAAAACGCCGCGGCAATGAAGGGTTTGACCAGACTGGCCGCCTGGAACTGGACATCCTCGTTGATTGTCACCAGCTTTTGACCCGTTGTGAAGTCATACACGGACCAACCGGTGCGTTCGTCGCTGGCGAGTTTACCGGTACGGCGCAACTCATCGATATAGGCCTCAACCGCCTGCTCCAGGTTGTTGACGTTTTGCGAAGGGGCCTGGGGCTCGGCCTGGCTGATGGTGGTTTCGATATGTTGGGGCAAGGGCGATTCATTCGCCGGTTTCCAGTCACGCGCCTGGATCGGACTGACCGCGTCAAGCCCCCGTTTCTTCAGCAGCGCCGAATGGGATTTCACCAGGCGAGCGGTACTGTCGGTATCGCCGTTGCGTCGATAGACCAATCCAAACAGGTTATCCTCGGCGACGACGACCAGATCCCGTTCGAAACTGTGTCCGAGTATCCTCATGACCTGGACACGGTAGTCCTTCACAGCGGCCAGATTTCGCGACCAGACATAAGACACATCAAACCCCTGGCCGGCAAAAACCGGAACCGCATCCATGAGACAGAAACCAACGGCCATTAGTCCAAGAGCAAAGATTCGACTGTTCATAGCCTTACCAATTATTTAGATAATATTTCAGTGCCTTAAGCGCTAATTTTATAGTGATTACTGAATACTGGACAAGCAAAATGCCCTTGCTGACATGAAAAATCTTCAAATTGACCGTGTTTTGTCTGGCAGATTGTCCGGACAGCATCCTGCAACACCCCGAAAACCCTGTTATGAGTCCCTATGCCGTAGTTCATCGGCCGATTCCGCGTCCCTTTGAGCAAACAGGCGGGCAAGGTGTTGATGGATTGCGCGGTGACTGGTTATTATCGGACAGTCGAGATGCGTCCGGCGGGTCATCGATTTCATCATCGACACACCTGATCCGCCATCCAACTAGTGTCGTGTCGTTATTAGCGGGAACAACCGAGCGGTGAAATCACTCATGAACAAAGGCAGGATCGGATTCCTACTGATTGCTGCGGCAGTCATTTCTCCCACCCATACGGCGATGGCCGGTAAATTCTACAAATGCTTCAACGAGGACGGAGAACTGGTCTACCAGCAGGTTGCCTGTGATTCCGACATCAAGCAGGAAACCGTTCACGTCTTTACCGCCCCGGATCAGCACTCCCAGTTAGGCGGCCAGTTGATGGGCGACTCGGAATATGTCGCCAAGGGTGAAGAACCTGCGACGACCGATCCTCTTCAGTTTCAGAGCCATCTGATCAAGGTCATGGAGCAACTCATGCCGATCAAGATGGCCGTCCAGGAATATTACATGATGAACGGCGGCTGGCCGGAACAACCCCAGGACATGGGATTCAACCAGGAAAACCTCAAGAGCAGCGACATTAACCAAGTTCTGATGGGTGAGCAAGGCGCTATCGTCGTGTGGTTGAATGAAGGTTTCGGCCAGGAAAAGAAACTGGTACTGGCCCCCCGCATGGTGATGGACGGAACCAGCATGGAGTGGCAATGCCAGGCGAATTTTCCCGCCAGTTCATTGACCCAGAGCGGCGCTCCTTTGTGCCAATCGCGGTCGAGCTTTTAACGCAACTTTCAGCGTTCAAATCGGATAACACAAGCAGTGTCTTGGGTTTGAGCCGGGACTCTGCGTATCCGGTTTCGTGATCCTTCGTGTCCTTCGTGGTGGAACAGACCGGCTCTGCGAATCAGGGCATTACGGAAGACACCCCCTACAATCGCGCTTCTTAAGGATGGAATTCGCCTCGTTCCCACGCTCTGCGTGGGAATGCAGACCCGTGTTTACACGATCACATCATACCCTGGCACTACTGCATGGCCAGGGTATGCATTCCCACGCGGAGCGTGGGAACGAGGGAGTGGGAACGAGGGAGGTATACATTCCCATGCGGAGCGTGGAAACGCGGGAATACCTTGTTTATATACGGGTATTTAATAATAATTCTTGACGATTACTGCCTAAGCAGTTATTTTCCTGCCTAAGCAGCTATCAACCCTCACTTGGGTCATTTCTTCCTTTCATGAACAGAAAAAAGCCATCCGCATCCGTCACCACGCCACCGGCTGAGGCCGGACAGGACGACGAGCCGCTCTACCGTGTGGAATCCTGGACCATGGACGAAAGTCTGGGCTATTTACTGCACCAGGTTCGAGCTCGGCTTGTGGCAGCCATCGATACGGAACTCGAACCACTGGATATCACCTGGGCGCAGTGGGGTACGTTGCTGAAAATCGCCAATGGCTGCGCCAATACGGCTTCGGAATTGAGTCGCAGCATGGCGGGTGACACCGGATCGATGACACGCATGCTTGACCGATTGGAGCAAAAGGGTCTGATCCGGCGTGAACGCAGTTCGGAAGACCGGCGCATCGTACGGCTGTCCCTGACCCGGGCCGGACAGAAGCTCTACCCCAAGCTGCCTCCGATTGCCGTCAAGGTACTGAACCAGCATCTGCGTGGCTTCAGCCAGGAAGAATTGGAGACCATGAAGCACTATCTGCGCCGTATGCTGGCCAATTCGGCCGATGAATGATGCGGCCTACCACAGCGTTGGTCAGGGATAACCCTCGCCTTGGGCGAAGCGGTAAACGACCGGCGATTTCAATATCCAACAGGGAGAAAAGAATGGACCAGACTGAAAACGACTCCACTGGGCCTGAAACCCCACCCGAACGCAAGCGCAAACCCATGATGATGCTCCTGGTTGTCATCTTCGTAGCCACCGGTATCGGCTACGCCAGTTGGTGGAACCTCGTCGGCCGTTATATCGAGGAGACCGACGACGCCTATGTAGCCGGCAACGTCGTGCAGATCACACCGCAAACCCACGGTACGGTACTCGCGATCCACGCCGACAACACCGATTATGTCAACGCGGGAGAGACCCTGGTGGAACTGGACAAAGCCGACGCCCAACTGGCCCTGGACCAGGCCAAGGCCCAGTTGGCGCAGACCGTGCGCGAGGTACGTACACTGTTCGCGACCAGTGACTCACTGGCCGCCTCGGTGGAGTTGCGCAAGGCGGATGTGGTAAAGGCCCGGGATGATCTGTCCCGTCGCAAGGCCCTCAACGACAGCGGCGCGATCTCTTCCGAAGAGCTGGAGCATGCCCGCACCACGCTGGCCGCCGCTGATGCGGCACTCACTGCCGCACGGGAAGAGTACGCTTCGAATCACGCCCTGATCGACAATACCAGTGTCGCTGAGCATCCTAACGTGTTGAAGGAAGCGGCCCGAGTCCGCGCAGCCTGGCTGGCCCTGGAGCGCACCGGGATACCGGCTCCGGTCTCCGGCTATGTCGCCAAACGGGCTGTACAGTTAGGCCAACAGGTTGCGCCGGGGGCACCGTTGATGGCGGTGATCCCCCTGGATCAGCTCTGGGTTGATGCCAATTTCAAGGAGGGTCAATTGCGCCAGATGCGTATCGGTCAGGCGGTAACACTGACATCCGATGTCTACGGCAACTCAATCGAGTACCACGGTAAAGTGGTCGGTCTGTCGGCGGGCACCGGGGCGGCCTTCGCCCTGCTACCGGCCCAGAACGCTTCCGGCAACTGGATCAAAGTGGTACAGCGAGTACCGGTACGGATTGCCCTCGACACCGACGAGCTCTCCAAGTATCCACTTCGGGTTGGATTGTCAATGCGGGTGAAGGTGGATCTGCACGATCAGAGCGGCAACCAGCTTGCGGATTCCGCCTCGCGCAAACAATCAAGCGATCGAACGGCGGTCTACACCCGCCAGGACAGCGACGCCGATGCCCTGGTACAAAGTATCATCCAGGCCAATCTGCGTGGCATGACAAGTCATGCTCCGGAGGCAGCACAAAGCCATGCTCCCGGTACGGCAAGATCCCCAGACGATATGGCGGCGCTACAACCATCGATGATCGCAGTGCATCAAAGCCTCGGCCGCTGAAGCAACCGCTTACGGATCCCCTCGCATGGCAAAACCGGCACAATCACCACCCCCATTAACCGGTGGCACACTGGTACTCGCCACGGTTGCGCTCTCCCTGGCGACCTTCATGAACGTGCTCGACACCACCATCGCCAACGTCTCCATCCCCACAATCGCCGGGGATATGGGGGTCAGTCCCAGTCAGGGCACCTGGGTCATTACATCCTTTGCGGTGGCCAACGCCATCAGCGTGCCCCTCACCGGATGGATGACCCAACGGTTCGGTCAGGTGCGGCTGTTCGTCGGTTCGGTCCTGCTGTTTATGCTTGCATCTCTGCTGTGTGGCATGTCATCCAGCCTGGAGCTTCTGATCACTGCCCGGGTCATGCAAGGGGCGGTAGCGGGACCCATGATCCCCCTCTCCCAGGCCCTGCTGTTGCAGTGCTTTCCCCGGGAAAAATCGGGTATGGCCCTGGCGATGTGGGGCATGACCACAATGGTGGCGCCGGTCCTGGGACCGATCATGGGCGGCTGGATCTCGGACAACTACAGCTGGCCATGGATCTTCTACATCAATGTGCCGGTGGGTCTGATCGCCGCCTGGCTGACCTGGCGAATGCTGAAACAGCGGGAGTCGGTCACCCGCAAGCTACCCATCGATGTGATTGGCCTGGGCCTGCTGGTAGTCGGGGTCGGAGCCCTGCAGATCATGCTCGATAAGGGTCGGGAACTGGACTGGTTCACCTCCAGTGAGATCCTACTACTGGCCATCATATCGTTGGTGGCACTCTCGTTCTTCGTGGTATGGGAACTGACCGAACGCCATCCGGTGGTGGACCTCACCCTGTTTAAAGGGCGCAACTTCACCATCGGTGCAATCTCTCTGTCCCTCGCCTATGGACTCTTTTTCAGTATCGTGGTGATCATGCCCCTGTGGTTGCAGCAATACATGGGCTACACCGCCACCTGGGCCGGTCTCGTCACCGCTCCGATCGGAATTCTCGCATTGCTGCTCTCGCCGCTGGTCGGGCGCATGATGCCCCACACCGACCCGCGTCTGCTGGCCAGTTTCGCCTTCGTGATATTCGCCATCACCGCCTTCATGCGCGCCGACTTCAGCACCGACACGGACATGATGAGCCTGGTCTGGCCACAGCTGATTCAGGGCGCGGCCATGGCAACCTTCTTCGTTCCGTTAACCGCTGTGACGCTTTCGGGCCTCGCTCCGGAGCGGATACCCGCGGCGGCGGGGCTGTCCAACTTCATCCGTATTATGGCCGGTGCCATGGGCGCATCGATATCAACCACCCTATGGGACAGCCGCGCGGCAATGCACCATGCCCATCTGACTGAGCACATCACGACCTACGACGCGAACACCCGCCAGGCATTGCATGGGCTTTCGGCTTTGGGGTTGACCCCGGAGCAGGCGCTCGGTGCGATTGAATACCAGCTCAACCGCCAGGCCTTCATGCTGTCAGCCATCGACCTGTTCTGGGCGTCCGGAATCCTGTTTCTGATGTTGACCGTGGTTATCTGGATCAGCCGCCCGATGCGTAACGTTCAGGCGTGATATGCCGTCAAGTCTCTGTTTCGGTTAGGAAACTGTGATCGTCATTGCCAAGACTCACCGCTTCGGTATTCGTACGGTCTTTTAACTGAACACCGGATATCTTTCTTCTACGCGCTTCATTGAGCAGATACAGAGCCCGGTGGCACGCCTCCTGATAGCCAAGTCCCGCCGGACGGATATTGGAAATGCAATTTCGATGAGCATCGGTGGTCCCTGATTTAGGGGCCCATGTCAGATAAAGCCCCATGCTGTCCGGCGAGCTGAGTCCTGGCCGCTCACCGATCAGCACCAGCACACAACGGGCATGGAGTTGTTCGCCAATGATATCGCCGATCGCGACACGCCCTTGTTCAACGATACACAGTGGCGCGATCGTCCAGGGAGACGAACCGTTGAGCAATTCAGGAACCAGATTATCCAGAAACGGTAGCGTATTCGTCTCAATCGCCAATGCGGATAATCCGTCTACAATGGCTATCGCCAAATCCCAGCAGCCGTCTTTTTCGTTACAGTGACGATTCAACCTTTGCAAGGACGGCTCATCAAGCAGACGTCCGTAGTCGGGGCGCTGCAGGTATTGCGTGCGATCCCTGACGCGACTGTGCAGCTTGAGCAAGTCAGACTGACACCATGGCCGGGTGTTCAACTGCTCAGCCAGCGCGTCTGTATCGAGTGGCTTGTGCACGGCATCCTGAGCTCTGGCATGCGCCAGCTGAAACTCCAACAGATGTTTCGTCGGCACACTGACGCCAGCTCGGCCAAGCCCGATTCGCGCATCGGTATAGCGCCGCAATAAAGCCCAGGGATTGTCGATCACAGGAGCATCTGTCGGATGAACCGGGAAAGAACTATTCATTATTAAGGTCCCAGCAAACGATCGAGTGAACGTCGAAAACGTTGAGAAATCTGATGATTGAGAGTGAATTGATCGTCATCGCGAAAAATTTCCATCCGTCTCAACCAGGCATCGAACTCCGGCGCCGGTTTCAAACCCAGTACACGGCGGGCATACAAAGCGTCATGGAAAGATGTTGTTTGGTAATTGAGCATGATGTCGTCCGAGCCGGGAATACCCATGACAAAGGTACAACCGGCAACACACAACAGTGTCAACAGATTATCCATATCATTTTGATCCGCATCGGCATGATTGGTATAACAGACATCGCATCCCATGGGAATGCCCAGCAGTTTTCCGCAGAAATGGTCCTCCAACCCGGCACGAGTAATTTCCTTGCCATTGAACAGATACTCCGGACCAATAAATCCGACCACCGTATTGACCAGGAGAGGATTGAATTTGCGTGCAACCGCATAGGCACGCGCCTCGCAAGTTTGTTGATCGATACCCCCGTTGGCATTGGCAGACAGTGAACTACCCTGCCCGGTCTCAAAGTACATCACATTGCTCCCCACGGTACCGCGCCTGAGCGAAAGCGCAGCCTCATGAGCCTCGGCCAAATTTGCCAAGTTAAACCCAAAACTCTCGTTGGTTGCCTGGGTTCCGGCGATTGATTGGAATACCAAGTCTACCGGCGCCCCCAGATTGATGGCTTCTATGGTATTCGTCACATGAGTCAGAACACATGATTGGGTGGGAATCTCATAATGACGGATGACATCATCCATCATTTTAATAAGGCGACAGGCTTGGGCAAGGTTATCGGTTGCGGGGTTGATTCCGATCACCGCATCCCCATTGGCATACAACAAACCATCTAAAATACTCGCCGCAATGCCTGTCAAATCGTCGGTTGGATGATTGGGCTGTAATCGTGTGGACAGATGACCCGCCAGCCCAATGGTATTTCGAAACGCCGTGGAGACATGACATTTCTTTGCCACCAGAATCAAATCCTGGTTGCGCATGATCTTACTCACGGCGGCGGCCATCTCGGGCATGATGCCGGGACGTATCTGTTCAAGCATCGCCGGAGTTGCGAGATCACTGAGCAGCCAGTCACGAAAATCACCTACCGTCAGATGAGATACCGGTGCAAATGCCCCAGCATTGTGCTCATCGAAGATCAGGCGTGTCACCTCATCCTCTTCATAGGGTATCAGTGCATTGTGCAAAAAACGTTTGAGCGGCATTTGCGCAAGGGTCATTTGCGCAACCACACGCTCCTCGGCGGATTCGGCAGCGATACCCGCGAGTCGGTCACCGGACCGGGCAGGCGTTGCCTTTGCCATCAGTTCCGCAAGGTTGCGAAAACCAAAGGTGCGATTGCCGACTGTATGGCGAAACTGAAAGGATGAGTGTTGCACCATAGGCTAGTGTACCCCCTCATGAGCGAGGTATTAACTCAAATTCAGAAATCATTAACCCGGCACCTTAATATGCTATGTTCAGGTGCCGGGTTAATAAGAGTCCTAAATCCGCCGGGGAGATATCAGCTATAACGATAGGGACGACCGGCCTTTTCCATGACCGCGTTATACTCTTTAAAGATCTTGACCACCTTGGCCTTTGTCTCAGACTGTTTTGCCAGTTCATCCCAAAATTTATGCGCGGCCGCTTCGACTTGTGCCCATTCTTCGTCCGGAATCGTGGTCAGTTTCATTTTGCTGCCATTAACACGTAATTTCGCTTCCCCCCCCCAATACCACCACTGACGATAGTAGTGTGAACTGTCCATAGTGACCTTGAGCAACTCTTTCAGCTTGTCAGGCAATTTGTTGTAGCTCTCCATGTTGGCATAGAAGGAACCCGCCCAGGCGCCGGAGATGTTATTGGTAAGAAAATAGTTAGTTACATCGGCCCAGCCTACCGTGTAGTCTTCCGTGATGCCTGACCAGGCGATGCCATCCAACTCTCCGGTTTGTACCGCCACTTCGATATCTTCCCAAGGCAGAGAAACCGGCACCACACCGAACTGGGCAAGAAAACGACCCGCCGTTGGGAAGGTAAACACACGCTTACCCTTCAGGTCCGCCAGGCTGTTAATGGGGTCCTTGGTGGCGAAATGGCAGGGATCCCACGAACCGGCCGAGATATGTTTAACCCCGAGTTTGGCATATTCCGCTTCCCAGATTTCAGCGAGTCCGTATTCATTGAACAACACGGGAACATCCAATGAATAGCGGCTGGCAAATGGGAAGTAGCCGCCGAATACCGTCACTTCCGTCGGAGAAGCCATGGAGTCATCATCGGACTGTACCGCATCGATAGTACCTTTTTGTAACGCCCGAAAAAGCTCACCGGTAGGCACCAGCTGATCCGCGAAATAGAGCTCAATCTGCATCTCCTCACCAGCGATACGGTTAAAACTCTCAATCGCGGGCTTTATAACGTGCTCCGCAAGGGCGGGGCCCGCATAGGTTTGCATACGCCACTTGATTTTCGGATTTGCCGCATACAGACGCGGCGACGCCAAAGCTGCAGAACCGGCTAGCGCCGCGGCCGATGTGAGAAATTTACGTCTTGAATTGTTCATTTCATTCTCCTACTGTCGTTGACAGATAATGGGCGGAATAGCCGTATTCGTGTTTCTCTCGATTAAATCCATGTGTTGAAATACGCTATTGCATTCAGCATTGCCTGCAGCAAAATGCTATTTTGCATAAACGTATTCCGGCAGCCACAAAGCCATTTGCGGGAATACCATGATCATCACCAAAGCAAGAATCATAATTAGGACGAATGGCAGTATTGACCCATAAATATCCCGCAAACCAATTTCCGGCGGCGCCATGGCGCGCATTAGAAACAGGTTGTAACCAAAGGGTGGGGTCATATACGCAATCTGCGTGGTCACGGTGTAGAGCACGCCATACCAGATCAAATCAAACCCAAGGGCCTGAACCAATGGAACATAGAGAGGAGCCACGATCACCAGCATCGCGGTATCATCGAGAAATGTGCCCATCACAATGAATGACAGCTGCATTAAAATCAGAATCATCCAGGGGCTAAGACCCAACTGCTCCGTGAACAGGTGCTCGATGGATTTGACCGCTCCCAATCCGTCAAACACGGCGCCGAAGCCCAGTGCAGCCAGAATAATCCACATGAACATGCATGAAATCGCCAATGTCTGGCGTAGGGAATTTTCCAATACGGTTTTCGTCATACGGCCCTTGATGATAGCCGCCACAAAGGCTGCCATGGCACCCAGTGCGGAACTTTCAACCAGACTCGTCCAGCCATTGACGAACGGCACCATCATCACCAGGAAGATTCCGAGAGGCAGCAACCCACTGCGCAACAGACGCAGTTTCTCCGCTATGGGTATTTGACGCTCTTTCGCGGGTAAAACCGGTCCCAGTTCAGGCTGCATCCGACAGCGGATTGCGATGTAAACGATAAACAACAGTGCCATAACCAGACCAGGCACAATCCCCGCCAGCCATAACTGGCCTACCGGCTGACGTGCAATCATGGCGTAAAGCACCAACACCACGGAGGGCGGCACAAGAATTCCCAGCGAAGAACCGGCTTGCACTACGCCTGTCACCATTTTCTTGTCGTAGCCGCGGCGCAACAGTTCGGGTAAGGCAATGGTCGCTCCGATCGCCATACCGGCAACCGACAAACCGTTCATTGCCGACACCAGAACCATGAGACCGATGGTGCCGATAGCGAGACCACCATGGAGCGGCCCCATCCAGACATGAAACATTTTGTACAAATCGTCAGCGATTTTTGATTCAGACAGGACATACCCCATGAAAATAAACATGGGCAATGTCAACAGCGGGTACCAGTTCATCAGCTTCATCGCTGCGGTAAAGGGGATATCGTGTCCCCCGGTACCCCACAGAACGAGTCCGGCCAATGCCGCCACCGCACCGATCGCCGCGAACACCCGCTGGCCGGTGGCCATCAGCACCATCATCGATGCAAACATCGTGATTGCAATCATGCCGTAGGACATCAGATCTCTTCTCCTCTAATGCGTGCAATGTCTTTAAAGAACTCGGCGATGGCCTGCAGCAGCATCAGGATGAAACCGACGCACATCACCGCCTTGATGGGCCATAGATAGGGCTGCCATGCAGTGCGGCTGCGCTGGTTATATTCAAAAGAGTACTGGGTGCTTTCAATCCCGCCATAGAGTAAGACGGCAAGATAAAAAATCAGGAAAAAAATGGTAAAGGCATCAAACCAGGCCTTTTTTCGTACTGACCACTCGCCGTAGAACAGATCCATACGCACGTTGGCCTCAAGCTGGATAGCGTAAGCACCTCCAAGAATGTAGTAGACCACCATCATGAATTGGGCGGTCTCCAACGTCCACAAGGAGGGTAAAAAGAATGTCTTGGAGATCGATGACCAAAGAAGCACGCCGACCATGGCGAATATTCCATACATCGTCAGTCGGCCGATACGGCGGTTTATGGCATCCACCACACGCACATAGTTTCTGATAAATCCAGGCATCCGACAGATTTCCTCTCGTTAGAGTTAACGCTCAACAAGGCATACGTTTTGCTTTCTTTGAATACTAAGAATCTCTCTTGCTGTGGGTTATCAAAAAACAGCAAAAAACATTAATTATATAAATATCAATAAGTTATCAATCAAATACTCTTCTAATTCGGAAACCGACCTAAGACTCGATAGGTGATCTTTAGATGTATAGCGACGAAACCGCACCAAAAGAGTGCGCAAAGATGAATAGATTCGAAGCATTTGATGCAGACTTACATGCAAGCAACCTGACCAACTGGCAACAGGAATATGATCAAACCAGCCGAGGCAACTTTCATGGCAGCATCATGGAATTGGCCTTCAACGACCTGCAGGTTTTCCGCGAACGAACCAGTCAGGCGCTGCATCAGACGTGTATCGTCTGGCCCGATTCCATCTGGTTGGGAATACCTCAGGATAAACAGAAAGAGAGTCGTATTAACGGTCTGACGATTCGCCCGAATGACATCATGTGCAAGCCGGGTAGCTGTGAATTTCATCTCGCCACGCCACAGGATTTCGACATTTACGGCCTGGTTGTAAAACATGAAACCCTGATGCAGACCGCACGCACTCATGGGGTAAGCATCAACATCAGGGAACTGACCGCTTACGGTCGCCTTAGTGTACCCAACAAAACGCTGCAGGATGTTCGTTTTCTCCTGGCACACCTGCTAAACAAGCAAGGCAACGCCCCGGCCAACCGCATGACGCGTGATATCATAATGCTTGCTTTGCTGGAAATTCTCAAAACCGAAACACCCGAGCCTGCTCGCGCCCGCAGTTATCACCACCGAAAAAAAGTCGTCGATATGGCCCGTGAGTTTATTCTTTCAAATCCTGACAACCCCGTTACGATCACCGATCTTTGCCAAGCAACCCATGTCAGCCGCCGTACCCTACAATACAGTTTTGAAAGCATCGTCGGAATCAGTCCGATTCAGTTTTTACGAACATCACGACTTAATTGTGTCCGTCGCGCCCTTCTTCAATCCGAGCGTACAGAGAGCGTGACGGATATCGCCTCACAATGGGGATTTTGGCACATGAGTCAATTTGCCAAGGACTACGGCGATCTTTTTGGTGAACGACCCTCAGAAACTCGAGAATGGCGGAATTTGCACTTTGGGTAATCCGTCGTTGTTTACCTACTGATCAAGGCCATGCTTATGACATATTAAGGTGCCGGCTCATCAACAGGCAGATAGACAGTAAATATCGCACCTGCGTCTGGCGCATTTCCAACCTCAATTTTTCCATTGTGTTTATTTACAATGATATCGTAGCAGATATTAAGTCCCTGACCGGTGCCCTGCCCTACCTCCTTGGTCGTGAAGAATGGATCGAATATTCGATCACGGATTTCATCAGATACCCCATCTCCAGTATCGGTAAAGGATACTGACAGGGTATCATCATGAACCCGTGTTGAAATAGTAATTTCCCCCAAACCGTTCTTCCGATTTTGAGACATCTCAATAGCCTGGATAGCATTCATGATCAGATTCAGAAATACCTGGCGTAATTCATCAATATTACAGAATACATCAGGCATATTTGGATCGAAATCCGTTATAACCGAAGCCACCTCCTTTGAAGCGCTATGTGTAATCGTGATGGTTGAATCAAGTGCTTTATATAGATTCTCATAGCGCTTACCCGATCCGCCGGAGTGAGAGTAGTCTTTCATCGATTGAACAATTTTTGCGATTTTCGCAATTCCGGATCGAGATTGACTTATTGCATCGGGTAATTCTTCGAGAAGAAATTCCACCTCATCCGGTGGACATTCTGCTTTAAATATTTCGATTGCTTCTGTATCGGTTGGGGATTCAGAGATCCTCTGTACTGTAGTGAGGGCCAGGCGAAGCGCATCCACTGAATCTCCTAAAAATGCGAGATTATTCGTAAGGTATTGAGCGGGCGTATTGATCTCATGGGCTATCCCTGACGCAAGAAAACCGATCGAGGCCAACCGCCCTGCCTGGATAGCCTCCTGCTGGGTCTTGAGAAGATCCGCTTGAGCCTTTCTCAGCTCTGTAATATCTATGACTGATCCCGCAGCCCACCATCGACCGTTTTTCATAATTCTGCCTACATGGACAAGTATCGACAGTCCTGTTCCGTCCTTATGGAGGGCCTCCATCTCCTGCATTTTCATCAGCACCGATCCCTCCCCTGTTTTTTTAAACGCCGCTATGCCCATACTAGCCCTATCACGATCTTTTTCAGGCACAAACATGGCATGCAGTTTTTTTCCAAGCAGTTCATTCTGTGTGTACCCGAATATCGTCTGTACAGCCGGATTGACGAACCGGATAGTATCCTCGTCATCGATGAGAAAGACCGCGCTTTGTACGGCATCGGTAATGGCACGAAGCATCTCCTCGCTTTCACGCACATCCTGCTGCGCTTTCTTCAATGCGATCTGGTGGCGAACACGCAATAGAGTGGTGGTGGGATTAGCGGGCTTTGTAATGTAATCCACAGCACCCAGGTCAAGTCCATGCGCTTCGTTATCTTCATCGTCCAGTGCGGTCACGAAAATAACAGGAATGGATTCCGTCGCGGGATTATTCTTCAAGCGACTCAATACTTCATAACCATCCATGCCCGGCATCCGGATATCGAGCAGAATCAAATCAGGAGGCGGAGTTTCAGCTGCGAGTTGCAACGCCTTATCCCCGCTGGTAGCGGCAACGATGGCAAATTCATCCCGTAAAATACTCATCATTGCATGAATATTATCCGGGATGTCATCAACGATGAGTATCTTTGATCGGTCACTCTGAAGTTCACTCATTCTCTTTCTCCATGCGTTCGCATAGCGCCGAGATCAGAGTCTTGGCATCGTCGATGGCAAACATATCCACCGCTTTAGCAATATCGCCCAGATTGGTTTCAAAGTCACTGCCGGCCACTTGAGCACACAACGCTCCGAGTAGCATCTCGGCCCTGCCCAAATCCGTTTCAAGCAACGAACTCAGCTGTGTTAATTTCAACACCAGCTCATCCTGAGTCAGGGGGGTCGCTGACCCGGCTACCGATGGCACAGGAAGTGCCTCAATCTCCCGAATGACATTTTTCATCAGGCTGTCCATTTGCTCGAACTTTTCCCCTGCCGGTCTCTCACCCTGTTTGAGCTGACGGTCCATTGCCGTTACGCAGGCCGCCAACTCCGTTGCGCCGAGATTGCCGCAGACCCCCTTGAGGGCATGACAATAATCCTCTCCGGCATCGATACCCTGTTCCTCAATCAAACCCTTGAGTGTTTCCACCGCATTGGCGTAGTGGTCACGAAAGCGCACCAATTGCCGGTAGTATGAATCCGGGTTCCCGCCGATGCGATGGATGCCCTGTTCGGCATCAAGGTGCTTCAGCGCCAGTAGGCGGTTCCTCTCCTGAGTCTGCCCCGGCGCCGCTTTCTTGTCGCGGATACGCCGCGATTCGGGCACCTTGACCCAACGCACCAGGAGTGATTTCAAATAGTTCGGGTCTATGGGTTTGGTGATGTGGTCGTTCATCCCCGCCGCGAGGGATTTCTCCCGGTCCCCGGCCATGGCCAGCGCCGTCATGGCGAGGATGGGAATGCGGGCAAAGCGGTCATCCTCTGCCTGGGAGAGGGCGCGGATGCGACGCGTCGCTTCCAAACCGTCAAGTTCCGGCATCTGGACATCCATGAGTATCGCATCGTAGGGTCGCTGTTTGACCATTTCCACCGCCTCCAGGCCGTTAACGGCGATGGACACGAGGATCTCAAGGCTGCGCAACAGCTCTTCGGCAAATTCGCGATTGATCTCGTTGTCCTCGACCAAGAGTATATGAGCCCCAGCATAACTTGCCACTCGGTCCGGCGATGGCTCATCACGGGAGATCGGTGCAGGCTTTAAAATCCTGCCTCGACCAAGTACCGACAGACAGGTGTCAAGCAACACGGACGGAGAGACCGGTTTGGTCAGAAAGGCGTCCACATAGGCCTCCTCCGCGGCCAGGATCACCTCCTCACGACTATGAGCGGTCACCATCACCACTTTGGGTTGCGTCGGGATCCTTGGGTCGGTTCGAATGCGCCGTGTTGTTTCATTGCCATTCAACTCGGGCATGAGCCAGTCCATCAATACCAGATCGTAAGGTGCGACCTTTGACTGCGCCAGACGTTCGATCGCCAGGACCCCACTGGCCAGACTATCGACTTCGAGCCGGAACTGACGTAGGTTCTCGCTCAGAATTTCTCTTGAGACAGCGTTATCGTCCACCACCAGCGCGCGCACTCCCGCCAGCAGCGCTCCGGCTTCCGTCTCCAGGTGTTGCCTGTAGGCCTGGGATTGCGGCGCAATACCAAGTCGTATTCTGCAACCCATAGTGGTGCCCTGCCCCGCCGCGGATTGCTCGATCCATACATCCCCCCCCATCAATCCCGCAAGGTTCTTGCTGATCGTCAGACCCAGGCCGGTACCACCAAAACGGCGGGTATTGCTCTGATCAGCCTGAGTGAACTTCTGAAACAATCGCTGCTGCTGTTCGGGCGCCATTCCAATCCCGCTGTCGCGTACTTTGATCAGCAAAATAAGCTCGTTGTCATCAACAGATTGCCGGGTCATTACGAGTTCCACCTCGCCTGCCTCGGTGAACTTAATGGCGTTGCTGCAAAGGTTGAGCAGGATCTGCCCGATACGCAGCGGATCGCCGACCAGGCGGGTAGGGATATTGATATCATAGTTCACAAGACACTCCAGCCCCTTTTTCTCGGCCGGTACAATCAGGGTGTCAACGACTTGCTGCACCACATTTTCGAGGTCGAACTCGATGGTTTCGACTTCCAGCTTGCCTGCTTCGATCTTGGAGAAATCCAGGATGTCATTGATGATGCCCAACAGTGACTTGGCCGCACCCTCAGCCTTGCGTAGGCGTTCACGCAGCGTCGATGTCAAGTCGTTGGATTTGAGTGCCAGATAGAGCATTCCGAGAACCGCATTGATCGGGGTTCGGATCTCATGGCTCATGCTGGCGAGAAAATCGGACTTGGACTGATTGGCGGCTTCGGCAGCATCTCTTGCCAATAACAACTGTTGCTCGGCGGCCTGTCGAGCTACTCGTTCCCAACGGGCGACTATGACGCGACCACAGGCATCCACAACCGGCTGCAGGTAATCAAGCAACCCCTGATCGTAACCGCCAGGACGGTTTGCTAGGCCGATTTCGCCAACCAGTTTATCGCCGTAAAATACAGGAATACCGAGAAAAGCCTTGATCGTAGGATGCCCAGGCGGTGTCCCCGCATGGCGTGGATCGTTGGCCGGGTCATTTGCCATGACCACTTCGCGATGAGTAATGACATGGCCGAACAGGTTGTCGAGTTTCCTGAACTCGAGGCCGTTAACCAACTGTTCATCGTATTGCCTCTGAATTTCCGCATTCCAGGCAACATTACTGAGTGCATATACTTTGAGGTAGTCGAATCCACCTTCGTCCTGAAGCACATCCCCAACAAAGCCAAATCCGCTGTCTGTGAGGTCGATAATGTCCAACATCAACTGCTCAAACAGGACCCGGTCGTTCGACTCATGAATGAAGCGCTCATGCATGCGCCCGATCACCTCGAAAAGACGATTTTTTTCCGCCAGTTCTTCGGTCCGAATAACCAACAGTTCACGGTCATTCAGGAACTGGTCCACCGCCAGTGACATTTCGCCAATTTCATCGTATTTCCGCTGGGTTTCATTCGGACTTTGTCTTTCCACGTTGCTTTGGCGCAACCTGAGGCTCACCTTGTCCAGCCGGCGAAGCACGTGCTTTCCGAGGAAACCATAAGCGACCAACCAGGCTAATAACAGGCTGACGCCTATCGACACCGAGACCCAGGTTTGATTTCTGGCGGATATGTATGAGAGCTTTTCCAGCCCAGTATACAAATCCTTGTTGAAATGATCAGATAGCTTTTCGCTTGAAGCCACCATGGCGCTGGCCTGTCGCCGCAACTCGACATGGAAGCGCCGCAATGAACTCAGTCGTTCGTTCGGCGAAGTCATCAGCTTACCGGAGGAATCTTCCTCGGCCGCGAGACGCTGCAATTGCGCAGCCCACAGTTGCACAAAAACATTCGCTGTGTTGCGGAATAACTGGCTCGACTGATAGAGATCCAGCACATCAATCTTATCGTTGCCTGATGACGAGGCCAGATGATCCACACGCTGCTCGAATTGACGCAGATAGTCATCAATTTTCTGGTAGTTGACACGCACCGCCTCAGCCGATTCGGCATTTGCCAGCTGATAAGACTCCCGCTCGATGAGAAGCGCCTGCTTCACCAGATCCTGCACTTCCTGCATCCTTGTCATACGCACATCGGTCAATGAACGGGCAGCACCGGTGAGGGTGCGCAAGGCATAGACCGCGGTAATACCGCCCACTGAAATCAGCAGCGCCAATACCGTCACGGCCAACAGGGACTGCCGTCTCAGGGACTGCGGCAGCAGGCGGTGAAGTAGATCAGATAACACCATAGCCGCTTATACCCATTCAACGCCCCCATATCCTTCGATAGACGTCACGATAGCCGTTTGCCGGGTCATAGCGGTAATCCGATCCCCCATCATACTCAGCGTTTTCCGGAGTAATCAGGTGTACCGGCGCCACATAGCCGCTGGGTGGCTGACCTTCCATCAGTCTGTTCAGCTCATCGACCAGTTGCCAGCCCTGAAGATTGAGCGGCTCGGCCACCGTGCCCACCTGAAAGGAACCCGCCAGAATTCGCACATACGCGGCACTGCTGCCGTCACCTGCCGACAGAAACTCAACATGCTGCGCATCGGGACCGGCCAGGATGAACTCCGGTACGGCATAATCAAAATAGATATCATTGATAGCCAGCGCATGGGTCCAGCGTTTACCATAGCGTTCAAGCAGCTCGCGGCTGACGGCAGGCATGAGCCGGGCGCTGTCCGAGATCGCCAGATCGCGCACCTCGAGCAGGGTGCATTTTTGGCAGCCTTTGATCACGTCCGCCATGACTTGGGACTTGGCCAGGGCAATCTCGAAATTGGAGTCGGTGAAGATAACCACGCCCGCCTCTCCCTTGGCGGCAACAATGGCCGCCATGGCGGTAACCCGGGCGACCTCAATCGGATCGGTGGAGACATTCATGGCGATACCCTCCTCCCCCATCACCCCGGCCTTGGGTCCCACATGCCAGCCTACAATCGGGATCTTGCGCTGCACCAGGGGCGAAAGGAACGGAGCCATTATCGAGGCATCGGCGCCATTGAGAATCACCCCATCAGGATCGCCGTCCAGAGCCTGCGCCGCGGCTTTCTTACGACCGGCCGAAGTGCCGCCCGCATCAAACATCTGTACCTGCCAACCCAGCAACTGAACGGCCTCCCGCACACCTTGGGCAACACCGAGGATTCCGCCGTTACGCAGGTCCTCGTTGATAATGGCGATGGTTCTGCCCGTGCCCGCCTTCGGTCCCTGGGTTGGTCCGTCCCAGGGAGGCGATACGGCACTCGCCGCCGCCACATTCCGGCGCATCTCTTCCAGACCCATCACCGTCGCCAACTCTTCTGCAACCGCGTTTACCGCTGTGTGTCCGAGCAGTACGATGAACAGCACAGAGATCAGGCTCAGTAAACGGGTCAGACGGGAAGTACCGGAAAGAAATACCGGTGGTGTTGTTTTGATATCGCGCGTGGATTTCATGAAACTGAACTCCTTATGATTGGTTTATTAACCCGGCAACCAAATAGGTTAGGTTCAGGGCTTCAAGCCCCTGACCTGTTTGGTTGCCGGGTTAATAAGAACGATCCAACTCCGAATCGGGAGCTACCATCAATGCTCCAACTGGATGCCGGCACTCTACACCGCTATGGATTGCTCCGTGAATCAACCAGATCACAAAACACTTTCTCCTTGGCCGGGCTTATCAAGGAATGGTGTAGCCTTGTACGCGAAAGACTCTCAAACAGGCATCAACAACAAATGGATCATACTTGCTACCGCGCCCACTCTCGATCTCATTCAGAGCCGCATCAATCCCGAGGCTCGGTCGATAGGGACGATGGGATGACATGGCCTCCACCACGTCAGCCACCGCCAGAATTCGCGCCTCGAGGATGATGTCCTGACCGGTCAATCCTTGCGGATAACCGGAACCATCGAGCCGTTCATGATGCTGCAGGATCATTTCCTGTATCGGCCAGGGAAACTCCACATTTGTGACAATGTCACTACCTACCGACGGATGGGTCTTGATGAACTCATGCTCCAGGGGGGTCAGTTTTCGCGGCGAACTCAGGATCTCTGCCGGAAGTTGGATCTTACCGATATCGTGCAGATTGGCACCAAAGTGCAACCCCTCGAGACGATCTTTGGTTAAACCAAGCATTTCTCCAATTGCATAGGAGAGATCGGCTACCCGTCGCTGATGACCTGCTGTGTAAGGATCGCGCATCTCCACCGTACGTGAAATCGCTTCCGCGGTGGCGATCATAGCCGCCTTGTACTGCCGGGTACTACGCAGCTGTTCCTCTACGGCACGTTTGCGCTCTGAGATATCGCGAGAAAGTGCAAGAAAACGGGTATTAGTGGCTACAGGATCAACCAATCGGGAAACGGTCAGCTCGAACCAGGTCTTGCCCTGTGGCAGCTGTAACTGAAACTCTCTGCCCTGAGACAATCCAGTCCGATCCGCTTCCTGCAGAGCAGCGAGGTAAACTGCCGCCGCATCCGCAGGCAGTACGTCAGAGACATACTTCCCCACCAGTTCCTCATTCGGTGAGGACGACAGCCTGTAGTGAATCGAAGGAATGGTGAGATACCGCCCCTGTAAATCGAGTTCAAGCAGGGTATCGGGAATCGCGTTGAGCATGGCCTGCAACCGGTTCGTCATGGTTAGCAGGGAAGCGGTCCGCTGCGCGAGCTGCTGTTCAAAATGGAAACGCAGCTGACTCAGATGGATATGGGTACGGAGTCTTGCCCGTAACTCATCAATATCGAAAGGTTTGGTGACATAATCAGCACCACCGAGGGAAAACCCTTTTATCTTGGCATCCGACTCATCGAGTACGCTGATAAAGATGACGGGAATCCGTTGACCGACCTCACTCTTTTTGATCTGTCTGCAGGTCTCGTAACCGTCCATATCTGGCATGCGAATGTCCAGCAGTATCAGATCCGGAGGATGGCTACCGCCGACAAGTTCGACGGCTTTTTGTCCATTGTTCACCGCTGTAACGAAATACTCATCCGATAACGCAGAGACCAGCTCGTGCAGGTTTTGCGCAATATCATCAACCACCAAAATGGTGAATTTTCTTTTATCGACACGCTCGCCTACCGCTGCGGAAAATGTTGGTAACTCGTGAAAGCCTCTCAGTTCAAGCTCGGCGCGAATACGCACTTTAAGCAGATCAGGATTAATCGGTTTGGTGATGTAGCCGACAACCCCCAGCCCCTGACTCTCGCTCACGGATTCGGTCAATGCCGTGACTAAGACGACCGGTATCTCCGCTGTTGCAGGATCCGCTTTGAGCAGGCGCAACATTTCACGGCCATCCATGCCAGGCATTTCAATGTCGAGAAGAATCAGCTCTGGTGCCGGTTTACCAGCGGCCAGCTCCAGCGCTTTTTCGCCCTGGGCGGCAACAAGTATTGTAAACTCGTCGCTCAGATTCTCGATCACCACGGACAATTGCTCATTCGCATCGCCAACGATGAGGATCCGCGGTTTATGGCTACTCGTGTTGTGTCTCATGCTAACCAACCATTATAGCATCGCGCCACTTGACAAGGAGCTGCCATCGCCCGCGCCTCGGACCCGTAGGAAATGCCCTTGGGGTATACCAGAATGGCGCATCCGCATGAGACAATACACTAAATTCAATCATGGACTGGATTACCCTTTACCTTCAGCTGATAATCCGAATTGGTCATACCAAAAGTGGATAACGTTGGTTTTCCTATAAAAAGCGGAAATCGGCAATTATTGGGAGATCTTTAGCTTCAGAATAGCACCAAGTGGAAAATTATCGCCAATATTCACAACTATATTTCGGCCGTTATTGCTCATTTAGAATGATTTTAGACTCGTATCCGTGCATGATCGTCTAATGTACCCCGTCACAGATTCTATACCATTCAGAGCCCCCAAAAACTTCAACAAATTCAAAGACACCCTTTAAACAAATGCGTATCACCATATTGGTACTGTTGGGAGGACTCTCGCTCCTACTGATTGGCTACGGTCTGCTGGGTACCCTACTGGGCGTACGAGCGACCATCGAACAGCTCTCGAACATCCAAACCGGCCTGGTGATGATGGGCTATTACCTGGGCTACATCATCGGAACCCTCAGCGGCCCGGGGATCGTGCAGCGCGTCGGTCATATCCGCACCTTTGCCGCGTTTGCCTCACTGGGGGCCGCAACCACCCTGATGTTCGGCCTGTTGACCGGTACGGGCTGGTGGTTTCTCTTCCGAGTGCTCAACGGGGTGGCCATGGTGGGTCTCTACATGGTGGTGGAGAGCTGGCTGAACGAGAAGACACCCGCCTCATCCCGGGGCCGGGTGTTCGCCGTATACATGATTACCACGCTGCTGGCATTGGCCAGCGGTCAATTCCTGCTGTTGGTCTACGATCCCGCCACCCTGGCGCCCTTTGCCCTGGCCACGGTACTGATCGTACTGGCCATCATCCCGATTGCGGTGACCCGGGTCGCGGAACCCAGCATTGACACCCACTCACATCTGCCGCTTATGCGACTCTTCCGGCTCTCGCCCCTGGGTGTGGCCGGTGTGATCATCGCAGGGATGGTAAACGGCGCCTTCTGGGGCATGACCCCGGTATTCGGCGCGCGGCTCAATATGAGCTCGGGAGAGATTGCGGGGTTAATGAGCGCCACCATTGTCGGCGGCGCCCTGCTGCAATTACCGATCGGTCATCTCTCGGACCATCACGACCGGCGCCGGATACTGATCCTGGTCTCTCTGGCTGCCGGGATCACGGCAATAATCGCGGGTCTGACGGTTCACCGAGAGCTTTCGTTACTGATGGTGGTCGTTTTCATCTACGGTGGCCTGATGTTCTCGGTGTATGCGATCAGCGTAGCCCATACCAATGATCATCTGCAGCCCGGGCAAGTGCTGGGCGCAACCCGGGGACTGCTGTTGCTGTATGGACTGGGCGCCCTGGCCGGACCGTCCGCGGGTGGCTGGATTATGGATCGTTTCGGCGCGGTGGGACTCCCCTATTTCTCTGCCGGCATGCTATTCCTGCCCGTGATTTACGGTCTGTATCGTATGACTCAGCGCGACGCGCCGCCCCTGGAACAACAGGCCGAGTTCGTGCCCCTGGCCCGGACCAGTCCGGTGGTGATCGAGATGCATCCGCTGGTGGATGGTGAACCGTCGGAAGTTGCGTCTAATCCACCGGGACCCGCATGAAATCTTAATTACTAACCCGTTTTTTACCAGATCATTCCCTGATCCACATCGGGATAGCAGTATTGGGGCGGACATGCCAGAATGGGAGATAGGCTATCGCAAAGACTGGATTGCGCAGCAACAGGCCAGATACCAGTGGATTAGATAAAGCCGAATTTTCCGTTGGGTTATCGCTCACGATTTCCAATCACGGTCCTGGAGCGTTTTGAATACTGTCATATTCCAACTGGTCGGATAGGGGCGTTTCCGCATGACCGCCTCGATCCAGAATCCGCACTTCCTGATGCGCCGGCTGCACTCCCTGCTGGGTCTGCTGCCCGTCGGCGGGTTTCTCGTGTTTCATCTGTGGGAGAACTCCCAGTCCCGTTTCGGCGCCCGACACTATAACGAACATGTGGTAGGCTGGCTGCAAAGCCTCAACTACCTGGTGGTGATGGAGGTCTTCGTCATCGCCCTGCCCCTGCTGTTTCATGCCGGTTACGGTCTGCTGATCCTGCGCGACGGCAGCCGGGAGTGGAACCGGTTTCCCTGGCTGCATCACCGTTTCTATTTCCTGCAACGCCTCTCCGGTGTGGCGATCCTGCTGTTCCTGCTCTTCCATGTGGGCTGGACCCGCCTGTATGGCCTGTATGAACCGGCCGTGAGATTGGATCTCTACGGACACATGCAACGCCTGCTGAACGAGCCCTGGATCTTCACGGTATACCTGCTGGGCCTGCTGCTGTCGGTGTTTCACCTCAGCAATGGCCTTTGGACCATGGCCATCTCCTGGGGCCTGACCAGCAGTGTGACGGGGCAACGTCTCTGGTTCTATGTCTGTAGTGGGATCTTCCTGTTGTTGAGCGCCATGGGCATTCACGGCATGTTGGGATTTGTCGTATGAAACGGCCACCCAAGGTAATCGTCATCGGTGGCGGTCTGGGAGGGCTGTGGGCTGCCTTGCGGGTCGCCGAATCCGGCGCCCAGGTCGATATCTTCTCCCTGTTCGAGGTAAAACGCTCCCATTCGGTTTGCGCCCAGGGGGGTATCAACGCCTGTTTCGACACCAAGGGGGAGCGAGACTCGATCTGGCAGCATGTCGTGGATACCCTGAAAGGCGGCGCTTACCTGGCCAATCAGCCTCCGGTCAAATCCATGTGCGAGGAGGCCCCGGGTCTGATCCGCACCTTCGAGCGTATGGGGGTCACCTTCTCCCGTACCCCGGAAGGTTTGATGGATCTGCGTCTGTTCGGCGGGGTTAAGAACCGGCGTACCGTGTTCGCCGGAGCCAGTACCGGACAGCAGTTGCTCTACGGCGTGGACCAGGAGGTCCGGCGTCAGGAGTCCCTGGGGCGGGTACAGAAGTTCGAATGGTGGGAGTTTCTCTCCCTGGTTCTGGATGCCCAAGGGGCCTGCAAGGGCATCGTCGCGATGAACCTGCGCACCCTGGAAGTGACCCGCTTCCGTGCCGACGCGGTGATCCTCGCCACCGGAGGTATGGGGCAGGTCTACGGCCACCGCTCCACCAATTCGACCAACTCCACCGGCGCCGCCGCCTGCCGCGCCTACCAGCAGGGGGCCTGGTTCGCCAATACGGAGTTCTTTCAGTTTCATCCCACCGCCATGCTCGGCGACGACAAGACCCGCCTGATGAGCGAAGCAGCCCGTGGCGAGGGCGGACGCATCTGGGTGCCTCGGGATCCCCAGGACAAACGCCGCCCCCGGGAGATCCCCGACGCGGAGCGTTTCTACTTCCTCGAGGAGTGGTACCCGAGCTACGGCAATACCGTACCCCGGGACGTGGCCTCGCGAGCCATCTGGCGGGTGGTTCACGAAATGGGGCTCGGCGTGGGGGGGGATCACAAGGTCTACCTGGATCTCACACACCTCAACCCGGAATTCGTCGAACAGCGGTTGCACGCGATTCTCGACATCTACCGCAAATTTCACGGTGACGATCCGGTCAAGGAACCGATGGTCATCTACCCCTCGGCCCACTATGCCATGGGCGGACTCTGGGTGGATTTCGAGAAGGACGGTTGCGGCGGGATGACACCCGGGAGCCCCCGCAACCATGCCACCAACATCCCCGGACTCTACGCCTGTGGCGAGTGCGACTACGGATACCACGGCGCCAACCGGCTGGGCGCCAACTCCCTGCTCTCGGCCTCCTACAGCGGCCGGGTCACCGGTGAGTCGGTGGCCAGCTACCTGAAGGGGCTGCAGGAAGACCGGGAATCGGTTCCCGAGCGTTTCTACGCGGAGGAGATCCAGCGTCAACAGGCGATCAACCAGTCCCTCCTGGACAGTCGCGGCCAGGAGAATCCCTACGCCCTGCATCGGGAACTGGGCGAGGTGATGTCCAACCGAGTCGGGGTGGTACGGAACAACGAGAGCCTGGGCGAGGCAATGGATGAGTTGCGGGAACTCGAGACACGCAGCCGGCAAGTCGACCTCCAGGAGGCCAACCGCTGGTCCAATCAGGGGCTGGCCTACACCCGTCAGTTGCAGGAGATGATCCGCCTCGGCCAGGTCATCGCCGCCAGCGCCCTGGCCCGGGACGAATGTCGCGGCGCCCACTACAAACCCGCCTTCGAGTTGGCAATGCCCCAGGACGCCTACCCAGGGGATCCGACCTATGAAGCCTATCGGGAGGCCTGGAAGGCACAGAACGAGCAGTGGCTGAAGACCACTCTGGCGGAACGCAGCGAACAGGGCCCGAGGATCAGCCACCAGCCGGTGGACCTCTCGGTGCTGGCGCCCGAGCAGCCCCGGGACTATCGTTGAGGGTGCCCATGAAGAGTCTCGAATTCCATATCCGACGCCAGGACAACCCCTACAGCCCACCCTATTGGCAGCGCTTCCGCATCCCCTACCGGGATGGCCACAACGTGGTCTCCGCTCTGATGGTGATACGTGAAAACCCGATCACCCTGGATGGCCAACGGGTCGATCCGGTGGCTTGGGAGTTCAACTGCATGGAGGAGGTCTGCGGGGCTTGCAGCATGCTCGTCAACGGTCACCCCCGCCAGGCCTGCTCAACCCTGGTCGACACCCTGGAGCAGCCGATCCGCCTGGAGCCCCTGAGCAAGTTCCCGGTGATCCGGGACCTAATGGTGGACCGCGGCCGGATGTTCAGCGACCTGAAGAAAGTGCGCGCCTGGATCGAGATTGACGGCGCCTGGGACATCCATGAGGGGGCGCCGCGCATCTCCCCGGAGGCCTGGAAGGACAACTACCTCTACAGTCGTTGCATGTCTTGCGGCTGCTGCATGGAGGCCTGCCCCCAGTACAGCATGGCCCAGGACTTCGTCGGACCCGCCACCCTGGGTGCGGTACGCTTGATGAACGCCCACCCCACCGGACAGTACCACAAATCTCAGCGACTCCACGCCATCATGGCCGAAGGTGGACTGAGCGACTGCGGCAATGCCCAGAACTGCGTCCAGGTGTGTCCCAAGGAGATCCCCCTGACCACCGCCATCGGCGAACTGGGCCGTCAGGTCACCTTGCAGATGCTCAAGGATCTGTTCGGTAAAAACTGAAGTTATTACACCGGTAATCCAATAGGTTAGGTTTAGGGGTATTATCCCAGGTGTGGCGTTTCCAGGTAGGCGTCGGACTGCATCTCCTTGAGCCGGCTGGCGGTACGCAGAAATTCGATGGCGAGACGTTGCCCCACATACAGGCTGTCCGGAGGGGCATCCGCGCTGATCACCAGTTTGACCTTGCGGTCGTAGAGCACATCGATCAGGTTGATGAAGCGACGACTGCGATCGTCCCAGGTACCGTCAAGCTGCGGGATATCGGAAACCAAAAGCGTATGATGGCAACGGGCCAGCTCCAGGTAATCGTGTTGCCAACGGGGGGGACCGCACAATGCATTGAAATCGCACCAGATCACCCCATTGCAACGCTTGACGAATCGTACTGCCCGTCCCGGCACCGGGAAACTGCCCAGCTCCTCGACCACTCCGCTGACCAACCGATCAAACTCCCGGCTCATGGCGATCGTGGCTTCATCACCTAAAGGTGAATAGTAGAGTGTCGAAGCACCGAACAGCTGCAACCGGTAATCCCTGTCTCCGGACAGTTCGATCACCTGATTGCGGGTATTCAGAAGGTTGATTGCAGGGAGGAACTGATCCCGTTGCAGGCCCTGCCAATAGAGCCGGTCCGGAGGCTGATTGGACGTGGTCACCAGTACAATGCCGGCCTGGTACAGGGCGGTGAGCAGACCCCGCATCAGCATGGCATCGCCAATATCGATCACATTGAACTCGTCCAGGCACAACACCCGCATACGTCCGGCCATCTCCTGGACAATCCCGGTCATGGGATCGCCCTGTCCCTCATGGACTTTCAGGCGCTGGTGCAACTCCCGCATGAAGGCATGAAAATGCTGTCGCTCGATATCCAGGTCGGGGTAAGACTGGCTAAACAGGTCCATCAACCAGGTTTTACCCCGCCCCACCCCGCCCCAGAGGTAGATTCCCTTGGGCGGTTCCGGCTTGCGCCGCCAGAACCAGCCTGTTTCTTTTCGTGGCCGTGACAAAGACTCTGCCAGCTGCTCAAATTTCTCGATCACACCTTCCTGTTCAGGATCAGGTTGGTAACCTCTCTCCTTGATCCATTGTTGATAGACATTCCTCAGTACCATCATTTGATTTTGTCGGGTGATTGACCAAGGCAATGATTCTGCGGATCAAACAGGAGATTGACAACCCATTATCAGTAATTGATTGAAAATTGTGGATTGTTTCGGACTGATTCTGAAATACCAGGTGAACTTCAGCCGGTAAGCAGCGCGATCAGCTTTGCCCGGCTGTTCACGTCAAAATGCTGATAGACCCGCTGCACATGACGGTTGACGGTGTGGCGGCTGATGCCCAGTTCGGCGGCGATCTGTTTTTCAGAGTGGCCGTTCAGCAAGTGGTCGAGCACCTGTCCCATGCGTTTGGGCAAGCCTCCCGTATCGCGACGGGTAGCGGGTAGGACGAGCTTTTTCACCAACAGCTCGGCCAATTCATGGTGCATCAGTTTTACAAGGTACTTGGCACTCGATGCAAACTGAGCATCGGCCGCATGGCGGTGAAAAACCAGAGTCTGCAGTGGAGCTTTCTGGTCGCTACCCAGGCGTAGTGAAGAGGTTATCCTGTCGCCAAGACCGCAAGCACGGATGTATTCATTGTAATGCAGCGAGTTCTTCCACTCCCGTGACTCCACCACTTCGTCGAGAACCCGCGTGCGCAATGGGCGAGAGTGGTCGTGAAAATAGGAGAGGTGGTAAGGGTCGTCCTTTTGGGCGCTATTTTCCTGATAGTGCTGCCACAACGCCAGTTGCTCGGTGTCGAGAAAACCGCTGGCCATGGCGGCCTCCAGCCGCTCTGTCTCCTGCAGTGGGTTGTGAATGTGCATGTACAACCCCAGCCGCGCACCAATGATGGCGTTTACACCCTCCAATAAATGGCTGCGCCAGGCGTTGGAATCAGATCCGATCTCTGTGCACTCCCATAGCAACCGGTAGATCTTACGTACATCGCGAAGGCGCGGCTGGGCATATTTCGACTGGATCATTGTTCTTATGGAGTGCTGTACTTACCTCATCATTGTAGAGAACCTGGATAACAGGCGATATCGCAAAAACTAGGGATGCCAGTAGATTCTAATCCCAAGTTTTTGGGATATTGCCGCTCGTAGTTTTTTCCTAGTATACCTTAGGAAGTTCAGGACTAAGATCTTCGATCAGTTGAACACTTATGTCTATTGGAAAAATTACTATTCTGTGCGCTGCCGCAGTAATCTGCTGTTGGCCGCAGTGGGTGAATGCATCAACGGCGCCCAAACTATTCGAAATCAATTTCGGCATGGGCGGAAATGTAACTATCCTTGGGGAGAATTTTGGCGATTACTGTAAATCCTGTGAGGTTATTGTCCAATACACCAACTCGTTGCGCTACTCAGTGCCTGTCAACACCTGGGATAATTCAAGAATTGTTGCCGAACTACCCGACTTAAATCAAAATGAAGTGCTTTTACAGTTACAGGTAAAAAAACCCCATGCGATCAGCGCTGCCAAATCGTTTCGACTTCGACGTCGATATTCAGTCATTGAAAGCGAACGACGTTCCCATAATTTAGATGTCGGGGAAAAGGGAGAAGATGTATTCCCGGTAAAAAGCAGACCGGCGCTCTGCGGGAAAGATTCCGAAGTGTTCGACCGCCCTGAAATCAAAATTCTCAAGCACCGTTTCGCCAATGCACAAATTGTCGAATCACCGCCTTCCGGGTGCGAACGATGCAGCCCTGTAGTTATACGCTGGTACAATGAGCCGACTGGATCGATCTCTTATGAAATGAACCTGATAGGCAGAATCATACAAGGAGTCTGCAAAAATAGGGTAAGAAGCGAATTATAATCACAGCAGAAAATAGTTCAGTTTAACATTCACTCAGATCACGTTACCAGCTATCATGCGGCCATATGGTTGACGGATGCAGCTGATATGTCGATTTATTGACAACTCAATAAACGGCCTCTAAGAGTGCAAGTGATTCGATAAGGTTATTTGAAGAGAAAACAGCAACCAGGTGCGAATCCGTTGACGAGCGAAGAATATTCCCAAAACCGTCTAAATGTCTTGATTGTAGAAGACGACCCTGGTGCGCGTACACGGTTATCGCAAGCAATACTGGAACAGAGGGACATGCTGTTGCTTGAAAGTACTTCCACGCTGTGTGCCGCGCGACAGGTTATCGCCAACAGCTGGCCCGACGTTCTGCTTGTTGATCTTGGTCTACCCGATGGTGACGGCACGGAGTTGATCCGTGAGGTAAGCACATCTCAAAACCCATGTGAAATCATGGTTATTACCGTTTTTGGAGATGAAAAGCATGTTTTGCGCGCCATTGAGGCCGGCGCATCCGGCTACCTGCTAAAGGAAGAAGATAGCGAACAAATCGGTCGAAGCATTCGCCAGCTAGTACAAGGCGGCTCTCCCATCAGCGCCTCCATAGCCCGTCACTTACTGACGCTTTTCAGAAAACAAGGATCATCCTCCTCAGCATCCGACAACGCCAGCCGCAATGAGGAAACACCAGGACTCACGGAGCGGGAAATGGAGGTACTGAGCTTGATTGCAAAAGGGTACAACTCCAATGAAATCAGCGAAGCCTTGGATGTAACCTATCATACCGTTACATCCCATGTCAGGAATATTTATCGCAAACTGGCGGTGCACTCACGCAGTGAAGCCATATTCGAGGCAGCTCAACGCGGGCTGATAAACTTCTCGTCCTAGCCTGAACACAGATGCTGGGAACCATACGACACAACATACGTTTTTTCCTATTCTCCTGGCCATTGTGGGTCTGCCTGCTTGCAACGCTCTCTCTCGTGTTGATGCTGCATCAACTCAGTTTAAAGGGTGATGTATTGACAGTGCATGAAGCCACTTTTCAGGAGACAGGCTTTGACGCAGATACCAACAAAACAACTTCGAATGGCAAGCATGTTTCACTGCCACACAACTGGCACAGATACGGTTTTTCGGGAAACAATGCTTGGTATTTTGCTAAACTCAAACTAAATGTACCGCCCAATCGCTTGTGGGGTATCTACATACCCTCTGTCGGAGCAAATGCTTCGGTATATCTAAACGGCCACTTTCTCGGTAGCGGAGGAAGGATGGATGATCATCCCGCACGCAACGACTACCGACCGCTCTATTTCGCGATTCCCAACGGCATACTGAAACCAGAGGCCAACCAGATAGCAATCAATTTACTATCGGATCCTGCCGGAAGAGGTTTTATAAGTCCGCTTTTCCTGGGGCCGGATGAAACATTAGGTTCCGACTACAAGCGTTCCTACTTTATACGCGTAACAGTAGTTCAATTCATTGCCATAAGCCTTATTGTATCGATATTTTACGTAGGCACACTGGCAATAAAAACCGGAGATTCGGTATATACTTTCTTTGCAGCCACTCTAAGTGCCTCCTGCCTTTTTGACGTTGCGGTACTGATTACCGAGAGTCCACTAAGTGGAAGAGTCATGGATTGGATAAAAATGCAGGGCACGGGCTGGCTTGTTGTCTTTATAATTTTTTTCCTACATCGATTCTTTGCTCTGTCCCGCCCTCGTACTGAGCGTGTATTACTTTTTTGGGCAATCTCTGGCGCTTTATTGGCGATCCTCGTTCCGATCAAATGGATGTATCTTTTAAACAGTTACTATTGGGATATTTTAACGATCGTATGGGGTTTCTATGCACTGATTATGTCGTTTATGATGACTAAAACAAGCTACTCAAAAGAGCACTGGGCTATTACGCTTTCCGTGCTTGTGCTCTTAGGCGCAGGAATACGAGACTGGATACTCTATGCCGGCAGTCCGGAAGGATTTGACGGCACAATGATTCTTTATGCCATATCATTTTCACTCATTATTTTCGCATGGGTATTATTACAGCGTTTTACATCCGCACTACACAGAGCAGATACCCTGAACCGGGAACTCGAACTCCGGATACGCAAGAGGGAGGCCGAACTGGCGACTTCCTACGCGGAAATGAGCGACGCAAAACGACACCAGGCACTAACAGAGGAACGGGAACGAATTATGCGCGACATGCATGACGGTATCGGCGGCCACCTGGTTTCAGCAATCTCTACGGCAAAGTCCACCAGCCAGTACACCCTCGTCGATCACCTTGAGAGTGCCCTGGCCGACTTGAGGTTGATGATCGATTCATTTGAACCGGTTGACGGTGATCTTGGGACGGTTTTGGGACTGGTTCGCATGCGCCTGGAAAAGAGACTTCACAGTCACAATCTACGCTTTATCTGGCGAGTGGAAGACATTCCGGAAATCCCGGACTTTGGACCCCATAAGGTCCTGCATGTCATGCGCATTGTGGAAGAAGCGGTGACCAATGTCTTAAAACATGCCGAGGCATCGATAATTATCGTTGCGGCATATACGGAATTAAAAGAAAGCTCCCCGGGAGTTGCGGTGGATATCATTGACGACGGCAAAGGCATATCTTCTGCCCTTTCCGGCGGGAATGGCTTAAGGAATATGCACCACCGGGCGGAAGTTATCGGCGGCCAATTGACGATAGAGCCTGCAAATCCCGGCACCAAACTACAGCTATGGATACCCATCCATTGACGTTGAGCGGATGATCATGACCAAGTAGATAAGATCAGGCCTCTGGCTACAGTTTTTTGCGAAGCGCTATGCCGATGTTCTGAAGCGCCGCGCCTGCTACGCAGGCATGCGCCATGTCGCCGCTTAAGTTTCGTTACGCGGCAGGATTTCGATACCGGACTCGATCTTGCCCGTGGATTTGTTATTCCCCTGAAACCCATTTAAACAGAAGACCGCATTGCTATGATGCTTGAAGAGCGTCCCGTTGGACTGATGTCGTCCTTTCCCGGGCGCCGGCGTTGCACCCAGATCATGCCCAGCCCATTGAATATGATAAAATTCGTTGCAGGCGCGGGGACATGTTCATAACCTCATGTAAACGGTTGATATTTGCTTACGAAAGCTCAAAAAATCATGTACCAATGGTAGCTTCTGCCCAAGTTATTTCATTACCGTAAATACACCAATCAAAAAACCCCGTATCGTTTCCGTTACGGGGTTTTTGCGTAAAGACCTGGCGGTGTCCTACTTTTGTAATTTTGCAGTTGTTGAGGGTAACAGGTCAGTAAAGACTCGGCTGAACTTGTCGTGTCAGCTCGCCTGAACGATCTCCACGACCCGCCGTTCGATCTCATCGAGATCGGGAATCAGCGCGGGACTCAGGTCGAGTTCGACTCGCTGCAGGATGAGAGGTTGTACCTCGTCCGCCGGAGCGTCGACCGGAACGACGTTTTCCGCACTGACCCGCACCAGGCTGGGTATGGCATGCACCGCCAGACCAATGTGCGAGACCCTCTCATGTCCACCCAAAGCGTTGAGAATCAGGATCCGTCCCCGGTGTCCGGGAGCCATGACAGGCTCACCCAGCATACCTTCGTAGGACACCACGGGAATCATCAAGCCGCGCCAAACCATGTATCCAAGAAACCACTCCGGGGTCTCATCAAGCGCCGCTTCCGGCTGCTGATAGTCCATCACCTCGGCAACCGCGGCATTGGGCAGGAGTACCTGTCGCTCATGCAAATGAATGAGTACGCTTCGAACTTCTTTGGTGACGGTTTGACTCATTGTCTGCCTTCTGCCAGCACTTCGTTGATGTTCTCCAGCAATTCGCTCTCCTGGTAGGGTTTACCAAGGCAGCGTTTGACCCCCAGATCCATGGCCCGCTGACGATGTTTGTCACCCACACGGGAGGAGATCATGATGATGGGAAGCCCGTAGTAGTCCACAGAGTTGTTGATGTGACGGGCCAGTTCGAAGCCGTCCATTCGCGGCATTTCGATATCCAGCAACATGATATCGGGCACTTGTTCCTGCAGCATGGCGACCGCTTCGACGCCATCCTTCGCCGTCACCACTTCCATGTCGTGGCGTTCCAGAAGTCGGCTGGTGACCTTGCGCACGGTGATGGAATCATCCACCACCATGACCCGTACACGCTCTTCGACACGTTTCTGAGTCGGTTCCGCAGGAGCGCGGATCGGCGCTGTATGGGTGGCGTCCATACGCACCAGGGCGGCAAGATCCAGAATCAGGGCCACCCGGCCATCCGCGAGAATGGTACCGCCGGTAATCCAGCGTACGCTGCCCACCTGTTTACCCAGGGACTTGACCACCACCTGGCGGCTGCCCAGCAGTTCATCCACCTGCAGGGCCACCTGGTGTTCACCGGTCTGCAACAGCAGCAGCGGTAGCCAGCGGGGACCTTCCTGCAACTCCTGATGCCCCACGCCCATCATGCGTCCCAGATAGCTCACCTTGTATTGCTTACCGGCGTATTCAAAACCGTTCTGCGCGTCGGCATAACACTGCTGCAGATCCTGGCGACGAATTCGCACCACCGCGCTGATACTGCCATGGGGTATGGCATAGACTTCCTCACCGACCCGCACCAGCAGTGCATCGGTGATCGCCAGGGTCAAAGGCAGGCGGATGATGAAGCTGGTGCCGCGTCCCGGCTGGGAGTCGATTTCCAGGGATCCGCCCAGTTGCTTGACTTCGCTGACCACCACATCGAGGCCCACGCCGCGGCCGGAGATCTGGGTGACCTCCTTGGCGGTACTGAAACCGGGCAGCAGTACACATTGGATCAGGTCGTCATCACTGATCTCCGCGTTGGCATTGATCATGCCTTGTTTGACGGCGCGGGCGCGAATCGCCTCGATATCCAGACCCCGGCCGTCGTCCGACAGGGTGATCAGCACATCGGTGGCCTCCCGATCCAGATAGAGCGATATGCGGCCGGTTTCCTGTTTGCCGGTAGAGAGGCGGTCCTGGGGATACTCGATACCGTGTGAGACCGAGTTGCGCAACAGATGCTCCAGCACCGGTACCATGCGATTGAGAATACTCCGGTCCAGTTCACCTTCGATGCCGAAACACTCCAGGTTGGCCTTTTTGCTCAGCTGACCGGCGGTCTGGCGCACCAGACGTTGCATGCGCGGCACCAGGGTGGCGAAGGGCACCATGCGGGTGCGCAGCAGACCATCCTGTAGATCGGTTGAGATACGTGACTGCTGCAGCAGCAGGGTATCGGTCTCCCGTTGCAGCTCGCGCAGGGATTCGTTGATGTTACCCAAGTCGTTGACCGTCTCCACCAGGGCCCGGGACAACTGCTGCATGTTGGAGAAACGGTCCAGTTCCAGGGGATCGAATTCCGCCTTCTCGCGATCGTCCTGTTCATTGTCCCGTTCCCAGCGATACAGGATCTGCGCCTCGGTCTCGATCTCCAGACCCCGCAACTGGGCGTAGAGCCGGGACACCGTCTGCTCAAGTTCCGAAAGGTTGAAGCCGAGGACGCTGTTCTGCTGTTCCAGACGGGCGCGGTAGATGCTCACCTCGCCGGCATGATTGACCAGTCGGTCCATCAACTCGGCATTAACCCGTACCTGGTCCTTGCTCGCCTTCTGGCTCTCCTTATCCTCTTCCTGTTGCGGATTGAGGAGTTTTGCGATCTTCTCGTTGAACGGAAGCACCTTGGCGGATTTCGGTGCCTCCTCCTGGGGAATTTCCTGGGGCTCCTGGGTTTGCTGAATGGTCTCCACCATACCATCGTAGGAGGGGGTCAATTCGCCGCCGAGCAGATTGTGCAGTTGTGTGACCTGCAGATCCGATGCGGGTACCTTGCCGCTCTTGGCGAGGGTATCGACCTGCAAGGCCAGATGATCGAGCGCCTGCCTCAGGGTATCGGTCACCGTCTCGATGGGATCGATCTCACCCTCCGCGAGGGCGGTCATGAGCGATTCCACCGCATGACTCAGATCACCCACCGGCATGACACCGGCCAGACGGGCGCTGCCCTTGAGGGTATGCAGGTTACGCTGCATCCCGTCGATGGCGCTGCGATCTTCCAGATTATCCAGCCAGTTCTGGAAGTGGATCTCGATCTTCTCGGTAAACTCCTTGGCTTCCTCGATGAAGATCTGAATCAGCTCATCATCTTCTCCAACCTCCAGCAGTACCTCGTCCCGCAGCAGCATGAAGGAGTCATCAGCGCTCTCCTCGGTATCCTCCTCAATGGCGAAGGCATCCTCGGGCACAACCAGATCGGCACCTGCCAGCTCGCTTACTGGCTCTTCAGGGGCCTCTACTCTTTCTGTATCCGGCGCTTGACTCTCCAGAGCCTCGAGTTCCTCCTGGACTTCATGATCGACATAATCCGCTTCACCCGCCCCCTGATCCGAGGCCTCATCGATGGTCGATTGGATCTCGGAGATCAGCGTGTCCGCCCGGTGTACTCGCCCGGTGGACTCCGCGTCTTCGGTTTGAGTCGCGAGCAGATCCAGGGTGGCGCGGGAAAGACTGATCACCGACCCCTCGGCGGGTACCAGTCCCCGGGTCACGGCATTGAGCAGGGACTCCATGGCATGACTGAGATCACCCACCGGTTCGATACCCGCCAGCCGGGAACTACCTTTGATGGTGTGCAAGGCCCGCTGCATCGCATCGACCGGCTGATGGTCGGAAGGGTTGTCACACCATTGCTGAAAATGTCCTTCCAGGGTTTCGAGCAGTTCTTTCGACTCCTCGACGAAGATTTCAACCAGCTCCCGGTCTTCGGTGACTTCGAACCGCTCCCCTTCATGCAGGAAACTCACCGGTTCTTCGTAATAGGAAGCGGTATCGACGACCTCGGAAGAGGTGAACTCGCTGTCATCCTCTTCGAGACGTTCCAGCTCCTGTAAGAGTGCCTCGTCCTCCGGCACGGCTTCGAGCTGGGGTGTCTCCTCCTCTTCTGAGGGTTCCAGCGTCTCGGAGACCGGCTCTTCCTCAAGGGCCTCCATCACCTGCTGGAGGTTGGCGTCTGCCGGTACGGCGTCCGCATCAAAATCCAGGAAGTCACTGTCACTCTCTTCGAGGGCGACCGCTTCATCCTCTTTTTGTCGTGCGGCGGGATTCTCCAGGTCTTGCAGTAGCAAATCTGAAATATGGACCTTGCCTGTCGTGGCGGCATCTTCCACCTGGGTGGCTAGAAAATCAAAGGCCTGTCGGACCAGATCCTGAATGGGTTGATCGGCGCTGATCTGCTGGCGCAGAATGCGTTCGAACAGACTTTCAAGGCCGTGGCTGACATCCCCGATCGGTGAGATACCGGCTAACCGGGAACTCCCTTTGAGGGTATGCAGGGTTCGCTTGATCTCATCGATCACCGGCGCATCATTTAAGGCCTGCTCCCACTTAGAGTAGCTCGCCTCAAGAGACTCCAACAGCTCGCGTCCCTCTTCGATGAAGATCTCCAGGAGTTCCTCATCCTCACCGACCTCGAAGAACTCATCCTCCTGCAGGTACGTGGTGGACTCATGAAAGACAACAGGTTGCCGGGGCTGTTCCTCGGCGGCTTCGAAGCCTTCCTCGAGTTCGCTGGAGGAGACCTCTACCGGTAGTTCAGGAATCTCTTCGAATTCACTCGACTCCTCGTAAAAGGTGGTCGGTTCATCGACCGCCGCAAGTTCATCCTGCGCGGGTTGGGTATCGACCTCTTGCTGAGCATCGGTGATCCCATGGTTCAGTTGCTCGAGCGCTCCTCTCAAGCCACTGAGATAGGTTTCCACATTCGGTTCCAGAAGATCCTCTTCCGGCAGGGTGTCCAATAGCTTGCGAATATAGCCAACGCTACCCCCGATCAGCCCAAGCACCTGTTCATCAGCGGGAAGTTGCAGATCATGCACCGCATTGGCGTAGTCTTCCATGGCCTCGCTGAGCTGGGCAATCGGCATGATACCGGTCATCTGGGCACTGCCATGCAGGGTATGACAGGCGCGGACCACCGATTCCGGGAGCTGCATCGCGAGATCCGCATCTGCCGCCAAACTGAGAAATTCCTCGATTTCCTGAAGGTGCTCCTCGGACTCTTCGGCAAAGACCTCCAGCAGTTCGGTATCGATTTCGATGATCAGGTCCGAGTCGGTGAAATCCTCCAGCAGGGCCTCATCGATCTCGGGTTCCGGGGACTCTTCGAGATCCGCGGCAATTTCAAGGTTGTCAGCGGGTGTCAGCAAATCCTCTTGCGGCTCCTCTTCATCCGACAGATCGGTATCGAGTTCGAGACCCAGATCCGCCAACTCATCCGGCAGCTCCAGGGCCTCAAGCTCGGCAGCGCCTTCATCGACTGTCTGTGCTTCGCTGAGTTCCTCCTCAATCGCCTGTTCCGACTGAGCCGTTTCGGCTTGAGTCTCTTCAATAAAGGTATCGGGGACCTCCTCGCTAGTGGCTTCAGGCGCTTCAACGCGGGATTCGAGGGCTTCTGCTTCGGCTTCAACTTCCGCTTTCCCGACGACCGGCTGTTCCTCTTGCGGTAGGGGTTTGCCGTCTGCCAGGGCGTAGGCCTGGGCCTGTAGCAGGTCCACGTTGACCTCGGGATAGACACCCCGCTCCTGGGAATTGATCAGGTCGGGCAGCGCCGCCACTACCCGGTTGAGCAGGTCGATCATCTCCGGGCTGACGCGGATGGTCTCGTCGATCAGGCGATTGAGCATATTCTCGACCGACCAGGCCAGTTCGCCAATCACCTTGGCGCCGACCAGACGACCGCTGCCCTTGAGGGTATGGAAGGAACGTCGGAAGGTGATCAGCGCCTCACGATCCTCGTAGTTACGCTCCCAGCGGGGCAGGTGTTCCTGGATAACCTCCAGCTCTTCGCGGGCCTCCTCGATGAAGATCTCAAGGATCTCCGGATCGATCTCGTCGAGCATCGGTTTGCGGCTCGAGGGAATCTCCTCCTCTTCCTCCGGCGGCTCGGGAACCGCTTCCGCCGGGGGTTCTTCGGATGCCGCCGCCTCCGCAGTCGAAATCTCTTCGACTTCCGGCTGCGGGGGCTCGATCTGCAGGCTGCTCGCCCCGAACTCAAGATCGGAAACCTCTTCCTCCTGGAGATCGTAACCCTCGGCATGATCCGCCGATTCGATCACCTCGATGGGTTCTACCGGGGTGGTATATTCGGTGCGCTCCGCCGGCCCTTCACTGAGCAGATCATTAAGCGAAGCCTGGGCAATGGCCAGAATCTCGCGCCGATCACCGGCGCCGTCAACCAGCGTCTCGAGGTAGTACTCGATACTGCTCACCACATCGGCCAGGGAATTCATCTGCTGGCGACTCGGTTTGGTCTGCGCGTCGATCAGGGTCAACTGGATGAAGTTGCCGGTTTTCTGAAGCAGTTCGGCGGCATCCCGCATGTTCAGCATGTTGAGGGCACCCTGTACCCGTTTGAACCCCTGCCGAACGCTTTCGAGCAATTCACGATCTTGCGGTGTTTCGGTAAAGCCGATGATCGCCTCTTTGGCCTTGGCGATCTCGAATTTGGCCTCCTTCACCGTCTGCTTGATCAGGTTCTGGTATTCCCCTTCGGGCATACTCAGCCCCAGGATTTCGTCTTCCTCTTCGGCCGCACCCGGCTGGAAGGTGTGCAGCGTACTGAGCGATGACTCGACATACAGAATGTCTCCGGCCATCTCCATGAGCTCGAACTCTTCCGGCATCACCCCCTGCTCTACGAAATTCTTCACCTTGTCGGCCTGCCGGTTGAGCCGCGAACGCAAGGCGCCCTGGCCGATCATTCCAAGGGTGTCGGCGAGCTTTCGGGTGGGCGATTCCAGGTGCTCCAACATCTCCATGTTGGCCTTCTCATCGCGCATGAACAGGTCGAGGATGTCCTTAATACGGGTCAGTTCCGTACTCACCGCATCCTTGATCGACTCCGCCAATTCGGCATTGGATCCGGTCAGGCCCAGACGCCCCTGGCTCAGCTGGGCTTCGCTCGGCATCACCGTATCGAGATGAAAGTGCTCTTTGATCTTCAGGATCGTCGGATGCTGGGAATCCGCCCGGGCGATGTAGTAGAGCAGGTTCTTCAGCAATGCGGCCGGCGGTTGGTCCACCAGGGCCTGCTCACCTCCGTCCACGATGGCCTTCATCTTGCGGTCGAGACGGCTGAACAGCTGTTTGACCGCGATACCGGGGGCGATCGCCTGTTCGATCAGACCCTGCATCAGACCTTCCGCAACCCAGAACAGCTGCCGGGTCTGTTCGGTTCCGGCATGTTGACGCAGGGTGCCAAAGACATCCCGTATCAACGGCCAGCCGTGCACCGTATCCCGTTTGCGGTACCAGCTCAAAAGCCCCAGATGGAATTTCTGCCGTACCTGCCGGGTGAGTTCGGGAAGTTGATCGTTGACCTGGCCCTTTTCATCATCGGCTTCGATTTCCGGTTTGAACAACGCGGCTTCCGACAGCAGCGGGGCATCCCGGACCGCGCGAAGATCATTCAGCAGCGGCAGAATGATCAACGGAATATCCACATCGCCACTCTGCAGCTTTTCCAGATAGTCGGGCAGTTGGATCAGCGCCAGCATCAACGCCTCGGCGGCGTCTTCTTCATGCCGCACACGCCCTTGCGCCATGTCCCTCACCACCAGTTCCATCTCTTCGGCGAGCATGCTGGGGCCGTAGACCTGTACCATCTGCAGAACCCGGGCGATCTGGTGCAGGTGGTCACCACACTCCACGAGGGAGTCTCCGTTCCCAGGCGCTTCCACATGCGCTTCCAAAGCCTGCCGGGCATGACGAATGGAAACATCCAATTCATCCTTGACCCAGTTCAGGGCGCCAAAATCTTGCGCGTTATTCATCTACGGTTCACTCCCGTCGGGAAACCGGTGAGGGTGTCATTGATCATACTTGTCCAGCATACGCAGCTCGAGTGACCGCTATCAGGACGGCAGACGGAAACCGGCAACGGATTTCTGCAGCTGATCGGAAAGATCCGCCAGTGCTCCGATGGAGTTCGCCGTCTGATGGGTACCTTCCGAGGTCTGGTTGGTGATCTCCTGAATAACGCTCATGGTGTCTTTCACGTTCACCGCCTGTTCGGACTGAGCCTGGGCAGAGGTCGCGATCTTGCCGGTCAGGTCGGCGATGTACTGGGAGACGCTTTCGATCTCTTTCAGGGCTTCGCCGGCATCCTCGGCAAGTTTCGCACCCTTGACCACACCCGAGGTACTCGCCTCCATGGAGGTCACCGCCTCGTTGGTATCGGCCTGGATGGTCTTAACCAGCGCTTCGATCTGTTTGGTGGCGTTGATGGAACGTTCCGCCAATCGCTGCACTTCGTCCGCAACCACCGCAAAACCGCGACCTGCTTCACCGGCCATGGCCGCCTGCATGGCGGCGTTCAAGGCGAGGATGTTGGTCTGGTCCGCGATGTCGTCGATCAGTTCCACGATATCACCGATCTCCTGGGAGCTTTCACCCAGTCGCTTGATCCGCTTCGAGGTCTCCTGGATCTGTTCACGGATGTTGTCCATGCCATTGATCGTGTTGCGCACGGTATCGGCACCGGCACTGGCGATCTCAACCGAGCGTTTGGCCACCTCGGCTGACTCGGTAGCGTCGTTGGACATCTGGTCGATGGCCCCGGTCATCTCACCAATGGAGCCGTTCGCCTGGGAAATCTGTTCGGCCTGATGCTCACTCGCTTCCGCCAGATGCATGGCGGTGGCACGACTCTCCTGGGTCGCGCTGGAAACCTGTTCCGAAGTCTGGTTGATGGTGGTAACCAGTTCACGCAGGGCCTCGATGGCGTAGTTGATGGAGTCGGCGATGGCGCCGGTGATATCCTCGGTTACGCTGGCGGTCACCGTGAGGTCACCATCCGCCAGGTCGCCCATTTCATCGAGCAGCTGGAGAATCGCCTTCTGGTTGTTTTCGTTCTGCTGCTTACTGGCCAACTCACGCCGTTGCGCATCGACAACCAGTTGCGCGCCGAGCAGCACCAGGAACAGTGCCGCGGCGCCGCCGAACAGAGCGATCATGCCGGGACCGGCCTTGATGCCGATGAAGGAGAAACGACCGGGAGATTGGCCATAGGTCCCGATCAAGATGTCCGCCGCATCACTCACCTGATCGGAACCGTTGCTCACCAGGGAGGCCGCTTCCAGGGCCGGCAGAACATCCGGAATGTTCGCGATGATCTCCGCGGCGTTGTCCTGGATCGTGGTGAACAGAGTGGCCACATCGGCGAGTCGCTGCAGCGCCACCTTGTCGGCCACTTTCTCGATCCCCAGATCCTTGTCCCCATTGCGCAGGCCATCGAGCACCCGACCGAACATGTCGGCATCGCGGCTGAACTGGTCGATCGCGGCGGCGGTCTTCTCACCACCGGCGAGTACCTGGTTCACATTGGAGTTGATACGTTGGATCAGCACCTGCAGTTCGGTGGCGGTGTAGACCTGACGGCGCGGTGCATTGCTGTTGATCAATACCTCGCCCAGTTCCTCGGAGAGCTCCTGCAGCTGAGGTACGAACTCGGAGATCACCGCGGAAAACTCATCGATCGCAAGGATGTTCTCCTGAGCCTTGAGAATCTCGTCGATGTTGTATTTCAGGCTGTTCCATTTATTTTCCAGATCATCCAGTTCGGTTTTGACCCCCAAGGGAGAAGCGGGCAGGTCACTACCTGCGCCACCACCGTTTCGCAGCTCATACATGATGGTGTCGAACCGGTCGCGGGTCTTCTGCAGGGGTTTGAAGGATTGGAGTTCGCCCCGGGATGCCGAGAGGGCATATTTGGCGATACGCTGCGACAACACCTGCTGTTCCGCGGTACGGATCAGGTATCCCTCATCGTAGGAATCCCATTTGGTGGTATGCACAAAGGTCACGAGTGCCAACACCAGACTCACCAGGACCAATACAGCCAAGGTAGTGATGACCTTGTTTGAGGGCAGATTAGCGCCCGTGCGTTTGCCTTTCATTCTTCTTTCTCCCGAAAGCTTTAAGTCTCAATCCTTAATTCGGTTTTTGCGTCGCTTCAACTCGCCGCGATCTGGAATGCGGGGTCTTCCGCCAACGCGGCCAGGCTGAACACCGGCCAGGACATCCCGTCCTGATCAAACTCGAACTGAACATATTGCATGAATTTATTGTTGACGGTCCGAGCTTCTCTGGCCGTCTCTTTTGCGAAATGGCGCATACCGACCATCTCACCTACCAGCACCCCGGTCAGGCTACTGCCCAGGGCGAATACCAGGACCCGACTGCGCCGGGTCCTGCGTGTTTTTCTCCCGATCAGGAACAGTTGCAGATCGATAACGGGAATCAGGGTACCGCGAATATTGGCAACACCCATCATCCAGGGTTTGGAACCCGGCACCAGGGTCAGAGAAGTCGGATAATTGAGGATCTCCTTAACACTGCTCAGGGGTGCGATGAATCGGTTTTCACCAATATAGAACATCACCCCTTCCCAGTAGCTCTGAATCAACTGCTGCTGAGGCAGACCCTGGGCTCGCTCACGACAGCTCTGTTCGAGGTCGGCCAGTAGTTCCACCACCCTCTCGGGTGTATCCACAAGCGATTGCGGCATGGTGCTAACCGGCATTGATCAAAGCCTTGATCTTGCTTAGAAGCTCTGCGGGTGCCACCGGTTTGACCATATATTCCGTCGCCCCCTGACGCATCCCCCAGTTGATGTCGGTCTGCTGATCCTTGGTTGTCACCATGATGACCGGTATGCTGGCGGTGGATTCATCGTTCTTCAACAGCCGCGTGGCTTGGAAACCATTCAGCACAGGCATGACCACATCCATCAGAATCAAGTCGGGAAGCTCCTGCTTGGCCAGATCGACGCCTTCCTGACCATCCTTTGCAACCAGGATCTGGTAGCCCTGCTTTTCAAGGATTTTCTTGAAGACAATAAGCTCAGTGGGTGAATCATCAACTACGAGGATCCTGCCTTTAGCATCACCAGTGGTTGGAACGCTGTTGTCTTCCGAGTCCTCGCGACCCTTGCGAAATATGTTTTTGATCATGGTATTACTCTATCCGCTCGTTCTATGCCTTATCGGCTGATGTCACAATGTCTTTAAACCGGTTATCCCATCGAGCAGACCTGCATGAAAATGTCCCTTACGAACTCATGCGGCTGTTTTGACGTATCGACGGATCGCGCCCAGTAACTCATCTTTGGTAAAGGGTTTGGTCAGGTACTGTTCAGACCCTACAATCCGCCCCCTGGCCCTGTCGAACAGGCCATCCTTGCTTGAAAGCATAATCACCGGGATGTTCTTGTACACATCGTTGTGCTTGATCAGAGCACAAGTCTGATAACCGTCCAGACGTGGCATCATGATATCGACAAAGATGACATCGGGATGATGGTCCGCAATCATCGCCAGTGCTTCGAAGCCATCCGTGGCGGTCGAGACCTCGCAACCCGCTTTCTTCAAAAGACTCTCGGCGGTTCGCCGGATGGTTTTACTGTCATCGATGACCATGACTCTGACACCAGAGATGTCCTTTTCAGTTTCATCACCACTCACGTTGTAATCCTCATGTCACGGACATTACGAAATTAGGATAGACGATGACCGGCAGTAGACCCGGTATCGGAGATTGATTCAACATCCTGGGGGTGCCCTGCTCCTCAGCGGTCGAACGCTTTCCCGGAGCCGACATTTCGGATGGTTTCAAACCGGCGCCCAGGCTTCCGAGCACACCCGGCCCTGCAGGTACCGACCCACGGAACCCGGCACTTGGAGAAAAACCGTTAAGATACCACTTCATCTTCAAAACCTTTCCGGAACCTGAGATTCCAGAGATGGGACCCATCAGGATCCTGTTCGACTCGTCCTGGTAAACTGTGTTGCCAGAGCGCCCCGGCGTTCCTGCCCCAAGGGCTGTGAACGGCTTTAGATTATTATGTATCTCAGAGACAGACCCAAGCAGTCCGCACCCCTCATCACATTGGACGAAACCCATCCTTTGTTCCCGGTCGGGCGACCCCTCGTCCAATCCGTCCAAAATAGCAAGACAGCCAGTCCGCATCAAGAATATACTTCTCAATTCATACGCTTAGAAATGGGTTCAGTGATCCAGTTCATTATGCTTTGCCCTGGAATGCTAGCGGCTACCCTTTGAAAAACTTAACTTAACCTTAAACAAAACCGGACAAGCGCCCATTCAGAGCCTCGCGAATGATTCGGATCAAGGCGCGACTCACGCTAATGATGGCTTGTCTGAGCGGAGTAAGTGTACATAATGCCAATCAGGAATTCCTCTGCTATTTAGCGCGTGCCAGGAAACCAAGCTATTTTGATTCCTTCTGATAACCAATAACTTACATATTTTAACGCAGACGATTGTGCAACACCGACCCGATTTGACTTGAAGCCTTCGAGGGCGGACAGGCACAATCCGGTGCAATGCAACCCTGATCGGAACCGGGCGTTGAACTTTCCGAGACAAGATCGACAATCGACATGAGTACTCAAATCGGCGTAGTGATGGATCCCATCGAATCCATCACCATCAAAAAAGACAGCACCTTCGCCATGATGCTGGCGGCTCAGGCGCGGGGCTGGACCATTCACTACATCCGGCAGCGGGACCTGACCCTGAAAGACGGTATCTGTTGGGCGGACACCCGGCATCTCAAGGTCCGGGACGATCCGGCCGGCTGGTACGAGTTTGGCACGCGACAAACACTGCCACTGCATGAACTCGATGCGGTTTTGATGCGCAAGGATCCTCCCTTCGACATGGAGTACGTCTACACCACCTATTTACTGGAACAGGCCGAACGCCGGGGTTGCCGGGTAGTCAACCGTCCCGCCAGCCTGCGCGACGCCAACGAAAAACTCTTCACCGCCTATTTTCCCCAGTGCACACCGCCGACCCTGGTCACCCGTGAGGCCTCAGAAATACGCGCATTCCATCAATCCCATGGCGATATCATCCTCAAGCCCCTCGGCGGTATGGGCGGGGCATCGGTATTTCGCGTGACCCGGGACGACCCGAACCTGTCTGTGATCATCGAGACCCTGACCGAACTGGGCCTGCGCTACATCATGGCACAGCGGTTCATTCCGGAGATACGCATGGGTGATAAACGGATTCTCATGGTGGACGGAAAAGCCGTTCCTTACGCCCTGGCCCGTATTCCCGCAAAAGGTGAGACCCGGGGTAACCTGGCGGCCGGAGGACATGGCGAAGGGATGGCATTGACGGAACGGGATCACTGGATCGCCCAACAGGTAGCGCCAGAACTCCAATCCCGTGGCATACTGTTCGCCGGGCTTGATGTGATCGGTGATTACCTCACGGAGATCAATATCACCAGTCCGACCTGCATCCGGGAACTGGACAGACAGTTCGGCCTAGACATCGCCGGTGACCTGATGGATGCGATCGCAAAAAGGCTTGCATGACGAAGTTCATAAAAAATTCCACCGACATGCTCGGCGTTGGCCTGTTCATCGCCACGGCGCTGCATGCCTTCGCCATTCTGGGAATCACCTTCAAGCCTACCGAGCCGGGCAAAACCGAGTTCCGCCAGCAAAGCCTCGAAGTCACCGTGGTGCGGCACTTGGCGGAACCCCCCAAACCGGACGAAGAAGCAGACTTTCTCGCGCAAACCAGTCAGACCGGTGGCGGAGAGGAGACCGAGCGGGTCAAGCCGCAGATTGCCGAGGCCCCATTGGCCACCGCGCCACCGCAGCCCCGCCCCCTGGAGGAGCAACCGGTGGAGCAACCCCGTAACCAGACCCTCAACGTGGAAACCTCGAGTCAACAGGTTCCGATTGAACCGCCTCCGAGCAACACGCCACCGCCCCTGCCCTCGGCCCGGCAGCTTCTGGCGAGTAAAAACCTGGAGATCGCCCGTCTCACCGCGGAACTTGAGCGCAAGACCCAGGCCTATGCGAAAATGCCAAAACGCAAGGCCATCAGCGCCAGCACCAAGGAGTATAAATACGCGGCCTACCTGGATGCCTGGCGGCGCAAGGTGGAACGCATCGGCAACCTGAACTACCCGGATCAGGCCAGGCGGGACAAGCTCTACGGGGATCTGGTTTTACACGTAGCCGTCAAATCCGACGGCAGCGTGGAAACGATCCGGGTCCTGCACTCCTCCGGGCATCAGCTTCTGGACGATGCCGCGGTGCGTATCGTGCGTCTGGCCGCCCCGTTCTCTCCCTTCCCGAACGAGATCCGGGAGGAGACGGATATCCTCGATATCACCCGAACCTGGCAGTTTCTTCGCAGTGGTCAGCTGTTCTCCGAATAGCGGTTGCAGCCGCGCGCCCACGATTGGATACTATGCATATGCAACCAGACAGCAATCTCACAAATCACTTTCTCATCGCCATGCCACGGCTTGAGGATCCCAACTTTTTCCATACCGTGACCTACATCTGTGAGCACTCCGAAGATGGTGCCATGGGCATCGTTATCAACCGGCCGATGGAACTGCATCTGGCCGACATCTTCGAACAGCTGGAGATCCCGGTGACCTCCGATCTCATTGCGGAGCAACCCGTGTACAACGGTGGGCCGGTACAGAGCGACCGGGGTTTCGTACTGCACGACAGCAGTTCGGAATGGGCCTCGACACTCAGGGTGACCCCGCAAATCAGCGTCACCACATCCCTGGATATCCTGGAAGCCATCGCCACGGGCAAGGGCCCGAAACACAACCTCATCGCCCTGGGCTATGCCGGATGGGGAGCCGGGCAACTGGAAAGCGAACTGGCCCAGAACGCCTGGCTGAACGGTCCTGCCGAGAGTCACATCATCTTTGAGCGCGCCAGCGAGGAGCGCTGGCAGGCTGCCGCGGACCTGATCGGCATCGACCTGAATCTGCTCAGCGGAGATGCCGGACACGCCTGATCCTGCGGACTTCGCGGCGGCATCTCCCCATCCCTTGCGATTCCGTGATGGGTTGAGTATCGAGAACGAGGACTATGCGATGGGAACCTTACTCGGGTTCGACTATGGGACACGCAAGATCGGGGTTGCGGTGGGGCAAACCCTGACCGGCACCGCCACCCCCTTGGAAACCCTCACCCTGATCCGTCATCAACCGGACTGGCAGCGCATCGGCAATCTGATCGAGGAGTGGCGGCCCGAGGCCCTGGTGGTGGGACTGCCATTGGATGTAGACGACAGTGAAACTGACGCCACCCAGCCGGCGCTGCGCTTTTCCCGACAGTTGCAGGGTCGTTTCAAACTGCCCGTGCACTTGGCCGATGAACGCTTTACCTCTTTCGAGGCCAGGGACCGGCTGGGACATCGCGCCAAACGGTACGAGGAGTATGATGCCGTCGCCGCCAAACTGATATTGGAAACCTGGTTAAATGAGCAATAACACAACCTTTATGGATGCCGATGCGGTCGAATCCCTGGTGGATGTCATGGCCGGCAAGATCTGGACCCTGCTGAACGAACGTGGCATCAGTGATCCGCTGATGGTCGGCATCCGTACCGGAGGGGTCTGGTTGGCGGAACGGTTACACCAGGAATTGGGATTGCAAGAACCCCTGGGCACCCTGGACATCTCCTTCTATCGGGACGATTTCACCCGGATCGGCATGAATCCGGAGGTGCATCCCTCCAATCTTCCGGTTCCGGTGGACGATCGGCACATCATACTCGTCGACGATGTACTGCATACCGGACGCACCATCCGCGCCGCGTTCAATGAACTCTTCGACTACGGGCGGCCCGCCTCGATCATTCTCGCCACCCTGGTTGACCGGAATGGGCGGGAACTGCCCATCCAGCCGGACATCGCCGGACTCCACCCGGGCCTGGACGCGGATCAGCATATCACCCTGATCGGCCCCGATCCGCTCAAACTGATTCTGGGGGGGAAGAGTAACCGATCCTCACGCCGCAGTGACGAGCAAGGAAATCAGCCATGAGCCTGAGCAACAAGACGTTGCAACTCGACAGTGAGAAACGGCTGCTGCACTTTCTCACCATCGACGGCCTCGACAAAACGATACTCACCGAGATCCTGGACACCGCGGAAGGCTTCACCGGGGTTTCCGAACGGACCATCAAAAAGGTCCCCCTGTGCCGCGGCAAGGTGGTAGCCAACCTGTTCTTCGAAAACAGCACCCGCACCCGCACCACCTTCGAACTGGCCGCCAAGCGGCTCTCCGCCGACGTACTGAATCTCAATATCAGCGCCTCGGCGACCTCCAAGGGTGAGACCCTGCTGGACACCCTGCGCAATCTCGAAGCGATGCACGTGGACATGTTCGTGGTGCGCCACGCCACCAGTGGCGCGGCCCATTTCATCGCCCAGCACGCCGATCAAGGGGTGGGGGTAATCAATGCCGGGGACGGCCGCCACGCCCACCCCACCCAGGCGATGCTGGACATGTTCACCATCCGCCGTCACAAGCAGGCGTTCGTGGGACTGCGGGTGGCAATCGTCGGCGATATCCTGCACTCCCGGGTGGCTCGCTCCCAGATCCTTGCCCTGAACACGCTGGGTGTCTCGGAAGTCCGGGTGGTGGCCCCCCGAACCCTGCTGCCGAATGACGCCCGCAGCATGGGCGTGCACGTCTACCACGACATGGACGAAGGCATTCGGGACGTGGATGTGATCATCATGCTGCGGCTGCAGAAGGAGCGTATGAACGGCGCCCTGCTGCCCTCCGAGCATGAGTATTTCCGGCTCTACGGCCTGACCGAAAGACGCCTGTCCCTGGCCAAACCGGATGTCATCGTGATGCACCCCGGGCCCATCAATCGTGGGGTCGAGATGGATTCCCACGTGGCGGACGGATCCAAATCGGTAATCCTGCAACAGGTCAGTTACGGTATCGCCATTCGCATGGCGGTGATCTCCATGGTGATCGGCACCCAGAACCTGCGCACGCAGGAGGTGGCGGGATGAAAAAGAAAAAGAAGAAAGACATCAGTATTCTCAACGGTCGGGTAATCGATCCCGCCAACGGGGTCGATCGGGTCACTGATCTGCACATTGCCCATGGCAAGGTCCTCGCCCTGGGCGAGGCTCCCGAGGATTTCCAACCCAGCCTGACCATCGATGCCAGTAATCAGGTGGTCTGTCCCGGCCTGATCGACCTGTGTACCCATCTGCGGGAACCGGGCCGGGAACACAAGGCCACGATCGCCAGTGAAACCGCAGCCGCCACCCGCGGCGGCATTACCACCCTGTGCTGCCCACCGGACACCCTGCCGGTAATCGACACCCCGGCGGTGGTGGGACAGATCCGCCACAAGGCCCGCAAGGCAGGATTCTGCCGACTGTTGCCGATCGGCGCCCTGACCCAGGGACTGGAGGGCGAACGACTCAGCGAGATGGCGGCCTTGAAGGCCGCCGGGTGCATCGCGGTCAGTAACAACTACATCCCGCTGGCCAATACCCTGGTGCAACGACGGGCCATGGAATATGCCGCCACCTTCGACCTGCTGACCATCATCCGTCCGGAAGACCCCCATCTGGCGAACAACGGTTGCGCCCATGAAGGCCGGGTCGCCGACCGGTTGGGACTGCCCGGTATCCCAGAAGCGGCGGAAACCGTCGCTGTGGCCCGGGATCTGGCCTTGGCGGAGACCACCGGCGCGGTGATCCATTTCCATGCCCTGTCCAGCGCCAGCGCGGCCCGCACCATGGCCTGGGCCAAGCGGGAGGGGCGGAGGGTGAGCGCCGACGTGGCGATCCATCAACTGCATCTCACCGAGCAGGATCTGGACGGTTTCGATACCCAGTTGCACGTACGCCCCCCCCTGCGCACCGACAGCGACCGGGAGGGACTGCGCCGGGCCGTAGCCAGCGGAGTGATCCAGGCGATCTGCTCGGATCACCAGCCCCATGAGGCGGATGCCAAGTCCTCGCCCTTTCCTGATACCGAGCCCGGTCTCAGCGGTCTGGAAACCCTGCTTTCCCTGACCCTCAAGCTGGTGGAGCAGGATGTCCTCGACCTCAGCTCCGCCATCGCCCGTTTGACCTGTGGACCCGCGGAAATCCTCGGTCTGCCCCTGGGGCACCTGAGTCCGGGAGCCACCGCGGATATCTGTATCTTCGATCCTCAACAACACTGGCGGGTGGATCCCCAACAGCTGCTCAGTACGGGCAAGAACACCCCGTTCAGTGGCTGGGAAATGCCGGGACAGGTCACCCACACTCTACTAAAAGGCCGATTGGTCTACGCCGAGCAGACACCATGAACAATCCGCACCGCAACAGCGTTTTTTTGGAAGAGGCGGAGATCCTCAGTCACCAGGCTCACGGGGGCGAGCAGTTCGTTCTACGTCTGCTTACCCCCCATTGCGCCAGCCGGGCTCAACCCGGCAGCTTCGTTCACCTGACCTGTGATCCGCAGTTGCCCTTGCGTCGCCCGATCTCGATCATGCGCACCTCACCCGAGGAGGGCTGGATCGAGCTGCTTTACAAACGCGTGGGTCAGGGTACGCGCCTGTTGGCCGAGCGCAAACCCGGGGAGCACATCAGTCTGATGGGACCGATCGGCAAGCCTTTTCAGCCGACACCGGAGCGCTCCCGACCGCTGCTCATCGGCGGCGGCGTGGGCATGCCGCCGATGATCTTCCTGGCCGACCACCTGCGCGAGGACCGGCACAAGCAGCCGTTTGTCATACTCGGGTCTGAAGTACCCTTCCCCTTCCAACCCGTGCCCTCGAAAATACTCATCCCGGGCCTGCCCGACGGGATCATCGCCGGGATGCCATTGCTGGACGATTGGGGCGTCGGCTCCCGGCTGGCCAGCCTGCAGGGGTTTTCCGGTTGTTTCGAAGGCTATGTCACGGATCTTGCGCAGCACTGGTTTCACGCATTGAATCGCGAAGAGCGGGGACAGGTGGAGATCTTCGCCTGCGGACCCCACCCGATGCTGGAGGCCGTAGCGGCTCTGGCGGCCCAGTGGCAGGTCCCCTGTCAGGTGTCACTCGAGGAGTTCATGGCCTGCGGCATCGGCGGGTGCGCGGGGTGTGTTGTTGAGGTTCAAACCCCCGAAGGACCGGCTATGAAACGGGTTTGCGTGGATGGACCGGTATTTGAAGCAGGCACCGTCTTCGGCTGATTAGCGATCGGGAACCTCCGATATTCCGGGATCTGATAACGAATCACAAAGGGTCGCCAATCACATGCCCCGGAGCCGATAATGTGGCGATCAAGCTCACACCAAACCGGGGGGATTTTGTCCCCCCGGTTCGGGACTCAGCCTCTCAGAAGCGGTGGATGTAGCCAAGGTTGATGGATTCCACCGTATAATCCTGATTGTGGATATCCTCGTCAGCATAGCGGATCCATTCCAGACTCACCGCATCACGCTCATCACCGTAGAGTTCGAAACCCAGTCCGAAAGCCGGGGCGAATTCGCTAGCATTGTACCCGGGGACATCGGCCGAGAAATAGGTCGTACCGAGCAAGGCGTAGGCACGGGCGCGATCATCGAACATGAAGAGGCTGCCACGAATGAACAGACTGCCCAAATACTCAATCTGGTACCGTTCATCATTCACCGTGTCGGAGCTGAAGATACCGAAGTGACCTTCCATACCAAAGTATTTGACGAAATCCCGTCCCAACCGGACAAACATCCCGGTACCGCGGAAACCGTCACCCGAACGATCGAATTCGAACCGAGGTGAAGCCACCATGACGCCAAAATAGTTTTTCCCTTCGTAACCCGTGCTGTCAGCGAAAATCTCGGCCTGAGCAAGCATGGAAGAAAACAGCAGTCCCATGCCAACAAAAATACTGGTAACTCTCATTAACTTTTCTCCGTAAGTCGCATACATAACTTATTTTTTCCAACTATAGTCCAACAGGCTCCTATAATTCCACCCGGACGGTGTGATCCAGGATCAAATTCTTCAATCCGGTCACCGCGAACCGACCGGGTCCGACCCTGGCCATGGGGAGTTTAGCGACAATCAACCGGGAGACTTGACCCACTAGTGTCGTGTCTCACACTATATTTAGAGTGGTCGACACCGACCCATCAGGGTCGCCAGCCCTTCTTGCGGGCCTTATTGCTCCATACCAGAACATAGAGGCCGCCACTGACCAGGGTCGTGAACCCGGTCACCCAGGTCAAAATCCGCAACAACAGATCCGGCATGGGCAAGGGGCCGGCGTCCGTGACCACCAGTAACACCAGCAGAATCTGCAACAGGGTGTTCAACTTGCTGATCAGGGTAGGGCTTGCATCCACTTCCTCGACACTGAAGTTGTAGTAGAAGGCCCCCCCAACAATGGTCAGGTCGCGGAAGACCACCAGTACCACCAACCAGACCGGGATCAGCCCCAACCCCCCCAGTACCAGAAAGGAACTCATCAGCAGGGCCTTGTCCGCAAGGGGGTCCAGCAATCCCCCCAGGTAACTCTGCCAACCGAATCGCTTGGCCAGGAAGCCGTCGAGTCCGTCAGAGAAACCTGCCAGGGCGAAGAGTATCAGGGCATAGGAGAAGGCCTGTTCAAACAGCAGCCAGACGATCGGTATCGTCAGCAGTATACGCAGCATACTGATCAAATTGGGTATGTCTCGCGCCCGCATGTGGCTCCCTATATGCCGGTTATTGATCCTCTAGCGCAATCGGTAGGTCAGTCCGTCTCCCTCGATCGCCTCGCTTCGCTCCGGCGCGTTCGGATCCGGTGTCGCCTGAATCACCACCGGTTCCAGAACCGCCCCCAGCTGAATGCCACGCACCAGGGATTCCCGGTTGCCATTGACCCGTAACAAGAAATCAATCTTTTCCGCATCCGCGGACAACAGGTCAACCTGCTCGATCATCGCAAGGGTACGCAGATAGTCCTGGATCAGGGCATAGTCCGCAAGACGTGACACCCCGTAGATCTGAAGCTTCAGATGCATGGCGCCCTGACTGACCTGCTGGGGTGCGTATCTCAGGGCCAGGGCGTCTACTGTCTGCTGCAATCCCTCTGAGGCCAGTCCCTCCCGGGTGTTGGCAAGGGTCTGCCATCGGTTGACCTTGTCCGGAAGATAAAGAAGCCACTCCCCGCGCCAGCCGCCCCGTCCCAGATTTGAGAGCCGGCCGACCAGGATGACATCGGGCAGATAGCGATCCGAGGCACTTCGAATATCCTCCTCGAACCCCCCCCAGAGATCACTGACCTGAACCGCATTCTGGTCCTCGATATCCATCAACGGCCAGATCAGGTGTATGCCCCGGGCATTGGCCACCCGGCTAAGTTCTGACTTAAAGGAGAGTTCATGTTCCGGCGAGATCAGTTCCCGTCGGGTGCCAGTCTCCTGCCCCATCCATACCAGCAGCGACGGGCGGGTTTCACCCCACACCGGGATACCGCTTTTACGCAACAAACGATTCACCGCGCGGGTATCGAAACGGGCCCAAAGCAGACGATCCGGGTGCCCGGAATCCCCTGTCCCCGACCGGCTCGGCAGTGATTTATAGCGATATTGCTGAATCAGGCTCGAAGCCCGATTAAGTAGCCCGCTCAGATCCGGATTGTTGACCAGGGAGCGGTCACCGCTCACCTTTACCAGGACGGCGGCGAAGGCCTCGCGAATGCCCTTGGCACGGGCCTCCGAAGTCTGCCCCGACACCGGCACTTCGGCTTCGTACAGGTTGCTGACCGTTTCCGCCCCGGCCTTGGGCAGAAACAGGATGAAAAGCAGTAACCCCATCCAGGGCGGAAAAAACATCACACGTGTCGGGTTCATAATTGGGTTCATGGGCTCCTGATCAGCCTTGAATCTTACCCTGCGGTTGGAAAAGATGACAATTTCAATCGTTCACGGGACCCTGCCGCAGGGCGGATCTTCTGTTAGAATCCCGTTCTCAATTCCCCCTGTCAAACCGGAGTATCCAAACTGTGGCGCAAGAGTCCAAACCCAGCAACCCCGCCTCTCTCAGCTATCGGGACGCCGGCGTGGACATCGACGCGGGTAACGCCCTGGTCGAGCGTATCAAGCCGATCGTCAAGCAGACCTTCAGACCCGGTGTACTCACCGGCCTGGGTGGCTTTGGCGCGCTGTTCGAGCTCCCCCTGGAGCGCTATCGCGAACCGGTACTCGTGTCGGGAACGGACGGGGTCGGCACCAAGCTGAAACTGGCCCTGGAGCTGAACCGTCACGACACCATCGGCATCGATCTGGTTGCGATGTGCGTCAACGATATCGTGGTCGCCGGCGCGGAACCCCTGTTTTTTCTCGACTACTACGCCACCGGCAAGCTGGACCTGGAGGTTGCTACCTCCGTCATCAGCGGCATCGCCCGGGGTTGCGAACTGGCAGGGGCGGCCCTGACCGGGGGTGAAACCGCGGAGATGCCGGGCATGTATGATGCGGGGGATTACGACCTGGCCGGGTTCTGCGTCGGCATCGCCGAGAAGAGTCGGCTGATTCAACCCGAACGGGTTCGGGCCGGTGACGTATTGATCGGTCTTGCCTCCTCGGGCCCGCACTCCAACGGATATTCCCTGATCCGCAAGATCCTCGAGGTCAGCGATGCGAAGCTGGACCGCCCCATGGGTGATCAGACCCTGGGCGAGGCCCTACTGGCGCCCACCCGGATCTATGTCAAATCCCTGTTGGCACTGATGCAGCAGGTGGAGATCCACGCCCTCGCCCACATCACCGGCGGAGGTCTGCCGGAGAACCTGCCCCGGGTCCTGCCCCAGGGCTGTCAGGCGGTCATAGACAGCGATAGCTGGGAGCTGCCCGCGGTTTTTCAGTGGCTGCGTGAACAGGGCAATCTGGCCACCCATGAGATGCTCAGAACCTTGAACAGCGGGGTCGGCATGGTGGTCTGTGTCGCGGCGGAACAGGCTGAACAGACCCTGACACTCCTGAATCAGAGTGGTGAAACCGCATGGCGACTGGGTTCGATTGAGCCGGCCGACAGCGAAACGGCGTCATCCGTGCGGGTCACCGGTCACCTGGGATGACCTCCCAACCCCGCCTAAATCTGGTTGTACTGATATCCGGAAGCGGTTCGAACCTGCAGGCGATCATCGACGCCACCGAGATCGATGCCCTTCCCGTACGGATCACTGCGGTAATTAGCAATCGCCCCGGTGTAAAAGGCTTACTGCGAGCCGAACAGGCGGACATCGAAACCCGGGTACTCGACCATCGAGACTACCCGGACAGGATCTCATACGATCGGGCATTGATGAAAGAGATCGACGCTCACGACCCTGGGCTTGTGATTCTGGCGGGGTTCATGCGCATCCTGACAAACGAATTCGTACGTCACTATTCCGGCCGCATGCTCAATATCCACCCCTCGCTGCTGCCGAAATACACCGGCCTGGACACGCATCGCCGTGCCATCGAAGCCGGTGACCGGCTGCATGGCGCCAGTATCCACTTCGTCACGGAGAAACTCGATGGCGGACCGCTGATTGCCCAAGCGCAGGTACCGATCGAACCCGACGACGACGAGCAACACCTGGCGGCCCGGGTACTCGAACAGGAACACCGGCTCTACCCGCTGGCGATTCGGTGGTTTGCTGAAAAACGCCTTATGATGAATGAAAATGGAGATGTCATTCTGGATGGACAGAGACTCGAACAACCTGTGGTTTTCAGTACTCAGGATGAGATCCACTGAATCCCGAACCCGGATCGTCAACCGGCGAACACGCCCCACCGGTATTGCGGTTGGCATCCTGATTGGATTATTCCTGCAGCTTCCGACCGGTCATCCGGCTCGCGCCGAGGACCCACTCCTAAAGCCCTTCTCGGCCACATTCAGCGTACATCGAAACATCATCCCCCTGGGCGAATTGCACCTGGCGCTGAAGCTCCTGGACGGGGGTGGCTATTCCTATACCGCCCATACCTTTCCCGGCATGCTTGCGGGTCTGTTCAGTCGTAACGAGGTGTTGGAGGAGAGCCGGGGAACACTCCACCCGGACTGGGTGCAACCCAGCCTCTACCGCTACCAGGACCAGGAAGAGAGTTCAGAGAACATGGAAGTGACCTTCGATTGGAACGACCATGTCGCCGACACAAGCAGCCACGATATCACCTGGTCCCAAACGATCCTCCCAGGCACCCAGGACAAACTCAGTCAACAGTTGCAAGTGCGGCGACACCTGGCCCAGGGGAGAGCGCATCTCGACTACCAGGTAGCCGACGGGGGCAAACTCAAAACCTACCAGTTCATGGTTGACGGAGAAGAACCCATCGAAACCCCCTATGGTGCCTATGATTGCCTGAGAGTGAAGCGACGCAAGGAGTCCGGAGCCACGGATTACACCATATGGTTCGCCCCGGAACTCGACTTCTTTCCTATCAGAATCGAGCGTATCCAGGGAGACCGGGTCTATCGCATGGAACTGCAGACACTGACTGCACTACCAGAATCGTAGCAACAATCAATCCCGTCGCAGTTATCATTTCCATACGCGACTCAGCCTGCGCGACCCACACTGAGTTTTATACTATGCTTCTGTGAACAGCGGATAAGTGCCATGTAAACCGCATACAGGGAACAAAGTAGCGACAATGATGAAAAAGCACGCCGTTAAATACAAATATATCTTAATAGCGTTTTCCTTTATTTTTTACATTTTCTGCGTCTATCTATACACCACCAATACCCTGACCGAAAAAAGAGTAGAAGCCATAGCTGCTATTGATGAACGACTAAAATTGGGCGCCTATGCAGTCTATGAATTAATTGGAGAGGAGTTTTTTAAACGTGCAACTAAACGCGACTCAATAACACCAGAAGAAGACTGGAAAAACATACGAAAACTAACCACCTTCAACAACCAGGCCGGCTTGGCCTTTATGTACTCTGTGATTTTAAAGGACAAAAAATTCTATGTAATCGCATCAAGCGCAACACAGGAAGAGCTCAACAGTGGCACGGAATTGCACTATTATCACCTCTACGACACAGCAAGCAATGAATTAGCATCAATATTTGAAGACCACACAATCAGAACCGTTGAATACCAGGATGAATGGGGGGAGTTTAGAGGCATTTTTATACCTATTAAAATCGATGACAATCATACCGTTGTAATGGCGTCGGAAGTCGAACTGAGCTACTTAAACTCCGTTTTGAACGACGTCAAGAAGCAGTCGTATAGCAACGGATGTCTATTTTTAATATTTCTCACGCCATTTGTTTTTTCGATAGGCTATTTATTAAAATTGGAGAATATCGAGCTACACGAACTGTTACATACCGACAACCTGACAAGTCTACCCAATAGACTTTTTCTTATTACATATCTTAATAAGTATATCTCAAGCACTGACCAGCATACTGAAAATCTTGCATTACTACATATTGATATCGACAACTTTAAAGAGATAAATGATGGGTTCGGTTATCGCGTAGGCGATGATGCCTTGAGATCCATTGCCAACCGGTTAAATGAAAATATTCGCGACCGAGGCATTCTGACCAGGTATGAGGGAGATGACTTCTTTGCGGTTATCAAGTATCAAAACAAATCCAGTACCATTTCAGACACCGCGCAAGATTTTATTGATCTTTTTGCAAATCCAATCAGTACAAATGCATATCAATTCTACATTACCTGCAGCGTAGGAATTTCTCTTTTTCCGATACATGCAAAAAGCACCAGTGAACTGATTCAAAACGCCCATATGGCGACATCAAAAGTCAAAGAAAATGGAAAAAATGGCTATCTGACTTTCAATTCAGAAATAAATAACACATATAACAAAAAGTTCGAGTTAAGACAGAATATAAAAACAGCAATCAACAACAACGAATACTACTTGGTATATCAACCCCAATACAATGCTGTTACGGGAACGGTAGCGGGAGTAGAAGCCTTGCTTCGATGGCAACACCCGACGAGGGGTACTTTGTCACCCAACGAGTTTATTCCTTATGCGGAAAATAGTGGCTTAATCATTGAAATCGAAAAAATTGTACTCGAAAAAGCCATTTCCAAGGCTGCGGAGTGGGAAACTTCAGGCTTCTTTCCCAACATCAGGATTGCCATTAATATTTCTCCGCAATTGCTCTACCAGGATTCTTTCATTCAATCCGTACATGACCTATTGGTTAAGTACGGATGCAGCCCAAGCATTCTGAAATTTGAAATCACTGAACAGGCCGCAATTAAATATCAAGCCATCTCAATTGCCAAGCTGCACGAAATCAGGAGATTGGGCATCGAAATATCAATAGATGACTTTGGAAGCGGCTATTCATCACTTGCATACCTTAAAGATCTACCAGTCGATCAAATAAAGATCGACAGGTCATTTGTAATGAATATCGTAGAAGAACAACGAAACCAAGCAATAATAAAATCCATTATCCAACTTTGCAGCGGATTAAATTTATCCGTCATTGCGGAAGGGGCGGAAACCAAAGAGGAAGTTGACTTCTTGACAAACACAGGCTGCGAATACATTCAAGGCTACTATTTTTCAAAACCTTTAGACAATGAGCGATTTTTCTCATTAATGCGTGGCGCAACAACACAGCAACCCACACACTAACCAGGTTATGAATATGACTGATAATTACGATGCTTTAGTACTCAGAAATTCAGGATATGTTTCCAATGAAACTCAGCGGAGCATTCGCAATTGCAGATTGCTTATTGCCGGCTGCGGGATAGGTAGCACCCTGGCCGAGGCGGCAGCAAGACTGGGATTCGAAAGATTTATTTTTGCAGACGGAGACACGGTAGACAACCACAATCTGAATCGGCAGGACTACGAAGCAACGGATGTCGGTTTTCCCAAGGTGGCCGGATTGGCACGACGCATAAGAAACATCAATCCTCAAGCGGATATCCAACAACTCAACGAACCGCTAACCCCGCATAACGTCGATGACATTGTGGCTTCTTCAGATATCATATTCGATACGATCGATTTTCTGGATTTATCCGGCATCGTGGCTCTGCACGACGCATGCAAAAGGCATGAAAAGCCGATGATAACCGCTCTGTCGGTAGGATGGGGTGGCGCTTGCGTCTACTTTCCAAAAGAGACAGCATGGACCTTTAGGCGCCTGTTTCAGCTACCCGAGACCGGTTCAGTGGACAATGTCAGCTACACCGAAGCTTTTGCGCATGTTATCCACAAACTCGCTGATGTTATTGATCCACAGGTCGTTCAGGTTGTCCGTCAAGCCTTGACTATCATGGAAGATGGCAAACCCTGCCCGGCCTCGCAGGTTTCACCGGGAGCTTTTGCAGTTGCTTCTCTGGCGGCCACAATGATTGTCCGCATACTCTCGGGACTGCCGGTTACTGAAGCGCCAAGGATGGTAATTGCCGATATGCCCACAGTACTGACTTCCGCCGGTATTGATCTAACTAACCCAGGACAACAACCGGACCAATCTTTCGTTTGATCGCCCTGCGCTGAAAACCCGGTAAGGCTCATCTTAATTTGAGCCATGCTTGTAGCACTGCGTCTGTTAGTGGCGGGCGAACCCTGGAATATAAGCTGCACTCAAACCACTGGTGAAGTTAGCGAACAACTCGGGACTATGAGTGTAAATCGACCATTCGATATCCGAAACGCTTGCAACATATGGCTTTACGGGACCGTAGTAATCAACCTCGGGACCGATCTCATTGAACTGGATATTAATCCTACGTAAAAGCTTAACCAATGAGGGCTCCATCGCCGCAAACCAGTGTTCAATTCCATGAAGTTTCGTCTCCTGATACAAAGCCTTGTACATACCCAATATAATCTCGGGGAATTTTGCCCGTTTTTCAAATATTGCGGACGAACCCGTGTCTTCCTCCTTTTCTTGTGGGTAAATACCATCCGAGGCACGCCGCCGAATGCGTTTACTGACCGCAAGACGGGAAATTTCGGCGCATTTTGCACAATCGATACCGCTTGGAAGCAATTCGCTATCGATACGGCATCTCCTTCCAAGCGGTAAATGTTCGAGGACATCGCTCCTAACGAGTCGGACGGTACCTGTTAATTCATTGTCCTTATAGAAGTACGCCGCGAAATGGAGAGACACATCATCATATTCATCTATCTCCAACTGCGTAGGGCACAAGTGTTTCGGAATGATACCTCGCTCTTCGCAAAAAACCTGGTAGCGCAAAAAGTACACCGCCATGAGTTTTTCAGGATGCTCGGTCCTCTCAACATAGAAATACTGTTTCATACTTCAGATATCTCAGCGAAAACAAATGTACTCTTAATACCTCATATGCCACGACTGAAGCAGCCATGCAGAGACAGTACGATTGATTGCATTTCATGATATGAAAGAATAGAAGCCGATTTTAATAAATCAACCCGCAAGCAAACTACTGAACAGTAGAATAATTATTAACTCAGGAAAACGTCAGACCTTCGAAGGTATGCGCAAGGTTACGGCAAGGCCGGGATTGGCATCGTCAAGGATCAGTTCAGCCTGGTGCAGTGCTGCGACGGCTCGCACAAGACTCAGCCCAAGACCGTTACCCGTAGAATGGCTCGAGTTCTCCAAGCGCACAAAACGTTCCAATACCCTTTTGCGTTGCGAGAGGGGGATACCCGGACCATTGTCAGTAACCCTCACCACACACGCAGCGGTGTTTCGTGCAACACACAAGTGGATTTCGCCCCCCACGGGCGTATATTTGATGGCGTTTTCCAACAGATTCCCAATAGCCTGACCCAGCAAGTCGCGGCTTCCCAGTACTGGACTGCACTCAGACAGCTCAACCACCAGCCGCTGTTGTCGCTCTTCTGCAGCAGGTTCGTACAGCTCAGCAAGGTCTTGGGCCAAGGCACTCAAGTCAATCTCCAGCCACTGTTCCCGGTGGTTGCCTGCCTCCGCCTGAGCGATGCTGAGTAGCGCATTGAAGGTGTGAATCAGATGATCAACATCATCGATCCCCTGCTGTAATGTCTGGCGATACTCATGATTGCCGCGCTCCTCGAGCAATGTCACCTCCAGCCGGCTATGCAAGCGGGTCAGTGGGCTGCGCATTTCATGGGCAATATTGTCCGTAACCTCACGCATGCCGCGAATCAGCAGTTGAATGCGGTCCAACATAAAGTTCAGGCGTTGCGCGAGGGCATCGAACTCATCATTGCGCTTACTAACAGGAATACGCCGTGATAAATCCCCTTGCATGATATCGCCTGCGGTTTGACTGATCGTCTCCATGCGTCGCAATATCTGGCGCCCCATAATCAGGCTCAAAAACAGTGCCAGAATGAATGACGCACCCAGCACCTCGGTCAGAAATTCTGTCACAATATGGACACCTCTGGCCTGATCGACATGCTGTGACAACAGCAAACGGGAACCATCGGACAAACTCGTCGCCACCACTGGCAACCAGGGGTCATCGTCATAGTCATGTTCAGGGATCAGTTCCATGTCAATCCAGGCGCCATGCACATCCCCTTGCAACGAAATCTCATCCTCTTCGGGCCAATCTCTCAAAGTGCCCGCTAATCGTTCACCCGCGGAATCGACATAGAGTGTCAGTAGACGCGTCTGGTCATCTTCCGTTTGTTTCTCCAGGACTTCCCGCAGCGCCTCTCGCCCACCGGCCCTGTACACCTGCTGCAACGAAGTCAATCTTTCATGCAATGAGGTTTTTACATCTGAGTTGATATAGTGACTGGCGGTCAAGTGAAAGAGCAGCAGCGCCAGCGCCACGACCAGAAGATAGAGTAGGGTATAGCGCAGGGCAAAACGAACGACAGTAGTTCGAAACAGGTCAGAGAGTTTCACTGAGTTTGTACCCCGACCCCCGAATGGTATGCAGCAGAGGCGGACGAAAATTCCGATCAATTTTCGAACGCAGACGGCTGATCTGGACATCGATGACATTGGTTTGCGGTTCGAAATGGAAGTCCCAGACGTTTTCCAAAAGCATGGTCCGGGTCACCACCTGTCCGGCGTGCCGCATCAGGTACTCCAGCAAACGAAATTCTCGTGGTTGAAGACGAATAGTTTGACCGGCTCTGGTGACCTTCTGAGTCCGCAATTCCAGTACCAGATCCGCCAATTCCAGACGTGTCACATCGACCCAGTCCCGGTGCCGGCGTGCCAGCGCTTCCAGCCTGGCGAGCAGTTCAGAGAAGGCACAAGGCTTGACCAGATAGTCATCCCCCCCGGCGCGAAGACCATCCACCCGGTCATCGACCTCCCCGAGGGCTGATAAAACCAGTACCGGGGTTTGATTGCCATCGGCGCGCAACATACGGATGATGGATAATCCGTCGCGTTTCGGCAACAGACGATCGACAATGAGGACGTCATATTCGCCCGTCAAACCCAGATGAATACCTGAATCACCATCCGCGGCCTGATCCACCACATGACCACATTCGACCAGTCCCTTAGCGAGATACTGGGCAGTCGTGAGATCATCTTCTATAAGCAGTATATGCATAATCTATATCATAATCAGAAGGCCAACCGAGGACATTACCGTTTGGTAATGTCGGAACAACCTGAATACAGCCCCCCTGCCTACGGCCCTTCCACCCCGTCTCTGCCATAGCTCACGTATTACTAGTGTAGTGTCCTATATAAATCGTGCATTTAGAAAGCCACTCAAGCCGCGAGTGCAAGGCGCAGCCCGCAGGGAATGGCTATTCCCTTTCCAAGGGCTGCAACGCAGCAATCGTGGCTTGAGTGGCTTCCCGCAGGGCGAGGTAAGGGATTTAAACATCAGCTAATGACAGACCTCGTCTAAATGTATGATTTATATAGGACACTACACTAGGGTAATTCCCAGTATTCACACCCGCGCCCCCAGGGCTACTATGAAGGCCCTGTAACAAAACTTTCATAGAGATTTCACGGATGACGGATTCAGCGGGTGGTGTAGGCAGCAATTCATGCGGTATTTCGGGCAGCCTGGATGGGGGCTTGGCGGACAGTCCAGGTTCTCTCGGCAGCAACACAACCGGCGGCGGCATTACCCCGGACACCTCCACCACCGAAGACCGACTGGCCTGCGGCGCGTCCACGGAAGACAACTTAAAGAATTCGCAAACCGCCCTGGATGCTTTGCGAAATTCGCCCACGACCGCCGACAGGCTGTCCTGCAATCCCGACACATCACACGATCCTCAGTCATCCGCCAAGCAGGACAGGGCGAACGATATCACCACCAAAGGCGATATCGCCGGGTATGTGGCAACCCTATCCACATCGGCCGTAGCGGCAAAGGCCAGCCAGGTTCAGCAGGAGCGCATCAGAGGACCTGTGGAGCATGCCATTGAAAGACTCGAAGCGAGCCAAGACCCCGCACAAATGGAAAAGGCCCAGGCACTGCGCGAGGCAAACCGGCCGGGTGGACTGAAAGGTGCGATACACCCCGATGCGGTGGAGTACAACGTAGAAAAAACACTGAACACCCGGCATCAGATACTGAGTGAAAACTCCGTGATCGGCAACAAACTCGCCAATGATCTCCGCAAGGCCTCCAAGACCATCGACCTCGCCGAGTCCATAGGTAAAAAAGCCGGCGTGGCCGGCCTGGTAGCCGGCCCCGTCATTGGCACGGTCACCGAGATTGCAAAGCTTGATGAGAATGCAACCACAGCCGACAAGATTACAGCCGGCTTCGTCGGCGCGCTTAAGACGGTCGATAATGCTACAATCGGCGCCACCGCGGGCCTGGTTTCAGGCATCGTGGCCGCACCCACCGGTCCGGGCGCCGTCGCAGTGGGCACCGCCGCGGGTATCGCGGCCGATGAAACCTATAAGGCCCTGGGTGGCGACAAGCAATTTGACGGCTTTATTGACGATACGGTAGCCCCGCTCATTCATAGCGGCGTTGAAGTGGGACTTGAAACTTTCGACACAACCCGGGAAATCGTAACCGACGTTGTCGAAGAATCTGTTGACACCGTTACATCAGCCGTTGAAACAATCGAAAATGCCGTAGATGATGTTACCGCAAAAATCGAAACAACCGTCGCTGATTATTACAACTCATGGGTGGGAGAAAGCCAGTAAGCCACACGACCTTTCACTGATCATTCATAATCAGCCATCAGGCTCTCGAACATAGTGCCGAGACGCTCAAATGAACCAAGTCAAAAGGGGTTATCCCGCAAGATTCAAGCACTACTTTTACATGGGCTATATCAGGCACTATTACAATATCGCGTTCCATCCCCATCCTGTATTATTTATCATTTTCGCCATTTTGGGTGCATCGTTGTTTTTCACTTTGGCGTTCTTCTCAACCATCGCCATCATCAATAACACTTTTCACGGCAATACGGTGTTTTTTTATGGCCTGACCTTTTTGATGTACTTCTTTGGGTTCAGTATCGTCCCGAGCATTATTCTTTTGATACAGGGCTACAGGCACCGCGACAGAATCAAGGCCTCTGAGAAACCCGCTGATCTTCCAAAAAATTCCGCCAATGAAGGTTGGTATATTTTAATCCTTCTGGGCGTTATTACAGGTTTAAGGAAATTTTTTGGCTGGTAATAATCCCCTTCGAAACGCCACTTTCTCTAGCCTTCATACGCTTTGTGTCCTTCGTGGTGAAACAGATCGGATATACGAAACCGTTTTTCCATCACCCTCTCGGACACTGGAAATATGAGAGGACTGGAATTATGATGCTAGCACCGTTGAATTTCGAGGGATCGTTCATGAAAAACACGCTATCTGCAACATTTCGCTTCCTTTCGCTTGGGTTTTTACTGGCATTTGCGCCGTTCACCACGACTGCCAACCCCACCAACCAAGCTTCTGTTACAACCTCGGGCGTGCCGGCTAATGCCACCATGTCCTGGTCTCTCTCCACAGCGGACTCTAATCAATACTCCCCCTTGTTGAATACCAACGATTCCATCTCGGTTGAGCTGAGCATCAACGTTGATTCAGCCTCTGTAGGCGCTGAACGCAATCTCTATCTGGTTGCCCGTGCGCAGGACAATTGGCATATGCGGGATAGCCAGGGGCGGTGGCTCAACTGGAATGGCCAGGTGAGCGCGTTGGTTCCATTCACACGTAAGACCCTCGCAGAGACCGAGGTGATCGATGTGCATAATGGCGGTCCCTTGCCGGCAGGAGAATTTGCGCTCTACGGTGGTTACGAAGCGGAAGATGGCTCGGTCATCTATAATCGACAGCCCTTAACGTTCATTGTCTTTGACACCGATAATCCCAGTCTGCATCGGTTCCGTCACAATGTCATGCTGGAAAGTTACCTGACCGAGGCAATGATTGCGGCATACGCGACAGACCGTGAACTGCCCAGCCTGAGTACCGATGATTTCAGTCCGGCCCCGATAAGCAGCGGCCCTTTATCTCTGACCAACATTCAGGAGCAGGGGGTCGATGAAGCGGATCTGATCAAAACCGATGGCCAGTACTTATATAGCATGGGCAGTTGCAGCTCAGATGCCTATAGCTACTACGGTAACTGTCTTTTAACCTACGCCATTGAGGAGACACCCGCCTCAAACCGTTTGTTGAACGAAACCCAGATTCCGGGAGAACATTCCACTGAGGGAATCTATTTGATCCAACAGCGTGGTGAAGGGCTTTCAGACCTGATCGTGACAGTCGGTGGCGACACATACAATAACTATGTGGACTTTGGATTCTCGTTGGTTCCGATCTGGGATGAACCCAGATTCTGGTCAAATGGCAGCAGTGAGGTAAATCTGTTCAGTCTGGACTCAGCGCAGGCACCCGTCCATGAACGCACTTTGACTTTCGACGGCTCAATGATCTCCAGCCGTGTGATTGACGATACACTTTATCTGGTTACCCGCTTTACCCCGACAGTTGAAGACCTCGATCCCTACGCCAGTTACACAACAGCGTTTGATCGGAATCGCAGCGTATTGGAAGGCGCTACCTTGGCTCAGCTGATCCCCACCGCAACCACCCATGAAGAGCCACAGCCTCTTATCAATACAGAAAATTGTTATATTGCTCCAAGCGCAACCGCCGGTATGCCGGACCCTACCGTCATCAGCATTGTCGCCATCTCATTAGTGGATCCTGACAATTTTCAGACCAGCTGTTTCATCGGGTCGTCGGAAGTACTCTATGCCTCTCAGGACGCCATCTATCTGGTTGCGGAGACTGCCGGACAAGTACAATTGGAAAATGGTGTTTACGCCCCTGTCAACGAGGTTCATAAACTGGCGCTGGTTGATGACCCGGAAAACGGGAAGGCCGCCAGTTATCGTGGCTCAGCCCAGGTGGCAGGACACCTTGGTGACAACCCCGACTATAAATCCTACCGCATGGGGGAGTACCAGGGAGTGTTCCGTATCGCGACATCCATTGACCATCTCCCTTCGACAAACAGCTCTACCAGTGTAACCCTGTTGCGCGAGGCCGCGGATAGCGGTCGACTGGAAGTGGCCAGCCGGCTCGATAATCTGGGACGTCCGGGTGAAGCGCTCTACGCCAGTCGTTTCATTGGTAACCGGGGCTATCTGATCACCTTCAAGAAGGTTGATCCCCTCTATGTACTGGATCTCTCCGATCCGGAGAATCCCACAGTGTTAGGCGAACTGGAGGTTTCGGGTTATTCGGAATATCTCCATCCCGTGGGGGAGAATTATCTACTCGGCATTGGTAAAGAGGCTGTCGACGCGGAGAACTCGGGCGACAGGGGCGGTTTTGGCTTTGCCTGGTACCAAGGACTGAAGGTCTCCCTGTTCGATGTCTCGGATCCCAGCATGCCGACCGAAGTCAACTCGCTTGTGTTGGGCGGTAGGGGAACCCACTCGACCATCCTGAACCAGCCTCACGGTTTTGCTTCAATACCCCAAACAGACAGCTTACCGATGCGTTTCTCTATTCCGGTGGATTTATATAATGAGCCCCCCGATTCCCCAGAACCCTATGCGCAGTGGGGATGGACTCATACCGGTCTCTACACCTTTGATGTCCATTTGGGTGATACCCCCGGCGTAGAACTTGTAGACCAGTTCGTGGTAAGTGAGAACGGCGATAGCAACTATTCTTACGGCGTTTGGGATGACCGGTCTGTGATCCTGGGGGATAGTGTTCACTATCTACATAATCAAACGCTCTACTCATCAAGTCTTCCGGCAAGAGAATAGCGATTCGGTTTGGTGAAACACGCAGGTTGGGGCGAAGAACCCCAACCTGATTCGCGTATTTGTTGCTGCTACGTGTTGGGGGTTCCTTCGTCACCCCAACCTTCGGTCCTTCGCGGAAAAAAAAGACCGGTTTTTCGAAACAGGGCATAGCCGCTATTCGATTTCATCTTTTTGTATCAACCTCTGGTGAGGCACTTCACCCTTGGATGCGAAGGCGATTTCCAGCGCTGTTTCCAGGCGGATTACCCGGGCGGTCAGATCCTCTATCTTGCTTTGCTGCATCTTCACGGTCTCTGCCAATCCCCCCACCTTGGTATCCATCCGGATTACCCGGCTAATACCCTCCCACATCCTGTCCGTCAATCCCATTTATGCCTCCTTGCTCTTGGCTTCTGCCTCCATCCGGGCGATACGCCGATTTGACTCATCGACAAAACGAAGTGCCTCATCGATTGCCCTTTCGGCACTATCCGTCGCTTGATTCATCTGCATGATCATGGCTTCGAGAAGTTGTTCATCGGTCTCGCTCCGATACCCATCAGCCGCACGTCGCAGAAATTCACCAACAGAAACGCTACTTTCTCTAGCCTTGGAGACAAGCCGCTTCTTTTCGTCTTTTGTCATCAGAACAGACACTCGCTCTGTGGCTGCTGCCATAGTAGATACCTCCACTACACATGTGCATGTCATGTGCATATTTTGGTGCGAGCTTGATATAAACACAAGTCGCTCAAGCGCGATCCACCCTGCCCGCACCTATGCGCCATACCCGCACGACCAAGGGCACCAATCCCAGGATCATGAAAACGAAACCCGCCTCGGGCCAATGACTCGCACAGAACGCCACGGGGGTCAGCCAGAGCAGATTGATCAGCACACCCTGCAGTACAACCCGCTTGTGGGCCCTGGCCCGGGCAAGTTGCGGCTCCAGACCCTTTGCCAGGAACAGCGCCTGTGCCTGTCGGGCCTGGATCTGGTAGGCATGCTGGGCATGGGGTTTGTACCAGACCTCGCCCCGGCGCATCCTCATCAGCAGGGTCCAGCTGGCATCCACCACGAACAGTCCCAGCAGGATGATCCAACTCCATAGGGTGATCGATTCACCCTGAGCGGTGTAGCAGGCGAACACGCCCAGACTGAAGCCGAGAAATCCACTCGCCGCATCCCCCATGAAGATCTTCGCCGGAGGCCAATTCCAGAGCAGAAAACCCGTCACAGCGGTCGCCAGGAACAGCAGCCAGGCAGCCTGGTCAGGGGCACCCCGATTGAGCAGCATGATCAAGGATGCGCCCAGCAACACACTGACCGCCTCCAGACTCGCGATTCCGTCGATGCCATCCATGAAGTTGTAGAGATTCAGCAGCCAGACCAGGGCCAGGACGGCCAGCAGACTCAACCACCATCCCGAGGGAGCCACCCAGTCGAATATCACCACAGGCGGCGACCCCAGCACCCACAAAGCCCAGACAGCCGCCGCGAGGTGCACCAGGATACGGATCTTCGCCGGGAGATCCCGATGATCGTCGATGAATCCGATCAGGGCCACCAGTCCGGCCCCGGGCAGCAGCGCGAGAAACAGGGAGGCAAGGGGCGCCAGACCAGGCAGCGGAATGACCAGGTCCAGCAACATCAGCCCCAGATAGACCAGCACAAAGCCCAGCCCTCCGCCCCGGGGGGTCACCTGGAGATGGGAGCTGCGTGCATTAGGCGTATCCAGTAGTCCCCGATGCAGGGCGTAGCGCCGCAGCCAACCCGTCAGAAGCACGGAAAGGAGAAACACCCCGAGCGCAACGATAAGCCAGACGACCGGCCGGCTCATGCTGAGACCTCTCGCCGCAACATCTCTCGCAGGCCGTCCGCCACCGGGACGTGCGGATGCCAGCCCAGCAAACGGGCGCTCTTACCAATATCCACCTGAAGATTGCCACACAACCGCTCAACCTCTGGGGCACGACCCAGCAGCCCGGCCAGTCCTTTCAACCAGACGGGAGGGAACGGCAAGAGTCGTGGCTTCAACCCCATCGCCTCAGCCATTACGCGGATCAGCTGTGGGGTGGAGAGATCCTCCCCGTCCGAGACCAAAAACACCTCCCCCGGGGCCGCCGGGTGGGTCACGCAGGTGTCCACAAAATCGAGCAGATTGCCGATTCCCAGCAGACTGCGCCGGTTATCGACCGACTTCAAAGGCAATGGAAAGCCCCGCCGGATCAAGCCACCGAGGCGCAGCAGATTGCCTTTGACTCCGGGACCGTAGATCAGCACCGGGCGCAGGATCACCAGTTCCAGGCCGGTCTCAGAGGCGACCTGCTGCAACGCCTGTTCCGCCTCCCATTTCGAAAGCCCATAGGCATCTTCCGGAGCCGGGGTATCCGACTCGCGGAATGGGCGCTCCCCGGTCCGCTCCCCGTTCACCTTGATACTGCTCAAGTAGACCAGACGGCGCACCCCGGCCCCGGCCGCCTGTTGCGCCAGACGCCGACTACCCGCCACGTTTACCTGACGATACAGACTCAGGGGATCCTCAGAGAGCTCCTGCATCACATGGGCGCGCCCCGCCAGATGAATCACCGTATCAATACCCTGAAGCGCCGGACCCCAGTCGGTGTCTTCACCGATCGCACCGACTGCAACCTGCTCATAGGCGGAATCACCGGGTTGAACCTGTCGCAGGACCGCCCGGATCTCATACCCCCGGGCCAGCAGGTGCGGACACAGCTGGCGGCCCACGAACCCGTTTGCGCCGGTGACCAGCAGACGCCTCACAATTCCAGGGCCTGCCGGTAGATCGCCATATGCTGGGAGACCACCCGGTCGATGGAGAATTCCGCCTCTGCGAATCCCCGGCTCTTCTCGCCCATGGCCCGGCGCAGCTCGGGTTGCTGGATCAACTGTTGTAAAGCCGCCGCCAGGGGTTGGCTCTCACGGGCGGGCACCAGCAGGCCGTTTTCCCCCTCAATGACCACCTCCCGGCAACCCGGCACATCCGTGGTCACGATGGCGCGACCACAGGCCGCGGCTTCCAGCAATACCTTGGGAAGCCCCTCCCGGTAGGAGGGGAGGCAGATGATGTTGGCTTGACTGTAGACCCGGGCCATATCCTGTCGATTGCCCCACCATTCGATATCCCCGTCCCGCGCCCAGTCGGCCAGATGCCGGGCCGGAACCGATTCGGGGTTGTTCGGGTCGACGCCGCCGACCAGGGCGAAACGAGCCTTCACCCCCCGTTCTTTCAGGGCATGGGCTGCAGCCACGAACTCCCCCACCCCCTTGTCCCATAGCATTCGCGCCGGCAAAACCACCAGCGGTGTCTGCACGGGTTCCGGTTGCGCGGTAAAGTGCGTCAGATCGACCCCTGACCCCCGGATCAGCTCAAGCTGCTCCTGGCTCAGGCACTCTTCATCCAGCAGATATCGGTAGTCGTCCCGGTTCTGCACGATGACCCAGAGCCCTGTCCGGGAGAACAGCCAACGGTAGCTGTTGAGTACCGCGGCGCGGGCCAGCGAACTGAACATTCCCTGGGCAAGGAAAACGAAACCGAGACCCGATATGGCGTTGACCACCGCGGGCACCTTCGCCAGGCGCGCCGCCAGGGTGCCATAGAGCACGGGCTTGATGGTGACATGATGCACCAGACTGGGGCGAAGATTGCGGTACAGCTTGTACAGCTCCCGGATGGTCATCAACTCAGCAAAGGGATTGGCACCACTGCGGGACAGGGGCAAGATATAGTGCAGCAGACCCTCCGCCTCGATCTGCTCCACCCCGTCACCCGGAGGCGTGGCCACACAAACCCGGTAGCCGATATCCCGCGCGGCCAGGGCCAACGGCAGACGATGGGAAAGAAAAAAACCTGCATCGTTGACGACGAACAGGATCAACTTCTCCTGATCCATAAGCTACTCATCCGGTTTTCATTGACAGGATCGCGCACGACCTATTCATGGGTCGCCTCCAACCATGCCTGGAAGGCAATCACATTCCACAGGTAGTATGCCCAATTGCAGCTTCCGGAGAGATGTTCCCGCCAGTACCTCTGGACCAAATTATGATCGAAATAACCCTCATTGCGTAATCGGTGTGGCTCCAGAAGCGCCTCGCACCACGCCCTCAACGGACCACGGAGCCACTCGGCCAAGGGAATGCCAAATCCCATTTTCGGCCGGTCGATCAACTCCGGAGGCACGTAGCGATAGAGCAGTTTGCGCAGTAACCACTTGCGCTCAGAGCCGTGAATCTTCATACCCAAGGGCAATGACCAGACGAACTCTACCAAGGCGTGATCCAGCAGGGGCAGGCGGGTTTCCAGACTCATCGCCATGGCGGCCCTGTCAACCTTAACCAGAATGTCGTCCGGCAGGTAGGTGAGTATATCCTTATGCATCATCCAATGCTCAAACTCGTGCAGGTCCGCCTGTTGTGACTCATCGTTGAAGGCACTGACCGGCTCATGACTGGCGAGTACCAGGCGTTCGGGATCTTTCCACAAAGAGACCAGTCCCCAATAGATCGCTTCGGGATTGTCCGCCGCCAGGATCTGCGCCAGTTTGTGCATCTTGTCACCCGGGTTCTGATAGCGCAGCGCAGATGGCATCACGGGAGAAATGCCCCGTAACAGCCGGTCCCAGGCCGTCGGGCTGGGTATCGTAATGGCCTTCGCCAACAGACTCCGCAGCGACCCGGGGAGCCACCCCATCCGACGCCACAGACGCTTAGCCCAGAAATAGCGGTTATATCCACCAAACAGCTCATCGCCCCCATCCCCGGAGAGACTCACGGTGACATGCTGGCGGGCCAGCTGGGAAACCAGATAGGTGGGGATCTGCGAGGAATCCCCGTAGGGTTCGTCATAAATTTCCGGCAGCCGGGGGATCACATCCAACGCCTGCTGGGAGGTGACATAGATTTCGTGGTGCTCCGTACCCAAATGGGCGGCGACCTCCTGGGCGTGTCGCGCCTCATTGAAGGCGGGCTCCCAGAACCCCACGGTAAAACTCTTCACCGGGCTCATCGCCCGGGACTGCATCAGGGCCAGGATTGCCGAGGAGTCGATGCCACCGGAAAGAAAGCCCCCCAGCGGCACATCCGCGACCATCTGGCGGGCGATCGCATCCCCCAGCAACCGCTCCACCTCCCCCAGCGCCTCCTGTTCCGTACCTTGAAAGGGGTTGCGTTGCCCCTGTTCAGCCACCTCGGTGGCCGACCAGTAGCGCACCGGTTCCGGCAAACTGCGGCAATCCGGCGAAAGCGTCAACAGGCTGCCGGGAAGCAGCTTGCGGATCCCCTGATAGATCGTATGGGGTGCCGGCACATAGGCCAGACGCTGCATCGATGCCAGGGCATCCCGATCAATCCGCGGGGTAAAATCGGGATAGGCGCGCAACGCCTTCAACTCGGAGGCAAATAGAAATGCCCCGCCACTGAATCCGTAGTAGAGGGGCTTTTCGCCGATCCGGTCTCGCCCCAAAGTGAGCGTGCGGCGCTGCCGATCCCAGAGCGCAAAGGCGAACATACCGGTAAATCGCCGGACCGCCCCGACCAGCCCCCAAGTGACGATGGCAGCCAGCATCACCTCGGTATCGGAATGCCCGCGCCAGTTACCCACACCGGCCTGGTTCAACGCCTTTCGCAGTTCGGCATGGTTATAGATCTCACCGTTGAAAACGATCTGATAGCGGCCACAGGCCGAAGCCATGGGCTGATGGCCTTCCGGGGAGAGATCGAGAATCGACAACCGACGATGGGCGAGGGCCAATCCCGCCCCGGGATCGAGCCACACGCCAACGTCATCCGGTCCGCGGTGTACCAGTGTATCGGCCATACGCAAGGCGCAAACCCGGAGCGTCTCCCCGGACTGTCGATCGGTCATCACACCCGCGATACCACACATGGTTTACTCCAGAGTTTGTTTCGCGGCATGGACGGTCACGGCTTGACCTGCGCGGCCCGCTCAAGCGCCCGGATCAAATGCGGCGCCATGATCGTCAGAGAATACTCCCGCTGCACCTTTTCACGTCCCTTGAGACCCAGATCCCGGCGCAATTCCGGTTGCTCGATCAGGCGGGTGAACGCCGCTTCCCAGGCAGCATCCGAATCCGCCAGGTAGCCATTCACCCCGGGCTCCACGATCTCCCGGTTCACGCCCACCGGTGACGCCACCACCGGCAACCCGCAGGCCAGGTACTGAATCAGTTTGTAACCACATTTACCCCGCTCCCACGGATCATCTCTCAGAGGCATGATCCCCACATCACATTGGCGGATCATCTCCGCCTCCCGCGCCTCCGACCAGGGCAACGCCTCGACCGCGACCCCGGGTATGCTCAGGGGATCTGCACCGATAATCAATAACCGCAGTGAATGCTCCCTGGCCAGCCGAGCCAGAGGCTCCCGGATCAGCGCCAGATAACCCACCGTGGTGGGCGAGCCGATCCAGACGATGCGCAGATCGCTTCGCAAGGAGTGCTGTTTGAGAGGATAGCGGGAGACATCCACCACCGTGGGCAGCACCTGCACGGCCCGGGCACCCGCCTGTTCCGCCCGCTGCGCCAGATAGGTATTGCCGACCGTCACCCGGGCCGCGCAGGCCATGACCCGGTCGATCTTGCGCCCCAACAATTTGCGCAACCACACGGATGACGCCTGATCGTAGCGATGAAAGATCGCATCGTCGTAGTCAACCAGGTAGGGCACCCCCAGGCGACGCATTGCGCACTCGAACCCGGCCGGCAGCCAGGGAAACAGCTCGTATTCCAGCCACACCAGATCGTAGCGCTTTAACGAAAAAAGTTGTTTCAGGCGTGCCAGATAGGCGCGTGCCAGAGCACCCGGCCGCTTGCGTCCCGTGGTATAGAATCGCTGCAGGTAAGCCTCGTCGAACAACGGCGAGACCGTCACCTCGATCCCCGCATCAGCCAGCAAGGGCAGATACTGATAGGAGCGCAGGCGACTGCTCGCTCCGAGCCTGGGGTAGCGGCACAGCAGCAGAACCTTCAAACACGCCTCCCCAGATGCAATCCGCTCAACAGCCAGTCACGCTCCCGCTGCTGTAGGCCGAAACGCCAGGCAACCCAGGCGAAACCGCACAGCACCAGGGTACAAAACACGATCTTGAACAGCAGCCCCTGGAGCTGGGCCGTCAGCAGGAACAGCCCCACCGCGGCACCCAAGGCCCGGACAAAGCGTCCGGCCGATGCCCGGCACTCCGGAACCAACACCCACACCATGAGATACAGCGCCAGGGTATCGACGAAGGCCCTCAGGGTCCACACCACCGCCGCCCCGAGAATCCCATGTTCGTGCAACGCCCACCACAGAGCGGCAAGGTAGAGGGGTAACTCCAGCAGATGCAGTTTTGCCGACCAGTCCGGACGCCCCGCCGACTGCACCAGGGAGAACGGCACCAGAGAGAGGCCGTAAAAGAAAACCCCAACACCGAGCCACTGCATCACCCGAAAGCCGTTGTCCGCAAACTCCGCGCCGACCCACAGATTCAGACCATCATAGGCGAAGGCAACCATGACCAGCACCAGGGGAAACAAGGCTATGGCGATGTAGTCGAGCCCCTTGACGAAGAGACGCGCCGAATGCGCCCGATCCTCGAACCCGCCCCGGGCCAGGGTAGTGGATTGGGCCGGCAACAGCACCGCGACAAAGGCACTGGGGATGATCAGCAGACGCGAGACGATCTCGTACGGAGTGGTGTAATAGGCCACCGCCGTGACCGTGAGTACCGCACCGATGACGAAGCGATCCATCGAAACCATCAATGGCACCACCATGTTACTCACCGTCATCCACCCGCCAAAGCCGAGCAGCGGGCGGATCTGAGTACGATCGATCACATAGTGCCGCCGGACTTCGGGGATCACCCGGAATACCAGCCACAGGTGCGCCAGAGCGGCCAGGAATCGCCCGCCCACCAATACCCCTACAATCGGATAGAGACTGTTGGAAAACGGCAGCACCGCCACCGGTCCGAGAAAGGTAAGCATGCCCATCGGGATCCGGATCGCGGTCAACAGATCAAAACGCTGATAGGCGGTAATCACGCCCTGCAGGCCTACCGTGGTGATGACCAGGGGAATCGACAGGGAGAGCAGATAAAAGGCCTTGAGCGCTTCGTCTTGCAGTTCCGACGGAACATTCAACACCTCCCCCACCAGCCAGGGCGAGAGCAGCAGAATCACGCCGAGCCCCAGCCCACCCAGTACCAGCATCAGGCTGAGTGCGGTCCAGACCAATGCGGGAATCTCAGCCTCCCGCTCCTCGCCCAGGAACATGGCCACCCGCACAGTCAACGCCCGGCCGAGCCCGAAATCGAACAGACTGAAATAGCCGACGAACATCCAACTGATGGCCAGCAGACCAAATCGTTCCGTACCGATCTCATCGATCAGAATTGGAATGGTCACCAGCGCGATCAGCAACGGCACGCCAACGCTCACCAGACTCCAGACCACGTTCCGGGCCAGGCGAGGGCCGTGGGTGAGATCGCTCTGTCGGGTTCGTTGATTCATGGCGCTATCATAACCCGAATATCCTGACCCACCGCTTTCAAATCAACTTCACCGGATATAGTGTTGAGTTTTTAGTTATGAGTTTATGAGTTCGCTGCGCTCACAATTATTTAAATAAACGGTGAGCGCAGCGAACTCATAAACTCAAAACTCATAACTTAAAACTTAAATAGCTATTCTTTCCGCGCCCAAACCGTCATACGACCGGACTGACCGGCAGCGGCCACGAGAAACGCCAAGGGATAGAAAAGATGATACAGACGAATCACATCCCCAGGCTCACCCTCGACCCAACGACGTAATCGGGGATAACCCTTCTCATCCAGCACATGCCCCAGACTGAGGAACAGACTGCTCAACACCCGTTGCTGGAGAATCGACTGCAGGCGCCAACCCGTTTTTTCGAGCATCGGCGCGATGGTTTTCGGTGTGTAATGATAGAGATGACTGGGAAGCTGTAGCGCATGCCAGCGCTGTTTGAACAGGCGAAACTCCAAAGAGTCGATATTCGGTACCGACAGGGCCAGCCAGGCCCCGGGCTTTGCCCACTCATACAGTTTATACAGGCTGGCAATCGGATCATGCAGGTGTTCCAGCACCATCCAACCAACCACCAGATCGAAGTCCGCCTGATCCAGATCCACCGACTCCAGCGCCCCGGTATAGACGCTGTAGCCATTGTTTCTCGCCATCTCCGCGGCCTGGGGCGAGAATTCGATCCCGGTGACATCCCAGCCCTGACACGACATCTGATGCAGGTAGGAGCCCGAGGCGCAACCGATCTCCAGCATCCGTCCCGGCTCCAGCAACGGGATCGCCTGAGCCCGGGTATCCAACAGTGTACGCAACCAGGCCTTGAACCCGGAACGCTGCGAGGTCGGGTCGACCTGGGTCGTCAGGTAGGGTGGATAATCATCGGGATAGTAGAAACCCATGGTCTGCGCGGTGGGCCGTGGATCGGTTCTCAACAGGCCACATCCCCGACATCGAACAACCCGGTATTCGCCGGGCAAACCGTTGATCCGATCATGCCCTTGTAACACCGGTTCATCGTCGTAATCACACCCCATAGGACAGGGCGCGGATTCGAGATCCACGCCGGGCACCCTCGAATTCAGATCTTCAGAATCCATTCAGGCCCAACGCCAACCGTGCAGGTGGTAGAAGACGAATGCGGATTTGGCGAACATGATGATGTGGCGCAATCCCTTCTTCGACGCGTTGCCCCCACCATGCACGATGCGCACTTCCGGTACATAGGCGATGGTGGCGTGCCGGGCGATGCGGATGGAAAGGTCGAAATCCTCAAAGTAAACAAAGAACGCCGGGGAAAACCCCCTCACCTCGTCCAGCACGCTGTGGCGGACGAACATGAAACAGCCACTCGCCATCATTTCGTTGCTCAATGCCTGGGTGGTCATCTCGCAGCGCATTTCATATTCCTGCAGACGCCCGGCAAAATAGCGTTTCACAAAACGGGGCGCGAACCCGCGCAGAAACAGATCCAGTACGGCGGGGTAGCGTTTGCAAAGATACTGCTTGTACCCTTCCGGATCCTCCGAGTAGGGTGACAGCATACCCACCTCGGGGTGCTTTTCCATGTAGTCGATGGCCTTTGCAAAAGCATCCTCCACCACTTCCACGTCCGGATTGATCACCAGGTGATAATCACTCTCCTGATTGAGGATCACCAGATTATGTGCCGCGCCGTAACCGATGTTTCCACCGGTACCCAGCGCCATCCAATGATAGGGGCCATCACCCACAACCTGACCCACCAGACGTTTGACCTTGTTGAGAATGCCGCCGTTATCGACCACCACCACGGTGGCTTCCAGATCCTGGCGTGTTGTCAGGGCATGGTCCAACGAATTGACGATACTGCGCAGGGTATTGCGCAATACATCCAATGCGCTGTCGTAGTAGACGATAGAGATGACCAGTTTCATGGGCGGTCCGTCCAAGGTACCGTGCATGCAGAAGACATGAGCCGACGACGGATCTATTCCCCGTTGGCGGAGGCGGACCCCGCGTCGACGGCCTGCTGCTTGATCTTTTGAATGTTCTCAACCTGAAGGCGAAACGTTGTAACCAGCTTGTCGACCCCGGTTGGTTTCAGGTATCCGGTATTCCCGGCAAAGATGTAGGTTCCGTAGGTTGCACAGGCCGACAGCAGTGCCGCATTGATCATCGGCAACGGCTTTCCCTCGTTTTTCATCTCGTTGGCGAGCTGGATGAAACGCTGCGAGAGTTCGGTGAACTCCTTGAGATCATTGGTATCCGTCATGGTTCATTCTCCTCCTCGACCCCTTTCCAATTCAGCGAGAAATCCTCGACGCAACGAGTCAGGTTCGGGTTATAGGCCGGGTCGCGCTCCAACAGCGGACCATATTTATCAAGCATGTATTGCGCTTCGCGACTGAAACGCAGCTGTTTCTCCGGAGTATCCTCCGCGCCACGGGAGGCCGATTCGTGATGGTACAGCTCGGCATAGGGCGTCCACAGGTTGTCATACCCCTGCTGGTAGATACGGATGCAAAGATCCACATCATTAAAGGCCACCGCCAGGTTTTCCTCATCGAATCCCTTGACCTGTTCAAACACATCGCGACGCACCAGCAGACAGGCCGCGGTCACCGCGGTGTAGTTCTGCACCAGCACCGAGCGCCCCATGTAACCCCGGTTCTCCCGATAGGTATATTTCATGGCGTGTCCCGCAACGCCTCCGAGACCGAGTACCACGCCACCATGCTGCAGGCGTCCGTCGGGATACCACAGCCGGGCACCCACGGCACCGATTTCCGTTCGCGCCGCCTGACTCACCATCTCGTCGAGCCAGCCCGGGGAGAGCACCTCGATGTCGTCATTCATGAAACAGACCATATCCCCCTGGGACTGTTTCACCGCGAAATTGTTGATTGCGGAAAAGTTGAACGGGTGGTCATAGCGCAGCACCTGCACGCCCTCCTGACCATCGAGTTCCGTCAGATAACTCAGGGTATCAGGATCATCGCTCTGATTATCCACCACGCTGATATTGAAGTTCCGGTACTCGGTACGCTCCCGAATGCTGTCAATACATTGCTTGAGCAAAACCTTGCCGTTTCGGGTCGGAATAATGATGGTGACCAACGGCGGATTCTCGGGAACCGGATACTGCACCCGGATCATCCCGCCAATGAGCTCCGACTCACTGACCTTCGCCTCGATGCCCCGCTCTTTGAGGTCGTCCTCAACCGCTTCGATCGCGGCCTTCATGGCATAGGATTTTGCCTCGACACCTGAAGCGGTACTCTCAGGTATGGCCCGCCAATGGTAGAGAATCCACGGTATGTGACGCACCTGCGTGCGTGCATCCAAATGCCGCAGACAGCGTAGCGCCATATCGTAGTCCTGGGCGCCCTCGTATCCCTCCCGCACGCCGCCGATCTTTTCCAGTAAACCGCGACGGTAGACACCGAAGTGGCAGATCATGTTGTGCGAACGCATCAGATCCGGATTGAAATCGGGCTTGAAGTAGTGATCGTAGCGAACCCCTTCGTCATTGAGCTTGTCTTCGTCCGAATAGATCAGAGAGGCATCGGGATACAGCACAATCTCCTGGGCGACAAAGAACAGGGCAAAGGGCGCCAACACATCATCATGATCCATGAAGCCCACAAAATCTCCGCTGGCCACTTTCAGTGCGGAATTGGTGGCCGCGGAAATATGTCCGTTGTTTTCCCGATAGACCACCTTGATGCGTTTGTACCGACTGACGTATTCGTTCAGCACCCGCTTGATGTGCGGGCGCGTCGATGCATCATCGGCGATGCACAGCTCCCAATGTTCATAGGTTTGCGCCAGGACCGAATCAATCGCTTTGCGCAGCCAGCCCTCATCCACGTTGTAGACGGGCATCACGATCGATATCAGCGGTGCGTCATCCCGTTCATTCAGATTCTCGATGGCGTACAGCTTCGGCAGACCCACGGGTTCAACATCCCGGATCCAGATCGAATAGGTATAAGTGGGTGAGACCTGATGCACCACACGGTTCTTCAACGCGGTAACCCCACCGGCCCGATACAGGTCTCTCCCCTCCTTCCACCATTTCTTCAACAGTGAAGGCTGTCGAATGACCTGACCGATCACCGGCTTGAGCTTGCGCACCGCCCGCAATGGCGCCATCAGGGTCATGTATCCGCGCCAACCACGGCTGTTGAGAATATCCTTCAGGCTCCGCTTGTGCTCGGCAAGCTGAATCTTCAGTAACGCCACCTTCTGTCCCAACACACGGATATGCTGATCATTGTCTTTCAGTTGCTTTTCGTGAACGGAGCGGGTCGATCGCTCCTGCTCGAGCTGACGGCCGGCCTGTTCCAACTGCTCACTCAGATCATCCCTCTGGGCGGTGAGTTGATCGCGGATTTCGTGAAAAGACTTCAGATGCTGTTGTTGATCCTGCAGGATCCGGTCGCGCTCCTCCACCATCTTCAACCGCGTCGCCGCGGTTTCACCCGCCTGATGCAGTTGATCCAGCAGGTTGCGATACACCTCCACGGATGACGCCATGGGTTTATCCGACAAGGCGGGAAAATCCTCGACCCGCACCGAGGCATCCGGCACCGCACTGACGATAAACTGGAAGGCTGCCGCCTCCGGCGTATGGAAACGAGCCAGCCCCTGAGCACTCACCTCCAGCCCAAGGTTATGTAACCTGCGTTCGATCTCCTTGTCCGCCATATCGTGAAAGGTGTAGGAGAGCTCATCGACCCGGAAACCGGCCCGGGTAAAGAGTTCACGAAGTGAGTGGTAGTTAAACAGATGCAGATGGGTGCGATCGAGCAGCCCCGTATCTTCGTAGGTAAAACGTCCCTCGAGGAGCTCCAGGCGCAATGCGGCATGGGCGCCATTCGGCAGAGATGCCAACAAGCGGCCGTTTTCACGCAACAGACCGGGTAGTTTTCTCAACAGGGCGGACGGGTCGCGCAGATGCTCCAGGATATCCGCGCAGGTGATGATATCAAAGCGTTCATCACCCAGGGTCTTCAGCCACTGATCCTTCTGCACATCACCGACAATGACACGATCGCAAACCGCTTTCGCCTTGTTCGCCATTGCCCGGTCCACCTCCACGCCCACCACCGTACAGTGGCGTTCGTTGCGCAGATACTCCGCCATGTAACCGGTGGCGCAACCCAGCTCCAGAACCCGGCTGCCTTCCGGAATACGCCGAATCAATTGGGTGTGTGAATTGTTCTCGACACTCAGATCGAGTTTGAAATCGTATTCAGCCACGTTTGCACTTCCCGGCACCAGACTCTCAAAGGCTCACTCACTGACTGGAAAGAGACTCCAAACTTTCCGTCATATAGGTTTCCACCAAATCTTCATAGATACTGGCGTGGCTTTTCTTCAGCAACTCATCAAAATAGACCTCACGCCTATTTTTCATATATTCATCTTTCAACTTTTCTATGATTTTCGGCCGCTCCTGCTCATAGGGCAGTTTCGACGGTTTAAAACGATTCAAGAGCTTTATGATGTGAAAACCAAATTGGCTTTCGACGATATCACTCGTTTCACCCGGCTCATGCATGGCAAAAACCGCATCCTCAATCGGCTTGACCATTGAACCGCGACCGAAGATACCGAGTGACCCATGGTTCTTTCTGGTTGGCGTATCTTCGGAATAGAGCTTGACAAGATCGTCAAAAGAGCGTCCCTCATCAAGCTCTTTTTTGACTTTTTTTGCGATCTCCAAGGCCTCAGCGCGCTCATGATAAACCGGGAGTTTATCCGTGGTGGCAATTAAAATATGTTTCGCCGACACCTTTTCAGGTACCGTGTACGCCGCTTCATTGCCGAGATACTGCTCCCTGGCCGCCTGCTCAAAATCGGGCATTGGCTGGGCATCAATCTGCTTCATCCGTTCGAGATACAGAATCTTGTCTGCCTGGCGACGGAGCTTTGCTTGAATCAATTCATCCTTGTCGAGCCCATTTTCCCTGGCCTCATCCGCAAGCGCCCGGATGAGAAATGTCTGGCGCAGCAGTCTCAGTATCTTATCTTTATCTTCAAGCACATCCTTTCTGGCATGAACCGGACCTTCGGACAACAACGCATCCAGATCGGATCGACTGACTGCGATGTCATCGCCAAACATCAAGACATTGTCATCTGCGAAAAGGCAAGTTGCCATAAACACGCAAGCAAGACCCAATATAAACTGTCTCATCGTAACCTCAACCCTGGAAAGAAACATTTAAAAAACTACGCAGTATACTCAAGCTTGATTATGAAGTGTTACCGATCGCACTGGTCCGGATAGCACCGACACAATCATTAAGAGGTAGACTTTAAAAATATTCGAAAAGTTCTGAGATAGCATCACGCATGGCCGCTACACGAAATGATCACAACTTGGGTTTGTGACAAAAAAAAGGCAGGCCTTACGGCCTGCCTTCATTACAACCTCGCTAATGCGATTATGTAATTAGTTGCGGTTTACACTGCGGATCAGGTCAACCGTCTCACCGATCTGAGCAGGACCGACATCGGCTGCCATGGCGGAGAAACCGATGACCGGAACACCCGTCCAGGAACCGGCAAGAGCCGGGATACCGCCACCGGCTTCCTCAGTCATCGCAGCGATGCGGGTATCGGTGGTGTAGTTGTAACCGGGCATGCCGATGGTTACCCAACCAGCCTCAAAACCGCTGTCCAGAGTCCAATCAAAGACGTTGGCCGCGGGGGTACCCAGTACGGACACGTTACCGCCGGCTGCACGGTTCACGGAGACCACGTTAACTTCACGCTCCAGAGCGATGACGGTAGGCGCGTCGATCGGCACAGGAGAGAAGTCATCACTACCCGGAGCTACCGCAGCGGTCTGCTCTTCGTAGTCGTAGTAGTCCAGGCTCACCTGAACGTCAGGAGTACTGGTGGTGTAACCTGCGTTGGTGCAGTGCGCCGCGCCGGTGGCCGGATAGTCATTGACCGTTCCGACATTAGCCACGGCAACGGTGGCGCCATCGCTGACAGCATCGTCCAGAGTACCGTCACAAGCGGCCAACGGACCCGCACCATCCAAGTCAAGGGTCAGAATCTGACCGTTGTAGATACCGTGCTTGCGCATCGGGAAGGTCACAACGATGTCGGTCTCGCCGGCGATGTTGTTGGCGGATTCAACGAAGTAAGGCGCGGAGATTGCGTCAGCACTCATAACCAGGGCCAGCGGCAACGGGTTGGAGCCCATGGGGATGGACGGGTTCGGAGCGATATCGTTGATGGAACCGGTATCGAACTCGACCAAAGGAAGCACACCAGAGGTCTTGATAGCGCCACCGGTTGCGTCAAGGATGTTGGCAACCTGAACGTCACCCGAAGCCAGAGAAGGCAGCAGGTAGTTAGCCGCATCGTTGGAACGATAGTGCTGCGGTTGCGTGGAGTAGTTGTCGATATGAGTACCCTGCTCAACGAAGGCAGCGCCACTCACGACGTTGATCATGATGGCGTAGGCGTTGATGCCGCCTCTGTCCGCAGCCGCATAGACCAGACCCGCGTTCAGGGTGCTGTCATAGGGATCGTTGGCGATGTCGCCGGTGGCCACACCCGTGGCAGTCAAGGCACCCTTCTCGAAACCGTTCACGTCGACCGCGCTGGCCAGACCCGCGTTCCAGGCATCGCTGACCACGGAGCAATCAGCAGGCACGCCGTTGGCGTCATGGAGCAGACCCGCGACGATGGCACGGTCATTATTGAGGGCGGTGATGGTGCCGTCAGCAACACCCGTACCGTCGATTTCAGCGTACTGATCAAGGTCATCCGCGGTACCCGCACCCGGACCGTCAGCGATGACGCCCATCTCGATGATCTCGACATAACCTTCGGTCAAGTCTTCGTTGGTGGTTGAGTCGTAGATGTTGCGGAAGTCAGCACCCGCCTGCAGCAGAGACTTGCTCGGGAAGGTGCAGGTCTCGTCTTCGGTGATGATGTTGGCAACGCCTTCGGCGGCATTCATGCGGATGGTGCCGTTCCACACGTCGTAGGGAGACATGTAGATGTTGAAGTCGAGCACGTCAGAAGAGGTGCGAGACTCACGAAAACGCACCTTGACTGCCTTGAACAGGCCGGTGGTGTTGGTGATGTTAACGTTGGTGATAATGTTGTTGTTGACGTTATAGTACGGCAGCAAAGCAACTTGGCCCACCCCATCGGAATTGATGTTAGCCGCATTGACTCCGGCCGTAGCGGTAGCCATCAGCATGGCTGCAGCGATCTTAGATTTTCTCAACACAGTTGTGTCTCCTATTTTCTTGCGTGTTAACACTAAAAAAAATAACTGAGCCTGTTATGCGGCCAGCTAAATAGCCATGAGTCCAGGCAATTCTCGAGGATTATCGACCCAAACCCATGACCATGCAAGGGAATGATCATTCCTTTGTGAGGAAAGTCTCAGGCCACATACGCCCCATAAGTCCAATCTCACGCCAGAAGTCTACCACAAATCTTCATGCTAACAAGCGGAATTGTCGCAAAAAAATGAAAAAATGTTGCATATTTACAAATTTGTATCTTAACTATTTGATAGTTAAGGATTTGCGGTTTCTCATAAACGTCACACCACCCCTACAATATGCCTAAACAGTCGTTTCATGGCCTGATAATTTTCCAACTTACTGCTTACTTTAATGCGATATGGTAGACAAAGTTAAAATAAAAGCTTGTAACGCATTGTAATACAAAGAATATATATCCAATGTATCAAAAAAACAACAAACCCTCAACGACCCCTGTCATGATGTGGGAACAAAACCCCAAACACCATCCTGACCTTTAATCCAACGCTCGATGACCACGGAATCCGTGTGAACCGCGTTCCTCATGAGTGGGTAGTGAATCTCCAGATTCAACTTGACCCTGACCTCACAAGTCTCCGCTTCACATTGAACATTCTCCACGCTGGCCGCTTTCCACAGGCCCTGCCCTTTCACCGTTTTCTGGTAGTGAGAAAAGGGAGTGACTGCTTTGTACCCACTTGAAAGGTAGTCATAAGCGGATTCCAGGCGCCCCTCGATCAACAGGTTCCAACGCTCCGCGGCCCGTTTGGACACGACCTCCTCGTCACTTCTGGCTTGAGCTGCCGGATCGAGTGCGCAGGCGCTAAGCGTCATAACAACACACAATATCAATAGACTTTTCATATCAATCACAACCCTCTCCTCGCTGGAGAATTAAAAAATAACAATAAGCACAGAATCTATCGGATTCGCCGACTGACCGTCATCGCTATCCGGAAGCAACCTCGAATTCAGACTTCCCCCCAAAACATCGGAAGCGCCTGCCATTGCCACCATCGCCCGGGGTTTTGCCGAATTCGTTGTTCGATTCCGGACACCAGCTCCGAGAGCAGAAGATCAGCGGATTTCCCTTCGACCTCATGCTGAGGGAGAAATTTCAAACGCAAACCGCGCCGGTCTTCCTCCACGCAAAAGGGCTGCAGCAACGCGCCCGCACGTTTTGCGATTTTAATCGGGCCCTCCGGAAAATAGGCTTCCCGGGAAAAAAACGGCACCGGTGCCAACCCCGGACTCCCTTTCCCATAGGGCACATCGAGAAGAATCGCCACCGGCCGTTCTTTCAGCGACTGTAGCAGCGGGCGCATATTGGCAGCACCGGGATTGAGAAACTCCGCCCGATAGCAGGCACGCAGTCGGGAGAGCTTCAGACGGCGATACTGGAACTCCGCTTCGGGCAACCCCCAGGTGTTGCTGTTCTCGTCATCACGGGCCAAGGCACTGGTGGGAATGCCATAGGCCGCCGTGGTAACACCCAGCATCCAGAACCGCCCCAGATGGGCGCCAATGAAGATCATGGGCTGCTTTTCCCGGCGGGCCGCCAGAACCTGTTCGAAATTTTCCACCTGAACGATGCGCCCCACCTGTTCCGCGGTACGCATGCGCGGATAGTACCAGGTATCGAGTATTTCCCGCTGCTGCAAGGCGTAAAAATATCGCGTCCAATCCGTATAGACTTTTTCGTCGTGGCCAGGCAGGGCGCGTTGCATCTGATGGGCGATCTGCAACGCCAGCTCCCGATCCCGATGCATTTCGACTCGCCCGAAGAGGCTCGCCAGACGGAATGAGGCATATCGGGGTAACCGGGCCATTGCCGGAAACAATGCGGCATATTTTGCTCGAAGATCCCAACGCTGCATTGCCCTGCCCTTAAGAGGTCCAACCAAAAACCGGCACGCCTGCTGATCGCGTCTGAGACTTCATGCGTCGAGGGGCTCCCAATCGTGACTCAGCTTGACAATGCCGACTTCACTTGAATCATGGCGCACACGAAACTGGCAACAAAACGGCCGGGAATCATAGACGTGCAATCCGCTGCTGTCGATCAGCCACGCCTCAAGCGCGTAATCACCCGACATCAGTTTCAATGGATCAAACAACAATCGGATACCCAGGCGCTGCTGATCGATGGGAAACAGCTTCATTTGATCGATGAGGGTCGATACGCCATAAACCTGAAGGCCGTCGTTTCTGATCAGTACAAGACCGATGTGAACGTCATCGACGGTGCGTGATGCCCGACAGGCGCGAACCCGTATCGCCAGTTTATCACCGTGGCGATACACGGGAATCTTCTCCGGAGTGTCGACACCGCCCTCCAACTCAACCTCTTCCAGATACACATCGCTGAGCGCATCCATTTCCGGGGCGACGCGTTTATTCTCTGCATGTCCGACTTGCCTACGCCTGACAGAATCCTGGTAATCATCAACGATGCTGGCCGAATCTCCGATACCCTTTACAACACCGTTTGCCAGCCAGATCGCCTGATCACACAGCTCCTTGACCTGATAGAGATTGTGCGAACAGAAGACCAGGGTCTTGCCCTCTGCGCGAAAGCGCATCATCCGATCCATACTCTTTTTCTGAAACAGGGCATCGCCTACCGACAACGCCTCATCGACGATTAACACCTCCGGTTCGATCGAAGTAATGACCGAAAACGCCAGGCGTACGAACATCCCGGAGGAATAGGACTTGACCGGTCGCGCAATGGCATCGCCCAGCTCTGAAAACTCGATGATTTCGGGTGTCCGGTCACGGATCTCCGCGGCGGAGAGCCCCATCATGGAACAGGCCAGATGGATGTTTTCAAGTCCGGAAAACTCCGGATGAAAACCGGAACCCAGCTCAAGGATCGCCGATTTCCGGCCCTCGATCTGCAAACTGCCGGTCGAGGGCGCCAGCGTCCCCGCCAGCAGCTTCAAAAGCGTGGACTTGCCCGCCCCGTTATCACCGACCACGCCGAAGGTCGTGCCCTTTTCGATACTCAGGTCCAGCGGCGACAGGGCGTTGACCTCGGTGTGAAACGGGCGCTTGAGAAACCACTCCTTGAACAGGTCCAGCGGTTTCACGTACTGGCGGTAGTGTTTCGACAACTGGTGGGCTTGTATCGCGATCACAGGAAATCCTTGGCACGATGCTGCAAGCGGGCGAACAGGGCCCCGGTCAGGGTCAGCAACAGCAGACTCGCAAGCGCCACGATCAACAGATGATCGACCGGCCATTGGTGCTCGAGTATCACCGCACGGTAGGCCTGCACCAGCCAGGTGATGGGGTTGCTTTCGATGATCGGCCGGTAGGCTTGGGGGATCATCTCCAATGGATAGATGATCGGCGTGGTGAAAAACAGGGCCATCATGAGCATGGGAATCAGCTGTCCGACATCCTTGATAAACACCGAGAGTATGGCAACCAGGGGTGCCAGGGAGAAGGTTATGAGAAGGCGTAACCCCACCAGCAAGGGTAATAACACGAGGGTGCTTCCGGGGGGATAGCCCATGACCCAGGCCGCGATAATCAGTACCAGCAGACCGATGATTTCCTGCACCAGGGTTCCCAGGGTGGCCACCGCGGGAAAAACGATGCCCGGCATCTGGGTCTTCAACAGCAGGTCGCGATTTTCCCCCAGGCTGCCACTAGCCCGTTGCAGAGCGTCCTGCATGGCGCTGAAAGGCATCAGCGCGGCGAACAGGTAGAGGGCGAAATCCCCGCTTCCTCCGTCCGGGCGAAAGCTGATTTTGAGGATACCGGAAAATACGAAACTGTAGACGAGCAACAGGAACAGCGGCTGAGCCAACAACCACAGGGGTCCCAGCAAAGTACCTTTGATTCTGAGCAGGGTATCGCGCCGAACCATCAATAGAATGCTTTGGCGCTGTCGGTAGAGATCGCGGTAGAGCCTGAACAAGCGTTCGCCAACTTTCCAAGAGTTGAAACAAGGCCGTCATGATACCTCAGATGACAGTCCATGCCGATACCATACCGATCGTTCGACCGTGAATTGCCTGGCCTTCGGTCACATGTGAAGATAGAGCCCCAGGCACCCGTTATCCTATCCAAGGTCGTTATCGTGAAGTCCGATCCCAAACTGACCACCTACCTGTATCCGGCGGGTATCCTGGCGCTGACCTTTCTGCTCAACGCCAGCGCCCTGGATGGATTCTGGCGCTTCGACGACGGCTATCTGCTGGACTACGCCAGCCGCTTCTCACCCTGGGACTATTTTTTCAACCCGGCAATCACCCGGGGCTACTCGCTGAACAATCTGACTCCGTTCAATCCCCTGATCTACGACCTCAACCTCAGCCTGTTCGGTTTTCATCCCCGGGGATTCTACCTGGTGCACCTTTTAACCCTGGCCGGTTGCGGCATCGCCAGTTATTTCCTGATCAAACTCTGGACTCCCGCGGCACTGGCGTTTCTCGGCTCGGTCTGTTTTCTGGCGGGTGCGCCGACCCTGTTCGTCGCCCAGCAGCTGATGGTGGGGCATTACATCACGGGACTTCTGTTCACCATTCTCGCCAGCTACTGCTATGCGTTAAGCCTGAAGCATTCGGATCGGCGTCTTGTTGTGCTGACGGCGTTGTTTTATATCTTTGCGACCGCCTGCAAGGAGGTCTATTTCCCGCTCCCGTTTGTCCTCGTGTTTTTCAACCTGGGCGGCTGGCGCCGCAGATTCCTGCATGCCCTGCCCCTGTTTGTCTGGTCATTGGGCTATCTGCTGTGGCGTACCGTCACTCTAGGTTCCCTGGTCGGCGGTTATGACGGCGGAGCGCGGGAATTCTCCGTGTACAAGGCCCTCACGGCGTATTTGGGAATTCCGCAACTGCTGCTGGGCAGCCCGGTCATCAGTGCCGGTCTGATGATCATTGTGCTGGCCCTGGCCGTCTATCTTGCCATGCTGCGTCGTTTGAACCTGCCGCTGATGCTCACCGCCGTGCTGGCGGTGCTGCTTCCTCTGGCGCCGCTCACCCATTTTCCCGGTCTCGGTCAGCCCAACCGCTACCTGCTGCTGCCCTGGTGGCTGTTTTCACTATTCCTGACCATCGCCGTCGGCCTGATGCCCAGACCGGGGACTTCACTGAAATCCCTGATGCTGGCCGGTTGCATCGCGTTGTCCCTGGCCCAGGCCTGGCATGTGCAGGTCCTGCTACAGCCGAAACTACAACGTTTCGACACGGTTTATGGTTTTTTCCTCAACGCCCCTATGGAGCAACTCTACTACGCCCGTCACATCAAGGATGCCTACTATCTCGATACGGTACTCAACGGCGCCCGCTATGCGCAGGCGCGAGTGAGCAGCCACGAGCCACAGCGTCGCGGTCTGCTGGTCAACAACAACAGCCTGGGAATCATCGACCGGTCCCGCTTCTCGATCATGGCCTATGACGAGGATTGCGCCTGCATGACTCCAGTCGCTTCCGCGCACCACAAACCCAACCATAAAACGGTGAACGCGCAGCTGCTGAGCCAACCACTGTCACCCCCCTATCCGCCGCTGTTTTCCGCCTTGGAGGGGAAGATGCACCCCATCCGGCTCCTTGACAGCTCGGTAACAATCGAGGGTGAATGGCGGGGTCCGCTCCATGATGCCGAGTACGAACTGATTCTGATCACCCCCGGCAGACCTCAACGCCATAAGGTGCGTCTGTTCACAGACTCCGATCCAACCTGGGAGCAGGCATCGGTCGGGTTTACCCTCAACCTCTATTTCGCCGACCCAAACCAGGCCCGCCTGGCCGCAGCTCAGTCCTGCCTGCTGATCCGGTCCGTGTTGACGCCCTTGAGACTGCTGCTCGATGGCGCCCCCTCACAGTGCCAGGGATTGCTTGCGGATCACCCGTAAAACAGACACTCAGAAGGACCTTTTCATCCCAGGCGACCCGCCATCCGTTGATCCGTTATCCGAGGGTGGGGGGGATTGCCGGGCTGATCACCGAACTGTCATTCCCGGCTTCAACTTTGTTACGATGAGGCCCGATTTCTTTGCTGACTGATCGGGAGCATGACATGCTGATCTCTGTGGTTGTTCCAATTCATAACGAACAATCCGGTCTTGAACGATTCTGGGACTCGCTGCATGAGACATTGAAGCAATGCCGGGATGACTTCGAAATCATTCTGGTTGACGACGGCTCCACGGATGGTTCCTGGCAGATCGTCACCGCCCTGACGGAGGCGAAACACGGGATCCCGACCCAGGCTATCCGCCTGAGCCGGAATTTTGGCAAAGAGGCCGCGATACTGGCGGGTCTGAGAGGCCTTTCCGGCCAGGCGGCGATTGTTATTGACGCCGATCTGCAGCACCCCCCCGCCCTGATACCCGAGATGCTCGCATTGTGGCACCAAGGCCAGGCGCCGATCATTGAAGCCGTGAAACGGGAACGCCAGCAGGAATCCCGCTTTCGCAGACTCGGGGCGTATCTCTATTACCGCGCTTTCGCGCTTTCATCCGGCATGTCCATGCAGGGTTCGACAGACTTCAAACTGCTCGATCGACGGGTGGTCGATCAATACACCGCTCTACCGGAGATCAGCCGTTTCTTTCGCGGCCTGACCCAATGGCTCGGTTACCCAAGCGTCGCCATCGAATTCACACCGCCTCCCAGGGAGCGCGGCAGAAGCAGCTGGAACCTTGGAAAACTGTTAACACTGGCCCGCTCCACCATCATCAGCTTCTCCTCGCTGCCCCTCAGATTGGTGACCTGGATTGGCGGCCTGGGCATTCTGTTCAGTTTCGGTCTGACGCTGCAGACCCTTTGGTTCAAGTGGCAGGGTCTGGCGGAAGAGGGTTTTCCAACCGTCATCCTGCTGATCCTGGGGATGGGCAGCATGATTCTGCTGGGCCTGGGACTGATCGGAGAGTATGTGGCGGAGATCTACCAGGAAGTTAAAAAACGGCCTGCGTATGTCATCGCCCAATCCGTTTCATCCACTGACCGGGAACCCCTTCACACTGAGTCTTCCTGAACAGAGCCGGAACTGAACTATTGGCCTTGGCGACACTCGTATACACCACGGAATCATACCCTGGGAGAATTCCAACCGGGCCCCAATCCAGGTGTATCATACCTGCCCCAATTTCAGGTATGGTCGAAGCCCCGGCGGACCCCATTCACCCACTTCGCATACAACAACAGAGGACGAATCAACCCATGAACCTGCGAAAGATCCTAGTGACAGGCACAATGATCTGTCTGGCCCACAATAGCCTGGCCGCCGAACTCTCGACGGACAAACAGAAGTACAGCTACACCGTCGGACGGCAGATCGCTCAGATGCTGATTGCTCAGGAGGTGGGCGATCTCGATATGACCGCGTTTTCCGAAGGTATCGACGACTTTCTCAAGCACAAACAGACACAACTGCCCCAAGCCGAAATGCAGGCGGCTCTGAAACAGCACTATCAGGAACTGCAGGCCGCCAAACAGGCCCTGGCGGCCGCGAATACGGAAAAGGGGGACAAGTACCGGGCAGAAAATGCGAAGAAGAGTGGCGTGACCGCTCTGGAAAGCGGTCTGCAATACGAAGTGCTGAAACCCGGTGAGGGGGATTCCCCGAAGGCCGAGGATCGGGTTGAGGTACATTACAAAGGGACCCTGATCGACGGTACCGAATTCGACAGTTCCTACACCCGGGGCGCACCCATTCAGTTCAATCTCAAAGGGGTGGTTCCCGGTTTCAAAGAGGCCATCGAGCACATGAAGCCCGGCGCGAAATGGCGTGTGGTTATGCCGCCGGAACTGGCCTATGGCGCGAAAGGCGCGGGCAAGAAGATCGGGCCGAACGAAACCTTGATCTTCGAAATCGAGTACCTGGGACTGGCAAAGGCCGAACCCAAGACCGCTCCCGCCAAGTAGTCACCCCCCCAAGGCGGGACCTTCAAACCGGTCCCGCCCAAAGCGTGCCGTCGGCGCGCGCCCTCCCTACGCCTCCCTGTCCGTATTTGATCACCGGTGAATTGTTTCTCGCGCATTCGTGGTCATATCTGCGCAAACCCTGATACAATGTGACACGTATCACACTTTTTTAACGCAATCCAACAATAAATACTTAGCCCGATTTATAAGTAACGCAATGTTTTGCCTTATAAAATCCTAGAAACACAAGCCATCGGCAACCGGCATATCAGAGGGTTCCATTTGGATACCCCCCAGGCGGAACAGACGGATACAGGAAACAAGATTCCTGTTTCCGGATGGGTCGTGCCCAGCCACGAACCGATCACCCATGTTGAAATCCGGGAACACGATCGGAACGTCTCCTACTGCATACACCGCTGCCCGCTCAACGTGGATCGCCCGGATGTGGTGGACCACTATCAGGATCCAACCCTCTCCCCCCGGTGTGGCTTTTCGACCCAACTGATGGAACTCGGCCTCCCGGAACATGCCGAATTGACTCTCCACGCCATCACCGAATCCGGTGAGGAGATCCCCGTTCTACGCCTGAACCTGGAGCGCTCTGTCTGTCGATCGGGCTTCACCCCGGAACTCCGACCGGTCATCGTTTCCACCCTGGGGCGGACCGGTTCCACCTGGCTCATGCAACTGTTGTCAAAGCATCCAGCCATCGTGGTGACCGATCAGCATCCCTATGAGACCTTCGCCCTGGAATTCTGGCTTCATCTGATGACCCAGCAACTGGTGTCACCGGAAAACCAACTCTCAGCCGTCGATAGGCGGCGCTTTCAAAGGGATTTCCTGACGCGACCGCAATCTAAGGCCTGGTTCGATCATGACTACCACCGGCAGGTTCTCCGCTTCTGCCAGCAGTCCATCGAAGACTACTACCTCTCCGAGGCGCAGACCCAGGGAGTGGAAAACGCCCGATATTTTGCAGAGAAAATCCCCTATTTTTCCGGAGAGGGAAACATGACATGGCGCCAGCTCGGAGGCGCGGTCCGGGAGCTCTATCCGGATGCGCTGGAGATCGTCCTGGTCAGGGACTTTCGCGACATGATCCTTTCAGCGCTTCACTTCGGCGCCAAGGACAGGGATCCCGCCGCAGTCGAGCGGGAGAAACCCACGGCCTATTTGAACGTGGTAAAAGAGGTCAGCGAGTTCAGCGCCTACTATCAACTGAATCGCAACAACACCCTGCTGGTACGCTACGAAGACCTGCTGCTCGACACCCGGACGACGCTGGAGCGGATCTTAAAATCCCTTGGAATTCCCTGCGACTCGAAGACCCTGAACGGGATCACGTGCGACAAACACGGTGTGGCTGTGGAACACAAACAGCACATCACCAGCAAATCCATCGCTCAATCCGTGCAACGCTGGCGCTCCGAACTCACGCCACAGCAGCAGGAAAACTATACGGAGATGTTCGCACAGGAACTACAGCTGTTTGGCTATGAGCTTCACCACTCATGAAACGCGCTGAATCGGATAACCGTTGAGTCGGTCCTCAACCCGTTTTTTCAAGTTCAACAGACTCACGGTATACAGACCGTACGGCACATGCAGACCACCCAGGCGTACCGATGTGAGGTAGATGGGGTACCTTGTGGTTCCCTTGCGCACCCCATGGATATACATCGCCGTGGCGGTATAGAGCTCGTCACTGAATTCCAATTGGGTGAACTCCCGCTCAGCGCAGATCAGTGACAGAACCCGGGCATCCACTTCAGCCGTGTCGGTGACCAGGGTGACATCAAGATAGTCCTCGCTGTCGGTTAAGGGTATTTGTCGGAACTGGATTTTCCACTCCCCGTTGACCTCTCGGCTCAGTTCGAAAAACTCCGGTTCGGCCAACAGGTCTCCCCCCTGGTCTGAAACCAGATTTCTCAACTGCTGAATACTGTTCAGAAATCTGCGCTGCTGGAGCATCAGGAAGCGTGGACTGTCGGTTCTGAGTGTCTGCTCGAACAGGGAGCCCTGTTCATCCAGTATAAACAGATTCGCCAGTTGACCCTGGACCTGATAGTACACCTGGATGACATCGGGCCTGTTATTGGCGAACAGCACCGGGTAGGGGCTCGATGCGAGTATCTCAGGATCGAACTCCAGGGCTCGAAACACCTGCTGTGGCTGCATCAGCTCCTCCTGTAGAGACTCGAATCCATCCAGGCTGCGCCAGATAAAGCCCTTCTCCTGATGCTGGACGATGAAAAACTCCTTGCCCATGCGGAACACATAGCGTCCATTGCTCAAATCGCCGCTGCGAAAACGCCGGATCACATGTTCGAACAGCTCGGTCACCCGGTGGGCGATCTGGCTACCTCGCACGCTGGAGAAACTGAATGCCTGAATGCTCGTCTCCTCATCCGGGACCGGGGACTGCAGATCCAGGGTATGGCACAGGACATCCATCAGACCGTCCGGACCTTCATGCCGGGTTATCTGCATCTCGCCCCAACTGGTGAGAATCAGCTTTTCCAGGGTCAGCGCCAGATTGGTTCGGGCCGAGGCGAAACTCAGAGGGTCGTGACGTTCACTGGTCAGTTGCATCCCCTCTTTGGTGAGATACTCCATCGGATCCACACCGATGTTGATGAACAGCCCCACCAACACCGCATGGGCGGGTTTCGCCAGGGTCTTCATATCCGCCGAGGCTGGCATATATCCGGGAAACATTCGGGTCACACCGAGATACAACGAATCCAGTTCCTTGAGGGTCAATTCTGTCTCCCCGGAATACAGGGAGACCCTGGAATGGCTATCCCAGACCCGGTTCACATGCCCCCAAACCAGGATCTCGATCAGGTTTCCGGAGATTTTGATCGGTCGGTGCTCCGGGAGATCGGACTCCTCGATACTGCCCCGGTAGAGCATCCAGGCCAGTCGACCATCCCGGGTTTCGCGATGGTAGAGCGACAGCTGCTCTTCGGAGAGATTCTTTGAGATACCGGGATTGATGTGATCGATCTTGCCCGGCCGGTGGTCCAGGGCCGTGTAGAGCTTACGCCCCAGGAGATTGAGTTCATGGGGATCGATATGGCTCTCTTTCGCATATCTGCGGGCAAACTCGGTTAGCAGACGATAGCTGCGCGTGAGCACGGCGACCAGGGCATTTCGCTCGTTGATGACCTTGTCGATCTTCCACTCATGGCGGGTGTCGAGTATCTGTAACTGGGTCTGGCCCCAGCCCCATTGCCGGATCAGTTGCTGCATGATCCGTCTGCGCCAGTTCGGGCGGTCGCTGGGTTGGCTCAGACGCTCACCGACCTTGAAGTAGAAACATCGCCGCGCCAGTTCCAGCCTTTCGTGGTCCTTATTGTGTATCAAGTAGGCCTCCACCCGTTGGTAGAGGAGGAGATAGGCATCCAGCCGGTCGATATCCGTCTCTCCCGAATAAAGGGACTCCTTGGCCTCCTGGGCCAGCCATTGGGGATTCGGGTAGTGGCGGCTGTAGGCCTCCATGAGAAAGATCTTGAGGATCGATTTGTAGGGTGAGTCTATGCCTTTGTAGAGCTGCCAGAGCGCCGCGCCAAAGAACTCCCCCGCCTGGACCCGATTCAGTCCGCCCAGGTCGATCACCTCGCTGGGTTTGAGGAAACGGTGAGACATCAGGTGGTCGACATAGTCCTGATAATCGTGCTCGTGTTCCGGCGGAACCAGCCACCACATGGGATAGCGCCCGGCGAGCAGCACCGCGCTGCGATAGAACTCCTCCAGCAACAGGCTGTGTTGCGTGGAACCTGTGCTCTCATGGGAGAGCTGTGACTTCTTTCCGTGGCGAAAACGCTCGGGATCGATCAGGAAGATATGCAGTTCAAGACCCAATTCCAGGGCGCTCTTTTCAATCAGATGGACCTTATTCTGCAACTGCTGGCGCTGATCCTGATCCAGATCGGGATCATGGCAAAGCCAGAGATCGAAATCACTCCCCGTGGACTGGCCGATGGTCCCGCTGCTGCCCATGAGATAGAGACCCTGGATATGGTAGACACGCTGGGCCCGTTTGCGGTAACGGAAACTGCGACTGAGCCGGGCAGCGGCCTCGAGGGCCTGGCGCGAGGGGCTGTAATCGGGAATGCCCTGGACGGTGTTGCTGCCTACGAATCCCGGTAGCATCGGGTGGTTGATGTGGAACAGCAGTGGCAGCAGTTCGATAAACTCCTGCTGACTGGGCCGCATCTCATCGAGTATCCGGCGCAGCCGGACCCGGTGCATGCGGATGAAGCGCTGATACACCGCGTTGAGTTCTTTGCGGCTGATACCCTCGTCGAAGGTGATGCGCTTTGAAGCAGGCACTACATCATTTCAAGGGTACGCTTGATCAGACGTTGCGGATCATCACCCTTACTCCAGGCCGCTACCCCGATGGCAAGTTCCGGCAGGGGGTGATCTCCCAGGTCTTGCAGGGCGCCTTCCCGACACTCATCAACGATCTGCTGGAGCAGTTTCCGGGCGTCTTCCACATTGGTTTCCGGCATCACCAGGAGGAACAATTGATCCTCGAAACGGCCGATCACATCCGCCCATCTGAGCCGCTCACGCAGATACTGGGAGAACACCAGGATCGACGGATCCGGTAGTGGGGTTTGCGCAGCATCGGGGTGGGTCAACCGAATTGCGCTGAGGGTCAGCAGATTGCCGTAGCGGCGGCTGCGGGTGATCTGGGCGTCCAGCGCCCTGAGAATGGCACGCCGGTTCGCCATACGGGTCAGCTCATCGGTGACGGTCAGGTCCTCGACCTGCCGGCGCAACACCTCGCTTTCCCGCTGGGCCATGACCTGTTGACTGATGTCCTGGTAGAAATGCAGCCGCAGTCCGGCATTACTCCCCATTTCCACCTTGCGAACGTCCCGGCGCAGCCAGCGTTCACCACTACCGTTGAGGGACAGATGCAACATGTCCGTCTCGTCGAACAGGGCATGCAGACTTTCCGGTAAGGCGCTCTTGTCTTTGCCGATCAACTCTTCGCCGGGCAGATTGAGCATCGCCTCAAGGGCCGGATTAACCCATCGGATACCGACATCGTCATCGATCGCCAGCATTCCTGTGGGACAGACTGTGTAGAGGGCTTCGTTGAAACTGATATTGGCCATGTTTCGATTTCCCAGAATCACATAGGCCTCCCTTGGACGGAAGACCCTTTTTTTATCGTACACGGTTCACGGATACGGCTTAGCCATGATTTCCTGATATTTCTTCGGCCGGTTTCACAGTTTCTTTAATTCGGATTCCTCCAAGATATCTCAAGCCGATTAATAGTTTATTAAATATCAATTAGTTATTGATAATAGATAGCGGATACCGCGAGTATCGATGGAGTCCGCCGGATCAGTTGTACACCGCGGTGATACGCCAATGGGTGCCCTCCAGACTGAGGTGGACGTGCACCGGATTGTCCTCCCAATCACCGATGCGCAATAGCAATCGATCGGGACCGTCGAAAAAGGCATAGGTAAGCTGGCCCGCGATACCACCCTGGCTGGGATCCGGATTGTGAGCGCGCAGTTCATTGACCACCCAGCGGGTGTCCACCAGTTCGTCGATGGCATCGGAACCGAGGCGCCGGATGCCGTCCTGCAGCCAATCGACAAATCCACTGGATACCGACCCGATATTGCTTTCAACGTTTTTGTTGAGCTTGCGTTTGATCTGATCCCGCACCGAGACCACATCGATCATGGCCTCGAGCGTGGCCTGGTCATTCTGTTTGAGGGCCTGATCGAGCCGATAGACGGCGCTGTAGGGCCAAGCCAGAAAGGCCAATGCAACAAGCACCAGGAAAACCAATAAACTTTTCATAACACCCCGAGATTCGGTACAGCGAGTCCGAGTCGCTGCTATGGAATTTGGCATCAATTATACCGAAATCACAGGGAACGTCAGCGCATATACGCACACGTAGACACCCGACAGGCACCCTGACGGGTGCTGACTGATTAGGCAGCGGTGAACGCTGAAACCGGGGACTGCGATCGCCCCGAAGCCGCGGCTCACCCCCGCCCTACTCACGCACCGGAGAGGCGTTCCGTGACCGATGCGCCACTCACATCCGACCCGTCACCGGGCTATGATGCAAGCGGACGCACAGGCCTCACACCCGCTGATCCGTGATTCTGTAGACCGTCCGGAAAGGGTGTGCCTTTCCGGAAGGTTTGAAACTTAGTGTCGCTGAAAATTTCGCGCCGGACGCTCATCACGGGGCCTGGCCTCGTTAACGCGCAGACTGCGTCCGCCTACTTCTTTATCATTCAATGACTTGATTGCCACTTCAGCATGATCTGAGTTGGGCATCTCGACAAACCCAAAGCCCCGGGAACGCCCCGAAAACTTATCCATGATGACATTTGCGGCTGAGACATCTCCAAATTCCGAAAACAGAGCGCGCAGTTCGGTGTCCTTAACATTCCAGGGCAGATTACCTACATAAATATTCATCTATCGACTCTCGAAAAAAAGTACATGTATCCACAGAGAACGCCACCGGCCACCCATGCACCAAGCGACCGGGACGATCGGTCAATCACTGACCCCGGCTCCAGAAAACGGAACCCCGTTCCTAAAGCCATCCAAAAAACTCCCCATCAAATTCAGTTTAGCCCTCATTTTCAGCCTGTCACGCCAGGCGTGCGCCCGTTCGGAGCGATTGTGGCCTCCTGATGATGTTTCGCCCTGCTAATGTCAGGGTCCCTCAACATCGCCGTTTTGGACGTTTTCCAACTCATCGGTCAGCTCGAGCCATTGTTCTTCGGTTTGACTCAACCGCCGATCCAGGTCTGCCTTTTCACCGAGCAACCTCTTCATTTCGTCCTTTCGCGACGCTTCGTAGAGGCTACTATCGCTCAATATTGCTTCAATAGCTTTCTGTTTTTGTTGCAATTGTTCAATTTCCCGCTCGCACTGACCGAGGGCCCGCTTCAGGGGTTGCAGACGTTTCCTCTGTTCGGCCTCCTGACGCTTGCGTTCCCGCCGTGCCGCCGAGGTATGTTCCGCCTGGGGTGTGTCGGCCGGCGGGGAGGGGTCAACCCGGCGCTGCCCGGCCAGCCAGGCGGGATAATCATCCAGTTCGCCCTCGAAGTTCGTCAGGCATCCGGCGTGTACCAGCAACAGCTCATCGGTGGTCACCCGGAGCAGGTGGCGGTCATGGGACACGATAACCATCGCGCCCTGAAAATCCTGTAACGCCTGACCCACCGCGTGGCGCATTTCCAGATCCAGGTGGTTGGTGGGTTCGTCCAGCAACAGCAGATTGGGTCGTTGATAGACCAGCAGTGCCAGTACCAGGCGCGCCTTCTCCCCCCCGGAGAAGGGGCCTACCCGGTCCAGGGCCTGATCGCCGTGGAAGCCGAAACCGCCGAGATGGTCGCGCAGCACCTGTTCACTTGCCTTGGGATCGAGACGCTGCAGGTGCTTGAGCGGACTCGCCTGAGGGTCCAGCTGTTCCAACTGATGCTGGGCGAAATAGCCGATGTGCAGCTCCTGGGCCGGTTCCCGGGCACCCTGACGGGGGGTTAATTCACCGGCCATCAGCTTGACCAGGGTCGACTTTCCGGCCCCATTGGGCCCCAACAGACCGATCCGGTCACCGGGCTCAATGACCCGGCTGACCCCGTTGAGGATTGAACGTTCTCCATAACCGACCTCGATGCGATCGAGTTTCAGCAGGGGGTGTGGATTCTTCAACGGCTCGAAGAAGCGGAAACGAAATTCAGAGTCCACGTGAGCGGGGGCGATCTGTTCCATGCGTTGCAACGCCTTGATCCGGCTCTGGGCTTGTTTCGCCTTGGTGGCCTTGGCGCGGAACCGCTCGACATAACTGCGAATATGAGCGATCTCCCGCTGCTGCTTTTCGTAGGCCTGTTGCTGGTTAGCCAGGCGAGCGGCGCGGATCTGCTCAAAGCCGCTGTAGTTACCGGTGTAGAGCTGCGCCTGCTGCTGTTCGATATGCAAGATGTGATCGGTGACCTGATCGAGAAAATCCCGGTCGTGGGAGATCATCAACAGGGTGCCGGAATAGTTGCGCAGCCAGCCCTCCAGCCAGATCACCGCATCCAGATCCAGGTGATTGGTCGGTTCATCGAGCAGCAGCAGATCGGAACGGCACATCAACGCCTGAGCCAGATTAAGGCGGATCCGCCAACCACCGGAGAAATGGCTCACCGGGCGGGACTGATCATCACTGCTAAACCCCAGGCCATAGAGCAACTCCCCGGCCCGGGCCTGGGCCCGGTATCCGTCGGCATGGTGGAGCAGTTCGTGACAACGTGCCTGGGCGACCCCATCGGCGGTGGCCTCGGCGGCCGCCAGGCGGGCTTCGATCTCGCGCAGGTTGCGATCGCCGTCGATCACGTAATCCAGGGCAGGCCGGGGCAGGGCGGGAGTCTCCTGGGCAACATGGGCGATCTCGAGGTTCGGCGGCAGGCTCAGACTGCCCTGGTCCGCCTGCAGCTCACCCAGGATCAACTGAAACAGGCTCGATTTGCCCGATCCGTTGGCCCCGGTGATACCCACTTTCCAGCCGGAGTGGAGAATGAAATCGGTGGTCTGGAAAAGCAGTTTGCTACCCTGTCTCAGGGCCAGATGCTCAAACCTCAGCATGGTTCAGTAGGGCCTTAACGGAACGTTTTCCCGTTCGTTGCGCCAGCTCATGACCACATGATCCTCGGTGATCGACTCGAGTCGCCACTCGCCTACGCTATCCCCGACATGAATGAGGCGGCTTTTTTTCTCTCCGGGTTCGAGAATCATTGCCGCCGAGGGTTCGGATTCGGTAAGTATCACCCCGAGGAGACGGAACTTGGGAGGATTCGCGGGGGCCTTGGCTGGGGCATCCGGCTCAGGCTCGGCATGAAATCCGGTGCGATCGGCACGAAACAGGGAATGCTCGAAGATCTCCGCATAAGCCGTCTCCGGCGCACCCAGCAGGGGCGGCTCGGCCGACGGCGTCTCCCGCTTGTCAGTATCGCTGGTCGCGGCGGTGACCCCGAGTGCCCGTCCATGTGTCTCAGGCCAGTCCAGCCATTGCAGGCCGACCAGCGCCAGCAGGATCATGCAGAGTACCAGCAGCACACGCCTCATGCCGAACCTTTCCAAAAGTAACCGTAGATATCGAAGCGTATGTCGAGCTTCATCGCTTCATCCGGTTTCACCTTAGTCGGGGCCTGGATGTTGAGTTGCTCGAAAAACATCAGGGGACGGCGTGTTTCCAGGGCCTGCACAACCTGCTGCAACACCAGGGTATCCCCTCGCATACGCACCCGCACCATGATCTTCTCGGTGAGCTGCTCCTCATCCTGAGCCTGCTGTACCAGTTGTGTGCTCAACACCACACCGCCCTTCTCCGCGATCAACTCCTTGATCTGCTGCTGCAGACCGGCATAGGCGACACCAGGCGCATCACCCGTGAGATAGTTCTTGTTGATCTGGGCCTTCAGTTGCGGCGCCTCTAATGCGGCCACTAGGTCTTCCTGGCGTTCGGCGATACGCAAAAACTGGGCGGTGCGATAGCGGGCGTCATCCGCCGACTCCCGGTAGTCGTTCACGATTCCTCGCCACAGTCCGTACAGTAGGGCGATCGTAAGCAGCAGTATCAGCAGCAACCCCAGCAGTAGACGGTCGCATGCCTGCCGCGATCCTCCCAACCCGGCCATCACGCCGCCTCCCGGGTGAGAGTCAGGATGATGTCGAAATTCTCCTTTCCGGACCTGCGGTTGCGTACCACCGGCGACTTGAAACGCACCGCCTCAAACAGAGGAGAACGCTCCAGGATGCCGATCAGGTCGGCAGCCTGATCCGATTCACCGGAAACCGAAACCTGATCAGCGGACAGGCTGGCCTGACGGAACCAACTGCCCTCGGGTATCAGGCGGGTGAGTTCCAGGAGTATGTCGGACCGGGGCAGGTACTCCCCCCGCTGGTGCGTGACCATCGCCACCGCATCACGCCGCTGGTTGACCCGGTCCTGTAACTTGCGGGCCTGACTGGCGTCGTTGCGGGCCTGCTGCATGACCTGCTGGAGATCCACGGCGATCCGGCGCTCCTGCCAGAGGCTGCCACCCAGGTAGAGTGCGATCAATAACACCAATCCGATGCCGAGCAGTTGATCGAGGCGTCCATTGCCGCCCCTTGTTCCGGTACGGGGTTTGAGATTGAGAGATTGGGATTCACCACTCAGGGTAACCCGTTCGATAGCGATGCCGTTGTGCTGGAAAAGCCGATACCAGGGATCGAGGTGTTGTTTGCGCGCCAGGGTGAGGGTGCCCTGCAGCCATTCCGTCTGGTCTTGTGAAGGGGCCTCCGGGGTGAAATGAAAATAGACCTGCTCGCTTTCAAAAGGCGAGAGACGGTCCATCTCGTAGTCCAGCACCTGATTCAGGTTCTTGCGGGCCGCTATCGGCAGACGCACCTTGCGGGTCAGGACCCGATCCGGTTCGAGGCTGATCCGCGCGTGCAATTGCTGGCTGCCAAACACCTGGGCTATCCAGGCCGCGAATCGCTCCCCATCCGCTTCCGGGGAGCTGAGCTCGATACGTTGCCGGGTTTCGGGTTGCTCGCACACCGCGCCCTGCAAACCGAGCGTGATCTGGCATTTGCGCTGACTTGCCGCAGCAAACCGCATCACCAGGCACTGTCGCACCGGATCGAACAATTGCTCTTGCAGACGCTGGCCCAAGGCGTGTCCCGCCCAATCCTGCAACACACTCACTCCTCTTCAAACACCGGCCATTCGGCCTGGGAAACGCCGTAGTTTAGCTCATCGAGGTGCAACCTGTCCCTTTCACGTCGCACCAAACCCAGAGCACGGAACCACTCCCCGCCGGAGGGAATCTCCACCCAGACCCAGACCCCGTTACGTACCGAAAACCCAGCGTTTGGGCCACCGAACCCCCCTGGCAGATGACTGCTCACACCCGTGTCGCCGCGTCCCGATACCGCCAGATAGGGAAACAGGCGTGCCTTCAGATCCGAGGTCATCCCCAAAACCAATCCGATCTCATCCACACGGTCATAAGGGGCATCCTTGGCACCATAGGGCAGCCCGGCCGAGCGGTAGTCATCATCCTCCGCCCCATTAAGCCGATGCAGATCATCCCGATCACGCCAATCGAGCATCGCGGCCGCCAACGAAGCCTGTCGATCCGGCTCTACCTCGAGGGCCGCCAGCAGGGTCTGTAGCTGACCCTCGGTCACCTGATTGAGATCCAGTCGATCTCGCTCTGCCTGCAGATGGATCACCAGTTCCCGGCCCTCGAAGTTCCAGTGATAGGCGTGACCGTCGATGCGCCAGGCCTGCTCCGTATCCGGATCGAAGGCCCGGGCGGCGGCGTAGAGAAAGGCGGCGTCAGCCTGAGCCCGCAGCCGGGTCTGATCGAGCTGGTAATGGGCCAGGGTCGTTTCAGTGTGCACTGAGGAGGAGACCGCGGATACGATCACCGTCAGCAGCACCAGGGCCCAGAGTACCAGGACCAGGACGATACCCTGTTGGCGAACCCTGCTCATTGCACACCACCGATGGCGAATGTCACCACAGGGCTGTCACCCTCCGGATAGCGCAGTTGCAGCCGGATCAGGCGCGGAATCCGCCGGGTGTCTCCCCACTCCCGCTGCCACTGGGGCGGTAGTCCGGGCTGGCTGGAGCCGTAGTAGCTCAGTTCCAGGCCGCTCAACCCCTCCACCAGCAGATGTTCGCTGTAGCGGATCTCCGCCACCTCCCGCTCCACAGGTTGCCACTCAGCGGTTTCGAACACTCGCCAGTCCAGCTCCGCCTTGAGACTCTCGGTCAATATCTCCGGGTGGTACAGCCAACGCTTCAACAACAGCACCTTGTCCGTCCCATGGGGGCGTATCTCGAGCTGAAACAGGGCCGCTCCGCCAAGTCCCGCTTGTGAGGCGGCAGGGCCGACCCAGCGAACCGCCGAGGTCTCACCGCGGAACAAGGGCAAAGGCCCGTCTTCGGTGTCCATGACTTCCGGTATCAGCGCACCCAGGGTACGCCGCAGGTAGTCGAAGGTCAGGCGTTCCTGGGTCTGCCGCTCCCCGCTCTCGGCGGTCTTCTCCCAGGCGCGCCGACCCAGATCCAATCCGGAGAACAGCAGCATGACGATCAGACTCATCAGCACCAGGGCGATGATCAGCTCCAGCAGGGTGAAGCCTGCGCAGTACCGCGCGCTTTGTTGCCCAAATCTGCCGCTCACGAAACCGCTTCCCACAAACACACGGATCGGTCCCGGGGAACCTTTAAACTGAGAACGTCACGGACAACCATCGCAAATCAACGGTAGCGCAGGCTGGTCAAGACATAGCGCCGGGTTCGAGGGGAAGGCCCCCACGACACCTCGGCACTGACCTGGAATGCGGCGTCCTTCAGGTAGCCTGTCTCGCCCGGATATTCGACCATGCTGAGCCGCCAGTGGTAGCCATCCTCCAGTTCGCCTTCCTGGGTACCGGCCTCCAGAGGGTAGAGGGTACCCACTTCAGCCAGTTTGGACTCGGCGATCAGTGCCGCCCGGGAGTGCTTCCCGGCCAGTACCAGACCCCGGCTGTTGCTGGAGAGGGCCTGCATCACCACTCCGAAGGTGATCGCCAGCAGGGTGAAGGCCACCAACACCTCGAGCAGGGAAAACCCCCGTTGCCGGCCACTCGCCGGGCCGGGACCACGCATCGATACCCGAGCCCCTTCGGGCTGAGTACACAGGGACCCTTCAGGGCGCAAGGGATACCCGCCCGGTAAGCCAGTCCACGTCCACACGGCGTTCGTTATCAGCGGTTTTGAGGGTCACCCGACCGCCGCTGGAACTGCCGTCGGGATAGAAACGGATCGCGCTGTGTTGCTCGTCGAGACGTTCATCCGAGGCGGCCTGCAGGCTGACCTGGGCATCCTCGGGCAGGCTGTAGGTCTTGTTCCGGGCGCTGATGGTGTAGTTTTTGTTCTGCAGATCCAGGATCAAACGCCCCTCACGGCCCTGGGCGATGGACCAACTGCGCACATATCGCAAGGCCGAGGCCAGCTCCTGGGCGGCGCCCCTGAGCTGTACCGAGGGCAGTGCACGCTGCAGCATGGGAGGCACCAGGGCGACCAGGGCGCCGGCGATGACCAGGGTCACCATCAGCTCCAGCAGGGTGAATCCATGGAAACGGGGAATCGGCCCGGCATCACTGCCAGACATTAATGTCCTTGGCCTCACCCTCGCCCCCCTCGGCACGATCGGATCCCAGGGATAACAGGTCGTACTCGTTCTGTTCACCGGGGAACCGGTAGACATAATCGGCGCCCCAGGGATCCTTGGGAATCCGCGGCTTTTTCAGATAGGGACCGTTCCAGTTGTCCACCCCGTCGACCTGCTCCACCAAGGCGACCAGGCCCTGGTCACTGGTGGGGTAGTTGCCGGTATCCAGTCGATAAATATCCAACGCCGCGGACAACTCCTCGAGCTGCACCTTGGCGGTTTTACCCTTGGACTCACCCAGGGCGTTCATCACCCGAGGTCCGACCAGACCGGCCAGCATGGCCAGAATCGCCATCACCACCAGCAGTTCGATCAGGGTGAAACCGCGTATCGCAAAGGATCGGAAAGCCGTTTTATTCATAGATCACTCGTCAGATTTTCAGGCAGCCCCACGCTCGGGCGGAAACTGCATCAGTTGCATGGGTCCGGCTCAGAAAGCCAGGTCGTTGACGCTCAGCATGGCCAGTAAAATGGAGATGATTATACCAGCAATCACCAGACCGAGACCGACGATCAGGATCGGCTCCACCAGGGTCAGCAACCGTTGCACGGTCTCACGCACCTCCTGGTCGTAGACATCCGCCACCTCGTTGAGCATGGTGTCGATCTCCCCCGACTCTTCGCCCACCTGAAGCATGCGCATCGCCAGTTCCGGAAGCACCTTCTCCTCAAGCAATGGGGCGGAGAGCCCTTTGCCCTGCTTCAGCTTGAGTGCCGCCTGCTCGAGCCCCTGGGCCACGTAGCGGTTGCTCAGGACATCCTGGGCCAGGTTCACCGCATTCAACAGGGTCAGACCGTTGTGCAGCAGCGACGCCAGAGTGCGGGAAAGCCGGGCGGTCTCGACCTTGAGCATCAGTTCCCCCGCCAGGGGCAGGTTGAGCACCCAGCGGTCCCAGCGATAGCGGTTGTCGGGCTTGTCCAGCCACATGCGGAACAGGGCTGCGGCGAGAAACAGGGACGCCAGCAGCAACCACCAGTAGGCCGTCATGAACTCACCCGCTGCCAGTACGACCTGGGTGGGCAGGGGGAGTTCCCGACCCATGTCCTGGAACATCTGGCTGAACTGGGGTACCACGAAGACCAGCAGCACCATGACAGAAACCAAGGCCACCAGCAGCAGGATGGTGGGATAGATCAGCGCGGAGCGCACGCTCTCGCGCAGGGCCTGGGAGCGCTCCATATACTCGACGATGCGCACCAGGGATCCCTCCAGCATGCCGCCGGCCTCCCCCGCCCGGACCATGCTGATGAACAGACGTGGAAAGGTTTCCCGGTGTTTTTCCAGGGCCTGGGAAAAGGTCGCACCGCTCTTGATCGCATCGTTGAGACTCTCGATCACCTCCCCCATCGCCTCGTCGCTGCTGAGCCGGGCCATCAGAGAGAGGGAGCGTTCCAGGGGCATTCCCGCCTTGAGCAGGGTGGCCAGCTCCTTGGCGAAGCCAAGTACCTGTTTACGTGAGATACCCCGCTTGCGCATCCCACCGGGGCCCAGCAACCCGCGCAGACCGGTGACCTTTTTGACCTGCAGGGGAATCAGGTGGTCGCGCTGCAGTTCGATGATCACCTGGCGGGTATCCTCCGCCTCCATCTCACCCTGGAGGATCTCTCCGTTGGCCCGGCTGGCCCGATAGCTGAACAGCCCCATTACAGATCCTCGTCACTGACCCGCAGCAGCTCTTCGATGGAGGTCAGCCCCTTTAGGACCTTGACCAGGCCATCCCGATACATGGTATCCATGCCCTCCCTGATCGCGATCTGCTGGATCTGCGAGGCGGTCGCCCGCTGGGTGATCTGCTGCCGCACCCCCTCACTGATCAGCAGCACCTCGGCGATGTTCATGCGCCCCCGGTAGCCGGTCTGCGAGCAGGCTTCGCAACCCCCTGGACGGTACAGGGTAGGCGGTTGTTCCCCCTCGACCAGACCTGCCTGACGGAACCGCTGCAACAACCCAGGGTCGGCGCTGTAGGGCTGTTTGCACTCGGGACACAGACGCCGCGCCAGGCGCTGCGCCACGATGGCGGTGACCGTGGAGGCCAGCAGATAGGGCTCGACCCCCATGTCGAGGAGTCGGCTGACGCTGCCCGCCGCGTCATTGGTATGCAGGGTGGAGAGCACCATGTGTCCGGTAAGCGCCGCCTGGACTGCGATCCGCACCGTCTCCGCGTCGCGCATCTCCCCCACCATGATGATATCCGGATCCTGGCGCACGATGGCCCGCAGGGCGTTGGCGAAATCCAAGCCCACCTGGGATTTGACCTGGATCTGATTGATCCCCTCGAGCTTGTACTCGACCGGATCCTCCACGGTGATGATCTTCACCCCGGGTTTGTTGAGCTGACTGAGGGCGGTGTACAGGGTGGTGCTCTTGCCGCTGCCGGTAGGACCGGTCACCAGGATGATGCCGTTGGGTTGCAACAGGGCCTGCTGCAGGCGGCTCAGGGAGGTGTCGCCAAAACCGAGCTTATCGAATTCGAAACTGATGCTCTTCTTGTTGAGCAGCCGGATCACCAGACTCTCCCCGTGCAGGGTGGGCACGGTGGAGACCCGCAGCTCCAGCTCGTTGCCCTGGATCTTCAGCGAGATACGTCCGTCCTGGGGCACCCGCTGCTCGGCGATGTTGAGCCGGGCCATGATCTTGATGCGGGAGATGATCGCGGCGGTGGAGTGGGCCGGCGGCGATTCCGCCTCGCTGAGGATGCCGTCAATACGATAGCGCACCAGCAGCCGTTCCTCGAAGGGCTCGATATGAATGTCCGAGGCCTCTACCTCCACCGCCCGTTGCAGAATGTGGTTGACCAGTCGTACGATCGGCGCCTCGCTGGCGAGGTCTTTGAGGTGTTCGATGTCCTCGGCCAGCCGTGCATCGTCGTCCAGATCCTCGACGATCTCACCCAGGGCGCTGCGACCACTGCCGTAGACCCGCTCCAGGGCGGACTCGATCTCCGACAGGCGTCCCACCTTGATCTGCACCGCCAGCCCGGTGGCCAGACGCAACGCCTGGGCGACGCTGGGCTCGCCGGGATCCGCCACCGCGACCTCGAGCCGATCATCCCGTTGCGCCAGGGGGATGGCCTTCATCTCCCGCAGATAGCGGAAAGTAATCGGCTGATCATGCACCGGTTCGTCCGGATATTCCGCGGAATCCTTCACCGCGGGCACCTGGTAGCAGAGACTCAAGGCATCGACCAGATCGGCTTCCGAGAGCAGCCCCATATGGGCCAGGGTCACCGCCTCGCTCTCGCCGGTCTGTCGGGCCAGACCTTCGGCCCGAACCCGCTCCTGTGCCGAGAGGCGGCCCTGTTCCTGCAAATAGGCAATGACACTGGCGGACATGGATTTGGCTCGGGACTCCTTTGCCGGGTGGGGAAGCAAAGCCGGGAGTATATCTCACTACGCACTGGTTTGCTTCTGCGGGGACAGCACTTAAACTTGACCACGAGAATCGACAGACCTATCGTAATACCATATGAGCATCGATCAGAGGTCATCATGACAGCGGTAACGGTATCGCCCAAATATCAGATCGTGATTCCAAAGGAAATCCGGGAATCCATGGGCATAGTATCCGGTCAGAAGGTTCAGATCCTGAGCTATCAGGGACGCATCGAAATCGTTCCCTTGAAACCCATGAGCAGCCTCAAAGGTTTTCTAAAGGGCCTAGATACCACGGTCAAGCGGGATGATGATCGGCTATGAACGTTGTCGATTCATCGGCCTGGTTGTCCTATTTCGCGGGTGATTCCAACGCGACAATCTTCGCCGAACCGATCGAGCTGATCTCACAGCTCTTGATACCCAGCATCACGATTACCGAGGTCTTTAAAAATGTCTTACGCCAGCGTGGGGAAGAGCCCGCACTGATCGTAACCGCGCACATGGAGCAGGGGCAGGTGATCCCGTTGAATTCGGAACTGGCCATGGGCGCCGCAAGATTCGGCATTCAGTACAAGCTGCCCCTGGCGGACAGCATCATCTTCGCGACCGCCGATAAATTTGCTGCCACTTTGTGGACCCAGGACAGCGACTTCGAGGGTTTGCCTAATACCCGGTACTACGCAAAGCAATCCGGATAACGGATCCATAGCGCGACAGATTCGTTACTCCGCCAATCCCGAATCGGGGTAGAATGCCCCAACCATGAGCAAACAGATCCTACCGCGCCACCTTCGCTCCCAGGGCGTCGCCCTGATCCACGATATCCTGATGGTGCCGGTTGCCTGGTTCCTGGCGTTCTGGTTCCGCTACAACCTGGAGGTGCTGCCGGTCGAGTACTACCGGGACGCCCTGCGGGGCCTGATGTTCGTCCTCCCGATCCAACTGACGATGTTCATCATCTTCGGCCTCTACAAGGGCATCTGGCGTTTCGCCTCCCTGCCCGACATCCTGCGGATTCTCAAGGCGGTGCTGGTCGGCACCGTGCTCAGCGTGGCGCTGCTGTTCGTCTTCACCCGCGCCGGCGGAGTGCCCCGCTCGGTGCCGGTGATCTACGGCATCCTGCTGGTGATGCTGCTGAGCGGACCGCGGCTGATCTACCGCCTGCTCAAGGATCACCATCTCGACCTCAGCCCGGGACAGCGGGTGCTGATCGTCGGTTCGGGGCGGGCCGGCGAGATGCTGGCCCGTGATCTGCTGCGCAATCGTCAGGGAAACTATCGCCCGGTGGCCTTTGTCGACGACAAGCCACGGCGCAAGGGTCGGGACATCCATGGCATCCCGGTGGCCGGTACCTGCGAGGCGATACCGGAACTGTGCGAGGAACTGGATATCGATCTGATCATGCTGGCCATCCCCTCCGCCACTTCGGCGCAGATGCGCCAGGTGGTCGAATACTGCGAGGCCGCTGAGCGCCCCTTTCGTTCGGTACCGCAACTTAACGACCTGGTCTCGGGGAATGTGCGAATCAACCATCTGCGCGAGATCTCCATCGAGGATCTGCTGGGCCGCAATCCGGTCTCCCTGGACTGGGAGGCGATCGATCTGGCCCTCTCCGGCAAGACCATTCTGGTCACCGGCGCGGGGGGATCCATCGGCTCGGAACTCTGCCGTCAGCTCGCTCGGCTCAAACCGAAACAGCTGCTGCTGTTGGAGAACAGCGAGTTCAATCTCTACAGCATCGAAATGGAGCTGCAGAAGCGTTTCCCGGCACTCTCCCTGGGGTGTCACCTGGGAGACGTGACCGACGAGCCCTTTGTGGACGAGCTGTTCCGCAGCTGTCACCCCGATGTGGTGTTTCACGCCGCGGCATACAAACATGTGCCGATGCTCGAACCACGCATTCGCCAGGCCATCCGCAACAACGTGCTCGGCACCCGCATCGTCGCGGACCGGGCGCATCGCAACGGTTGTGGGGTATTCGTACTGGTCTCCACCGACAAGGCGGTCAACCCGGCCAACGTGATGGGGGCCAGCAAGCGGGTGGCCGAGATCTACTGCCAGAATCTCAACGCCCACTCAGAGACCCGCTTCATCACCGTACGCTTTGGTAACGTGCTGGGTTCCGCCGGAAGCGTCATTCCCCTGTTCCGCAAACAGATCGAGGCGGGCGGGCCGGTCACCGTCACCGATCCCCGCATGGAACGCTATTTCATGACCATCCCGGAGGCCTGTCAGCTGATCATGCAAACCGTGGCGATGGGCCGGGGCGGGGAGATCTTCGTCCTCGACATGGGGGAGCCGGTAAAAATAAGTTATCTCGCCGAACAGATGATCCAGCTCTCAGGCCGCACCCCGGGCAGCGATATCGCCATCGAATACATCGGCCTGAGACCCGGGGAGAAACTCTACGAAGAGCTGTTTCACGAGAAGGAGCAACTGGACCGGACCCCCCATGAAAAGGTTCTGCTGGCCCACCATCGCCAGGTGGACTGGGCCACCCTGAGCGGCATTCTGAGCGAGATGGCCAGCGCCTGCGATACCCTGGATGCGGATACCCTAGACCGATTGCTCAACCGGCTGGTGCCGGAACATGGTGAAACCCGCTCCCGGCAATCATCCTCCGAACCGGTACGGACCACGCCAACAGGCAGCCTGGCCGACACTCAGGAGGGTTGAACACCCCTCTCCCCCTTACGGACAGACTGAAACGTTGACCGAATACCGGTCGGGACTCATTTCCGGGTTTCGGGTTCCTGTCTAACCAGGGTCAGCAGGAAATCCCGGTTCAACACGATCCAGATCGCCAGCGGCAGGACCGAAGGCAGAATCAGAGTACCGAGCTGATACCCCAGGGCAAGCGCTTCAAGCTGCAGGGCACTCATGCTGAAATGGGCCGCGGTTTCCGGTCCCAAGGAAAACAGCAGGGTCTTGAGAATGTCCATCGTAAACCCCCACAGCTGCCCACAAAGCAACAGGGGTAGACCGATCAGCCACTGCCGCCATTTCATCGACTCACCACCGGGAGTGGCCAGCACCAGGGCGGAAAACAGCGGCAGACCGTAGCTGTAGATCAGCGGGTTTATGCTCACCACCAGATCCCCGGCCATTCCCGCCGGATACTGGGAGATGACTTCCGCGGGCAGTGGGATGCGGGTGACCACATCTAGCTGGCTGCCGAGAAGCTCAACCGCCGCGATCTGCTCGGAAAACAGCAGCCCCAGCAACAGATCCCCCAGGACAGCCAGTGGCCAGGTGATCGCGGGAGCCAGTGCGTACCAGACAAACAGGCAAAGCGCCAGCCAGAACACCACCCTCAGAACAAATTGGGTAACCGGCGAACGCCGCTCCATGAAACTCATAGCACGCCACCGGACAGGTGAGTCGATCGTTGGAAATCACGCATCACGTCTGCGACGGGTGCATGGGCCGAGGGATGCCCTTCGGCAGAAAGCGTAGCCAGATCAGAAACACCACCAACACATCGAGAATGATCAGGGATTGCCAGAGGTAGAGATGGGCCCATTCGAAAATCAATTGGCTCCATTGGCCCAGGTAGAACAGGCTGATGATGCGCAACAGATTCATCCCCTGAATTGCCAGAAAGCCGATACTGATGCCGATCAAACGGGCCCGCCAACCCGCGGGGAAGGCCAGCATCGCGGCGATCAGCACCAGGCTGGCTTCGACACCGTTACACCCCGCCTCGATGGACACGGCAAAGCCGCTGGCCGGGTCCATCAGTACATTGCCGTATGATGCGACTCCGGCGTCAAAACGCTGAATGATCCAGGCACTGAGCGCCGCGATGAAGCGGGTAAAGGGCGTCACCACCCACTGTTGACCGGCGGGTAGCAGTTCCAGGGTGAACAGGCCCACCAGGACCGTGGTAAAAATGAGGGCGAACCGGAACACGAAACTATGACAACCTCTGCGTGTGGATCGTTGGACACCTTAGACCCTTAAACATCCACCTTCAAGCCGTCAGCATAACCTTCGATCATCGTTAGTATGTTAGTATTGCCGGTTTTCAACCTGCCCCAGTTCCCAACCCGTACCATGCTCAACCGGATTACCGACAAATTGTTGAAAAAGACATGGTCGGAGGCCCGGACCCAACAGCTCCTCGGCGACTATCGGCAACTCCACCACGCCTACGCGAAGGATCCCCGCACCCGGACCCACGCCGCCTCCGGCGGCGTAGGTTCCGCCCTGACCCTCGGCCTGCTCGAGGCCGGAGAGATCGACGGAGTGCTGGTCTGTGTCACCCGCGTCGAGGACGGCCGGGTGCGGGCCCATTTTCAGATCGCCACCTGCGCCGATGAGATCCTCTCGGCCCAGGGCAGCAAGTATGTGGAGACCGCCTTCATGAAGGAGGCACTGCCCCTGATCCGGGCCTTTTCCGGCCGACTGGCGGTATTCGGCCTGCCCTGTGACATCGCCAACCTGAGCCGCTGGATGGCCAAGGACCCGCAGTTGGCGGACAAGGTGCGTTTGAAGATCGCCCTGGTGTGCGGCCACAACTCCCGCACCCAGCTGATCGATGCCATTACCCGGAAGCTGGAACAACAGAGCGGCAGCCGGCTCACCGCCTACCGCTTCCGCAAAGGCCACTGGCGCGGCGAACTGGAAGCCGGTTTCGAAAACGGTACCACCCTGAACAAACCATTCTCCTATTTCAGTCTGTATCAGAACCTGTTCTTTTTCGCGGAGAAGAAGTGCCTCGCCTGTCACGACCACTTCGGCTACCACGGGGATATCTCCCTGGGAGATGTCTGGTCCTACCGCTTCAAGGACGACCCGGTCAAGAAGACCGGGGTCATCATTCGCTCCGAGGCGGGACAGGGGTTGTGGGACGCGGTTCAACAACAGGACCTGATCGAGGCCATACCGCTCTCGGTGACCGACATTCTCGACGGACAGGCCCGGGCAGCCCCCTATCACTATAATGTGAGCGCCCGCAGCCGGGTCGCCCCGCTACTCGGCTACAAGCTGCCTGACGAATTGGGTTGCCGGGTCCGCTGGCACGAGTGGCTCACCGCCTGGATGGCCATGAGCAACATGCGCTGGAGCGAAAACCCCCGTTGGCGGGGGTGGATCTTCAAACTGCCCCGGCCGCTGCTGAAACTCTATCTCTACTTTCGCAAAGGACTGGAATCCCTGTAATGAAGAGCGTCGCCATCATTGCCGCCACGATCAGTGGCAACCGGGGCGCGGAAGCGATGTTGACCACCACCATCGGTCAGATCCGCTCCCGCTATCCCGAGTGCCAGTTCCAGGTCTACTCCTACTATCCGGAAGCGGACCGTCAACTGATCCGCGATCCCCGGATCCGGGTATTCAGCGCCACACCCCTGGCACTGGTCACGGTGCTGTTTCCCGGGGCGCTGCTCTATGCCCTGGGAAAACTGCCCCTGCTCGGATGGCTGAAATCCTTACTGCCCGCCCCGGTACGTGCCCTGGACAACGCTGATGTACTGCTCGACCTGGCCGGTGTTTCGTTCATCGACGGACGGGAAAAATTTCTCCCCTTCAACATCCTTACCCTGGCACCGGCGATGATCCTCGACACCCCGGTGGTGAAGCTCTCCCAGGCCCTGGGCCCCTTTCGACACCGGATCAATCGCTTTGCCGCGCGCATAACCCTGAAGTTCTGCCGTCAGATCTTCGCCCGGGGTGAAGGCACCTTCGCCCATCTACAGGAACTTCGACTGGCTGGCACCTACCCCGCACCGGTGGCCGACGTGGCGTTTCTGCATCGCCCGGAGTTCAGCCTCACCACGGAAAATCCGCAAACCCTGACCCGGCTCTCTGCGCAACTGCAAGCGGAATCCCGTCCCCTGATCGGCCTGTGTCCCAGCAGCGTACTGGCCGCCAAGAGCCTGAAAAACAACCAGGGGTACACCGAGAGCCTGACCACACTGTGCGCCCAGCTCCTCGATCAGGGATACGCGGTGCTACTGTTTCCCAATGCCACCCGGGCCGCCAGCGGGGATCGCCTGAGAAACAACGATCTGCCGGTGATCCGGACGATCGCGGAATCGATCCGTAAACAGCCCGGCGAGCCAACAGCCTTGTACACCGTCGACTGCGACATCAACACCAACGGCATCAAACAGCTGATGGCCTTCTGCCGGGTGGTCATGGTCTCCCGGTTCCATGCCATGATCGCCGCGCTGAGCGCATGCCAACCGGTAATCGTACTCGGCTGGAGCCATAAGTACCGGGAGGTGATGGACAGCTTCGAACTCGGCGACCAGGTATTCGATTTCAAGCAGGCGGAACTGCCCACCATCCTCGCTGCGATCCATGCCATGGTCGAGGATCCGAAGACGCACAGGCAACAGCTCGAGCGCCATCACCAGGCGGTACTGGACGCTTCCCGCCGCCAGTTCGACTACCTGTTCGACACTCTGGGATCAGGGGATTGAACCCCTTGCACCGCGTCTTCATCAGCCTTTTGCCTGCCGGCCGGATACGGGTGGTCAGAGTATGAGTTCGCACATCAAGACAGCACTCAAATCCCTCTGGTGGATCCTCGTTTTGATCTTCATCGGCCTGTTCCTGTACCGCAACCTGGGTACCGCCACCGCAGTGATCCGCCAGCTGCCCATGTCGACCCTGGCACTGGCCTTTGTTGCAATCCTGGTGGCAAAGCTGCTGCTCGCCGAAGTGATGCACCGGGCCCTGGCCCGCTTCGATATCCGTTTCTCCTACCGCGACTGCTTCCGGATGTACAACCTCACCCAACTCGGTAAATACATTCCCGGGTCGGTGTGGCAGTTCCTCGGACGTATCGCGCTGTACCGAGAACGGGGTCTGAGCAACAAGACCATCAAAGACACCCTGTTGCTGGAGACCTTCTGGGTGGTGTTCAGCGCCTTTGTCATCGGCCTGCTGCTGGTCCTGATCATGCAACGAGCCCTGATCGGCAGCCTGCTCGGACAGTTGCCGGAGCCCCTCACCCATCCCACAACCCTGATCGGCATGAGTTTGATCCTGCTGTCTCTGCTGATCCTCTGGCGCAAACCCCTGTGGGCGTATGCCCGGGCCTATCGCTTCGACCGTGAAATCCTGTTCGTGGTTGTCCTGATCTGGCTGTGTCTCGGATTCTCCTTCTGGATCACCCTGCTGCCGATCCTGACTACGCAACCCTCCTTCCTGTACATCGTTGGACTCTATGCACTCAGTTATGCGATAGGTTTCGTGATACCCTTCGCACCGGCGGGTATCGGTATCCGCGAGGCGGTACTGGTCACCGGCCTGCTGCCCTTTCTCGACGCCGGCACCGCTGTGGTTTTGGCTACGATAAACCGGGTTTTTTATATAGTCGCAGAAATCATTCTGGTTATTGGTGCAGGAGCAAAAAGCACAAAGGACATGACACAAAGATGAAATTGCTTCGTTCGCCACATAAAACAGCAATAGCCAGAATAGCCCCCTACATTCTGTTGATTTTTTGCTCGATATACATATTAGGCGCCAACCCGTTCAATGGCGAGACAGTAGCTCCAACCGACATCATTGCCAATCAATCAGGCTGGCAAAACCTCTCACTTGATGTCCCCCTCAGGAATCCTGCCAGAACGGATATTCTCGATGCCCGACTGCCTCGTTGGCTTCATGCAAAAAACTCCATTAGGGATGGAGAGATACCCATATGGAACCCATATCCGATCAACGGCATACCCGGCATACAGTGGCTACCCGCATCGATCATCACCCCCGCCTTTGGAGTATTTCTCGCTATTGAGGACGATGCTACCGGATACTATTTTGCACAACTCACAAATCTAATAATCGCCGCCATTGGGTCATATCTTCTTCTCTACCAACTTTGCTCGAATCGTTCGGCATCAGTTTTCGGAGCAATTGTATATACTTTCTGCGGCTTTCACGCCGCATGGTTCTTCTGGGCCCATGTATTGACCAGCATATGGATTCCCTGGTTACTGTTTTTAACTCTAAGATATTTACAAACCCAACGACTCATATATCTTCCGTGGATTACCATCACAACATCACTCATGATTTTTGGTGGTTTTCCAAGCATTGTTGTTTATGCCTTTATCGCCTTAGGTATCTTTTCACTGAAATACACCCCCTGGCAAACAGGAATAAAACCCGCCCTGCAATCGTACACACTGCTTGCCATTGCGATATGTTTCGCACTTGTGATATCGCTGTTTTCCATCCAATCGTTATCAGAGATGCTGGAATATACAGGCACAATTGGAAGACGTGTCGGCGGAACATCTCTCAGATATTCCGAATTACTAAGTTACGTTATCCCTTCCATCATCAGCCCCGTCGGTGTGGAACATACGATTTACGTAGGCATCCTGCCACTTGTATTTGCCGGCATTGCTCCATTTTTTCTCAAAGAAAAAAATAACAGAACATCGATCCTATTCTCATTCATCATTTTGGCAATATCGATCTCAATCTCATTCGCTATTCTTCCGAAAAGCATTATCGAATCCATACCCACCTTCAAATCAAACAACTGGGGCAGGATGATGATATTGGCCGCTTTAGCGTTCTCAATCATCTCCGCGGTGTCCCTGACCCAACTGTCCTCTATCATTCAGCGTAAAACCAATTTCAACATATCCATGGGTATTGCAGCGCTCTTCATTGCAATACAGATTTTCGATATAAAGGCGTTTTTCGAAAACTTCAATGGCCCGGTTCCTGACTCCACCTTCTTTCCAAAAACACCGACTATTGAGTTTTTACAATCCTCGGTAGCCCCCCTTCAGAGTGTTATAGCAGACAGGTCATACCAATTGTCTGGGATATTGACCAACTATAGCCTTCCTGAATGGTTTGCTCATGGCTTTAGAACGGAAGCAGAGATGGCAATACTGAACAGTGAAATCGCTCCGGACTCGCACCCTTCCCCAACAGCCGCGGCAGTGTATTGTGAAAATATTAACTACAATTCTGATTACTTGACCCTGTTGGGCATCAAGTACATTGCCTGCGGAGATATTTCCACATCCGGAATTATAGACATGATATTTTATAAAACAGAGGGTGAGCGACAACTAGCATCTAAACCTATTCCACCAAACAGCCCGCTCAAACAGTACTTCAATATACCAAAGCCTGTGGAATTCGACGCTATCTTCTTACAACTTGCAACTTATGGTAGAGAGACTTCGCACACAGACGTTACAGTAAGCTTCTTTACAGACAACGATCTTTTGGAAAGCGCAAAATTAGACGCAGCTCTGATTCATGATAACGAATGGGTAAAGTTTACATTTCCAAATCCCATAAGATTGGAACAGGGCGCTCATAGACTCGAAATATCCACAGCTCAATCAGACTCTGAAGGAAAATTGAGCGTCTGGCTGTATACCCAAAACAATGATGCCATATACGTGGAACAGAACAACCTTACCCAGAATGCGATTGTAGCGGCCAAGCTAGCTCATAATATCTATCTACCAGATTCCATAGTCGCGCACAGAATCGAAGATAACATGGTAATGCTTGAAAACACGCGCGTACAAGGCAGCGGATATACACTTCCAGTTCTGGATCGTACAGCCATACCCGATTTCGATCACACACTGCTCAAAGAATCCAGCGAAACAGGTTATCGACTCAGTTACTCAGGGAAAGACCCTGCATGGCTCGTTTTACCGATTCGCTCATACCCCCAGTGGCACACATACATTAACGGAAAGCAGGTGGCTTACGAAAATTTTCTGGGTATACTCCCAGCAGTCAGGGTTTCGCAGGGTGACGAGGTAAGCTATCGCTACGAACCTAACACGTTATATTTTCTTGTATCGATAAGCCTATCCGCCTTACTTTTCACCCTCTACCTCGCCTTCAGATGGCGCAAAAAATAGTGCTTAAACATCACATCGGTGTAACATTTCGACCATATCGTGAAGACCCGGTTCGATATTTCAAATAAACGCGCTTTATCAAGGCCCGTGTAATCCGTGAACCTCCTATTCAAACAAAGCCTCCCGTATCTCATAATTCTACTTTGTGCCGTTCTTATCTTAGGCGCCAACCCATTCAATGATGAGACGGTGGCCCCAACGGACATACTCGTCAACTACCCTGGCTGGCGGAATCTCGATTTTGACCTGGGCATACACCACCCCAATCGTTCAGACATGCTGGATGCCCGGCTGCCACGTTGGATACAAGCAAAACGATCTTTACGTAAGGGCGAATTACCCATCTGGAACCCCTACCCAATTAATGGCACACCGGGTCTCCAGTGGTTGCCGGCTGCAATCCTGACCCCGGCGTTCGCGGTTTTCAGCTCAATCAAAGATGATGCCAAAGGCTACTATTTTGCACTACTAACGAATCTGCTTATCGCCGGAACCGGTGCCTATCTGTTCCTGTTCAACTTGACCCGCAATCGTTATGCAGCAACCTTCGGCGCTCTGATTTTCGCTTTTAATGGATTCCATGCCGCCTGGTTATACTGGGCTCATATCACCAGCAGCATTTGGATTCCCTGGATCTTCCTGAACGCGCATGGTTATTTGACCACTCGCAAAAAAGTCTACTTACCGGGCGTTACCCTAACAACAGCGTTGATGATATTTGGCGGCTTTCCCACGATTACGGTTTATGCCTTGATGGCACTCTCACTGTTTTCGCTGGTTTACGCACCATGGAGCGAGGGTGTCCGGTCGGTGATCAAACGCGCGCTACTCCTGTCCCTGTTCGGACTACTTGCCTTGATCATCACCTTATTCGCCATACAATCTCTGCATGAAATGCTGCAAGCCACTCACGCCATGGAACTGCGCCAATTACGTGGCGGAACCCCCTTGGACATAACAGACCTCGTGCGTCTCGTATTTCCAAAACAAAACCGTTTACTGAGTGTTGAATCTACCTTTTATGTCGGCATTCTACCTCTTGTTTTTTTGCTCATCAGCACAGTGCTACTGCTCACAGGCCACGCCAATCGCAACCTTACAGCCGCCTTCCTCATATTGGGCATGACCGTAGTTATCGCGTTTGGCCTGATACCAAAACAGATCGTATGGGCGATTCCATCATTTGACAGCAATAGTTGGAACAGAATGACGATTTTGCTGGCCTTGGGGTTTGCCGTTGTATCCTCAGAGATCACTTCCCGGTTATTCACGGCCAGAATTTGGAATGATCTACCTTCTGCGCCAACATTCATGTTCACACTGCTGCTGGTAATTCAGTTCAACGATATGCGAAGCCTGTTCCAGACCTTCAATGGCCCCGTACCAGCATCCACTTTTCTACCACCAACTCCAACCATCAGCTACGTGCAAAAGCATATCCAACCATTACAAAGCATCCTTGCAGACCGCATCTATCTCACTTCAGGCACACTTACCAATTATGCTCTGCCCGAATGGTTTGCACATGGATTCAAAACACCCGCGGAAAAAGCCGTATTAAACAGCAGGGTAGCATTCAAAGCACATGTCACAAACACCGCAGCAATGGTGGAATGCGCAAAAGTCCAAACCGCATCCAACACCCTCGATTTACTGGGAATACGTTATTTGCTATGCGGAGCTAAACACTCAGACATCGGGCGCATCAACATCCTGATGTCGACATCGGGTGGTCGACACATCGCATCAAAGCCGATCACACCAAACAACCCCTTGATACAACATTTTACGCTACCTAACGAAATGCGGATCAGCGGCCTGAAGCTTCAAATGGCAACCCATTCCAAGCCCCAAGCCCACACAGATGTAACCGTAAAACTCTATCGGGATGACTTGCTGTTAGGTACGTCAACTGTCAGTTCCGCCAACATACATGATAACACCTGGGTCAATTTCATATTTCCTGAACCCGTGATTTTAGGCAGAGACAATAATCGCCTTGAAGTACATACGAAGCCAACAGGCCGAAAAGGAAAACTCAGCGTTTGGATCTATACAATACCCCCAGGGGAGGTTTACATCGAGAGGCGACGGCGCCACAGAAACGCCCAGGTTGCGGCGAAATTTTTCACCACCGTCAAGTATCCCAAACATTACGTTGAGCATCAGATTGAGGACGGTCTCAGTTTGATCGAAAACACCCATGTCACAGGCAGCGGATATGCGCTGCCGGAACTTGACCCGGACACACAACCGGATTTCACCCACGTCAGCCTTATCAGCCGCACTCCCACCAGGGTACGCGCCAAGTACACCGGCAACCAGAACGCTTGGCTGGTATTACCCATTCGACTTTACCCACAATGGCGAGCCTACATCAACGGCCACCCGGCACACTTGACCCCTTTCATGGGCATGCTTCCCGCCGTACCCGTCAAACCGGGAGATCAGGTCACCTACCGCTACGAACCCTACCGGCTCTACGGATTGGGTGTGTTGAGTCTGATCACATTGCTGGTTACTCTCTACCTTACCTATCGTTGGCGAGATCGCGCAAACTGACCGAATACCCACGGCAATCCTATGCAACCCAAAACAAACCTCATAATAATCAGCGTACTGTGCCTCTTCCTGACCGCCTGCGGACAGAAGGGACCGCTTAAGCATCCCCCGATGGAATCCCATACCGGCACACAGAGCGAGGCATCATGAAACTGGCTTTCACTAAAATGCACGGCGCGGGCAACGACTTCGTGGTCATCGACGGCGTGCGACAAAAGCTACGACTCGACCCGGAAACCTGCCGACACCTCGCCGACCGGCGCTTCGGTGTGGGTTGCGACCAGATCCTGCTGGTCGAACCGCCCCGCCAGAGCGGCACCGATTTTCACTACCGCATCATCAATGCCGATGGCTCCGATGCGGGCGCCTGCGGCAACGGCGCCCGCTGCTTCGTGCGCTTCGTTCACGACCATGGATTGAGCGACAAATCCGTACTGCGCGTCACAACCCCCGGGGGGTTGATCGAGCTGCGACTGCTCGCATCGGGCCAGATCGAAGTCGACATGGGCATCCCCCGGCTCGAACCGGATCAAATCCCGTTGCAAGCCGAACACCGGGCCGCCACCTACCCCCTGGAAGTCGACGGTGAAACCTTCACCGTCAGCAGTCTCTCCATGGGTAACCCACATGCCGTCCTGCTGGTCGATGACCCGGACCAGGCCGCAGTGGAAACCCTGGGTCCGCGGATCGAAAACCACCCCCGCTTTCCCGACCGGGTCAATGTGGGTTTCATGCAGATTCTCAATCCCCGGGAGATTCGCCTGCGGGTCTATGAGCGCGGCACCGGCGAGACCCTCGCCTGTGGCAGCGGCGCCTGCGCCGCGGTGGTTGCGGGTCACTTGCTCGGACGACTCGAGGAGACCGTGACCGTCCATCTACGCGGTGGCGATCTTGTGATAAAGTGGCCGGGAGAGGGCCATTCCGTACTCATGAGCGGTCCCGCGCAAACCGTGTTTGAAGGAACTATTGAGCTATGACCCAGAAAGCCCCGAACGGCACGCTCGAAGATCGCGAAATCGAACGGTTGGTCGAGGAATATCTCACCGATCACGCGGATTTCCTGATCCGCCATCCCGAGCTGCTCGCCCAGCTCCAGATCCCCCACCAAAGCGGAGCGGCGGTGTCGCTCATCGAACGCCAGGTGGATACCCTGCGGGGTCAGCTGCGTGACAGCCAGCGGCAACTGGCCGATCTCGTCGAGGTGGCGCGCAATAACGACCAGCTACAACAGCGCATGCATCGCCTGACCCTGGAGCTGATCGATGCGGCAACCTTCGAGGAGGTACTCAACGCCCTGGAAGACGAGCTGCATGACGATTTCAAGGCCGATGCGGTGGAGTTGCGGCTTTTCTCTCCCAGCCTGTTCGATGAAGCCAACCGGGATGGGGTAGACGAACAGACCGCCCGCTTCGAGGCCTTCTTTGATCAGAACAGCCCGATCTGCGGCCCCATGGATCAACATCAACTGGACTATATTTTCGGCGCCGAGGGTTACCACATCAGCTCCACCGCCCTGATCCCGCTGAAAAGCGAGGGCGTACTCGGTCTGCTGGCCATCGGCAGCCGGGACCCCAACCGCTTCGCAGCGGACCATGGTACCGATTTTCTCACCCGCCTGGGGCAGATTATCAGCCGTACCCTGCAGGCGGTTTCCCTGCCGGGTATTTAAACGGCGTACTAATGGAGCGGCGCCCGCCGATACCGGACAAACTGCAGAACCCGCTTGACCGGTTCCTGGATTACCTGGCCCATGAACGCCGCCTCTCGCCTCACACCCGGGAGAGCTACGCCCGGGACCTGAAAGCGGCCTGCCACTGGCTCTCGGAGCACGCCATCGAGGACTGGACGAGCCTGACCCAGAACCAGGTGCGCCACTACATCGCACAACGCCACCGTCAGGGAATGTCAGCCAAAAGCCTGCACCGGGAACTCTCCAGCCTGCGCGCCCTGTTCCACCACCTGATCCGGGAAAACCTGGCCCAGGCCAATCCCGCGCTCGGAGTCCGGGCACCCAAGGTAAAACGCAAGCTCCCGGTCACTCTCGACGCGGACCAGATGGGGCAACTGCTCGACATCGATGCCACTGATACCCTGGCATTACGTGACCGGGCGATCATGGAACTGTTCTATTCGTCCGGGCTGCGACTGGCGGAGCTGATAGCCCTGGATATCAACAAGATCGACCTGGGAGAGCAGATGGCGGAGGTGACCGGCAAGGGCAATAAAACCCGTCTTGTCCCGGTGGGCACTCAGGCCCGGGACGCCATTCAGCGCTGGCTGGAGGTGCGGCATGAACTGGCGGCTGCGGATGAAACGGCCCTGTTCGTCGGGGTCCGAGGCAAGCGTATCAGCCGCTCAACAGTACAGAAGCAGCTGCACGACTGGGCGGTGCGCCAGGGCGCGCCCAGAAATATTCACCCACACCTGTTGCGCCACTCCTTTGCAACCCACTTACTGGAGTCCTCTGGCGATCTCCGCGCCGTGCAGGAGCTACTGGGACACGCCAACATCAGCACCACCCAGATCTACACCCACCTGGACTTTCAACATCTGGCTGAGGTTTACGATAAAGCGCATCCCCGAGCCAAACGAAAGAAACCCTCCTAAATGTCGACCCGGAAATCAGGATACATCAGGATTGGTATATTTCGCCGCATTCCAATAAAAGTACACGGGTCGTTTATCTTCGGCGGAATACTCGTGGCACTTTTATTCCACGCAAAGCAGATCGAGATTCTCCATATCTGTTTAGCCTACGCCGTGTTGATCACTTTTGTCTTTAGCGCCGTAAACTTCTTGGTTATTTGCGTGAACCTAATCCCCGAAAAGGCGCGTCGCAACGACTATGGAACAGACGGATACTTAATATGGAAATTACTCAGTCAATATATTTTCAGGCATCCTTATGTTTTTCCTGATACCTCTCCCAAGAAGGGACAGTAGTGAGTTCAAAAGTATTATTTAGATATATACTAAGGTATATGGTGTACTCAAATCCTAACCATATGACACAATCAAAGACTCAAAGGCGCCGTTAAGCATCTGTTTTTCCTGAAAAACACGCTTCAGATATTGTGTCTAAGGTGTAGAGAATCAACATGCGCGCAGAATTTGTAAACCCTTTTCTAGTCTCACTGCTCGATGTCTTGAAAACCATGGCCTCCATGGAGCTGGAGCCGCAAAAGGCACGGGTAAAAAAGGACGAGGTTGCGAGCGGTGATGTCTCAGGACTGATCGGCATGGTGGGCAACAAAACCAAAGGTTCGATGTCGATTACCTTCGAAGAGACCCTCGCACTGCAAATCATGCAGAACATGCTAGGTGAAAAGGTCAACAGCATCAATGAAGAAGTCTCCGACATGGTCGGGGAGATCACCAACATGGTCACGGGTGGTGCGAAACGAATTCTGGCTGAAAGTGGTTTTGAATTCGATATGGCGACCCCCATCATCGTATCGGGTAAAGGCCATACGATTCGCCACAAATGTGATGGCCCTATCATCACCATGCCTTTCTCTTCACAATGGGGCAGAGCATTTATCGAGATCTGTTTCGACTAACGTCAGTATAGAGGATCGCAATCGCGCCCAGTGCAATCAGGCCCCAGATCGCGATCCACACAAACTCCGGCACGCCGGTTAACCGCTCCAACATGCTGCCGTCACCAACGCTCCGACCATCCACAAGATAAAACGGCGCGCGCAGTGACTCCACGACCACATACAAACCGGTAAATGCAACGAAACGACGCGTCCACTTCTTGTTGCCGAATCGATGAGCAAGCAGAAACAGGCCGCAGATGCTGATCAGTATCAGGATCGTTCGCCAATCCCTGACCCAAAGCACACCGACCAAGACCACGCCGGCACTCAGTATCAGGGCAATCATTTTGGCGCTTCTTGCCGAAATGGAGAGGTAACTCAGCAAGCCCCACAAACTGCTGCCCGCATATCCGCTGAACAGAATCAGTTCGGAGATACCACCCAGGGTCGTGCAACGACCGGAACCATCAAAGGCAATTCGGATCGTCTGAATCCGCCCTCCGCTCAGCAAGGCGGCGATGCCATGCGATAATTCATGAAAGAAGGTCTGAAACCAATCGAAAGGCAGATGCAGCAGTGGTACCGCTTTTAGCAGCAGTACCAGCAATAGCTCGATAATGAACGCGACCTTGACTGTTTTCACAAGGACTGAGACTCATCATCCACAGTCTTGGACTTCGATGAAATCACTCGGCGCTTGGTTTTGTCGCTCTTCTGCAAGGCCTTTTCCAAATTGCCGATCTGTTCGCCCAGCAATTTCACCCGATCCCAAATATCGTGATCGAGTTTCAGCTTGTGTTCCATCGCTGCAACCACAGGCAGCAACGATTGGGTAATGGCGTCACCCATGACATTGAGTACCTTGTCCATGCCGGGGACGGGTTTGTTGATCACCTCGACATTCAGTTCGGACATCCGCAACTGTTCCACCAGTAAGCGCAGCTCTTCATTAAGCGGTTCGAAAGGCTGGGTATCGCGCCATCGAGACAATGATTTCTCGATCGAACCCAGACCACCGGAGACCTGCGCGATCTGGTTGGCAATGCGGGTCACCGAATCAGCGTCCTCGCCACCCATGCTCTGGATACGGGCGAAATCAGCCTTGATCTTGTCCCAGCGAACCCGCTGTTCCTCACTCAGCGATTGGTTCAGTTCGGAGAGTTTCAGCAGATTCTCTTCGGCGCCACTGGTCAGGGTCTGCGCCTCGCCCTGGTAGTGGTCCTGCAACAGGGCGTTCAGCTCCGTGTCATTCATGACCGCACTGACCTTCTCCGCCAGTTTGTTCATGTTGCGGTAGCTGCCCTGCAATTTAAAGGGCGGTTCCGTGCGGTATTTGTCGGCCTGGGCCGCTGATTCGATGTATTGGCGATTCACCCGCATCACCGTCTGCTGCACCTTGAACAGACGCTGCAGGACGCCGACGATTTCGTTGCGTTCAGCGCCACTGTAGGGATGGCTGAAGTCCGTATCGGCGACGCGCTCCCCCTGGGCCAGCCGGATGAAACGGTAGACGTCCGCCATGTCCCGAGTCGCCAGCGGCGACAGCGCAGGATTCGAGGTGAGGGCGTTTTCGATGTAACTCAACGAGAAGGCCTCCTCGCGACCGCTGAGCACATCGCCCAGATTATAGATGTCGGCCCGGTTGGCCAGCATGTCGGGAATCTTGAACACCTCGCCCGATTCGGTATAGGGGTTGCCCGCCATCACCACGCAGAACTTCTTGCCACGCAGGTCATGGGTCTTGGGTTCGCCCTTCCAGACACCCTCGATACGCCGTGTGCCGTCACTGAGGGAGATGAATTTCTGCAGGAATTCGGCATGGGTGTGCTGGATGTCGTCCAGATAGAGCATCACATTGTTCCCCATCTCCAGACCCAGGTTGAGTTTCTCCAACTCCTGCCGCGCGGTGGCGTTGGGGGCCTGGGCAGGATCAAGGGAGGTCACCTCGTGGCCAAGGGAAGGACAGTTGATCTTCATGAAGATCAGCCCCATGCGATTGGCGATGTACTCCATCAGGGTGGTTTTGCCGTATCCCGGGGGAGAGATCAGTAGCAGCAACCCCATCTGGTCAGTACGCTTGTCCTCGCCAACAGTGCCGAGCTGTTTCGCCAGATTGTCGCCAATAATCGGCAGGTAGACCTCGTTGATTAAACGGTTACGCACGAAGGAGGAGAGTGGACGCGCCTTGAAGTCCTCCAGGCGTAACTGCTTACGCGCCTTCTCAACGAGTTCGCTGCGCCGGCGCTTGAACCCCTCGAAGGCGGGCACTGTGACACGGGCGTGGCGATGGAGCCGGCCGAGGAACTCGGGCAGCACCAGGGGCATCGACTGGTCCTGAATCAGACCATGATCACCCAGCAGACCGGAGACGCTGTGACGCAACGCTACGTTCTGGATCTGCAGTGGCAAGCGCTCGCCCAGCAGCAGCAGAGCGGCAGCCTCGTCGCGCACGAAGGCTTCCTGTGACTGTGGTTGAAAACTCAGCAGGCCATCAACCCAGGAAACGGCCAACCGCCAACCGCGGCCGATGTCACCGGAGAGACGCTGCAGAGTCTGATTAAAGGCGCTCTGATGATGGATCGACTTCATCTGCTGGGTCAATCGTTCGGCAAGTTGGACGGCATCCTGGCTGACCTCGAACAGCAGCTTCGGCTTGGCCAGTTCGAGGGTGAGATACTCCGCGGCGAGCCCGGCCTCCTGCTCGTCGAAGGGCAGATCGCTCTGGCGGGAGAAATCCGACAGCGTGACAGCCAGCTCTTGTCGCAGATTGGCGAAGGCATCAGCCACATTGAAGCTGCGCTCCAGTTGAGAGAGGCTGTGCGCCAGCTCAGACCAGGCCTTGCTCTGAAACTGCTCCGAGTCTTCCCGATTGACCAGACAGTAAAGCAGCGCCAGCGCCCGGCTGCGCGGACTGTAGCGCAACAGGCCGGCGCTCTGGTACATCTCCAGCAGGGCAGTGAGGAGTTTCGCGGCATCCTGGTCGTGAATACCCCGCTCGTAACCCTCCTGATAACGGGGCGCCATATAATTGCGCAGGGTGGTGCTCAACAACGCCTCGTTGTGGCGTTGCTCCATCAACAGGGACAGGTTCAGCCCCTCTTCGCCGTGTTCGGCGGCGCGCAGCATTGTGTAGGCGAGATATTCGCCGCGATAAACCTGGGCATTTTCCGAGGGCAGTGACTGAGCCCAATAGTCCTGCAGACTCATCAACCGTTCATCGTGCAGAGACTCAAAATAATCGGTACCGGTAAGGTGCAGGGCCAGTCCCTCATCGCGAGGTACCAGCGTCAGATCGGTGGCCTGGGCGCTGATGCTGAAGCGGTGGCGGCCCAACTTGATGACACTGCCCCCCTCCTCGAAAAGATCTTGCTTGTCCCGCTGCGCACGAACCGAGTGCTCCTTGGCGCTCTTCAGACGACTGTCGAGATCGTCGGCACGCACCGCATCACCGAGTTCACGCAGACTGGCCGAGAGCGCACGCACCTTGTTGACCATGGCATCGGCGGCAAAATAGGCATTGATCTCGTCCTGGCTCTGCATGCCGCGAGCACGCTTCTCGATACCGTCAAGCAGGCGTTGTGCCGCCGTGGTGAGGTTGTGGATACGCCGCTGGCGCTCGTCGAGCAGACCCTGTTTATGGGCTTCGAAGGTCTCGTATACCTCTTCGCGCTTGGCAATGATATCGTTAAGGAACGGGTCCTGATCGCTGAACTTGCTTTCGAACTCCTCCAGCAGAACCAGCAGTTTGGAGAGCTGTTCATCGCACTTCTCCGGAGAGGTAGCCAATCCGAGGGCATTGATCACCGATTGTGAGAAGAGGGTGAACTGTGCACCGAATTCAGCCACCGATTCACGGCTGCCGATCGACTTCATGCGGTTGCGAAGCTGCGCCTTGGCCTGATTGAGCTGCGCGTAGACGCTCGACAGGGTAGCCAGGATGGCGGTACGCACCGTGGTGTCATCCACCGACAGGTTGTTGAGCATTTCGGAGAGCAGATCGAGTCCTTCGCCGATCTCATCGAGCCGCTGTTGCAGCGGCGTCAGCTCGGCTACGGTCCGCTGTTTTCCCGCCTCGCTCAAGGTCTCGTTAATCGCCTGAAGCGTTCCCTCGAAGGCGTCTTCGCGCTGCAGAAATTCGACCGTGCGTTTAGCGAGCCGCTCCTGTGCCGCAACCAGCTCGGCATCCAGAAGATCGAGGGCGGTCAAGTCGATATAGCGCATCTCCCTCAGGGTCAGCAGATGGCCGCGTTGTTGATTGATCCCCTTGAGGCCGACTACATGGTCGTCGGGCTTGCGGTAGTCGCGGCGGTTGATCTCGCGGATCAGTTCGCGCTGGCCCTGCTGCGCATCGCTCAGGGATTGGTTGGCGCGCTGCTGGATCGACTGCACCTTCTCGAACTCGTCGAGCACCAGTTCAGCGGTTTCGCGAATCTGCCGAACCTGATCGCCGATCCCACCGGTCTCCGCCTTGTCGATCCAGTGATATCCGTCGAGGATGGCACCGCACTGTTTGATCAACTCTTCATAGAGCAGGGCGCTCGGACGCTGTTCGCGGATGCTGTGAATCACCGAATAGAATTCCGAAACCGCGCGCACCAGCTCGGCGTTACCGATCTTGCCCAACAGGCTGTTGCCAGGGTCGCCCACCGGGACATGGTCATCGCTGTAGAAGGGAGTACGCCAAACCTGCATCGGGTGGTTGCGAGTCGGCTCCTCGGTTTCGGTGTAGAAGAGCATCGCCACGCCGTCATCGAAGCGGGCGAAGCCGTGGCCTAACAGGGGTGACTGCAGATCCTTGCGAATCAGGTTGTAGATCGAGATAGCGACACGCCCAGATTCGGGTTCGTAGAAACGGTAGAGCACATCCTCGCCGTTGGGAGAGCGGACCATGCGTTCGAACTGCATGCCGCGGATATCCTCGTCGAAGGATTTGTACTCGCCGCTCTCCAGATAGTATCCGCCCGGAAAGATCAGGCCGTGATCCTCCGGCAATTGCAGGCAGGCCTCGCCGATGGCGTCAATCCGCGTGACCCGTTTCAGCTTAGTGTCGAAGACAAAGTGACGCCACTGCTCCTCACGGTAGGGCCGGACCTTGATTGCGATCAGGCTGCCGAGACGAGCATAGTGGACGGCCGCATCCGCGAGGGATTGGTTGACATCTTCGAGTGGTTCCTCATAGACACCCAGTCCGTTCTCCGTATTGTCCTCGATTTTGAACGTGAGGGTACCCTGCAGGTTGTCGACGAAGACCTCGTCGAGAATACCGATATGGGGGTGGCGCCCCTGGATGAAATGCTCACGGCCGCACACACTCCATTCAAAGTCGTAACGGGGTGGGACCGGCAGGTCTCGCTCGCCCCGGTTGTCGATATACCGCACACTGCCATCGTTGGCGATGGACCAGCGGAATACCTTGATGTCCGAGAGCCGCTCGCCGATCTGAAAGGTGGCGAAGAGGTGCTGGTTGGCCACCAGAAGCTTCGCCAGACGCGTCTCTTTGTAATAGGTGTAGAGCTCCTGGAAATCGCGCAGGAATTCGGCTGTGTCGAGAAAACTGCCGGCCAAGGACCGCGCCTCGATATCGTAACCGTCCTCGGTATTGATCAGACGATAGAGACCGAACACATCACCGACCCGGGTCTCCTTCTTCATACCAATAAAGACGTTGTAACCGAACAGCAGGCTGTTATCGAGCAGCGCGATGTCACGGGCGATGCAATTGTTCTCGGTGTGCACCCGCACCCGGCCGATCACCTCGAGGGAGGAGGCGCCGAACGCCTCCAGGCGGGACTGGTTCAAGTCGGTGGTCGTCTCGCTCAGGCGTTCGGCCTGCTCCACAAGCCGCTTGCGGATGACTTCGTAGGCGCCGCCCTCGGCGACAGCCCGCTCCTGATTCTCGATCGATGTCGTTACGTCGGTCATCTGGGGATATCCTTCAGCCTGTCAACCGGCTTGGGAGCATCGCCCCCAAACCGGTCCGCAGCCGTTCCTGTTTACTGCTGGGTGACCGAACCGATCAGATTATTCAGCATCGCCTTCTGTTCCGAGGTCCCTTCCCGCATTAGTTTCGCGATGAAGGCACTGACCGTCAGATTCTGAATGCTGTCGCTGTTTCCGCCCAGGCCACTGGCGATCTCCTTGATGTCCTCGACCAGATCGGCCTCCCCCTCCAGGTGCCGGCTGAACACCTTCTGGGCGGTCTCGCCGCGTACGATACCGTCCATGGAGCGACCCAGGGCCAGGGCGTTGACGAACTTCTCGAAGTAGTCACCGCTGCCACCGACGATATCGATCTTGGCGTCCGCCAGCGCGGTGGCGAGCACCGTAGCTTGCTCTTTCGCGATCTCGGTGTTGGCCTCGATCCAGCGTAGCGTCTCGGCATGGGTAAGATCGAGTTTAAGGCGGAACTCTTCGTGCCGGCGCGACTCATCGCTCATGGCGTCCATGGCCGCGAACTTCTCCTTCAGGCCCTTGGCCTCGGCGATAAAGCGCAATTCGACATTCTTCGCGTCGGCCTCACCCCGCTTTTCGATCGCGTCCGCCTCGGCCTCCTGGACACGCACCGCGGCCAGTCCGACCTTCTCGTCACCCACGGCCTGGGCCTCGAGCCGCTCGCGCAGGACCACCGCCTCGGCCAATCCATCCTTCTCCTTGGCCGCGGCGGTCACCTCCATCACCTCCGCCTTGGCCAGACCTGGCGCCGCCTCGCGATAACGCACCGCCTCGGCCTGCTTGATGGCCGCCTCGGCGTCCAGCAGGGAGGCGTTCTTGCGGCCTTCCGCCAGGGTCACATCCTCTTGCGCCTTCTGTATCGCCCGCTGGGCCGCGGCCTCGGCGGCCTTCACTTCACGCACCAGATCTTCCTGAGCCTTGGCTTCCGCGGCAATGATGGTGGCCTCTTTCTCGCGCTCCGCCTTGGAGACGATACGCACCCGCTCGATGTTCTCCTCCTCCTCGGCGACACGCTTCTCCACCGAGATGCGTTCGCTGGTGAGGTCGGCGATCTCCTTGCGTTGCCCTTCGAGTTCTTTTTCCTTGGAGATATCGGCCAGCGCCACCACCCGTTTACGCTCCACCTGCTCCAGCTCCTGAGCCTTCTGCACATTCTCCGCCTCTTTGACGGTAACGCTCTGCCGCTGATAGGAGGCGACCTCGATCTCGCGCTGTTTGTTCTCTTCCTGTATCGCGATCGCCTCTTCGGTCTTGATACGGGCCTGCTCGGCGCGCAACAGCTCTTCGGACTGGATCTTCTTGGTCTCGGCCTCTTCCCGTGCCTGGATGGTCGCCACCTCACGGGCCTGGCGCGCCATCGCATCCTGCTCCTGTTTTTCCAGTTGCAGCACGGCTTCGCGGGTTTCCACGTCTTTCTTTTTGATCTCCTTCTCTTCGTCGCGCTGATATTCGTTGGTACGAATGTGCTGCGCGGCGGTCAGTTCGGTGATCTTGCGGATACCTTCGGCGTCAAGGATGTTGTTCGGGTCGAGCGACTTCACCGGGGTCTGCTCCAGATAGTCGATGGCGGCATCCTCCAGGACATAACCGTTCAGGTCTTTGCCGATCACCTTGATGATGTCGTCACGAAAGGCATCCCGCTCTTCGTACAAAGAGATGAAGTCCATGCGTTTCCCCACGGTCTTGAGCGCTTCGGAAAACTTGGCGGAAAACAGCTCTTCCACCGCGGACTGATCCGATGCCCGATCAACGCCGACCGCCTGGGCAACCTTCAGAACATCCTCGGTGGTCTTGTTCACCCGCACGAAAAAGGTGACTTTGATATCCGCCCGGATGTTGTCCCGGCAGATCAAGCCATCGGAACCGCGACGATCGATTTCGATGGTCTTCAGATCGATGTCCATCATCTCGCGCAGATGAATCACCGGAAGCACCATACTACCGGTAAAGGTCACCTTGGGTTCGCGGCTCAGGGTACTGACGATCATCGCCTTACCCTGTGGCACCTTCTTGTAAAAACTGGCAAACAGGGAGAACGCCCCGAGCAGGATGATCGCGGTTGAAACGCTGATGAGTATGATGGATTCCATACAATGCTTCCTATTCCGAAAAAGTAAAAACAGTTAACTGATGAGTTGCTGATATTTGTCTTCACTGATCACTGCGAACAGATCCCGCTCCGCATCGTAGTCAGCCACTCTGAGGCTGGCCCCTTTTGGGTAGACCTCGCCGTTTGAAGTTCGAATATCGATCTGGATCGGAGCCCCGCCGGTTTCCACCACCGCGACCCCGAACGCTTCGCTGACCGATGAGGAGGTAACCACGCAGACGTGCCCGATATAATCCTTTTTCGACGGTGCGTAGTGCTTCACAAACAACGGTTTCAAAGGCCTGATGACTCGCGCCGTAAGCGGAATCGCGATCAGCGTCGAACCGATCAGGATACCGGTACCGAAGAGATAGCGAATCAGATCGGATCCGAGCGGCGCGAGAAACCAGCGGCTGGTGAAATAGGAGAGCGAAAACCCGATCAGCGCCAGGATACTGATCACCAGGGTCAGGGGCACTCCGGTTAAGCCCAGGGTATGCAGCAGACCGACAAAGCCGGGAATCTCACCATCAAAATCGGCGTCGAGTTCAAACACATCGTCGCCCCCATCCGGAGAGAGGATATCGATATCGAACATACCCAGGATTGCAAAGATCCAGAAGACCAGCATGATACCCAGCACGATGCTGAAGATATTCGTGGGATAGCTGCTGATAATACCGGTGAATGTATCCACGGATGGTCAAGCTCCTTGTTGTGAATGTTCGGGCAAATTAACGCTTGATGGCGTAGTCCCGGATCTCTTCAATGATCCTGGCCTTTATGGCAAGCCGTTCGCTGGGCTTCAAACCGTAACGTTTCGCCAACTCCTTGTAGTCCTGCTCTTTCAATGACATGGTCAATCTCGGCCTGACCCGCTTGGCGGTCACCTCCAGACCGAGAATCAAACGCATCATGTCAGACGCCGTTACCCCTTTTTCACAGGCCTGTTGCTTTATCCTGTCGATCACCTGGTTTTCGACATCGAACGCAACCTGCGTGGCGCGAATCGCTTTGTCCGAATCCGACCAGCGAGCCGGCTTGGTCTTTTGTCGATTGCTCATGTCAACTTCAGGATTGGGATCCTTTGTGTTTTGACTTGAGGCGTTCAAGCACACTTTTTTGACGGTCTTCACTATCACCGACGCCGGCGGCCTTGAGTTTTTCCTCCAAGGTCTCGCCGCTCAATTCACCGCGCAGCTGTTCGGCCGCGCTCATCCGGTCCGACTGATCCTGTTGGCGCTGCTTGATCCTTTCCAGCGACTCTTTCGCCGCGACCATCTTCGAGCTGCCCCCATCCATATGCTGACTGATCGACTGGGTCGCCTTGTGCACATTCTCGGTGGTTTTCACCATGGCGATTTCCCGTTCATGTTCACGGATCTTCGCATGGGTCTGCTTGATCATCTCCTTGACCTTGGCGACATGCTCGGTAAAGCGGGATTTTGCCTGGCGCTGACTCTCCAGCTCCATCTCCAGCTCGGCGATTTTTCCCGCCACTTCGGTGGCCAGGGCTTCGTTGTCTTTTTCAAGCAACTCCAGGGCGTTTTTCTCGTATCCCGCGATCTCTTTCTCCAGGCGTTCGATCTCCCTGCCAGCCTGCATCTCTTTGGCCATCACACCGGTCAAATCGTTCTCGGCCTGTTTGATCGCGCTCTTGGCGTCTTCGATCTCCTGTTCGTAGATGCGCACACCCTGACTGTCCAGTATGGCTTCGCCGATCTCACGGGTTCCGCCACGGATTGCGGTGGCCAGTTTCTTGAAGAATTCCATTGTCAGACTCCTAATTCTGTGACGGTTAGTTGAGATAGCCACTCATGGCATCGAGCGCATCGAGGGCGTTATCACTCAGTACGGTCAACTCTTTGATGATGCTGCCGGCGGATGAATCCTGATCGAGCGCGCCGAATATGGCGTACCAGTCGCCGATCCTGCCAAACGAGGAAAGGGGCATTGGGACATTCATGTCGAGCATGCTTTCGAGCATCTGAAGACGTTTCTCCGCGACCACTTCCTCATCGCGCCACAGGTAACAGATGCAGATCATCTGGCTGTCGGATTGAGTGAGATAGATAGGAAATTCCTCGCGATCCTTGAAGGTGACCTGCACCACCTCGACATCTCCGGGAATCGGACTCAACTCATAATCCATGCCATTCATGGTTCCGGAATCGGGCATCTTAAGCACCGACTCCAATTTCGAGAGAAGGCTGTTCATCGACTCTGATCTCCTTTCAAACTACGCCCTCAAGATAGTTGTCATGACATATTATGTCAAGGACAATCGCAGCAGTCTTTTGATTCCCCATACAAAAGAAACCTGATTACCTACTATGCTCCGCCATAGGGTGGTGGGGGTGAGAAAAGTTTTGAGTTTTGAGTTTTTAGTGGATGAGTTCGCTGCGCTCACGGGTTTCGGGCTGCCCCTCTCCCTTCGGTGGGTGTTGTAACAGCATGCCGAGATTCATTTCAAACTGATTTTAGTTGCAGATACAATCGATTTTGTGCTTTTTATCGAACGTTTTACCGAGGCAATTCATTGTTTCCGCCTTTTGCGACACCCTCCTTCGCGGGAGAGGGGGCATAAAAAACCTGTGAGCGCAGCGAACTCATCCACTCAAAACTAAAAACTCAACACTCAAAACTACTATCGGCGACTGATCCACTGGCTGAGTAAAGTGGGTCATCAGGACAACAAATATCACCCGTATGCCGCGCTGAGTGCTATTTCGAAACCGCTCATCTATCGCGTAGCATCGAATACAAATCCGGGTCGCAGCCAATACACCATCAGCGGTAACACCAGCAGCGCAATGAACACATCCATGATCAGGGCCTCTGAAATATACAGGCTGACCGACCAGAGATTGGCCAGTTCGGTGTTCATCAGGGGGATGAAACTGCCCAGCAGGACCGCCATGGAGAGGATGATCGCCGATCCGGTGTTATGCAGTGTGGTGCGTAAAGCCTGGGCCCAATCCTCACCGGATGCGCGCATCTCCTCCTGCAGCCGGGAAACCATGTAAACCCCGTAGTCGACCCCCAGTCCCATGGCGATACTCAAGGCGACCTGGACGTGGAATGCCAGATTCGCCGACCACTCCTTGACCGTGGTCATATAGGCACCCAGTCCGTACTGGGTCATCAGGGTGATGAAGCAGAGACTGATGAGAATCAGTGCGACCATCCAGGACCGGAACATAATCAGGGTCATGAGAAACACGGTCAGGGAGGTGGCCACCGGGGCGTTGAGCCACTCCTTGAAGGCCACGTCCCGGGTCGCTTCGGTGACCCCCAGAAAACCGCCGACCGGAGCCCGCCCATTCAGGGAATCCGACACCTCCACGGTCTGTGCGGCGCTCTTGCGTGTCCCGGGCACACTCACCTGCTCACCGGCCTGAACACCGAAACGCAGTTGCCTCATTCCCGGATCGTTGGCATGTTCGGTCAGGTAGGCCTGGATATCCCGGATGGTCTGATGGGTCTGCTTCGGATCCATGGTGTTGACGAAACCAACGATGACGCCTTCGTCCCAGGTACGGGTGTTGACGAAACCGTCGAGCTCCCCGGGCGCGGCACCGGTCATCAGCATACCGTTGTAGAAGGGAATGGTTTCACGGGGATCGGGCAGATGGCCATACCGGTCCAGCCGGTAGGCATAGCGGTTTTTCAGCATGTGCCCCTGGTCGGGGATGGCGTAGAGGTTCATGTGTTCAGTGGGCCGCTCGCCACTGGGGGCATTGAGCATCATATTCAGGGTCTTGACGAACTGCACGTAGGAGGAGGTAAAGCCGATGTGCGGATGGCCGCGCAGCCAATCCTCGAAATCCGACAGCGCCTTGAGCACCTCGACCTGATTGAACACCCCTTGGGGAGGATCGCTCATCTCGTCGTAACATTGCTGCGGGCCGATGATCCTCCGGCCCATGGGATCCCAGGCATCCATCCCGCAGGGTGGCAGGGTGCCCTGTTTGGAGCGGATCACAATATTCGCGGTGATCACCCCGGGCATCATATGGGACAAGGCGTCCAGCTGGCGGATCGCTTCGACCTCGCCCCCTTCACCCAGCAACTCGCCCAGGAGATAGTATTCCTTGTAGGCCGCACGGGGATAATCAATCCCCTTTTCCACCCCGGGCATGATGTCGAACTCATCCTGGATGCGGGCGACTTCAGGATCCTTGCGCCCCGCCTCACCCGCCATCAGGCCTAGAAAGCCCCGGTCCAGTTCCGCCAGGTAGGCGGAGCCCAGCCAGATCACGATCACCGCGGTGACCGGCAGCCACTTGCCGGGACCCGTCAGCAGCCGGGTGATGCCATTCGCCATGCGCCGTTCCCAGCCCCGTTCGGTCTCCCGCTCGCGCAGTCGGGGGGGAAAGCTGACCATCAGCAGGGGAATCAGGGTGGTGGTGGTGAGTATCAGGGTCGACATGCCGAAGATGCCGAAATAGGCGTAGGCCTTGTAGAACGAGATATCGATGAAGGAGATGGCGAAAAAACCGTGCAGGTCGGTACCGATGGAGAGCGCCGCGGGAACCACGGTGTGGCGGATCGCTTCGAAGGCGGCCCGTTCCGGGTTTCGGTGGGCCGTCAGCTCCTGCATGAAACGCCGGGTGATCTGCATGGCGTGACCGATACCGATCGCCAGCAGTAGCATCGGCGTGAGCGCCATCATGGTGGTGAGTTTGAACTGGGTGTACCCCATCAATCCCAGGGTCAGCACGATGGTCATGCCGACTCCGAGCAGGGGAAACACCGCGCAGCTCCAGTGACGGAACTCGTACCACAGGATCACCAGGATGATCAGCAGCGAGATGCCGAACAGCCAGGCCTTGTCCCACAGCTCCTCCACCATCGAGGCCAGAAAGTAGGGCTCACCGGACTGGTAGAAGGTCACCCGGTCCCCGTAGCGGGATTCATAGGACTGCATCAGTTCCCGCAGCCGGGCGATCCAGTCAAGATGATGGTCTTTCAGGTCGTTGGAGAAATCACCGATGATGAAGGTACCGATCGCACGGCACTCGCGATGCACATGCTGCTCGGTGCGATTGTCAATCAGACCCTTGTCATTGGTGATCTCGCACTTGTTTCCCTCCGCATCCTGGTAGTAGAGCAACAGGGGTTCGAGCACGATGTGCCTCTCCAGACCCGCGCGCAGAATATATAACTGGGCCTGCGCCTCCATGGGATTGTCGGAGAGTCCGTTGGCCGGCATCAGACGGCGAAAATCGAGACTGCCGTCCACTGCGATGCCGAGATTGCGCAGCCGGGGCGACGGCAGGCCGACAAACTTATCCGCATTGGCGAAGGGCAGCGTGCTCACATCGCGATAGAAATCATCCACCATGCGGATGAACCAGGGTTGGTAGATATCACCCTGCTTCACCCTGAGACCCCAGACCATCAGATTGCCCATTCCGTAGGTGTGGTCGCTGTAGAGATTTGTTGCGATGTAGGGATTGCTCAGGGGGAGCAGGGAATCGGGGTCGTTGCGCAGATTGATCTGGTTGAGGAACAGGGAAATCAGCAGAGTCAGTACAAACAGCAGCAGGATCACTGAGCGTCGGTAGCGGAGCATGAAACGGGCGTAGCCCGAGGCATAATCCCGCCTGACTCCACTCATTGGACCCCCATCCGCTGAACTTCAGGTAGGCCGCGTAAAGATGTCACAACAACCGGCACGGCCTCAGATCCGACTCATGTGTGCCGACCCGCCAGGGCTCGCTGCCGGAACCGGCATCCCTTCAAGGCTCATAGTGCTCCAGGGTATCTTCCGACCAAAAGTCATCATCCAGGTCCACATTCAGGGTGATGGTTCCGCGGGGTACATAGACCATGCTGTCCTTTCCATCGTCGTGCGAAATGGCGTAGATGTAGCGGGGATAGGCAATGCGCGGGTCGGGCTGATCCAGGGATTGCCAGTCGATGGAGACGCTTTTCACCTTCACCCCACCCTTATAATAGACGGTCCGATAGAGGGCAAAGGTCTTCTGGTCAATCTCGCTGATATGGTAGTCATACCACCAGTTCTTGAATTGGGTGCTGCTCTTGAGTCGGTAGATCGGCTTACCGATATGCGCGCATTGGGGACCCGGCAGATGCAGGGTGTAGCGGCTCTTCTCCCAGGGTTCCAGAACCATGGTGTCGAGACACCCCTCGAGGCGCCCCTCTCCGAGCAGTTCATGCACCTCGTCGTCAGGGGTGCGCAACACCAGTTCCCCGTAAGTGAGATTGGTGCCGAACCAGACATCCTCGTGAGAGGGCTCGTTGATGCGCCGAATCTTACGCAGCGCCGGCAGCCAGATGGCGATTGAAGACCCTCGCGAGGCATCCCGATAACGGGTGAACAAAACCCCGGTACCCTTGGTTTTACCAGAGGTGAGAATCGCCATCTGCAAGGATTCGATATCCGGGTCCTGGGGCTGGTTGTTGACATAGGTGTCGAAGGTCTGAACCGTTGGCGTGCGATGCCCGGTGCGCATCGCCGTGGGTGCGCGGTTGATCACCACCGCGACATCCCGTCCGCGACGTTTACTGATCGCGTTGCGGATCAATCCCCCATGTGCCGCGGTGTAGACCTCCCGGGCCAACTGTTGCGCACCCATCGGAACGGACGCGGCCGGGGGCGTCTCCGCGACCGCCCCACCGCCGGAGAGTAAAAAACCCAGTGCTATTAAGATGCTTCGCGACATATCCCCTGACTCTGCCATGGATAGGGGGCGCAAACAAGGGAGTGAAATCCCTAATAGTCAGGCCGATTTGTGGCGCGTCTGCCCGTTTGCGGTGAACAATCCAAGCCGAAGGAGACTATACTGGGAAGATTGGGGCGACTGGCGGATTGCACCGATCCACCCGCTCCCACGCAACCCATCTCCACGGAGGACCTGTTGATGAGATCGCGTAACCTTCCCCTGGTGTTTGGAATGCTCATGACCCTCAGCAATCCGCTCATGGCCGATAATCCACCACCGGACCGGGGTCCCCTCTCCTTCAGCACATTCGATACCGATGGTAGCGGCGGTATCAGCCGGGAAGAGTTCGATGCGTTGCATAAATCCCGAGCGGTCTCCGCCAGTATTCCCGGCCAGCAACGCTACCAACCACCGAGTTTCGATGACTTCGACCGGGACGCTGACGGCAGTCTGACCTACGAGGAATTCATCCAGGGCCAGCGTTTCCGGATGCAGCAGCGCGCCCCCATGAGCGGGGCCTCACAACCGCGGCCCGGAATGGGCCCCGGCGCGGGTCGACAGAGACCCGCATTCAGCGATTTCGATCTCAATGCGGACGGACAGATCCAGGAAGCGGAATTCAACCAGGCACGGGCCAAGCGTATCGAGGAACGCCTAAAGGCAGGCTACCCGATGCGTAACCTGAAAAACGCCCAACCCTTCAGCGAAATCGACACCGATGGGGACGGGGCAGTGAGTCCGGAGGAGTTCACTGCGGCACAGCAGCGCCACCTGCAACAGATGATGACGCCTTAGCGTTCCTCTTGATAAGGACTCGGCCATTGACATCAGCCCAACGTAGCCTGGAAGGAACGAAGCGGCATCTAATACTCCTGCATCGCCTTTTCCCAAGAGCGGTTGACCTCCTCATAAGCCTGACCAAAACCCTCCTTCATCTGCTCCCAGGCGGATCCGGAGCTGTCCATCAGTCCCTCGTAGGCTTGCTGAAGCTTGATCCGCTGCCGGCGCAGGGCAGAGAGGGTAGCATCCGCATGGTCACGGGCCGACTGGGACATGCCGTCCCAGTGCTCGTCGATTCGTTCCTGTAGCGCATCGATGCGCTCGTCCAGATCATCCATGCCCTGTTCGAGGGCGTCCATCAGTTCGTCTTTCTGCTGCAGGGTATAGTCTTTAAGAGTTCTCAACAGTTCGTTGGTCTGCTGTTTCAACAACTCCCCACTGACCGATTGATCCTCCTGCCCGGCCTGCGCCGAGGCAACCAGAAAAACCAAGGTGATAACCGCTAGCGTACGTTTCATGTTGTTCATTATAAGGCTCCTTAAATGCCTGCCAGTGCAGTTCCGCTTCATTTATTCATGGATGCGCGGACAGACGGAAAGTTTCCGCATCATCCCGGCGGGATTTCTCACCAGCCCCGGGCTCGGGTACAATCGCCGGTTTGGGGCGTAACAACCCGAGTGCATTGCCCGAAGTGCGTCGGAGATACCCAATCACTCCGGAGGCTTGAATCAGGACGACTTCAACCCCATTTAAGGGGTTCGGCCCGCAACAATCAGCAGGACAAACGTGGAAAATTTCAGAGGCACTACCATCCTTTCCGTGCGCCGCGGCGGCAAGGTCGTGATCGGCGGAGACGGCCAGGTCACCCTGGGCAACACCGTAATGAAGGGCAACGCCCGCAAGGTCCGCCAACTCTACAAGGGCCGGGTAATCGCCGGATTCGCCGGCGCCACCGCCGATGCCTTCACCCTGTTCGAACGCTTCGAAGGTAAACTGGAAAAACATCAGGGCCACCTTACCCGTGCCGCTGTGGAGATGGCCAAGGACTGGCGCACCGACCGCGCCCTGCGCCGCCTCGAGGCCCTGCTCTGCGTGGCGGACGCCAGTGCCTCGCTAATCATCTCCGGCACCGGTGATGTCATCGAACCGGAGAACAATCTGATGGCCATCGGTTCCGGCGGCAGCTATGCCCAGGCCGCGGCCCGGGCGCTGCTGGATAATACGGAACTCGCAGCCCGGGAGATCGTCGAAAAGGGTCTCGACATCGCTGCGGATATCTGCATCTACACCAATCACAACCTCGTTCTGGAAGAGCTGGAATGCGAGGCCTGAAGGCTCGCGGATAGCTGTTTCACAGGCACTATAATCATGTCGCAAATCACCCCACAACAGATTGTCGCTGAGCTCGACAAACACATCATTGGTCAGCATGACGCCAAACGGGCCGTGGCTATCGCCCTGCGCAACCGCTGGCGCCGCGCCCAGGTCGACGAGGCCCTGCGCAACGAGATTACCCCCAAGAACATCCTCATGATCGGACCCACCGGAGTGGGCAAGACCGAGATCGCCCGGCGGCTGGCGAAGCTTGCCAACGCCCCCTTTCTCAAGGTCGAGGCCACCAAATTCACCGAGGTGGGTTATGTCGGCCGGGAGGTGGACTCGATCATCCGCGAACTGGCGGACTCCGCGGTGAAAATGGTCCGCGAGGAGGAGATGGGCAAGGTGGGCGAGGCAGCCTCGGTCGCGGCGCAGGAGCGGATTCTCGATGCCCTGCTGCCGGCCCCCAAACCTACCGGTTGGGACGATACCGAAACACCCAGCGGAGTCTCCAGCGCAACCCGGGACAAGTTCCGCCAGAAACTTCTCGACGGCGACCTGGACGATAAGGAGATCGACATCGAGGTCAACGCCGCGCCGGTGGGTGTCGAGATCATGGCCCCCCCCGGGATGGAGGAGATGACCAGCCAGCTGCAGGGCATGTTCCAGAATCTGGGCAGCGGACGCACCCGCCGCCGCAAACTGCGCGTCAAGGATGCCTTCAAGGTGCTGAACGACGAAGAGGCGGCCAAGCGGATCAACGAGGAGGATCTGAAACTGCGCGCCCTGGAGATGGTCGAGCAGCATGGAATCGTGTTCATCGATGAGCTGGACAAGGTCACCAGCCGAGCCGAAACCAGCGGCGCGGATGTCTCCCGGGAAGGGGTGCAGCGGGACCTGCTGCCCCTGGTCGAAGGCTGTACCATCTCCACCAAGCACGGCATGGTCAAGACCGACCATATCCTGTTCATCGCCTCCGGCGCCTTTCATCTCGCCAAGCCTTCCGACCTGATTCCCGAACTGCAGGGCAGGCTGCCGATCCGGGTCGAACTGTCGGCCTTGAGCACCGAGGATTTCACCCGCATCCTCACCGAACCCGACGCCTCCCTGACCGAGCAGTATCAGGCACTGCTGGCCACCGAACAGGTGCAACTGGAATTTACCGAGGGAGGTATCCGGCGTATTGCCGAGACTGCCTGGCAGGTCAACGAGTCCACCGAAAATATCGGTGCACGCCGCCTGCACACGGTCATGGAACGGCTACTCGAAGGCGTCTCCTTCGAGGCCTCCGATCTCAGCGGTCAGTCCATCGTCATCGATGAGGCTTATGTGGACAGCCAACTGTCGCAACTGGCGGCGGATGAAGACCTGAGTCAATATATCCTCTGATTAGACGTCCGAAGCCGGACTTAACGAGCAGCGAGTAACGATCATGTCACACCACCCCACCGAGATTCATCTGCATAAGCAGTCCCGAGTCCTGGAAATCAGTTTCGATGACGGCAGCAAGTACCACTATCCGGCGGAATACCTGCGGGTGTTCTCCCCCTCCGCGGAGGTCCAGGGCCACGGCCCCGGCCAGGAGGTGTTGCAGGTCGGCAAGGAAGACGTAAACATCGCGCACATCGAACCGGTGGGCAACTACGCCATCTGCCTGCATTTCGACGACGAGCACAACACCGGCATCTACTCCTGGGATACCTTGTACCAACTGGGCACCCACTACGAACACAACTGGCAGGAGTATCTCAAACGCCTCAGCGAGGCCGGATATCAACGCAAGGAGCCATCGGCCTGAGGCGTCGTAGCGAACCCCGGATCAACCAAGGTAATCACCCATGAAGGACGAGAACACCACACATTTTGGTTACGAGGATGTACCTGTCAATGAAAAGGCGGGGCGGGTGCGTGAGGTCTTCGACTCGGTTGCGGGCAAGTACGACCTGATGAACGATTTGATGTCACTGGGCATCCACCGGCTGTGGAAGCGCATGACCATCGAACTGTCCGGGGTTCGCCTGGGGCAGCGGGTGCTCGATCTGGCCGCCGGCACCGGTGATCTCTCCGCCCGCTTCAGCGGCCTGGTGGGCCGGGAAGGGCTGGTGGTGTTCTCCGACATCAACGCGGCGATGCTCACCCGGGGCCGGGAACGCATGGTCGATGAGGGCCGGGTGGCGAATATCCGCTACGCCCAGGCCGACGCTCAGATGCTGCCCTTCGTGGACGACTACTTCGACTGTGTGACCATCGGCTTCGGCCTGCGCAACGTCACCGACAAACAGAAGGCCCTGGACGCCATCTACCGGGTCGTCAAACCCGGGGGGCGACTGCTGGTGCTGGAATTTTCCAAGCCGGTTCACAAGCCCCTGCAGAAGCTCTACGACCTCTACTCCTTCAGCCTGCTGCCGAAAATCGGCAAGTGGGTCACCCGGGACGAGGCGAGCTACCGCTATCTGGCGGAATCGATCCGCATGCATCCGGACCAGGAGACCCTCAAGGGCATGCTGGAACACGCCGGTTTCGAGCGCTGTGACTACTACAACCTCAGCGGCGGTATCGTGGCCATCCATCGCGGCTACAAACTCTGATCCGGCCGAATCGCCAGGGAGTCACCCATGACCATCAGCGCCGCGGCCCTCGCCAGTTTCGAGCAACTGCTCAATACGGCTCTGAGACTCGATCCCGAAAGTCCGGCAAGGCTCGCCCCTCTGCACGGTAAGGTGATCCAGATCCAGGTGACCGGACTCGGGTTCTCCCTGTTCCTGATTCCCGACCCCCAGGGTATCCAGTGCCTCGGACAGATCGAAGGCGAACCCGACTGCATATTACGCGGCACCCCCTGGGGTCTGGCCAATCTGGGCCATGACCGCAGAAGCACCGAGCAGGTCTTCAGCGGCGCGGTCAGCATCGAAGGAGACACCGCCCTGGCACAGCGGTTCGGCGATTTTCTCGCCGGTCTCGATATCGACTGGGAAGAGCAGTTGGCGCGGCTCACGGGGGACATCGCCGCCCATGAAATCGGCGGCCTGTTCCGCAGTGTTCTGAGTTGGGGCTCCCAGACCCGCGCCATTGCCGAACAGAACCTCAAGGAGTATCTGCAGGAAGAGCTGCGCATGCTGCCGACCCAGTACGAGATCCAACCCTTCCTCCAGGAGGTGGATCGCCTGCGTGACGACGTGGAACGCCTGGAGGCGCGCCTGCAGCGCCTCGAATCCTCCCACAAGGCAGGAGACAAGCGTTCGTGATTCACCCCTCCCAGGCCCTCCGACTCATCCACATCAATCTGGTTTTGCTGCGTCACGGGCTGGACGAGGTGATCCTAGCCACCCATCTGTTCCGGCCGATCCGCTTTCTGATCTACCTCTCACCCTGGTTCTGGTTCCGTAAGGACCGCTCCAGCTATCCGGTGCGGATCCGCCGCAGCCTGGAGGATCTCGGGCCGATCTTCGTCAAGTTCGGCCAGATCCTCTCGACCCGCCGGGATCTGCTGCCCGATGAGTTGGCCAAAGAGCTGGCCAAGCTGCAGGATCGGGTACCCCCCTTCCCCGGCAGCCAGGCCCGGGCGATCATCGAAAAGGCCTACAAGCGCCCGATCGACGAGGTGCTTGAGGCGTTTGACGAAACCCCCCTCGCCTCGGCCTCCATCGCCCAGGTACACACCGCCCGTCTCAAGGACGGACGCCGGGTGGTGGTCAAGGTGCTGCGGCCGAACATTGAGAAGACCATCCGCCGGGATGTGGACCTGCTCTACACCATCGCCCACCTGGCGGAACGCTACTGGAAGGAGGGCCGGCGGCTGCGTCCGGTGGAGGTGATCCAGGAGTATGAGAAGACCATCTTCGACGAGCTGGACTTGATGCGCGAGGCGGCCAACGCCTCCCAGTTGCGGCGCAACTTCCTCGACAGCGACGCCCTTTATATCCCCGAGGTCCACTGGGACCTGACCCGCCAGAACGTCTTCGTCATGGAACGCATCGGGGGCACTCCGGTGGGGGATATCGACGCCCTCAAGGCCCAGGGGATCAGCATGAAGCTGCTGGGAGAACGGGGCGTGGAGATCTTTTTCACCCAGGTCTTCAAATACAACTTTTTCCATGCCGACATGCATCCGGGGAACATCTTCGTCGAACCCGACGGACGCTATGTCGCGGTGGATTTCGGCATCATGGGCACCCTGACCGAGGCCGACAAGCGCTACCTGGCCGAGAACCTGCTGGCCTTCTTCAACCGGGACTACAAGCGGGTCGCGCAGCTGCATGTGGCCTCCGGCTGGGTACCCAAGGGCACCCGCATCGAGGAGTTTGAATCCGCCATCCGCACGGTCAGCGAACCGATCTTTGAAAGGCCCCTGAGCGAGATCTCCTTCGGCCATTTCCTGCTGCGACTGTTCCAGACCGCGCGGCGCTTCGACATGGAGGTCCAGCCCCAGCTGGTGCTGCTGCAGAAGACCCTCCTCAATATCGAGGGCCTGGGTCGTCAGCTCTATCCCGAACTCGACCTGTGGACCACCGCCAAGCCCTTCCTCGAACGCTGGATGAGCGAACAGATCGGGCGGCGCGCCTTCCTCGGCAAACTGAAAAAGAACCTGCCCCTGATCGCAGAGAACATTCCCGACCTGCCGATGCGGATCAACAAAATCATCGAGGAGGCCGCCAACGGCCAGCTATTGATCCAGTGGCAGTCCGAAGAGCTGGAGCATCTGCGCAAGCAGATGAAACGCAACCACCGCAACACCCTGTCCGCCCTGTCGGGCAGCGCCCTGCTGATGAGTGGCACATTGCTGCTGGTGTTCGGTTCGGGGGGGCTGTTATCGGTCACCCTGGCCAGCGGCCTGGGCATCGGCCTGGGGGCGGGGGGCGGCCTGCTGCTGCTCAAGAGCTGGCTCAACACGGCCTGACAGGTCAGCGTCGGGAGACTTGGCTCGGACTGGGAATTGATCCATCATTGAACCAACAGGCATGCTGTACGTGCCAATCCGGTTCAAACCCATTATATCTGACCGTGCGTCCGCCCCAGGGAGAGCAGTATGAGCGAAAAACCGACCCAAGACCCCTTAGACCGTCTGGCAGCCGCCTATGACAAAATGCTCAACGAGGTGAACGAGGCCTTCGATTCCGCCCGTGAAAACGCGATTCCGGGATTGAAGCAGTACCTGGATGACGCCCGGGAAAAGCTCATTGAACTGGGCGAGTTGAGCCGGGAAGAGGCGGACAAGGTTGCCGGGTATGTGGAACGGGACATGAAAGACGCGGCCCACTACCTCCTGGAAACCGGCGAGGAACTCTCTGCCTGGTGGCGTTTCGATGTCCAGCAAGTTGAGAAACGCATGTTGGAGATGTTCGCCGGTGTTGCCGATCAGACCAAGATCGAGCTGGCCAAACTGGCGGAACGGGCCCGCCAGGCCTCACGCTACCATACCGGTGAGATCACCGGCCCCGGCACCCTGGTATGCAATAGCTGCGGCAAGGAGATGCACTTCAAGAAGACCGGGCACATTCCCCCCTGCCCGGGATGCCAAAGCACCGAATTCCATCGCCGGGTCGATTGAAGCCATGAGTACGGGTATCGAATATTGGCACTGGGTGGTGTTCGGCGTGATCCTGATCCTCAGCGAGATCGCCCTGACCACCTTCTTCATCTTCTGGTTCGGTGTCGCCGCGGTGATGCTCGGTGGTATCCTGTTTGTCGCCCCCGATCTCAGTCTGAGCTGGCAGATCTTCATCTGGACCCTGCTCTCCTCGGTGCTCGCCGTGATCTGGTTCAAATACCTCAAACCCCTGTCGATCGACCGCACCAAGGCCGGACTCTCCCGGGAAGCGATCATCGGTGAAGTCGGTCAGGTGATCATCGTCCCCAATGCGGAGAAACGGGGCCGAATGCGCTTCCCCGCCCCGATTCTCGGCGCGGATGAGTGGTTGATCATCGCCTCCGAACCGCTTTCAGAGGGCGACCGGGTCAGGGTGAAGGATGTTTCGGGCAATGCCCTGATTGTAGAGAAGACCTGAAAACCATCCGCATACAAGACTGCGGAATCATCATAGATACATGGGAGTTACATATGAACGCCGGATTGTACGTCGTGATCGCACTGTTTGTCCTGGTTCTGGTAACCCTGGCAAAAGGGGTGCGGCTGGTGCCGCAAGGCTATAAATGGGTCGTGCAGCGCCTGGGCAAGTACCACAGCACCCTGGGACCCGGGCTCAACATCATCATCCCCTACATCGACTCCGTGGCCTACCGGGTCACCACCAAGGATATCGTCCTCGACATCCCCACCCAGGAGGTGATCACCCGGGACAACGCGGTGATCCTGGCCAACGCCGTGGCCTATATCAACATCCTCTCACCGGAAAAGGCGGTTTACGGCGTGGAGGATTACGAAATCGCCATCCAGACCCTGGTGCAGACCACCCTGCGTTCGATTGTCGGTGAGATGGACCTGGACGACGCCCTCTCCTCACGGGACAAGATCAAGGCCCACCTGAAGAACTCCATTTCGGATGACATCTCGGACTGGGGCATCACCCTGAAGACCGTGGAGATCCAGGACATCAATCCCTCCGGCACCATGCAGAAGGCAATGGAGGAACAGGCGGCGGCCGAGCGGGCGCGACGGGCCACCGTAACCCGGGCCGATGGGGACAAGCAGGCAGCGATTCTGGAAGCGGAGGGGCGTCTCGAGGCCTCCAAGCGAGATGCGGAAGCCCAGGTGGTCCTGGCCAACGCCAGCAAGAAGGCTATTGAACTGGTCACCGAAGCCATCGGCAACCAAGAGTTGCCTGTGGTCTATCTGCTCGGGGAAAAATATGTCAAATCGCTGGAAAATGTCGCGAAATCCAGTAATGGCAAGAGCATTATCTTCCCCGCGGATCTACCCTCCGCGATCAAGGGCATGATGGGGCGGTCCAGCTGAGTGACCGATACACCCGTGCATGACGTCAGTCAGCACGGGGTTACGCCAACGGGCATAAGAAATACGATGATTTCCTGGCCGGGGGGGCCTGCCTCGTTCCCACGCTCCGCGTGGGAATGCAGACCCGGGCTTATGGGACCACACCAAACTGGGACTATACCCCATGGCTCAGGTATGCGTTCCCACGCAGAGCGTGGGAACCAGAAGAAAGCTTCCCTTAATAATTACCTTCGTTTGTTTTTCACAGAGGCCTTCTTAGCCGGGACCTTCTTAGTCGGAACCTTCTTGGTCGGAACCTTCTTGGCCGGAACCTTCTTGGCCGGAACCTTCTTGGCCGGAACCTTCTTAGTCGGAACCTTCTTAGTCGGAACCTTCTTGGCCGGAACCTTCTTGGCCGGAACCTTCTTGGCCGGAACCTTCTTGACCGGAACCTTCTTGGCCGGAACCTTCTTGGCCGGAACCTTCTTGGCCGGAACCTTCTTGGCCGGAACCTTCTTGGCCGGAACCTTCTTGGCCGGAACCTTCTTGGCCGGAACCTTCTTGGCCGAGACCTTCTTCGCCGGAACCTTCTTGGCCGAGACCTTCTTCGCCGGAACTTTCTTGGCCGAGACCTTCTTAGCCAAAGGCTTCTTCACCTTGGACTTTTTCACAGATGCCGTCTTGACCCCAGATTCGGCGCTCCTGGAAGTTTGCTCCGGAATTTCAGGGGCTTTGTCAGATTGCTCACTGACTTGTTTTTCCGGAGGTTCCTCCACCTGGACCGGCGCAAGGGTCCGGGGCCGACCCGCATGAGCGTCAACAGCCGCCAGGATATGCCTAAAAACCGTCTCCTCATCCCCATTGCCATCCACCCGCACCAGCCGCTCGGTTTTGTTGTAGTGGGTGATCAGGGGGGCAATCAGATGGTCGAAGACATGCATGCGATTACTCACCGTCTCTTCATTATCATCCGAGCGCTGATGCAGCCTGCCACCGCAGACATCGCAGATATCTTCCACAATAGGGGGGTTCTGGTAGGCGTTGTAGCGCCGCCCGCAACTCCGGCAGGTCAGTCTCCCGACCAGGCGCTCCATAAGATTGTCGATCTCGATGTCGATCAGCAGCACCATGTCCAAGGGTTGACCGATTTCGACCAGGAGTTCATCCAGGGTCAGCGCCTGGAGCAGATTGCGGGGAAAACCCTCGAGAATAAAACCCTGTTCCACCTCTGTGGACATCAGATGATCACGCAGCAGACCCAGGATCAGATCCTCCGTCACGGCTCTTCCTGCATCCTGTTGCGCCTGAGCCTCAAGACCCAGCGGGTGCTCGTCGGCAATGGCGTGCTTAAGCAGGTCACCGGTAGCCACAGGGGCGAGATTGAGGCGCTCGGCCAATCGCGCTGTCTGGGTCCTTTTCCCCGACCCCGGCGCCCCGAGTATCACGATACGCATACGAAATTGATCCTCACCTTGACAGAAAAATATCCAGAAACCTCTTTATTTACAGCACACTAAGCATTTCGCACGAGTCAAGACCCAGCTTGCCCGGCGCCCCCGTCCAAGGGGTGGGACTTGAGGTGATCATTGAATTCTAATTCTTAATTAGGAAATTCCATGGCTGTATCCAAGTTTTGGATTAGCCGAAACTGACACGCTTGTTTAAGCTAATCCTACAAATCCAGCAAAGTCAACGGGACTTTATCCAGCCCAAAGCCCGACAGGGCGCGCCGGAAGGACCTCGTGAACACGCCACGCGCAAGACCGGGGGAGAGATCTGTCTCGCCTCCGATAACCCCTGGGAGATCGATACCGCCAGGGCAGACAGGCTATGCCTGTGCCGGGCAGTACGGGTTTGTACTTACCGGGCCGATTGGATTATTCTTCTCAGCCTCTCACAGCGAGTGAACGCATTAACCTCATGGCTGAAATTCCTGACATTACCGATTCCGAGCACTGGATCATCGAAACCACCCTGACCGAGCGCTATGGTCACAAAGTGGAGGTCCAACTGGCCGATGCGGAGATCCGGCTCATGCCCTCTGACCGTGAGCTCACCAACTGCCCGGTCATCGTCTGGGAAGACCAGCAAGGTTGCCACTTCATCATTTTCAAAACCGGTAGCCGTAAATACCGTTGCCAGTTCTTCTATCGGGGCTACCAACAATACGGCACCGGGGTTCACGAATACGACGATCTCACCGAATGCGTGGTATCGCTCCTGCAGGCACAGGCCGATTATTCGGCAAAAGAGCGGGGAGATCTCTGAGACACTCTTAAACAATACCCACAAAACCATAATATGATCAATAACATACAGGGGATCATCTAAATGACAGCGAAAAATGCGTTTTACGCCCAGTCGGGTGGTGTCACCGCGGTTATCAATGCTTCGGCATGCGGCGTCATCGAAGCGGCCCGCCAGCACCCGGACAAGATCGCCAATGTCTACGCCGGCCGCAACGGCATCATCGGCGCCCTTACCGAGGATCTGATTGACACCAGTCAGGAATCCGCTGATGACATCGCCGCTCTGAAGCACACCCCCTCCGGCGGTTTCGGCTCATGCCGTTTCAAACTCAAGAGCCTGGAAGACAACAAGCGTGAATACGAACGCCTGATCGAGGTCTTCAAGGCGCATAACATCGGCTACTTTTTCTATAACGGTGGCGGTGACTCCGCGGATACCTGCTACAAGGTTTCCCAGCTGTCCGAAAAGATGGGTTTTCCCGTTCAGGCGATCCACGTACCGAAGACCGTGGACAACGACCTTCCGATCACCGACAACTGCCCGGGGTTCGGTTCGGTTGCCAAGTACATTGCCGTATCGACCTTGGAAGCCTCGTTTGACGTACGTTCCATGGCCGCCACCTCCACCAAGATCTTTGTTATTGAGGTGATGGGCCGTCACGCCGGCTGGATTGCCGCCGCGGGCGCGCTGGTCGAAGACATGGGCATCCCGGTAGTGACCCTGTTCCCGGAAGTGGAGTTCGATCAGGAGAAATTCCTCGCCGCGGTCGACGCCAAGGTCAAGGAGTTCGGTTACTGCACCATCGTGGTCTCCGAAGGCTGCCATTGGCCGGACGGCAAGTTCCTCGCCGAGCAGGGTACCCGGGACTCCTTCGGCCATGCCCAGTTGGGCGGCGCCGCCCCGGTGGTGGCCAATATGATCAAGGACGCCCTGGGCTACAAGTTCCACTGGGCCGTGGCCGATTATCTGCAGCGCGCTGCGCGCCACCTGACCTCCGAGTCCGACGTGGAACAGGCCTATGCCCTGGGCAAGGCCGCAGTGGAGAAGGCTTTGGAAGGCAAGAACTCCATCATGCCCACCGTAGTGCGTGAATCCTCCAACCCCTATCAATGGAGTATCGGCGAGGCTCCCCTAAGCGATGTGGCCAATGTGGAGAAGATGATGCCTCTGGATTTCATCACCGAGGACGGTTACGGCATCACGGACAAATGCAAGGAGTACCTATACCCCCTGATCAAGGGAGAGGCCTACCCCCCTTACAATGACAACGGTTTGCCGGACTATGTCACTCTGAAAGGAGTCTCGGTTCCGAAAAAACTGGACGCTTTCGAACTCTAAACAACGACAACAGGGGCTGCTTTTCAGCCCCTTTTTTTGTGTTTCACCTCAGGTCACGACAGTCTGGTTTCAGGCTTGGGAGGGCAGACCAAGGGTGAAAACCCGGGTAGTAAATTTTTATATCATCTCAGCGGAGGAAATATCAGTGAACAACGAACTCATCTTTGCCCTGGCCTGTGCGGTTGCCGCGCTCGCCTACGGCTTCGTGTCCGTCAAATGGATACTCGCGCAACCGGAAGGCAACGAAAAGATGCGCGAAATCGCCGGCGCCGTCCAGGAGGGCGCTAAGGCCTATCTGAATCGTCAGTACACCACCATCGGCATCGTCGGTGTCATTCTGTTCGCCGCACTCTGGTATTTCCTCGGCTCACCCGCCACCGCCATCGGCTTTGCCATCGGCGCGGTTTTCTCCGGCGCGGCCGGCTACATCGGTATGAACATCTCGGTACGCTCCAACCTGCGTACCGCGGAAGCCGCCAATAAGGGCATCAACGCGGCCCTGCAGATCGCCTTCCGGGGCGGCGCCATCACCGGCCTGCTGGTGGTGGGCCTGGGCCTGCTCGGGGTGGCCGGTTACTATGCCATTCTGGTCTCCATGGGTGTCGAGGACCCGCTTCATCCCCTGGTCGGCCTGGCCTTTGGCGGCTCCCTGATCTCCATCTTCGCCCGTCTCGGCGGCGGCATCTTCACCAAGGGTGCTGACGTGGGTGCGGACATCGTGGGCAAGGTCGAAGCGGGCATCCCCGAGGACGATCCCCGCAACCCGGCGGTCATCGCGGACAACGTGGGCGACAACGTAGGCGACTGCGCCGGTATGGCCGCCGACCTGTTCGAGACCTACGCGGTCACCGTGGTCGCTACCATGCTACTGGGCAGCCTGCTCATGTCCGGCAGCACCACCGCGGTACTCTATCCCCTGGTATTGGGCGGCGTCTCCATCATCGCATCGGTCATCGGCACCTACTTCGTCAAGGCCAAGGATACCGACACCAACGTGATGCCGGCCCTCTACAAGGGTCTGATCGTCGCCGGCGTGCTGGCAGCGGTAGCCTTCTACTTCGTCACCGACTATATGGTCGCCGGTATCGATAACTACAACACCATGCAGCTGTTCGGTTCCGCCATGATCGGCCTGGTGCTGACCGCGGCCATGGTGGTGATCACCGAATACTACACCTCCACGGAGTATTCTCCGGTGCGCCACATCGCCGCGGCCTCCACCACCGGTGACGGCACCAACGTGATCGCCGGCCTGGGCGTTTCCATGAAGGCCACCGCCGCACCGGTACTGGCGGTTTGCGCCGCGATCTGGGGCGCCTATGATCTTGCCGGCCTCTACGGCATCGCCATCGCCGCCACCTCCATGCTCTCCATGACCGGGATCATCGTGGCCCTCGACGCCTACGGACCGATCACCGACAATGCCGGTGGTATCGCCGAAATGGCCGAGCTGGACGAGAAGATCCGCAACATCACCGATCCCCTGGACGCGGTGGGCAACACCACCAAGGCGGTCACCAAGGGCTACGCCATCGGCTCCGCCGGCCTGGCCGCCCTGGTGCTGTTCGCCGACTTCACCAACACCCTGGAACACGCCGGCAAGACCATCGTCTTCCAGCTCTCCGACCCGGCGGTGCTGATCGGCCTGTTCATCGGCGGTCTGGTGCCTTACCTGTTCGGCTCCATGGCCATGGAAGCGGTAGGCCGCGCCGCCGGCGGCATCGTCAACGAGGTGCGTCGTCAGTTCCGGGAAAAGCCCGGCATCATGGACCACAGCGAAAAGCCTGACTACGGCCGTGCGGTGGATATGCTGACCAAAGCGGCCATCAAGGAGATGATCATCCCCTCCCTGCTGCCGGTCCTGATGCCCATCGTGGTAGCCCTCGGCATCGGCGCCCTGATGGGTGGCGACGCCGGCGCCAAGGCCCTCGGCGGTCTGCTGATCGGCACCATCGTCACCGGCCTGTTCGTGGCCATCTCCATGACCACCGGTGGCGGCGCCTGGGACAATGCCAAGAAATACATCGAGGACGGCAACCACGGCGGCAAGGGCTCCGATGCCCATAAGGCCGCGGTCACCGGCGATACCGTGGGCGACCCCTACAAGGACACCGCCGGTCCCGCGGTCAACCCGTTGATCAAGATCATCAACATCGTGGCACTGCTGATCGTGCCGCTGCTCTGACACACCGGTCCGGGCAGATCTGCAAGGGGGGCTCAGGCCCCCCTTTTTTGTTGCCCCGATTCCGGGACAATACTCGGAGAGTTATCCCAAAGGCACTAAGTAAATGCCAATCTAGATTATCCTCCGAATTCCTCTGCAATCCGTCTGGACTACGCATTTCACGACCGGGCCAATTCCCTGTCATCAATAAGGTATTTCAACCCAGGCTGGACACCCATGGCGGTTATCCGTACCCTTCACCACTTCACCGATTCCGCCCGTTGACGGGCGCTCACGCAGATCTTCTCAGGGCAAGTCAATGAACCTAGACCGCGTCTCCTCGGGTAACAACATACCCGATGAAATCAATGTCATTATCGAAATTCCGGCCAACGCCGATCCCGTCAAATACGAAGTCGACAAGGAGACCGGGGCGATGTTCGTCGACCGTATTCTGCGCACCGCGATGCACTATCCGGCCAATTACGGCTATATCCCGCACACCCTGTCCGATGATGGGGACCCCTGCGACGTGATGGTGCCTACCGCCTTCCCCCTGATCCCGGGTTCGGTGATCCGCTGCCGGCCGGTGGCGGTGCTGAAAATGACCGACGAATCCGGCGACGACGCCAAGGTCGTGGCCGTACCGCTGGACAAGATCACCAACCGCTGGTCCCATGTGAACTCCTTCGAGGATATGCCCTCCGAACTGATGGAGCGTATCGCGCATTTCTTCGAGCACTACAAGGACCTGGATGAAGGCAAGTGGGTTCGCGTCCAAGGCTGGGATGGGGTGGATGCCGCCAAGCGGGAAATCAGCAACTCCGTCAAGATGTATCAGGAGGCACCGGAAAAGCCCCACTTCTGATTCTCAGAAAGGCGCCACCGGTATTTTGGGTTCAGGCATGAAAGTTTGCATTGTTTCGGACAGCCATGACCACATATCCCTGCTCGATGCGGCGATCGCTTCGGCACGGGATGAGGGGGCAGAGGCCGTGTTGCACTGCGGTGACGTGGTCGCACCGAGCACCCTGCACTGCCTGGAGCAATACGCGCTGCCGGTGCATGTGATTCACGGCAACAACTCCGGAGATCTCTACACTCTGGCCCGCCTGGCGGGCAATGAAGACAATCACATCCACTATCACGGCATGGATGCGGGTATCGAACTGGCCGGACGCAAGATCTTTCTGGTGCACTATCCGCACTATGCCCGGGCCATGGCGGCCACCGGCGACTGGGATCTGGTCTGCTGCGGACACAGCCACAAACTCGGTTTCGAGCAACTGCCCAATATTCGCGGCGGTGTGACCCCTCTGGTCAACCCCGGGACCATAGGCGGTGTCGGCAAGGCACGCGCCACCTATGTACTTGCGAACCTGGCCAGCATGTCCTTCGAGGCCCGGGAGGTTTCCAAGCGCATCGAGCACGAGGCCGGATACTGATGGCGGATTTCACCCACTTCAATGCCGCGGGTGAGGCGCACATGGTGGATGTGGGCGATAAACCCCCGACCCGGCGGGTAGCCATCGCCGAAGGACGCATCCGGCTGCAGCCGGAGACCTTGGAGATGATTCTCCAGGGGCGGCACAAAAAGGGAGATGTTTTGGGCGTCGCGCGTATCGCCGGCATCATGGCGGCGAAAAAGACCTCGGACCTGGTACCGCTGTGTCATCCCATCGCGCTGACCCGGGTAAACATCGATCTGACACCGGAACCCGAGCTCGCCAGTATCCTGTGTGTCAGCCAGGCGGAAACCCTGGGACCCACCGGGGTGGAAATGGAGGCCCTCTGCGCGGTGCAGATCACCCTGCTGACCATCTATGATATGTGCAAAGCCGTGGACCGCGGCATGACCTTAACCGACATCAGACTGTGCCAAAAGAGCGGTGGACGGTCCGGAACCTGGGAATCCGGCCGCTAAAGAAAACCCCACTGCTGCCGTTGAGTATTGTATGGATACGTGAACCCTGTCACAATATTACGCGGCAAAATTGACAGACTGTTAATATATATCAAGGTAAGGATGCACAAATGGGTAAATTCGTTGAGTGGACCGATGCACTGAGCGTCGGTATCGAAGAAATTGACGAACAGCACAAGGTGCTGGTTGAACTTGTGAACCAAATGCACGAGGCCATCCACGAGCGCCACGGCAGCGATGTCGTGAAATCGATCCTCAACGACCTTGCCGAATATACCCGCATCCATTTCGCGGTTGAGGAAAGCCTGATGCGCATTCTCAACTATCCCAACTACGAATCTCACAAAGAGATCCACGAGGAGTTGCTGGAATCCGTGACCGAACTCCAGGATAAGGTCGCCACCGGAAAGACCTCGATCGGTTTCGAACTGATGCACTTCCTGAAAACCTGGTTGACCAAACACATCATGGAAGAGGACATGCAGTACAGCGGCTTCTTCCTGAAAGCGGGCGCACAGCCGAAACTCGGCAAGAAAGGCTGGATCCAGCGGCTCTGGGGCAGCTGATACCCCCCCGATTCCGCCACTCGCCGGTTTCCCCACCGCTCTGTTAGAATAGCCGGGTTTTACCCGGCCCTTCAGTTGCCATTCTCTGACTGCAATGCCGGATACCCTTCGGGCGCATGCCGGAGGATTTCGCACCCATCAGGAATGTAATGAACCCCTATTATCATCGCGCACAGTTTCTCAAAAGCGCCGCCCGACTCTACCAATCCCCGCAAGACCAGGGCTTCGAAGTCGCCTTCGCGGGACGCTCCAACGCGGGAAAATCCAGTGCCCTCAATGTGTTGTGCAACCAGAAGGCCCTCGCCCGTACGAGTAAGACGCCGGGCCGCACCCAGCTGCTGAATTTCTTCTCCCTGGATGAGGAGCGGCGCCTGGTGGATCTGCCCGGATACGGCTATGCCAAGGTTGCGGAGGCGGTGAAAAAGCAGTGGCAGGAGAGTCTCGCGGAATACATCGCCCATCGCGGTTGTCTCCGGGGGCTGATCCTGCTAATGGATATCCGCCACCCCCTCACCGACTACGATCTGCAAATGCTGCAGTGGAATACCCACCAGGGCCTACCAACCCACATCCTGCTCACCAAGGCCGACAAACTCAAGAGCGGCGCGGCCAAGAACACCCTGTTGAAGGTCAAGCGGACATTGGGGGATCACCCGGAAATCAGCGCCCAGTGTTTCTCCTCCCTGAAAAAAACCGGGATCGATGAGTGCCACCGGGTATTGGATATCTGGTTCCAGCTGGACTGATCCCCGCTGAACTCCGGTAATTTGATTGCCACGCATAAAAAGAAGGCCCTGACAGCCTAAGGGGAGAGACTGTCAGGGCCTGATCTTCCCGGATGGGGTGACCGGGAAGCCGGGGTCGCAAAGGGAGGAAACGCGACCCGTGCCGTACGACTTACAGACTCATAGACTGGGTGTGCGGGTGAAAAGTTCCTCGGATATCCCGTTCCGGGGTATATTTTTTTCAGCCAATCCGTTATTCATCCGCCGCGAGCTCCGAGCTTATCTCACAAGTCATTGATATATTGAAAAATATTGTACATCCATGCCTCGTTCCCACGCTCTGCGCGGGAACGCAGACCTTGGCTTCGTCAGCCATCTCAAGCCGGGGCAATACGACGAAACATCGGTATGCATTCCCACGCTGAGCGTGGGAACGAGATAATTTCGAAAAATATCGACATCTCTTCAGGCATTGGGAGTCACGGCAAAATCTACCGCAAACTCATGATGAAAACGTACTAGTGTGCCTCATCCCAGTTGTCACCAACACCCACATCCACCAACAACGGTACCTTGAGATCCGCGGCCCCCTCCATCAGAAGGTGCAGTTGCTGGCTTGCCTGCGCCACAAAGGACTCATCGACCTCAAGCACCAGCTCGTCGTGTACCTGCATCAGCAGGTGTACGGGAGGATTCTCCGATCCGATCCAATGATCGACGGCGATCATCGCCCGCTTGATGATATCCGCTGCGGTTCCCTGCATGGGGGCATTGATGGCGGTTCGCTCCGCGGCACTGCGGCGCTGATGGTTGCGGGCATTGATTTCCGGAAGGTAGAGACGTCGCCCGAACAGGGTCTCCACGAATCCCTGCTCATGGGCGTGGACACGGATACGCTCCATGAACTGTGCGACACCGGGGTAACGTTCGAAGTACCGGTCGACATACTCCTGGGCCGCCTTGCGGTCGATCCCCAACTGCCTGCCCAGGCCGAACGCGGACATACCGTAGATCAGGCCAAAATTGATCGCCTTGGCGGAGCGTCGCTGATCACTGGAGACCTGATCGAGAGCCACATCGAACACCTCCGAAGCCGTGGTGCTGTGTATGTCCTGACCTTCGGCAAAGGCCTTCAGCAGCCCCGCATCCTCCGACAGATGGGCCATGATGCGCAACTCGATCTGGGAATAGTCCGCCGCCAGCATCTTCCAGCCCTTTTGCGGGATGAAGGCCTGGCGGATACGCCGCCCCTCCTCACTGCGTACCGGGATGTTCTGCAGATTGGGATCGCTGGATGAGAGCCGGCCGGTGGCCGCCACAGCCTGATGATAGGAGGTGTGGAGCCGCCCGGTTTCCTGCTGCACCATCTCCGGCAGCTTGTCGGTGTAGGTGGATTTGAGTTTTGCGAGTCCCCGGTGCTCCAGGATCACCGCGGGCAGTTCATGGCCCTGTTCGGCCAGCTCGACCAGCACCGACTCCGCGGTAGAGGGCGCACCCTTGGGCGTCTTGCTTACCACCGGGAGGTTCAGTTCGTTGAAGAAAATCTCGCCAATCTGTTTGGGGGATCCCAGGTTGAAGCTGTGTCCGGCCAGGGCGTAGGCCTGCTGTTCCAGATCATGCAGTTGTCGGGCAAAGACCCCGCTCTGCCGGCGCAGCATTTCGCAGTCAATACTGACCCCATTGCGCTCCATACGGGACAACACCGGGATCAGCGCCACCTCCGTTTCTCTGAACAGTGTTGCTAGTGAGCGCTCACTTTCCAGCTTGGGCCACAGTTTCTGATGCAACTGTAGGGTAATGTCCGCATCCTCGGCGGCATAGGGGGCGGCCTCTTCGAGGGCGATTTGGTTGAAGGTCAGCTGCTTCTTGCCCTTGCCGGCGATATCCTCGAAATGGATCGTGGCGTGACCCAGATACTTCTCCGCCAGGGAATCCATATCGTGCCGGGTTGCGGTGGAATCCAGCACATAGGATTCGAGCATGGTGTCGTAGGCGACGCCCTGGAGGGTGATGCCGTAACGGGCGAGCACGCTCATGTCATATTTGAGATTCTGCCCCAGCTTGGCCTGCCGGGGGTCCTCAAGAAGCGGCTTCATCTGCTGCAGAACCCAGTTCCGAGACAGCTGTTGCGGGGCACCGGGGTAGTCGTGTCCCACCGGCACGTAGGCCGCCTCACCCGCCTCAACAGCGAACGACAGCCCCACCAGTTCCGCGCTCATGGTGTTCAGACTGGTGGTTTCCGTATCCACGGCAAACAAGGGGCTCTGCCGAAGCCGTTCAAGCCAGGTCTGAAAGGCCTCTTCGGTCAGTACGGTCTGGTAGTCCGTTACCTTTTCGGTTGCCTTCAGGTCAGGTGCCGAAGAGGTTTCCTCCTCCAGGGTTGCCAACAGACGGCTCGATTCCATGCGTTGATAATGGGCGCGCAGGTTCGCTACATCGGGCTCGCCGACCCGGTAGTCCTGGGGCCCCTGCTCCAGTTCCACATCGAGTTTGATCGTGGCCAGTCGGCGCGACAGGGGCAGCTGGTCGAGGCTGGCGCGCAGACTCTCCCCGATCTTGCCACCGATCTCATCCGCGTGGGCGATCAGGTTATCCAGGGTATCGTAGGCACTCAGCCACTTGGCGGCGGTTTTCGGGCCGCACTTGGGGACCCCGGGAATATTGTCGGAACTGTCGCCGACCAGGGCCAGGAAATCGATGATCTGATCGGGCCTAACCGCGAATTTATCCATCACCCCCTGCTCATCCATGCGGGTTTCGGACATGGTATTCACCAGAGTGATGGCCGGATTGACCAGCTGCGCCATGTCCTTGTCGCCGGTAGAGATGACAGTGGCCAGGCGCTGCTCCGCCGCCTGCACCGCCAGGGTACCGATCACGTCGTCGGCCTCCACCCCGGCCACCATCACCAGGGGCAGGCCCATGGCGCGGATAATCTCATGCAGAGGTTCAATCTGACCGCGCAGATCCTCCGGCATGGGTGGACGGTTGGCCTTGTATTCCGGGTAGAGTTCGTTACGGAAACTGCCACCGGGTGCATCGAACACCACCGCCATATGGGTGGGTCGGTAATCCTGCATCAAGCGGCGCAGCATGTTGATCACCCCGACAATCGCACCGGTCGGCTCCCCTCGGGAGTTACTCAGATCGGGCAGGGCGTGGTAGGCCCGGAACAGGTAGGAGGAACCATCGACCAGGATGAAGGGAGGTGTATCGGACATAAGGCGGTGCGGCACTGGATCGTGGGGAAATAAGGAGTCGGATAAAAAACTATCTCGTATAGTTTACTGTAGCGCCAGCGCCCTGTCCCGCGCTCAGGCGGATTGAAATGAACCCAATCATCAGGACGACACAATACCCAACCAATTTTCTTGGTCTTTTGCACGAACTGATCTACAGTTGAGTCATGGGCGGTTGTATGACCCATGAATTCACCCGGTACAGCATGGTCCCCCGGCTCGAGCCCCTGCTTCTCAGCAAATCGGCCAAGTCTCCGGCCGTAACCGGTCAATGGGATCGCTGACCCGGGAAGAACTACAAAAAAGCAACCTACACCACTGGAGAATGACCATGTCCGAAATGCCCGAGATGAATCCCATGGCTGTGGAAAACAGCAATGTTCCGGAAGACTTCGATGACTGGACAGAAGAACGTGCCACCCAATTGGCCCGGGAAGAGCAGATCGAATTGACCGACGCCCACTGGGAGATGATTCACTTCCTGCGCCATCACTGTGAGCAGAACGGGGCTACCTGCAGCGCACGCCTGGTCCTGAAGGCCATGACCAACCAGGTCAAGGAGCAGGGCGGGAAGAAATATCTCTACTCCCTATTCCCCCGCGGACCGGTTGTACAGGCCTGTAAGATCGCCGGCATCCCTCTGCCACCCTATTCCCTCGACCTCTCCTTCGGCAGCGTTCACTGACACGTATCCGGGGCCTTGTATTTCGAATATCCGGGTGGGACGGCTCAGCGCCTTTCCACCCGCTCACCGGCACCATTTTTCGATATCCGCCTTGAGCTTGCGCATATAGTTCTCTCGGGACTTCTCATCCATGTATTGGCGTTCACCATCCTTTTTAAAGCTGTAGATGCCCCGTGCCCGACTGTATGACTGATAACGGTCTTTGGCCACGACACAGTTGCGCTTGCGTTTTTCCCGCTCCTCCGACTGCTTTTTCCGCGCCTGCTGTTTTTTCTCCCGGTCTTCCTGATAGACATCCAGCATGCGTTGGGTTCTTTCCTGTCGCGACGCACCTTCCGCATCCGGAGTGAGCGGTTTCGAGGGAGAGGGTTTAACGGGAACCTCCCGGGCGGTATCTGCAACGGGTCGATCACTGTAGTGAACCTGACCCTGATCGTCTGTCCACTGGTAGACACCAGCGACCGCGACACCTGACAACAGGATCAGGATCAACACCAGGGTGAATTTCGATAGGTTTTTTTCCATTCTCACTCTCTCCATGATCCACCAGACCGCCATAACGGGTTACGCTAGCCGCGGCGCTTCTTGTAGGCCCTCAGGATCGGTGCTATCGGTGCCAGGAACAGATACTTCAGCGCTGTTTTCACGCCCTTCCCCCGGAATAGCAACTTGACCGCGTAATAGACTGCTTTCGAGACACTACCGTACCAGAAATCGTAGTAGACAATATGCAGATACTCATCCGTCAGTCTTTGTTCGAGTATCACCGTCTCGTTCTGATGCGTAAGGCATTGTTTCAGTGACTGTATCGCCTCGATCTTGGGAGCGAACATATCCTTCGCTTCCGAGTAGCTGTTCGAATCATGCCTTCTCAATCTTACCAATGGGAGGTTTATGTAGCCCGCCTTACGGATTTTCGCATACAGCTGCATAATGAATATGTAGTCTTCACACAGCTTCACGCCAGGCGGAAATCGCAGACTGCCGAGGCATTCCCGTCTTATAAGCAGCGTGGAGACCCAACTGGCAAGAAAATCCGTGTTGCCCAGTGACTCAAACGGCTTGTCGTTGATGATGTAGCCCTGCCCATCCAGAAAGGATGTTTTTCGCATAGCTTGCAACTCGGGAACATAGGCGAATTGCGATTTGGGCAATTCACCCTGAGCGGTAAAACGTTTCAGGTCAGAGAACACCAAATCCAACTCGGGATCCTGGGCGAACAGTTTCAGCTGCATCTCCAGCTTGTTTTCAACCCAGATATCATCCGCATCCAGAAAAGCAATGAACTCGCCATCGGTCCTGTCGATGCCGGTATTCCGCGCGATACTGGCGCCGCTGTTGTCAATTCTCAGGTACTTGAACCGCGGGTCGGATTGGGATTTGGCGACCTCCGGGGTGTCATCCGTCGATCCGTCATCGATCAGGATCAACTCCAGATCCTGGTGGGTCTGACGCAGAACGCTGCTGATTGAATCCGGTAAGTAAGCCGCGTAGTTATGGCACGGTACGATGACGCTGACCTTCATGGGCAGCCACCGATCGATGCGACCATCCGGTATTTGATCTCCCGTTCTATACCGCTTGCGGACATCCCAAAGTCACTCCTGGAATCATATCAATAAAACAGCTTTAAACCGCTACGCAAACCTATACTTCGGCATTTCACTTGTCAATTGACGACTTGCCGGTGTGAGCGGATGTCGGTCACAAAGGAATAATACCCATAAAAAAGGGCGCCGAAGCGCCCTTGAACGTAGTCATCCCATCAAAATGAGATCAGAGTCCGGAACCCCGGCTGCCGGTGAACTCCGGATAGGCTTCCAGGCCACATTCTCCGAGGTCGACGCCTTCGTACTCCTCTTCTTCGCTGACTCGGATTCCCATCACGACCTTAATGAGCAGCCAGACGATGAAGCTGGCGATGAAGGTCCATGCGAAGATCACACCCAGCCCCAGGAATTGGGCGCCAAAGGTGGCTTCCGGATTCGAGAACGGCACCGCGATCAGTCCCCACATGCCCACAATGCCATGTACCGAGATCGCACCGACCGGATCGTCGATCTTGATCTTATCCATGGTGATGATCGAGAAGACCACCAGAATACCGCCGATCGCACCGACGATCGTGGCCCACAGGGGAGTTGGCGCCAGAGGCTCGGCGGTGATCGCCACCAGGCCCGCCAGGGCACCGTTGAGGGCCATGGTCAGATCCGCCTTGCCAAACAGGGCGCGGGCGGTCAGCAGTGCGGCGACCACACCACCGGCGGCAGCGGCGTTGGTGTTGACGAATACGGCGGCAACCGCATTGGCCTCACCGATATCGGAAACCTTCAGCTCGGAACCGCCGTTGAAACCGAACCAGCCCAGCCACAGGATGAAGGTACCCAGGGTGGCCAGGGGCATGTTGGCGCCCGGGATGGCGTTGACACGGCCGTCAGCGGTGTATTTGCCTTTGCGGGCACCCAGCAGGAGCACCCCGGCGAGGGCGGCGGAGGCGCCACACAGATGCACCACACCGGAACCGGCAAAGTCATTGAAGCCCGCCGCGTCCAGGAAGCCTCCGCCCCATTTCCAGTAGCCCTGCATGGGGTAGATGACACCGGTCATCACCACGGCAAAGACCAGAAAGGCCCAGAGTTTCATGCGCTCGGCCACCGCGCCCGAGACGATGGACATGGCGGTAGCGACAAACACCACCTGGAAGAAGAAATCGGACATACCGGAGTAGTAGGTATCACCGTTGCTGGCCATGACTTCTTCGACACTGTGGTCGCCGCCGAACATGAAGCTCAGGTCCAGTGCGGGGATGATCCCGTTACCGTCCGCGGGATACATGATGTTGTAGCCCATCAGCATGTACATGATACAGGCGATGGCATAGAGAACGACGTTTTTCGTTAGAATTTCAGCGGTATTCTTGGCTCGCACCAATCCCGCCTCCAGCATGGCGAAACCAGCCGCCATCCACATTACGAGTGCACCAGTCACCAGGAAATAGAAGGTGTCCAGTGCGTAGCTTAGTTGTGTAATCGCTTCCACGATACTCTCCAGATTGAATTACCAGACGGTTACAAAGCTTCAGAACCGGTTTCGCCAGTACGCACACGGACTACCTGTTCAAGCGGGGTGACAAAGATCTTGCCATCGCCAATCTTGCCGGTTTTGGCAGAATTGGAGATCGCTTCGACCACTTGGTCGACGATGCCGTCGTCCACCGCAATCTCGACTTTGATCTTGGGCAGAAAATCGACCACATATTCCGCACCGCGATAGAGTTCGGTGTGACCTTTTTGACGACCGAAGCCTTTTACTTCGGTCACCGTGATACCGGCCACTCCAACATCCGACAGTGCCTCTCGGACATCATCAAGCTTGAACGGCTTGATGATTGCAGAAATCATCTTCATTCTGTTACTCCTCAATCTCTGTCCGTCCTAGCAGGACGGACATGCATGAATAAATCGCCTCGAGTGTTACTTAGAACTCTTTCGCCCAGGAGACGAAGAAACGCATATCCGCGTCTTCACCACCCACATCAGAGCTGCCATCCAAATCGGTGTCTGAAAGACTGAATGTCACATCACCAAAGGATTCCGTCGACTTGGTGAGATCAATTTGATAGTGGTTGTAGTCTTCCCCGTCGTCGTCCCCGTTGCCATCGGTGTTGACAAAACCGACGGTCAGGCCGACTGAGAAGTCCTCAGGCAGGTCGTAGCTGGCGCCGACATAGAAGTAGAGGTCTTCCTCTACCGCTTCAACCGCATCCTCGGCCGTGAGTGCATAGGCAAAACCGGCGGAGAGAAATTTCCAACTGCCGTTCAAGTAGATCTCGGAAAAGTTCGAATCGGTATCCTTCGAATAGGTGTAATAAATCAGACCCGCGTCATAGCCGAAATCAGCGAGTTCACCGGCGAATCCACCATAGAGATCCAACTCATAGTCATCCCAGGCCTGGGCCATCCAGGTACCCGCGTAGAGACCGGAGCCGTGGGAATAATCGATACCGCCGGAGAAAGAGGTGCCGTTGCCGGCCTGAGTCAGGCCGCGCCACACATAGTTACTGGTTACCCCGATGTTGGCGCTGATCTCAGCGGTTGCTACGGATGACAACCCCAGCATTGCAATACCACAGGCCAGAGCGAGTTTGTTCATCTTCATGGTTTTGTTTCCTCTAAAAAATATCAGTCAGTCGAAAATGAATTTTTTATTTCAGCTCTTCGCTACTTTGAGCCGAATGTACGGTTTGTCTTATCAGACTTCATGCCAACAGACTCAACCAACTGATATATAAGAGTATTTTATATTTTTCCCAGGATACATAGAGATCTAAAAAAAACTCCGTGCCTTATTTGGAGACACGATTTGCACCTTCGCACCACCTTGACGCACCCATTTGGTGCATTAATTCAAAACGCGAACTGAATCACAGCTCAGTGCGATCCACACGACACCCTGGTGAAATGTTGTGTGTTTGAGACACTCCGGGGCGGGTATCGGACGCTGGACAAGCCGGTCCACACTGGCTATTGTCTGCCCATGATTGACACCAAATTGATCGACGAACTGACGGAACGGCTTTCAGGCTCCCTGCCCAGCGGCATCCAGGCCCTGCAAGGCGATGTTCGCAAGACCCTGCGGGCCGGGTTGGAAGCCGGTCTTGCCCGGCTGGATCTGGTGACCCGGGAGGAGTTTGAAGTGCAGGCGGCTGTATTATCCCGTACACGAGAGAAGCTGGAACGCCTCGAGCAGCGCCTCAAAACGCTGGAATCGCAACAATCCTGAAGGGTCGATTCTGGCCCTTTCAGTGGTCCACAACCGACCATCCGACAACAGGGATCACCCCTCACAACCGCATAACCATTGACCAGGGAAGGACCCCATGTCACTCGCCATTCTCTATTCCCGCGCCCAGGCCGGCATCCATGCGCCCCTGGTCACCGTTGAGGTTCACCTGGCCAACGGCCTGCCCGCCCTGTCCATTGTCGGACTGCCGGAACTCGCGGTGCGGGAAAGCAAGGATCGGGTCAGAGGGGCGCTGCTCAACAGTCAGTTCGAATTCCCCGCGCGCCGCATCACCATCAATCTCGCACCCGCCGACCTGCCAAAAGAGGGGGGACGCTTCGACCTGCCGATAGCCCTTGGCATACTTGCGGCATCGGGACAGTTGCCCAAAGAGTGCCTGGGGCAGTATGAGTTTTTCGGCGAACTGGCCCTGTCGGGAGAGCTGCGCCCGGTGACCGGGGTATTACCCGCGGCCCTGGCCTGCAAACAGGCCGCCCGCACCCTGCTGCTGCCCCAGACCAATGTGGAAGAGGCCCTGCTGGTGAGCCAACTGGAGTGTTTTGCGGCGGATCATCTGCTCCGGGTTTGCGCCCATCTCAAGGGTGTCAAACCCCTGAACCGACCCACACCCCCCCAATCCAAAGACTCCGACGGCCAGCATCCGGACATGGCGGATGTGCTGGGACAGCCTCAGGCCCGCAGGGCCCTGGAGGTGTGTGCCGCGGGCAGTCATTCGCTGCTCTATATCGGCCCGCCCGGTACGGGCAAATCGATGCTCGCATCCCGTCTGCCCGGGATTCTTCCCCCGATGACGGATCAGGAGGCGCTGGAGAGCGCGGCGATTCGTTCCGTGGCGAGTTCCACATCCAACGCGGTTGCGAACTGGCGGCAGCGGCCCTTTCGCGCCCCTCACCACACCGCATCCGCGGTTGCCCTGGTCGGTGGCGGAAGCCATCCGAAACCCGGGGAAATCTCCCTGGCCCATCATGGGGTGTTGTTCCTGGACGAACTGCCGGAATTCGATCGCAGGGTGTTGGAGGTGCTACGCGAACCCTTGGAGAATGGCCAGATCACCATCTCACGGGCCAGCCAGCAGGCGGACTATCCGGCGCGGTTTCAATTGATCGCCGCCATGAATCCCTGTCCCTGCGGACATCTGGGGGATGGCAGTACGCGCTGTCAGTGCACCCTGGAACAGATCCGCCGCTACCGCAGCCGCATCTCCGGTCCGTTGCTGGACCGGATCGACCTGCATGTGGAGGTCCCCCGGCAACCCATCCGGCTCGGATCAGAGCAGACCCGGGCCATGCCGGAGAACAGCGCCCGGGTGCGGGAGCGGGTCGTGTCGGCCCGGGAGTTGCAACTGCGCAGACAGGGCAAGACCAACCAGGCCCTGTCCGGCTCGGAGATCGATCGATTCATCCCCCTGGATAAGTCCGGCAACGCCCTGTTGCAACGGGCCATCGAACAGCTTGGGCTGTCCCTGCGCGCCTATCACCGGATTGTCAAAGTCGCCCGCACCATCGCGGATCTTGAGGGATGTGAGGCGATTGACCCTCGCCATGTCAGCGAGGCGATCGGCTATCGTCGGCTGGATCGGCATCCTCAGGGATTCTCGTGAAAAGCGCATGTCACGAGTTAGAGCGTTGACTTGATACCGTCATCCCGGCGTATGCAGGGATCCAGAATGCCTGACGGAGCGATATTCCCGGATACCATCCTGAGCGCCCCAGCCCGCTACGCGGGCACCCATCTGATACCAAATAGTAACAACACATAGCGCAAGTTATTGCTCCCCCCATCGGATCAAAAACTCGGTGCTTAAAAACTACCCTTCAATCCATTCAATTTCTCTCGAAACGATTCAACTACGCCCCTAATATCATCTGAGCCATCAATAACCGTTGGAACCAACACGACCACCAATTCAGTTCTATTGCTGGATTTCGTCGTTTGACCAAATAACCACCCTAAAATTGGTATTTTACTCAGAAAAGGCAGGCCCGCTTTTACATCAGAGTCGTGATCTTTAATCAAACCTCCGAGTACCAATGCTTCTCCGTTCCTAACAGACACAGTACTATCTATTTTACGTGTTGATATTGTCGGTGAATTAACCGTTGATGAAGTAGTGGTCGAAGCTGCGCTTACTTCCTGTTTAACTTCCATCGTCACCAACCCCCCAGGATTCACTCTTGGCGTCACTTCTAACAGTACACCGGTGTCTCGGTAGCTGATGCTATTGATAATACTTGAGTCCGAAGTGTCCGTAGACTGAGATTGTCGATTGACAATCGGCACCTCATCTCCGACCTGTATCGTCGCCGTTTCATTATCAAGCACCATCACAGAGGGAGATGACAGAACGCGAATCAGGGAGTCTTTTGCCAATGCACTCAGAACAGCACGCACATCATTTGCCGCGGTCAAGATCGAGAAATTGAACCCCGGTAATATACCGTTCAGACCACTTCCGCTATCAAGATCCAAGGTACCGGACCCCGGATAGTTATTGCCGCTGACACTGGTATTAAATGCCCATTGAAGTCCGTATTCCAAACTGCCTTCCAATGACACTTCGATGATTGTTGCTTCAACCATCACCTGCAATTGACGTACATCGAGCCGTTCCAGGGCGCTACTGATGGTGGCGTACTCGTCCGGGGTGGCGGTGATCACCAGGGAGTTGTGCTTGATATCCGCCACTACCCGAACCTCCCCCTGGGCATATTCACTGGTCGAGCTGGAGAGCTTCAGGTTGGCCGCCTGGACTCCCGTTGTAGTCGTGGTAACCCCATCGCTCTGAGTGCTGCTACTCAGGGTCTCGACGGTTTTACCCGGGGCCACCTTGGCCGTCTTGGTCTGGGATGTGGTGCCGGAGGTGGCGTAGAGTTGTTGCAGCAGGCCCGCCAAATCCTGGGCATCACCGTTCTGCACCTGATAAACGTAGAGGCGCCGGCGGGTTCCCATCTCCTGGGACTCGATCCGGTCTAGCCGGGGTATCCACTCGGCGGCGGTCTGCAGATAGCGCTTCTGGGGGGTCACCACCAGGATGCCGTTGGCCTCCTCCACCGGGACGATGCGAAACATCCCCTGCAGGGGGTTGTTCTCCACACTGCCGACGATGGCCTGCAGCTCCTTGATCATCACCGACGCCTTGATGTGCTTGAGGGGAAAGAAACCCACCGAAAGCCCCTTGATCCAGTCCACATCAAACAGTTGGATGGTTTCGAGTAATCCGGCCATCTCGCCGCCGGTACCGGCCAGCACCAGCAGATTACGCGCGCCATCGACCCGAACAATGCCCCCCTTGGGAGTCAACGGTTGCAGGATCTCGGCCATCTCATGAGCGCCGATATAGTTCAGGGGTACCACCTGGAGTGAATAACCGGAGGGCAGCGGACGCTTCGCGTCAGCTAACTGGGGCACCGGCTGACCCTGTATCGCCTTGTTCAGGGGCAGGACCCGATAGAGATCCCCATCCTGTACCAGGGCTGCTCCGTTCATGGCCAGCAAAGTCTCAAGGGTAGGCAGGAGATCCTCGCGCCTGAGTGGGCTACCGGTCTGAATGGTAACCTTGCCTTTGACGCCGGGATCGAGGATGTAGCTTGTCTTGAGCAGTTCACCGAGCACGGTCTGGATTACTTCGCGCAGGTCCGCCTGTTCAAAATTGAGGGTGATGTCACCCTTCGCACCCGATCTCACGGCGGATTCGCCGGCCCGCCCCTGAAGACGGACGAAATCCCCGGTTCCGAAATGCAGATCGGGCCGATTGGCCACCTCAGCCGCTTCAGGCGCTGTCCGTTGCGGCTCGGCGAAGCCGGCATCGACACTGTCTTTGGCGGACAAGCCCGGAATGATGTGTCCGGGTGGCAGGGCGGGCGCGGCTCCCGCGGAGTCACCATCACGGGAATCGTTCAAACTGGTACAGCCCGTGGTCAGGGCCAACAGCAGGATGGGGAGGAATTGCCTGGTCAACTTCTGTCTCGTGGTAGGTTGGCCCGAAGATACCGGCCACTCGAAAAGGGGCATTTTAGCGGGAATACGCTACCGGGTCACCGTGGATTTGCCCGTGTACATGCTGCAGGGATGCACTCTTTACGGACCTTAACTCAGTCACTCAACTCCCTCCCACGCTCTGCGTGGGAACGAGAACATTCGGTCTTGATAGCCTCACACGCTGACTTACACGATCGCTTCCGCTTGATGAATGCGCCCCGTTACTTTCAGATGGGTGCTCACGCAGCAGGCTGGGGCGCGAAGGACGAAATCCAGGAATAGCATACCGTTAAGCCTCCCGGATCCCGGCCTCCGTCGACACCCTCAGGTCCGAGGGTGCGACCGGTTCCAGGGGCAGTTCGACCCGAAACAACGACCCCTTTCCCGGCTCGCTCTCCACCTGCACCACGCCGCCCATCATATGCACATACTGCTGCACAATGGAAAGCCCGAGTCCGCCGCTCCCACCACCGATCCGCACGAAGGGCTGAAACAGCCGCGCCTGATCCGCGGCGTCGATACCCGGTCCGGTGTCTTCGATCTCGAGTCGCAGAGGCTGTTGAGCATTCGCACTGACACTCACACGCAGAATCACCCCGCCCTGTTCGGTGAATTTCACCGCATTGCCGAGCAGATTGACCAGAATCTGGCGCAACCGGACCTCGTCGCTGCGAATGTAGCGCGGAAATGCCGAATCCTGGTCGATCACGACTTGCAATCCCTTCTCCCGGGCGCGCAGATGCAACATCTCAACCACTTCCCGCATCAACCCTTCCAGGTCGAGCCCCTGGTACTCGATCTGCAGTTCGGCCTCGGCCTGTTGGCGTTGCGCAAGCAGCTTGATCCGATCCAGGGTTACCGCCATGTGACTCGCCAGAGCGGTCAGGTATTCCTGTTCGGGCCGCGAGAGGTGGTGCACGCCCTGGTCGCCATAGGTTCCGGTACTGATGGTGCCGATTCGTTGATCCGAGTGGAAGATGGGAACATTGACGAGGGTGCGCAACGCCATTTCACGCATCCATTCCTTGTTCGTGCGCGGATCCGTTTCGGCATCCTCCACCACTACGATCTCCTGGGAGCGGGCGATCTCCTCGAGCAGCGGATCCCCCGCGATCGGCAAGCGCACCGAGTTCTTAGCGATCGCGTCGCTTATCGTGCCAGCTTTGTCAAGCACCTGAAAACAGCTTTTGTCGTCACACAACAGATAGATCGCCATAAACCGGAAATCGAGCATCAACGCCACTTCATCCTGTGCCACGGCAACCACATCGCCGCTGCTCTGGGCCTGTTCCAGACGACGGGAGAGTCTCAACAGCGACTGAAAGAACCGTTCCCGTTGATGCAGTACCTGATCCGTGCGCTTGCGTTGCGTGATGTCGGTCACCATGGCAAAGGAGCCTCTGAACCCTCCCGAATCGTCCACCACCGGGGTCGCGGAGATCAGCGCCCAACAGGTCGCCCCATCCTTGCGGCGCAAACGTCGCTCATAGGATTCCGCCAGATGCAGTTTGCGATTGAGGATTTTCTGCTCATGTTCGGGAAGATCCTCCGGGAAGAGGAAATCCGAAACGGGTCGCCCCAACATCTCCTCGCGGGTGCAACCGAGCATTTCAGCCATGTGGGCATTGACAAACGAGGTGATAAATTGCTCGTCCAGCCCCCAGATCCCTTCACGGGCCGTATCGAAAACACGCCGATAGCGTGCCTCGCTCTCGCGCAGATCCCGCAACACCAGCAGACTGCTTAAACCATCGCTCAGGCGACTGCCAACCTCTTCAAACCGGTTCATTTCCTCATCTCGCCAGACGGATTCAGTCTGACAACGGAATATCATCAAACCCCAGGGTTTATCATTTTTTGGATGCAGCGCCATGCATAAACCGGACTCCTCACACTGTGCCTGAAGCTCGATGGGAATGGGGTGTAAGGTCCCCTTACCCATCTGTTGGCAATGATCCTGTTCCAGAAACCAGCGACTCAGGCTCGCCAGCTCTTCCGACATGGCCCGCTCCTCACTTTCGAAGCCCTCCCCCGGCCACAAGGCTTTACTGCACTCCATCGGTACGCGCCAGGTCGGACTGTTCGGATCACAGGGATAGACCAGGATCGCCCGATCACACTCGAATATCTCCAGTGCCTCAAGCAGGCTTTTCCGCATCAGCGTGTCGAGCTCGCCGGAGGTTTGGATGATGCGATTGATCCGGTCCATATCAGCCAGGAATTCCGTATGAATCCGGCGTTCCTGCTCGGCCTGCTTGAGGGCGGTGATATCATGCCCGATCCCCATCAGACTGACCGTGTTCCCCTTCGCATCGAACTCCGGTATGACCGTGTACTGCAGATACAGGGACTTGCCTTCGGCGTTGGTCCAGCTGAATTCGACCGCTTGTCTTGTTCCACTCATCAACGCCCGCTGCAGGGCCGCCTGGTATTGCGGATTGACCGGCTGCGGAACCCTGGGGATTTCGCCGGCCGGGACGTTGATCACTTCCTCGGCATGCAGTCCACTGGCCTTCTCCCAGGCAGGATTCACATAGGTACGGTGAAAGGCCGTATCGTAGCGCACGATCAGATTGGGGCTGTGCTCGACCAGGGTGCGGAATTCCTGCTCCTGCAACTGCAGTGCCTGTTCCACCCGCCTGCGCTCGCTGATGTCGACCATGGAGATATAAACTCGCGAGAGAGACTTCTCGAATCCCGGACAAACCGCAAACTCGATAGAGACGTAGATCAGCTCACCGTCCAGGGTCTTAACCTCGGCGTCCCGACTCACCTTCGTTCGGCCCTGCCAAAGATCGATGAGCTCCTCACGAATGATCACATAGGTCTCCGGGGTGAAGGCCTTGCTCAGCCCGGTCATCAGCACTTCTCGGGACTCGGCCCGGAGCAGCGTTATCGCAGCCCGGTTCACATCAACGATCTTGATCAATCTCAGACATTGTTTAAGCAGTTGCGGATGGCTTTTTAGTTGGCTCTCGAGATCGACGACCCCTTGGTAACGTAATCGATCGAACAGTCTTTTGACTGCGGAGAGATCCTCTTCCCAGGTCGGTACCGGAGAATTTTCGAACATCAGCCGATAACGGGTTTCACTCTCTGAGAGTCTGCGGGAATCGGCCTGAAGATGGGTGATGATGGGGGTAATACGCTCGATTCCGACGACCATTAAAATCGAAATCATCAGGGCGACCAACTCCGCTGACAAATTGGGCAGGGCCGCACCTTCGGACAGAAACAGCTGACCGAGAGTAATGCCCCTACGCACCGCCATCAGAGCTATGGCGGCCGCGATCAGACTCCAGACCAGACGCCGATCCGTAATCCGAATCAGGCGCAAGGCAAAGTAGACCGCCACGATCTGTAACAGCAACGAGACGATCAGTATTGTCACCGAATTCATCACACCCCCACATCACCGGGGAAAATCGATATCGCCACAAATGGACGGGGGCATACTCAGGACCGGCAAAGACCCTGCTCTACCTGCTCACGGATGCGCGGCCCCATCAATTGCTCGATCAGTTCGAGGGTGAAATCCATCGCTGTGCCCGGGCCTTTCGAGGTAATCACCCCACCATCCCGCACCACCGACGCCTCGATCAGGGTCACGCTGGGAAGATTCAAAGCTTCCAACACACCGGGGAAACCGGTGGCCTGACGTCCATCCAGCAATCCCGCCGCCGCGAGCACTTTCGGAGCCGCACAGATAGCCGCAGTATACCGACCCTGCTGATGCAGACGTTTGAGGATTTTGTGGATTCTCGGATCCGCCTCAAGATGATCGGCACCGGGTAGGCCTCCGGGCAGAACGATCATATCGAAATCTTCATCGACCACCGAATCCAAGGTAGTCCGGGGCACCAGAGTCATGCCCCGGGATGCCTTCACCGGCGCGTCATCCAGCCCGGCGGTAACCACATCGACCCCAGCGCGTGTCAGAAGATCTGTGATGGTGACAGCTTCAAGCTCTTCACATCCTTGGGCGAGGGGGACGAGGACGCGTGCCATGTTGATCTCCCAGTGAATACGATTTCCGAAACCGGCACCAATTCGATGCCTTGCCGCGCCAGAACCGGCAGTTCCTCCCGCAGTACCTTGATTGTAGCAGGGTAGGGATGACCGATACCGATGGCGCTGCCTTTTTCCCGCGCCAGGGCTACCAGCTTGTAGAGTTGCTCCCGAACCTTGTCCTCACGGGGGGTGTTGTCGAGGAAGACGTCCCGTCGGCTGTTGGGGATCTGCTGGATATCGGCGACCTGCTCCGCCACGGTCAAATCGGTGGTACGGCTGTCCACGAAGAAGAGCCCCGCATGGCGCAATTCACTCATCAGCCAACGCATGGCGGTGGGATCCCGGGTCAACAGGCTGCCCATATGGTTATTAACCCCGGAGAGATAGGGTACCGAGGAGAGGTCTCGCCGCAGGGTGCGCAAAAACCGCTCCCGGGACATATCAAGGGTCAGCGCGCCCCGCCCCAGGGCCTTTCCGTTGTCAGACTCCATGGGCAGATGCAGCATGACCTCCTTGCCCCGCTCATGGGCCCGGGCGGCGAGTTGCCAGGCGAACGGGGTTTGTGGCAGGAAGGCAAGAGTGATGGGGCTGGGAAGGGCGAGCACCTGCTCGCCCAGGTGTTTCTGATTGCCCAGGTCGTCGATGATCAAACCGATCCGGATCCTCGAACCCAGCCCCGGCTCGGCTGCGGAAACCAACCCGGCCAAGAGCATCCAACATCCGAATATTGACAAGGTTCTCAACATGTTGCCCGGTGCATGGTTCGATCCGGGACAGACGGAACCACTCAGTCCGTGCCGCCCCGATTGTCAAGAATGGCGAGCCCTTTGAGAAGATTCAACGCCTCACCCAGTTGGTAGTCCTTAGCGGCCGGCGACTCCTGGTCTTGATCGGATTCGGATGTGGATCCCTCCTTGGATTTGGCGCCATTGCCGTTTTCCAGATGTCCGGAGAGATTCGATTCCTTGATCGGGTCCTGATCCTTCTCCACCTTTGAGACGGTCACATTCTCGAGTTCGATGTCCGGGGTGATTCCCTCCGCCTGGATGGAGCGCCCCGAGGGTGTGTAGTAACGCGCCGTGGTGAGCTTCACCGCTGCGGTGTCACTGACCGGGATAATGGTCTGCACCGAGCCTTTACCGAAGGTGCGACTGCCCATGATGACCGCCCGGTGGTGATCCTGCAGCGCCCCCGCAACAATCTCGGAGGCGGAGGCGGAACCCTCGTTCACCAACACCACCATAGGCGCCCCGCCCAACACATCGTCCGGAGCCGCTTCAAAACGCAGTTGGGAGTCTTGTTCGCGCCCCTGGGTGTAGACGATCAGTCCCGATTCGAGGAAGGCGTCGCTGACCGAAACCGCAGCATTGAGTACACCGCCCGGGTTGTTGCGCAGGTCCAGTACCAGTCCGAGCAGTTCTCCGCCGGCCTCCTCCTTCATCCGGCTCAGCGTCTTGAGCATGTCCCGGGCGGTCTTGGTCTGGAACTGGGAAATGCGCAGGTAGGCATACTGTTTGTCGAGCAGGCGGCTCTTCACGCTCGCCACCCGGATGATGTCCCGTACCACGATGATTTTGAGGGGCTTTTCAACACCTTTGCGAATGATGGTCAGTGCCAGAGGGGTGCCGGGCTTGCCGCGCATCATGGCCACCGCTTCACTGAGGCTCATGCCTTTCACCGGAGTATCGTCCAGGCGTACGATCAGGTCCCCGCTGCGCACCCCGGCACGGGCCGCCGGGGTATCGTCGATGGGTGAGATCACCTTGACGAATCCGTCCTCCATGCCCACTTCGATGCCGAGCCCGCCGAACTCGCCCTTGGTTCCGACCTGGAGGTCACTGTACTCTTCCGCATCGAGGTAGTTGGAATGGGGATCAAGACCCGAGACCATACCGCGGATGGCGTTCTCCAGCAGCTCCTGATCATCGACCGGTTCCACATAGTTCGCCTTGATGCGGCCAAAAATATCCGCAAACACACGCAGCTCTTCCAGGGGAAGGGGGTTTTCCTGGGGTGGCTCTTGCTCCGCGAATAGGGCGCCGGACCACAACAGTCCAGCCGTAAACAGCAGGCTGAGCGTCACACGGAATTTCTGCTCGAGGTTGTATTTCATCAATTTTTCCTACTTACTCTAGGTTCCAGCCATCGGAGCATGCTCCGCGCCTGATAGTATAAATCCGAGGCCTGAATCAGCGCAGCCTCCCTGGTGTTTCCCCGCAGACCGACGCCATGGGTAGCTACTGCAAAACCCGTGACATCGGAGCGATTGCCGCAATTACACGCCCCCGTACCCTGAGACACCACTGGGCCGGATTGACCGGCTGGCCATTATGCCGAATCCCGAAGTAGATTCCGGAGGTGGCGCGTCCGCCACTGTTGCCCACCTGGGCCACCACTTCGCCGGGCTCCACCCACTCCCCCGTCTCTTTGAAGAGACTCTGGTTATGACCGTAGAGACTCATGTAACCGTCCCCGTGATCGATGATCAACAGCAACCCGAATCCGCGTAACCAATCGGCAAAGGCGACCCGGCCGTGGTGAATGGCCCGCACCTCCTGACCTTCCGGAGCGGCGATCATAACCCCATCCCATTTCAATTTGCCGACTTCGCGATAGGAACCAAACGAAGCCACCAGGCGTCCCCGGGACGGCCAGGGTAGTTTTCCCTTGCGGGTGCTGAAGGGAACATGGGCTTCCGAGGCGAGTGGAATATCCACCAGCGCCTGCTGGATATCGGTCAACAGGGTTTGCAGCTGCTTTTCGTCGGTCTTGAGACTCTCCAGTTCCTGACCCTCACTCTGCAGACGGCTGCTGAGACTGGCGATGATCTCCCGGCGGCCCTGCTGGGCGGCGTCCAGTTGACTGATCTGGGCATGATTTTTTGCCTGGAGCTGTTGCAGCCGTTGTTCTTCCTGGGCGATGGTCCTTTCAATGGCGTTCAATTGCTGAAGGTTCTTGCGTATCTGCTCCATCTGACTGACACGGGCGGAATTGAAGTAATCGTAATACACCATGACCCGGCTGACCACCGCGGGATCCTCTTGATTGAGCAGGATTTTCATTTTCTCCTGACGGCCCATGGCGTAGGCCGCCCGGATCTGCCGCTCCAGGGTCGAGCGATGCTGATCCAGTTTTAAGCGTGCGTCGGCCCGTTCACCCTCGAGTTCACCGAGGCGTCTTTTTTGACGCTCCAGACTCTGTTCGGTGGCCCGAATACGACGCGCCATGACACCGATCTGGGTTTCCGTCTCCCTCAGCGCCCGGTTCTGAGCCTCCCGCTCACCCTCGGTGGAACGCAACCGGTCCTGAAGCGATTGGATCCGGTTTTTGACCTGATCGAGTTTCTGTTGCGTATCTTTCTCGGAGGTTCCCGCCCTCAGGGTTGGAATCATCGCCCATCCCAGGATCAGCAAACACAACAGAAGCAATCCACGCGGTCGCAAGACGTCACTCAGCCGGCGTCGAAATCAATCAGGGGACGTCCCTGCATCTCGTCGGGTTGCGGCAGCCCCATGATCTTCAGCAAGGTGGGGGCGATATCGCACAGCGCACCACCGTTGTGCAGCTGGGCATTCTCCCGACCGATAAAGATCAGGGGTACCGGATTGGTGGTATGCGCGGTATGGGGTTGATGATTGACGTGATCCTCCATCTGTTCCGAATTGCCGTGATCCGCGGTCACCAGCATCTCGCCCCCCGCCAGATGCAGCGCCTTGAGCACCCGGCCCAGGCAGTGGTCGAGGGTTTCGATGGCGCGGATCGCGGCATCGATCTGCCCCGTATGGCCCACCATATCACTGTTGGCGTAGTTGCAGATGATCACGTCATACTTGCCGCCCTCGATGGCCGCCACCAGATGATCAGTCACCTCTTCCGCACTCATCTCCGGCTTGAGATCGTAGGTGGCCACCTTGGGCGAGGGAACCAGGATCCGGTCTTCTCCGTCGAAGGGTTTCTCGCGCCCCCCGTTGAAGAAGAAGGTGACATGGGCGTATTTCTCGGTCTCCGCCAGTCGCAACTGCAGCAGGCCCAGCTTGGCGATGTACTCCCCGAACACATTGCGCAGCTTTTCCGGTGGAAACGCCACCGGTATATCGAAGTGCTTGTGGTAGCGGGTCAGGCTGACAAAACTGCCCAGCTTGACCACCCGGCTGCGCTCAAAACCGCTGAAATCCGCCTCCACGAAGCTGCTGGTCAGCTGCCGCGCACGGTCTGCCCGATAGTTGAGGAACAGCACCACATCACCATCCTCAATGTGCACGGGCGACTCACCCTCGGGGGTCACCAGGGTCGCCTTGACGAATTCGTCGCTCTCACCCCTCGCATAGGCATCCTGCAGCCCCTCGAGCGGATCCTCTACCTGGTACTCGGCCTCCCCGTTCACCAGCAGATTGTAGGCCTGTTCGATGCGGTCCCAGCGGCGGTCCCGGTCCATGGCGTAGTAGCGGCCGATCAGGCTGGCGACGCGCCCGGTACCCAGTTGCCCGAAAACCTCGCACATGCCTTTCAGGGATGCCTCGGCGCTCTTCGGCGGTGTGTCCCGCCCATCCAGGAAGGCGTGCAGGTAAACTCGTTTTGCGCCCCGTTCAACCGCCAGTTTCACCATCGCGTGGATCTGTTCCTCGTGGCTGTGCACGCCCCCCGGGGAGAGCAGTCCCAGCAGATGGACCGCGGTATCGCTCTGCACCGCCAGATCCACCGCGGCGGTCAGGGTTTCGTTGCTGAAGAAGGATCCTGTGCGAATCGAACGGGAGACCCGGGTGAACTCCTGATACACGACCCGCCCCGCCCCGAGATTCAGATGCCCGACTTCCGAGTTGCCCATCTGTCCGCCCGGCAGCCCGACCGCGGCCCCCGAGGTAGTGATCAAGTTGTGCGGGTGCTCGTGCCAGAGGCGGTCCCAAACCGGCGTGCGGGCGAGTGAGATGGCATTCGCGTCATTGTCTTCGCTGTAACCCCAGCCATCCAGTATGGTCAGGACAACCGGTTTGGGTCTCTCTGTCATGGTGTTTCTCGTGCTGCTAGATAATCGACGGGCTGCGGACTGAGCCGGCCGTTCTGGACTGATTCCAAATCAGGCACCAATTAAATCATCAAAATTCGAACCAGACCAGAAACCAGCCCCCTTTCACAGCCTGCTTTCTGACCTCATGGTGTGCCAAAGAGGGCAAAACCTTAACCTGAAAAAATTAAGGGGTTCTCATTTTATTGAAAAACAGATTATTATTGTATTAGAGTCTATTAACACTCGCCCTGCTACAGTAATAAAGGCTGGTAGTCTATGGAATACAAATACGGCAAGAGCGCTCATCCCCTGGAACTGGATGACTCCGACGAGATGGAGTCCCTGTTGGCCACGGACAGCGACATTGATCGCGCCTCACGTTCACTCAAGGCCATGTCACATCCCTTACGCCTGAAGATCCTCTGCACCCTGGGGGAACAGGAGGTGAGCGTCCAGGAGATCGTCGAGCAGGTCGGCACCTCCCAGAGCAACATCTCCCAGCACTTGGCGATCCTGCGCGACAAGGGCATTCTCGCCTCCCGCAAGGATGCCAACCGGGTCTACTACCGGGTGAGTGACTTTCGAACCCTCAAGCTCATCGGCATGATGCGGGAAGTCTTCTGCACCCACACACTGCCTTGAACAGATTCCGGGCCGCCGGCTGGCTGGAACGGACACCTCGGCCCCCCTCGAAACGATTGACCCAACCACACTCCTATGTCCGGCATCAACTGGGCTAATTGCCTAATCATCAATGACTTGGCTTGATGCTCGCGGGGCGAAACCGGATTCCGGCAGAGATCCCCGCCCGGTCACTACGGCCCCGGTTCGAACATTCGGGTTAACCATTGCGTCGCGCTGGGTTAAACTCCCGCCCCGATAACCTTACAGCAGCTCAAGAGGCTCCGCATGGAACAACTCATCGAATTCGCGATGAACCACTGGGTATTGCACCTGTCATTCATCATCGTGGCAGGTGTTTTGATTTACAACCTTTCCCTTGGGAACAAAGGTTCCGTAGAGCCCATCGCCGCCACCGACATGATCAACCACCAGGAAGCGGTCGTCGTGGATGTCAGGCCCGCCGCCGATTTCCACAAGGGGCATATCATCAATGCCATCAATATCCCCGGGAACGGATTTGCCAATCAGATGGGAGTACTCAGCAAGTATAAGGACAAACCGATCATTGTCAGCTGCCGTTCCGGAGCGCAATCCTCAAGCGCCTGTCAACAACTGAAAAAAGCCGGCTATGAACAGGTTTACAACCTGAAAGGCGGTATACTGGCCTGGCAAAGCGCCAATCTCCCCATCACCCGTAAGAAATAACAGTCTCATCTCATCAGGAAATATCATGACCGAAGCCGAAGCCAAACAAGAAGGGCAGAACCGCGAATTCGCCCTCCAGCGCATCTACACCAAGGATCTCTCGTTCGAAACCCCCAACTCTCCCGGCATTTTCCAGCAGGAGTGGAAACCCGAAACCGGTGTCAACCTGAACACGGAAGTCAGCAAACTCTCCGACGAGGTTTTTGAAGTAACCTTGACGGTGACCGTGACCACCAAAATCGGCGATCAGACCGCCTATCTGGCCGAGGTCAAGCAGGCCGGGATCTTCAGCGCCAAGGGGTTCAGCGAACCGGAAATGGGCCCCCTGCTGGGCGCCTACTGCCCAAACCAGCTGTTTCCCTATGTGCGTGAAACCATCGCCGACCTGGTCATGAAGGGCAGCTTTCCGCAGATGGTGCTGCAGCCGGTCAACTTCGACCTGCTCTACGCCCAGCACCATCAACAGCGGGTGCAGCAGGCACAACAAGCCTCGCAAGACGAACCCAAGCACTAGTAGTGACCCACGCCACGGATAAAACCATCGCCGTACTGGGCGCCGGCTCCTGGGGGACGGCACTGGCCATACTGCTCAGCAGCAACGGCCACCGGGTGCGACTATGGGGACATCTCAAGGAAGAGATCAACGCACTCTCCCGGGCACGGGAGAACCTGCAGTATCTTCCCGGCATCCCGTTTCCCGAGTTACTCCAGGCGGAAGCGGATCTGGCTCAGGCCCTGCAAGGGGTCACCGAGATCCTCATCGCGGTACCCAGCCACGCCTTTCACGCGGTGACCCGATCGATCCTGCCGTTGATCAAGGACAAACCCGGTATCGCCTGGGCCACCAAAGGCCTGGAACCGGGCAGTCAGCGGCTGCTCAGCGAGGTGGCCGCGGAACAGCTGCCGGGCCATGAGCTGGCCGTCGTCTCCGGTCCCACCTTCGCCCGGGAAGTAGCTCAGGGATTGCCCACCGCCATCACCGTGGCCGCCACTACCCCGGCGCACGCGGAGCACATCGCGAATTTGCTGCATGCCCCCTGGTTTCGCGCCTATACCAGTGACGACCTGATCGGGGTGCAGATCGGCGGAGCCAGCAAAAACGTGCTCGCCATCGCCGCCGGAATCGCCGACGGGCTCGGCTTCGGCGCCAACACCCGGGCCGCGCTGATCACCCGGGGCCTGGCCGAGATCATGCGCCTGGGCCTGCAACTCGGAGGAAAAGCCGAAACCTTCATGGGACTCGCCGGTCTGGGTGACCTGCTGCTGACCTGTACCGACAACCAGTCGCGCAACCGACGCATGGGTCTTGCCCTGGCCGAGGGGCTCTCCCTCGATGCGGGCCTGGCGCGGATCGGCCAGGAGGTCGAAGGGGTACATGCCGCTCAAGAGATTCATACCCTGGCCAAACGCCATGGGGTGGATATGCCCATCTCCGAACAGGTCTATCAAGTGCTCTACGAAGGACTTGAACCGGAAACCGCGGTGCGCAACCTGCTGGAACGCAGCCAGAAGGCGGAAGGTGTATAGGAGGGATAAACACCCTTTTCACGCAAATCCAGCAGCTTCCGGTTGCTGCTGACCCCTGCGATGCAGGCAATGACTTTCATGGCACCGCCACAGGCGCTGCAGGTCTCGATGTCGATGTTGAAAACGCGCTGATCGAATGCCCAAGCAATGGCGCCATCAGATCGTCATCCACCGCATCTCCCGCCAGGTAGCTGTTCTCCATATCCCGTTCCAGCAGACCCTAGCGTTCCAGAAAACGCCCGACGCGGGCAGGACTTCGTCAACCAGCAAGGCTGCGCTTACGGCCATGCGTCGCGCACCGCAGCTTGGGAAGAACCCTCTTCATTTACAGCTGAAAGCAACCAGATGCTCGGTGTGGCAGGACTCGCAGCGAACCCGCAAAAAGCCGTGTTCCAACCGGCCGCATTTGAGAAATTCTTTGAATTCCCGTTGCTCATAACCCGGCAATTCCTTTCCCCGCTCTGTCATAAACGTTGCGAACGCCGGGTAATACTCGTCAACGATCTGATAGAGAAGGATTTGCTCGGACCGTTGACGCTGGTAACGACCAGCATCATCGTCCCGGCTAGCCCTCCTGGCCGCCACATGGGGCATGATCCGCGTCCTTGCGTTACAGAGTTTCTACAGAGTCTATCGCTCAGTTTCGATACTTTGAAGCATCAGGCGAAATACCCGCTGTTGTCAGTCATTGCCTGCCAGTGTAGGTCACTCCCACTCAATCGTTGCCGGCGGCTTGCTCGAGATGTCATACGCCACCCTTGAGATACCCGACACCTCGTTGATGATGCGCCGTGAGACCTCTTCGAGAAACTCGAACGGCAGGTGACGGCTGTTCTGACTGTATTCGTAATGTACAGATAGCTTTGAATATGAATTGAGTTATGCTTACTAAAATATATTGAATATTAGAAATATCATAAGTATATACTATTCGCGGTAGGCCGTTTTCATCACTAACATGGGAGGTTTCAATGAAAACAAGACTATTGAGTTTGCTTTCTTTTGCTAGCCTGTTATTCCCAACCCTTATTCACGCAGCAATACTGTCTGGTCCGCTGATCAACCCAACTAATGGACACACATACTACCTGCTCGATAATGCTACTTGGACGGATTCTGAGTCAGAAGCGCTGACTATGAATGGACATCTTGTAACGATTAACAATCAAGCAGAAAACGACTGGGTTTTAAATACATTTGATCCATTGGTACCAACAACTTTTTCATCATCAGTTATATGGATTGGGTTAAACGATGCCGCACAAGAAGGTACATTTGTATGGGCAAATGGTGAACCGGTAACCTTTACAAACTGGAACGTAGGACAGCCTGACAATTATTATTGGGGGAGGAACCATGGTTATGAGAACTATGCCCATATGTGGACAACTCGTAGTGGTCAGCTTGATCATTTAGGCCAATGGAATGACTATACCAATGATGCCAATACTTCTTCATCAGCATATGGTGTTGTAGAAGTTGTTCCTCTTCCAGTTGCCATATGGCTGTTCGGTTCAGGATTACTCCTATTATTTGGCGTTTCCAGAAGAAAAACTGGACCAATTTAAATGTATTTCTAAGAAACTCCTGATTAATTCGTCATTCCGGTGAAGGCTGGAATACACCGGAATGTCGAAAAATATAGATCCGACTTCCAGTACGAGAAGTAGATCACTGCACACCCATTCGGACTCTCTGCTTGCCGGATGTTGCTGATCTGACCAAACCTCTCGAACACTCCAATGCCGGCAGCGTAAAGTTATTGGTCAGAAACACCGGCGTTTTGTCGGTGTCCGGGTCTTTGAAACGAATTCGTCGCAACGGCTCCTCGTTACCTTTTAGCGAATAAAAAAACCGGTCAGCACCACGGTTTGATCACAGATCAATCCGCTCGACCGATCCACCGGATTCGAGTAACGTCGCTTGACCCGCAGATTCGCCTTGGCTCGTATGACAAAGAAACTGCCCGCTGTGTGTAGTCGGTAAAGTCGTTCGAAATCGAGAAATCCTCTGTCCATGACATAGAATGCACCGGGCTCTGGCAACAACTGATCGATGATGTTGACCTCGTGCATCTTGCCGTCGCTGATTTATATTTTTAACCGGATAGTAGTAGTTGTGTATTTTTGATCGCAAATCCAGTTTTCTTACAATGGCTGTCCATGTAGTTTGCAACAATGGCTGTCCATGTAGTTTGGAAATGTATGGTTGTGCTCAACCTGTCACAATCCGGCGAAATAGCTCTTCGCCTAAAACAATGGTACTGTTTAAAAACATCCATTGATGAGATTATTTCACCCAGCCACTTAGAAAAGAAACTAACTTGCGGTATTTGCTCAATCATCAATAGCTCAGGTTATTGATTCAATCGCAAATCCGCATCTGAACAGCGATCTCGGCACGATCATCGCGTTCCCGGGCGAAATGTTTGAGTTAAGGTATCTTTAAAGTCTCATTATGAGTTGGACTTGATGATTGTGGATACTCCCTTAGGCTTTGATGTCAGGGGAAAGGAAGTGTTACTGTGTTAAGAATATTTAGAATAGCGGTCGCTCTGCTGGTGGCCCTCTCCACTGCCGATGTTATAGCCGTCCATATAAATACCGACGGGGCGGGCCAAGTCACGCTGTTGCCTTACTACACCGTCAACAACGACTTCATCACCAACCTCACCGTCACTAACACCACCGGGCTCTTCAAGGCGGTCAAGGTGAGGTTTCATGAGTCGCGCTTCGGCTATGATGTGCTGGACCTCAATATCTACCTCTCGCCCTACGATGTATGGAACGCCACGCTGCGTTTGAATGCAGCGACCGGTCTGCCCAACCTCATCACCGAGGACGAGAGCTGCAGCTATCCGGAGAAGGCCCGCCTGCAGGCCGGTATCGACTTCACCAACAGCTACACTCTGACCACCGATTGGGACCTGACCGAGGGCTATGTGGAGATCATCGAGATGGGGGTGATCGCCGATGGCCCAGCCCCGGCGGAAGACGGCGGCCTCTTCGCGGAGATCGATGCCGGTGGGGTTGCCGATGGTATCGTCAATGCCTCAGCAGGGGATCGCTCCATCGTGGACGGCCTGCGGCATGACGCTACGGGCAGTCCGGCGGACTGCTCGGTGGTGGCGGATGCCTGGAGCGCTGGTGATGCCAATGAGCAAGTCAATGGCTTTGAGTCCGGTGCTTTGTCAACGCAAGGGGTGGCCCAGGATGGGGGAGGGGCCGGCGCACCTTATGGTGACAGTATGAACGCGGGTCTGGTGGAGCCCAGTGGCGGCATCAAGGCCTATTCCATCATGATCAGGGTCAGCAGAGGCGCCGCCTACGTGCAGCAGGCCACCCACATCGACAACTACTCAACGGTCGCCCAGCACTACCGGCCGGATGATGCGCTCAACTCTCAGCTGCCCTCGCTCGCCTCCGGCGACATACAGCGGGCGAACATACTGAGTACGGACGGCAACAGGGTGAAGTCCATCGATGTGCCCTTGACGGAATACGACACCGGTGCGCTCTTCGACATCGCCCCCAACCCGTCGATCCCCATGGGCTCAAACCCCTTGCCCATCGCCCTGGTACTGAGTGCCGATTCGGTCTCCGCGCCTTACTTCGTCAAGAGTGAGGTCAATGGTGAGACCGATATCGTGTTAACCTATCCGATGCGTAAGCATGGTATCTGGAACAGCAGCACGCTGACCAATGACCTGGATGGCGATGGTCCGATAGAAGCTTGCGCGGGTGCCTTGAATGATGGTGTCGACGATGGTGAAACCGTGCTCCTTGAAAGCGTGGGTACGCAGGCCAGTGACTATCCATCTGATGTGAATGGTACGCTCTGCAGTAATACCGGCTATGTTACAAATGAAACACCTGATATCGAGGTGGTTCTCTTCAGCTATGACTATGAAGAAAATGTTGATGAAATTCGGATTGTCTCAGTAGATGGTTGGCCTGAACCGCCTCTTCTCGATCCCTGGTCTGAAACAATTGCTCTGCAACGAGTAGTCAACGTAGTTTCTGTAAATCGTTCTATAGGTGGCAACCTGTCTGTTTTCGGCACTCCTGCCCCGAATGGATTCTATTGGAATCTCGATCCTGGTTTTGAGGCGGGTTGGGTGACCATAGCTGCCAATAGTACATTGTACGATTACGAAGCTAATCCTGGCATTATCGGTATGACTGAGGTCATTGGGGGCATTGGTTCCGAATATGCGATATGGACGGGAGTCCCTGTCATCGGCTTCTCCGCCATGGCAGCGGATCTGGAGTCCAACCAGTTGGGCGAGGTGGTCGATCTGTACCGTAGCGTCAACCGTAACCCCTAGACCCGCTGGACTCAACACGCAGAAAAAGGAAACAGACTGTACCGAGAATATTTCGAATCGCTCTTGCCCTGTTGTGTATAGGAGGAACAAACACCCTTTTCACGCAAGTCCACCAGCTTCTGGTTGCTGCTGACCCCCTCGGCGACCATGCGATGCACGCCGAACCCTGCCGCGGTGGCGTGCGCGCAGCATCCTGATGGGAACGGTTGGTTTTCGGCCTCCTCAGTCAAACAGCCCTGACTGCCGACTGATCGGCGCTGCCCGGCTTTCAGGTAGCGCCCGGGACTCACTGGCTTCTGCCTTGTACTTCAGGTGATCGCGTATCGGCTTGATCACCACCGGATCCTCGATGCCGGCGATGACTTTCATGGCGCCGCCACAGGCGCTGCATGTCTCGATGTCAATGTTGAAAACGCGCTTGAGCCGCTGCGCCCAGCTCATCGAGGCTCGGCGTTCGGCAGGAGTTTGTGCTTGCTCGTTCGTGGAATACTACGACTGAGTACGTAGTTTCGTTAATTAAACGGTCAAATACCGCCGCGAAAATCCCACTGACGCCAGGCTTCGAACAGGATCACCGCCACCGAATTCGACAGGTTCAAGCTACGGCTTTGGGCCCGCATAGGCACCCGAATGCACTGCTCGGGGGACAACGAATCCAACACCGCAGCCGGTAATCCCCGGCTTTCAGGCCCGAATAGCAGGGCATCTCCGGGCTGATAGCCCACCTCGGCGTAGTTCTTTCGGCCCTTGGTGGAACAGGCGAACAGCCGGGTGGGGTTCACCTGTTTCAGAAACCCATCCAGGGAATTGTATTCCTTAACTTCCGCCCACTCCCGGTAGTCGAGACCGGCACGCCGCAGGCGTTTGTCATCCAATTCGAATCCCAGGGGGTGAATCAAGTGCAATTTGCTGCCACTATTGGCACACAGGCGTATGATATTTCCTGTATTCGGCGGGATTTCGGGCTCGAAGAGTACCACATGAAACATCCCATCACCCCTGAACAGAGTATAAGAATAGATTCATGAGCAGTAACAGCCCCGCGACCCTGAAAACCGAATTCTGCGGCATGTCATTCAATACCCCCATTGTGCTGCTCTCCGGCTGTGTCGGCTTCGGGGAAGAGTACACAAGGGTCAATGGCTTTAGCAATCGGGACGTGGGTGGTATCTGCCTGAAGGGCACCACCCTGGATCCCCGCCTCGGCAACCCACCTCACCGGATCTATGAGACCCCTCAGGGCATGCTCAACGCCATCGGCTTGCAGAACCCCGGTGTGGAGCATGTGATCAGCAACATCCTGCCCGCCCTGGATTTCACGGAAACCCGCTTCATCGCCAATGTTTCGGGTTCGAGTATCGAGGAGTACGAGGCGGTCACCCGACGCTTCGATGATTCGCCCATCGACGCCATCGAGATCAACATCTCCTGCCCCAACGTGAAGGAGGGCGGGGTGGCCTTCGGTAACGACCCCGCCATGTCCGCGCGCGTGGTCGAGGCATGCCGCAAGGCAACCCGCAAGCCCCTGATCACCAAACTGTCACCCAACCAGACCGATATCGCCGGCAACGCCCGGGGGTGTATCGAGGCGGGCACGGATGCCTTTTCGGTGATCAACACCCTGATGGGCATGGCCATCGATATCGAGAGCCGCCAGCCGATCATCGGCAACAATCAGGGCGGTCTCTCCGGACCCGCCATCAAACCCGTGGCCCTGCTCAAGGTGCATCAGGTGCATCAGGTCTGCAAGCACCACCAGATACCGATCATCGGCCAGGGGGGCATTACCTCGGCCGAGGATGCCCTGGAATTCATCATCGCCGGCGCCAGCGCGGTGGGCGTCGGCACGGCCCTGTTCTACAATCCTCTCATCTGTAAATCCATCAACGAAGGGATTCTGAGCTATCTCGAACGGCACCGGCTGACTCGTATTGATCAGCTCACCGGGACGCTCGAGCTGCATCAGCAACGTCCCAGTAAGTGTGGCTGCTGATCTCAGAAGAAGAAGGGAACCACTGGACACCATGACACACCCGACACCCGAACTGCTGAAACAATTCGAGCCCCTCCAGCCACTCAGCGATATTCAGCTGGAGTTACTCGCCCGTTCTTTGAAGATCTACTCTGCGGGCCGTGGACAGACCATCCTGAAACAGGGCGACAATACCGCCTTCAGTCTGTTCCTCCTCAAAGGCCGCCTGCGACTGCAATCCAGTGATGGGCGGGTGAGCGAGTTCGACGAGCAGTCGCCTCAGGCGTGCAACGCCATCGCCAACCTGATTCCCCGGCGCTATGACGTCGATTGCCTCTCATCGGTCGACTACCTGATGATTGACAATGCCTTGTTAAACGGCCTGCTCAGTCAGGAGGAAGGCATTCAGGCTACCGAACTGGATCCCGATCTCGAAACTCAGCGATTCGACAAGGATGTCGCGGAGAATCGCCTGACCGAGGCATTGATCACGGATCTCAACAACGACTGCCTGGTGCTGCCCAGCCTGCCGGATGTGGCGGTGCGGGTGGGACGCGCCATGCGCGACGAAACCACCAACGCCCGTACCCTGGCGAATATCGTACAGACCGATCCGGCAATCACCACAAAACTGATCCGGGCCGCCAACAGTCCCCTCTACGCCGGCGTGACGCCGGTTGATTCCTGCCCCGCCGCGATTGTCCGGCTGGGCGCCGATACCACCCACAAACTGGTATTGACCTTCGCCCTGCGTGAACTGTTCACGACCCGCTCTCAGGTACTCAAGCAGCAGATGCAAAATCTGTTGCAACACAGCGTCAAGGTCAGCGCCCTGTGCTATGTCATGGCCAAGATCTCCCAGAAATTCAATCCGGAACACGCCCTGCTGGCCGGGCTGCTGCACGATATCGGCAATGTTGCCATTCTCAGCTATGCGGAGCGGTTCCCAGAGGTGGCAAACGACGATGAAAAACTGCAGCAGGTCATGCATGACATGCGCGGACGCATCGGCAGCGTGATCCTGCGCGACTGGGGCTTTATCGAAGACCTGATCATCGTGACTCAGGAGGCGGAAAACTGGTTACGGGAGCATGACGGCGACGCCGATTATGCCGACCTGGTAATCGTCGCCCAACTGCATGCCTATATCGGTACGCCTCAGATGGGAAGCCTGCCGACCCTCGATCAGGTTCCCTCGCTGCACAAGCTCAATCTGGGTGAACTCTCTCCCAAGCTCAGCCTCAAGATTCTCGACAAAGCGGAAGAGAAGATCGCCCACGCCGAGGCGATGCTGAGAACCTGATGAAGCCGTTGGCTGGTGTGCGCCCTGTACGTTACACCACCCTAGTGTACCTCGTCATAGATTCTGTACCATTCAGAGCCGCCCCAATGCGTCAGATCAAGGCGTGGCTCGCAGGGAATGGCAAGCCCTTTCCAAGAGCCACAACACAGAGCTGGCGTATTGGGGCGGCTCCCTTCGGGCGA